>NZ_JAGHRK010000001.1:0-1933250 GCF_017743835.1 Labrenzia sp. R5_0 | reverse complement strand
TTCAATCTTGCGGCGCTCCTCCAGCGTCAGGTGGCTGTATTTTGATCCCATGACACAATCCTCCTGTTTGATAACCTATTGGTTTCAAACAGAAGTCGCACTTGGGAATAGCGCGCACCCTGCTATATCACTAATTCGCATAATCAATATTATGGAACATTTATAACAAGGCGTGATTGCCTCGCTTTGCCAATGCCTTAGTGATGGATCCGTTTGGCGTTGCCAGTCAGTTTGTGTTGCGGAGCGTCATTCTGCGCCTCAGTCGTGCTGTCGTAAAGATCAATCGCTGTCGTCCGCGTCGATCACCTTGCGAGCGATTTCAAAGGAAAAGCCCGCCCGGCACATTGCAGCCAGATCCTTGTCGCGCCGGTCATCTCGCGTTCGTGTCGTTCTGTATGGACCAAGCCGCCTGCGTCTTGCGAAGATCCGAGCGGCTTCCTCGTCGCTGCGTTCGTCTTGTGCCAGCACCGTGTGTATCGTTTCTCTGTCAACGCCTTTGGCAGCCAACTGAGCTTCGATTTTTCGCGTTGAGCCACCGCGGCGCCGCAGCCCGGCAGTCTTGGTTTCCGCGTAGGTCTTGTCGTTGACGAGACCCGTCAGAACGCATTTTTCAACGACCGCATCAATCAGGTCGGCATAGTCGGCCGGATCGAGCTCCAGGCTCATGCAGGCTTTCAAAACCTTGCGTTCAAGAACCTTGCGAAGATTGGCGGCCGATGTCGCATAGCGTTCCAGGTAATGAAGCGCAGACTTGATCAGCCGATCTTCCGTCGGTTGTTTGTAGCGTGGCTTACCAGCCATCGGTGGTTAGAGCGCTTTCTTTGCCTGTGCCTGTGTCTTCAACGGACAGGAGCATACCATCATAGGCAGGTTCTATGGTTTCAGGCAGTTCCGCTGACAGGACTTTGTAGTCCAAGTCATTGTGAAGATTGGTGAAAATGGTGCGTTTGGGAGCAATTCTGGAAGTCCAGGACAGCGCATCCTCCAGACAGAAATGGCTTGGATGCGGTCTGCGGCGCAAGCAATCCAGGATCAGAAGATCCAGGTGTTTCAATTGGTTGAGGCTGTTGTCCGGAATGTCCGAGACATCTGGAATGTAGGCTGTGTCACCAACGCGAAATCCGAGCGCATTGATCTCTCCGTGGACAACCTCGAAAGGTTCGAAGGTGATCGGACCGCCATTTCCGTCAATGGTGACTGGTGTATCCGGACGAAGATCACGGCGTTCCAGAATTGGCGGATAGTTGGAGCCTGCCGGTGTTTCAAAGCAGTAGCTGAATGCTGTGAGTGCCCTCGCGCTTGTCGCTTCGTCCATATAGACGGGAACTCTTTTGCCGGATTGCACCCAAAAGGCCCGCAAATCGTCGATACCGTGCAGATGATCGGCATGCGAATGTGTATAGACAACCGCGTCCAGGTGATTGACGTTGGCAGCCAGCAATTGCGATCTGATGTCGGGTCCGCTGTCTATCAACACGGTTGTGCACTCGTTATCCACACGCTTTTCCACAAGAAGCGCACAGCGGCTGCGGCGGTTCTTCGGTTCACCGGGATCGCAATCGCCCCAATCATTGCCGACACGCGGCACGCCTCCGGAAGAGCCGCATCCTAGAATGGTCAGCGTCAAGGTCATGAAGCAATTGCTTTTGTCTGCAGGTTCTGACGAGGCACCTTGCTGAAGAGCCTGAAGAAATTCTCTGTGGTCTGCCGAGCTATCTCTTCTTCCGAAACGCCCCTGGTTTCCGCCAGAACCGCTGCGGTCATCGCTGTATAGGCTGGTTCGTTGCGTTTGCCGCGTCTCGGCTGCGGTGCGAGATATGGGGCGTCGGTTTCCACCAACAACCGGTCAGCCGGCAATTCACGGGCAATGTCACGGATCTCTTCCGAGCGCTTGAAGGTCAAAATTCCGGAAAAGGACACATAAAGGCCAAGCTCTATTCCGGTCAGTGCAAGCTCTCGGCCGGACGAAAAGCAATGCAGCAGGGCCGGGAAGGCCCCCTTCCCCATTTCTTCGCGCAAGATGGCTGCCATATCGTCATCCGCGTCGCGTGAATGAATGACCAATGGCAAGCCGGTGCGCCGTGCGGCTTCTATGTGGATGCGAAGGCCTTCCGCCTGTGCATCGCGCGGAGCCTTGTCATAGAAGTAATCGAGACCGGCCTCGCCGATGGCGACCACCTTGGGGTGGTTCGCCAATTGCACGATTTCATCGGCTGGTATGCCGCGCTCCGTGCCGGCGTTGTGCGGATGGGTGCCAACGGAACAATAGACTTCCGGATATTCCTCGGCGATTGCCAGAACCTGGTCAAACTTGCGGATGTGGGTGCAGATGGTAACCATCAGTTCCACGCCGGCCGCCTTGGCCCGCGCGATCAGATCGGCACGTTCACCTTCAAAATCCGGGAAATCGAGATGGCAGTGGCTGTCGACAAGCATTGAGGATCCAAATGAGTTTGATCGGTATGGCGCATATAGGTGTTGTTGCCGCCTTTTAACAAGAGAATCGGGGCTTGCCCAAGTCACGAACTCTCGCTCGTGACGATTTCCAATCTGTGTTGCCGCCTGACGGGCTTTGACGGGTCAGGTTGCGCGTAAACCGAAGAAAAAATCCAGCACGACCTGTTTCTTGTCGAGATTGAGCGCGTCCGCATCCCGGATCGCCTTGTTCATTTTTTCCCAGATCTCGACGATCCCGTGTGCGTCACGCACACCCTTGCCAAGATCCCGGCGCATACGGTCATGCAGCCAGATCTGAACGATGTGCTGAAAGCTCTCCCAATTGTCGGATTGGCCGCGTGCGGCCACCAGGTCCGCCAAAGCATGCGCAGCGGCCAGGTCGAGCTGTTGCGGACGGTCGGCGAGCTGACGAACGCCCTTGGCTATTGCAAGACCATCTCCCGAAAGCAATGTGATGGCAGATCGCAAGCTGCCGTCGGCTGTCTGGGCGAGTTCACGAAGGTCATCCGCCGAGGCAACCGATCCGCCAGACAGGTCCTGCAGGCCCTGACCAACCTCCTGCTCGCTTAAGGGATCCAGATCGAGGCGCCGGCACCTGGACCGGATTGTCGGCAGCAGGCGGCCTGGTGCATGGCTCAGCACCAGGAACAGGCATCGTTGCGGTGGTTCTTCAAGGATCTTCAGGAGCGCGTTGGCGGAACTGATGTTCATGTCGTCCGCAGCATCGACAATGCAGATCCGCCAGGCCTTGGCGGATGCTGTGGTACCGAAGAAGGAAACGGTTCTGCGCACCTCATCCACCGGCAGGTCGGCTTTGAACCGTTTGGATTTCTCGTCCCAGGGTCGACGCAAATGCAGAATGTTCGGATGCCCGCCTGCCTTCAGCTGTCGGGACACTGGATGGTCGGGCGCAACCGCAAGGTCGCGCGCGGCGGCAACCTGCTGTCCGAATCTGTCCGGATTTGCGATCACGAAACGCGCGAAACGAAAGGCAAGCGTCGCCTTGCCGATCCCCTTCGGACCGCCCAGGATCCAGGCATGGTGAAGTCGCTCGGACCTGTAGGCCTCCAGAAGAGCCTGTTCCGTTTTGGTGTGTCCGATCAGGATGTCCCGCTCATGGGGCAACGGATAGCCAGGAAGAGCATCAACTTCAGGAATGTCGATCGGTGCATTGGCACGGGCCATCAGTGCGCCTCTTCAGCAGTGACGCCCGATGCGCCGCCTTCATTCAGGTCGCCGGCAAAGGTTTCCTGCACGGCATTGCGAATGGCCGTTTCGACCTCAGCAGGCTCCCTGGCACCGTCGATCACGGCAAATCGATAGGATTCGCTTCTTGCGAGTTCGAGAAAAAGCTCACGTCTTCGCTGATGAACCTTGAGCTCTTCCCCTTCGAACCTGTCCGGGCCACCGCTGTCATCCGTGCGAGAACGTTCCGCTACACGTCCAAGCCCGACTTCTACCGGAACGTCGATGAGGATCGTCAGGTCGGGATAGATGCCGGCAACAGCGGCCGTTTCCAGCAGTTTCAGATAGTCGCGATCAACGCCCGCCTCGCCCTGATAAACCCAGGTCGAATCGGCGTAGCGGTCGCAGAGAACCCAGTCGCCACGCTCCAGTGCCGGTTTGATGGTGGTATCGACATGGTCCGCGCGTGCCGCGGCAAAAAGCATTGCTTCGCCGCGAGGACCGAGATCCTTTGCGCCGCCAGACAACAGCATTGCACGGATCTTCTCGGCCCCTGGCGAGCCGCCTGGTTCGCGGGTTACGACAACGGATAGCCCCAGACCTTCAAGATAGGTTTTCAGGCGGGCGATCTGGGTCGATTTTCCGGCCCCCTCGCCACCTTCAAAGGTAATGAAATGTCCTGGCACCCTATCCCGGCTCCGCTAGTTCTTGTTGGTCTTTGTCACCGGCTTTAGCAGCAATTGCAATCTTTGTGCACCGTTTACCCGATCCAGCCGAACAGCAGCTCCTGCAGGCCGTCCAGAGCCCTGCCGATCATGGTGCCTTCCGCAACAGCGCCACCGGTTACCAATGGAGAGCGGTAGACGATCCCATCCTTGCCGATGACCCGGATTTCGCCAACCTGCTCTCCAGCGTTGACTGGTGCGGGGAGCGGTCCGTTGTAGATAACGCGTATCCTGTAATCGAGTGTGTCACCTCGCGGCAGGAGCACGTCAACGCTTTTCTCGGACACCAGCGGAACACTGCTGGTCACACCGCCAAACACCCGGCCGTCTGCAACAACATCGCCCGCTGAAAACAACGTCTGAACGGAAAAATACTCCCAGGCGCCTTCGATGACCTCCTTGAGTGTCTGAAGACGGTGTTTGTCCGACGAAAGACCCGCAACCGCAGCAATAACTCTGCGCCCATTCCTGTCCACCGAACCGAGGCCGGAATATCCTGATTCTGCATCATTGCCGCCGCCGAGGCCGTCAAGGTTGCGGATTTCACCGAGCAAGGGGTTCTTGTTGCGCTGGAAAATCTTGTTCCAGGTGAATTCCGGGATAGCGAACATCGGATAAAGATCCGCGTGGCTCTCCAGAATGTACTCCGCAAGCCTTGCCTGATCACGGACAGTGGTCTGGCTTGGGACCTCCGGATAGCCAGTCGGGTTGCCGAAGCGGCTGTTCTTCATGCCGATGGATTGCGCGAATTCGTTCATGCGCACAGCAAACGCTTCTTCGGACCCGTCCAGACATTCGGCAAGCACGATGGCGGAATCGTTGCCATTGTGAACCAGCAATCCCTTGAGCAAGTCTTCTACAGAGATATCGGATTTGATCGCGGCGAACATTGTGGCACCACGACCCGAGGGAGCGCCGCCGGTTCGCCAGGCGTGTTCGCTGACCTTGCAAGTCTGATCAAGCGAAAGATCGCCTTCTTTCACTGCCTTGAAAACCGTTGCGGCTGTCATGACCTTGGCGAGAGCGCCGGGAGCGAAAGGCTGGTCAGGTTCCTTGGCAAAAAGGATTGTGCCGGAGCCGGGCTCATAGAGGAAAGCCATCGGAGCTTTCGTCACGATGGTTTCGGCTGCATTCCCTGGAAGAGCGAACGCAGAGACCACAAAAAAAGCAGAAAGCGCCCCTCGCCCTACAAGGCGACGAGACGCTTTCAAAAATCCGGATACAGAATATGCGGAGGCCATGAACCGCTTGCCCTATTTATAGATTCAGGCGCGGCGTGTGGAAGATGCCGGACCTACTCCGGGTTCCGGGCCGATTAGCCGTCGTTTTCCAGTTTGACCACCAGCTCACGCATCGAAAGGCCCGTGTCGGCCACATTTGAGAGCAGCGAATGCGCGTCGGAAATTCGGCGGTTCGCAGCAAATGAGGAAATTGCACTGCCTGACACGAGACCTGCGGACGTTCCCGGAGCCGGGACGCGCAGCACGCCGAGTGTTCCTTCCGCAGGTGCAAGACCCGGAGCGGAATAGGCCGATTCGACCGGCTCGAAGCGGTTGTTGGACGCAACTTCGATTGTCGGCTTGCCGGCTTCGAATGCCTGTGCCGGATCGAAGGCAACCGTCAACGTGGTCTGTTTCGGACGGAAAGCCGTGGTCGTGGATGCGGTGGTCAGATAAGGACGTGCGCTTGGCGCCGGAACAGCTCCGAAGGTGACCTGCGGCGTGATTTGCTGAGGGGCAACCTGCTGCGGTTCGGCCTGTGCCAGCATTGTGCCCGGCATTGTCGCGCCAGGTTCGACCGCACCAGGGCCACGATAAGAGGCCATAAGGAAGCCTTCGTCCTGTCCGTGCAGCGGTGCACGACCGACGTACTCGACCTTTACCTTGCCGATGCCGGCGCTTTTGGTGCCAAGCATCGTTGCTGCGCGCTCAGACAGGTCGATCACGCGGTTGCCGTGGAATGGGCCGCGATCATTGACGCGAACGATCATCGAGCGGCCGTTTTCCACGTTCGTCACGCGGGCATAGGACGGCAGCGGCATCGTCGTGTGCGCAGCTGTAAGGGAGTTACGGTCAAAAACCTCGCCGTTGGCTGTCTTGCGACCGTGGAAAGTCGGTCCATACCAGGAAGCCAGGCCGGTCTTCTTGTAGTCCGGATCTTCCTTTGGATAGTACCACTTGCCGGCAATCTTGTATTTCTTGCCGACGATATAGCGTCCGCCACCCTTCGGCACGGGTTGGCCTTCAGCAACCATTTTCGGGCTGCCTTTGACACCATATTTTTCCGGGCTGAATTTTGATTTCTGCTGCTGCGGCGCGGTGCTGCAGGCTGCCACGGCCGAAACCGCTGCTGCCACAATCAATCCCGTGCGCAACTGGGCGCTGAGTTTCCGTGCAGGACGCGATTTACCATCAAGCGTCACAGCTGGTTCCCCTAAAGACGTTCCTGCCACCTGGTTTTTCACCCGGCAAGATTTCCCGCCTGTCCCTTGCATACTGCCGTCCTACTCACTTACGCGCTGGCGGCCCCGCAGCTCACGCGATCATTCCGGCGTGTGGTTCGGTCCACACCGGTTTTCAAGGCATTGTTCCGATCTTCAGATCAGTCCCCGCAAGACGCACTAGCCCCCGCTGCACATCCCGCATATGCCCTTGTTAAAGCGTAGTTTTATTACTTCAAAGTAAACTGCCCGTCGAGGCCGCCGCGTTGCCCAATTTCAACTCTCCACCGGATTCAGGCGACCCGAGGTTCATTTCTCAACGTCTGTTTGTTGTAACAGTCTGAAATATATGACTAAAAACTGCGTCAATTTGCCTGCTGCCGGCTGTTGCGCACAGGACACAGGTGAGAAGAAATCGTCATTCGGATCAGTTGTGACGTACATCACATTCAGACCTGTCAAATCAGCCTAGGGTGAACTCATTGCTGATGACCGCCCTGTCACAGCAATGCTGGACCCCACCTCCAGCTTCGGCCGCCGGTTCAAAACCCTGCCCACGACACCGGACCGGCGGCCCCTACCCTTTGGCGATGTTCCTGCGCCCGCACTGCCCGTCCTGCCCCTGTGTGCAAGCGGCGCGGGAACATCCCAAAGGAGCTTGATTTCCCCGCACATCCACACGATTTCGCCCGCCTGAACTTCATGCTGGTGATTCCGGCTTGACTTTCCGAGTGAGAAAAAGGAAACGGTTTGCACTGCCGGGCCGCCAAGGCGCCGGCATGGTGAGGTGGCCGAGTGGTTTAAGGCAGCGGTCTTGAAAACCGCCGTGCGTGAGAGCGTACCGTGGGTTCGAATCCCACCCTCACCGCCATTCTTTTCCCAGCACATTTCAATTTGATCCGGCGGCTGATGGGCATGTATGTCGGTATCACGCGTAATTTGATGCAGATTTCTCTTTCCCCTATCATCTGATCCGGAGGAACCGTCGCTTGTTGCGGCGGCGGCTACTGGGAGGAGATAGCCGGCATGTCAGTGATGCACGAGCCCTGGCTTGTTGCGCTGTCCCTGGTGATGGCCTTTCAGGGCAGTTTCGTGGGCTTGAACCTTGCCGTTCAGGTTCGCAGCGCGATTGACCCGAGACGTCGGCTGTTGCTTGCAGGGGCAGCATTGACCGTCGCCCTTGCCATCTGGTCCATGCATTTCGTCGGAATGCTGGCAGCCCGTCTGCCTGTCGCCGTTGATTTTCTCGTTCTGCCGACACTGCTGTCGTTTCTCGTCTGTGTACTCGTTGTCGGCATTGCTGTTTTCGCAGCGAGCAATGCGCGGCTGACTCCGATTCGCCTCGGCCTTTCCGCTTTTGTTATGGGAAGCGGTATTTGCACCATGCATTATCTCGGCATGTATGCCCTGCATGGGTCTTTGCGCATGGAGCATGACCCGGCCTACGTCTTTGCCAGCTTCCTGATTGCCTTCAACGCAGCCGGTCTCGCCATGTGGCTTCTTTTTGGCCTCGGCCGCCGCCCTCCTCTCGTCATTTCGGCAGCGGTTCTGGCGCTTGCGATTTCAGCCATGCATTACACGGCCATGGCAGGATTGACCTATGAAACGCAGCAACCGGTTTCAGGTACTCTTGCGCCAGCCCTGAGCCCCGGAATGCTGGCGATTCTCGTTTCCTGCGTAGCATTTCTGGTGTCGGGCTTGTTCCTGCTAGCACTCGTTCCAGCCCAGGAAGACCAGACCAAGGACGGCATGGTCAGGAACCAGCTGCCAGAGGAAGAGCAGCGAGAGGCACGTGAAGACAGGCAGAGCCAGTCAGCGCAAGCCACAATGACTGTTGGCAGCAAATCCGCATCTGGTTTGCAGGCGGCGGCTCAAGCGGTTCGGCCTGGTCAGCCAATTGGCAAGGGAATGCTGCCGATCGAGCGGGACGGCCAGAAGACCAAGATCGGCGTGCTGGACATATATGCCATTCACGCGGACGCCCATTACACACGTCTTTATGATGGCAGCAGAGAATTCTTCTGCCCTCTTTCCATCAGTGAAGCGGAACAGCAACTTGATCCGCGCACTTTCAATCGTGTCCACCGAAGTCACATCGTCAACCTCAGCCGTGTTGTCAGCTACAAGCGCTCCGGTGACGGTGGTGTTCTAATCCTTGCCGGCCAGGCGGGGCAGAGTGTTCCTGTCAGCCGGTCTCGTTGGGGGCGGGTGAAAGCGCGATTGAAGGCGCTTGGGCAAAACAGGCATCAAAGCCACGCGGGCCATGAACAACCCGCTGCCGCGCAATAACCAGATCATCGGTTAGGTTTCCTTTCGGTGTTGCAGTGCATGCAAGGCCGCAAAATACGCCGTTCGTGCAAATGGGCATCGAGCGGACACTCTTCATGGTGGTGGTATTTGCAGCTTGGGCACCTATTGTAAGCTATTGTAACTAAATTACTTTCTCGAAATTATCTGAATTTAGGCCGTGAAATGCGTCAGAGAAGCTGTCGCAATTCGTGCAGAGCAGCACGTCATCCGTGTGGCCAGACAGGCTGTTTGTGCAAGCGTTCTTGAGTGTGCGCCGCACTGTTCCGCACCCTTCTCAAACGTGAACAATTCGGCCGTTTCCAGCGTCCGGACACGACGTTGCCGGTGAAAGGCGAAACCAATCGCTTTTCGGGAAGACCGGCATCCGGCCCAGAGGTGGCCGGCAGAGGGAGGAGAAAAACGTGATACCTGGTGCATTCACCTATCACCGGCCATCGTCCGTGGCGGAAGCTGTCGCGATCCTGGTCAGCCATGGCGACGAAGCGCGGCCACTGTCCGGCGGTCATAGCCTGATCCCCATGATGAAGTTGCGCATGGCAGCGCCGGAACATCTGGTCGACCTTGGTGGCATTGCCGATCTCAAAGGCATTTCCGACGACGGCGGCACGATCACCATTCGCGCCATGACCACGCAGCATGAGCTGATCGCCTCGGATCTCTTGGCGTCAAAACTGCCGATCATTCGCGAAACGTCGCTTCTCATTGCCGATCCGCAGATCAGATATGTCGGCACCCTTGGCGGAAATGTCGCCAATGGTGATCCGGGCAACGATATGCCGGCGCTGATGCAGTGCCTGAATGCGACCTACGTTCTGACCGGGCCGGACGGCGAACGAGAAGTGCCTGCACGCGACTTCTATGAGGCAGCCTATTTTACGGCCCTTGCGCCTGAGGAAATTCTGACAGCCGTTCGTATACCCGTCCCGTCTGCAGGGCATGGTTATGCCTATGAAAAGCTGAAGCGCAAGGTTGGCGACTATGCGACAGCGGCTGCTGCCGTGGTCCTGACGATGGAAGGTGGCAGCGTGTCCTTCTGTTCGATTGCCCTCACCAATGTCGCGGATACACCGCTTTTTGCGCAGGAAGCCGGAGAAATTCTGGCTGGTTCGACGCTCGATACGGCAACCGTTGCCCGCGCGGTCGCGGCGGCTGAGGCGATCACCGAGCCCGCTTCGGACGGACGTGGACCAGCAGAATATCGCACCAAGATGGCAGGCGTGATGTTGCAGCGGGCGCTCGCAAAAGCTGCATCGCGCGCATCCAGCTGAACCAGGATCGAGGGAAACGACTATGAGCGATATTGAACAGATCCCGGTCACCATGACCATCAACGGCAAGAAGGTGCAGCGTTTTGTTGAACCGCGCACGCTTCTGATCCATTTCCTGCGAGAGGACCTCAACCTCACCGGGCCGCATATCGGTTGCGAAACCTCTCATTGCGGTGCTTGCACGGTTGAGCTGAACGGCATGTCCGTGAAGTCCTGCACCATGTTTGCCGTCCAGGCAGACGGCGCGGAACTGACCACCATCGAAGGCATGGCCAATGCGGATGGTACCTTGTCCGCGCTTCAGGAAGGCTTCCGGCAGATGCACGGGCTGCAGTGCGGCTTCTGCACCCCGGGAATGATCCTTCGTGCACACACGCTGCTGAAGGAAAACTCGAACCCCACGGAAGAGGAAATCCGCATGGGCATTTCGGGCAATCTTTGCCGCTGCACCGGTTACCAGAACATCGTCAAGGCGATCCAGTACGCCGCTGCGAAGCTGAATGGTACTGAATTTCAGGAGGCTGCAGAATGAACGACATGACCCCGACACGGGAACAGCGCGAAGCCGCCCTGGAAGGCATGGGCTGCAAGCGCAAGCGTGTGGAAGATATTCGCTTCACGCAAGGCAAGGGCCAGTATGTCGATGATGTGAAACTGCCCGGGATGGTGTTCGGCGATTTCGTCCGTTCTCCCTATGCCCACGCCAAGGTTACGAAGATCGACGCTTCCGAAGCGTTGAAACTGCCTGGCGTGATCGCCGTCCTGACGGCGGAAGACCTGAAAGGCGTCAATCTTGCGTGGATGCCGACACTCGCCGGTGACGTGCAGATGGTGCTGGCCGATGGCAAGGTGCTGTACCAGAACCAGGAAGTCGCCTTCGTGGTGGCCGAGAACCGCTACATCGCCGACGATGCCATTCAGCTGGTGGAAGTCGAATATGAAGAGCTTCCCGTCCTGACGGACCCTTTCAAGTCGATGGATCCGGACGCTCCGGTTCTGCGGCCTGATCTCGACGGAAAGATGGAAGGCGCACACGGGCCGCGCAAACACCACAACCACATCTTCACCTGGGAAGTTGGCGACCAGGAGGAAACCGACCGAGCCTTTGCCGAAGCCGATGTCACCATCAAGGAGCTGATCTCCTATCACCGGACGCACCCCTCACCGCTTGAAACCTGTCAGTGCGTTGCATCGATGGACAAGATCAAGGGCGAGTTGACGGTCTGGGGAACGTTTCAGGCACCCCATGTCATCCGAACAGTGGCCTCTCTGCTCTCGACTATTCCGGAGCAGAAAATTCATGTGATCGCGCCGGATATCGGCGGCGGTTTCGGCAACAAGGTCGGGGCTTACCCCGGTTACATCTGTGCCATCGTTGCGTCCATCGTCACCGGCGTGCCGGTGAAGTGGGTCGAGGATCGGATGGAGAACCTTTCGACGACGTCCTTTGCTCGCGACTATCACATGACCGCGGAAATCGCTGCGAAGAACGACGGTACCGTCACTGGTCTCAAAGTGCATGTTCTGGCTGACCATGGCGGCTTTGATGCCTGTGCCGATCCGTCGAAATGGCCGGCTGGTTTCTTCAACATCGTGACCGGTTCCTACGACTTCCCGGCAGCGCATCTGGCTGTCGACGGGGTCTATACCAACAAGGCACCGGGCGGCGTCGCCTACCGCTGTTCGTTCCGCGTTACGGAGGCAGCCTATTGCATCGAGCGGGCGATGGATATCCTGGCCCAGAAGCTCGACATGGATCCGGCGGACTTGCGGATGAAGAACTTCGTCAAGCCGGAGCAGTTTCCCTATCACTCGGCCCTTGGCTGGGAATATGACAGCGGCGACTATCACACCGCCATGCAGAAGGCGATGGACACGATCGGCTACCGCGACCTGCGCGCTGAGCAAAAGGCCAAGCAGGAAGCTTTTAAACGCGGCGAGACCCGCGAGATCATGGGCATTGGCGTGTCGTTCTTTACGGAGATTGTCGGCGCCGGTCCGTCCAAGAATTGCGATATCCTCGGTGTCGCAATGTTTGACAGTGCGGAAATCCGCGTGCACCCGACCGGCTCGGTGATTTCCCGCATGGGCACCAAATCGCAAGGCCAGGGGCATGAAACGACCTGGGCGCAGATCATCGCCACGGAAATCGGTATTCCGGCTGCCGATATCATGGTGGAGGAAGGCAACACGGATACCGCGCCCTACGGTCTGGGGACCTATGGTTCACGCTCCACACCTGTCGCCGGTGCCGCGATTGCGCTTGCGTCTCGCAAGATCCGCAACAAGGCGCAGATGATCGCGGCGCACATGCTGGAAGTTTCCGAATACGATCTGGAATGGGACGTGGACGGCTTCCAGGTGAAAGGCAATCCGCAGGCACGCAAGTCCATGAAGGAGATTGCCTGGGCTGCCTATCACGCTCCGCCACCGGGCATGGAACCGGGTCTTGAAGCGGTCAGCTATTACGACCCGCCCAACATGACCTATCCGTTCGGCGCCTATCTCTGTGTAATGGATATCGATGTCGACACCGGCGTTGCAAAGACACGGCGGTTCTATGCGCTGGATGACTGCGGCACCCGGATCAACCCGATGATCATCGAGGGACAGGTCCACGGCGGTTTGACCGAGGCCTTCGCCATCGCGATGGGTCAGGAGATCCGCTACGACGAGATGGGCAACGTGCTGGGGGCGTCCTTCATGGACTTCTTCCTGCCGACGGCGGTCGAAACACCACATTGGGAAACGGATTTCACTGTCACCCCCAGCCCGCATCATCCGATCGGAGCAAAGGGCGTAGGCGAAAGCCCGAATGTCGGCGGTGTGCCGGCCTTCTCCAATGCGGTCAACGACGCCTTCAAGTTCCTCGGGTCGACCCATATCCAGATGCCGCATGACGCCTGGCGTATCTGGCAGGCGGCCAAGGACCTGGGTGCGCACGCATAAAGCACTTCTTACCGCAGGCTGGCTCCTCCGGGACAAAGCCTGCGGTGACGTTCCGATCGTCCTCTCGTGACTGATTCTGGATCAGCACCTGAAAGACGATGGATGCGACCTTCTCACCGAACGGACCAGCATGACCCAGACCAAGTATCAGATAGCGCTTCAGCTCGCGGATGCCGGTTATATCGCGGACGAAGGTCTTGCGACGGCACTCCTCCTGACCGGAATGCTCGGGCGGCCACTGCTTCTGGAAGGTGAAGCCGGTGTCGGCAAGACGGAAGTGGCGAAGGCTCTGGCGCGTCTTGAGAACACCGATCTCATCCGCCTGCAGTGCTATGAAGGCCTCGACCGTTCCGATGCCATCTACGAGTGGAACTATCAGCGCCAGCTTCTGGCCATCAAGGCGCGGGAAGGATCTGGCGACAGTGCAGAAACTGTCGAGGAAGCGATTTTCTCCGAGAAATATCTTCTGGAACGCCCGCTTCTGGCGGCCATCCGAAAGGTCGTGCCGCCGGTTCTGCTGATCGATGAAATCGACCGGGCAGATGAGGAATTCGAGGCATTCCTGCTTGAGATCCTGTCTGACTTCCAGGTGTCGATCCCGGAACTCGGAACGGTTCAGGCAGTTACAATTCCACGCGTGGTTCTGACCTCAAATGGTACACGCGAACTGTCGGACGCATTGCGCCGGCGTTGCCTTTATCATTTCGTCGATTACCCCTCGCCCGACCGCGAAACACGAATTCTGCTGGCGCGTGTCCCGGATCTGGATGCTGCTCTCGCCCAACAGATCGCCGAACTTATGAACAAACTGCGCAAGGAAGACCTCGTGAAGGTTCCAGGCGTTGCCGAAACCATAGATTGGGCGGCGGCTCTTCTCGGCCTTGGGGCCAAAAACCTGCACGAGAGCCGGGAGCTTGTCTTTGAGACGCTGTCTTGTGTCCTGAAAACCCGGGAGGACAGTGCCCGTGTCAGCCGCGAAGTTACCGACAGATTGCTTGGAAAGGTGGCTTGAGCAATGTCCGGCCTTTTCCTTGAAACCAGTGCAGACATCGGCCCGGTCCTGAGGCTGCGGCTGGCAGGGTTTGTCCGCTCTCTGCGCGACAGCGGCTTCAAGGTCGGATGGGCCGAGACCCGGGATGCTAGCCGGTTGCTGTGTTCGCGGATGATTCAGCGCCCCGGAAGCTTGAAGGCGGCCTTTCGCAGTCTTTTTTGCGGACGCTTGTCCGACTGGCAGCGTTTCGACGACATCTTCGATGCCTATTGGATCGGCAAGGGTGTCAAATCTGGCGTGAAGGTTACCGGGACGAGTACGCGCAAGGGCATGAAGACCATTCGCGAGTTGATAGACGCAAGTGGTAACCGTCAGGAGACAATTGCAGGCGATGTCGAACGCCTCCCCGGCGAAGAGGATGAGGCGAGCGACGACGCTCCCTCCGGGCGGCGGGAAGGTGCGAGCATTGCCGAAAACCTCGGCCAGCTGGATTTTCGACATCTCAGCGATCCGGAGGCGGTTAAACAGGCACATGAGCTTGCCGAACGGCTCGCACGGGCAATGCGTATAAGACTGACCCGCAGGGATCGTCAGAAACGAAAGGGCCGGAAGCTGGATCTGCGCGGAACCATCCGCCGGTCTATTGCCCATGGCGGTGCACCTATTGAACTTGTGCGCAAGGGCCCTCGCGAGAAACAGTTGCGATTGGTGATCCTGCTCGACGCGTCCGGGTCGATGAACAACTACACGGGCGTCTTCACTCGGTTCGTGCACGGTTTGCTTGATAGCTTCCGCGAAGCAGAAGCGTTTCTTTTTCATACCCGTCTTGTGCACGTCTCCTCAGCCCTTTCGGAGCGGGACGCCAGCCGTGCTCTCGATCGCATGGGGCTAATGGCGCAAGGGATGGGTGGCGGCACGAAGATCGGCGCGGCGCTGGCCGACTTCAACAGATGGCACGCCGCCCGGGTCGTCCACTCGCGCACCTGCGTCCTGATCCTGTCGGATGGCTACGACACAGGCACGCCGGAAGCACTTGGCGATGAGATGGCACGGTTACGTAGGCGCTGCAGGCGCATTGTCTGGCTCAACCCGCTCCTTGGCTGGCAAGGATATGAACCGACAGCCGGAGGCATGGCCGCCGCCCTGCCCCATGTCGATTTCTTCGCGCCAGCCCATAACCTCGCCAGCCTTGAAGCCCTAGAGCCTTATCTTGCGAGACTTTGAACGATGGGAGATGTTGAAATGAAGCATTCTGTTCCCGTGTCCGGCAAAGAGGCCGCGCCAGAGGTCGTGCAGGACCTGCCGCGCCTGATGAACCGTTTGCAGGGTGACAACGAACCTTTCGTTCTGGCAACCGTTGTACGCACCATATCGGTGACCGCGGCCAAGGCGGGTGCGAAAGCCGTGATCGACAGCAATGGGGATATTGTCGGCGGCTGGATCGGCGGTGGCTGCGCAAGGTCGGCTGTCATCAAGGCGGCAAAGTCCGCTTTTGAAGATGGTCAGACACGATTGATCTCCCTTCAACCGGCGGACCTGTTGGCGGAGATCGGCGTGGAAGCCGGTGAGGAGCGCGAAGGCATTCAGTTTGCCCGGAACATGTGCCCGAGCCAGGGAACCATGGATATTTTCATAGAACCGGTTCTGCCGCGGCCCACGCTTGTCATCTACGGCGCCAGTCCGGTTGCCGTTGCCCTTGCGAGCCAGGCACCTTCCATCGGATTTGACCTGACCTTCTGCGCGCCTGCAGAAGAGCTGTCCGTCTTTTCAGGTGCCGGAAAAAGAGCGGAAGGGTTTGACAGTCCCATTCGAAGCAACGGGCAGATCTACTCCATTATTTCGACCCAGGGGCGCGGCGATTTGGCGGCCCTGAAGGCCGCTCTTCTGACGGATGCGCGCCACATCGGGTTTGTCGGGAGCCGCCGGAAGATTGCAGCCCTCAAGGCTAAATTGCGCGAGGAAGGCGTAGCAGATCAGACCCTCGACCGGATCAAGGGGCCCGCAGGCCTCGATCTGGGAGCCATTGCACCGGAAGAAATTGCACTCTCTATCCTGGCGGAACTCTTGATGCTCCGCCGCAGCGGACACCGCCAGACCAACATCCATCACATTTGACCCCACCAGGGAAGCAATCACATGCAAATGAACGACAGTCAGCGGATCGAAGCTCCAAAGCACAAGGTTTGGGAGGCATTGAATGATCCGGAAGTCCTGAAGGCCTCTATTCCGGGATGCGAAGACCTGATCAAGCATTCCGATACTGAACTGGAGGCGAAGGTACGTCTCAAGGTGGGCCCGGTAAAAGCAACTTTCGGCGGCAAGGTGACGCTCAACGATCTCGATCCGCCTAACGGCTACACCATTGAAGGCGAAGGCTCCGGTGGGGTAGCCGGGTTTGCCAGAGGTGCTGCCAAGGTTCATCTGGAAGAAGACGGTCCTGATGCGACGATCCTTCACTACGAGGTTGATGCGAAGGTTGGCGGCAAGCTGGCGCAGCTTGGTGCCAGACTGATCGATTCAACCGCCAAACGGCTTGCCGGTGAGTTTTTTACCGCCTTCGGAGAACAGGTCGCCCCGGGAAAACCGGCTGCGACGAACGAGGTGGAAGCCGATACCGCGCCAGCAGACGCTGCTCCTTCAGATAGCGAAGAGAAGAAGGGATGGATCAAAGGCCTTTTCACCGGCAAGAAAAAGCAGGACGTAGCTGGTGACGAGGGTAAGGTCGACGAACCTGCGGAGTAAATCCGACTGCAAGAGCCGCTTGCCTGGCTCTTGCAGATGTTCAAACCGGAGGAATTGTTATGGCACATACCGAAGTTCAAGCCATGAGTGGCATTCGCGAAATGATGCGCGACCCATCGCTGGTTCTGGCGCTCGTCACCGGTTCGGCCTTGACCGGATTTTTGCTGGTGGCGCACGCCTGTTGTCTGGGCATCACCGAACAGCATTTCCTGCCGTTGGTTCAAATCTGTTCTTTCGCCGGCTGAGACTGTTTTTCGATAGATCAGCAAAGCCTGCTTAAGGTCTGGGCATGGTGCATTCTTCACCATGCTGCCCATATTCTGCTCAGATTACCAATTGTTGTTGTTTGGTTTCGACGAGCTCAATGCAGATTCTCTTTCTTAAATTATTGAAACAATGTACGAATTTTCCACCTTCGCCTTTCTGGCATTCCCCTTGCTTTGGTCATGATGTGCAGCGCGCCTAGGGATCCGGTCGCAAGACGACGCAGGACCGAGAGGTGCAAGCCGGTTGAGAGGCACATGCCGACATAGACCGGTGACACGGCGGGACAAAAACCCGGGAGACAACTGCACGAGGTTTCGCGCGCGCGAACCTGCTCCCGGCCGTGCGCAAAAACCTCATGACGTAAGTCCGGTTCTGATGACCGGGCCCAAGACAGGAGACGCGCACAGATGTTGAAATCGATTGCCAAAGCTTCCCTCCTCGCCGCAGCGCTGACGCTGCCTCTTTCCCTCACTTCGGCCAAGGCCGAGGAAAAGACGGATTTCAAGGTCTGCTGGTCCATCTATGTCGGCTGGATGCCCTGGGGTTATCTGCAGGACAGTGGCCTCATGAAGAAATGGGCCGACAAATACGACATCTCCGTCGAGATCGTTCAGATCAACGACTACGTGGAGTCCATCAATCAATACACCGCGGGGGAATATGACGGCTGCTCCATGACCAATATGGACGCCCTTTCGATCCCGGCTGGCGGCGGTGTCGACACGACTGCGCTTATCGTTGGCGACTACTCCAACGGCAACGATGGCATCATCCTGAAGGACAAGTCCGAGCTTGCCGATATCAAGGGACAAAGCGTCAATCTGGTGGAGCTTTCCGTCTCCCACTACCTGCTCGCACGGGCGCTCGACACGGTTGGTCTCAGTGAACAGGATCTGACGGTCGTCAACACATCCGATGCAGACATGATCGCTGCCTATCAGACGCCGGATGTCACGGCAGTGGTCACCTGGAACCCGCTCCTGTCTGAAATCGAAGCGGAAGCAAATGCCACCAAGGTGTTCGACAGTTCCGGCATTCCAGGCGAAATCATCGATATCATGATGGTCAATACCGAGACGCTTGCGGACAATCCCGCCTTCGGCAAGGCTCTTGTAGGCGCCTGGTACGAACTGATGGGGATCATGTCGTCAGACAGTGACGAAGGCGTCGCGGCACGCACCGCCATGGCCGAAGCCTCCGGCACGGACCTTGCCGGCTACGACGCGCAGCTCGCGACGACCAAGATGTTCTACACGCCCGCAGAAGCGGTCGCGTTCACCAAGTCCGCTGAACTTCCCGAGACGATGAAATTCGTTGCCGAGTTCCTTTTCGACAAGGGCATTCTGGGTGAAGGGGCACCCAGCCCTGAATTTGTCGGCGTCTCTTTCCCGGATGGATCGATCTATGGCGATACCGGAAACGTGAAACTGAAATTCGACTCGAGTTTCATGACGATGGCAGCAGAAGGCACGCTCTAGGCTCCCTTTGCTGATCCGGTGGTTCCGGCGCCTCGGCACCGGAGCCGCAGCCATAGACCGATCGGACCGTTTCATGCGTATTATCAACCGGAAACCCTCCCGGGTCACCGCCCTGGCGCTTGGGCTCCTGCCTTTCGTGCTGACATTGGTCGCCTACGCGATCGCCAGCCATTATCGGCGGCTCGACAATCCGGCGGACAAGCTCCTCCCCTCCATCACCAGCATGGGAGAGGCCTTCTGGCGCATGGCGGCGGTGCCGGACCGGAGGTCGGGAGACCTTCTGCTCTGGTTGGATACTTTCGACAGTCTATGGCGTCTCGGGACGGGGATGGCAGTGTCGACCCTTCTGGCGATCTCCCTTGGCATTGCAATCGGCTTCATTCCCCATATCCGCAGCGGACTGGCGCCTTATCTCGCGACATTCTCGCTGATCCCGCCGATCACCATCCTGCCGATCCTGTTCATCACCTTCGGTCTTGGCGAACTCGCGAAAATCGCCCTGATCGTGATCGGAACGGCACCGGTGATGATCCGTTCCACGGCCCAGGCGGTTCTGGACATACCCCGAGAGATGATCATCAAGGCGGAAACACTTGGGGCCAGCGTCTGGCAAATGGTGACGCGGCTTGTACTGCCGCAGGTTCTGCCTCACCTGATCACCAGCCTGAGGCTCTCTCTCGTGCCTGCCTGGATCTTTCTGATTTCCGCCGAGGCCATCGCGTCCACGTCCGGGCTCGGTTACCGGATTTTCCTGGTGCGCCGCTATCTCGCGATGGATGTGATCCTGCCTTACGTCGTCTGGATCACGCTGCTGGCCTTCCTGCTCGACAGAGCCCTGCTCCTCCTGTCGCGCCGCGCCTTCCGATGGCACCATCTGGGAGGGGATGCGCTATGAATACTGCGTCCAAACTCTCGGTCCAGAACCTGGCAAAATTATACGACGGCGTGCCTGTTCTCGAACGGGTCAACCTGGAAGTCCAGACCGGGTCTTTTTGCACGATCGTTGGAGCATCCGGCTGCGGAAAATCGACATTCCTGCGGATGCTGCTTTCCCAGGAACATCCAACCCGTGGACAGATCCTCCTGGATGGCGCTCCCTTGCCACTTGAGCCGACACCCGAGCGCGGGATCGTCTTCCAGAAATACTCGGTGTTTTCGCATCTGACCGTGGCTGAAAACCTCATCCTTGCGCAAGAGTTTGAAACGTCGCGCTGGACCGGGCGGCTTTTTGGCACTTCCCGCAAGGCGGCTTTTGAATCGTCCGACGACCTGCTTGACAGGATCGGGCTGCGTCCAGCGGCAAACAAATATCCGGCGCAGCTGTCCGGTGGCATGCAGCAACGTCTCGCGATCGCCCAGGCCTTGATCAAGAAGCCAAGCATCCTGCTGCTCGACGAGCCTTTCGGCGCACTAGACCCGGGCATACGCGTCGACATGCATGAATTGCTTTTGGGGCTCTGGAAAGAGTTGTCCATGACGGTGTTCATGGTGACGCACGATATTCACGAGGCCTTCAAGCTCGGCACGCGTCTGCTGGTGTTCGACAAGATCCGCCACGACCCGCAGGCGCCACAGGCCTACGGCGCGACCATCACCTACGACCTGCCGCTCAAATCGCCAACTGGAGCATCCTTGCGGTCTCCGGAGGCCATCGCAGGTGCAATTGGCGCTCCACAGGCAAACAAGCCCACTCCGTCTTTCCAAAGCATCCATACCCCAAACAATCAGGAATGAGGACCATCCCATGAGTTTCAATCGAGCCTCAGGCCCCAGGACGCACCACCTTGCCGCAGGTCAATTCACCCGAGACCCCAACCGAAGACAGCATCATCCTGACTTCGACAAACTGCAATTGCGGGGTTGGAAGGCTGCTGAAAAGGAAGGTGCCCTGCCCTCCGCTGCCTGGGAAAAGGAAAAAGCCTGGGCCCTGCGAATGGGACTGACAGGATCGGATAGTCTCACCGACAAATCGATCCCAACCTTTGCCCGTGGAGAACTGCCCCACTATGCGGGGATCAACACCTTCCTGAAAGCGCCTTACATCGAGGATGTGACAAAGGTCGGGGCTTATGATGCCGCCGTCATCGGCATCCCTTTCGATGGGGGGACCACTTACAGACCCGGTACACGGTTCGGGCCCCAAGGAGTTCGGAAGATTTCCGCGCTCTACACGCCCTACAACTACGAGATGGGTGTCGATCTTCGGGAACAGATGACGCTTTGCGATGTCGGTGACATCTTTACCATTCCTGCCAATATCGAAAAGACGTTCGACCAGATTACGCGGGCGGTCTCGCACGTCGCATCGTCCGGAGCCTTGCCGATCATGATCGGCGGCGATCATTCAATCGGCTTTCCTTGCGTACGCGGGATCGCCCAGTGCACGTCCAAGCGCATAGGTATCGTGCATTTCGATCGGCATATCGACATTCAGGAAAAGGACCTGGATGAGCGGATGCATACGACGCCCTGGTTCCACGCGACAGATCTCGTCAACGTGCCGGCCGTCAATCTGGTTCAGATCGGTATCGGAGGGTGGCAGGTGCCGCGCGAAGGTGTGGAAGTTGCCCGGGAGCGGAACACCAACATCTTCACCATGCGCGATGTCGAGGAACTGGGATTGGCGGAAACGGCCGCACGGGCGCTGGAACTGGCATGGAAGGACGCAGATGCAGTCTATATCTCGTTCGATATCGACAGTGTCGACTGCGGCTTCGTGCCCGGTACCGGCTGGCCGGAGCCAGGTGGCTTTCTGCCGAGAGAGGCACTTGAACTGGTGTCGCTGGTCGCGAAGGAAGGCATCTGCGGTCTGGAGGTCGTAGAAGTTTCACCACCTTACGATTGCTCCGACATCACAGCCCTTCTGGCAACTCGGGTGATTGTAGATGTTCTCGGGACCCTGGTTTCCCACGGAAAAATGGGTTCGCATAAATCCATCATCGACAAGCCGGTGTCCATTCCGGCCGGTCCGGACGTGGAGTAAGGCGATGGCGCGACATCATCACGGGCACGATTACCATGTTCACCACGATCATGAACATGGTCATCACCACCACCACCACCACACACATGACCACGATCACGGAGGTCTCGCCGGACATAATCATGGGGCGGCGGACCATCTGCATTCTCATGTTCATGGGGCCTCGCATGCGGACCGGGCCGAAGAAATGCAGGCACTTGCGGTGAGCTTCATCGACGGCTTCCGGGCTGCCGACGACAAGACCAGTTACCTGCGTCTTGCCGGCGTCCCGTTTCACCGCCCCGGTGCCGATGGTCTCATACAGCACCTTGTCGACGCAAAGATCGTCAGCAATTGGCAGGTCGGTACAGCCTCGCCGGCCTTTGCTTCCCGAGAACTCGTCTACATGAGTTTTCCAGGTTCAATGGTCCAAGCCCGGGAGACCATGACCTTCACCTTTGTATCCCTGTCGCAACGGTCAGACATTGACCTCATCGACATCCTCACCACTCGTCTGGCCCATGGAGATATCGCAGAATGAAACAGCTTTTGATGACGTCAATTCTTGCCTTGGCATCCACCTCTGCATTTGCACACCCTGGTGCGCACGATCACCTGGCCGGTTGGCAAGGCGCAGGTGAGCATCTGCTTGGCTCGCCATTTCATCAGCTGCTGCTCGTCGTGGCTGTTAGCGGGCTGGTTCTGGCCGTTTCCCTGGTCCGGAAATCGAAAAAGACAACCAGGAAACAGCCTCTAAAACGCAGGTCCTGAGTGTCTCTCTCGTTAAAGCGGGGCCTTGATACCTACGGAGGTGTCAGAGCCCCGCCAAAGTGCTTTTGGAATGATCCGAGAAGAACAGGGTCGTTATGTCGTCGATCGCCATCGGACCGCCGAACAGATAGCCTTGGCCGATGGTGCAGCCGATATCGACCAGTACATCGCGTTGCTCGACTGTCTCGATGCCTTCGATCAAGACCTGAGAGCCCATGGTTTCGGCAATACCAAGGACCATCTTGAGAATATCGCGAATTTTCTTGTCCTTGACCGCCTTGGTGGCAAACGACCTGTCGATCTTGATTTCGTCCCAATCAAAGTCCGTCAGGTAAGACAGGGCGGAATAACCGACGCCAAAGTCATCCAGCGAAATGCCGATACCCAATGATCGCAACTCAACGAGTGTCGTCTGAATGCGGCGCAGATCGCTCATCAGGGTCGTTTCGGTCACTTCCAGTTTCAGCCTGGAGGCTGGCAAACCGGTCCGACCGAGGCATTCGTCGAGCATTGCGACGACGTCGTCGCTCAGAATTTGCGCTACAGAAAGGTTGACCGACAGACTCAGGTCCGATGGCAACAACTGTACTTCCGAACACGATGTTTCCAGGATCTTCCATCCCAGCGATACGATATCGCCATTGCGTTCAGCAATCGGGATGAATTCCGAGGGTGAAATCCAGCCCAGTTCGGAATGGTACCAGCGTGCCAAGGCTTCCACGCCGAAGATACGTCCGGTCATGAGATTGAACTGTGGCTGGAAGTGCGGAAGGCATTCGTTCGCCTCTATGGCGCGGGCAAGTGCGTTTTCGACGATTGTCCGCCGCTCCATTTCCGCACGCATGGCCGGTTGGTAGGTCACGACGCGGCGGCGGCTGTGGCTGACGGCGTTACCAACCGCGAGATCCGCATTGCGAATGATGTCGGTGGCATCTCGCTCGACGGTGGTTGAATCCGCATAGCCGATAGCTGGTGAAATCAGGAAGGATCCGAGTGCCGTTGGGACCGGGCGCAGGAAGATGTCGTGGATCCGGTTTGCGACGACAGAAGCAGTCAGCCCAACCTCTTCATCACTTACAGTCATGAGGAGAAATCCCTTGCCTCCTGAGCGGGCAAGGCAATTTACACCTTCCATCCGGTCTACCGCGTGACGCAACAGGTCCGCAGTCGATGCCAGGATAGCTTCCTCCGTTACAAGGCTGAACTTGTTGATAGCCGGCAGTCTGGACTCCAGATCGATGTTGAGAATGCTCAAGGTCTGATCAGGAGCAAGTGTATCGTGCGTAGAGCGCACGATCTCTGCAAAGACACGGGAATTTACCAGGCCTGTAACACTGTCGTGGTCCAGCCGGTGCTCCAGAAGCCTGGTTTGCTCGCGAGTTGCCTCTGCCTGTCCTTGCAGCACCTGGCTGCGTTTGTTGGAGAACCAGATCCATCCAAGGCTGACCAGAAGGAAAACAACAACGAGCGCGTCTTGTACAATCTGGTGGAAATGAAAGCTCTTTCTCGCCGCCGACATTTGCTTGGCAGCTTCCTGGGTCACCATCTGATTGATTTGTTGAAGGGAACTTCCTATCCCCTGCAGGATGATCAGTGCATTGCTCACGGAGGTCTGGTCATCGAGCGTATCCAGGAACGGTTTCACCCGGTTGCTCGTACGAACGATGTGAACCAGTTTGTCCTGGATGTAGTCCGACGGCCCCACAATTTCGCTATAGGCGTCGCTGGGCCACGTTTCGAAGGCGTTCAGCAGTGCTTCGTAGGTTTTTCCAGCCTCTGCAGCATCTTCCGGGCTTTTCAGGGCACTGTACCGTGCAATCAGTTTTTCCAGGGCCGTAGTGTTAAAGCGCAGCGTGTCATTGAGGACAGAACGTTCCAACTGATCCTTGTGAAGGTAGTCGGCTTGAGCGCTATAGAGCGAGTAGGCGTTTACACCGAGCAAAAGCGTAAGGGAGGCGCAAAGCGCCGGAAATCCTATTCGCAACAGTTTATCAAAAATCATTGGCTCAACCGCCTTGATGACAGATTACACCGCCCCAATTGGAGCTTATCGATAGTCCTCTCCGGCCCAATGTCTCTGTCACAGACGAACCGGTGCCCCCCGGCTTGCCATTTCCGGTGTCAGCGGCAGGCCATCTACCTGCTGCGCTGGACCAGCGGTGGATTACGCCCGATTGTTAGCGCCGCAAACTTTCACGAAACTTGCGAGTAAAAAACGGTTGTAGACCCCGATCGCGGAAAGATCTTTTTGCCCTTCAATCCACGATGTAGGAATTTAGACCCGACAACGGTTAAGACCGTCTAAATGCCAAAAGACGCAACGTAAATTATGCTTGGTTTTGCGGTGGATAACGGGGATGGGCACAAGATTGCTGTCATGTTGCCATTGTTTACCCAAGGTTGTCTTGACGCGATCATTCCAACACGAAATCCTGCAGCTGGATCATGAAATCGTGTTGGGAGCGGGTGCAAATGCCGATCTTAAGGACGCTCCGAGATGGGCTTACGCCAACCGGGCTCATAGTAGCGGCCAGTTTCTTCGGTGCCGCACTGACGCCGTCGATGATGCCGAGGGAACCAATTGTACAAGCGACCCTCGCCGCCGTGGCAGCAACGTTTGGCTATGAGGTGACCCTTCTGGCAAGGAGTGTCTGGCGTTATCTGGAGTTGCCGGAGCCCAAGGGACGTTTGTGGACACTCTGGCTCCTTGCCGCTTGCGGTATCAGCCTTGCGATCATGGTCTACAGTCTGTCGAAAGCTGCCAGTTGGCAGAACGCGACCCGTGAAGCTGTTGGTTTGCCGCCGCTCGAGAGCGCAGCGCCGTTCTTCATCGTCACTGTTGGCGTGTTGATCGCACTTTGCTTGTGGCTGGTTTTCCGGGTCGCAGGTGCCTTGCGTAGAGCCGTCGCTGTTGTTCTGGACAAGATGCTTCCAAGGCGCGTTGGCGTGGTCCTGTCCATCGTTCTTGTTGGCTGGTTCCTGTGGGCACTTGTCGATGGAGCCCTTGTACGCAATGCGTTTCGTATGGCCGATACGTCTTTTCTGGCTGCAGACCTGCTGCTTGAACCGGATATAGAAAAACCTGCTGATCCGGAAAAAACCGGCAGTACCCGGTCGCTGGTCAAATGGGAGGAGATGGGGCGTTGGGGTCGTCACTATGTCGCGACCGCTCCGACTGCAGCAGAGATTTCCGAATTCTGGCCGGATAATGCCGTTGATCCGATCAGGGTCTATGTTGGACGAAGGTCTGGTGACACCGCAGAAGAACGCGCCCAACTTGCTTTGCAGGAACTAATCCGCGTCGGGGGTTTCGACCGGTCGATTCTTGTGGTTGTGGTACCACCCGGCACCGGTTGGATGGACCCGGGAGCTCACGACACAATCGATTTCATGCTTGGCGGTGATGTGGCGACGGTGGCTGTCCAATATTCCTACCTGACCAGTTTTCTGGCGCTGCTTGCCCATCCAGACTACGGGGTAGATCAGGCTCGAGCCCTTTTCAACGCGGTCTATGCCCACTGGACGCAGCTGCCCAAAGACAGTCGGCCGGAGCTTTATGTTCACGGGCTCAGCCAGGGGGCCTTCAACTCCCAGGCGACACTTCCCCTGTTTGACATGCTGGGTGACCCGATCCAGGGCGCCTTCTGGGCTGGGTCTCCTTTCTTCTCGCGCTATTGGTCGGAGGTCCGTGACCGGCGGAAGGCTGACAGTCCGGCATGGCGTCCGAACTACGGAAACGGCTCGCTTGTCCGGGTGATGGATCAATATGGCGGACTGGAGGGGAACTATGCGCCCTGGGGGCCAATTCGCGCAGTGTTTCTGAATTATGGCAGCGACCCTATCGTGAACTTTACGTTCGATACGGGTTTCAGGCCGCCAGCCTGGATGGCCTCACCGCGTGCGCCGGATGTTTCAGAAAAACTGTCCTGGTTTCCCGTGGTGACAACGCTTCAGATTGCGCTGGATTCCATGTTTGCGCTGGATGTACCCAGATACGGGCACTACTACATTGCGCCTGATTACATCGACGGATGGGCTGCAGTTGTCGATCCGGACGGCTGGTCACCAGAAAGAGCGGAAGCGCTGAAAAAGATATTCGAGCGCCGTGATCCTGCGATCTAACGCCCGGAACCAATTGGTTGGACTATCGATTTTCCAGGAGGCTGGCCAGGCCACGCTTGAAGGTTTCTCCGGCTGGTTCTGCTGCTTTCACGATGTCTGCAACCTTGAAGAATTCCATGGTCTTGAAACGGCCGACTGGCGGTTCAATCAACAAATCAGGTTGATTGCAGGCCAATTTGGCGACGACCAACGAGTGAAGGGTGATCGAGAACGAGCCGATCCAGGTTTCCAGGCCGGTTGGAAGCCCGCTTTTTCGCTCTTCGAAATTGCTGCCAGTGACATCGACGGCGACTGTCGGAATGCCGTCGTCCTGAAAGACATCAAACGGTGTCGGGTTGACGAAGCCCCCGTCTATCAAAACCTTGCCGTCTATCCTGACAGGCGTCAAAAGCATGGGGAGAGCGGACGAGGCTGCAATTGCAGGCAGCAAGGGCCCCTTCTCCAGAACCACCTGCGACTGGGTGTAAAAATCCGTCGCAACGATCTTCATTGGCAGTTTCAAATCCGAGAACTGCTCGGCCAGGTCTTCAGGAAACACCGTTTCGAAAAGAACGATGGGATCGATAATCGCCGGACGGACGACATTGAAGAGCGACGACCAGGTTCGGCCATCCGTCAGAAACAACTTTTGAAGCAATTGCGTTTTCTGGGTGAAGAGATCAACTGCAAACTGCCGGATCTCTCGACCGCTCATACCGCTGGCGTAAAAAGCACCCAGGATAGACCCCATTGATGTCCCGGCAATTTCGACGGGTTTGACACCCAGGTCATCCATCACTTCCAGAATGGGAATGTGAGCGAATGCCTTTGCGGCTCCGCCACCAAGGGCCAGACGGAACCCCTCGGCAGAGCTGCTGCTGTGTTTCGTCATTTCTGCCTCTGGGGCGCTGCTGGCAGAGGCCAAGCCAGCCATGCTGCCAGATCCAGCAGCGGCCGCGGCGAGCATCAGTTCTCGTCTGCGGATCATTCGTCAAAGGTCCGTATCGTGTGCATGCCGGCGATCCATCCTGGATGGAAACGAAATTATAGTTTCGTTTGTAGAGGTGTCGATGTTGCGATTCAACGTTGCGGAGATTTCTGCGCAAGTCTTCAATCAGAAAGATCGCGATCGGAAGCAGGTGCTTTACGCACAACATTCAGACAATCGGTCACCGGATATGAAAACGGCCCGGAACCGCTGGCTCCGGGCCGTCCTGGACAGGTGATAACCGCGATTATTGCGGCAGTTTGTCGTCGATACCCTGCACGTACCAGTTCATGCCGAGAATGGCTCCATCGTCGAGGGCGACGCCATCTTCAGCGGCAACCGAGCCGTCTTGCTTGGTGATCGGGCCGGTGAACGGCTCCCAACCGCCGGCGATCTTGGCTTCGGTTTCCTTGGCCATTGCAACGACATCATCCGGGAGATTGGTGTAAGGCGCCATCACGACGTGACCTTCGGCAAGGCCTGCCCAGGTGCTCTTGGGCTCCCAGGTGCCATCCATGACTTCCTGGATGCGCTCGATGTAGTACGGACCCCAATCGTCGATGATTGCCGTGTACTGGGCTTCCGGTGCGAACTGGATCATGTCGGATGCCTGACCGAAGCCATGCGCGCCACGTTCCTGTGCCACCTGAAGCGGTGCGGTGGAATCGGTGTGCTGCGTAATGACATCGGCACCCTGATCGATCAGCGCCTTTGCAGCGTCGGCTTCCTTGCCCGGATCGAACCAGGAATTGACCCAGACGACCTTCAGCTTGAAATCCGGGTTGACGGACTGAGCACCGAGCAGAAATGCATTGATGCCGGACACCACTTCCGGGATCGGGAACGAGGCGATGTAACCTGCGACGCCGGATTCGGACTGTTTGGCGGCAATCTGGCCGATAATGTAACGGCCCTGGTGGAATTTGGAGTTATAGGTCGCGACGTTGTCGGCAGTCTTGTAGCCGGTCGCGTGTTCGAACTTCACATCCGGAAACTTCTTGGCGACCTTGATCGTCGGGTTCATGTAGCCGAAGGACGTGGTGAAGATGACATTGCAGCCTTCACGGGCGAAACGCTCGATCGCGCGCTCTGCATCCGGACCTTCCGGCACACTTTCAAGATATGCTGTTTCCAGCTTGTCGCCGAAATGCTTTTCCGCATCAAGACGGCCCTGGTCGTGCTGATAGGACCAACCGAAGTCGCCAACTGGTCCAACGTAGATAAAGCAGGCTTTGACGTCTGCAGCGTTTGCGGCAGAGCCGGCAGCTGCGAAGGCAACGGCGGCAACGGTTGCTTTCAAAAGAGATTTCATCTGGTTCTTTCCCCTCTGTTTCGATCTCTCTGTTGCGATCTTGTTTAAGGCCAAGCCCCCGATCGCACCGGGGCCGGGCCGACCGGTGGCTGGGAGGCTCACCGGTCTGGAACGAATGGCTTGCCGAGACAGGCTGGCGTGTTGACGAGCGTCAGTCTGCGGTTTGCCGAAATGAGCACAAGCACCAAAATAGTCGCAAGGTACGGCAAGCTGGACAGCAGTTGGGACGGAATGTCCAGCTCAACTGCCTGGGCGTGGAGGTTCAGCACACTGACTGCACCAAACAGATAGGCGCCAACAACCACGCGCAGCGGCAGCCAGGATGAGAACACGACCAATGCCAGCGCAATCCAGCCTCGGCCTGCAGTCATGTTTTCAACCCACTGAGGCGTATAGGCAAGCGACATGTAGGCACCCGCGAGACCTGCACAGGCGCCGCCAAACAGAACCGCTGCGAACCTGATGCGAATAACGGAATAACCAAGAGCGTGAGCCGACACATGGTTGTCACCAACAGACCGAAGCACGAGGCCAAGCCGGGTCCGGAACAGGAAATAGGCGACAGCGATGACCAATGCGAAACTCACATAAACGAGCGCGTCCTGCTGGAAGAAGACAGGCCCGAAGAATGGAATGTCGGACAGTACAGGAATGTAGAGATCCGGAAGTTTAAGGCCTGGAATGCCGATGAACGCCTCCCCGATCAGGCCCGAGAAGCCGACGCCGAGGATGGTCAGGGCAAGACCGGTTGCCACCTGATTGGTTACCAGGACGAGCACCAGGAAGCCAAAAAGTGCCGACATGGCCATGCCGGCGGCAATTGCCGCAAAGACGCCGAGCGTCCCGGATCCGGTCTGATTGGCGACGGCGAATCCGACCACGGCCCCCATGATCATCATGCCCTCGACACCAAGGTTCAAAACACCGGAGCGTTCAACGACGAGTTCGCCGATCGCAGCAATCAACAGCGGTGTTGCCGCGGTAATAACGGTCAGGAGAACGGCTTCAAACATGGGAGACCTCCCCTGCCGAACCACGGCGGCCGACAAATCTGATGCGATAGAGGATGAGTGTGTCGCAGGCGAGTACGAAGAACAGCAGAAGGCCCTGAATGACACTGGCAATCTTGTTGGAGACACCCATCGCCGATTGCACCGCTTCGCCGCCGATATAGGACAATGCCAACACGAAACCCGCGACGATGATACCGAAGGGATTCAGCCTTCCCAGAAAGGCGACGATGATGGCTGTAAATCCATAGCCGGGAGAGATGGTCGGGAGGAGCTGGTTGAGTGCGCCGGACACTTCCATCGTGCCGGCAAGGCCTGCAAGACCACCGGCAATTGCGAAGGAAAACAGCGTCAGTTTCTTTGCAGAAAAACCGGCAAAGCTGCCTGCGCGAGGACTTTCGCCCATCACCCTGATCTCGAAACCCTTAATGGTCTTGCCGAGGACCACCGCAAGCACGACTGCGACGATCAAAGTGATCGGGGCCGCATAGCTGAGTGACGTTCCGGGGACGGTGGACAAGGTGGCGGCATCGGAGAAGAGTGCCGATTCCGGGAAGTTGTAACCGCCGGGATCTCGCCACGGTCCGCGAACCAGGTAGTCCAGCAGGAGACTGGCGACATAGACCAGCATGAGGCTGGTCAGGATTTCGTTGGTATTGAACCTGGTTTTCAACAGCGCCGGGATCAGGGCCCAGAGTGCCCCACCGATAGCGCCGAAAGCCATCATCAAGGGAAGCGTGGCAGCACTTTCGAAGTCCGGCATCAGAATGGGCAGAGCAGAGCCGAACAGCGCACCGACGACGAACTGGCCTTCAGCACCGATGTTCCAGTTGTTCGACAGATAGCAAACCGACAAGCCGCAGGCGATCAGGATGAGCGGTGTTGCCTTGGCGATTGTCGCGTTGAGAGACCATTCTTGCGTCAGAGGTTCTATGAAGAATTTATATAATCCGAACAATGGGTTATGTCCGGATATTGAGAAAATGAGTCCGGCTGCGATTGCGGTCAGACCAACAGCGATCAACGGCGACAGCAGTGCCATCTTTCGGCTGTGCTCTTTTCTTTTCACGAGTTCGACGCGCATCAGGCAACCTCCCCTTGCGCTTCCGCGCCGCCTGCCATGAGCAGGCCGACCCGCTCGCGGTTCATGTCTGAAGTCGGCTCGGCCGCAGACAGATAACCTCTGGAAATAACCGCAATCCGGTCGGCGATTTCGAAGATTTCATCCAGGTCCTGGCTGATCACCAGCACCGCCGATCCGGAGCGGGCAAGGTCGATGAGTGCCTGCCGGATAAGAGCGGCGGCACCGGCATCGACACCCCAGGTTGGCTGGTTCACGATCAGCACACCAGGTTTGCGGTCCAGCTCGCGGCCGACTACAAATTTCTGAAGATTGCCCCCTGAAAGGGAACGCGCTTCCGGATCGTCATGGGACATGCGCACGTCGAAGGACTTCTTGATGCGCTGTTCCATCTTGCCTGCATTGGCATTTGAGACAAAGAAACCACTGACCAGCTTGTCGCCGGTTCTGTGGCGCGTCAGCACGATGTTCTGCGATAGTTTCATGCCAGGTACGGCGCCGTGGCCGAGACGTTCTTCTGGCACGAAAGCCGCGTTCTGCCTGCGTCGCCAGGTAATGTTCCTGTTGCCGCAAGGCTTGCCGTCCAGAACGACCATGTCGGCTGACACAGGCATTTCGCCGGAGATCGCGTCGAAGAGCTCACCCTGGCCGTTGCCTGCAACGCCGGCGATCGCAACCACCTCACCGGCCCTGAGATCCAGCGAGACCTTGTTCAGCGCTGTTGCGAATGGCGTTGCGGCTTTTGCGGACAGGTTCTTCAGGGCAAGCCGGGTTTCGCCGATCTGCGGCTTTTGAGAGCTGGCGCTTACGGAGGCAACGTCGGCTCCCACCATCATGCTGGCCAGAGATGCCGGTGTTTCCTTGGTCGGGTCACATTCGCGAACCACCTGGCCATGCCGAAGGATCGTCGCGTGGTGACAGATGCGTTTGACCTCTTCCAGCCGATGGCTGATGTATAGAACGGCGCAGCCTTCCTTGGCCAGGCGCTCCAGCGTCAGGAAGAGAAGATCCGCTTCCTGGGGCGTGAGCACCGATGTCGGTTCGTCCATGATGATCAGCTGCGGTTCCTGAAGCAGGCATCGGACAATCTCGATACGCTGACGGATGCCGACCGGCAAGTCTGCAACAATGTCGTCCGGATTCAGGGGCAAGCCGTAGTCGCGCGACACGGATTGGATCCGATTGGCAAGCTCAGACATCCGCCCCGGATTTGGCAATGCCAACGCGATATTTTCTGCAACCGTCAAGGCTTCGAACAGCGAAAAATGCTGGAAAACCATCCCGATGCCGAGTTCGCGGGCAACCGCCGGGTTGCCGATGTCGACCCGTTGGCCCTGCCAGAGAATTTCACCGCCATCCGGCTCCAGTGAACCGTAGAACATTTTTACGAGGGTCGATTTGCCTGCGCCATTTTCGCCAAGGAGTGCATGTATTTCACCCTTGTTTATGACGAGATCGACCCTGTCGTTCGCCAGAATGTCGCCAAATCTTTTGGTCAGGCCCCGGGCATCGAGCAAAGTATCCTTTCCGGATCTGCTTTGCCGCGCCGTGCCGCCGTCCCCTGTCATCGTTTCTGTTTCTGCCACGCCGTCCCCCAAGCGAATGCCGCCTTATTGACCAAGTGTTAGTTTTTGTGCAAGCCCCCCGGCTGCAGCGGCCTGTTGATGATTTCCAGCTTCGTCCCGAACCAGCAGATCGACAGCTATTCCTGCAGCGATTGCAGCCGGTTGTTTCGATTTGACTGAAGTCACCCCGACAGGACAGACCATGTTTGCCGTCAAAGTGTCATTCAGCCCCCGGGCCTTCAGTCGTTTCAGGAAGCGCGTTCGCTTGGTTTTGGAGCCGATCACACCGCAATAGGCAAAGCGTTGTTGAAGCAAGGCACGTGCCATGATGTCTTCATCCAGGGCGTGCGAGTGGGTCATCGCCAGGACAAAGGCGCCATCAGGGGCTTGTTCAAGGCAGACAGCTGGATCAGGGTTTGAAACTTTCCGGACATTTCCCGGAACCGCAGCCGGAAACTGGTCCGCCCTGCTGTCGATCCACGTCACGCTGAAAGGCAGAGGTGCGAGCGCCAGGACAACCGCTTTTCCTACATGCCCTGCACCAAAAAGATAAAGTTCGCGCCGCTTGCTGCCAAATTGCTCGATCAGCAATTGCTTGCCCGTTTTTTGGTCAAGTTGAAGGAAGAAGCGGTTTGTTGAAACGTCCGGAAGCAGATCGCGTGTCTGCACCACACCGTTCACAACGCTGGCCTCGGTGGAAAACTGCGTTCCATCGTTCTCCCGAAGCGAGAGTGTCTGAGCCATTTCAAGTGATGACGTTGTCAGCACCTCGATGGCGATTTGCGTACGTCCACCGCAGCACTGACCGAGGTCCGGGCCAAGCGAGACATTGTGGAGCTCTAAGCTGGCCACGCCATCCCGGAGAGCTTTGTGGGCACGGCGGATGGCTTCGAACTCAAGCGTGCCGCCACCAATCGTGCCATAAAATCCACCACCAGCCGTTACCACCATACGAGCACCGTCTTCGCGTGGTGTCGAGCCATCGGCACGAGCAACGGTTACGAGTGCACAAGCGCCGTTTCGCTTCAAACAGTCGGCAATGTGCCCCCAGACCTTCATCAGGAGATCTTCCTCCGGCGCATATCCTGGACGGCTTTCATGATTGCCTCAGGTGTTGCCGGTGCGTCCAGATTGGGAACAACTCCCGGGCTGAGGCTCGCGACGGCATCATTGATCGCGCAAAACACTGCATTGGCCAACATGACAGGCGGTTCGCCAACGGCTTTGGACCGGTAAACGGTTGCCTGAGGGTTGCCGCTGCCTTCATAGAGACGGACGTTGAATTCCTCGGGAATGTCGGATGCTGTCGGGATCTTGTAGGTCGAGGGAGCGTGGGTACGAAGGCGCCCCTTTTCGTCCCAGACAAGTTCTTCGGTGGTAAGCCACCCCATCCCTTGAACAAAGCCACCTTCGATCTGCCCCAGGTCAATCGCAGGGTTCAGCGAATGGCCGACATCGTGAAGAATATCCACCCGGTCGACGGTCATCTCGCCGGTCATCGTATCGATTGTCACCTCGGCGCATGCGCCGCCAAAGGCAAAGTAATAGAAGGGGCGCCCGGTAGCGCTTTCCCTCTCCCACGTTATCCCTGGCGTTGCGTAATAGCCTGCGTGTGAAAGCTGAATACGTGCCATGTGCGCCAGCTTGGCGACTTCCGAAAGGGCAAAGCTCTGGTCACCGACAACCACCTTGTTATCGCCGAAGAAGATTGCTTCCGGTCCGCATTGATGCAGTTCGCACAGGAAGGTTATCAGTCGGTTCTTGATTTCCTTCGCCGCCAGCTTGGCGGCCATGGCGTTGAGGTCTGTCCCGGAAGATGCAGCCGTTGGGCCCGTGTTGGGAACCTTTGAGGTGTTGGTGGCGGTGATGCGTACCTTGTTCAGGCTGACACCGAATTCCTCCGCAACAACCTGCGCCACTTTCTGATACAGCCCCTGGCCCATCTCGGTGCCACCATGGTTCAAATGAATCGAACCGTCGGTATAAAGATGAACGAGCGCACCGGCCTGGTTGAGATGTTTCAGCGTGAAGGAAATGCCGAACTTTACCGGTGTCAGGGCCAGGCCCTTTTTCAGAACAGCGTTGTTTTCGTTGAAGAAGCGCACATCATCACGTCGTGCCCAGTAGTCTGAACTCTCTTCCAATTGGGCAATCAGGTCATGCATGACCTGAAACTCTTCCACCGGCATGCCGAAAGGCGTCAGGTTCCGTTCTCCGTCATAGAAATTCAGCTTGCGAATTTCGAGCGGGTCCTTGTCGAGACTGATCGCGATCGCATCGATCATGCGTTCGGCAGCGAGCATGCCTTGCGGTCCACCGAACCCGCGGAATGCGGTGTTGGAGCAGGTGTCCGTGCGCAAGCGCCGGGAACGGATGAGTGCATCCGGGTAGAAGTAGCTCGAATCGGCATGAAAAAGCGTCCGGTCGTTCACGCCAAGAGACAGGTCGACCGAGTAGCCGCAACGGGCCAGGAATTCCATGTCGACAGCACGGATGCGACCTTCGCTATTGTGGCCGACCTGCCAGTTGACCTTAAAGTCGTGTCGCTTGCCGGTCATGATCATGTCGTCGTCGCGGTCGAGGCGGATCTTGCAGGTTCGGCCCGTGTGACTGGCTGCGACGGACGCCAGGGCAGCCCATTGGTTCGCCTGCGATTCCTTGCCGCCGAAACCGCCTCCCATGCGGCGAACCTCAGCCGTGACAGCGGCATCGGGCACTCCGAGCACCTTGGCAACCGTGTGCTGGATTTCGGTGGGGTGCTGGGTCGAGGAATACACCAGCATGCCGCCGTCTTCCTGTGGCTGGGCCATGGCGACCTGGCCTTCCAGGTAAAAATGCTCCTGTCCGCCGATTTTCATGCTGCCAGTGAGGATTTCCTCGGCTGCGTTCATGCCGGTTTCAGGCGAACCGCGCCGGAACTGATAATCCGGAAGCACTGTCGTGTCGGCGTCGACAGCGTCTTCAGCCGTCAGGATGGGGGTGATCGGTGCAATATCGATCTTTGCCTTCAACGCCGCTTTGCGCGCCAGGTCTCTTGTTTCGCCGACGACGGCAAAGGCGACCTGCCCGTAAAACAGGATTTCATCCTCGGCGAAAACGGGATCATCGCCAAAGGCGGATGAACAGTCATTCTTTCCCGGGACATCCTTCGCGGTCAGGACGGCAACCACACCAGGTGAAGCCTGGACTTCGTCAAGGTCCATTGCCAGGATCCTGCCCCTGACAGCCTGCCTTGACCAGCCGGGCACAACGTGAAGTGTACCAACGGGTTCGACCATGTCGTCGATATAGGTCGCCGTACCGGAAACGTGTTTAGCCGCGCTGTCATGCGGCAACGCCTTGCGGACATGCTTCAGGGGTGTTGTCAGGTCGTTGGGGTCAAGCTGCGCGGTCATGGCCTGCCTCCCGCTTGGCAAGCACACGGAGTTCTTCCGGTGCGGTGCCGCTGACCTCCATGAGGGCCTTTGCGAGCAACGCCCGCGCCGTTTCCATTCGGTACTCGGCACTTGCGCGCATATCTGTCAGTGGCGTGTAATCGGACAGCAATGCCTGCATGGCAGCGCCCCAAGTGGACGGATCGTCCAGCGAAGCTCCTTTCAAGGCAGCTTCCGCACCGGTTGCCCGTTTCGGTGTTCCTGCCATGCCGCCAAAGGCTATCCGGGCATCGGTAACCACGCCTTCTCCATCCACCGTCAGGCGGAATGCTCCCATGACGGATGAGATGTCCTGATCGAAGCGCTTGGTGATCTTGTAGCAACGGAATGCCTGGTTTGCAGAAAGCCGGGGCACGAAGAGACCGGTGACGAACTCTCCCGGTCTGCGATCCTGCTTGCCGTAGTCGATGAAGAATTCTTCCAGCGGCAACGCCCTTGAGCCTTCTGCGGAATGCAGTTCTAGAGTTGTCCCCAGAGCGATCAATGCAGGTGGCGTGTCGCCGATCGGCGAGCCATTGGCAATGTTGCCACCGACTGTTCCCGAGGCGCGAACCTGTTTCGAGCCGATCCGGCGCCAGAGTTCACCCAGGTTTGTTGAAATGCCGGTCATGGCTTCTTCGGTCGCGGCATAAGTAGCCGTTGCGCCGATCAGCACTCCGGACGGACTGTCTTCGACACGGTCGAGGCCCTCTATTCGGCCAAGCCAAATCATCTTGGGCAAGTCGCGCAGATGCTTCGTGATCCACAGACCGACATCTGTCGCCCCGGCAACGAGGGTCGCATTGGGGTGCTGGCCGTAAAGAGCTGCCAAACCGTCAAGCGTTGCCGGCGAGGAAAAGAAGCAGTCGCTATCTCCGATGTAGACATCGCTGCTGTCGGACAATTGTCGCAACTGTTCCCGCGTTTCATGAGCACGCCAGGAAAAAGCATCGTCTGCAGCGTCAAAACAAGAGTCCAACGCCGCGTCGATGATCGGCCTGTAGCCCGTGCAGCGACAAAGGTTTCCAGCCAGCCATTCGGTGACGGTCTTGCGTGATTTTTCCGCCCCTGCGTCATGATAGAGCGTGAAAAGCGTCATGATGAAGCCGGGCGTACAGAACCCGCATTGTGAACCATGCATCTCGACCATCGCGGCCTGAACCGGGTGGAGCCTCGTATCGTCGGAGAGGTCTTCGACAGTCACCAGTTCAGCGCCATCAATCATGCCGAGCAACTGGATACAGCTGTTCACGGGCTGATAGACCAACTTGCCGTCGATCAATCGGCCAAGCGCGACAGTGCAGGCCCCGCAGTCACCCTCGCCGCAGCCTTCCTTCGTTCCGGTTTCGCGGCGGCGGAGGCGCAAGTAATCGAGAACGGTTTCCGTTGGACCGACATTCGCAAGTTCAACGATTTCACCACCCTTGAGGAAACGGATCGTGTCACGCATGGGCCTGCTTCCCCATGTTAGCCAAAACCGGACCAAAGACATCTGATGCGTAGCAGTTTGAACACTCCGCACGCATTGGGAGCTTTGCATCACAAGCCGCAAAATGGTGGTCATGGAGTACCCGGTGCGAAGCGTATGGACCAGGTGCCTTACCCATGCTCCACAGCCTGCTCAACAGGCCGCTTTCGGGCCCTACCAGGGCTGTATTCAGATCGTGCGTAGGCAAACGCCCCATCAGTTTTCTCCCTCGCACGGCGCATTGCCGCAAAACTGTCACAAAAAATGTGCCTTAAAAAAACATGGAACCAAAGCGCTCATTTGAGACCGCAATGTTGCCTATTTGGCATTAAGAGCTGAAAGTTGGTCCCTCAAAGCGAACACGGCATGGTCGAAAAACATGCCCGGCGCAAGCGCAAGAGCACGCAGAGACGACGTTACCACACAGAGTCGGTCGGCCTGAAGCGGCGTATCGGACAAAGGCTTGAAGATCAGGAAACCGTTGGCAAGGTCGTCTTCGCAACCGATCATCGTCTGAAAGCCAATTACCTGTTCCTCCCTGGCAAGGGCTCGCATCAGTCTGAGCGAATTGGCTTCCACATAAGTGCGCGAAGCGCCGGGTATCCGGCTTCGAACGATGTCCAGGCGGGTGCGCAGTGACAGTCCTTCTGCGGGCAGCGCCACCGGATATTTCAGGCAGTCTTGCAGTCCAAGTGTTTTCGCTCCGGCCAACGGATGATCCGGACGCATGAGTGCTCCGATCACGAGATCATGGTGAAAGGCTGTTGTGAGAGCCGAGGTTTCCGGCGGGTCGAAGGTGAAGCCGACATCCGCTTCAGCCGCCTCCACCTTTCGGGCGGCTTCTCTGGATGAGGAAATCGAGACATTCACGTGAATGCCGGGATAGCTCTTGCGAAACGTGCTGATGACCGCCGGGAGGAGCTTTTCGGCAACGCTTTCGACGCTTGCAATCGAAACCGTACCGCGTCGCAGTCCCTTCAAGGCGTCGAGTTCGGCAACCGTGCCTTCGAAATCGGAATAGGTGCGCCGGATATGTGCCAGCAGCAATTCTCCGGCTTGCGACAGACGCAGGCGCCGGCCGACACGGTCAAACAACTGTAGTCCGAGCGCCTCTTCCAGCCAGAGAACCTGCCGGTTTATGGCAGATGACGCCACGTTGAGCTCCCGGGACGCGGCGCGGATCGAGCCGGCCTCGGCGACGGCCAGAAAATAGCGCATCGCCGGGCTGTAAAGATTTCGAGAAAGATCCTGTGCTCGTCCGGACCGCATGAAATTCCTGCTCTTAGGGGATCAGGACCGTGGTGCCGGTGGTCTTGCGGCCTTCAAGGTCCTGATGCGCCTGGACGGCATCGGCAAGCCTGTATTCCTGGTTGACGCCGATCTTGACGATGCCTTTCTGGACGACATCGAACAATTCGCCCGCGGTCGCTTCCAGTGCTTCGCGGCTGGCGATGTAGCTGAACAGCGTCGGCCGGGTTGCGAACAGAGAGCCTTTCTGGGCGAGGAGCGCCAGGTTGAAGTCGGCAATCGGCCCTGAGGACTGACCGAAAGTGACCCAAAGGCCCCTCGGTTTCAGGCAGTCGAGCGATCCGGGATAGGTGTCCTTGCCGACACTGTCATAAACAACATCGCAGCCTTTGCCGCCGGTAATATCCTTTACCCTGTCGACAAAGTTTTCAGTCCGGTAGTTGATCACGTGCTGGTAGCCGTGTGCCTTTGCAAGTTCGACCTTTGCTTCCGAACCGGCAGTGCCGATGACAGTGGCGCCGAGATGTGCTGCCCATTGACCGGCAATCAGGCCGACGCCTCCGGCAGCAGCGTGAAACAGCAGCGTCGTGTCCGGGCCAACGGAATATGTCTGGCGCAGAAGATACTGTGCCGTCATGCCCTTCAGCATCATGCCGGCAGCGGTCTTGTCGTCAATCCCGTCCGGCAGGACGACAAGACGGTCAGCCGGAACGATTCTTTCCTGCGCGTAGGCACCGAGCGGGCCAACATAGGCAACACGGTCGCTGGGGCTGAGATGTGTCACCCCCTCACCGACCGTCTGCACGACCCCTGCCCCCTCGTTGCCGGGGCTGAACGGCATGCCGGCAGGAGCTGGATAGAGGCCGGAGCGGAAATAGGTGTCGATGAAATTGAGGCCAACTGCCGTATGGCGGATGCGCGCCTCACCTGGGCCGGGCTCACCGACTTCGATATGTTCCCAGCGCATGACATCCGGTCCACCGGTTTCGTGTACGCAGATTGCTTGAACCATGACTTTATCCCCGGGGTGATGGGCCGAGACCGATTTGGTCTTGCGGCAATTGAAGTTGGCAAGACCATAAATGATTTCAACGCCATCGGAAAAGGTCATTCCGAAGCATAAATGGCATCAGGCGTTCGTGACGCTTCCTGCCGGTCAGCGCTTAAAGAGAAAGCGCGGCACAACACCGGCGCCTTGGTTCGCGCCAGTGCCAAAACTGGATTTTGAATGTAGGTAAAAGGTCAGTCGACCCTGTCGAGCAATTGCTGAACAGCAGAGACCAGCAGCAGATAGAAGCTGGCAGCCGTGAATGCCCATGCGAGCGGGCCGTTCAATGCCATACCGTCCAGAATTGCGTAGGCGGCCAATCCCATCCAGAGCAATGTCACCGGCAAGGTAATCATGCGCCAGCGCCGCACGCGGACAGGATGGACAAAGCGGACAGGAGCGAACGTCAATGCGCAGCACAAGAGCACGAACATGATCGTGAAGCTTTGCGATGGCGACAGAACCATGAGGCCGAAAACGACCATGTTCCATCCAGCGGGAAAGCCCTTGAAGGAGCCATCGGGTGTCTTCATGCCGTTGTCGGCGAAATAAAGAGCGCCGGTAAAGACCACGAGCCCGCCACAAATCCAGTTCCAAGGGCTTGTGAGCATCAAGCTCCAGGAAAGCGCGAAAGCGGGAAGAAACACGTAAGTGGCGTAGTCGATCACGAAATCCAGCGAGGCGCCGGACCAGCGAGGCAGACGCTCTGCAATCTTGTAACGGCGTGCCAGCGGACCATCGATGCCATCGATGAAAAATGCCAGTCCAAGCCAGGCGAACATCTCCGCCCAGTTTTCACGCGCACCTGCCAAGAGGGCAATAAGAGCGATCGGAGCACCGGAAGCCGTCAGGATATGGATCAGGAACAGAGCGGGCTCAGTCCTCTCTTTACCTGGTGTAATATCCGCCACGGGGTTCCCTCACTTTATGATCTGAACGCAGTAAACTGGTGCATTTGCGTTCTGAGATGTGTGCGGTTCACGATTGACCCGCTGGCCCATGGATCACACACTGACGCTGATACGGTCCTTTATTGCAATCGTATGACAGTGTGAACCTAAAAAACAGTCCCCGCACCAATAGCAGTGAATTTAGGTTGCCGCATTTCCCAAAAGGATGAGGGAAACGAGGATACCTGCCCAGACCAGCAGAACAGCCCCGATGGCAGGTGGCAGAATGCGGCTTGGGAACGTTTTTTCAATGGCCATCAACGCGCCGAGTAGCGCGATCCAGACGATGTTCATCAGGCCGACCGCGAACATGACAGTCATTACCGCCCAGCAGCAGCCAAGGCACACCCAGCCCTGCACCAGCCCTTCCCGCAAGCCAGACATCGCACCCGGCCCAGCATCGTCACTGGCAAACACCCAGCGCGGATACCAGCAGCGCCGGAGACAGGCCTTTTTGGAGGGGGTGAACTGATATAAACCAGCGGCGAAGAGGACCGACGTCGTCAGAGCCATGCTTGCAGGTGCCATCATATCCGTCATGGCGCCTGCCCTGGACAAAGCCCATTGCGCCGCGGTTGCTGCGACTGCGTAGCCAAGCCAGACCGCCAGATAGCCGAACATTGCGGTGACAACGAGAAGTACCGGCGTTGCCGTACTGCCGGACTGTGCCGAAAGCTCGGTGTAATAGGCCCGAAGCATCGGCACGGCGGTAGGCAACATCATGGCAAGGGCCATCATTGCCCACATCAGGAAGATCTTCACAAGATCAACTGTCGTCATGTCTGCACTAGGCATGCCGAATGTTGCGCTGGTCGGCAGGCAAAGAACCGCAAGTGCGGCCCGCGCTTCCGCAGGCAAACCTGCGAACTGGTTGAAACTGTTGAGAATCACCATGCCGGGTCCGGCTTCGCTCATATCCATGACCGGTACCATGTCGGCTACCATTGCAATCAGGTATGCCCAGCCGGCAGCGGCCAATATCGAGACCAGCACAAGCACTAGCGGCCAGCCACGCATATTCTGTTCCGGCTTGGTGGAACCGGCCTGATTGGAAGGTGTGCGCGTCAAACTCGTCATTTCGGCCTTTAGGTGGCGTGTGTGTCCGGGGTCTTGAGACGTCTTAGCGGATTAGTCGATGCAGGCATTTGATCTTACTCATGGTCGACCTTGAATGCCCTGCGTGTATTCGTCCCGTTGATTTTGAGCCCGCAAACAGCAATTTAGATCTCAAGATCAAATCAGATGGAATTTTACCATGTCCAGCAGCCACGCGCCGGAACAGTTTGACATTGCAATCGTCGGCGGAGGGCCATCCGGGCGAATTGCAGCTCTTGCTCTGGCCCAGCAGGGATTGTCGTGTGTCCTGATTGCCCCCTCAATGGAAATCAAGGATGGCCGGACAACCGCGCTGTGGCAGCGTTCAATCGATCTGTTGCGCGATATTGGCGTCTGGTCGGACATAGAAGGCAACGCCGCATCCTTGAAGAAGATGCGCATGATCGACAGCACGGGGCGGCTTTTTCGTGCACCTGAAGTGGTCTTCGACAGTTCTGAGCTTGGCCTTGGAGAGTTTGGTTTCAATATCTTGAACAGTGAACTTAACGCGGTACTTGAAAAATTTTGTGCTGCGCAATCCGGACTGGAGGAGATTTCGGACACTGTCGAGAGTGCCGAATTCGGAGACGATCACGCTACCCTCGTCACCAGTGGGGGTAGGACGATTTCAGCCAAATTGGCCGTAGCTGCAGATGGCCGCCGGTCGACACTGCGTGAAGCGGCCGGGATTGAAGTCAAAAGCTGGTCCTATCCGCAGGTGGCTGTTGTTTTGAACCTTGAGCACCGGCTTCCACACCAGCAGGTCTCGACCGAATTCCATACTGCAACTGGTCCGTTCACATTGGTTCCGCTCCCCGGCAGACAGTCATCACTTGTTTGCGTGGAAACTGCGGACGGTGCTGCAGATCTGTTGGCGATGACGGACGAGGACCTAGAAGCGGACCTCGAACGGCGGGCACATTCGATTCTGGGTCGTTTCAAACTGTCTACGAAACCACAAAGTTTTCCGCTTTCAGGACTGACTGCCACTTCCCTTGTGGGGCCGCGTCTGGCGCTTGTGGGCGAGACAGCGCATGTCTTTCCGCCCATCGGCGCGCAGGGTCTGAACCTGTCGTTGCGTGATATCCGTGACCTCATCTCCGTCGTGGCATCGGCCAAACGCGCGCACGCCGACTTTGGTGGCAAGACCGTTTTGAGTGCTTATGAGAAGAAACGGTTCAGCGATATCCGGACAAGGACAAACGCGGTGGACATGCTGAACAGATCGCTGCTGACAGGCTTTCTGCCGGTCCAGGCTGCGCGAAGCGCGGGCATGTATCTGGCCGGCAAGATTGGTCCGCTGCGGCGCCTGCTCATGCGGGAGGGCATTGCACCGGGAACCGCCTTTCAATTGCATCGATAGACGGTTTTCGGGTGCTGCTTTCAAACCCGTGACCGTGCTGCTGATCGCTTGGCGCTGTGATACGTCAGCGCCATGCCGATCATCTGACGGAGCGCATCCTCTGGTAACGGCCGACCTTGACTGAAGTGAACGCTTCTATCGCCGCCGAAGATGAGGTCCGGGAACATTGTACGCCAGTCAGACACCAGTGAGGATTGGCAATTGACATAGAGAGCAACGTCCCCTGCGCCGGAATTGTCCCGGTCTATCCGGATTGTCGTTCCAGTTTTCGGGCGCTTCGTCAGATAGCTGGCCTGACCCCATTTCATGGTTTCTTCCAGTTCTCCGATATCGTCGCGTTGCGTCGCCGTCTCGGCTATCAATGACCTGATGGTCAGCAGTTTCTCGCGGATATCCGCCGGATATCTTTCGAATATCGCAAGGACGTCCGGATTGTCTTTCACCACAAGTCCTCTTGTTGCGACCGGGATGCCTGGTTTGATTTTCTAGCCACCGGTTGGAAGGAAACCGCTCGTCAGCGCCCAGATGAAACCGGTAACAGTGACGATCGACAAGGCCGTTCCTATCAGTACGAAGCTCGACGCCCGCTGGACATACGTCCCATATTGCTGCGCGATAACAAAGACGTTTGTCGCCGGCGGCAAGCAGGACATCAGAACCGCGGTTGCGATCCAGTTGGGATCGAAGCCGCCAAGCCAGGTCAGAAGCAGAAAAATCAGGATCGGGTGCAGCAGCAACTTCACACCCAGCACCAGTGGCAGTTCCAGCGGTATCCGACCGATCGGACGAAGCGCAATGCTGACGCCCATGGCAAAGAGGGCGCAAGGTGCTGCCGCATTGCTGAGATAGCGCAGAAGCGTATCTATCGCTTGAGGTGGCTTGACCTCAAGCGCGGCGGCGAAGACGCCGGCAATCGTTGCCAGGATGAACGGATGGGTGAAGATCCTGACCACAATCTTCTTCAAGGTCCCAAGGATCGATTCTTCTTCGGTACCGGCCAATGCCATCATCAGCGGTGCCAGAATGAACATCAGCGCATTGTCAAAGGCCAGGATGAGCGCGGTCGGTACGGTTGCCTGCTCACCCAGAACTGCCAGCGTCAGCCCCGGCCCCATGTACCCGATGTTGGAATAAGCCCCGGCAATGCCCAGGATCGTGGATTCGCCGATGTTGCCGCGTGTTGCGACCACACCTATGCAGAAGGAGATCGCGAACACGATGTAGGTCGTGAAGGTCGTGGCGGTAATGTAGGACGCGTTTGCGAGCTCTTCGATCGGTGTCTCAGACAACAGACGGAAGAAGAGCGCCGGAAGGGCCAGGTAGATCACGAAGAAGTTCATCCAGCTCAGGCCTGCCTCGGGCAGGTTCTTGATCTTGCCGGCACCGAAGCCGAGAAGGATCAGTCCGAAAAACGGAAGAGCCAGTGAAATGACGTTCTGCATTCAAATACCAAAGATGAAGACGACGCGCTGTATCGCGGTTGGTTGGGTTTGAAGGCGCTTGCATCTTGCGCCTGGCTTGGATATGGACGCGTGACTTGGAGGTCACCTCGGTGATCCGCATTCCAATCAGGTCTGAGGGCGCATCGCAAGGCCCCAATCAGTCGGACAAGGTCGGAAGTGCCCTCTTTTCAGGACGGGCGGACAACATGAAAGCATTCGGTCGTAATGTCCCGCAAAAAAAAGCAGCGTAAACACCCGAAGCTCACAGCTGTGCAAAACCGGGTGGAGGGCTTTGCGCTGACGGTAGCCATCTGGCTGTTCCGCCTGATCCCCGTGGACGTTGCCTCCTATGTCATGGGCGCCTTCTGGCGTCGGCTGGCACCGTTCAATCCCAGACACAAGCGTGCTCTGCGCCACTTGAAGAAGGCCTTTCCGGGCATGCGGCGCGCGGAACGAGAACTGATTGTGCGTGGAATGTGGGAGAACCTCGGCCGCGTGGCAGCCGAAACTTTCCACATCGACCGACTTCTGAAACAGGACTACCGGTTTGAAGCAGTTGCGGATGAAATCACCGAACAGGTTCTGAACGGCGAGCGTGCCTGTTTGTTCGTTTCATTCCACAGCGCAAACTGGGAATTGTGTGTTCAGCCCGCCGTCCGGCGCGGTATCGAGATAACGGGCGTCTATCAGGCTCTGCGCAATCCGGAGGCCGACAAGGCCCTGCAGGCACTGAGGAAAGACCTCTACAAAGGTGGTCTTTTGTCGAAAAGCCACCAGACCGCTCGCAAGATCCTGGCGACCCTTAAAAGCGGCGGTATCGTCGCGATGATGGGAGATCTCAGGGAAACGCGCGGTGTGCAGGTGCCCTTTTTCGACCAGATGGCTTACGCCACGCCGGTCCCGGCTTCGCTCGCCCGGTCCTGCAACGTGCCGATTGTTCTTGGCCGGGTCGTGCGCAAGAAAGGTGTGCATTTCCGGATTGAGGCCCAGGCCGTCGAAGTGCCTGTAACGGATGACAGGCAGGCGGATATCGAGGTCGCGACCGCCAGGATCCACGCAATTTTCGAAAGCTGGATCCGCGAACACCCCGAACAATGGATGTGGATCCACAAGAAGTGGGCGCCTCCAGGTAAAACGTCTGCCCAGAAACAGGCCCGGCGCGCAGCAGCGGCTCGTCTGGAAGACGATTAAGCCTGTTCTCCTTTCGGGGTATGGTTGCAGCGCAGCATTGACGTTATAGCTATTCCTCAAACTGGTGGAGGACAGCTGTTTCATGAAAACCCCAAACGCATTCTACAAGCCGCTCGCAATCGGCGCGCCGGACCCGTATCGCGAGCTTCCCGTCTCGCTGGAGCGCATGATCCATTTCGTCCCTCCGCATATTGAAAAGATGCGGTCCAAGGTGCCGGATCTGATCAAGAACGTCGATGTCGTACTCGGCAACCTTGAAGATGCAATCCCCGCCGATGCCAAGACCGATGCCCGCAGGGGCTTCATTCAGATGGCGCAGGACAATGACTTCGGAACCACTGGCCTGTGGACCAGGGTAAATTGCCTCAACAGCCCCTGGTTTCTCGACGACCTGCTTGAAATCGTTCCGGCGGTCGGAGAAAAACTCGACGTGGTGATGCTTCCCAAGGTGGAAGGCGCCTGGGACATTCATTATCTCGACCAACTGCTTGCGCAGCTTGAAGCCAGGGCTGGTCTTTCCAAGCCGATCATGATCCACGCCATTCTGGAAACGGCTGAAGGCGTCAAGAACGTCGAAGAGATTGCAGCGGCCAGTCCACGGATGCATGGCATGAGCCTGGGACCGGCAGACCTTGCGGCTTCCCGCGGTATGAAAACAACACGTGTGGGCGGCGGCCATCCCGACTATGCGGTTCTTTCAGATGCTGATGGCATAGGTGGTAGAACCGCATATCAGCAGGATCTCTGGCATTACACGGTCGGAAAGATGGTCGATGCCTGCCTGTCTTACGGCCTGAAGCCCTTCTACGGCCCCTTTGGTGATTTTTCCGATGCAGCGGCCTGCGAAAGCCAGTTCCGTAATGCATTCCTGATGGGCTGCCTTGGCGCGTGGTCCCTGCATCCGACGCAAATCCAGATCGCGAAGAAGGTTTTCTCTCCGGATCCGGGCGAAGTCGCCTTTGCCCGCAAGATCCTTGAAGCGATGCCGGACGGAACCGGAGCCGTGATGATCGACGGCAAAATGCAGGATGACGCCACCTGGAAGCAGGCAAAGGTGATCGTCGATCTTGCAAAACTGGTTGCATCCAAGGACGCGGAACTCGCGGAGGTCTACGGCCTTTAGACTTTCGCAAGGCTCGTCGTCTAAGGTTTAATGTTACAATGCTTGCACGCCGGCTGCCGACACGGTATCCCGGCAGTGCATGCAGTATGCGGGCGAGTAACCATGCGAACGGCAAAATTCAGAATTGGCCAGGTCGTCCGGCACCGGATCTACCCCTTCCGTGGCGTTATTTTCGATGTCGATCCGACCTTCAGCAATACGGAAGAATGGTGGAACGCCATCCCGGAGGACGTGCGTCCTTTACGTGACCAGCCGTTCTATCATCTCCTCGCCGAGAACGAGGAGACCGAATATGTGGCCTATGTCAGCGAACAGAACCTGGAAGCGGATATGACCGGTGAACCGGTGCGCCATCCGCAAGTTGAAGAGATTTTCGAGGAACAGACTGACGGCTCATATCTGCCGCGCAGCGTAGAGATCCACTAATCGTCCCAATTCCCGGCGATATTCAGTCTTGATCTTCAAATACAAAAAAAGGCCGGAACTTTCACAGTTCCGGCCTTCTTCATTTCTGGCAAAGCAGCCTGTTACTGGCTTTGCTTCTGAGCGTCGATCAGCTTCTGACGCGCTTCGTCAGCGCGCTTCTGCAATTCGCTCTGCAGTTCTTCCTGACGCTTTTGCAGCTCGGCAATGTTCATCGGCTCGCCGTCGTAAACCTTGGTGAAGCCGATCAGGGTCATCTTGAAGACGATTTCCTTGGCTTGCTGGTTATACGGAGCCACAATCACCTCACCGCCCTGCTTCATGGTGTTGATGAACGAGTCATCAATCGCCAGTTCTGCGTAGCAGGCATTGGGTGCGCAGATGCTGTACTTGCCCTGTACGGGCTTGCCATCATCGATCTGGATACGCACACCCGGCTGGATAAGAACGCCGGTCGGTACAGCGACCAGCAGTTTCTTGCGGGCTTCGCCCTCAGTTTCCTGAATAGCAATGTTACTCAGGAACTGTCCGGTATTTGTGCGCAATTCAATCGAAATAAAGCAGATTTCCTTCTGCGTGTTCGGATTGGTGTTACACGCTTTCGTCCATGGGCTTTTTTCTTCCTGGGCGATTGCGGGTGCACCTGCAAAAGAAGATAGGGCTACGAACGCACCTACTGCACATCCGAACAATCCTCTTTTCAAAACACTCGTCATCGATACGTCCTCAATCGTGCGTGTACGAAACTTTCGCGTTGTTCTGAGCCATTCCGGAACCAACCGCAAGGCCCGTAACGACATTCAAACCGTGAAACCATGGTAAGACACTTAATTTGGGCGAGAGGGTGGCCGATTTGCAACGCACCCCTGTCAGCGAATTGAAACCTGAATATCTTGCGGTTTGTTGCTTGTCCCGGGCGCGTCCGTGGGAACCCTGTGCTACTGTAATCGCTGAGAATCAACAGAATCTCCGGCGGTGGTGATGCGTAGTTCGATAGTTTCCGGTCTTCTTTTTCATGCCGGCAAGGCGATCGGTTTGGCAACCTCGTCTGCATGCCTGCTTGCCTTGACAATCAGCCTGCCCGCCAGCGCGGACGATGAAAATGTCCCCTGGACGCATGCCATCGCCATGCACGGGACACCTGCACTTGGACCTGACGAACCCTTTCCCTATGCCAACCCCGATGCGCCCAAGGGCGGCACAATCACGCTTGGTGTACAGGGAACCTTCGACAGCCTGAATTCCTTCATTGTACAGGGCGGCTGGACCTCGGCACGTGGAATGCGCGAACGCGAATTCGGCAACAACATTCTGGAAAGCCTGATGGTCCGCTCCTATGCGGAACCCTTTTCCCTTTACGGTCTTCTGGCGCAACGTGTGCGCATGCCGGACAGCCGGGAGTGGATCGAGTTCGAGCTTAATCCGGATGCAAGGTTTTCCGACGGGACGCCAGTCACAGTCGATGATGTCATCTTTTCTCTGGAAGTGATCCGCGACAAGGGGCGCCCGCCCTATCGAAACTGGTATGCGGCTATCACCGAAAAGCAAGTCACCGCACCGAACCGGCTGAAGCTGGTATTCGAAAACGGTGAAAACCGCGAACTGCCGCTGTTGATCGCGTTGGCTCCAATTTATTCCAAGGCAGCCACGGATGCGGAGAATTTCGACAAATCGTCGTTGAACCCGCCAACCGGCACAGGGCCGTACACCTTCAAGACGATTGAGCCAGGCAGGCTCGTCGTTTATGAGAAGAACCCGGACTATTGGGCCAAGGACCTGCCTGTCAAAGCCGGCTTCGACAACTTCGACGAGATCCGGGTAGAATATTTCCGCGACGAGACGACCTTGCAGGAATCCTTCAAGAAGGGCCTGGTCCAGGCGTTGCAGTTCCGGGATCCTGCCCGTTGGGCAACGGGGCTTGATTTTCCGGCAGTGAAAAATGGCGATGTTCTCAAGCGGGCAATTCCGCTCGGGATTCCCGCCGCCATGCAGGGCATCGCATTCAACACCCGCAAAGACCAGTTCTCCGACCCGGCCGTGCGCAAGGCCTTGCGCATGCTGTTCGATTTTGAATGGGTGAACCGCAATCTCTACTACGGCCTTTATACACGCACGGCAGGGTACTGGGACAATTCCGAGCTTTCATCGATCGGACGTCCGGCAAGCGACCGGGAAAAGGAATTGCTGGCTCCCTTCCCTGACGCCGTCGATCCCGAGGTGATGGACGGCACCTGGCGTCCGGCGGAAGCGGACGGTTCAGGACGTGACAGAAAAGTGCTGCGGGCAGCGCTGGAAGCCTTCGGAAAGGCCGGTTACAGGCTCAAGGACGGAAAGCTCCTGCACTCCGAAAACGGCAATCAGCTTTCCTTTGAAATTCTTGCCAAGAATGAGGACGAAGAAAAGCTGGCTCTTGCCTATATCCGTACTCTTGAGTTGCTCGGCGTATCCGCAAGCGTACGCAGTGTAGATCCGTCGCAATTCGAAGACCGCAGGACGAAACGCGAGTTTGATATGGTCTTCAACACCTGGTTCTCCTCGCTGTCCCCTGGCGCTGAGCAATATGGACGCTGGTCGTCAAAAGCAGCGGAAACGGAAGGATCCTTCAACTTTGTGGGCGCACATGAACCGGCGATCGATGCGATGATCGACGAGATTGTCGGTGCAAGGAGCCGCGACGAATTCGTGGCTGCCGTTCGCGCATTCGACCGCGTTTTGATTTCGGGAGCCTACGCGGTCCCGCTTTATCATGTCGCGGACGATTGGGTGGCGCACTGGAAGCAGATCGTTCCGCCGCAAAACGAGTCGCTTTACGGCCACGAGTACGACACCTGGTGGTCGGCCACGGCGCAATAATCGGACCAATGGACGAAAAACAAGATGAAAGCCACGCCTGAAAGCCTGTCCACGGAGTATCATGAGAGCGGAGCCTGGTCCGATGTGCCGCTTGATGAAATGTTCCGCAAGACAGCCGCAGAACACCCCGACCGGCTTGCGCTGGTTGATGCTCCCGACAGGGCTACCTGGACAGGTGGTGCTCCCCGAGCGTTGAGTTATGCCGAAGCCGATCGGGAAATTGATCGTCTTGCCGCTTTCTACACCACCGTCGGGTTGTCATCCGATCATGTCGTCGGTGTCCAGGCTCCCAACACAGTCGATACCGTAATCGCGATCCTGGCAGCCCTGCGAGCAGATCTGATCATTTCTCCCTTGCCATTGCACTGGCGGCAGAAGAACGTTTTGGAAGCCTTGAACTCCATAGGCGCCAAGGGATTTGTCGCGGCTGACCGGGTAGAAACACGCGAAGTTGGTGTTGCCGCACGCGATGTTGCTGCAGACCTGTTCTCGTTGCGGTTTGTTTTCGGCCTTGGCAAGGACGTTCCCGATGGTTTGATCGAATTGGGACCGATGCTTGCCGAAATGGGTGACGATCTGAAGTTCACTCCGAGTGAGCGCCCTGATCCGGCTGACCACACTGCGACCATCTGCTGGAGCCGAAGCGGAGAGGAAAACGTTCCGGTTACACGCTGCCATAACCATTGGGTATCGGTCGCACATATGATCGTGCAGGAAGCTCATGTGCGCGATGCCAGCGTGATGGTCCTCCCCTATTCGCTTAGTGGCTTGACCGGCCTGGGCGGAGGACTGGTTCCCTGGTTGCTCACCGGCGGCACCTTGCATCTGCACCACCCGACTTCACTTGCCAATCTTGCCGCTCATGCCAACGAGGTTCAGGCGGATATCGTCATGACACCCGGGCCATTGGCACAGACGCTCGACCGTAAACTTGAAAACACCAAGACGACGCTACTTGCAGCCTGGAATATTGCGGCCCCGCACCCGACGACTTTCGTTGCGCGGCGCCGTCTGATCGATCTTCACATCGCTGACGAATTCGCACTTGTTGCCAAGGCGCGAGGTCCCTCGGCGAAGATGAAGGCCACCGCGCTGGGAAAGCATAGCGGGCCGATCGGGTGTGAAAGCGGGCCAGCCCTTCTTGAGATTGCGGTCACCGACGAGGTGGATACGCAAGCTCCAACGCTTCTGGTCAAGGGACCAATGGTTCCCGATGTCGGATGGCGAACAATCAATGGTGACCAGCGGCGAGTCCGCTGGGAAGGAACCGGTTTTCTGAATACCAACATCAAGGTTGAACTGACGGATGGCGGCATCGCAGGTTTCGGTATCCCGGGCCACTATGCCCTTGGCACCGGCAACCTTGAAACGGTGGATGTTGTCTACGCAGGGTACCCGGGCGTCAAGGAAGCTGCTGCCTTCATAGTGGAAGATCCTCTCCTCGGAGCCAGGATGTACGCAGCGCTTGTACCCGAGGCCGGAAACGTTCCAGATGCGGGTGCCTTTTTCGCGTATCTGGATGCCGAAGGCGTGGACCTTGCCAAGATCCCCCATCGTGTGTTGATTTTACAGTCTCTGCCGCGGAACGAGGATGGAACCATCAGCCGGGAAAGGCTGACCATGCGGACACAGCGATTGCCTGCTGCCGTGGCGTAGGTGGGGATAAGGAATGGATGTTGAAACCTCGCTTTCCTGGCGCGGCCCGTATTGGTATGCGGGACGTCGGCCAAGGCGGAGCAGCAATGGTGATGCGCCAGAAGATTTAGACGTTTCGCTTATCAGCATGTTCGACCGTCGCAGCAAGCTGCCCATGGCGCTGCCCGCAGCGATCGTGGTTGATATCAGCATCCTGGAAGACGACCGCAGAGACGAATTCTTTTCCTGGCTGCTTCCGCAAATCAGACTCCTTGCAAGTGAAGTCCCTTTCTACATCCTCACCGGCAGCGACGATATTCTGCCCCCCGGTCTGCAACCGACTGCAATCATCGACAAGGTCGTTCCCGATGAAGTCCTGCTGATGTTGATATGCATTCATCAGCGCGCATTGCTTCGGTCAGAGGAAGCCCAACTTCGCAGACGTATTTTTGGCAGAATTCCTGGTTTCGGGAGCGCTCCGCATCATTCAGGAACCAGCAGCCTGCTTGTCGTTGGCCTGAGCGGTCGGTTTCTGGAATGGCAGGACGCCAGTGAAGAAAAGGTCGAGGTTGTCGGTGCATTCGACGGCAGCATGGCCGTCGAATTCATGTCCAAGCGTGCATTTGACGCCGTGGTCATTGATGCGCCCTTTGAAGATGCCGTCGACTATATGCAGCAGATCCGCAGGGATGCCCGTTTCGCAGGGTTGCCGGTTCTGGCGGTCTGTGAGCGCGAGGAAGATCTCGTTCAACTGTTCCGAAACGGAGCTTCGGACGTGCTGGTTGGAGAAAACCGTAAGGAAACCCTCGCCCGCCGGCTCAACTCCGCCACTCGTTTCGGCAAGAGGCGCCGTCTTGCAGACAGGGTGCTTGCGGAAAGCCACATGTGGTTGCGCCAGCAGATCCATCAGGGCGGGCTTGGCGTTGAGGAATACACGAACTATCTCGAAGCCTGCAGCAATGGCCTTGCGGCGCGCGGCCTCGATCTTTGGGAAATGAGGCTTCAGCCTGAAAACTTCGGCATTGCGGTCACTTCCGCAGAAGAACTGGAAGACATCAACACGACCTTGCTATCCATCGCGGACGCCACGAGCCGGGACGAGGATCTTGTCTGCCTGGTGAAGGACTTCGGGCCGGTTGCCGTCTTGAAGAACGAGGCTGGCACGACAAGGCTGCAGAAGCGGATCAGCTCGATCCTCACACACACTGTTCTGTGAACAGACGCTGGTCTGTATGCGTCTTTTGTCTATTGCCTTAACACTGCCGCGAATTTGGGGTTGGCATATTTGTCAGAGTCTTTAGCCTGACAAAAATATCTCCAACGTTTTGGATGTCCGATGACCCTATCATCCGCCCTTACCGTCGATGTCGTATCCGATGTAATGTGCCCCTGGTGCTTCATTGGAAAAAGACGCCTTGAAGCGGCGTTGAAGTCGGTTCCGAAGCTCGATGTGCTGGTTCGTTGGCACCCCTTTCAGCTTGACGCCACCTTGCCGAAGTCTGGCAAGGACAGAAAACAGTATCTGAGCGACAAGTTCGGTGGTCTGGAGCGGGCGGACACGTTCTACAAACAAATCCGTGCAGCGGGACAGGAGGAAGGCATCAACTTTGCTTTTGATGATATCACCTTGTCGCCGAATACCCTTGATTGCCACAGACTGATCCTTTGGTCACGTGACGACGATCTTCAGGACGAAGTCGTGGAGCTTTTGTTCAAGGCCTATTTCCTGAACGGAGAAGATCTGACACGCCCCGAGGTTCTTGTGCGAATTGCCGAGGAAGCGGGGATGCAGTCCGATCTGGTGGAGCATCTGTTGGGAACCGAAACCGATCTCGACAAGGTCGAGGCCCAGATTGCCAATGCTCAAAAGTCCGGGATCACAGGTGTGCCATGTTTCATAATCGATGGCAGGTTTGTTCTGGCAGGTGCCGAAAAACCGGAAACAATTGCCGCAGCGCTTCTGCACGCCGACGAAACACGAACCGATCCACAAGCGGCAGTTTCCAATTAAAAGCAGCTTGAGTTGCCGAAACAAAAAAGCCCCGCACGAATGCGGGGCTTTTCTGATTTTGACGACCTGAAAAGGTCAGCCGCGCAGAATGGAACGGCCTGCATAAACCGCCTGTGCGCCCAGTTCTTCCTCGATACGGATGAGCTGGTTGTACTTTGCGAGCCGGTCGGACCGTGCGAGTGAACCGGTTTTGATCTGGCCGCAGTTGGTGGCAACCGCCAGGTCAGCAATGGTGCTGTCCTCGGTCTCGCCCGAGCGGTGGGACATCACAGCAGTGTAGGCTGCCTTGTGTGCGGTCTCGACGGCATCCAGCGTTTCGGACAGCGTACCGATCTGGTTGACCTTGATCAGGATCGAGTTGGCAACGCCGAGGTCGATACCCTTGCGCAGACGCTCGGAATTGGTGACAAACAGGTCGTCGCCGACCAGCTGGCACTTGTTGCCGATAAGGTCGGTCGTCGCTTTCCAGCCGTCCCAGTCGTCTTCTGCCAGACCGTCTTCGATCGAGATGATCGGGTAGCGGGAAACGAGATCGGCGAGATATTTTGCCATTTCCTCAGGAGCCAGCGTCTTGCCTTCACCTTCCAGCACATATTTGCCGTCCTTGAAGAACTCCGTCGATGCCGCGTCCAGTGCCAGGAAGACATCTTCGCCTGGCTTGTAGCCGGCGGTTTCGATCGCCTTCATGACGAAGCCGATAGCTGCGTCTGTTGATTCCAGATTGGGAGCAAAGCCGCCCTCATCGCCAACATTGGTGTTGTGACCGGCTGCGTTCAGTGCCTTTTTCAAGGTGTGGAAAATTTCAGAACCCATGCGCACGGCATCGCCAAGGGACTCGGCGCCGACCGGCATGATCATGAATTCCTGGAAATCGATCGGATTGTCGGCATGCGCGCCGCCATTGATGATGTTCATCATGGGAACCGGAAGCGTGCGTGCAGACGTGCCGCCGACATAGCGGTAGAGCGGCAGACCGGACGCCTGGGCAGCAGCGCGGGCAACCGCGAGCGATACGCCAAGTATGGAGTTGGCGCCAAGACGCGACTTGTTGTGAGTACCATCGAGATCGATCATGGCCTGGTCGATCTGAAGCTGATCTTCAGCGTCCAGACCGCCAACGGTCTCGAAGATTTCTCCGTTCACGGCATCAACTGCATTCTGGACACCCTTGCCCATGAAGCGGTCACCGCCATCGCGCAGTTCGACAGCTTCGTGTGCACCGGTGGAAGCTCCGGACGGAACGGCTGCCCGGCCGAAGGAACCGTCCTCCAGGAAAACGTCGACTTCAACGGTCGGGTTACCACGGCTGTCAAAGATCTGACGGCCGATAACATCGATAATGGCGGTCATGGAAAGAACTCCCTTGTCGCATGCACCTGAATTGACGGTCTGCCGGAGAAAATCCGGCCGTTTGGAAGCCGGAGTACCGGCGTTTTTCCGGAGCTCTTGCCCCTCAAAGGAAAGCCGCACACGGGTGCGGCTGAAATTGACTATTCTGCAGCAGCTGCGGGTGCCTTGACGACGTTGTCCAGTGCCTTCAACTGGGCCAGCAACGCTTCGAGTTGGTCGAGCGGCACCATATTCGGTCCATCGGACGGCGCGTTGTCCGGATCAGGGTGCGTTTCGATGAAGAGACCTGCAACACCCACGGCCACTGCAGCACGCGCAAGAACGGGTACCATAGTCCGGTCGCCGCCGGTGGAAGCGCCCTGCCCGCCCGGTTGCTGCACGGAATGTGTTGCATCAAAAATGACCGGCGCACCGGTCTGTGCCATGATCGGCAGGGAGCGCATATCGGTGACAAGCGTGTTGTAGCCGAAGCTAGCGCCGCGTTCGGTCAACATGACATTGGCATTGCCCGAACCGGTCACTTTCCCCAGAACATTTTTCATGTCCCAGGGCGCCAGGAACTGGCCTTTCTTGATGTTGACCACGCGGCCGGTCTTTGCTGCTGCCACAAGCAAGTCCGTTTGGCGGCAGAGGAATGCCGGGATCTGCAGGACATCGACAACTTCCGCAACCGGTGCGCATTGCTCGGGGCTATGCACATCGGTCAAGACCGGCATGCCGAATTTTTCCTTCACTTCGGCAAAGATCGGCATGGCTTCTTCCATGCCAACACCCCGTTTTCCTGCGAGAGATGTCCGGTTGGCCTTGTCGTATGAAGTCTTGTAAATGACGCCGATACCGAGACGATCCGTAATTTCCTTGATCGCGGCTGCGCATTCCAGTGCGTGTTCGCGGCTTTCAAGCTGGCACGGGCCGGCAATGAGGCTGAAAGGCGCATCATTGCTGAAGGTTACATTGCCAACGGAAACTACGCGGTTTGCCTCGGTCATTTTCCACCTTATGCCATGCGGTTGCCGCTTGAGCGCAGCAACTCGTTCAGGAAACAAGTCCGATCTCGGAACTTGCGGAGTTCCATAGCGCTCTTTTCGCCTGCCCGCAACATCGCTCTGGCGGAAAGCGGACAGGTCTTAAATCGATTTAAAAGTGTGTAGTCTCAGCCCGACATAAAATGATCACTTTGTCGAAGTTATTGCGTTAGTATTGCAGTGCACAAGCTTGCAACCGGCCAAAGACCTGAGGGTCCGGCTGATTGCCAGTTGGGCTAACTGCAACGTCGCGCCCGCGGACGATCTGAGTTTAGAACGTGTATTCGACGGCTCATGAGACTATTAGTGGGTAAAAGAAGATTGAGTTCGTATTTGTAGACCATCGGAAGGCCTGACATGAACAAGCCCATTCGCAAAGCGATCCTGCCCGTGGCAGGTCTTGGCACTCGGTTTCTGCCCGCGACCAAGGCAGTGCCGAAGGAAATGCTGACGATCGTTGACCGTCCGATCATCCAGTATGTGGTGGATGAAGCACGGGCCGCAGGTATCGAGCATATCGTTTTCGTCACCGGGCGAAACAAACAGGTTATCGAAGACCATTTCGATATGGCCTATGAGCTGGAAGATACCCTCAAGGCAAGAAACAAGACCGCTGCTCTGGAACTGCTTGAAAAGCACCGCCCGGTTCCGGGTGCCACTTCCTTCACCCGTCAGCAGGCCCCGCTTGGCCTCGGCCACGCTATCTGGTGCGCACGCGATATTATCGGCAACGAGCCCTTTGCCATTCTGTTGCCGGACGTCATCATTAAGTCTCAGGTCAGCTGCCTCAAGCAGATGGTAGACCTCTATCAAAATACGGGTGGCAACATCATCGCCGTGGAAGAAGTTCCCGAAGACCAGACAGATCAGTACGGCATTGTGGAACTCGACGGAGAACTCGGTGCAAATGCGCACAAGATCTCAAACATGGTCGAAAAGCCTGCCCCCGGTACGGCGCCTTCCAATTTGATGATCACCGGCCGCTACATTCTTCAGCCGGAAATTTTCGATCTTCTGTCCAACCAGGGCAAAGGTGCAGGTGGCGAGATCCAGTTGACTGACAGCATGCTGGCCTTGATGAAGGAACAGCACTTCGCTTCACTCAAGTTCGAAGGTCGGAGCTACGACTGCGGTAACAAGGCCGGCTTCCTGAGCGCCAATATCGCATTCGGCATGGACGATCCGAAACTTGCTCGGGAACTGGTTCCGTTCATGGAAGAGATCATTCGCAAGCCTTTGGCCGCCGAATAATCTGCGATCGTTTTCACTGCGGACTTGAAAAGGTTCGCCTGAAGCCTTTAGGAGTGGGCCGGGTCTTGCGCAAGACCCGGCCCTTTCCGTTTGCTCCAATCCCGGATGCCTCATGCACGACAATTCCATTCACTCCACCAAGATCGCGGTTATCGGTCTGGGTTATGTCGGTCTGCCCGTGGCGGTGGCCTTCGCTGCGAAGGGTTTTGACGTTCTCGGGTTCGATATCAACGAAAACCGCTTGAACGAGTTGCGCAGCGGTCAGGACAGCACGTCGTCTGTCGATGACGCGGATTTGCAGCAGGAAACGCTGGTATTTTCCAACAACGAAAAGGATCTGAGCGATAGGGATGTCTTGATCGTGGCCGTGCCGACACCTGTCGATCACGCCAAACGACCTGACCTTTCGCCTTTCAGAAACGCAGCGGCAACCGTCGGCCGCAATCTGAAACCAGGGGCCATCGTTGTCTTTGAATCAACCGTGTATCCGGGGGCAACCGAAGAGATTGCAGTTCCCGTCCTCGAGACGGAATCGGGGCTGCTCTTCAACAGGGATTTTGCCGTCGGTTATTCCCCGGAGCGCATAAATCCTGGCGATACCGAGCGAGGCTTTGCGGACATCACCAAAATCGTTTCGGGTTCCAGCCCGGAAACAGCCGAAACACTCAACACGCTCTATGGAGCCGTTGTCACGGCCGGCATTCACCTTGCCCCGTCGATCCGCGTAGCGGAAGCGGCGAAGGTGATTGAGAACACACAACGCGATCTCAATATCGCTCTCATGAACGAACTGGCGATGCTATTCCACCAGATGGGCATCGATACCCGGGACGTGTTGAAGGGGTCTTCGACCAAATGGAACTTCCTGCCATTCCAGCCGGGACTGGTCGGGGGGCACTGCATCGGTGTCGATCCCTATTACCTGACCCACAAGGCACACGAGATCGGCATGACACCTCAGGTTATTCTGGCGGGACGCGGTACCAACGAGGCAATGCCGGCATTTATTGCAGGCAAGATCATCCAGGAAAGCGTGAAGCTTGGCATGCCCATGCCTCCGAAAGTTGTCGTTCTCGGCATCACCTACAAGGCGAATGTGCCTGATACCCGTAATTCCAAGGTCGTTGATCTCATCAGGGAACTGGAAAAGTTTGGGGCACGTGTTCAGGTCTGTGATCCACTTGCACATCCCGATGAGGTTGCGGCCGAATATGGAATCACCCTCACCCGGGAAGAAGACCTTGATGCTGCGGATGTTGCCGTGCTTGCGGTCCCGCATCGGCATTTTTTCCAGGATGGAACCGGTTGGCAGGTCCTGAAAGACGTTCTGAAAGATCAACGCGGCCTAGTCGCTGATATACCGGCGCTTTTGGATCGCTCCACTTGTCCGGAGGGAATCCAGCTCTGGCGCCTTTGATTCTAAAGGACTATTTCCCGGTTTTGTTGTGCCGCGATACGCGACACGAAAATTCGCAGTTCAAGGTCTGCTGAAAAACGGATCAAACTGCCGGGAATTGCCGCAAGGGTTTGCTCGTATTTTAGCAATCTGAAAAGGGTTTGGAGCCGTATACTATTCGGGTTTCAGGAAAGGAGACACCGAACATGGCTCATGCTCGTTTCTGGAAGATGGTGGCGGTGGCCGGCGTCAGCGCGTTGCTGGCTACAGGGTCTGTCCGCGCCGAAGAAGGGCTCGACAGCAGTGCCTTTCACAAGATCATCAAAAATCAGATGAGTGCCTTTGCGACGGGTAATGCCCAGGCAGCCTTCTCGTTCGCAACCAGTTCCTTGCAACAGCGGTTTCAAACACCAGAGTTCTTCATGGAAATGGTGCGGCAAGGCTACCAGCCAGTTTACAAGCCTCAAAGCGTGACGTTCGGCCGGTCAAAAATGACCAAGCTCGGACCAACGCAGGAAGTCTATGTAACCGGCCCAAATGGTCAAAACTGGTTGGCTCTCTACAGTTTCGAGCAACAGGATGACGGCAGTTGGAAGATTTCCGGCTGCTATCTGACGAAAGCGGACGGATTTTCCGCCTAGTCAGTTTCAGCCTGAACCTGGATTGAGTGTGCCGGGTTACAGCGCGGCAATATCGCCGCGCGCCCAATCTTCCTTGGTCTTCGAGTAGAAGTCTTCGAACGACCCGGCTTCGATCGCGTCGCGCATGCCCTGCATCAGGTACTGATAGTAGGCGATGTTGTTCCAGGTGAGCAGCATGCCGGCCAGTCCTTCGCCTGAACGCACCAGATGGTGCAGATAGGCTCTGCTGTAGACGCTAGACGCGGGACAGGTGCTCGCCTCGTCGAGCGGGCGTGGGTCGTCCTGGTGACGGGCATTCTTGAGGTTAACCTTGCCGTAGCGCGTATAGGCGAGACCGTGACGTCCTGCGCGGGTCGGCATCACACAATCGAACTGATCAATGCCGCGCTTCACGCTTTCCAGAAGATCATCCGGTGTCCCAACGCCCATCAGGTAACGTGGCTTGTCCACCGGCATAACTGGCGTCGTGATGTCGAGCATGCTCAGCATGACGTCCTGAGGTTCACCAACCGCCAGACCGCCAACCGAATAGCCTTCAAACGGCATTTTGCCGAGTTCTTCTGCCGAGCGAATACGAAGGTCGGGTTGATCACCACCCTGAACGATACCGTAAAGCCCCTGCCCTTTCCCGGGGCCACCCATGGCTTCGAACTGGTTGCGAGAGCGTTCTGCCCATCTGAGAGACAGCTCCATTGCTCTTTGGACTTCTTCACGGGGGCTCGGCAACTTGATGCACTCGTCCAGCTGCATCTGGATATCTGACCCGAGGAGACCCTGTATCTCGACTGAACGCTCCGGTGTGAGATGGTACTTCTGACCGTCAATGTGGCTTTGGAAACGCACACCATCTTCATCCAGCTTCCGCAGCTGAGCCAGCGACATCACCTGGAACCCGCCGCTGTCGGTCAGGATCGTGTGAGGCCAGTTCATGAAGGTGTGCAGTCCACCAAGTCTCGCGACCCGTTCGGCAGTCGGGCGAAGCATCAGGTGATATGTATTGCCTAGAACCACGTCTGCACCGGTTTCACGCACCTGCTCCGGGTACATCGCCTTCACAGTTGCCTGAGTGCCCACCGGCATGAAAGCGGGTGTGCGCACGACACCGTGAGGCGTCGTGATTTCGCCGCGCCGCGCCGCGCCGTCCGTGGTGATCAGCTTGAAGCTGAAGGTCTTGCCGGTTTGTTCGGTCATGATTGGTCCTCAGACAGCGCCTTCCTGCGGGAATAGCAGGGAAGCGTCGCCATAGCTGTAAAAACGGTATTCCTGAGAAATAGCGTGTGCATAGGCACGCCGCATCGTGTCCAGACCCGAGAGAGCCGACACCAGCATGAACAACGTAGAACGCGGAAGATGGAAGTTGGTCATCAACGCGTCGATCGCCTTGAAACGGTAACCGGGCGTGATGAAGATCGAGGTTTCACCCGCAAAGGCGGCAATGGCGCCACTTGCCTGGGCGGAGCTTTCAAGGATCCGCAGGGATGTCGTGCCGACGCTGACAACCTTGTTACCCCTTGCCTTGACGGCTAAAAGTGCAGCGGCAGTCTCTTCGGAGATTTCGCCCCATTCTGCGTGCATCTTGTGATCTGCCGTGTCTTCCGCTTTTACCGGCAGAAAGGTGCCGGCTCCGACATGCAGTGTTACGCGGTGCTGTTCGATACCGCGCTCGCTCAATGCCTTGAGCAGTTCAGGCGTAAAATGAAGACCCGCTGTCGGTGCGGCAACGGCGCCGTCCTTTTCGGCAAATATCGTCTGATAGTCCTTGCGATCCTGGTCGTCTTCGCCACGCTTTTGCGCAATATACGGTGGCAAGGGTATGTGTCCAACGGATGCGATTGCAATGTCGAGATCAGGTCCGGACCGGTCGAAAGTCAGCAATACTTCACCGCTGTCGCCCTTTTCGGTCACTTCCGCCGTTAGCCGTGTGCCGAACCCTTCGAAAAGCACGGTATCGCCAACCTGCAACTTCTTTGCCGGCCGGACGAAGGCCTTCCAGCGGTCCGGCCCGGTGCGCATGTGCAGCGTCGCCCCGATGCCCGCGGTAATGTCTCCTCGCAGGCGTGTTCCTTCAAGCTGTGCGGGTATCACCTTGGTATCGTTGAAGACCAGCGCATCACCGGGCTCCAGCAACAGCGGCAATTCGCGAACCCCCGTGTCGGACAGTTCAGGTTCAGCACCTGGTTTAACGACAAGCATGCGAGCGGAATCACGTGGCCGAGCCGGGCGCAAGGCGATCCGCTCGTTGGGAAGAACAAAGTCGAATTGGTCGACGCGCATGGTGATTTGCTACTGACGGATCTCTGGAAGGTTTCGGGGTGCGGCGCCATTCCATCCAGAGCGGCAACCGGACTTTCAGTCAGCGGCTCTTACTGGCGACGGCGGAGCAGGTCAACCGTCTGAGGGTACATCCAAAACAAAACAGCGCGGATGACTGATCCGCGCTGCATCGTTAAAGCCACTTTCAGGTGGTTCAGGCCGCGTCGGCCGCCACTTTCAAGGAGACGATATTGTCCGGATTGGAAACCGGTTCGCCACGCTTGATCTTGTCGACATTGTCCATGCCTTCGATCACTTCACCCCAGACGGTGTACTGACCGTCGAGCCAGGGTGCATCGGTAAAGCAGATGAAGAACTGGCTGTCACCGGAGTTCGGGTCCATTGCGCGAGCCATGGAGCAGGTGCCGCGCACGTGCTTCTCGTTGCTGAATTCCGCTTTCAATTTCTTGCCGGAACCGCCAGTGCCAGTGCCCTGCGGGCAGCCGGTCTGTGCCATGAAGCCGTCGATTACGCGGTGAAACACGATGCCGTCGTAAAAACCTTCGCGAACCAGTTCCTTGATGCGTGCGACATGCGTCGGCGCGAGGTCCGGCTTTAGTTCGATAACAACCGGTCCCTGGCTGGTTTCCATGAGAAGGGTGTTTTCGGCGTCTTTGATTTCAGCCATCGAGTATCTCCTTGGGTATTTTCGAAATTGTAGTCGCGTGAACGTTATTGTGCGTCCGAGGCGACCTGCATCTTGATGATCTTGTCCGGATTTGCTGGCGGTTCGCCGCGGGTGATGTTGTCGACGAATTCCATACCGTCGACGACTTCACCGAATACGGTGTACTGGCCATTCAGCCAGTCGCCATCGCCGAACATGATGAAAAACTGGGAATTGGCGCTGTCCGGGCTAGCGGATCGTGCCATGCCGAGCGTGCCACGCTTGAACGGTGCGTTGGAAAACTCAGCCTTCAGGTTAGGTTCGCTGGAACGGCCCGTGCCGGTGCCCGTCGGGTCACCGGTCTGGGCCATGAAGCCGTCGATGACGCGATGGAAGACGATACCGTCGTAAAACCCTTCGCGGGAAAGCTTCTTGATCCGCTCAACGTGAGCCGGAGCAAGGTCCGGACGAAGCTGTATGACGACGCGTCCGTCCTTCAAATCGAGATAAATTGTGTTTTCCGGATCGGTGCCTTGGGCACTGGCGGCCGAAGGCAGGATCAGAAGTGAAGCCAGAACGGCAAAAATTGCAAAAAAGCGCGACACTGGAGACTCCTAAGGTTCAGGTCTAGAGCTTGGCTTTGAATTACGCGCCGGGTTTCGCGCGCGATCTCAATGGTTCGGCAACCGGTTCCGGCACAAAAGCGGAGATTTCTCCGCCCATCTTCGCGATTTGACGTACCAAGGTGGCCGTGATGTGGCGCACGTTCGGAGAAGCCGGAAGAAATACCGTGCGAATGTCCGGTTCCAGCGTGCCGTTCATGCCCGCCATCTGCATCTCGTAGTCAAGATCCGTCCCGTCCCGCAGACCGCGAACCAGGTAAGCGGCGTTTTGCTGGCGTGCCGTTTCGATGACCAGATTGTCGAAGGCGATGACATCAATCCGTTCAGCTTCCTCCGGAGTGAATTCCGAACGAGCCGAAGCATGGATCAATTCAACCCGTTCCTCGAAAGAAAACAGGGGAGACTTGCCGGGGTGAATGCCGATGGCAACCACCACCTTGTCCGCCAGCGCAAGCGACTGACGCAATATATCCATGTGGCCATTGGTGACGGGATCGAAGGATCCAGGATAAAGCGCAATACGATTCATGGCACCTTCCTTACTCTGCCTGCACCTGCCTAACAAGTAGAACGCAGGCATGAACGCGTCTTTTGCCAGTAACTGACATTGTGTGACGACCGTCACAACTCTCTTTGCAAACCTAGGTCAAAGTGGCTCCATCGAAATCAATTGGCGTGAGCAGGAGCCAGCATCATGAGGAGCACTACTACAATCGACCGGACCGCAACGGCTATCGCGGTACGTCCTTTCGCCTTTCAGGCGAAGGCAATCGATCCGGCCGGACAATTCAAGATGGCCGCTATTTTCGTTCTGGCGTTGTTGACGATGATTGCCGCAGGCATGATGAGCATGCACCCGAGCAAAGCGTCGCAGGCAGAAGGTCTGACCAGCCTGGCAACGCAGGGACTTGCTTCCACCAAGTCCGACCGCGCTGTGCAAATTCCGGCATCAAAAGCATGTGAAACTCAAGCTTGGGGCGCCTGGAGCGAAGACTGTGCAGCGGCACTGACCGGTGCGAACCGTGTACGCAACGTGTCCTTCGTCACCGTCGAAAAAACGGCACCCACCGTAAATGAAACAATTCTGGCCCGTTACCCTGTGGCCAACTGAGCTTCGTCTCAAACCTCCCTCCCCGTAACGGCAAACAGCGGCTCAGGTTCCACCCTGGCCGCTGTTGTCGTTTTCAGGTCTAGCCAATCAGAGATCAGGCTTCCGGAGGCGTTTCATCTCCTTCGGCGGAATCGTTCCCGGCGTCATTCTCACCCGGTTCAGCTGAACCCTCAGCTTCTCCTTCCAGGGCGTCTTCGAGGACGTCGTCTTCATCGACTTCGGAGATCCCTTCGACCGCAACGACTTTTTCATCGGCTGCCGTCTTGAAGACGATCACGCCCTGGGTCGCACGCCCGGCGATGCGGATACCGTCCACCGGACAACGGATCAACTGGCCGCCATCCGTTACCAGCATGATCTGGTGACTGTCCTCGACAGGGAAAGACGAGATCAGGCCGCCATTCCGGCTGTTGACAGCCATGGCCGTGATGCCTTTGCCGCCTCGACCGGTGACCCGGTACTCGAAGGAGGACGTCCGCTTGCCGTAGCCGTTTTCAGAGATGGTCAGGATGATCTGCTCGGCTGCACTCATCTGAGCGTAACGTTCCTGAGGCAGATCGCCGGCAACTACGCCCTCTTCATCTGCACCATTACCGTTCTCATCTGCTTCACCACGCATTGCACGGGAAAGCTTCAGGTAAGCGGCCCGCTCTTCTGCTGTTACATCGATGTGGTGCAGGATCTGCATGGAGATCACACGATCCTCATCGGCCAGACGAATTCCGCGGACCCCGACAGAATTACGACCAGCGAAGACACGAACATCCGTTACGGGGAAGCGGATACACTGACCGAAGTTAGTCGTCAGCATCACATCGTCATGTTCAGAACAGGTGTCGACGCCGACAATCCCGTCACCGTCTTCCAGCTTCATGGCAATCTTGCCGTTGCGGTTGATGTTGACGAAATCGGACAGTTTGTTGCGGCGGATGGTGCCACGAATGGTCGCGAACATAACATCCAGGTTTGCCCAGCTGTCCTCGTCTTCCGGCAATGGCAGGATCGAGGTGATCTGTTCGCCCTGTTCGAGAGGTAGCAGGTTGATCAATGCCTTTCCACGCGAGGTCGGTCCGCCGAGTGGAAGACGCCACACCTTCATCTTGTAACAGATGCCGCGCGAGGAGAAGAACAGAACCGGCGTGTGGGTATTGGCGACGAACAGCCTGGTGACGAAATCCTCGTCCTTGGTCGCCATGCCGGACCGGCCCTTGCCTCCGCGTCGTTGTGCACGGTAGGTCGCCAGCGGCACGCGCTTGATGTAGCCACCGTGAGACACGGTAACGACCATGTCTTCGCGCTGGATCAGGTCTTCTTCGTCGAAATCTGCCCCGCCTTCGATGATTTCGGTTCGGCGCGGAGTTGCAAATTCTTCCTTGATCTCAAGCATTTCGTTGCGAACGATCTCCTGGATCCTGGCCCGGGAGCGCAGGATGTCGAGATAGTCGGAAATTTCCGCACCGATCTTGTTGAGTTCTTCCTCGATTTCATCGCGGCCCATCGCCGTCAGGCGCTGCAGACGCAGATCGAGAATGGCTCGTGCCTGTTCTTCTGACAGTTTGTAGGTGCCGTCGTCCTGCACCATGTGGCGCGGATCGTCGATCAGAAGAATGAGCGATTCAACATCCTTTGCCGGCCAGTTGCGCTCCATCAGCTGCGCTCTCGCCGTTGCCGGGTCCGGTGCGCTGCGGATGAGCTTGATGACTTCATCAATGTTGGCAACAGCGATGCCCAGGCCCACCAAGATGTGGGCACGGTCACGGGCTTTCTTCAGCAGGTAGCGGGTGCGTCGCTGGATCACCTCCTCGCGGAAGGAGACGAAGGCGCGCAGCATGTCGGAGAGGTTCATCTGCTCCGGCTTGCCGCCGTTCAGAGCAACGATGTTGGCACCGAACGATGTCTGCAACTGACTGAAACGGTAGAGCTGGTTCAGGATCACGTCCGGAACCGCATCGCGCTTCAGCTCGATCACGACCCGCATGCCCGAGCGGTCGCTCTCGTCACGGATGTCCGAGATGCCCTCGATACGCTTGTCGCGCACCAGTTCGGCAATCTTCTCAATCATCGTCGATTTGTTGACCTGATACGGAATTTCCGTGACGATCAGTGCCGTCCGGTCCTTGCGTACTTCCTCGACGTCGACTTTCGCCCGCATGACGATCGAACCGCGGGCCGTTTCATAGGCACTACGGATACCCGACCGACCGAGGATCATGCCACCCGTTGGGAAATCCGGGCCTGGAACGATCTGCATCAGTTCTTCGAGTGACATCGCCGGATTTTCCATCACGGCAATGGCGGCATCGATCACTTCGCCCAGGTTGTGCGGCGGAATGTTGGTTGCCATGCCGACTGCGATACCGCCGGCACCGTTGACGAGGAGGTTCGGGAACTTGGCAGGAAGGACGACGGGCTCGCTCTCGGAGTTATCGTAGTTTTCCTGAAAGTCGACCGTCTCCTTGTCGATATCGTCCAGCAGTTTGTGGGCGACCTTTTCGAGACGGCACTCGGTGTAACGCATGGCCGCGGCTGGATCGCCGTCGATGGAGCCGAAGTTACCCTGCCCGTCAATCAACGGCAGTCGCAGCGAGAAATTCTGCGCCATGCGCACCAGCGCATCGTAAATCGCGCTGTCGCCATGCGGGTGATACTTACCCATGACGTCACCGACCACGCGGGCCGACTTGCGATAGGGCTTGTTCCACTCGTAGCCGTTTTCGTGCATCGAGTAGAGAATGCGCCGGTGAACCGGTTTGAGGCCGTCGCGGACGTCAGGCAACGCACGCGACACGATCACGCTCATCGCGTAATCGAGATAGCTGCGCTTCATTTCATCGACGATGGAGACCGGTTTGATATCGGACGGGAGACCGTCAGTGGGCGTGCTGTTGTCCTGGTCAGCCAAGGAAGACACTCATTTCATTGTTATTGCTTGCTCTTTTATATCCGATTCAAGACGCCGTTCCAAATTCTCGGCGCTTTTCCACCTAAGTAATAGAGGTTTAATTTCAATGCCTTACGAGGAGTATACACAGGGGGCAAAAATCATTTGGCTTGAGAACATGCCACCACATCGCAAAGCTCTATAGTAAGGCGACAAAAGCGCCTTAAAAACCGGTCCGGGAATCGCCATGCTCGACTACTACATCAACGCCTTCGCGACCCTATTTGTCACCATTGATCCGGTCGGCCTGGCCCCGATGTTTCTTGCAATCACGGCTGGAATGAGCAAGCACGACAGGCGCAAGGTCGCCATTCGGGCAACCATTACGGCGGCGGCCATACTCCTTGTTTTTTATGCGTCCGGACAGACGGTGCTGAATGTACTCGGCATCTCCGTTTCCGCTTTCAGGGTCGCCGGAGGCATCCTGTTGTTCCTGATCGCGATCGAGATGATTTTTGGCAAGCGCCAGGCGCGTAAAACCGAAACCGCCGAAAAGGCGATGGAATCGGAAGCACATCATGGAACGATCAATGAACTCGCCATCTTTCCTTTGGCGATACCGCTTATTTCGGGACCCGCGGCAATCTCCGCAATCATCCTGTTGTCCAGTCAGGCACCGGATACCCTCGCCTATGCAGGCCTCGGCGGCGTCATAGCGATCATCCTGCTGAGTTGCATGGGTGCCTTTCTCTTGGCTGACAAGATTGAACGGCTCCTTGGAGAAACCGCACAGCTGGTTATCACCCGTCTTCTCGGCGTGCTGTTGGCAGCTCTATCCGTACAATTCGTTGCGGACGGCATTTTGGCCTTTATCCGCACCTGACTGAGGCAACGCTTAACGGTCCAGGTTCAACTTGTATTCTTGTGGCGAAACACCGTGCACCGTGTCTCGCGCCCGGATGATGACCTGTGACACGCCCTCTGGGATCGTGATGCCCGATTGGGATCGCGTGAAGGGTTGTTCGTCGACATGGGGGTGAAGGAGCACTCTCTCGCCTAACAATTCTCCGTCTGGCGTAAAGATCTGCCAGAGGTCGGCGTAGTGATCCCAACCCGTATCGTGATGCCTGAGAGTTACTGCGAAGGTCCACGTGCCTGCAGATCCGGTTGCTTTTGCCGAGACAATCTCGACTTCACCTGCCCGTGCTGAGCACGCTCCGAACACTAAGGACAGGAGCAACACCGCAAGCGCTGTGGAACATCTTAGGTTCATGACGCATTTCTCCCTTGAATTTCGCGGGAGCATCCTCGCAACGGGCCGCGGATTGACAAAGTCACGAATGCGTCAGGAGGCTCAATGGTTTGCGAGCGACAAACGAAACTCATCTGCCTGGAAAAACGTCAGCCTGCCTGCTGAAGGTGGCTGTCCCGTTTAAACCCTTTTGGCCAGAGCGTCTTGTTTTCGTTCCCCCAGCGTGCAAGGGCCTTCACCACCGGCTCCAGCGACACGCCAAGGTCGGTCAGTTGATATTCAACCTTCGGCGGAACAACAGGATAGACGGTCCTCACGATCAACCCGTCAGCTTCCATACTACGGAGTTGAGCGGTCAAGATCCGTTGTGTGATGTCCGGAAGCGCTTTCTGGAACTCGTTGAAGCGCATCACTTCTTTTTCCATCAACAGGAACAGAATGACGCCTTTCCACTTGCCGTCGATCAAACTGAGCGCTGCTTCGACAGCACAGCCCGGATGGCAGCCATAAACGTCCTTGACCAGTTTGGGTCCTGATTTCCTAACGGTATCCATTTTGTGCCTAAGGTTCTTTTCTGTCAGTTACGGCTAGAATTGTGCATTCTTGCGCCAAACAATTTTATGATCAATTTGATTGGTACGCAAATCAGGAGAACACAGCATGCGTGCCATCGGATTTTTTGAATCACTTCCTATTGATGACCCGAAGTCGTTGACTGATCTCGACCTACCAAGGCCGGCGCCTTCCGGACAGGATCTTCTCGTTGAGGTCAAGGCTGTTGCGGTCAACCCAGTCGACACCAAGGTGCGGCAATCCAGAGCTTCGCAAAACGGCGCGCCCGTCGTCCTTGGATACGATGCGGCCGGGATCGTCGCCGAAGTGGGTCCTGACGTTACCAGCTACAAGGTGGGCGATGAGGTCTATTATGCCGGCGACATCACCAGAGACGGAACCAACTCGGAGTACCATCTCATTGATGAACGCATTGTGGGCCGCAAACCCACGAGCCTGAGTTTTGCCGAGGCAGCAGCCATGCCCTTGACGGCGATCACCGCCTGGGAAGCCCTGTTCGACCGGCTGAAGGTGAATGACCCGGTTCCGGCTGGTTCGAACACTCTCCTGATCATTGGCGGTTCGGGAGGCGTCGGTTCCATTGCGGTTCAACTTGCCCGCCAATTGACGAACATGACGATTATCGCAACTGCTTCAAGACCGGAGAGCCGTTCCTGGGTGAGTGAGCTTGGTGCGCATCATGTTCTCAATCATTCAAAACCGATGGCGCCTCAGATCGAAGCCCTGGGACTGGACGCCCCCGGCTATGTTTTCTCGACAACGCACACAGAGCAACACGTGAACGATATTGCAGAATTGATCGCGCCACAGGGCCGTTTTCTGCTCATCGACGATCCCGACAACGTCAGCATTGGGCCCTTCAAACTGAAGGCGATATCGATCCACTGGGAGATGATGTTTACCCGTTCCATGTACCAGACAACCGATATGGATGAGCAACGCAAGCTGTTGAACAACGTCGCTGACCTTGTTGATGCAGGCAAGCTCAAGACCACATTGACGGAAGTGATTGAACCCATCAATGCAGATAATCTGCGCGTCGCGCATCAGAAGATTGAAAGCAATAAAACCATTGGGAAAATCGTTCTTGCCGGGTTTTAGGATCAAGTGATGCCGTTTAACAGGTGACACTTGCCTCCTCTTGCACATTCAGGCCGCTATCTTCATGCTTTCGCTGGAGGCTTGGAGATGGCGGAACACAACGTTGAAGACATTCGGATCAAGCTCTTGTCGCTCAAGTCCGAACTTGAAACATTGAGCGAATTGTCCGGGGAAGCCCGTGCCACGGTGGAGCTAGATCAGCAATCAGTCGGTCGATTGTCGCGTATGGACGCGCTTCAAGGACAAGCGATGGCACAGGCATCCGAACGGCAGCGCCGGGCGACAATCCAGAAAATCGACGCGGCCTTATCAAGGTTGGAAGCTGGCGAATACGGTGACTGCGTGGAGTGCGGTGAAGAGATTTCCGTGAAGCGGTTACAGGTGGACCCGGCCGCAGCATTCTGTATCAAATGCGCAAGATAAGGGCACACATTTCGCTCTCAGGCCTATCGCTCGAAATGTCGACGCAAGCCTGTCAGGAAATCCGACACTTTTCGTGAAATCTCAACCAGAGGGAACGCCTTCAACCGAGATTCCGTCCAGTCTGACTGCGGAGCAAGTTGCATCTGCAGTTCGACTAGTGCTTGTCGTTCCCCGATACCAAGCGGAAGTTTTTCAGCCGCTGCCAGGAGCAGCAGTTTCTCATGAATTTGCCGCAGGACGGAAAGCGCCTCTCCCATCCGTTCCGTAAGTCCAGGATCATCCCGCCACGTGTGCCCGTGAAACACTTCCTGCGTCACACGTTGTCCCGCACCGTGACAATCGTAGCTAATGCATCCACTGAAACCGAGACGCGACCTGTCATCGAAGATTGAACAACGTCCGCAGCTATCCAGGTTCGGGCAAACCTCGCCTGCTGCCTTGTCGATACCAAAGGACTCGGATTGGTCAAATGCAAAGACAACACAGCAAAGGGCTGCACAAGAAGCACAGTCTGGTGTCAGGTCCGGATGCCGTGGTGTATTCATTCACGCTCAAATCTCAACAAGGCGCTGAGCCACCAATTTCGAGAGCTCGTTTTGTGATCTTTCGAAAGTCTGTCGTGTATTCAAATCTATTAAGTTGAGCAATCCAGTCTCTTTTCAAGAAGAGACTTCTTCCCCGTCAACTCTGACAGCCATGAAGGACTTGGTCAAAAACAGGAATTTTTCCTGCTTGACGAGCGCATCATCGAAAAGCGCCTTGAACATGGACTTGCTCAGCAGGCGCGCACTTTCGACGATTTCGACGGCCTCATCGGTATTGGCCCCCTTTGCCCAATGCCCCAAGGAAAAGTGAGCAACAAGCCAGACCCTTAAAGGCTTCGGTAGCCAATGGAAAAAGAGCGTCATGCAATGCGGCTCAATGGGGAACCAGAAATTTGGTGTCTGGACAAAATAACCGCCGTGGAAATCCCGGATATTTGACGCAAACCGCTTCATTTGCGCCCAGTCACCAACATGCTCGATTACGGAGTTTGAATGGATCAGGTCATAGTCCTGAGGGTCCAGGTAACTCCAGATGTCTTCTGTGGCATTACCTGTCAAAAAATCAAATCTCCCGTCTGCCTCAAAGGCTTGAGATCCCGGTAGATTTAAAAGGGTAATCTGTACGTTGTTGCGATCCAGAAAATCTTTGTCGATGATGTTCCAATATTGAACAGTCCCGCCAATATCTAGTATTTTTACACGGCCCTTCTCAGAAAACTTACTTTCTATCAATTCACAAAAATACTTAATTCTCTTTTTTCTAGCTGCTTTGCCGAGACTGAAGCCGTCATTTTCATATCCAGAAATAATTTTAGTTAATTTACTCACTTCAATCATTCCCATCTTTATTCGGCGAAGCAACTGACAGAGCAACAGTTTGTGGACTGTTTATATGAGCGCCTGCAAATATTCAGTTAATCGAAGCAAATTGCAGTTCGCTCACAGCATCGAGGCGCTATAAACAAAAGCAAATGCACGAGCACAAACATTGACCTTTCGCCAATGCATGCAGGCTCGACAATCGTTCGTGCAATCACATTCCTGCGTTCGCAGAGTCACCTGCGATATTTTGGTCCGCCCACGTCAAGACCCGCCAAGCGACGTCGGGTCCAAGTGATCCAAAGCCTTGCTTATTCCCACTCAATAGTGCCGGGTGGTTTTGACGTAATGTCATAGGTTACGCGGTTGATGCCCTGTACCTCATTAATGATACGGGTTGCCGTTTCACCCAGGAAATCATGCGTGAAGGGGAAATAGTCGGCAGTCATGCCGTCGACTGACGTCACGGCTCTCAACGCGCAGGCGTAGTCATATGTGCGGCCATCGCCCATGACACCGACCGTTCGCACTGGAAGGATGGCAACGAAAGCCTGCCAGATATCGTCATAGAGACCGTGCTTACGGATCTGGTCGATATAGACCGCATCAGCCTTTCGAAGAATTTCAAGTTTCTCGCGGGTGATTTCACCCGGACAACGAATGGCAAGCCCAGGTCCCGGGAAGGGGTGGCGGCCGATGAACTTCTCGGGAAGGCCGAGTTCGCGGCCAAGCGCCCTCACCTCGTCCTTGAAGAGCTCACGCAGCGGCTCGACCAGCTTCAGTCCCATCTTTTCCGGCAACCCGCCGACATTATGATGCGACTTGATGGTGACCGACGGACCTCCGGAGAAGCTGACGCTCTCAATCACGTCCGGATAGAGCGTACCTTGAGCGAGAAACTCAGCGCCCTCAATCTCATTCGCATGTTTCTGGAAAACGTCGATGAACAGTTTTCCGATGATCTTGCGTTTGGTTTCCGGGTCGGAAACACCGTCCAGCTCTCCCAGGAACAGTTCGCACTCATCCGCATGGATCAAGGGAATGTTGTAGTTATCCCTGAACATGGACACCACTTCTTCCGCCTCGTTCAGGCGCAACAAGCCGTGGTCCACGAAGACACATGTGAGCTGATCCCCGATCGCCTCATGGATCAATACAGCAGCAACGGAGCTGTCGACACCACCGGACAGACCACAAATGACCCTCTTGTCACCGACCTGCTCGCGGATGCGCGCAATGGCGTCGTCCTTGTAGGCTCCCATGGTCCAGTCACCGGTGAAGCCGGCAAGTCGGACGAAATTCTCATAAAGCTTCTTGCCGTTCGGCGTGTGGTGCACTTCCGGGTGAAACTGTACGGCGTAGAAGTTTCTCTCCTTGTCCGCGGTAATCGCGTAGGGAGCGTTTGGCGATGTGCCGAAGACCTCAAAGCCTGGTGCGATCCGGCTGACATGGTCGCCATGGCTCATCCAGACCTGTTCTTTCCCGTCGGCAAACCATCCATCCAGGATCGACAGTTTGTTCTCGACTGGTGTCACGAATGCTCTGCCAAACTCGGCCGTGCCGCCACCGCCGGAAATCTTGCCACCGTCAACCTGTCCGCCCAGCTGTTGCATCATCACCTGTTGGCCGTAACAGATCCCCAGGATCGGAACGCCCATTGTGTAGACGCTTTCCGGCGGACGCGGTGAACCGGCTCGTGTAACCGAATCCGGGCCGCCTGAGAAAATTACCGCCTTGGGCGAAAACTCGCTCAAAAAGGCGTCGGTAACATTCTGATATGGGTGGATTTCGCAGTAGACATTTAACTCGCGCAGGCGCCGCGCGATGAGCTGCGTGACCTGGGAGCCGAAGTCGATGATAAGAAGGCGCTGATGCTGGGTCATGGCCAGCTTCTAACCGGTCTTTTGAGTAAAATGAACCCGAATTTCACAGCCGATGCTGTCCCGCACAAGATTTTGCCGCCAACGCCTGTTCCGCGGCTTTCTTGTGTCGTAACTTTGGCGGGCAAATGTTTCCGGCGGACAAGCTGTGTACGGCTGAAATTCGCTTTTGACCGGCGCGCGCCTGCTCCTTAGGTTAACCATAAGCCCCCGCGCTTCGTCTCCGGTGAGACAAGCTGCTGGCAGGTGCTTTTAGGAAAACCGACCCAGATGACCGCAGCTGCCCGTAAAGCGTTTGAAGAAGCCGTAGCCCTTGAAAATGCGGGCAATCTTGACAGGGCGCTGGTGTCTTATCTGAAAGCCCAGGAACTGTCGCCGGATGACACGGAAATTGCCTACAGAACGGCATCCGCGTTGCTCCAGACCGGGTATCTGGACGAGGCGCAATCGCAGTTGCGCCGCATCGTGTTTGCCGAACCAGACCACCTGAATGCTCGCGCGAGCCTCGGGAACTGTCAGTTGCTGCTCGGTGACATGGCAAACGCTCGGCAAAATTTTGCTGATGTGCTCGCCCAAGCACCGGAAAATCGAAACGCGCTCTATGGTCTTGCCAGTGTTTTGCTGAAAGAAGACAAACCCGAAGAAGCTTCCGTTCCGGCCCGACGCCTGGTCGAGCTATTGCCGGATACGCCAGCTGTCTTGTCTCTTTTCGCAGACACACAGGCGCGTGTTGATCAAAAGGCAGCAGCGATCGCTGCTTATCGGAAAGCGCTGAAGGCCGATCCGGATTACGGTCCTGCACTAATTGGTCTTTCGCAGACATTGCTGCTGCGTAAGCGCTTTGACGAAGTGATCGAGCTGACGATCCGGGCAAGTGAGCGAGCGCCGGCAGACCCGCTTCCCCTGGACCTGTTGTCCGATGCACTCGCCGGGAAAGGCGCCCTGGAAGATGCTCGTGAAGCCGCGCTTGCCGCGTTGAAGCTATCTCCGAGATCAATACAGACCCACGTTCGGCTCAGCAGTATTGCGCGTAAGTTTGGAGATCATGGTGCAGCTCTGAAACACGCTCTGGCCGCGCACGATCTCGACAAATCAGCAAAAGAACCTCTGAATGCACTTGGAGCCGCCCTCGCCGCACTCAAATATTCCAACCAGGCCAGATCCGTCCTGACGGCCATGTCTCGAGGCGACGGTCTGGAGCCGGCTATTCGAGAACTGGTAGAAGGCCTGGTTGTCGCCGAAAGGAAATCACCGGAAGCAGGCCCAGTGAACTCCCCTGCGACTTCAGCAACGGAAGCACCCTCGTCAGATAATCCCGACGATGCTGCAAAAATCGCTCAAGAAAAAGAAACCAAACAGGAAATTCAACACCAGGAAAGCCTGGAGCCCGTGACTTCAAAGAAGTTACTCGCAACAGACGGCGATCAATTGCCGAACGTTCTTGGGCTGCGCCGTCAGGACAGATCCTGACGGCAAAAACTGTCTGATCTCACTGCACGCGCCGGAACAGGGCAATGAAGAAACCGTCCGTTTGGGTAGACCCGGGCGTCAGCAGAATGTCGCCACGGTCAGAAACGTATTTCGGGAGCCGTGCATCCGGCAGAGTTGTTTTCCAGATATCCAGCGCGGAATCAGACTGGAACGACGGATTTTGCTCCAGGAACCAGTCCGCCTGGGCCTGGTTTTCCTCACGCAGGACGGAACAGGTCGCGTAGGCAAGACGCCCCCCCGGCTTGACGTATCTGCTCGCGCTTTCCAGTACACGGCGCTGGTCTTCGATACGATCCTGCAAGGCCTTTTCCGCCAGCTTCCACTTGGAATCCGGCCGGCGACGCCATACGCCGGTCCCCGTGCAAGGGGCGTCGATAAAAACCAGGTCCATCTGATCGACGAGATCTTCGAGACTTGAAGTTGCCGGATCCCTCACCTGAATGTTTCGAACACCGGCCCGCTGCAGTCTTTCGTGGATCGGAGCAAGCCTGAGACGGTCGGCGTCATAGGCGTATAGCTGCCCCTTGTTCTGCATGGAGGCAGCCAGAGCCAGTGTCTTGCCACCACCGCCAGCGCAAAAGTCCAAAACCTGATCACCAGGTTTGGCTTGCGCAAGATGAGCCGCCAGTTGGCTGGCCTCGTCCTGCAATTCAAACCAACCCTTTCGATAGCCTTCCTCAGCCTGAACATGTGGCATGCGGCCAAGATCAGGCTTGGCCTCGATGCGCGCACCAACTGGTGACAGCGGTGTTGCCTTTGCCCCGGTATGAGCCAGCCGCTTGAGAACCTTGTCCCGGTCAGATTTGAGCGTATTGGTTCTCATGTCGACCGGGGCGCGTGTTGCCAGCGCCTGGCCTTCTTCAATGGTGTTTTCGCCGAAGACGGTCTCAAAATGCGGCCAAAGCCATTCTGGAATATCTGCCTGTTCAAAAGGCGATGGCGTGCTGTCAGGCTCCTGCGAGAGGCAAGCGATTTCATCAACTGACAATGCAGCCGGAGCATGATGATCCTGCTCAAGAACGCCACTTAACGCCTGCAGGCCTTTGCCCCAACTCAGGCAATAGGTCGCAAGAACAACGGCTCTTGCCGAACCGTCTTTCATTCTTGCACCAAGCGAAGCCTTGTTCCGAAGTGCGTCAAACACAAGATTGCCGATGACCGTCCGGTCACCGGAACCTGCAAACCGGTGTGCGGAACCCCAGTCTTTCAGGGCAAGCTGCACAGGCCTGTGCCGCGTTTCCACTTCAGTCAGGACTTCAATTGCCGCCGCCAGGCGTCCGCCATCTTTCATGCTGTTCCTTTGCGGGGCGCCTGTTCCAAAGCGCCCCGATACCGTGTGGTTTAAACGTTGGACGGGTAATTTGGGCTTTCCCGTGTAATCGTCACATCATGGGCATGGCTTTCCCGCAAGCCTGCACCAGAGATCCGCACAAAACGCGCCTTTTCCTGAAAATCAGGAATGTTGCGGCCGCCAACATAGCCCATGGCAGCCCTCAAGCCACCTGCCAGCTGATGCAGAACGCTGCCAAGCGCACCTTTGTATGGCACCTGACCTTCGATACCTTCCGGTACAAGCTTGAGACTGTCGCGTACTTCCGCCTGGAAATAGCGATCGGCCGAGCCACGTGCCATGGCGCCGACGGACCCCATGCCCCGATAGGACTTGTAGGATCGTCCCTGGTGCAAATAGACCTCGCCCGGGCTTTCTTCGGTGCCTGCCAGAAGAGAGCCGACCATGACGGACGCCGCGCCGGCGGCAATCGCCTTGGCCAGGTCTCCGGAAAATTTGATGCCGCCATCAGCGACCACAGGTACGCCCTGCTTGTCCGCTTCGTTCACTGAATCCATGATGGCCGTTAGCTGCGGAACGCCAACGCCAGCGACAATTCGGGTGGTGCAAATGGAACCTGGGCCAATGCCAACTTTTACCGCATCTGCACCGGCGTCAATCAAAGCCTTGGTTGCGTCACTGGTTGCCACGTTGCCTGCAAGTACCTGCACGGAATTGGAAAGGCTTTTTACCCGGCCGACCATGTCGAGAACCTTCTGGGAATGGCCATGGGCCGTGTCGACCACAAGAAGGTCCACACCTGCGTCGATCAGACGTTCTGCACGGGCAAACCCTTCCTCCCCGACGCTGGTTGCCGCTGCAACGCGTAACCGGCCCTGATCGTCCTTGGACGCATTCGGATTGAGCTGCGCCTTTTCCATGTCCTTGACGGTGATGAGACCGATGCAGTTCCGGTTGTCATCCACGACCAGAAGCTTTTCGATGCGGTTCTGATGAAGGAGCCGCTTGGCGTCATCCTGGCTGACGTTCTCGTTGACAGTGACGAGATCGTCCTTCGTCATCAGTTCATGGATTTTCTGGTCGGGATTGGACGCGAACCGCACGTCCCTGTTTGTCAGGATGCCAACCAGCTTGCCAGTAGTCTGACCGCCTGCTCCGCCGTTTTGAACGACCGGAACGCCGGAAATGCCATACCGTTTCATCAGGTCAAGAGCGTCCTGCAGGGTCGCGTCCGGCCCGATGACCAGCGGATTGACCACCATCCCGGATTCGAACTTCTTGACCATCCGGACCTCTTCGGCCTGCTGGTCGAGAGAAAGGTTGCGGTGAATGACGCCAATGCCACCAGCCTGAGCCATGGCGATTGCCAGACGGCCTTCGGTAACTGTGTCCATCGCCGACGAGATGATCGGAATATTGAGTTCAAGTTCCCGTGTGACCCGGGTGCGCAGGTCAACTTCACCCGGCATGACTTCCGAGTGGCCAGGGATCAGCAAGACATCGTCAAACGTCAGGGCTTGCTGTCCAGTGGTAGGGACATAGAAGGATGCCATTGCCAATTCCCCTTTGTAAAAAAATAGCTGAGACGCACGCTTTGATCAAAAGCCTGCATCTTTCGAGTCGCTTCGGCTGTGCCGGAGAAGTTGGCGCGGGTCAATAACACGCAGGTGACAGAAAGAAAAGGGGGTGACGCCCGCTATGGGGCGTTCCCCCTGTATCTCTTGGCAAACCGGCTTCCCGGTCGAGTAGAAAACGGTTCAGTCCTGATCAAGATCACTTCCGCGAAAGCCCTTCGCGATCACATAAAGTTCCGGGCTTTCCTTGCGACTTGCCGGCGGTTTCAGATGGGCGACCGATTTGAATTCGCGTTTCAGGTCGTTAAGCAGTGCATTTTCCGTCCCGCCCCGAAAAACCTTCGCCAGGAACGAGCCACCGGGAACGAGGTTGCGTCTCGCGAAATCGATTGCGATCTCGAATAGATGCGTCGTGCGCAGATGGTCGGTCTGCTTGTGGCCGGTGGTCGGCGCCGCCATGTCGGACAGAACGACATCGGGCTTGTGGCCACCGAGCGCTTCCAGCAAGGCGGCTGGAGCATCGTCGTCCAGGAAGTCTTTTTGCAGGAATGTCGTTCCTCGCACGTGGTCCATTTCCAGATAGTCGATCCCGACCACCTTGGGCGCTTCCACGGAGGACTGCACCCTTTCCACTGCAACCTGACACCAGCCACCCGGTGCGCAACCAAGGTCGACCACCCGGTAACCGGGTTTCAGCAATTTGTGCTTGTCGTCGATCTCTATCAGCTTGTAGGCAGCTCGCGACCTGTAACCGTCCATCTTCGCGCGGCGCACGTATGGATCGTTCAATTGCCTCTGCAGCCAACGCGTGGAGGATTCGCGCCGACCAGCGGACGTCTTCACCTTGACGTGGAGACCTCGGTCGCCTGTTCCCTTTTTGCCCTGACTCATGTTCTGTTCCCTTGGCGCCCGCGATTATGCCGAGAGCCGTTTTTGCGGTGCGACCAGACACCATCGGCCGCCATCAATTCTGTAAGAATACCTTCGCGAAGTCCTCTGTCCGCGACGCGCAGACGTGAGCAACTCCAGCGGCGGCGGATAGCTTCCAGGATGGCACAACCTGCCAGAACAAGATCAGCCCTATCCGCACCAATGCATGGATTATCCACGCGTGCCTCATAAGGCATGTCGCGCAGCTGATCAATCATTCTGGAGACGTCCCCATCTTCCAGCCAGGTACCGTCGACCCTGCGCCTGTCATAACGTTTCAGGCCCAGATGGACACCGGCCAGTGTGGTAACCGTACCAGATGTTCCGAGCATATGGACCCTGCCCGACGCGATAGCTTCGGTCAGGTTATTAGCAAGATTGAACGCTGCCAGATGTTCGGCGGCATCTTCAATCATGGCTTCGAAGATATCCGGTGTCACGTGAACACCGCCGTGCCGCTCTGCAAGGTTGACGACGCCGACCGGCAACGAGATCCAAGACCGGATGAAGCGGGTCAATGCATAGCCCCGTGCGCCACAACGGTTGCGCAGGTCCAGCCAGACGATCTCCGAGGACCCTCCGCCGATATCGAACAGAATCACGCCATCGGCGTCGTGATCCACAAGCGAAGCGCATCCGGCGACTGCCAGGCGGGCCTCTGTCTCGCGGTTCACGACCTCGAGCGCCAAACCTGTCTCCGCCTTCACCCTTTCGATGAAGTCAGCACCATTTTCGGCTGCCCGACAGGCCTCTGTCGCGATAAGCCTTGAGCGAGCAACCCCTCTGTCGGCAAGTTTCCGGTGGCATTGGGCAAGAGCATCGATTGCCCGCTCCATGGCCGCATCGCTCAACATTCTGTTTGAGCCGACACCTTCTCCGAGGCGCACTATTCGGGAATAGGCGTCGACCACACGAAATCCGCGATCTTCAGGTCTGGCGATCAAAAGACGGCAATTGTTGGTCCCAAGATCAAGCGCCGCATAAAGCGGTGAGTTGTTCCTGCCCGTAGATCGATCATATGGTGCAGGAATACGAGAACCGTCGACCTGTTCCTTCCGGCTTGCTGACGGGCGATTTTCACCATCCCGACGCACGCGCAATTCATGATTACGGTGGGAGGGTGTACCGGTACTCTTTTCGAGTGTCTTTGAGCTGACAACGATGTCGCCATCGTTTGTCCGCGCAACAGGGACTGATTCCGCTCCGTTGGCGGACTGTTTGCGCCGTCGGCCGCGTCTACGGGCCGCCTTCTTTCCCTTCAGGCTCGTCGTGGTGTCAGGTTGTCGTTCCGCACCATCCTGGTTCAGTCCGCCTGCCTGGACGTTTTGCACGCCCTCACCACCGGCTGCCCGCCCGCGCTTCCGTTTTTTGCGACGTTTCTGGGAAGCGGACGCACCCTCACCCTTTCGCGCAGGCTGTTCCTGCGCGGCGAGTGCTTGATCGACGGGTCCGGTCACAGCACTGGACGGAATTCGCCCGTCCGTATCAGGCACTCCGTTGACGACACCGTTTGCCTGTGTCGCAGAGTTGCCTTTGGGGCGCTTGCCAGACTTGCGCTTTCGGCGTCGTCTGGATGTTCCCCCGGGCTCCCTGGGAGCCCCGCTGGTTCCGGACACATCAGGGGTACGACGCCCTTTCTCGGGCGGTTCCTGACCTGACTGAGTCACGTTTTTGCCTTTCAGATCTCCAGTGCTGCCGCCGTTTTTCAAGGGGCGCTGCTGGGGACTGCGTCTTTCGTTGACAAAACTGTAACAGGTTGCCCCTCGTCGGAAAAGCTTTCCTTGAAACGAATGCATACAGTCTTTCGCGAGACTTTCCACAGGCATGCAATTTCACAAAAAAGTCGTCGACGGGTCTTGCAATCGTGAATGTGATGGATGTATATGCGGCACACCAATCGAGAGCGACCAATCATTTCGCCCTGTACCGACGATTGGCAGCTCGCCTTATGAGCATTGTTGGGGAATAGGTTAACGGTAGACCCACGGACTCTGACTCCGTTAGTCCTGGTTCGAATCCAGGTTCCCCAGCCAACCTCTTCTTCTGAAAAAACTAGCCTGATGCTGAAGACGCACCTGTCCGTGTCGGTTTACATATAGTTCCGTTCGATCAAGTTGCTTGCCGTCTGATTACCTTGCTGGCACAGCGCAGTGCGCCATTTGCATGGGCAAGGCTTTCCCAGCCGAAGACCAGCTTGGGATCGAAGCCGAGATCCTTCCAGATCCTGGCGTTCTCCGCATCGAATTCCGTGAACCTGCTGTCTTCGCCGAAGCATGGCAACCACATGATTGGTTTGCCATTTCCCTCTCGTACCGCATTTTCCAGAAGAACGTTGTTGTAGAGTCGCGGTCTGACTGCGTTCTTTACGTCGACCCCACAGGGAACTGGATTGCGGATGATTTCGAAACCCTGGTCCCTCAACCAATGTTCCGACGCATCGAGAAGTCTCTTTTCCCGCTTTGCCTTGCTGATGGCTTCTGGGGCCACGGCCACCGGGTCTGCCAGCAATAACAAGTGCTTGCCGTTGTGGCGCAAACCTGTTGGAGAGACATATCTGTCAACATGGCTTTCGCACCGCTCAATGCTCGTAACCAGATCCGGCCGCAAATGAGAAAATGGAAGGTCCCCGAGCAGATCATTCGCTGTTTGCCAGTCCAGGTCTCCCTGACGGTTAGAATCTGCAGTGTTCTTGCCGGCCCTGCTTTCTTGAGCATCGACGGCGGGCTTTTCGAACAAGTCTTGTCTTCGGTATCCCCAATAGCAGACAGGTCTGTTATCGAGTTCACCGATACGCCGATCTGCGGCAAGCAAAGTGCTGTCACCGCCATACTTGTTTGAGGCTGATCTCAGCCGGCTTGTGTGACCGATGAGACGAAAGCCCTCACCAACGATCTGGTCTCCACCCGGCAAAAAGAGTGGGAGATCGTGGCAGGCGACAGAGAGGTGTTCGGCCAGTAACCTCGGCAAGATGCCCCTGGGCCAGTCGCATGCTGGAGCGGCAATCCGCAGGTCGTTGCCTCGCATTTGTACCAGGATGGAATCCTGTGCCCAGATATCTGCACTTTCAAGCGGCCTAGCGCCTGCCAGGACAATGTCATAGCGACACTCGGTCTGTGTTTCGATCCAGCTTCTTGCAGCCGCCCCGTTAAAAGCATCCGCAAATGCCAGGATTGAAACACTCGAAGGCATGGCCTTGAGCAGATTTCCGATCGCGGCAAGTATCTTTTCGGCGTGAGGATTGCCGGGATCAAAAACCTTTTGAGGTAGTGAGATCGCTATCGTTTCAATCAGACCGCCACAATCCGGCACGATTGACCATGTGGTCCTGGCTTTCACAATCTCCATTTTCATTAGCTGTCACCTGCCGAGAATTTCTTTTTCAAGTGACTTGAGAAAAAGGGTGTTCTGTATTTTCCAACTGTCCTGACCATCATGCGTCTCAATCTCGATGTTCTCTTTCAGATTGGTCAGGAGCTTTTGAGCGTCTTGCCGTTTCAAGCTCTGCTCGAACTCGGGCAGGCACTTCAGAAAGTGAGCGCTTTCAGCTTCGGAAAGTCCTGTTTCGCTCAGCACGCGCACCCAGGTTCGCGTGGAAAAATGCAGACCGGTTGCAGCTTTCAGTAATGCATCATGTGCGCTTTCGGCTATGAACCCGCCTTTCAAAGCTGCAGACAGCGTCGCCTCCGCATCCACCAGCGCCAGTGTCAGCGGGCAATAGCCCAGTTCTGCCGGAGCGTGCGAAACAGCAACATCCGCATCCGATTGACGCCTTCCCGCTTGATAGTCTGCAAAAATTGCCCCGACACCAACCATCCCGAATGGGAAACACTCTGCAGCCCGTAATGCGCCCATGCTGGCCGCGCCGTATACCCGGCACCCCTCCTGTAGGGCGAACAGGATTTCCTTGTGCCAGACAGAAGGTGTGGAATTGAAGAAACCATCAATCAATCCGATCACACGGCGCCCCTGCCCCACGGCTCGCAGAATGTCTCCGCGTGCCGCAGGTGGGAAAACGTCCAGGTCGTCAAAAAGATCGCCGGCCAAGCCGTGAACGCTCGGTCCTGCAAAAACGACGGGTTTCAACATGCAGTGCTCAGCACTTCCGTCGTCAGCAGTATCGAGTTTATGGACATTTCGGAGAAGCTGCCGGAATGCGCGTCAAGGCCTGTAACGATCGTCCTCACCACGTGAACGTCCGGGACCGGCGATTTGAGCGGAAACATGTAGGCATCCTCAATGCCGGCCGCCCGCATCAGCTTCAGGACATCCTGCCACCCCATGGACGACTGCCTTGCAGGGCGGAACTCAGCCTCAAGTTTGGCAAGAGGAATGATTGGTGGCTGGTTCCTGGCTACGCCATCCTTGGACTGCTGAAAACGATCCATCGCAAGGTCGTCGCGCGCACCGGCGATGTCCGTCAGACGCGACTGCACCGCTTCAAGCAAGGCTGCGAGTATCGCCTCGGCAACGTTCGTCCGGCAGGCAATTCCGGCAGGAGCACGCGAAATGACTCCGGATGGCCCATTCACCTGCCGCGAGATGACAGCGGCAATGACCGGAAGTTTCACGCGTCCTGGAAGGGCGTATATGTGAAGATCAAGCCCGGCTTTTGAGACCTTCTCCAGAATGGCGTCTAGATCGGCGTTCGCGCCCTCGTAGTCGGTGACCTCCCGGATATTGTTGACGAACAAACCGAAAGTATCGACCACACTGGACGCGTCATGTTCCACGAGTTCGAGCAGGGCGTGTTCGATGGCCTTGTCGATCGAGAAATGCGCCGCCAACCCCTGGGATGTCATACGGAAGGCATGACGGTCCCAAGGCATGTCGCTACGCATGTCCATCCCGACCAATTCGTAGGGCGCGAAGCGTTGCTCGCCGGATATCAGGGACGTTCCAGGAACCCAGGCGCGCTGGCGGGTCGGATCGAGCTGATGCGGGTTGACCCTTGCTAGATCAAAGAACGGAATGACGCTCCTTTGCTGTCGCGCCATGTCTTCGATCGTCGCGAACTCCGTGACGTGCTGTCGCGGTTGTTCGGCGACAGCACATTCCACGGCTTCCATGATCGCTGAAATCTTCGCCTGATCGTTGGTCACACCCTTTCCCTGGGAAACGGAAAGAGACCTGGAATTTGGCCTGGTTGCGAACCAGACCGGTATCCCGATCGTGTCCAGCCCGGTGATCTCACCCAATCTGGTTATGCCGAAGCTGCGCAGGAATTGCGGAGAGAAAGGATCGGATTGCACAGCGGATACCTCCTGTAGCGGTGCGATTTTGTCAGTCAGGCGCCTTCCGGATCAATCGTCCGAAAGCACGGCATCCTGAAGCGTGTCGGGATTTCCGGAATCAGAACCGGAGCCGGTCTTGGAAACCGGATCCTGGATCGGTGCCCAGCTCATTCTGTTGAGGTCCCAATCGCTGTCATCGACATCAGTGAGGAATGCAAAATCGACATCCGAGATCGTGCTGCCCTGCTTGATAGCCTGGTAGATACCTTCCGACTCGACCTGGCTGAGGCTTGTTTCCGGATTGCCGTCACTTTCGGCGAACAGAACCCGGGCGGCAGCGGCGATGCGTGCATAGCCGTCGACACCGGCGTTTTGCGCTTCGTAAGCCAGAATTGTCTGGTGCGACACACGAGATACGCGCAGCGGATCCATCCGCAAAAAAACAACACCGTGACCACGTTTTCCGATCACGTAAAATGACGAATTAGGCATAATTTTCTCCTGTAAATGGGTTTACCTAGTCGAAGCCGGCGAGTTTCAGACCTTCCAGAAAGATCTTGCTGTTCTCTGGGTTCTTGTCTGGCATGAAGCGACTGATTTCCTGCGCGGTCATCCCCGGATAAACATCCATGAGACGCCGTGCATATTGTCTTGCGCTCTCAATTTGCCCGTCTAGAGCGAGGCTTGCCGTCAGGATGCGCAACGCGGGTTCCTCGTCATCCATCTGCTTGCACAGTCGGACGGCCTCTGCGTAGTCGGCCAGCTTGAAGGCGATGCTCGCACCCGCCCACCAGTAGATGTCCGGTGCAAGTGGATTGAGATCGATCGCGTGCTTGAAACGGTTCCAGGCGTCCTTGGGCTTGCCGAAATGCGCAAGCGCATCTGCGTGCTGTATGAGCAGATCCGAAGAGTTGGGGCTCAAGGTTTCGGCTTCCTGGAACTTGGCTTCCGAGGTCGCGTAATCACGTTGATAAAGCGCGATGACCGCAGCCATCCAGTAGCCGATACCGGCCGTCGAATCGATCTCGATGGCTGCGTCCGCTTCCGCCTTGGCGCGGTGAAGGAGGTGCGGATCCGTCCCCCCGAGCAGCAACCATTCCAGTTGCATTGTCTGCGCTATGCGAGCGCGGGCGATGGACAGGTCCTTGTCGTACGTGAGGCCTTGCCGGAATTCCTTTCTTGCCCGGCGGATCATGCTCAGATTACAGGTCTTGATGAGGTTCTGCCCCCGCAAGACGTGCAGATAGCTCTGGGCATTTATCGATCGGCCGGAGTCGAGCATCTGTCGCTCGATCTGCTGGGCGAGATTGGCTGCCACGGTTTTTGCAAGAAGCCGGAAGGTATAGTGAAGGTCCTCCGGCTCCATCGAATACTCCGCAGACCAGATGATCTCCCCTGTGCCGTCATCGATAACGGTAAAGGAAATCTTTTGGCTGCCCGGGAGCAGAAAACTCTGCACGGAGTAGTTGGACCGAATTTTTTCCCAGTTGCTTACATTGCCGCCGCGAAAGTCACGCATCGTACTGAACGGCGAGACCACGACAAATGTCTTGAACCTGGAGAAACTGTTCGCGACATCCTCGACGAATGCCTCGGCAAGCTGCGCATCCGGATGTTGATCGATGTGGCGGGGCGACGAAAAGGCAACGCGCGGAACCGGTGGTTTGGGAGGTGCCGGACGCTCCTCAACCGGTTTGACCCCCGTCGGTGCGACCCAGACTGTTCCTGAAGGCTTGCTGCTTGTATTACCAGGCACACGAGGCAAGGCAGGATTGAGAACCGAATTCATCAACCGGTCGATACGATCGACACCATCCTGATCGCCACACCTGCCATAAGCTTTTGAAATGATACGATAGCATTCGGGGCTGTCAGGTTCGAAAGCCAGAAGCCGATCAGCGATCTTGCCGATGTTGCCGCCACGATCCGCTCCAAAGCGTGTCGTTTCCTCAAGGGCTGCTGCTGCTCTGTTAAACAGTTTCTCCCTCAGGCTCGCGCGCTCGGTCAGCAGCCAAAGGTTCAGCTGTTCACCTTCGAACTCCATGCCATCGAGCAGTTCGCCGGTGAACTGCTCTATCCCGGCCATCATGCCTTCAAGATCGGTTGCCTTGCAGGACTGGAGAAAAGCGGCCAGGTCGGAACTTTGCGCCCCGGGACCAAGACTGATTCTGGTCTGGGTTGTTTCAATGAGCGGTCCGGCTTCGGGCTGCTTGCTTTGAACCCTCACAAGCAATTGCCTGAGGTTTGCCATGGCCCTGGTTTGGGCGACATCCTCCCAAAGCAGGGCAGCCGCCTTTTGACGCGCAAGCTCGTTGCCAGGAACAAGCAACAATACTGCAAGCAACGCGTATCCCTTGGCAGGAAACGGGGTATTCCGCGAGTAATACACTGACGGAACGCCAAGTAGTCGAATATTAGTGGCTGAACTACTTTTATTCATCACGCTGCCCCCTGGTAATTTTTTCTAACACAGTTCCCCCCACAGAAGAACACCACTGCCGTGACGGAGTCACGCCTGTGTGACGGCGCTATTGGGAATGTAGCTTTGCCGAAGGGACGAAGAGTGATCACACTTCGCGGCCAATAGCAAAAACTACGTATTATCAGATAGTAAGGAAACCATTCATGTCTGGTAAGATCTCCTTCAGGAGGACCTATGCAGGGTACGGAGACAATGTACGACCATTTGAGAGGGCTAATGACATAGGGTCCGTTATTACGGAATTTCTTTGGTACGAAGGTTCCCCATTTTATCCTCTTGGCGATTTGATCTCCGCAAATATCAGTTCTGTCTGGCTTGGTGCGGGAGAGCCGACGAAAGACGACGAAGACAATCTGGATCTCGTTTTCAAAATGCCTGAAAGCGACGGGGGCAATTTTTTCGAAATCGTCCTCAGGTCGAACGGTGGCACTTCTTATGGTGGCTGGGCCTGGGGTCAGGATCTGGAAGTAACTGACACAGTGGTTTCCGGTCACAGAGTGCTTGTCGCTCATGCAAACGAACTTAGTGTATTTCTCGAATATTCTCTCGAAAAAGGAAAATACGTTCAGAGAAACGTAGAATCCGATTGCAAGATCACGACTTCTACAGTCAGAAAACTGACGAAAATGGCAAAGAGACACTGAATTTTTTAGGAATAACTAGGTACACCGAGCATATTTGAGGTGAAAACGCCACTTTTGTTTGAGGCTATTGAAAGGATTACCCGTTCAAAGAAGTTCGTTCATCTTCTTTGAAAGCCCGGGCCGCTCCCGGAAGCAACTGATTGTATCCCACCACAATCGCTTCCGGGGGCGGTCTTGTTCGTTCAACCAACCCCAGAAATTCCAAGATGCCCTTGGCTAACCAGCCTTCCGATCGGTGCTTTGTCGTGTAGCGGTTTTCAGTCGGTTGAACCCCATGGAGAGATGTGCTCGCCTAATCAAGGCCGCGGCCTGGAAGTCTCCAAGTCGCACAGCATTCGAAATTTCCGCGATTTCGCCGCAGAAGATGGCAACCTCTGTTGGCAGGTCCTTCTCATCTATCAAAGTCAGCCAGATGCGACAGGTCTTGTAGAACAGCTTTTCAGAAACTTCGCGCAGCGGCATGTTCAGTGTGAGCTGCAAAAAGGCCTGAAAGAAATCGATATTGAGTCGGGCAAAAACCGCACGATCCGGCGTTGAGCTCAATCGCTCCGCCCGAATTTTGAGACTGTTGAATGTGGCTTCCAGTTCAGAATCGAGAGACCGCGTGGCCAACCTGCCGGTCAATTCATTCAGCTCAAGCCTGAGTTCATAGACCTGCGCCAATTCTTCCAGATCCACTTCAGTCACCAGTGTGCCTACGCCTTGCTGCGACAACAACAACCCGTCTGCTTCGAGTATCTGCAGCGCCTTGCGCAATGGCGAGCGACTGACACCGAATTCGGATGCCAACGCCTCTTCACTCAGTTGCGTTCCGGGCGGATAGACAAGCATGCAGATCCGATCTCTCAGAACGGAATACATGATCTGAAACCGTTCCTGAGCGCTTGCAGCCTGGTTCAACAGTTCTGCAACGTCGGCCGTCGCTGTTATGTCCTGATCGGTCATGAGGCCTGTAACAAGGTCCTTTCCAGTCCCGTGAGCATGTCGAGACATTTATCGAGCTGGTCAACGGCCAGATATTCATCAGGCTTGTGCGCCTGTGCGATGGAGCCCGGGCCACAAACCACAACAGAAAGCCCCAGGGCCTGAAACAACCCGGCCTCGGTGCCAAATGAAACGACATCACACAGGTTCGCGCCAGTGAGCGATGTAACGATGTCCCTTGCTTCGTTTTCCGGCATCACGGCCAGTCCGGCGACTTCTCCAATAATTTCGGTGACAATCTCAGCGTCGGGATAAACGGACGTCATTTGAGGCAACAGCACGTCTTGGCAATAGGCTTCCAGGGCAGACTTTATCTGAAGTGCGTCCTGCATCCGAACCGGGCGCATTTCCCACTCCACCGCGCAATGCCGAGCAATGACATTGCGTGCAGAGCCGCCGTCTATCCGGCCAACCTGAAGTGTCGTCCACGGCGGTGAGTAGCGCTCGCTGTCCGGACCTGACTTGTCCTTCATGGTTTCTGCCAGTTCCATCATCCTGGTGATGAAAGCGGCGGCGACGTGGATAGCGTTGACCCCCTTGTCCGGTTCGGAGGCATGCCCATCGGTGCCGTGGAACGCTGTCGTATATTCGTAACACCCCTTGTGCCCCTCAATGACCCGCATTTCCGTCGGCTCACCGATAATCGCTACGGAGGGACGAATATCACTGCGCTTCAGTTCCTCAACCAGATGCCTGGCGCCAAAGCAGCCGACTTCCTCATCATAGGTCAAGGCGACATGCAGCGGCCGTTTCAGGTCGAGTAGCGCATAGTCCTGCGATTTCGCGAGGACCGCAGCGATATAGCCTTTCATGTCGCAACTGCCTCGCCCGTACAACAAGCCACCTTCTTCGCGCATCTGATACGGGTTGCAGGCCCACTCTACGGGATCTGCCGGGACGACGTCCGTGTGCCCTGACAAGACAATTCCGCCGGAGACATTTGGGCCAATTGTTGCGAACAGGTTGGCTTTCTTGCCGGTCGCATCCTTGGAAACCGTCACTTGAGCACCAGCTTCACGAAGCAGGGTCGCGGCAAAGCTGATCAATTCAAGATTGCTGTCTGCCGAAACCGTCGGAAAACCGATCAGGCGATCCAGTATGGAAATCGTCCGGGTCAACAAGTCCGAGCGCATCTGCACCTCATGACTTCACGAACAATCTGCGCGGCCTGTTGCACAGGCATTCTGCAGGTCCGTTTTCCTTGATGAGGATGCTCTCGGTGATTTCCAGTCCCCACCCATCCATCCAAAGCCCCGGCATGAAGTGAAAGGTCATGCCGGGCTTCAGAACGGTGTTGTCTTCTTCGCGAATGGAAATTGTGCGTTCGCCCCAATCAGGTGGATAGGAAATGCCGATCGGGTACCCTGCCCGCGCGCCACGCTCGATCCCCGCGGCCTCAAGAGGCTTCGCCAAAGCACGTGCGATGTCACCCGCGGTATTGCCGGCCCTTGCGGTGTCCAGGCCGGCTTCGAGGCCCTCGACCAACGCCTTCTCGGCATCAAGCAGGTACTGTTCCGGCTTGCCAAGAAAAACGGTGCGGCATAACGGGGCATGATAGCGGCGGAAACAGCCGGAGAGTTCGAAAAATGTCGCCTCCCCTACCTGCATGAAACGTCCGTCCCACGTCAGGTGAGGAGCGGACGCATCCGCGCCACTGGGAAGCAGCGGCACGATAGCCGGGTAGTCCCCCCAGGCGTCGTCCAATCCTCGGATGGCGTCGGCGTAGATCTCTGCAACAAGGTCGGCCTTGCGCATACCCGGCACAACACGCTCCAAGACGCCGTCCATGATTTTCTCGGAAATCCTGGCTGCCTTGCGCATGAACACGAGTTCTTCGTCGGATTTGACCGCCCTCAACCAGTTGACCATGCTTGTGGCGTCGATGAATTCAGCGTTCGGTAACTCACTTTGCAACGTCAGGAACGCCTTGGCCGAGAAGTAGTAGTTCTCAAGTTCAACGCCAATCTTCTTGTTTGCGTATCCCCTCAATTCCAGCAGCCTGGCAAGGTCCTGCATGGGGTGGCGTTCAGACGACTGAATGAAATGATCGGCGTAGGAAGCGACGCGTGCGTCGTCCATCCAGACGGTTCGACGGGCACCATTGGCATCCTGCCTGCGTCCCCACCAGATCGGTTCTTCGTCCAGAAAGACAACGACCCCCTGATGCACATAGAAAGACCAACCGTCATAGCCTGTGGTCCAGGCCATATTGGAAGGGTCCTCGAGAAACAGGACATCTATTCCCCGTTTGGACATGTCGGTACGGACAAGATCGAGACGGCGTTGATACTCGGCACTGCTGAAAGGAAGGTCGTGACCTGGCATGATTGGGCCTCGTCGTTTATTTGTACACAAATAAGAACTCAGCCATTTCAGAAATCAAGAAAATAAACACATCCGAATATCATCGCTTGCACTTTTTGGGTCATTTGTACACAAATGAGAATGTTCCCCCTTGCAGGATCTTCATGATGACCACGAGCGATACCGGAAACAGTCCATGCAACTGACGCTTACGGATATTTTCGAAGCGCGAAGAGCCATCGCCGGGCGAGTGGTCAGGACACCCCTCCTGCCCTCGCGATTCTTGACAGAACAAACCGGACAGCCATTTTTCCTGAAGATGGAGACGATGCAGCCAACAGGCGCGTTCAAGTTGCGCGGTGCAACGAATGCGGCCCGCAATGCGCCCGAAGGCACCACGACGCTCACATGCTGTTCGACCGGAAATCATGGTCGCGGTGTTGCCTATGCGGCACGGGAACTTGGATTGAACGCCGTGATCTGCATGTCATCCCTGGTTCCGCAGACCAAGCTGGATGGCATCAGAGCCCTTGGGGCTGAAACTCGGATCGTCGGCAACTGCCAGGACGATGCCCTTGCCGAGTGCCGTAAGCTGGGTCAGGCAACAGGCGTCTTTGAAATCTCACCGTTCGACGATCCATACGTGATTGCAGGCCAAGGCACCATCGGGCTTGAGATTCTGGAAGATGTTCCAAACCTCGACACGCTTCTGGTCCCCCTGTCAGGAGGCGGGCTTGCCGCGGGTGTCGCGCTTGCGGCTAAATCCATCAATCCACAGGTCCGGGTTGTCGGACTGACCATGGACAGAGGCGCGGCGATGAAAACATCGATCGACGCCGGCCGGCCAGTGGAAGTGCCAGAGGTGGCAAGCCTCGCGGATTCGCTTGGAGGTGGCATAGGCCTCGACAACCGGCTTTCGTTCGCAATGTGCCGGGATCTTCTGGACGAGATCATTCTGGTAACTGAAGACGAAATCTACCGGGCCATGCAGGCTCTTTATTACGAGGATAGTCATGTCGCGGAAGGCGCTTGCGTGGTTGGCATTGCAGCAATCCTGGCCGGAAAGCTGACCGCGCCGAAAGGTCCGGTCGCAACGATTATTACGGGTCGAAATGTCGACATGGTTCAATTCACAAAAGTCGTGACCGGTCAGGACGTTATGCTTGGGGACTATCTGTTGGAGGGAAAACGCTATGGCGCATGAAATCAGGCTGGTGAACGAGGCCGATCTGCGCCGGGCTGTTCATCTTGATCTTGAAGTCATCGACTGCATTGAAAAAGCATTTGCAAAGCTGGCAACCGGAACAGTCGTTATGCCTCCCGTGCTGTCTATGGCCCTGCCGGAGGTGAATGCGGAAGTTGATGTGAAAACCGCCTACGTGCCAGGTCTCGACGGTTTCGCGATCAAGGTATCTCCCGGCTTTTTCAACAACCCTGCTCTCGGGCTTTCAAGTCTCAACGGGTTGATGGTGCTTTTTTCGGCGCAAACCGGTCTGGTTCAGGCTGTCTATCTGGACAATGGTTATCTGACCGACATCCGCACGGCTGCAGCCGGAGCGGTTGCGGCACGCCACCTTGCGCCTGCAGTCGTTTCAACGATCGGCATTTTGGGAACCGGCGTTCAGGCCAGGTTGCAGCTGATTGCGGCGGCAAAGGTACGGCCTGCAGAAAGGGCGCTGGTCTGGGGACGAGACCGTGACAAGGCCAGAGCCCTAGCCAAGGATATGTCTGCAGCGCTCGGGATAGACGTGGTCGCAACCGAGGATCGGCAGCAACTGGTCGCCGACAGCCAACTTGTCGTCACCACGACCCCTGCGAAGGAGGCTATCCTGGGTGCGGATTGTCTGCATCCCGGCTTGCATATCACTGCAATGGGATCTGATCAGGAGGACAAGAATGAACTTGCTCCGGAGATCCTGGCTAAGGCCGATGTCCTGGTCTGCGATCGGATAAGCCAATGCGAAAAACTCGGAGAGCTGCGTTCCGCCCTTGAGAACCGCACCTTGCCGAATGTGAGCCGTGTACGTGAACTCGGTGAGATTGTTTCAGGCATGGCGCAAGGCAGGACTGGTGATGACGATATCACCGTCTGCGATTTGACCGGCACCGGCGTTCAGGATACGGCCATTGCCACGCTGTCTCTTGGCAAGGTCAAGAAGGCAAATGCGGGCACGATGCTCGTTTCCTGAACCGGCAAGAGACATTGATGCTGAAACTGGACAATCGAGACCTGGAAATCCTGAAGGTACTTGCCGAGGAAGGACGCATTTCCAAAGCGGATCTCGCAAAGCGTATAAATCTTAGCCCGAGCCCGTGCTGGAAGCGCCTTGAGAGGCTTGAGGCTGCTGGAATAATCGAGGGATATGGCGCGCGTTTCTCGCTCAAGAATATTGCGCCTCATGTCACCGTTTTCGTGACGCTCGAACTGGAACATCACCGCGCCGAATATTTTCAGGCCTTTGAGCGGGCAATCCGCAATTGCGATGAAGTCGTTGCCTGCTGGGCGATCGGTGGCGGGCTCGACTATCTGATGCAGACCGTCACGCGCGACATCGACAGCTATCAGCGGTTCATGGATGCCCTGCTGGACCGCGGCCTTGGCGTCGTTCGCTACTTCACTTACGTGGTGACAAAACCGGTGAAACAGAGCGCTGCACCAGCACTCGATATGTTGCTGGCCGGGAGGCTTGGAACAGATACAACTGCTGACAACCCCGAATAAGAACGAAACAGCTGCCAAGCTTGTCAAGAAAAGGCGTTTCGTTCCCGGGCGCCATTCTAGGCTCTGCTCACCACTTTGGAGAGCAACGCCATGCAGTCCCGAATCCTTGCCGAGACATCCCTTGAAAGCTCGCTTTTTCACCTGATCGACAACCATCACCTGGTAAAGCACTTCGCCTATGTCGGTGGACGTTGGGCAGCGGCACGTGATGGTGCCGTGTTTCAGGTAACCGATCCGGCGGATGGAAGTCTTCTCGGGGAAGTGACATCTCTTTCCAGCGCACAATCGGCCAAAGCTATCGATGCCGCCAATGACGCCTTCTCGAATTGGTCCACCTTGCTGCCTCAGGAAAGAGCATCCTTTCTGTCGGCCTGGCACGACTTGATCTTGGAAAACCGGGAAGATCTCGCTCGTCTGATGACGCGTGAGCAAGGAAAACCACTTTCGGAATCCCGCGGCGAGATCGATTATGCAGCCTCCTTCGTATCGTTTTACGCCGAAGAGGCCAAACGGCCGAATATCGAGAGCATCACTTCCCACTTGCCTGACGCAGAGATGGAAGTCTGGCGGGAACCTGTTGGCGTTGCCGCATTGATCACGCCGTGGAACTTTCCATGCGCGATGATCACGCGAAAAGCAGCTGCCGCACTCGCTGCCGGCTGTACCGTTGTCGTGCACCCTTCGCAGGAAACGCCGTATTCCGCACTCGCCCTAGCTGAACTTGCTGACCAGGCAGGGCTTCCGGCAGGTGTTTTCAACGTGCTTCCCGGGAACGCGGAAGACATCGTGAAACCGTGGATGTCAGACCCGCGCGTCAGGGCGGTTTCCTTCACCGGATCGACGGGTATAGGACGGCTTCTTTATTCGCAGGGTGCTCAGACTGTAAAACGACTTGTGCTGGAACTCGGCGGTCACGCCCCCTTCCTCGTGTTTGCAGATGCTGATCTTGACCATGCCGTCGATCAGGCAATCGCCGCAAAATTCGCAACATCCGGTCAGGATTGCCTCGCGGCAAATCGCATTCTGGTTGAAAGACCGGTCTACCAGGCGTTTTGCGAAGCCTTCACCAACCGTGTTGAAGCCTTGTCAGTCGGACCTGGGCTTGAAGATCCTGATATCGGACCGCTGATGCATGAGCGGGCGGTTGCCAAGCAGGAGGACCACGTTCGAGATGCACTCGCACGAGGTGCGCGCCTCCTCACCGGTGGCCACCGTCACACGGCCGGCCCATTGTTTTTTCAGCCGACCGTTCTGGGGGATGTTCCCGCTGATGCATCGATTTTCCGGGAAGAAACATTTGGTCCGGTGGCAGCCCTGGCAGCCTTCGATAAGGAGGAGGACGCCATCGCACGGGCAAACGACACCGAATACGGCCTTATCGCCTATCTCCACACGCAGGACCCGCGCCGCATCTACCGTGCAAGCCGCGCGCTTCAATACGGCATGGTTGCCGTCAATCGCACAAAAGTGACCGGCTATCCGATCCCCTTTGGAGGCGTGAAACAATCCGGCCTTGGCCGCGAAGGTGCCCGCTACGGACTGGAGGCCTTCACCGAAATCAAATACGTCTGCCGGGACTGGAGCTGACCTGGCCCAACCAACACTAGAAGGACTTGAATATGCTCAAGAACGACCAACTGGATGCCTGGGACAGAGAGAACTTCTTCCATCCCTCGACCCATCTTGCCCAACATGCGCGCGGAGAGAGCCCTAACCGGATCGTCACCGGTGGCAGCGGCGTCTATATCGAAGACCGTAACGGCACCAAACTATTGGACGCATTCGCCGGACTTTATTGCGTCAACGTCGGCTATGGCCGTTCCGAAATTGCTGACGCCATTGCAGAGCAGGCTCGTGAACTGGCCTATTACCACGCATACGTCGGCCACGGCACCGAAGCCTCCATCACGCTTGCACAAATGGTGATGGAGCGAGCGCCCGACCACATGTCCAAGGTCTATTTCGGACTGGGCGGCTCGGATGCGAACGAAACCAACATCAAGCTGGTTTGGTACTACAACAACATTCTCGGCCGCCCGGAGAAGAAGAAGATCATCTCGCGCTGGCGCGGCTATCACGGCTCGGGCCTGATGACCGGTTCTCTGACGGGCCTCGAGTTGTTTCACAAGAAGTTCGACCTGCCGCTTTCACAGGTTCTGCACACGGTCGCGCCCGACTATTTCCGCAGGGAAGACCTTTCCCAGTCCGAAGCAGAATTTGTTGCCTATTGCGTTGCTGACCTGGAAGCCCTGATCGAACGCGAAGGTGCTGACACCATTGCAGCCTTCATTGGCGAACCGGCCCTTGGTACGGGCGGGATCGTACCGCCCCCAAGCGGGTACTGGGAGGCCATTCAGGCCGTGCTCAAGAAACACGACATTCTGCTGATCGCAGATGAAGTTGTTTCAGGCTTTGGACGTCTCGGCACGATGTTCGGGTCAGACCACTACGGTATTCAGCCGGATTTCATCACCATCGCAAAAGGCCTGACATCGGCATATGCTCCCCTGTCCGGCTCCATCGTTTCCGACAAGGTCTGGAAGGTGCTGGAGGACGGTACCGACGAATTTGGTCCGATCGGCCATGGGTGGACCTATTCCGCACACCCGATCGGTGCCGCAGCCGGTGTTGCGAACCTCAAGCTTATCGAGAGTCTCGGCCTGGTGGCGAATGCCGGGTCCGCAGGTGCCTACTTCAAGAATGCACTTACGAATGCGCTCGGAGATCACGCCAACGTTGGCGACATCCGCGGCGACGGTCTGCTTTGCGCGATCGAATTTGTATCGGACAAGGCCAGCAGAACCTATCTCGATCCGGCAAGCAAAACCGGCCCACAGGTTGCAGCTGCCCTGTTGAAGGAAGGCGTCATCGGCCGGGCGATGCCGCAGGGTGACATCCTGGGGTTCGCCCCTCCCCTGTGCATTTCTGAAGCTGAAATCGACAAGGTTGTTGATGCAACCGTGAAAGCAGTAAAATCCGTCTTCTAAAAAGCGGCACCACCAAATAACAAAGCCCGTCGGAGCAACCCGGCGGGCTTTTTGGTATCTTCGGTAGGAAAGCTGCCTATCCGGCTTTCGCGGTCTGTCCCATGAGTGCCGGTACTACTTGTTCCGGTGGCCCCATCATCGCAATCTGGCCACCTCTGAGCACAACCACCCGGTTGGCCATTTTCATGTGGCTAGGCCGTTGGGTATTGATGAGGATGGTCGCCTTGCCCTTGAGGTCCTCGATCATCGCCATGAATTTCTTGTCGCCCTCGAAATCGAGATGCGTGCCCGGATTGTCGAACAGGTAGAGCGGTGCCGCCTTCACGAAGGCACGGGCCAAAACAATTCGCTGCTTCATGTTGTCCGGGATTTGCTTCAGGACCTCGCCATTGAGGCGCGTTTCAAGTCCGTTGAAGTTCTCCTCCAGGTAGGACAGCAAGCCAAGTTTACCGGTAACCTCGATCAGACGTTCGTCGGTAGCACCCGGATCCGACATCAGCAGATTCTGTTTTACCGTGCCGTAAAAGAAGTCGAGATCGTCGGGTGCATAGCCAATGGAGGAGCGCCACTCTGCGGTATCCAGCTGGCGCACATCCAGACCGTCAAACAGGATGGACCCCACCTGGGGCTGAAACAAGCCGATGACAGCCTGGAACAATGCGGTCTTGCCCGAGCCGCTCGGGCCCGTGATGGCAACGGTTTCGCCTTCCTTCACCGTCAGCTCAAGGCCCTTCAGCGAGGCTTCCGTTGCCCCTGGATACCTGAGGACGAGTGAGGACACTTTCAGATCGCCGCGAATGTCACGTGTGATTTTCGGCAAATGCCCCGGCTCGCGCTCGAGCTGCACCTTCATGAGGTTGTTGATCTGTTCGATCACCGTCCGGCTTTGCGCGAGCTGCGTGATGCTGAGAAAAGCTTGGTTCATCGGGTTCAGCACCCGCCAGCTGAGGGCCATTGTGGCAATCAGGGCGCCCAGGCTCATTTCTCCTTCCATGACACGCATTGCCCCGATCCCCAGAACCAGGACACCGCAAATGGTCATCAGCGTCTGCGACAGTGTCTGCAGCACATGCGTGATATGACGTGCATGGATGTTGAGTTTGTTGAAGTTGGTGGAAAGCGCCGAAAATCTCTCCAGCCAGGTATCTTCTACAGAAAGGTTCCTGAGAGCCCGCTGGTTGCGAAAGGTCTCGATCATGAAACTGTTGAGTTTCGACTTCTGCTCGCCAACGGCAGCGACTTCGCGCTGGACCTTGGGCAGGACATAAACGGCCAGCAGCGTGTAGATGGTCAGCAGTGCGAGCGGCGGCAGCGCAACAGGTCCGCCGATCAGGAAGATCGCGACAATGAAGATCAGCGTGAAGGGAATATCGACGATCGCGTTGAACAGCGAACTCTGGAATATGTCGCGCACGCTGTCGAAATAGCGCAGCCGCATGACCTGGGTGCCGATCGGCGCTTCGGACAGCATCGCATATGGAAGATGCAGGATGCGCTCAAAGGTCTTGTTGCCGACAATCGCATCAACCCGTCCGCCGAGATAGGATTGTAGCCATGTCTTCATTCTGCGCAGCGCAACTTCGCACAGAAGAATGATTCCAACGCCGACCGCCATGGTCAGAAGCACCTCGGTCGATTTTGCTCCCATTGCCTTGTCGTAAATCGCCATGATGAACAACGGCGGTGCAAGAGCGAGAATGTTGAGAACAAAACCGAGGGCCAGAATGGAGATGATACTGGTCCGGAACCGCTTGGATACGGTCGAGAACCAGCTTCGGTTATTTTGAACCTGCCCTTGCTCCTCAGTGTCTTCGGCGGCGAGATAGATCTCGTTTTTCAGAATATCCGCAGCAGGAACTGAAATTGCCTCTCCCTGACGGCCGGAATAGGCGCGAAACTCACCCGTTCCGGTTTTTCCAACGAGAACCTGAACGTCGTCCCTGGTCACGCGCAGACACGGCATCTGTGCATGGGTCAGTTCCCCGGCACTTCCATGAAAAGGTGTCGTCTTGACTGTCAAGCGGCTGAGGACGGTCCGCAAGACCTGGAAAGTTTCAATCCGGTCGAAGTGCGGCAATGCCTCGAACAGAAGCCGGTCATTGCCCTGCCAGCGCATCTCCCGCAAAAGCGGGATCAGGCACCTTTCGGCGGGCGCCGCACCGTCATCAGGAAGTCCTAGCCGGCTTGTGGCGGTCCCATCGGCTGCCAGTTCGGCCGACAGATCGCGCCACTGGCGGTGTACGGCGTTGTCGGCAGCGTGGACGTCTTCAAGGTTGAATAGCGGTCTGCTCACGCCGGCATCCCCATTTTCTGAGGTGTACCGGTTACGTTCATCGTGCCGAGGTCATGCACGCTGCCGTCCCTGAGTTCGTATTGGTGATCCGCGACTGCCAGCATGGAAGGACGGTGACTGATGATGATAACCGTCAGATAGCCCTTCAGACGGATCAGCGCATCGACAAGCGCCTTTTCTGCCTGTTGGTCCAGTTGCGCATTCGCCTCGTCCAGGATCAGGATCTTCGGCTCGCCTGCCAAAGCCCTTGCAATGCAGATCCGCTGCAAGGTAGCTGCAGGAACCTTCCCGCCCAGGTCTGACCCCAGCTGCGTTTCATAACCGCGCGGCAAGAGATGGATTTCCTTTTCAAGCCCGATCAGCTTTGCCGCCATACGCGCATGAGCGATGTCGGATACGGCACCGAACATCGTGATGTTTTCAAGGATCGTGCCGTTGAAGATAGCAGACTGGTTGTCGACGTAGGCAACGGTCTTGCGCAGTGCATGCTGGTGGAGGCCATCATAATCCTGCCCGCCGATCATGACCTTGCCGGTCGTCGGCGTCATTTCACCGGTCAGCAATTTCATGAGTGTGGACTTGCCGCTGCCGTCCGCACCGCGGAAACCGACAAATTGTCCGGCTTCGATTGTCAGATTGATGTCCTCGAACACCCGGCGCTGGCTTTCACCCAGTTCGACTGAAACGTTGATCAGGTGAATGGAACCGTCTGTATCGACCGACAAAGGCTCCTGCTGCGCAACCTCCGGCAGCTTGAAGAGCGAATTGACCTGAGCGTAGTCGTGCTTCAGTCGTTGCATGTCTGTCAGCTGGTTGATCGCGCGAAGGAAAGGCTGCACGAACTGACCGGACAGGAGTGTGCTGGCAGCGACACCGCCGACGCTGAAATTGCCATAGATGGCCATCAACGCGCCGCAGATGACCACAAAGATAGTCGTGAGGGTTCCGAAAAGTGCGGACGCATCCCTCGCCTGGCCGGACAAGCGCATATATCTGGAGCTGAGCTCTGCCGTTGCCCGCTGCAATCGCTCGAAGCGGCGCATGATCAGTGCTTCCATCGCCTGGGACTTCACGGTCTTGGCGCCGGATAGTACCTCCAGGATGAAATCGGATTTGCGATCGTCCTGATCCGCCCGGTCGGCGACAACCTGCTGCAGCACCTTGTTTCTGTTGAGGGCAAACAGCATGAAGATGCCCAGCAAGGTGATCGGCACCAGCGCCAGCGGCCCTGCGATAAAGATGAGCGCTGCCAGGAAGATACCCCCCGCAGGCAGGTCGATGGCGAGAAGGCGGTTCTGGTCGCCATAGTGATCTGCAACCGATTGCAGCGCCCGAAGCTGGTGCACCTGTACGGAAACAGGCGTTTTGGCAAACTGGGAAGGCTCGGCATCAAGCACCCGGCGGAAAAGTTCGGTGTGCGCCTGATGATTGAACCCTGCCCCGAGCCTGCCGACAACCGCGGTACGGGAGACCTTGATGACGGCATCGGCAATTAGAACGACAGCCACCCCGAGGATGAGCACAAGCAGCGTGTCGGTGGAAGCATTTGGCAGAACGCGGTCATAAACCTGAAGAATGGCCAGCGGCATCGCCAGCCCCATGACATTTGCGAAAACGGAAGCAACTACAACGTCGCGCGGCAATCCGGGCGAAGAAATCCAGCGTCCGGACGGAGAATGCCGGATCCTCAGACGAGGCAAAAAGAAAGATGAAAATACCGATTTCAGCATATGTGGGCCAGAGTCGTGTAGCTACTCGCTCAAACTGTGCTGATCGGGTTTAAAAAGCGTTTACCCTACGCCGTGTTTCCCGAATTTTATTAGAACTAAACTTCAGATTCCAAGAGGAATTTTGCGCTTTGTTAAGGACGCCGACGTTCATTGGCAATATCGGAAATTGTGCGGACGTGCGACCGAAATGGCAAGCGACACTCAGAATCGAGACACCCAGGAAAACACCTCGTCAGAAGGTAACACTACGGAAACCAGGACGACCCTGAATTCCGATAGCATCCTGCATTCGGGGCTTCTCGATAATCGAGATGAGCATCTCGACAAGGCGCACGACTATCATCTCGACCAGGACATGGGCGAATCCATGGAACAGGTCAACGCCAACCTGCACCTTGGAAGCGACGAGGAAGAACAACGCTACGTCGAACAGGAAGACCCATCGTCCGGCGTGCAAGGTATCGGGTTTGAGGATGATGGCACGGAGCTTTCTGCGCTTGAAAACAGCGATGCAGTCAATGCATACGCTGAGCAATCTTCCGACAATTCAAATGGCACACAGGACTTTTCAGGGTCGAACAGCGACGATTTGCCGTTGGGCGGCGGCACGTCCGCAAGCATAGCTTCTGCTCTGGATGATGGATCGAACCAGACCTATTCGAATGGCTCCGCAACCACCCCGGGCGACGGCACCTTCAGTAGCCAGAATGGCCAGGTGCAGTCAGGCGCAGGTTTCGATGACGGCAACGACGACCTTGCTGCGGGCATCGTCGCTTCCGATTTGTCTGCGGTCACCGATATCGATGCAACTGAAAACGCCGTTGACGAAAATTCAGCAGTCGGATCTGCAACCGGCATTCGGGCAAGCGCAACCGCCGCAGAAGGGGCCAGCGTAACCTACAGCCTCCTGGACGATGCGGGTGGTCTGTTCTCCATTGATCCCGAGACGGGCATCGTTACGGTAGCAGGTTCGCTCGATGCCGAAACGGCTGGAAGTCACCAGATCATCGTGCTTGCCACCGGATCCGACGGAGCGACGCAGACAGAAACCTTCAAGATCAATATCCGTGACGTGAACGAATACGACGTCAGCCCGATCAGCACGGTCGGCGCTGTTGCGAACACAATTTCCGAAGGTGTAGACGGCGGCAGTCAGGCTGGCATCACTGTTGTGGCGACCGACCGGGACGTGAGCGACAGTGTCTCCTACTCCATAGACGACCCGCGCTTCGTCATCGATGACCAGGGTGTGGTCAGCATTGCCGAAGACGCCGTGTTTGACGCTGAAACCGAAGCGACTGTCTCCTTCACTGTGACCGCCACCTCCACCGACGGCTCGCAGTCCACGCAAAGCTTCACATTGAAGGTCGAAGACGAAAACGAATACGCTACGTCCGCAGTTCAGGACACAGACACTTCCGCCAACACCATCGCGGAAGATGCTGCAGCTGGTACGCAGGTGGGCGTCACCGCATTCGCCGAAGACAAAGACGTAACGGACACCGTCTCCTACACCGTCGATGATCCCCGTTTCACGGTTGATGAGAATGGCGTCGTTCGAGTTGCGGATGGCGCGAGCTTCGATGCCGAAACCGAAGGTTCCATCGATGTCATCGTGACAGCAACCTCTACCGACGGTTCGACCTCGGAAGAGACATTCACGATCGCGGTATCTGACGTCGATGAGTATGACGTCACCGCGGTGACCGATACGGATTCTTCGGCCAACACCATCGCGGAAGATGCGAGCGCGGGCACCCAGGTTGGCGTAACTGCACTGGCGATTGATGCAGATGCCACAGACACTGTCTCCTACTCCGTCAACGACGCACGTTTCACTATCGATGAGAACGGCGTGGTTCGGGTTGCTGCCGGCGCAAGCTTCGATGCCGAAACCGAAGGGTCCATTGACATCACTGTCACGGCGACCTCTACCGACGGTTCGACCTCGGAAGAGACCTTTACGATATCGGTGTCTGACGTCGATGAATATGATGTCACCGCCGTAACCGACACAGATACATCTGCCAATACAATTGCAGAAGATGCTGCAGCTGGCACGCAGGTGGGCGTCACTGCATTCGCCGAAGACAAGGACATCACCGACACGGTTTCTTATTCGGTTGATGATGCCCGCTTCACGGTTGATGAGAACGGTGTCGTTCGGGTTGCCGCCGGCGCAAGCTTCGACGCGGAGACCGAAGGGTCCATCGACATCACCGTGACCGCTACCTCTACCGATGGATCGACTTCGGAAGAGACCTTCACGATCTCGGTGTCAGACGTTGATGAGTATGACATCACCGCGGTGACCGACACAGACACTTCCGCCAACACCATCGCGGAAGATGCTGCGGCTGGTACGCAGGTGGGCGTCACTGCATTTGCCGAAGACAAAGATGTGACGGACACCGTCTCCTATTCCGTGAACGACGCCCGTTTCTCCGTTGACAAAACCGGCGTGGTTCGGGTTGCAGACGGCGCGAGCTTCGACGCGGAAACTGAAGGGTCCATCGACATCATCGTGACGGCGACCTCGACCGACGGTTCGACCTCGGAAGAAACCTTCACGATTGCGGTTTCCGACGTCAACGAAAGCGCCGTTTCCGCTGTCACCGACACGGATTCCTCGGCCAACACCATCGCCGAAGATGCGAGCGCTGGTACGCAGGTTGGCGTGACTGCCCTGGCAACTGATGCAGACGCCACCGACACGGTTTCTTATTCGATCAACGACACCCGTTTCACCGTTGACGACCATGGTGTGGTTCGGGTTGCGGATGGTGCGAGCTTCGATGCCGAAACTGAAGGCTCCATCGATATCATCGTGACGGCGACCTCCTCCGATGGCTCGACCTCGGAAGAGACTTTCACGATCTCCGTTTCTGACGTTGATGAGTATGACGTCACGGCTGTCACCGACACAGACGCATCTGCCAATTCCATTGCAGAAGATGCTGTCGCAGGCACACAGGTTGGCGTCACCGCATTCGCCGAAGACAAGGACATTACCGACACGGTCTCCTACACCGTCAACGACACCCGTTTCACCGTTGACGAAAACGGCGTAGTTCGGGTTGCCGATGGCGCGAGCTTCGACGCCGAAACCGAGGGCTCCATCGATATCATCGTCACGGCGACTTCGACTGACGGTTCGACTTCGGAAGAGACCTTCACGATTTCCGTTTCAGACGTCAACGAAAGCGCAGTCTCCGCTGTCACCGACACGGATTCTTCCGACAACACCATCGCGGAAGATGCAAGCGCGGGCACCCAGGTCGGCGTGACGGCCCTGGCAACGGATTCAGACGCCACCGATACCGTCTCTTATGCTGTCAACGACGCACGATTCACTATCGATGAGAACGGCGTGGTTCGGGTTGCTGACGGCGCAAGCTTCGATGCCGAAACTGAAGGGTCCATCGACATCATCGTGACGGCGACCTCGACCGACGGCTCGACCTCGGAAGAGACCTTCACGATTGCGGTTTCCGACGTCAACGAAAGCGCCGTGTCCGCTATTACCGATACCGATTCTTCCGACAACACCATCGCGGAAGATGCAAGCGCGGGCACTCAGGTCGGCGTGACCGCCCTGGCAACGGATTCAGACGCCACCGATACCGTCTCTTATGCTGTCAACGACAGCCGCTTTACCATCGACGAAATCGGTGTGGTTCGAGTTGCGGATGGCGCAAGCTTCGACGCCGAAACCGAGGGCTCCATCGACATCATCGTGACGGCGACCTCCACCGATGGATCAACTTCGGAAGAGACCTTCACGATCTCCGTTTCTGACGTTGATGAGTATGACGTCACCGCCGTGACCGACACAGACGCATCTGCCAATTCCATTGCAGAAGATGCTGTCGCTGGCACACAGGTTGGTGTCACCGCATTCGCCGAAGACAAGGACATCACCGACACGGTCTCCTACTCGGTAGACGATAACCGGTTCACGGTGGACGAAAACGGCGTAGTCCGCGTTGCAGATGGCGCGAGTTTCGACGCCGAAACCGAGGGCTCCATCGATATCATCGTCACGGCGACTTCGACTGACGGTTCGACTTCGGAAGAGACCTTCACGATTTCCGTTTCAGACGTCAACGAAAGCGCAGTCTCCGCTGTCACCGACACGGATTCTTCCGACAACACAATTGCAGAAGATGCAAGCGCAGGCACCCAGGTCGGCGTGACGGCCCTGGCAACAGATGCAGACGCCACCGACACTGTCTCCTACTCCGTCGACGACGCACGATTCACTATCGATGAGAACGGCGTGGTTCGGGTTGCTGACGGCGCAAGCTTCGATGCCGAAACCGAAGGGTCCATCGATATCACTGTCACGGCGACCTCCTCCGACGGTTCGACCTCGGAAGAGACCTTCACCATCGCGGTGTCTGATGTTGATGAGTTTGACATTTCAGCTGTTACCGATGCCGACACTTCTGCGAACACCGTAGCGGAAGATGCTGTGGCAGGTACCCAGGTTGGTGTGACCGCATTTGCCGAAGACAAGGACGTCACAGATACTGTCTCATACTCGGTGAACGATACGCGCTTCACTGTTGATGACAACGGTGTCGTCCGTGTGGCTGAGGGGGCGAGCTTCGATGCAGAAACCGAAGGTTCTATCGCCATTATCGTGACGGCGACCTCAAGCGATGGATCGAGCTCTAAAGAGACCTTCACAATCGCTGTTTCCGATATCAATGAAAGTGCCATTACTCCCGTAACTGATACGGACGCAGCGGCAAATTCGATTACCGAAGATGCCGCTGCCGGAACGCAGGTTGGTATCACGGTTCTTGCGACCGACAGCGACATCACTGACACGGTATCCTACTCGGTAGACGATAACCGGTTCACGGTGGACGAAAACGGCGTAGTCCGCGTTGCAGATGGTGCTTCTTTCGACTTTGAAAGCGAACCCAACATCACTCTGACGGTGACCGCGACGTCTTCAGACGGCTCCACGTCTTCGGATGCATTCTCGGTTTCAGTAACCGACGTTGCTGAAGACTATCAGCTCGAAGACGGCGGCCAGACCTTCACCGATGTTTCTGTCGCTGAAACCAGCATCATTGGCGGCTCCGGTGACGATACCATTGTGGCACACGCCGACGGTGGCAACGTCGATGGCGCAGATGGCAACGACACGATTGCCGGAAACAATGCTGCCGATACTCTTGCAGGTGGTGCGGGTGACGACACGATTGAAGGTGGCGCCGGGAATGACACGATCTATGGTGAAAATGCACCTGTGTCCGGCACCTGGCACTACCAGGTTTATGATCACAACTTCAGCGGCGATGCCGGCCAGACTGTCGACATCTCCTCAGGTACTCTGATCGACGAGGGAACGACGGATGCGTTCGACCTGGACACAATTGTCCAGGGTGCGCGCGGGTCGACTGATAATCCTGAAGATTTTGGTGTCATTCTGACGTCCAACTTCACCGCCACAGATGGCGGCACCTATCGTTTCTCCACCCGCTCGGACGATGGATCCACCATCGAGATCTTCGATGCATATGGCAACCGACTGACGTTCACCAACCAGAACGGTACGCAGACCGACTATCTCGACAACGATTACCACCAATCAGCGACCACCCGCTGGGCAGACGTTGATCTGGAACCAGGTGAGATCTACACCATTGTCGTCAAGGTCTGGGAGAACCAGGGACAAGAGGTTCTCGATGCAACTGTAACGCCTCCAGGCGGAACGTCAGTAGACCTGTTCACCTCCGATTTTGTCAGTGCGGCCGCGGTTATCCCGGGGGACGACACGCTGACGGGCGGTGCCGGCGACGATATGATTGACGGTGGGCTAGGTACTGACACAGCGGTCTACAGCGGCAATTTCGCTGACTACACCATTACCGAGAACGAAGGCATCTTCACCGTTACGGACAATCGTCCAGGTTCTCCCGATGGTACCGACACCGTCGTGAATGTTGAAAACTTCCGGTTTGCCGATGGCGATGTTCTTTCGGGCGATTTGATCGCGCAGGATATTTCTGCCGTTACCGACAAGGACAGCAGCGCAAACACGGTTGCGGAAGACGCTACTGCAGGAACGGCTGTCGGCGTCACCGCGTTCGCTGAAGATGGAAACACGTCTGATACTGTGTCCTACACCGTAGATGACGATCGCTTTGTCGTGGACGAAAACGGCGTTGTCCGGGTTGCGGATGGGGCCAGCTTCGACGCGGAAACCGAAGGTTCCATCGACATCGTTGTAACCGCCACGTCTTCCGATGGCTCGGCTTCCGAAGAGACATTCACGATTGCCGTGTCCGACGTTAACGAATACGACGTCTCAGCCGTTTCCGACACCGACGCCGCGACGAACACGATTTCCGAAGGCGCATCTGCCGGGACACAGGTTGGCATTACAGCACACGCGAGTGACGCGGATATCACCGCGTCTGTGAGCTATTCCGTCGATGACAGCCGCTTTACTGTCGATGCGAACGGCGTCGTCCGTGTTGCCGATGGCGCCAGCTTCGATGCAGAAACCGAAGGATCCATCGACATTGTCGTGACTGCCACCTCCTCTGACGGTTCCACGTCGCAGGAGACCTTCTCGATTGCCGTTTCCGACGTCAACGAGGGCGCCGTTTCAAACGTCACTGATACGGACACCTCTGATAACACGATTTCTGAAGCAGCAACTGCCGGCACTCAGGTTGGCATCACGGCCCTGGCAACAGATGCAGATGCCTCTGACACGGTTTCTTACGCCGTTGATGACACGCGCTTCACAATCGATGAAAACGGTGTGGTTCGGGTTGCAGATGGTGCCAGCTTCGACGCAGAGACCGAAGGGTCCATCAACGTTACCGTGACCGCGACGTCTTCTGACGGCTCGACTTCAACGGAAACCTTTACCGTAGCGGTGTCTGATGTCGACGAATTCGACATTTCCAGCGTGTCTGACGCAGACATCTCGGCAAACACAATCGCAGAAGATGCGGCCGCAGGCACACAGGTTGGTATCACGGCGTCGGCAAGCGATGCCGATGTCTCTGATACGGTTTCCTATGCTGTCAACGACAGCCGCTTCACCGTGGACGAAAACGGCGTGGTTCGGGTAGCGGAAGGTGCGAGCTTTGATGCGGAAACCGAAGGGTCAATCGACATCATCGTGACGGCAACTTCAACCGATGGCTCAACCTCGGAAGAAACCTTCACGATCGCCGTTTCCGATGTCAATGAAGTTGCCGTATCCGCGGTGACCGACATCGATGCGACGGCCAATGGCTTCGCGGAAAATGCCGGAGAAGGCACCGCAGTCGGTATTACTGTTCAGGCAACGGACAGTGATGTGACCGACACAGTAACCTATACGGTGTCCGATAACCGGTTCACCGTTGGCGACGATGGCCTGGTAACGGTAGCCGCCGGAGCAACGTTTGACTACGAGAGCGAACCGACCATCAACCTGACGGTGACCGCGACGTCTTCTGACGGCTCCACGTCTCAGGAAACCTTTGCTCTTTCGGTTGCCGACGTCGCTGAAGCCTATCAGATGGCGGAAGGTCAAACGACCTTCACCGATACCGGCGTCGCCGAAACATCCATCACCGGCAACGACAGTGCCGACACGATTACCGCTCATGACGACGGCAGCACCATCTACAGCGGTGCGGGCGACGACACGATCTATGGCGGCGCAGGCAATGACACCATCTTGTTCGGCGAAGGCAACGACGTCGTTTACGGCGGTGCGGGCGACGATTTCATCGATGATGAGCGTGGCACCCAGCCGAACACCGGTGACAACTACCTGGATGGCGGCGAAGGTAACGACACCATCTTTGGCGGCAGCGGGAACGACACACTGATCGGCGGCGCAGGCAACGATAGCCTGTCCGGCGAAAATGACGACGACACCCTTCTGGGCGGCTCAGGCAGCGACAAGCTGTACGGCGGTGCCGGAAACGACACGCTCGAAGGTGGGGCCGGCAACGACTATATCGACGGCGGAAGCGGTACAGACACCGCAATCTATTCCGGTAACCGTTCCGACTATACCGTTACCGAAAACGCGAACGGCACCTACACGGTAGTCGACAACCGGTCCGGCTCGCCGGACGGAACCGACACTGTCGTCGGAGTTGAGAACTTCCGCTTCGCGGATGGCGACATTCTTGCAGGCGATCTTGTCGCGAAAGATATTTCTGCGGTTTCGGATACGGACGGTTCTTCCAACAGCATCGCTGAGAACGCAGGTGCTGGCAGCACTGTTGGCGTAACAGCCTTTGCCGACGACGCGAACACCTCAGACAGTGTGACCTATACTGTCGATGACGACCGTTTCACGGTTGACGAAAACGGTGTGGTCACCGTCGCGAGCGGTGCGAGTTTCAACTACGAAACCGAGACGGAAATCACGATCACCGTTACGGCAACTTCCACAGACGGATCGACATCGCAGGAATCCTTCACGCTGGATGTCAAGGATGTGGCAGAAGACCTGCAGCTTGCAGACGGCGGCGCCACCTTCACTGACACAGGTGTGTCTGAAACATCGATCAGCGGCGGGTCTGGCAACGACACGATCACGGCCCATGACGACGGTGGCAACCTTTATGGTGGCGCAGGTGATGACACGCTGATTGGTGGCTCAGGCAATGATACGCTGTCCGGTGGAATGGGTTCCGACACGCTTCAGGGCGGCGATGGCGATGACACGTTGATTGCCGGCGACGGCGCTGCCCCAACAAACGGTGGAACCAATACGGTTGGCGCTACCTACTCTCTCATCCACCTGGGAACCATGGCGGATGTCGACACGGATGAGAACAACGGCGTCAGCGAGAATGCCTCCAGCCTTCTGGGTTCTTATGGCGATGCAGGTACCCCCCTCTACACGCAGACGGTGAGAGCAACCGCAAACGACACCAATGGTGACGGGGTACTGGCGGACAACGATTTCAACGGCACGGCAGAGACCCTGACAATCGGCGGCACGAACTATGCTCTCGATTCCCTGCAGACCTTCGATGCGACCGTCACGTTCACGGACGGAACCACCGGAACCATCTCGGCGGTCGTCATTCAGCTCGACAATGGTGATGTCTATCTGGCTCCGGAATACATGTCGAATGCGGATTCCGACCTGCTTTCCAGCAAACCTATCGTTGGGATTTCACTTGATACGCTGACCATCAACGACGCTAGCATGTACGCCAACAGGCTTGACTCCGAATACCAGGTTCCGGGCGACACGCTCGAAGGCGGTGCAGGCAACGATACACTGATTGGCGGTGACGGCGCGGACATGCTGGAAGGCGGCTCCGGCAACGATACCATCGACGGCGGCAAGGGCGCGGATACCGCCATCTATTCCGGTAACTGGGAAGACTACAACATCGTCCAGAACGAGGATGGCAGCTACACGATTTCCGATCTTCGCTCCGGCGCTCCCGACGGTATCGATACGGTGTCCAACGTCGAGAACTTCAGGTTTGCCGACGGAGAAATCCAATCGGAACATCTGATCGATCGCCCAATTAGTGATGTGACCGATACCAACGCGTCTGCCAACACAATCCACGAACTGGATGGTGCCGGCACACAGGTTGGGATCACCGCTTTTGCCGACGACCCGAACGGCGATGCAGTTACCTACACTCTGAGTGACGACCGCTTCGAGATCGATGCCGACGGCAATGTCACGATTGCTGACCATGCGTTCTTCGACAGCGAGATTGAAAATTCGATCGATCTGACGATCACTGCCACTTCCGCGGATGGATCCCAGTCGAGTGAATCCTTCTCGATTGCCGTTACCGGCGAATATGACGTCACCTACAACGATACTGACGAAAGCAATACCGGCAGCGGTGCAGGCTACGACTATACGTACCACCTTGACGGCGCCGGTGGTGATGACGTTATCGAAGGCGGTTCAAACAACGACAGGATCGAAGGCGGCACCGGTAACGACAACATTTCGGCAGGTGACGGCCGCGACCTTATCTTCGGTGGCGACGGGCACGACAACATCAGCGGTGGCGCTGGAGATGATGTGATCATCGGTGGTCTTGGCAACGACAACCTGAGCGGTGGTGACGGTTCCGACCTGTTCATGTACGGCCTGGGCGACGGCAGTGACACCATCAACGCAGGCATGGGGGCCGGTTGGACCGACGTTATCGATCTGGGTGGTGGTCCAGGGATCACTGCCGCCGGCGAATACGGTACGGACTGGACAGTGACGATCACCAACGGCTCGATCGAGACAACAGACCTTGAAAGCGGCAGGCTCGACCTTTCCCAGGATGCCGATGGCTATATCGACTTTGCAGACGGCAGCCGTGTCAACTTCAACGATGTTGAGGAAATCCGCTGGTAGCTGATGTCACCGGACAGCGGTAACTGACGAAAAGCCCCGCCGGAAACGGCGGGGCTTTTCATTTATCTGCCAGCGACAGAATTCGGAAAACGAGATCTGGAAATGACCCGACTCAACGCTCGCTGAGCGGATCTCCGATTGCGCGGGTGACCGGCTTCAACATGTACTGGAGCACGGACTTGGACCCTGTGACGATCTTTGCGTCAACGACCATGCCTGGCGAGATTGTTTCAGCGCGCGCACCCTGCCCGATCGTGTTGGTTTTCAGCGGGATCATGGCCTTGAAATAGTAGTTGCCGTATTCGTCCCTGAAACTTGACGCCGAGATGACGGAAACTTCTCCCTTCAAGGTACCTTCGATATTCGGGTCGAAGGTCGTAACGGCGATTTCTGCCTCGTCACCGACATCCACATGGCCGATATCGCGCGGTGAAACACGAACCTCGGCAACAAGATCGCTATCGCTCGGCACAATTTCGGCAACCACATCGCCAGGCGCCAGTACACTGCCCGGACCTTTGAGATAAAGCGCCTTGATGTGCCCGCTGACCGGAGCTCGTACGAACAGTCGGTCGTACCGGTCTTTCTGTTTATCGGCTTCGAAAGTCAGCTCACTGCGCTCCTGCGCAACCCGGCTGCGCTCTACGGCCTGTTCCTCTTCGGCCACGGCAATCGAACGTTCCAGGCTGGCGGTTGCCTCCGTCAACTGTGCTCGAACGCTGCCGCTCATACCGTTCAGTTCGCTCAAAAGGCTCTGGGCATTCTGAAGAGACGACTTAGCTTCCAGAAAGCGCCTCTTGGATGTGTAACCCTGTTCGAAGAGGTTTTCCTGGATCTTGTACTGTTCCTGCTGGATCTCGATCTGGGTTTCCTGCAGGGCTATCCGCTCCAGAATACTGGCTAGCTCCGCCTGCTTTTCACTCACCCTCGCCTTCAAGGCCTGCTGTTCTTTTTCCAGTGCCAGGCGTTGAGCGTCATAGGCAGCCTGTTGCGCTTCGCTGAAGCCTGCATCGGCGCCTAGTCTCAGACCATTGGCGGCACTGCCAAGACCCGGATTTCCGAGCCTCTGCTCTTCGGTCGCCAGAAACTTCAAGCGGGTCTGGACCTTCTCGAGATCACTTGACGCGGCGGTTTCCTGCAACCGAACGATTGGAGTGCCTATTTCAACCAGTTGGCCTTCCTGAACCAACACTTCTGCAACGATGCCACCTTCCAGGTGTCCGACAGTCTGCACCTTGCCTGCCGGAACAATTTCCCCTGTCGCACTGGCGACTTCACGCACCTGACCGATTGCCGCCCACGCCAGAAAAGCCGCCGCAGTCAGCGACAAAACCTGCAGAACGCGCCGGTACGCGACTGGCGGTGGGCCTTCCTCAAGTTCCAGAGGAATGTCCAACGAAAAATTGTCAGCGGTGGTTTTACGGATAAACATGTTGCCCTAGCGCTGGCCGAAACTGGGCTAACTATTGACGATTAAAGTAAATATCAGCTGAATCGGGCTGACCATATTTTAAGCGCCTTTTCTCACAAGAGTTGAAAACCGGACGTGTTGCCAGTGGCGAACCGACCAAAGTGATTTGGCGTACCGGAAAACTGCATTCTGCCTTTGACCAGAACGGTTCGTCGTGCATTAATGTCACAACATTATCGATTTTCATGCAAAAGGTGTGATGCTTTGGGAGGGGCGCATGACAGACCGTGATACTGTGCTCGCTGAACAGCGGGATGGCTGTCTTTTTCTAACACTCAACAGACCGGACCGGCTCAATGCCTTCAACGAAGCCATGCATCATGCGCTTCGCAAGCATTTGACCACCGCAACGGAAGACAGCTCAATCAGGGCTGTGCTGCTGACCGGGGCCGGCCGCGCTTTCTGCGCTGGTCAGGACCTTTCCGATCGCGACATGCGCGGAGGTGGCGAGGCACCTGATCTCGGCGTAACACTCGAGACACTTTACAATCCCCTGGTTCGGCAAATCAGGGCTCTCAGAAAGCCTGTCATCTGTGCGGTCAACGGCGTTGCCGCGGGTGCAGGCGCCAATGTAGCGCTTGCCTGCGATATCGTCCTCGCCGCCCAGTCTGCCCGTTTCATCCAGGCTTTCTCCAAGATCGGCCTGGTGCCCGATTCGGGCGGCACATGGTTGCTGCCACGCCTGATTGGAGAAGCCCGTGCGAAGGCACTCGCCATGACGGGCGAACCGTTGGGGGCAGAGACAGCGGCCTCCTGGGGCCTCATCTGGAAGGCAGTTCCGGACACGGACCTCATGACGGAGGCCGGAACGCTGGCAACGCAGCTGGCCGCGGGGGCAACCACCGGCCTTGCGCTTACCAAGGAACTGATACAATCGGCAGCAGACCAGTCGCTCGATCGGCAGCTGGACGCCGAGCGCGATAGCCAACGCCAGGCAGGACGCACGAATGATTATCGGGAGGGCGTCACCGCTTTCCTTGAAAAGCGGTCCGCCCGATTTACCGGCGCTTGAATGAGGCACAGAATGACACCGGATGAATTTGCGCGCGCCTGCGCCGACCGCATGTGGTCGCAGGATACGGCGACACAGCACCTGGACATGAAACTTGAAGATGTACGTGCCGGACATTCGACGATGGCGATGACGGTTACGAAGGCCATGACCAACGGCCACGGCATTTGCCACGGCGGCTATATCTTCACGCTTGCCGACAGTGCCTTCGCTTTTGCCTGCAACACATACAACCAGGTTACGGTTGCCCAGCATTGCGACATCACGTTTCTGGCACCGGCCCATCTCGGGGACCGCTTGACGGCTACGGCCAGCGAGAAATCGCGTACCGGCCGATCCGGCCTCTACGACGTGACTGTGGCCAACCAGAATGGCACTGTCATTGCCGAATTCCGCGGCAATTCCAGAACGACCAAAGGTACAATCTTGCCGGAATGACGGCGAGCGGCCAGACGGGCTGCTCAAGGGAGGAAAATATGGAAAATCTGGCTCCGCGACCGGGAGATCTTGAGCCTATTGAAACAGCCAGCCGGGACGAATTGTCGGCCCTGCAACTGAAGAGACTGCAATGGTCCCTCACCCATTCGTATGAAAACGTTCCGCTTTTCAAGCAACGCTTCGACGAGAAAGGCGTACACCCTTCCGACCTGAAGACCCTCTCGGACCTGTCGAAATTTCCGTTTACGACCAAGAGCGATCTCCGGGACAATTATCCGTTCGGTTTGTTCGCTGTCCCGCGCGACAAGATCGTACGCGTACACGCCTCCTCGGGCACGACCGGCAAACCGACGGTGGTTGGCTACACAGCCAACGACATCGACATGTGGGCCGGTCTCGTCGCTCGCTCCATTCGAGCCTCTGGCGGCCGTCCGGGTGACATCATACATGTTGCTTATGGCTACGGTCTCTTTACCGGCGGACTGGGCGCCCATTACGGCGCAGAAAAACTAGGCTGCACGGTTGTACCGGTCTCCGGTGGCATGACGGAACGCCAGGTGACACTTATCCAGGACTTCAAACCGCGTATCATCATGGTGACGCCGTCCTACCTGCTGTCCATTCTGGATGAATTCCGGCGGCAAGGCATCGATCCTCGAGAAACGTCGCTTGCGACGGGGATCTTCGGCGCCGAACCCTGGACCAACGCAATGCGCAAGGAAATCGAAGACGCGTTCGACATGCATGCCGTCGACATCTACGGCTTGTCGGAAGTGCTTGGACCAGGCGTTGCCAACGAATGCGTTGAGACGAAGGACGGTCTCCACATCTGGGAAGACCACTTCTACCCGGAAATCATTGATCCGGTGACCGGCGACGTTCTGCCGGACGGCGAAATTGGAGAGCTGGTCTTCACCACGCTTACCAAGGAAGGCCTACCAATGGTCCGCTACCGCACGCGCGACCTGACCAGGCTGCTGCCCGGCACGGCCCGGTCCATGCGGCGAATGGAAAAGATCACCGGCCGATCTGACGACATGATCATTCTGCGCGGCGTCAACGTATTCCCGACCCAGATCGAAGAACAGATCCTGAAATGCGAAGGCCTGTCGCCGCATTTCCAGATAGAGCTCTCCCGTTCCGACCGCCTGGACGTCATGACAGTGCACGTCGAAGCCCTGCCGACAGCAGCAACAAGTGACGCACGTCAGGCATCAGCGAAGGAACTCTCGCATCACATCAAGAGCGTGGTCGGCGTATCCGCAAGGATCGATGTTGCCGAGCCCGGCAAAGTGGAACGTTCCGCCGGCAAGGCAAAGCGGGTCGTCGACAACAGACCCAAGGAATAAGGAAACACGTAGGCCAGGCGTCCGGAGGACGTTTCTCCAAGACATCAAAATCAGCCGGTCCTTTCCAGACCTTTCGCCAAAGAAAAAGGCCACCTGATCAGGTGGCCTTTTTCATTTGGATATGTGGTCGGCTTACGCAGACATCGGCCATTCCTTGGCGACCAATGTCAGAACGTCGTACTGGGCAACAGCTTCATCATTCTGGTTGGTCACAAGACAATCCCACCGCACTTCGCCATAGTCTGCTGAAATGCGAGGCGAAATCTCCTTGGCGGTCAACTGAACCTTGAGTGCATCACCTACGTTCACCGGCGTCATGAAACGCAGATTATCAACGCCGTAATTCGCCAGCACCGGACCTTCATCAGGATCGACGAACAGACCGGCGGCGAAGGAAACAATCAGATAGCCATGTGCCACGCGGCCTTCGAAGAACGGGTTCCGTTTCGCGGCGGCTTCATCCATATGCGCATAGAAGGTGTCGCCGGTGAACTTGGCAAAATGCTCGATATCTTCCAGGGAAACTTCCCGTGCCCCGGTGTTCAGCTGATCGCCGATCTTGAGGTCGGCCAATGACTTGCGGAACGGGTGCCGGCTGTCTTCCTGACCTGGTGCACCGGAAATCCAGCGGCCGGTCACTGCGCCCAGCAAGGCGGGCGCTCCCTGGACCGCCGTCCGTTGCATGTAATGTTTGACCGAGCGCAGGCCGCCAAGTTCTTCGCCGCCACCTGCCCGGCCCGGTCCGCCGTGCACAAGCATGGGCAAGGGAGAACCATGTCCGGTTGAAGACTTTGCACTCTTCCGATTGCCGATCATGACGCGTCCATGGAAAGGCGCCATGCCGAGAACGGCTTCCTCGGCAACCAAGGGGTCGTTTGTAAACAGCGAGGCAACAAGAGAACCCTTGCCCTTGTGGGTGAGTTCGACCGCTTCCTCCAGCTCGTCGTAGGGCATCAATGTCGCAACCGGTCCGAATGCTTCGACCGAGTGAACCGCTTCTGCGCTCATCGGGTTGGCGCAATGCAATAGTACGGGAGCCGCGAACGCGCCGGTTGCGGGGCTTGAGCCTGCAAGATCGGAAACGATCTCAGCTTCCACCTTCAGATCACTTACGCGCGCAAGCACTTCCTCACGCTGACCGGCAGAAGCGAGTGGCCCCATCGACACCGCTTCGTCTCGCGGATCTCCGATCACGGCCTTCCCAAGCCTCTTGCCGAGCGCATCAGCAACCGAATCGGACAATTTACGCGGCACGATGACCCGTCGGATCGCAGTGCACTTCTGCCCTGCCTTCACGGTCATTTCTCGGGCAACTTCCTTGACGAAGAGGTCAAATTCGGGATCTTCAGGGCTGACATCGGGCCCCAGAACTGCAGCATTAAGGCTGTCGGCCTCCATGGAGAAGCGAACGGAATTCTGCACGATTGCCGGGTTCCGACGCAGCATTTGCCCGGTGGCGGCGGATCCGGTGAAGGTAACAACATCCTGTCCCGTGACATGGTCGATCAGATCTCCGGCCGACCCGCAAAGAAGCTGAAGCGAGCCTTCAGGTAGAATGCCGGTCGCCAGAATGTGGCGAACCATCAGCTCGGTCAGATAAGCAGTCTGGCTGGCAGGCTTGACCAGGCAGGGTACGCCCGCGATCAGGGCGGGGGCGATCTTCTCCAGCATTCCCCAGCAGGGGAAGTTGAAGGCGTTGATATGAACGGCAATACCGCGCAGTGGTGTCAGCACATGCTGCCCTGAAAAACTATTGTCCCGCGACAGCGGCTCCACCGCACCTTCGACGAACACCCGGGTGTTCGGCATCTCGCGACGGGCCTTGGAGGAATAGGCGAACATGGTGCCAATGCCGCCTTCAATATCGATCCAGCTGTCCTTGCGCGTTGCCCCGGTGGCAAAACTCTCCTGGTAGAAGATTTCCTTTTGCTCGGTCAGCGCCTGCGCCAGGGTTTTCAGCATCAAGGCGCGCTCGTGGTAGGTCATCTTGCGCAAGGCCTTGCCACCGGTGTCACGCCCCCAGGCAAGGGCCTCGCCAAGGTCCAGACCGGATGCGTCGATTGCGGCGACAGGCGCACCGGTTGCGGCGTCAAGCAGCGGCTTTCCCTCGGACTTGCCTTGCCTCCAGCTGCCAGCGAGATAGCTTTCCAAAACGCGGACTTTTTGCGGATGAACGGTCATATCGAATTCCAGTTCTTGAAACGGAATGGTCTCAGGCGTCGTAAGTCACGACAAGGCGTTTGCTCAGCGGCCGCGACTGGCATGTCAGAACGTAGCCATCCCGAATTTCGTCGTCTTCCAGAGCATGATTGGCCGCCATTTCGACCTCACCTTCCAGCACCTTGCCGCGGCATGTGGAACACACGCCTGCACAGCAGGAATATGGTGCATCGATGTTGTGACGATGCGCTGCTTCCAGAATGGTCTCGCCCGGTTCCATGTGGATTTCCCGCGTGGTGCCGTCGATGGTCAACCGAAGATCGGCCTCCTTCGCTGAACCATCAATGACCTCCGGCCGAAGCCGGGCCGGCAAGCGTCCCGGCTGATCGGACTTGAACAGTTCCTGCCGTATCTTGTCCGCCGCAACACCGCGCGCTTCCAGGCTGCCACGAACGGTTTCCATCATGCCGTGAGGGCCGCAAAGAAAAGCAATATCAATGTCCTGAGGATCGATCAGCGTATCGAAGAGATCGTTCAGCTTCTGCTCATCGACGCGGCCGGAAAACAGCTCGGTGTCCTGCGCATCGCTTTTGAGGATGTGGATCACCTGCAGGCGACCGAGATACCGGTTTTTCAGATCCTCCAGTTCCTCTCGGAACATGATCGAGGATATCTGCCGGTTGGCATAGACCAGTGTGAATTGAGAATTCGGCTCGCGGGCCAGTACCGTCTTCAGGATCGACAGGATCGGCGTGATGCCAGACCCACCGGCGAAACCGACATAAAAACGCGCGAGATCCGGTTCGATCGGGGCGTTGAAGCTGCCGAGTGGCGGCATGGCCTCGACCATGTCTCCCGGCCGCATGCTTTCATGCGCCCAGCAGGAAAAAGCCCCTCCGTCGACGCGCTTGATCCCGACCTTCAGTGCACCGTCTTCGGTCCCGGCACAGATTGAGTAGCAACGGCGCACCTCGTGTCCGTCGAAATCACGCCGGAAGGTCAGATATTGCCCCTGCTCGAAACGGAACAGATCCTGTTCCTCCGACTGCGGCTGAAGGGTCACAACGACGGAATCTCTTGTATCCGGCGTTACGTCAGTCACTGTCAGCGCATGAAACCGCGACATGCATGTCCTCCCGAAACATGATCTGCTGCACCCTGCCGATATCGGCAAAAACGGATGCTCAAATAACTCAGGACGGCCAATGGAAGCATTTCACCTTCCCGTGCGTCCCAACTAATTGAAGTGCCCTCTCAGTGGCACTTGAAGTAATCGAATGGCTCCAGGCACGACCGGCAGCGATAAGCCGCCTTGCAGGGCGTGGAGCCAAACTGGCTGACCTTTTCCGTGTTTTCCGAACCACAGCGAGGACAGGCGACCTGAAAGCTCCCCTGACCTGTCAGCCGCGCGAGCCTTCCAGCTGCCGAACTGTCCGAACGGGTTCCGTCTACCGGCGGTGCAATGCCGTAGGCACGCAATTTCGCCCGGCCTTCCTGCGTCAGCCAATCGGTTGTCCAAGGCGGGCTGAGCTGCTGCTCAAGACGCACCTTGGTAACGCCGCATTCCAGCAACTTGGTTTCAATGTCCAGATTGATCACCGCAGTTGCCGGGCAGCCGCTGTAGGTCGGCGTGACGGTTACAACAAGCGTTTCGTCTTGCCAGGAGACATCACGAATGACGCCCAGGTCCGTCAGCGACAGAACCGGAATTTCCGGATCAGGGATCTCGGAAAGCCATTGCCAGACCGTGTCCATGGAAACTGGCATCGGATCACCAGGTTGCGCCGGGATAGGCCCGCTGCAGGAACTGCATTTCTGCCAGCATGTGCCCCAGGTGTTCCGAATGACGACCGGTCAAGCCGCCCATATGAGCGAAGTCGCTTTCCGGAAGGGTAAGCGTAGCCTCATCCAGAACAGCTTCGACTGTTTCTTTCCATTCCGATTTCAGGGAGGCGGCATCTGGAGCAAGCCCAGCTTCCGCCATCGCGGTGTCGATGGCATCACTGGCGAACATTTCACCAGTGTAGGGCCACAACGCATCAAGAGCCTGCTGCATGCGGCGATGGCTCTCTTCAGTACCATCTCCTAGACGGATCACGAGGTCTGCGGATCTGTCGAGATGGTAGGCAACCTCCTTGCCAGCCTTCGCTGCAATGGCAGCGATCCGCTCGTCCTTCGAGCTTTTCAGGGCCTCGAGCAACGGCACCTGATAGGCATCGATCAGGAACTGTCTCATCAACGTCTGGCCAAAATCACCATTTGGCTGCTCGGCCAGCAGGAAGTTGCGAAAGTCCCAGGCGTCCCGAAGGTAAGCCAACTCATTTTCGCCGCGTCCCTTACCTTCGACTTCACCGGCAAGCCCCAGCCACATGCGCGCCTGCCCGATTAGATCGAGAGCGACATTGGCGAGTGCTATATCTTCTTCAAGGACAGGAGAATGCCCGCACCATTCCGAAACGCGGTGCCCCAGAACAAGCGCCGTATCGCCTCTGCGCAGCAGCCATTCGAAGAGAGTGTCGCGTGCGATTAGTTCGTCTTTTCTGGTCATCACATTTTTCCGACTTCATCCGGAATGTCGTAAAAACTTGGGTGACGATAGATCTTGTCCATGGACGGCTCGAACAAGGCATCCTTCGCCCCCGGATCAGAAGCAGTGATCTGTGCCGACGGCACGACCCAGATCGAAACGCCTTCCTTGCGGCGCGTATAGACGTCGCGCGCATTCTTGATTGCCATTTCAGCGTCCGGCGCATGCAGCGACCCTACATGGCGATGATTGAGACCATGCTGGCCGCGAATAAAGACCTCCCAGAGGGGCCATTCCTTTTTCATGATTTCCTCCGAAATGTCAGGCTGCAAAACTTGAGCATCGTGCCGACCGCCACAGATTGGCGTCTTTCACATGCTCCCAGCCGAAGGCAAGATCCGTTGACCCGTGCTCGTTCAGATAGTCGAGCTTCTGCCAGGCTTCTTCGAGCGTTGGCACATGGCCGATGGCGACCGGCCACATGACAAAATGCATGCGCTCCATCACTTCAAACCATTCCACCCGTCGGTCGTAGATGCGTTTGTGAACGGTCTTGAACACGAAGTTTTCCAGAGACCCGACGTCCGTCCATACCGAAAGGTTCGGGATGACCAACGGATCGCTTTCGCGCGTCACGGAAACCGCGTTGCCGGCCTCATCCTTCAAGCGCCAGACAAATCCGTTGCTGCGTTCGGCGGCGGCGTTTACGCGGTTCAGATTGTTGACGAAATCGGCAATCCGCGGATCGTTGATATCGTAACGGAGCCGAGCCACATTCAATTCGGCCAGATGAGTTTCGGTCATGGCGCTTACTCGGCCGCGGTTCTGGCAGCGACCCGCTTGTCAGCATGCGCCATCAACCCGTCACGCACCCAGGCACCATCTTCCCATGCCGTCACCCGGGCTTCCATGCGTTCCCGGTTGCATGGACCGTTGCCCTTGAGAACTTCGAAAAACTCGCTCCAGTCCGGTTCGGAAAAATCGTAGCCGCCCTTTTCCTCGTTCCACCTGAGGTTCTCGTCAGGAACTGTCAGCCCGAGATACTCAGCCTGGGGAACGGTCTGATCGACAAACTTCTGGCGCAGCTCATCGTTGGTGTTGATCTTGATCTTCCAGGCCATCGACTGGGCGGAATGGACAGAGTCCTTGTCGGAAGGACCGAACATCATCAACGACGGATACCAGAACCTGTTCAAGGCATCCTGCGCCATGCGGCGCTGCGCTTCCGAACCCTTCGCCATCTTCATCATGATGTCGTAGCCTTGGCGCTGGTGGAAGCTTTCTTCCTTGCAGATACGGATCATCGCCCGCGAGTACGGGCCGAAGGACGTCCGCTGCAACGGCACCTGGTTCATGATTGCCGCGCCGTCCACCAACCATCCGACGGCACCGATATCGGCCCACGTCAGGGTTGGGTAATTGAAGATCGAGGAATATTTCATTTTGCCGGCATGGAGCAGCTCGATCAACTCGTCCCGGCTGACGCCGAGGGTTTCAGCCGCACAGTAGAGGTAAAGGCCATGGCCTGCCTCATCCTGAACCTTGGCGAGCAGGATTGCCTTGCGCTCGAGTGTAGGCGCACGGGTTATCCAATTGCCTTCCGGCAACTGGCCGACAATTTCCGAATGAGCATGCTGACCGATCTGACGGATCAGGGTCTTGCGATAGCCTTCCGGCATCCAGTCCGTGGGTTCGATTTTCTCACCACGGTCAATGCGTTCCTGAAAGGCTCTTTCCTCGTCAGTCATCTCCGCGAGAGAGAGAACTTTGGTCGAGTCGGTTTTTACCATCTGGGCATACATGACGCCTCCTTTCGTCATGTTGAATTTCCAAAAGGATACCTCACAACACATCACAGAAAAAGCATGAAATTAATTATTTTTGTGATGTTTTGTCGCCTGTTTCAGATGATTGCCGAAACACACTATAATTCAATCAGTTAGGGAAAGTGACCGCATGCGTTCCTGCACCGCATCCGGTGTGGCCGGTAGTGGACCGTCCTGATTCAACAAGTTCCGACCGATGTAACTGTCGGCTGCCGGAGAAAGGCCCGCGTAGAGCGCTGCGAATAACGAACGCGCTTCGTATCCGGCCCAGTCTGCCGGCAAGACCGAGCGTGGCAGGCGGGGATCCCGCAGGCGAATGCCGCGATAGGCATGCACCAATGCCAGTCGGAACAACAGTGCAGACGGAGGTGCAACACCATCTGCGATCAGGTTCTGCATGGGTTTGAAGTGGGAGACAAAGCCTGTGTAGTCCCGAGCCAGCAGCTCCAGTCCGAAGGAGGAAGCAGCTATTTTTTCCAGTTCACCTGATTTCAGGTTCAAAGCCGACGCGCGAAACGCGGTACCAAGGACGGGGCGTCCCGGTCTGTCGGCGCCGATGTAGACATTCCCCTCAAGTGACGCGAAACCAAACCGCATCAGAACGGCCTGATCCGCGGCTTCCGTACAACGAGTCAGCAGCCAGCCACAATCCGGATCCTCAGGGCCATAAAACAAGTCTGCAGCCAGGTGATATTCTTCCCGGGCATCCGGTGTCAGGGCATAAAAGCTTCGCCTGCCTTCCCGCTCACCTTTCAACTGACCTTTTGAAACCAGGCGAGACACTGCTGTCCTGACAAGCGATTCATTAACGCTGAAGCCGGCACAAAGGCTGATCAGGTCTCCCATCCAAAGCACACCGCCACGCGGTTCAACGATGTCGCCGTAGATGGTCACGATCAGCTGCGCAGCCTTGGGCGGAAAAGGCCGCAGGAAACTGTCAGCAAGTATTTCAGTTCCGGTGTGCATGAAGCTTCTGATCCGTCAGCATTTTTCTAAAGCTTATCTGTACGGCGGCTGCAAACCAAGATGTTGACGGATGCTCTCGACAACATTCCGGCGAAAGTGGACTTGAAAACCCGTTTTTTGAACGTTATAAAATTACACGTTATAAAATTACATCATCCTGAAGGCCTACCTATGCCCCTCACCTTCTCCGCCATCAAGAACAGCGCCTACAGGTCACTTTATCTGACGGCTCCCGCCGCAGCAGCACTTGTGACCCTGACAGTGAATGCGCACGCCGACGCCCCCAGTGTCGTCACGTCCATCAAACCGATCCATTCCATCGCATCGGCCGTTATGGAAGGTGTCGGGACGCCCTATGTCCTTGTCGACGGTGCCTCCTCTCCTCATGGCTATGCGCTGAAACCGTCGCAGGCGTTTCTACTTCAGGGAGCCGATGTGGTGTTCTGGGTTGGGCCAGAACTGGCTCCCTCGCTCAAGAAGCCGATCGAAACCATGGCCAAGAATGCTGTAACGGTCGAACTGATCGATGCGTCTGGAATTCATCAACTCGACATCCGCGAAGGTGCCAGCTTCGACGCCCATGATCACGATCACGACGATGGGCACAGTGGCGAAGAGCATGCGCATGATCATGCAGAAGAAGATGACCACGACCACGCCGGCGGCGAACATGATCACGAAGAGGGCGAACATGAACATGCCGGCCACGAACATGATGACGACGACAGCCACGCCGAAGCCCATGACCACTCGGGTCACGACCACGACGCAGAGCATCAGCACGCGGCACACGGGGCTGTCGATCCGCATATCTGGCTGAACCCGGAAAACGGCATAGAGATCGCAAAAATCATGGCAGATACCCTGGCGAAACAGGATCCTGCCAACGCCGAAATCTATAAAAAGAATGCAGCGGCTTTTTCCAAGCGGATCGCGTCACTCGATCAGGACATTTCCGCTGAACTGGCTCCGTTTGCAGACAAAAAGTTCATCGTCTTCCACGATGCCTATCATCATTTCGAACATCACTATGAAATCGAGGCCAGTGGATCGGTTACCGTTTCTCCGGAAGCTCTGGCGAGTGCAGACCGAATTCAGGAAATTCAGGGCAAGATCAGGGACCTCGGCGTAAGCTGCGTTTTTCAGGAACCGCAATTTGACGCAAAGCTGGTTTCGGTTGTTCTGGAAGGCAGCAGCGCTCGGTCAGGTACGCTTGACCCGCTGGGCACCGATCTTGAAAATGGCCCGGACCTTTATCCGCAACTTCTGAAGGGGCTCTCAAGCTCTCTGAAGGAATGCCTCGGTGGCGCTTCCTGATATTGCCTCTTGGAGAGGGCAAACAAAAAAAGCCGCCGGAGGTCACCCCTTCGGCGGCTTTTGTTGTTCTGCTATCCCAGATCAGGACGTTCTGACTTTTTCCCGCTCTGCTTCGGTTTTCTCGATGGCCTTCAACAGATGCATGTCCCTGTCGTAGACGTCGGTATAGAAGGCAACCGTCCCGTCCAGTTCAGGCCACGCCGTAAAGTAGGACACATAAACCGGAATATCGCCGGTCACCTGTTCTTGCTGGTTCTGACCGCCCGAAATACGCGAGCTCACGTAATCCTTGGATTTGCCGAGAACCGCAGCGGCCATGGCCTTCGGATCCTGCAGACGGATGCAGCCATGGCTGTATGCGCGCATATCCTTGTTGAAGAGGTTTTTTGACGGCGTATCGTGCATGTAGATGTGATGCCTGTTCGGGAACAGGATCTTGACTTCGCCAAGCGCGTTCGAGCTGCCCGGATACTGGCGGACGTTGACCGATTGCTGTTTGGAAGCAACCGCGTACCAGTCGACTGCGGAAGACGAAACCTGCCGGCCGCCTGGTGTCGTTACTTCATAACCGGCGCGGTCGAGATAACTCGGGTCGTTGGCCAGTTTCGGCAGCATTTCATTGACAATGATCGAATACGGCACGCCCCAATAGGGATTGTACTCAACGATTTCGATCTTGTCGTAGAAGAAGTTGGTCTGATTGGACTTCTTGCCGACAACCACCCGCATGCTCAATGGAGCTTCGTCAGGCGCGGTATAGGTCGCGGTGAAGGCAGCCTGGTTGATGAAAACCTTGCGTTCGCCGAGCTCTTCGGGAAGCCAGCGGCTGCGCTCCATGGCCAGTTCGACCTTGGCGATCTTCGCCGCGTTGGTTTCGCCGACCATCGCGTTGATGGTGTTCTTGCCGATGATACCATCCGGCGTGAGCTTGGCTTCCTTCTGGAAAGCCTTCACCAGCTTAACGAGTTCCGGAGAATAAAGTTCAGCGCCATCATAGGCAGTCAGCGTCTCTTCGTGAGCCGACTTGAGTTCCTCCGAGCCGTTCTTGGCGATCGCGGCGACGATGTTCTTCATTTCAGGGCTGGATTTGCCAGCCTTCAGGAATGTGCCGGGCGCGATGACGATCTGGTCGGCGTCTTCATCTTCTGCTCGCAGGCGGGCCAACTCTTCGGTCAGCTTGCGGAAATGTTCACTCTGAGGCTGCGCTTTGGCAACTGCTGTTTCGGCATTGGCCGCTGCCTTGAAGCCTTCCAAGGCTGCAACGAGATCGACTTCATGCCTTGGCAGATCGTGATATTCGGAAATCCGGTTCGGATCGACACGGCCGCGCCTGGAATCCAGAACATATGTCAGAACGGCTGCACTCATCTCCATCTCGAACCGCATCGTAGCGGCATCGAGTGCCTCACCTTCAAGACCTTCAGTTACGGGAAGATCGACGACATAGTCTTCCGGGTTCAGCGCAAATTTGCCTGTTTCAGCGAGACTGCTGCGGACCGCGATTGCCTTTTCTGTCGGCTTACCGTCTTTCACCCAGACGAAATCGGGATGCTCACGATAGAATGAAATGACTGCAGAACCCACTTCCGGAAGGACGGTGAGCGACATGTCTTTCAATGCCGGACGCGCCGTGTCGAATGCGGTCAGAACGACCGGAGCCTGTGGCAGGCTATCGCTTTCGGTGCTCGGGGCATCCGTCGTTTCAACGGGCTGGACATCAGGCTTCACCTCGGCGGACTTGATCTCCGACAATTCAGCCAGCGAAACCTTCTTCCAGCTGTCGGCCGTGTAATTGAGGTAGCGCGGCGCAGAGACCTTTGCGGTAACGACCTTCTTGCTAAGATCCTGTTGGCGCTCACGCTCCTGCTGTCGGCGATGCGCTTCCGGATTGAACAGACGCTGGAACAACCCCTGCGCGGAAGCAGGCTCAACCGAGACCAGGTTAAAACCGGAAAAAAGCACCGTCGCCATCAAGCCAGCCCTGAGGGACGTCCCCAGGACAGAACGTTTCGGTTTTTTCCCGGTACATTCGCTCAGTGCCATTGCATTCGCTCGCATTGTCTAAACCCGCTTTTTTTAAATCTTTTCGAACCTGACGCCTTGCCCAAGTCACCAGGGTTTTATTGCTTCCCTGCAAGGATCGAAGGCTGTTCGGCATATCCGCCGAGGATGTTCTACATCCGAGCGTGATATGGCAACGCAGTTACCGTGCAACCGGGCCCCGCGACCCGATTCCCGGAAACTGCGCCCGTAAACCGTTTGATACTATAACAGGGTTCATCAGATGGTTAAGGGGCGCCGTCCTACACAGGTTTGAAATCAGGCGACTGTGACGATTTTGCCTCGTTGCTGACAGTACAGCTGCCCACCATCACGGTGCCAGAAACGGCAGAACTGCGGCTGTTTGGAAAAACTACCTGGCGTGATTGGCATCACGCCGCCTTCTTCGTCAAAGGGGTATCTACGGCTTCACGAGTACGTGAGACATTACCGGAGAGCCAAATGCCGTTTCAATTCAATGTTGGTGACCATTCGTCACCGATCTGGAAATACACAAGTTTCAACTCTTCCCAGTATTCAAAGCTGAAATGGGCCAGAAACAAGCTTTTCAAGATGGTCAAGAACAACCCGGGATGTAATGCCTATTTCCGGACGCTGCCCAAGGGGCGAAGCTTGTCGGACATGATCAACGACAGCTCGATTTGGGTGAATTACGGACCGACCATTTCACCGCTACATGGGGAAATCCACGTTCCTTCAGGGGAAATCGCGGTTGGTGACCGGGCCTTTAAAATGGGCAGGTGGATGGTGCTGGCCACCATCATTCATGAATTCGCGCATCACAACGGCGCCCCGATTACGGGTGGCGACACACGCGCAGAAGAAGCCGTCTATCACTGTGGTCTCGGCAGTGCGAAGGAATATTACGACGGCGTTGATGACCCGAACACGCCTTACGACCCGAACGTCGGCGGTTGATCAACATACCCTGGTGCGCGGCCCCAAAGCATGGGACCGCACCCGGTAGGGCAGAAAAAGATCAGAACGGAATTTCGTCGTCCATAGGGCCGCCACCGCCACCGGACGGACCGCCGTAACCGCCACCGCTGCTGGAACCGCCGCCGTAGCCACCACCGAAATTCCCGCCGGAACCGGAACCACCGCCGCCGAAGCCGCCTCCGCCACCGCCTTGTGAGTCATTGCCGTAATCGGGAAGACCGCCGGATGCACCGCCACCTTCGCCGCGGCCGTCAAGCATGGTCAGGTTGGAGTTGAAGCCCTGCAGCACGATCTCGGTGGAGTACCGGTCCTGACCGGACTGATCCTGCCATTTGCGAGTCTGAAGCTGGCCTTCGAGATAAACCTTTGATCCCTTGCGCAGATATTGCTCCGCAACTTTGCAAAGACCGTCGTTGAAGATCACGACGCGGTGCCACTCCGTCTTTTCACGACGCTCACCGGTGTTGCGGTCGCGCCAGGATTCCGACGTCGCAATCCGGAGATTGGCGATCGGGCGGCCATCCTGCGTACGGCGGATTTCCGGGTCTGCTCCCAGATTGCCGACCAAAATTACTTTGTTGACGCTGCCCGCCATACTGAACTCCTGTTTGTTTTTCGTTGACCCCGCCGACGATGTTCGTGTGCTTCTCCGGCACGTGTCGATAAACGGTCAACGTTGCAAGCTTTGCTGCTAGAAACCAGAACCCTAACGGCACGCCAACAGCTTCGCCGCTATTTTCGCCAGGCTTCACTCATTTTCCACAAGGCAACTCACAAACTGCTGCCTGGTTCATCCGCCTAAAATTCGAGCAAAGTCGACAGACACAATCCTTGATTGCACAAAGTTACAATTTGCTCCACTTTTGTTCCAATCAAGCCCCGATTTTTCTGTCAGGACATTATCTCATGAACTGCGAGGTTTCGGTCACCTATTTCTGCTCGGCTCCTGACGCGGCAATCGTTAATGTACTTGTTTTGTTCTTATCATTTCTGTAAAAGCGATTCAATCAGGCATCGCATCGACGAGTGCCTCTGGCACGATAATGAAAATGCCTCACTGGAAGCTCCGCCCGAAACTGCTATATCGGGGCAAACAGACATCATCGGCAATGGACCATCTTAGCGTATGCGAGAGCAACAATCGTCTTTGGGCGACGCATGCGGTCAGGAAGAACGACAATGAAGACAGCCAAGGGATCGCAGTCGGAAGAAGCCTGGAAGGCGGACCCAACACGGGTCATCAGCATCCGTGGCGCACGAGAGCATAATCTCAAGGGCGTCGACCTGGACCTGCCCCGCGACAAGTTGATTGTCATGACCGGCCTGTCTGGCTCAGGCAAGTCGTCACTCGCCTTCGACACCATATATGCAGAAGGACAGCGGCGGTACGTGGAAAGCCTGTCCGCCTACGCGCGTCAGTTCCTGGAAATGATGCAGAAACCGGACGTCGACCAGATCGACGGACTGTCGCCGGCAATCTCCATCGAACAGAAGACCACGTCCCGCAATCCGCGCTCCACAGTTGGAACGGTTACGGAAATCTACGATTACATGCGCCTTTTGTTTGCGCGTGTCGGCGTTCCCTATTCCCCTGCTACCGGTCTGCCGATCGAAAGCCAGACCGTCAGCCAGATGGTCGATCGCATTCTGGAGCTGGAAGAAGGTGCCCGCCTCTACCTGCTCGCGCCGATGGTTCGCGGCCGCAAGGGCGAGTACCGCAAGGAACTTGCCGAGCTGATGAAGAAGGGTTTCCAGCGCGTCAAGATCGACGGAACCTTCCATGAGATTTCCGAGGCCCCTGCCCTCGACAAGAAATTCAAGCACGATATCGACGTCGTCGTAGACCGTATCGTCGTGCGTGACGATATCTCCGGTCGGCTTGCCGATTCACTGGAAACGGCGCTGAAACTTGCCGATGGCATTGCAATTGCCGAATTTGCCGACAAGACCGACGAGAACGGCAACCCGGAACGGCTGATCTTTTCCGAAAAATTTGCCTGCCCTGTATCCGGCTTCACCATTCCGGAGATCGAGCCGCGTCTGTTCTCGTTCAACAATCCCTTCGGTGCCTGCCCCACTTGTGATGGCCTTGGAACGACACTCGCTTTTGAAGAAGACCTGGTTGTTCCTGACCACTCGCTATCCTTGCGCGAAGGAGCTGTCCTGCCGTGGGCGAAGACAGGGTCGACATCACCTTATTATGCCCAGACGCTGGAAGCACTCTGCAGTCATTTCAAGGTGTCCATGGCAACGCCCTGGAAGGATCTTCCTTCGGAAGTGCGCGAGGCAATCCTTCATGGAACTGGCAATGCGAAGATTGAATTCGTCTATGATGACGGCGTCCGCAGCTACCGGACAGAGAAGACCTTTGAAGGTGTAATCGGCAATATCGAACGGCGGTGGCGCGAGACGGAATCCACCTGGGTTCGCGAGGAACTGGCAAGGTTTCAATCCGATCATGCCTGCCCGGCTTGCAGCGGGTTCCGTCTGAAGCCGGAAGCGCTTGCCGTCAAGATCGCCGGCAGGCATATCGGTCAGATCACCGAACATTCCATTCGCGATGCAAGCCTCTGGTTTGAAGCCCTGCCGGAGCAACTGAACGACAAACAGAGCGAAATCGCAGGCCGCATCCTGAAGGAAATTCGCGAGCGGCTGAAGTTCCTGAATGACGTTGGCCTTGAATATCTCACCTTGTCCCGCTCTTCCGGAACACTGTCAGGTGGCGAAAGCCAGCGTATCCGCCTCGCCTCGCAGATCGGCTCGGGGCTGACAGGAGTTCTCTATGTACTGGATGAGCCGTCCATCGGCCTTCATCAGCGCGACAACGCCCGTCTTCTGGAAACGCTGAAACACCTGCGCGATCTCGGCAATACGGTGATTGTGGTCGAGCATGATGAAGACGCGGTGCTGACTGCCGATTACGTTGTCGACGTCGGACCTGGAGCAGGCGTCCATGGTGGGCAGATCGTCGCCAAGGGCACACCCTCCGAAATCATGGCCAATCCCAATTCGTTGACGGGGCAGTACCTGTCTGGATCCATGATGGTTTCGCGCAACGACGAGCGCAGAAAAATCAACAAGAAGCGGAAGATCTCCGTTCGCGGCGCCCGCGGCAACAATCTGAAGGACATTGACGTCGACGTGCCGCTCAGCACGTTTACCTGTGTCACCGGTGTGTCGGGTGGCGGCAAGTCCACGTTCCTGATCGATACGCTCTACAAGGCCGCAGCTCGTCGCCTCAATGGCGCGCGGGACAACCCTGCCCCGCACGATCGCATCGAAGGCCTGGAAGTGCTCGACAAGGTCATCGACATCGATCAGTCACCGATCGGCCGGACCCCCAGATCCAACCCGGCGACCTACACCGGTGCCTTTACCCCGATCCGTGAATGGTTCGCCGGCATGCCTGAAGCCAAGGCCAGAGGCTATCAGCCCGGCCGGTTCTCCTTCAACGTCAAGGGAGGCCGCTGCGAAGCCTGTCAGGGCGACGGCGTCATAAAGATCGAAATGCACTTTCTGCCGGATGTGTACGTCACTTGCGACGTATGCAAAGGCAAACGGTACAATCGGGAAACGCTCGAGGTCGAGTTCAAGGGCAAGTCGATTGCCGACGTGCTCGACATGACCGTGGATGAAGCCGCCGTGTTCTTCTCCGCAGTACCCGCCGTGCGCGACAAGATGGAGACTCTGGCGCGTGTCGGTCTCGGCTACATCAAGGTCGGCCAGCAGGCGACCACGCTCTCAGGTGGTGAAGCGCAGCGCGTAAAGCTTGCGAAGGAACTCTCCAAGCGCTCGACGGGGCGTACGCTGTACATTCTGGACGAACCCACGACAGGCCTGCATTTTCACGATGTCGCAAAACTGCTGGAAGTGCTTCACGAACTGGTCGACCAGGGCAACACCGTACTGGTGATCGAGCACAATCTTGAAGTCATCAAGACGGCAGACTGGATTATCGATCTGGGACCGGAAGGAGGCGACGGTGGCGGCACGGTGGTTGCTACCGGGCGGCCTGAAGACGTTGCCGAGGTTTCGGAAAGCTACACGGGTCAATTCCTGCAGGAACTGCTGCAGCGACGTCCGCAACGGGCACACGACGCTGCGGAATAGGTCTTAACCAGTCTCCAGTTACGTGACGACAGGCATGTGTGCACCGCACACATGCCTTTTTCATATGTATTTCCGCATGTTCCACGAATCATCTCGAATCTGGCCGCGCAAGCTTTGCTGCATTGCATCAAACGCATGTCAGGCATGCAGAGATGGCACTTCTTTTATTTCGAGTGGTGAAATATATCATTGGACAACAACGGCGCGGAACGCACACGCGTTTCGATAATTAAGGAATAAGAAGATGTTTGACACCGTGCGCCAAAAGTACAGCAACTGGGTGAGCTACCGCCGTGCGGTTGACGAATTGTCCCGCCTTTCGGCCCGTGAGCTTGCCGACCTCGGCATCTGCCGCAGCGACATCAAATTTGTCGCGCGTCGTCAGATTGGCTGAATGAAATAAAGAGATCGCGTCCCTAGGCATCCTCCTCCCAGCCGACGGGCGTGTGACACGCAGGGCATCCTCCTCCCAGCCCTGTCACGTCGAAACGTCGCCCGCCAGCACCTCCTCCCGCTGGCGGGCGTTCGTTTTTCTGGCATCCTGATTTCCTCCCATGCCTGTCTGGTCAGGCAAAAGAGTTCTCAAAATTCTGACACTCCAACGCCAAGTGCGATATCTGGATGTGTTGAACTATCTCCAGGTCGATGTCTCTGCTCTTGCGGCGACAGCTCGCTCATTCCTCCAAGCGAAGCAATCCCTGTGAGAACGCCCAAGCGATGCGAGTCAGCACAAAATAGGATTTCACAAGCTGGGTCGTTACCCGGGCCGGGGTCGCATTCGGATAATTTGAAGTCTTCGCTTGCTGCGATGCCATGTTTTCGATAGGGCTGGTAGATCGACAACCTGTCTTGTGAACTCCACCGCCTTCTCCGTCTATCGCCGCCTGCCTTCCGTCAGCGCAGATCACCCGTGCGTACCAGGTCAGTCTAGAGTTTTCAGGCGATACCAAATGACGGATCGATCCGTAGAAAGGAACCCTCCCGACTGCATTTTCATTTCGCACCTGCGAACACTCAAATCATGACAGCTATGCGAAGCATGCGGGTCGTTTTGCCATTTCAACCCCATTAAGGCTTTTTTAATCTGCATTTTTTGCATATCAGCTTCGCGATTTCCCCTCTACCTCGCACTGCACAAAACACCTATCTTCCAGCCTGTAAGAGATGAACGGGCCAGACGCCGATCCGCGGTGCCATGGCCATGAGATAGCGAAAGGCCTAAACCATGATCGATACTGTTGTTCGCAAATTCAATAACTGGAAACGCTTCCGTCAGACCTATGACGAGCTGTCCAACCTGTCCAACCGCGAACTGGACGACCTGGGCATTGCCCGCTCCGACATCGCTCGCTACGCGCGCATGTCTGCGAAATAACAAAGCTTCGCGGTCAGAAGGTATCCTCCTCCCAACCTGATGACCGCATCTTCCGCGCTCCATGCGTGGAACTCCAAAAGCGCCTGCCGGTACCTCCTCCCACCGGCGGGCGTTTTTTTTGTTTTGTCGGCAATCATATCGGTGCCCGACATCAGACCATTCCGTCACATCGATATGGCGCACATTGCGGTTGCCCGACTTTGCCTGTAATCAGGTCGGCAAAGCAATTGTCCGGATCCACCTTGCCGCAAGTCGGTGACGAAAGGCGGCCGGAACAAGTCCCAGGGACACAAAATGACCCCCATCCATATCATCGGCGGCGGCCTTGCCGGTTCAGAGGCTGCCTGGCAGATCGCACAAGCCGGACTGCCCGTCGTCCTCCACGAAATGCGCCCTGTCCGCAAAACGGATGCTCATCAGACCGAAGGTCTTGCCGAACTTGTCTGCTCGAATTCTTTTCGTTCTGACGATTCCGAGCAAAACGCCGTTGGCCTGATACATCATGAACTGCGTCAGCTCGGTTCTCTCATCATGTCTTGCGCTGACGCGCATCAGGTACCTGCCGGCAGTGCACTTGCCGTGGATCGGGACGGATTCTCCAACGCCGTAACGACCGCACTTCAAAATCATCCAAATGTGACGATCTCGCGTGAGGAAGTCGCAGGTCTGCCCCCCTCTGACTGGGAAAAGGTCATCATTGCAACGGGACCGCTGACGTCACCGGCTCTCTCGGCGGCAATCCTGGAAAAAAGCGGGGAAGATGCTCTTGCATTCTTCGACGCTATTGCACCGATCGTCCACTTCGAAAGTGTTGATCTTTCCAAGGCCTGGTTCCAGTCCCGCTATGACAAGGTGGGGCCTGGCGGCACTGGCAAGGACTATCTCAACTGCCCGCTGGACAAGGTGCAATACGAAGCATTTATCGATGCGCTTCTTGAAGGTGAAACAGCGGACTTCAAGGAATGGGAAGAAAACACGCCCTACTTTGATGGCTGCCTGCCAATTGAAGTCATGGCTGCCCGCGGCCGCGAAACACTTCGGCATGGCCCGATGAAGCCCATGGGACTGACTAACGCGCATAATCCGCAAGTGAAGGCCTACGCGGTTGTGCAACTGCGTCAGGACAATGCACTCGGCACGCTCTACAACATGGTCGGTTTCCAGACAAAGCTGAAATACGGTGCCCAGGCCGACATTTTCCGGATGATTCCAGGCCTAGAAAACGCACAATTTGCCCGCCTTGGTGGCCTTCACCGCAACACCTTCCTGAACTCGCCGAAGGTTCTCGATGGAACCTTACGGCTCAAAGCCGATCCTCGGCTGCGGTTTGCCGGTCAGATCACCGGCTGTGAGGGCTATGTGGAATCGGCGAGCGTCGGCTGCCTCGCCGGACTGTTTGCAGTCCTTGAAGCCCGCGGTCAGGAGATCGTCCTGCCACCCGCAACGACTGCCATGGGTGCGCTGCTCGGTCATATAACCGGCGGACATATCACACGGGACGAAGGTGCCGGCAAACCGGGCTCTTTCCAGCCGATGAATGTCAATTTCGGCCTCTTCCCCGAAGTGGACGCACCAAACAAGGATGAAAACGGCAAGCGACTGAAAGGCAAGGACAAGACCCGTGCAAAGAAGCTTGCGATGACCAATCGGGCGAAAACGGACTTCACGGGCTGGCAGGCCAAGTTGGGCCTTGTGAAACAGGCCGCCGAATAGTCGGTGCCGATTGGCCCCATGTTCAGGCATGTGCGGCCGGATCGACTGCATTTTCATGATTTTCAAACAGGCGCTTTTTCTCGCGGGAAAGCGCCTGTTTGCATGTCTGGAAATCAATCCGTACGGTATCAGATGGCCTTCAGTACGTTCCCGGACGCTCGCCAGAGTATCCATTGTCGCCTGAGTTGAGACATCTCCTCGACCTGCTTCAACGGATCCAGGTCTTCCCGTTCCAGTTTTTTCAGGAATGGCTCCACAAGAACCAGTGGCAGGTAGGCTGCCTGACAGGCGGTTGGTACATCCTTCGACGCCTGACGTACACGGCCGAGGTGATGGCGGACATGGCCGCGCATTTCAGCAAGCACAGCCCGAAGTTCAGCCGTCGTTTCGCCTCGAAACACTGTCTGGACGTCAAGATTGTGCCGGTCACAGACGTCCTTCGGCAAATACATCTGCTGCCGCGACGCATGCCAAGGAAGTGCGCGCATCAAACCGGTCAGCGCATACGCCACGCCCGCGTGCCCTGCGGCCGTTGCCGTGCCGGCTTCCTTGCCATCATTCAAGACAAGGCAGGCCAGCTGGATGACCCCAGAAACGGTTTCACCAGCGTAACCTTCCAGATCGTTGAGACTTGGCATCTGGTCGTTGTAGAGATCGAAAACCCTTGCCTCCGCCATTGCCACAAGGCTTTCTTTCGGCAATTCGTATCGGTCGATCGTCTGCAACAAGGCATTGGCAACCGGATTGGACGCAACAGCTCCATGTTCCGTGCCTTCGAGCAGGTCTCGCCACCATTGTAGCCGAACTTCACCTGGAAGCGGTTCCGACACCAGTTCTCGAATACGGGAAATCTCGGCGCTATAGGCATAGAGCGCCATCAGTCCATTGCGATGGGCTTCTGGTGCCAGCAACGCACTGAGATAGCGGTCCTTGTCAAATTGACGAACCACATCGGCAGCATGGTCAAAATCGGTCGTCATAAAGCCCGATAGCCTTTGAAGTACTTCAGTCGACAGCGATCAGTGCAGCAGCGACGGCCCGGTCTTCCGACAAAAGCACGTTGAAGGTCCGAAGCGCGGCGCCTGTCGACATCGGGTCGGACAATATGCCCGCCTCCCGAAACAGCGTTTTCAGCTCTGCCGGCAAAGGTCGAAGTTCCTTGCCGGTTCCGACCAGAAGCACTTCAATGTCCTCCTGCTCTTCCAGAACCTTCTGAAAGGCTTCAGGAGTAAAGGCGGACGCATCGGTAACGTCCCAGCCGTAGATTCCGCTCGGAACGCATAACAAGGATCCGCGATGAGACATCCCGGCAAACCGGAAGCCGCCATTGCCATAAGCTTCGAGCGGCGCCCGACCGGGAAAATGCGCATCGCGGATTTCCATCGTACCGTCCCTAAGCCGACGCTTTCGCCTTTGGATCCTTTTCGCCATCGTCGTCCTTCGGAGACATGGCCTCCGCACGAAGATTGAACAGGATCAGGAAAGGAGCCGCCAGGAAGATCGACGAATAGGTACCGATCACGATACCGAAGATCATTGCCAGGGTGAACGACTGGATGACCTCACCGCCGAAGATGTAAAGCGCAAAAAGCGCCAGCAGCGTCGTGAGTGACGTCATGGTCGTACGAGACAGCGTCTCGTTGATCGACATGTCGAGCACTTCCGTCAATGGCCGCTTCTTGTATTTGCGCAGGTTCTCGCGAATACGGTCATAAACGACCACGGTATCGTTGAGTGAGTAACCGATGATGGTCAGAACGGCCGCGATACTGGACAACGAGAAATCAAGCTGCAGCAGGACGAACAGGCCAATGGTTATGACCACGTCGTTTGCCGTTGTCAGAATGGCCCCAACCGCAAACTGCCACTCGAAGCGGAACCAGATGTAGAACAGGATCGCCAGCAACGAGGCGGCAACCGCGATTGCCCCTGCCTGAGCCAGCTCTCCCGAAACACGCGGGCCCACAACTTCGACGCGGCGGAAATCCACTTCCTGACCTTCGAAAATGGTTCGCACCTTGCCGATAACGGCCTGCTGAGCAAGCTCGCCACCCGGCTGTTCTTCAACACGGATCAAAATGTCGTCCGACCCGCCGAATTCCTGCACCTGGACATCCCCAAGGTTCAGGGAAGACAGATCGGAACGGATCGAGGCGACATCGGCCGGACCATCGGTCTTGATTTCGATGATGGTACCGCCCTTGAAGTCGATGCCGTAGTTCAGCCCAACGGTGAAGAAGGCGGCAATGGAGGCGATCACCAGTACGATTGACAGCGGAAAGCTGACTTTCCGCAGCCACATGAATTTGATTTTGGTGTTGTCCGGAACAATTCTCAGCAACATTTGAAAGTCTCCCGGATCAAATCGGCAATTTCGACGGACGGCGGTGGCGGAGCCAAAGGGCTACCAGCAACCGGCTGAACGTGAATGCCGAGAACACTGTGGTGAAGATACCGATGGCCAATGTCACGGCGAAGCCCTTGACCGGACCCGAGCCGAGCTGGAACAGGATCACGGCGGCGATCAGGGTCGTGATGTTGGCATCCAGGATCGTACCGAGGGCACGGCTGAAGCCTGCATCCACCGCAGAAATGACAGATCTCCCTGCCCTTGCTTCTTCGCGAATACGCTCGAAGATCAGAACGTTCGCATCCACCGCCATACCGATCGTCAAAACGATACCTGCAATGCCGGGCAAGGTCAGTGTTGCCTGCAGCATTGTCAGCGCACCAAAGATCAGGAAGATGTTCACCATCAGAGCAAGGTCGGCGATGATGCCGAAGCGGCCATAGGCCAGGATCATGAAGACGATCACCAGACCGCCGCCGATGATAGACGCCAACTTGCCTGCTTCAATGGAGTCAGCGCCGAGGCCTGGGCCGATAGAGCGTTCCTCGATGACGGTCAGCTTGGCCGGCAACGCACCGGCGCGCAACAGCACGGCAAGATCGTTGGCACCCTCCAGCGTGAAGCTGCCGGAAATCTGACCTGAACCACCGGTGATCGGCTCACGGATAACCGGTGCGGAAATGACTTCATTGTCGAGCACGATTGCGAACGGACGGTTGACGTTCTGCTGCGTGATCTGGGCGAACTTGCGCGCGCCGGACTGATTGAAGCGGAAGTTCACAACCGGTTCGTTGTTGCGCTGGTCGAAACTGACCTGAGCATCGACAAGGTCTTCGCCCGACAGGAGCGGCGCTTCCTCGAGAAGATAAGGAATGGGCGGATCATCAACCGAAGTCATGATGACAGTGCCCGCGGGCGGACGGTTCTGAAGCGCCTGTTCGCCGGACATGGACGTATCGACCATGTGGAAAGTGAGCTGCGCCGTCTGGCCGACGAGATCTTTCAAGCGTTCCGGATCATCTTCACCCGGCGCTTCGACCAGAATCCGGTCGGCGCCCTGGCGCTGGATGCTGGGTTCTGTAGTCCCCAGTTCATCGACACGACGCCGGATGACCTCGATGGATTGCTGGACGATATTCGTCATGCGATCCTCAAGGCCACGCTCGGAATAGGAAAATCGAACCAGACCGTCTTCCGTCACGGTCATGTCAAACTCATTGACCGCCTGACCGCCAAAAACACTGGAGGCCAGCGGGTTGACGAGTGGTTGCAGACGCTCTTCCGCATCGGCCAACCGGGTCAGATCGCGAATACGAACCTGAGCGGCGTCTCCCTGAACTCCAAGCCCGGTATACCCGATGCGCGGATCTTCGCGCAGGGTTGACCGGATATCGCCGACCAGCGCTTTCATGCGCTTCTGGACGTAATCCTGCTTGTCGATTTCATAAAGCAGATAAGCACCGCCCTGAAGGTCGAGACCGAGAACCATCTGGTTCTTCGGCAGGAAGTCCGGCCAGCTTTCAAGTTGTTTTTGGGAGAAGAAATTCGGCAGCGTGGTCAGGATGCCAGCGGCAACCACAAGCACGATCAGCGCGATTTTCCAGCGTGCGAAATAGAGCATGGTCAAGCCTTAAATGCAGCCAGGCCGATCTGAACCGGCCCGGCGGTATCATCGAAGCGGCGGGGATCGCGTTACGCGTTTTCCTTGGCCGGTTCGGTTTTGGAGCGCACTTCCTGCACCATGGAACGTACGAGACGAACCTTGACGCCCTCGGAAAGTTCGACCTGCACTTCACCGTCGTCTACGACTTTGGAAACCTTGCCGATCAGGCCACCGGTGGTCACGATGGTGTCACCACGGCGAAGGTTGGCAACCATGTCCTGATGCTTCTTCATGCGCTGACGCTGCGGGCGGATGATCAGGAAATACATGATTGCGAAGATCGCCACGAAAGGCAGGATCTGGATCAAGAAACCGGAAGCGCCTGCCGGACCGGCTGCCTGCGCGTAGGCTGGGGTGATAAACATTCACTTCTCCTAAGTGGCGTTTTTGATGACCACCGACCCCTCTGTCGGGTCTTCGGCAAAAACGCTCTCATTCTGGTGGCGCGGACTATAACTGCGGCGCGCCTCATTTCAAGCTTTGCAAGCAGTTTCCAGCGTACCGGTATGGGAATAACTGACGTTTTCGTGTTTCCCGCACCGTGTTAATCCTGCCATCACTTAATTCAGGGCCTGACATGGGCCTTTTTGACAGGGCTTGCAAGAAGAATGAACGCTGAAATCGACCTCACCGCATTAAATGCAAAACTCGATTCCCTGATCGACCTTATCGCACGTGCGGTGCCGGCCCGTCCCGGCCGCCCGGATTTTTCGGTTGCGGACGCTTTCGTCTGGGCGCCTGATCCGGGTGAGCTGCTACCGGTTCAAAAGGTCAATCGCGTCGATATCACGTTGCTTTGTGCGGTTTCCCATGTGCGTGATCTTCTTCTCGACAATACACGCCGGTTTGCGAAGGGATTACCTGCAAACAACGCATTGCTCTGGGGCGCCAGAGGCATGGGCAAATCCTCACTGGTCAAGGCTGCCCATGCAGCGATCGCCGTCGAAAACGCTTCCGCCGGCTTGAAACTCATTGAAATTCATCGAGAAGACATCGAGTCGCTGCCCAAACTCATGAACCTTATCCGGGACGTTTCCTGCAGGTTCATCGTCTTTTGCGACGACTTGAGTTTCGACAATGACGACACCTCGTACAAGTCGCTCAAAGCCGTTCTTGAGGGCGGGATCGAGGGTCGGCCTGACAACGTCATTTTTTATGCCACTTCGAACCGCCGTCACCTTCTGCCAAGGGACATGATCGAGAACGAACGCTCGACAGCAATAAACCCCGCAGAAGCCGTTGAAGAAAAGGTTTCGCTGTCGGACCGGTTCGGGCTTTGGCTCGGGTTTCACAAGTGCAGCCAGGACGACTACTTGGATATGGTGCGCGGGTATGCCGCACACTTTGACCTGAAGATCGAAGCCGACGAATTGCGGGCAAAAGCGCTGGAATGGGCGACGACGCGCGGCAGCCGGTCGGGCCGTGTCGCCTTTCAGTTCATTCAGGATCTGGCCGGCAGGCTCGGCAAGACGATTTCCTAAAATGACAAAGCCCGGCGCAAGGGCCGGGCTGATTGACAAGATTCACGGTTTTTGGCCACGGACTGCCTTTTCTCATCCGGCGGATCGCAAGGTCCCACCGGATACGAGAATTGTCAGCGTCAGCGTCGCGGCAGGTATTTCAGCGGATCGACGGGCTTGTTGCCCTGGCGCAGTTCGAAATGGAGCTGCGGCTGGTTGACTGACCCAGTCGCGCCCGCTAGCGCAACCACGTCGCCGCGGCGGATCGTATCGCCCCGCTTGACCTTCAACTCGCTGTTGTGTGCATAGGCGGAGACCCAGCCGTCATTGTGACGAACGAGGATCAGGTTACCGTAGCCCTTCAGTTCGTTGCCTGAATAGATCACAGAGCCGTCGTCAGCAGCGTGAACAGGTGTTCCTTCAGGAACAGCAAGATTCACACCCTCGTTCTTGCCACCACCCGGCTTTGCGCCGAAATCGGAGATGATACGGCCACGAACAGGCCACCGGAACTTGGCATCCGCGCTATCGTCTTCCTGAACCTTTGCAACGACCGTTGGCGTCTTGATCGGTTCTGTGGGCCGGGCTTCCTGCGTGAGAGCGGGCTGTGGCAGCTTGGTTTTCTCTACCGTTCCCGACGGTGCCGCAGCAACGGGTTGCGAAGCGGCGGATGAAGTCTCTGGCTGACGGCGCGGTGTTGGCACACTCGAGGAAGACGATCCGGACGAAATGGAAGCTGTCGTCAGAGTTTGATCGGATCCACCAGGCTTGCGCCTCGGCAAGGTGCTGACGCGGACAACGTCGACCTTGCCCTGGCTGATATCAGCAAATGTCGGCTGTTGACCGTTCTTCTGATCAGGCCTCGGCATCGTCCCGACAGACGTCGGCACGGAGCCAGTGACAACATTATCGCTTCGTCCAGCTGTCGGCAGCTTGACCTTGCCGTTTTCGCCTTCAGTCGTGCTCGTTGAACCGTTTCGTTCAGCGTAAACGTAAGTCGGGATGATGACGCTCTGGCCCGGCTGTACCTTTGCCGGGTCGTCGATGCCATTGACAGCAACAATAGCCTGGATCGGAACACCATACCGGCGTGCCATCGAATTGATGGAATCACCCTGACGCATTTGCACCCGGGTTCCGCCGGCAGATGTCCACCCTTTCCAGCTCCTCACATTCCCGGCCGATGCCACCGCTTCTGGTGCGGGCTGTGTCGCAACTGGTGCTGCGCGGACAGGTGCAGGACGCTGAGCCGTCGTCACCGGCGCCGGCAACGGCGCAGACTGGACAGATGGCGCTCTGTTCGGGATGGACCCCGTCGTCACCGGCTGGGATGAACTCTGTGGAAGCCCTGCGGCGGTCCCTCCAGGCCCATTCACGATATCCTGGTATGTCGGCTGCTTCTGGCCGCCGTTGAGAATATCCCGCTGATTCTGGGTATTGCCCGTATAATAGGGTGGTTCACCAAATCGCTCGACCGCGCTGGAACATCCCGCGAGAGCAACAGCAACCAGCGACACTGTCGCTACCTTGCCCATCAGATCCCTGCGGAGGGTACGCTTCCGCTTCATCATCGCCTTAACTCTAACCGCTGACTGTGGCTGTTATGGTTAAGAGTAGACGGCAGTAAGGTTTATAAAGGCTAAAGACGGTTGACGCTTTCGCTGAAAAACAACGATTTCTCAGTATTGAAGCAAACCAGAAAGCCAGCAATCGCGCCGATTAAAGTAAATTTGAACAGGCAAGTGGTCGAGCAAGCTCAACGAATGCATGGGGCCAAGAATCGGCATGAAACACCGTTCTAGAGCTTCTTGGCGATTCCCGGCTGCAACATGACCGTCCGCACCATCATCAGCGTTTCCGCAGTCACAACACTCTCGGTTTTCTGGAACTTGATCAACGGCTGGGCCTTTTTTGCCTGACCGACCGGCGCGATCAGGATGCCTCCCGGTTTCAGCTGCTGCAGCCAAGGATCTGGCACTTCTTCCACTGCCGCGTTGACGACAATCCTGTCGTAGGGGCCTTTCTGGCGAAACTCGCTCAAGCCGTCGGCCTGTCGGGCTTTCACGTTCGTCAGTTTGAGAGCCTCAAAACGTCGTGTTGCCAGATCCGTCAAGGTGGCGAACCTGTCGAGCGTTTCCACCTGTGCGGCCAGATGGGACATAACGGCTGCCTGATAGCCGGAACCGGTCCCTATCTCCAGAACCACGTGACTGGAGTCGATTGCTAGCGCCTGTACCGTGAAGGCAACGATTGAAGGTGCTGAAACGATCTGCCCGCATTCGATCGGCAGCATTGCGTCTTCATAGGCAAGACTGTGATGGCGTGCGGACAGGAAAAGGCGCCGAGGGACGCGTTCAATTGCAGCCAGTACGTCCCTCGCCCCGACACCGCGCTGTCGCAGTGCCAGAACCAATGCAGCGCGGGCTTCCGCTTCATCCGGCAAAGCGGACGCCATCGTCCTGTTTTCCTTGCCGGGCAATTGACCGGCCATGAACCGTTCCCCCTCAGGGTTTACCCCAAAGCCTCCGCCAAGTGTGTCACCAGGTCGTGGGCTGTCAGATCTATGCGTAGCGGTGAAACGGAAACATATCCATCCGCAATTGCTTGCAGATCGGAATTATCAAGTACGGATTTGCCGCGATCCTGAAAACGCAGCCAGTAATAGGGATAACCACGCCCGTCCGAACGCTCGTCGATGGACAGTCCGCTTTGTTCATGGTGCCCCTGTACGGTAACCTTGACCCCCTTCACGTCCTTGGCGTCACAGGCCGGAAAGTTGACATTCAACAACGTATATTGCGGAAGTTCGAAATCGATCAGCCTGCGGAAGAGCGCCGGCGCATGGGCCTCAGCGGTCGAATAGTCCGGCTCGGCACGCACATCCCAGTTGTAAGCCTGGGAAACGGCGATCGACCTGATCCCGAGGATGGCACCTTCCATCGCCCCGGCAACAGTTCCGGAATAGGTCACGTCTTCAGCGAGGTTCTGGCCCCTGTTAATTCCCGACAGCACTAGATCCGGCAAACCGGGAAGCACCTTGCGCACGCCCATGATCACGCAATCGGTTGGTGTCCCTTTCAAGGCGTAGTGCCGGTCGTCGAGCTTACGAAGGCGCAGCGGGTCGCTCAGTGTCAGGGAATGGGCAACACCACTCTGGTCGGTTTCAGGAGCGATTACCCAGACATCGTCGGAAAGTGTCCTGGCAATGTTTTCCAGAACCGTCAGCCCGGGAGACTGAATTCCGTCGTCATTGGTGATGAGGATACGCATCTCGATCTTTGCTCCGTTTTCCCACAAGCTCTTCTGACTTCAGGTCCGAAGAGCCCCAAATGAAATTGGACGGCAAACTTGCGCGGTTGCCGTCCATTGCAATCAAAATTCCGGCGGTATGCTGCGACTGAACGCCAGCGCTCACGATCCAGGCAATGCCGATCAGGCCGCCGTTTTCGCCGGTTCCGCTCAGCCGATCTTTTCCAGACCACCCATGTAAGGTCGCAGAACGTCGGGAACGGTGATGGTGCCATCGCCATTTTGATAGTTTTCCAAAACGGCAATCAATGCCCGACCAACTGCGATACCCGATCCGTTGAGGGTGTGCACGTGGAGCGGTTGCTTGGAGTCAGTGGGCCGGAACCTTGCATTCATGCGGCGCGCCTGAAAGTCACCGCAAACAGAACAGGACGAAATCTCGCGGTAGGTATCCTGCCCGGGCAGCCAGACCTCGATGTCGTAGGTCTTGCGTGCGCCAAAGCCCATGTCGCCGCTGCACAAGGTCATCACCCGGTAATGCAGGCCGAGTTTCTGCAGAACTTTCTCAGCGCAGCCCAACATGCGTTCCAGTTCGTTGAGCGAGTCTTCCGGCTTGGTAACGGAAACGAGTTCGCATTTCTGGAACTGATGCTGGCGCAGCATACCACGCGTATCACGCCCGGCAGACCCGGCCTCGGACCGGAAACAATAGGTGAGCGCAGTCACACGAAGCGGCAGTTGATCTTCCGGGAGGATCTCACCGGCAACCAGATTGGTCAGCGGTATTTCAGCCGTCGGGATCAGGTAGTGATCCGTAGTGGTCTTGAAGAGATCTTCCTCGAATTTCGGCAGCTGCCCGGTCCCGTAGAGCGGATCGCTATGAACCAGAAGCGGCGGCGAAACCTCTGTATAGCCGTTTTCCTGGGTGTGCAGGTCAATCATGAACTGGCCAAGAGCGCGTTCCAGCCGGGCAATCTGACCCTTGAGGATCACAAAGCGCGAACCAGACAGCTTGGCCGCTGCGGCAAAGTCCATGCCGCCGAGGTCTTCGCCCAGCTCATAGTGTTCTTTCGGAGCTTCATTGAACGTGAAGACCGGTTTTTCACCGTGCGTCTTCAGAAGCACGTTGCCGGCTTCATCCTCGCCCACAGGAACATCGTCATGCGGCAGATTGGGGATGACGGCCATGGCCGCTTCCAGATCGGCAATGAGCTTACGCTCTTCTTCTTCACCCGACTGAATGAAAGCCTTGATCTGTGCGACTTCGTCAATCAGCTCCTGTGCACGCGCGTCATCGCCCGAGCCCTTGGCCTTGCCGATTTCCTTGGAGGCGGCGTTGCGCCGTTCCTGGGCTTCCTGAAGTTTGGTGATATGGGAGCGACGGGAATCGTCCAGTGCGATCAGCTTGGCTGCGGAAGCTTCGTAACCCCGTTTAGCCAAAGCCTGGTCAAAGGCGACTGCGTTTTCCCGTATCCATCTAATATCAAACATCTTCGCTTCCCGAACGACGGTCGTTTCAATCAATTCCGTCTGTCAATCCGGGAAGCGCAGCGTTCAAAGCTTCAAGCGGCCGCATCCTCGGCTTCGCGTTGAGCCTCCCTTTCGGCACGCTGGCGTTCCACCAGTTTGACGGACAGAATGGAGACTTCGTAGAGAAGCAGCGTAGGCAGCGCAAGACCGATCTGCGAGATCGGGTCGGGTGGTGTCAAAATTGCAGCAGCAGCAAAGGCACCAACAATCGCATATTTGCGTTTTTGGCGAAGCGTATCGGAGCTCACCAGACCTGCCCTGCCGAGCAAGGTCAGCACCACCGGCAACTGGAACACCAGGCCGAAGGCGAAGATCAGGATCATGATCAGGCCCAGGTATTCACTCACCTTGGCAAGATGCTGAATGGCAACCTTACCGGTGGCCGCAGCCTGTTCCTGAGACAGGAAGAAGCCCATGGCCATGGGCATGACCAGGAAATAGACGAGACAGGCACCGATCAGGAACAGAACAGGCGTTGCGACCAGAAACGGCAGGAACGCGCCACGCTCGTGCTTGTAGAGCCCGGGTGCCACGAACATGTAGATCTGGCTGGCCACGACAGGAAAAGCCAGAAAGAGGGCTCCGAAAAGCGCGAGCTTCAACTGGGTGAAAAACCATTCCTGCGGCGCGGTGAAGATCATCTCCACCGGGTGGCCCTCTCCTGCAGCACGCAGGTAAGGCACAGTCAGGATGTTGTAGATATCCGTGGCGAAATAAAAGCAAATAACGAACATCACGAGGATCGCACCGATCGACCACATAAGTCGTTGACGCAGTTCGATCAGATGTTCGATCAGTGGCGCCTTCGAGGCGTCGATTTCGTCCTGGCTCATGCCTTTACATCTTCCGTCACCGGCGCGGTTTTCGGCTTGGCCTCGGTTTCAGCCTGGGCTGTTTCCGTAGGAGAAACCTTGTCCGCATTTGCGCTGTCTGCCGGCGGCGACGCCGGTTCGCTGGCTGCCACTTTTGGCTTGTCGGCTTTCTTGGTCGCGTCTTCTTCGATGGATTTTTTCAAATCACCCAACGGATTGAAGTTGGCGGCCGATTCGACCTGCTTCTTCATGTCAGCGATATCGGCCTGTTGTTCGGCCTCACGCAGCGCGTCGTTGAAGGTCGACTGGAACTCACGCGAAAGCTTTCGCATCTTCCCAATCGTCTGGCCAAGTGTGCGCAGCATGCGCGGCAAATCCTTTGGCCCCACGACGATGATCGCCACACAGGCGATCACCAATAGTTCGGTCCACCCGATATCGAACATGAGATGTATCGTCCCTTAAGGAGACGCGATGCAGATTGAGATCAGCTCGCTTTGGTCTGATCTTCGGCGTTCACGGACGATGCCGTTTCGCTGCTCTTGTGGTCGATGGTCTTCGGAGAGTCGGCTACGTCGTCTTCGGCCATGCCCTTCTTGAAGCTTTTGATTCCCTTTGCAACATCACCCATGAGATCGGAAATCTTGCCACGTCCGAACAGCAGAACAACGACCACTGCGATGATCAAGATCTGCCAAATACTAATGCCCATACGCCAAACTCCTGATAATCGGCTTTAAAAGCCCTTAGGCCCTTCTTACAAAAACGGCCCACTCCCTGCAACATGCCAGTCTATTTGATTTCGATCACTTAGACGGAATGATAAGTTGCCCTTCCCTTAGACTTGGGAAGGTGAACGCGGAAAAACAAGCACGTCTTTCGGATCAGTCGTGACGGCGACGTCCATTCCACGCTCCCAGGGACTGCCCGCACGAACCCTTGCCTGAAGGGGATGATTGAGCCCGTCTATTGCAATAGACAACAAATCGACCTCGCCGACGAATCGTTTCGAACGAATTCTGCCGGGAACACCGCACAATCCCGCATTGTTCAAAACAACGCCTTGTGGCCGAACGCAAACATCAACCTTCTGCCCCGGCGACAAACCCTCCGATGACAAGACGCCGACCGGCGTTTCGACACCTGCCGGGGTCACAACACCTTCCAACTGGTTCAGTTCAGAAAAGAACCTGGCGGCAAACAGGTCGACGGGCGCCTTGTATAGGTCTGCGGCCGTGCCGTGCTGAACCAGGCGGCCCTGGCGCATCAGTGCGATCTTGTCGCCCATGCGCATGGCTTCTTCCGGATCGTGGGTCACAATGATGCAGGTGGCGCGCGTTTCGCGAATAACCGCGAGCGTTTCATCGCGCACATTGTCACGAAGACGTTTGTCGAGCCCCGAGAATGGTTCGTCCATAAGGAGAATGCCGGGCCTGGGAACCAGTGCACGGGCCAGCGCGACACGCTGCTGTTCACCACCGGAAAGCGCGTGAGGATAGTCGGCTGCATAGTCCGCCAGACCGACGCGGCCGAGAGCACTCAGGGCGGCGGTCTGGGCTTCCCGTCTTGGCATGTTGGTCAGGCCGAACATTACATTCGCCAGAATGCTCATATGCGGAAAAAGCGCGTAATCCTGGAACATCAGGCCGACACCGCGCTTTTCGGGAGGCTGAAACAGTTCATCGCCGGCAATTTCCCGGCCGTTGATCAGCACCCTGCCCTTGCTCTGACGCTCAACGCCTGCGGCAATACGCATCAATGTGGTCTTGCCGCAACCGGAATGACCAAGCAGACAAAGGATCTCGCCCGGTGCGATGGACAGGCTCAGGTCCTGAACCGATGTCACGCCATCATAATCGTGAGACACATTCTCAAAGACGAGACCTGCGGCGATGGTTGCGCCGGCTGTTCCGGGCGCACCCCAGCTCAGCGTATGGCCATTGCCATTGTTTGAAGTCGGCTTTTTGCGATCGGGCATCAGGATCCGGCGGTCTCGTCCGTGTCATCATCGTCAAACAGAGACCCGTCTTCTAGTGGATCCTCATCTTCCGTCAATGCGATATCGTCATTGGGTGTCGGCACAAGGAACGAGGCCGGCACGGCGCTGTCCAGAAGCCCAGCTCCCTTCAGCTCCTCAAGTCCCGGCAAGTCTCGGACATTCTCCAGACCGAAGTGGATCAGGAAATGATCGGTGGTTCCGTAGGTGACCGGACGGCCGGGAGTTCTGCGGCGTCCACGCATTCGTATCCATGTCGTTTCAAGCAGAACATCAAGCGTTCCCTTGGACGTGGAAACGCCTCGAATTTCCTCAATCTCGGCGCGCGTGACCGGCTGATGATAGGCGATGATCGCAAGCGTCTCGAGTGCTGCGCGCGACAATTTGCGCTGCTCTTCGACGTTCCGGTGCATCAGGTAGGCGAGATCCTCAGCCGTTCGGAAGCACCATTTCCCCGCGACCCTCACCAGATTGACGCCTCTCGAGGCATAGGTGTTCTGCAACTCCTCGAGAAGGCTCAACACATCCGTGCCTTCTGGCAGACGTAGTGTCAGCTCTTCAAGCGACAGCGGTTCGGACGAGGCGAACAGCAACGCTTCGACCATGCGAAGGCCAGCCGGATCCATAGGCTTAGATGGAGCGGTTTCCTCGTCGTTTTCCAACTGCAGAAGATCGAAATCAGACGCCATGATCCGGCTCCTTCATGACGGCACGAATATAGACCGGGGAAAAAGGTTCGCCCTGCCGGATTTCGACCTGACCTTCGCGCACCATCTCGAGACTGGCGCTGAAGGTGCTTGCGACAATCGTCGCCCAATCCTTGTTGTCGTAGAGATAATCGCGCAGATAGGCATTCATCGGGGCCCATTCACCGACCCGGCCAACCAATTTGGTGAGCAGTTCGCGCGCTTCCTGCAGCGACCATACCGTCCTGCGCAACACCCGGACGGATGTTACGGATTGCCTTTGGCGCTGCGTGGCATACGCAGACAGCAGATCGTAGATGGAAGCGTCCCAGATACTCTTGTGTTGCACCGACATGGTTTCAGGTTCACCACGATGGAACACGTCCCGCCCCTGTCTGTTCCGGGTCAGGAGTTTTTCGGAAACCTCCCGCATAGCCTCCAGACGCCGCAAACGGAAAGCGAGAGCCGCGGCAAGTTCCTCCCCTGTCGGTTCGTCCTCATTCTTCTGCTCAGGCAGCAACAATTTGGACTTCAGGAAGGCAAGCCATGCAGCCATGACCAGATAGTCCGCGGCCAGCTCCAGCCTCATCCTGCGGGCTTCGGCCACGAATTCCAGGTATTGTTCGACGAGTTCGAGAATGGAAATACGCGCAAGATCTACCTTTTGCGTTCGCGCCAGGCCTAACAGGAGATCGAGCGGGCCTTCGAAACCTTCCACATCGACAACAAGTTGCGGATCGGAACTCGCACGCTCCTCGGGAGTGCTGACAGAACTGAGAAGATCGTAGGAACCATCCTGCTGTCTCTTCGAGCTGTTTTCCATTTCCGCCATTGCCGCTCCGGTCAAACGCCCTGCCAGCCGGTCAAGGAGTGAAACTCATCAAAGGCCGCAAGCCTGTCAAATTCCGGATCGGGAACCTGGAAACCGCTCAAGGCCGTCTTGCAACGCCGCCTGGCTTCACCCGAAAGCTCGGGCACCACCTTCGCGACTGCAATCATTTCATCCATATCACCATTGCAGTGCAAAACGATGTCGCACCCTGCTTCGATGATCTTGCCGGACCGGTCCTCAAAACTGCCACCGAGCGCCTTCATGGAAATGTCGTCGCTCATCAGACAGCCGTCGAAGCCGATTTCACCCCTGATGATTTCCTGAATGACTTTCGCGCTTTGCGTCCCAGCTGTATTCGGATCGATCCCCTCGTACACAATATGGGCTGTCATCCCCAATGACACGTGAGAAAGGGCCTTGAAGGGCCGGAAATCCACGCTTTCCAAAGAAGAAATGGCCGCATTGACACGCGGCAGCTCAAAATGACTGTCGACACGTGCGCGTCCGTGGCCCGGAATATGTTTGATCACGGGCAACACGCCACCCGCCAAAGCACCTTCCGCCATCGCCTTGCCGAGCGTTGCAACGACTTCCGGATCCTGTGAAAGCGCCCTGTCTCCGATAGCATCGACAGTTTCAGGGAACCTGACATCCAGACAAGGCAGGCAATCGACCGTTATGCCAACCTTGTAGAGATCATCTGCAATCAGCCGCCCGGCAAGCCAGGCAACTCTTTGTCCTGCTGCAGCGTCCCGGTCGTACAGATCACCGTATGCCTTCGGTGCCGGATACTTTGGCCAATGAGGTGGCTTCAACCGTTGCACCCGGCCACCTTCCTGATCCACCAGAACGGGTGCATCGCTCCGGCCTACAGCTTCCCGAAAAGCCGACGTGAGTATCCTGACCTGTTCCGGCGTTTCGATGTTGCGCGCGAACAGGATCAGTCCCCAAGGGTCTTCCTGCTGGAAAAAGTCGATTTCGGAACTTGTCAGGGTCGGTCCGGCACACCCGGATACAAAGGCTTTGGTCATTGATCCGGCTTAGCCGCAGCGCCGGGAGCCGTCAAGAAATGCAAGTGCTGCCTCTTGCACCCTTGTCACTATCTTGCAATCTAGACGACCTTCGTCCCAGATCTGATTGGAGCCCCCATGCGCGCGCGTCTCGACATTCCTGCCGGCACCCTGCACCGTTTTTCCCATAGATCTGAAATCCTTGGACGAAACCGGCTGGGAGACACGGCAACGCGCGAGATCCACGTCTATACCCCGCATGGTCATGACGGCAGCGGCTTGCCGCTTCTGGTGGATATCGTCGGATTTACCGCCGGCGGCCCGGCCCACACGAACTGGAAGAATTTCGGTGAGAACGTACCGGAGCGGCTCGACAGGCTCATCCATGACGGTGCCATGCCACCTGTTGCAGTCGCCTTTCCCGACTGTTTCACGCGTCTTGGCGGGAACCAGTACATCGACAGCGACGCAATGGGGCCCTGGGCAACCTGGCTGACAACCGAAATGCTGGAAGATGTTGAAAATCGCTTCAAGTGCGGCGGCACCGGCAAGCGCGGTATCTTCGGAAAATCCTCAGGCGGCTACGGCGCGATCATTCACGCGATGAAACACTCAGACGTCTGGTCTGCCGCCGCCTGCCATTCCGGTGACATGGCGTTTGAACTTTGTTACCTGCCCGAAATGCCAAGCGCATTGAGGGCAATTGCAAAAGCGGGCTCAATCGAAGCCTTCGTCCGGGATTTTGAAAAGGGTCCGAAATATCCGGGCAACTCACTTCATGACCTGATGACCTTTGCCATGGCTGCAACCTACGATCCGGATCCCGATCCGGAGGTCTTTTGCGGCATCCGGTTGCCTGTCGATCCGGAAACATGCGAACTCATAGAAGAACGCTGGAATGCCTGGCTGATGTGGGACCCTGTGCACATCGTAGGTGATCACATCGATGCTCTGAAATCCTTGAAGGGCCTTTGGATCGAATGCGGCGATGTCGATCAATACAACCTGGTCTATGGTGCGCGCCGCCTGCACAGGAAACTGAGCGAAGCCAGCGTTGACCACGTCTATCAGGAATTCAGCGACAATCATTCCTCAGTGGACTACCGGCTGGATGGGAGCCTGCCGTTTCTGGCAGAAAAGCTCAGTCATTGACCTTTGGCGCCAAGCATCTCAGGAAGCCTGGCGGAACTTTCTGAAAGGGTTCGGCAGGGTCAGAATAGCACCTCCCGCCACAATCAGAACGGCCCCAAAGACAGCAACGCGAGTGGGAATTTCTCCCCAGACTGCAAAACCGAAAACAGCCGACATCACCACTGTGCCGTAATACACGGGGGCAAGTGTTGCCGCCCCTGCTCTTCTGTAGGCGGAAATATTCATGGACTGGCCGACAATTGCCAGTGGACCCATCCAGGCAAAAATCAGCAGATCGCTCCAGGAAACTCCCTCTTTGACGATCAGCCAAAGGACCGGCCCGCTCAACAGCACCGCGGCAAAGACATTGACATATGCCAGGATGGTGACGGTGTCCTCGCGCTGGGCAATATAGCGCATGATCAGGGCTTCACAGGCCATGAACACGGCGCCCATGAGCGCTGACATGACGCCAGCCAACGCAAGCTCGTCATAACCCGCAGCACTTTCCGCAGACCGGACCACGAGATACGCACCTGCAGCGCACAACACACCTGCGACCCAATGGCGACCGGTGATCACCTCCTTGAGGACAAGACCAGCCAACACGATGGCGATGATACCTTTTGTGAGGCCGATCGCGGTTGCGTCCGCCAAGGGCAGAACACTTGCGGCGTAGATGGAGCAGGCAAGTCCACCAACACCACAAAACGCTCGCATGAGGTGCAGTTTCCAGAGCGGGCTGACACGTGTGAACACCGGAACACGCTTGACGGCCGCAACACTCACGATCGTTGCAGCTCCCCCAATGAACCGAAGCCAAACCAGCACAGCAACCGGCAACAAACCTCCAGACAGTTTGCCTGCGGCAAATATCGGTGTGAAAGCAGCCATACCGGCAAGTGCAAGCAACAGGGCGAGCGACGTGTTATCCGGGCGGTGATAGACGGAGTTCTGTGACATTCAACGGTTCCAGGTAATTTCAAGAGAGTCTTATCACTGCTCCGGCAGCCAAATCAGTCGTGAAAACCCCATAACGGGTATGCGTATACGCATCACGTTGCTCCTCGCCTTGTATATTGGTATAACCTGCCCATGAACTGGGATGATCTGAAACTGGTTGATGCGGCTGCCCGCATGCGCTCTCTCTCCGGGGCGGCTAAGGCATTGGACATCAGCCAACCGCAACTTAGCCGCCGCCTGAAGAGCTTTGAAGACCGGATAGGCGCAAGACTGTTCGACCGCACGCCGACAGGACTGAAACCGACGGATGCCGGGCTGCGGCTGATCCCACTTGCAGATGACATGCGCAAGAAGGCAGAGGCGGCTGCACGGATCCTGCCCGATCTGTCCGGATCGGCACTGAAGGTTGTTCGTGTCGCCGTGGACGAAGTTCGTGCGCGGGTTCTGACTGACCGGTTTGAATTGCTGACGGGCCTGCTCGACGGTGTTGAGCTTGAACTGATATCAAGCCACCAGCATGTCAATCACCAGTCACGCAGTATTGAGCTGCAGATCCGCAATTGCCTTCCGGAAACCGACACGTTGATTGCACGGAAAATCGGTGAGTTGGCCTACGCGGTTTACGGTTCGGCCGATTACGTCGCAAAACACCCTGCTGCCAGAACACCGGACCGTTACAAACTCTGTACATGGCTTGGCTTTGCTCCAGATGACCTCTGGTATCCCTCGCAGATGCGCTGGCTGGAAACCCGGCTGGCTCAGATGCCGAAACTGCGTTCCAATACCATGACGACTCTCATGAACATGACCGCATCGGGAGCCGGATTGTGTCTCTTGCCGGTTTTCATGGGCGACAGTAACCGCGAGCTCGTCAGATTGACTGAGCCGCTTGCGGAACTCACGAACGTCGAGCACATCATCGTTCATCGGGACTTGCGCCGGGAACCCGCCGTGCGTCAGGCCATGGATGCCATCGCCGAAGTCTTCCGTCACATGGGACCGCAGTTGCGCGGCAGCTCGTTGAACGAGGCCGTCGCAGCAGCAGAATAAAACGGCCGGGAATACCCGACCGTCTCACTTACGCTTTTCAATTTTGTAGTCCGTCGTCAGGGCTGTCTGCGAACGAAGCAGTCGCCACCGGCTGCCTGGAGGCTTTCGCACAAGCTTATTGCTTCATCGCGCGACCCGGTCGGGATCCGCGCCCTGTAGAACACACCCCTGTCTTCAACGGTCGCTGCAACGATCACTGCGTTCCGGTTACCCAATACAGCAGGGAACCGCCGTTGCAGTCCTGAGTATGCGTCGCTTGCAGCAGCTTCAGAACGTTGAGACGTTACCTGAACGATATAGGTACCAGACGGGATGCTGCCGCCGGAGGTGCTGGCAACAGGCGCCGGTGCTGCGGGCGCAGTTGTTGCCGGAGCGGCGGGCTGTTGCGTCAGGTTAAGAGGACTATCGTTCTGCTGCGCCTGCACCGGCGTTGTGACGGCGGCTGGAGCACTGGCAACCTGAACAGGAGCATCCGGCTTCTTGCGAGGCACAACAGACGGCACCGGTGCAGCAGTTTCACTTGCAGTCGGTTCCGGTGCTACGTCGGCACCGGTTACGATTGCGGGCGTATCGGGCTGAGCCGGTTCCGGTGCAGTGCCTGAAGGATCTGCAGGCGCGACATCCGCACCGGTCACGACGGGCGACGTGGAAACAACCCGCGAACCGTTTTCGCCGGGAGCCGCATCAGGCTCCGCAGGTACCGCCGGTTCAGGCTGCGCCGGTGTCGCGACGGCAGGTTCTTCACCTTCAGGAATGATGGTTCCGTCCGGTCGCACGACCACAGTCCTTACCCGTTTCGGAGTTCCGGGAACGAGATCGGCGTCGCCATTGGTGCCTGCAGGTGCCGGCGGCAACTCTGCGGGTTGCGGAGATTCTGTCGGGATAAGCCTGTCTGGTCCAGCTACACCAGTGCCGTCGACCCGATCATAAATGAGCTTTCCGGCCTGATCGTTTGCCGAAGCCTGACTCTGCTCCGGATATACCTTGAGCGGCTCCTGCAGACCACTGATGACCGGTGGTGGACCACTGGGTACAGGAACGGCGTCGCTATCGAACAGAAAGAAGCTTGCGCCGCCCAGGACAGCAACGCCAAGCACTCCAGCTGCAACGAACAGGCCTTTCCGGGATTTTTCGCCCGCATGCGGTATCGCGTTGCGTTCTGCTGCCGAGTGAGGCGGCAGGACGCCAGCACCGGTAAGGCTTGGATCGCTTTCCTGCATTGCCCGTGCAACCGCATCAAGGTCATAACCTTCCGGCGGTGGCGGCGTTTCGTCGTCTTCCGATTGAGGAACCGCTGCAGCTGCAGCAGGCCAAGCCATATCGTCCAGGTTCGGCTCTGTTGATGGAGTGCCCTGCGACGATGGGTCGATCGAGCCACCAACAGGCTTCCGAGACGTTGGAGCCGGGAAGTCAAGATCGGCAAAAAGGGCGTCAATGCCGGCAGGATCTCCTGCCTGTTCCGGCGCGGCTTCCACCTTTTGCGCAGCCGGTTCGGACTGAACCGGGTTCAGCGCAGCAAAGAAGTCATTCTCGTCAATCTGCGGACGTTGCCCGGTTACCGGCTGCTGGTAGCTGGAGGTTTCGAATACCTCCTCATCTCCAGCAACTGCCTCAACCGGCTCATCGTGTTGCACGCCGCCAATCCGGTAGTCGTCCGCGGGACGCGGCGCATCAATTGGCGTCGAGGTGCCGGATGTTGCCGTCCCAAAGGAACGAGAAACGGACGGTGTGCTCGGCACCTGGGTTGCGCGGGTCAAGCTGTCAGAAACGGCAAAATCCGTTTTTTCGCGGGAGTATGAAGATGCCGGTGACATCACAGGTATTGAGGGAGTTTGAGGAGCAGCCTCTTCCACCTCGTCTGCATATCCCATATCGGTCGCGGTTGCCGGATGTGTCTCGTCAACGGACTGACGCAAGGCGCCGATCAACTCGTCTTCCAGTTCTGCCGTAAGATTCTGTTCGAGATCCATGGCAACGGAAGGTGCGAGATAGGACTTGTCGTTTGCGCCCTCCGGCTCAGCCTGCACTGGGGCAGCCTGCGGCGTGCGAAACTGGACGACATGATCCACCGGAGCATGTGACACGCCAACCGGGGGAGCGACTGGTTGTACAGGTTCTGCGGCCTGCTCCGGCTCGCTCGGCCAAAGCGAAGAAACGTGTGAAGAAGGCGTCACTGGGGCTGTTTGAACCGGCTCTTCCAGCTGGAAAGACTGCTCGAAGCTGGACGGCGGTGTCGCCGCGTAGAAATCATTCCTGGAGGCGCTGTATGTTCCTTCAGGTTCTTCTGCAAAGTCCGCGCCAGCAGTGGCTTCAGGCGTATTCGACACCGGACGTAGATTTGAAAACGAAGGTTCGATGCGCGACGGCGCCGGGGTGGATTGTGCAGGCGCATCGCCTGCCACATCGTCCAGCCCCGCAAAATAATCTGTACTACCAACGCGGCCGCTGCTCACATTTGCCCCCGATTGCTTGTTCTTGTGGACAATCCGGGCCAATTCAACCAGCGGATCCTCCGCGGCCGGCCGTTCGCCGCCCGCCTCGTTTTGCGAGGCGCGCAAATCTGATCGCTTTGTTTCGTAGTCTTGTGACATGAGCTTTACGAAAACCGGTCCACTTCAAGTCGCTGGCGAGCCATTTAGTCGTTCCCAGCGGCCATTAAAACTAGCGCATTTCTTCAGGAGCATTCACGCCGAGAATCGTTAGACCTGAAGCGAGCACCAAAGATACTGCACGAACCAAAGCAAGACGCGCTAGGGTTAATTTCAAGTTACCGGCCTGAATAAAACGTAAATGAGGCAATTCGTAGCCTTTATTCCAGTGGCCATGCAAAGAACTAGCGAGTTCATGTAGATAAAACGCAATTCTGTGCGGCTCATGTGTTTCTGCAGCTGCTTCGACCACTTTCGGCCATTCCGCCATCTTGGCGATAAGCTCCTGCTCGCCGATATCATCCAGCAAGGTGAAATCGGCCCCGGCAAGATCATCAACCGCATACCCGGCTTCCTTGAGTTCATCGGCCGCCTGCCGCAACACCGAACAGCAACGCGCATGGCCGTATTGAACATAGAAGACCGGATTGTCTTTCGATTGTTCCGTAACCTTTTTGAAGTCAAAGTCCAGCGGTGCATCATTCTTGCGGAACAGCATCATGAAGCGAACCGGGTCCGGCCCGACTTCATCCACGACATCGCGCAGTGTGATGAAATCGCCGGAGCGTTTGGACATCTTGACCGGTTCGCCGTCACGCATCAGCTTCACAAGCTGGCAGAACCGGACGATAACTTCCGTCTTGCCGTCGGAGATCGCCTTCCCGACTGCCTGAAGGCGTTTGGCGTAACCGCCGTGATCGGCACCAAGCACGTAGATCGTTTCGGAAAAACCCCGTTCGAACTTGTCCTGGAAATAGGCGACGTCGGCAGCGAAATACGTGTAGGAACCATCGGACTTCTTGAGCGCCCGGTCGGTATCGTCACCAAAGTCGCTTGCGCGAAACAGTGTTTGCTCGCGGTCTTCCCAGTCATCAGGAACCTGACCCTTGGGGGGCGGAAGCGTGCCTTCGTAAATCAGCCCCTTGTTCCGGAGAGTTTCGAGCATGTGATCGATCTTCGAACCGTTGCCCGAGCCGCGATCATGCAAGGTTCTTTCGGAATAGAACACCTCGTGTTCGACGCCGAGCGCTGCCAGGTCCTGCCGGATCAACTCGAGCATGGCGGCAATCGCCCGCTCCTTTATCAGCGGCAGCCATTCGCTTTCTTCCTTGCTTGCCAGCGACGGACCGAACTCCGCTTTCAGTTTTTCACCGACGGGCTTCAGGTAGTCTCCCGGATAGAGGCCAGCCGGAATGGCGCCGATGTCCTCTCCGAGTGCCTCGCGGTAACGCAGGAAGGCGCTACGAGCCAGCGTATCGATCTGCGAGCCTGCATCGTTGATGTAATATTCCTTGACCACGTCATTGCCGGCAAATGCCAGAATGTTTGCCAGGGCATCACCCACGACCGCTCCACGAATATGACCGACGTGCATCGGACCTGTCGGGTTCGCGGAAACATATTCGACGTTGACCTTCGGAGCAGGAGAACGTTCCTGGGCTCCGAAGCGGATACCCTGATCCAATACGCTGCCCAGAACCTTGTGCCAGACCCCCTGGGCGACACGCAGGTTGATGAAACCAGGGCCAGCGATTGTCGTCTCGGTAATTTCCGGGTCAGCGTTGAGCTTGGCAACAAGCTGCTCGGCAAGATCGCGCGGCTTCATGCCGAGTGGTTTTGCAAGTACCATTGCAGCATTGGTGGCAAGGTCGCCATGTGCCGGATCACGCGGAGCTTCCACGACGACTCGCGAAAGATCTGGCGCCTCTCCATTTGCATCTTTTAAATCAAGTTCTTGGAGAGCGTCTTTGACGCGCAGCGTGAAGTCCGCGAAGATATTCATAGAACACCGGTCTGGTTTTGGTTTTCAAACACAAAGCCCCCGCGCGCTGCGAAGGAAAAGCCTTCGGCGCCACGGGGCTGTAAAGTTGCCTCTGCGCCTACCCCAAATCAGGAGTGTCGTCAAACAGTCTGCGGTGCTCTTCGATAGCGTATCGGTCGGTCATTCCGGCGATATAGTCGCAAACCAGTCGCGCGATTTCCGTTTCACCCAGGTTGCCAAGGCCACTGTTCCACGGTTTCGGCATGAGGTCCGGTTCCGCAAGGAACCTTGCGAACAGGTCCCGCACAACTCTGGCAACCAGCTTTCGAACTGCAAGAACATCTTCATGCCGGTAGACCCGGGCGAACAGGAACCGTTTCACTTCCTTTTCCGCAGCGGCCATGTCCGCAGAGAAACCGACGAGGCAACGTCCCGCCATGCGAATCTCCTGAACGCTTTGCGGAGCAACCTCATTCAGATTACGCACCGCTTCGCGAATGACATCTTCAACCATGCGCGTAATCGATCGCCTGACGATCTCGTGGATACGTCGGCTCTCTTCGAGACCCGGATATTTGCCATCGACCTCGGCAAGGATGTCGGCCAGGAACGGCACATCGCGCATGTCTTCGATCGCAAACAGCCCTGCCCTCAATCCGTCATCGAGATCATGCGCGTCATAGGCAATATCATCGGCAATGGCAGCGGCCTGTGCCTCTGCGCCAGGCCAGGTATGCAACAGGAGGTCCTGTTTCCTGGCATAGTCGCGGATTGCAAACGGCAACTGGCTGTCCTTGAACTTTCCAAGCGGCGCACCGCTGGCATCAATCAAGGGGCCGTTGTGCTTGACCAACCCTTCCAGGGTTTCCCAGGCCAGGTTCAGACCGTCGAATTCGGCATAACGCTGCTCCAGATGGGTCACGACCCTCAGTGATTGCGCGTTGTGGTCGAACCCGCCGAAGGGTGCCATGCACTCATGCATGACGTCTTCGCCTTCATGCCCAAACGGCGTGTGACCGAGATCATGTGACAAGGCCAGGCATTCCGCCAGATCTTCATCAAGCCGCAAAGCGCGTGCCAGCGAGCGTGCGATTTGCGATACCTCGATGGTGTGGGTCAACCGTGTGCGAAAATGGTCACCTTCGTGATAGACGAAAACCTGCGTCTTGTGCTTGAGCCTGCGAAACGCGGAAGAATGAATAATCCTGTCCCGATCCCGCTGGAAGGGTGTCCGCGTCGGGCTGTCAGGCTCGGGGAAGAGTCTGCCCCGGCTTTCCAGAGGGTTTTCCGCATATATTGCGCGGGATTGTCCCCCAAATCCGATATCCGCTTTCATCAGTTTCCAGCCATCCTTCACAGAACCGGTCTGCGTTTGCTGTTGTTCGGGCCGTGGGCAACACATTGACGCGGGCGGCCTCAAAACATACTTATCTGAACAAATCAGGTTTAACGTTCCCGCACATTGCCGGAACTAAGCGAGTCGGTGAAAGATGACCGAAACACTTGAAATTGGCGTAACAGTCAGCGACCGCGCTGCCAAGCGCATTGCTGCGATTTTGTCCAAGGAACCGGGCGGCAGCATGCTGCGTGTCAGCGTTGAAGGCGGCGGCTGTTCCGGACTGCAGTACAAATATGACGTGGTCGACAGCCGCGAAGACGGCGACCTGGTGATCGAAAAGCCGGGGGCAACGGTACTGATCGATTCCATTTCCCTGCAATACATGAGCGGATCGGAAATCGATTTCGTCGATGATCTGATTGGCCAGTCATTTCAGATCAACAACCCGAATGCGGTCGCCGGATGTGGCTGCGGCACCAGTTTCACGATCTGACACTGTTGCTATACCCATTTGACGCCGGTTGCCCCGGCAGTTTCGAACAATTGAGGCAACCGCGCTCATGAAAATTGCGACCTGGAACATAAACGGCGTCAAGGCACGTATCGACACTGTCCTTGAGTGGCTCAAGGAAGCGTCTCCGGATGTCGCCTGCCTTCAGGAAATCAAGTCCGTCGATGAGAACTTTCCCCGTCAGCCGTTTGAAGACCTCGGTTACGCCGTCGAAACACACGGCCAAAAGGGTTTCAACGGTGTTGCGCTTCTGTCCAAGACGCCGCTGACTGATATTCAGCGCGGCTTGCCTGGAAACGATGCGGACGAACAGGCCCGTTATATTGAAGGCAGTCTGTCGACGGATAGCGGCCAGGTTCGAATCGGTTGCCTCTACCTTCCCAACGGCAATCCGCTGGGAACAGAAAAATTTCCGTACAAGCTCGAGTGGATGGACCGCTTGATTGCGCACGCTCAAAAGCGGCTTTCAGAAGAAACGCCATTCCTGCTTCTGGGGGACTACAATGTCATCCCCGATCCCGTAGACGCCAAGAACCCGCAGAACTGGCTGGAAGACGCTCTCTTTCAGCCTGAGAGCCGGCAGCGCTTCCGTGCCCTCACCCACCTCGGCTTGACCGAAGCAGTCCGGTCCTGCAGCGAAGCGCCGGAAACATTCACGTTCTGGGACTATCAGGCAGGTGCCTGGCAAAAGAACAATGGCATTCGGATCGATCATATTCTGATGTCGCCGCAGGCAACAGACCGGTTCTCAGGCTGCGGTATCGACAAGCACGTGCGCGGTTGGGAAAAGCCGTCGGATCATGTGCCCGTCTGGGTAAAGCTGGCTGCTTGAGACTGAATCTGTCTCCAGAAATCCAACTCCATTGCTGATGCAGGCGTGAAGCGCGGTGCGTGCCCGGAAACCGGGCTTGCAGTCGGCTGACGTCATGGTAAGCTTTTTTCCATCATGGGATGACGCTCAGCCGACCAACATCCGCGACGGCGACATGCGGAAAGGACATACCGGTAACGACTTCGATTGCCGGTCGTTCGGTCTTTACTGTCACCGCATGGTTGATTTTCGGTCTGGTTCTTGGGCCGGGCAGCGCGGCTCTGGCGCAAGACGTCTCGTGTACCTGCCGATACCAGGGCGAGAAATACGGCGTAGGTGAATCTATCTGCCTGAAGAGCCCGTCCGGGCTGCGAATGGCGACTTGCGAAATGGTGCTGAACAACACGTCCTGGCAAATCAGCAACGCGCCTTGCCCACTGACCCAAATTCAAAGCCCTGCGATCGATAAATTCACGACCAATCGTCCGACGACACCAGCTCATCCTTCAGGTTGAAGATCACTCGCAAGATAAAGCTGATTTTCTGCAGCCTTGGCACGCTCCTGCTTCGAACCCGAGCAGAGCTGGCACGGCATTTGCGAGAGCCATTGAAGACGGACGACCACATCCACCTGGTGCTCAGATCGGGCTCTCGAGCTTGAGGTTATTGTGCGGGCAACTGCTGTGCTGTGAGCACGTCCGGGCGATTTTGCTTCAACCATCCGTCAGCCATTGATCTGGCCATCTGCCTGACTGGTTCGGGCGAAACCGCGAAATACTGCTCGTGCATGGAATGGATCCAGCTGGCATCCGTTCCCTTGGCCTGTTCCCGGGCAACGGTCATCCACATCAGGCCGCGAGCTTTTTTCTTGTCCGAAGTACCGAGTGCATAGAGCGTTTCACCAAGGCGTGCCTGGGCGCCAACATGCCCCTTGAGCGCGGCAAGATTGTACCAACGAACAGCCATGCGGCTGTTGTTTTCCTGGTACATGCGGCCAAGTTCATACTGGGCATCGGCATCGCCGAAATAGGACGCGGCATGCGTGAAGATCTGACGGGCACGCGATTCATTCTTGGGCACAGCGCCGTCGATGCCGTTCAGATAGTAGGAACCGAGCGCAACGAAGGCGCTTGAGACGAAGGGAGCATCCGGTGCATCGGGACGATCTTCACCGTGCTCACGAACAATCTGGCTGTAATATTCGAAGGCCTTGAGGTCGTCTTCCTTGACGCCGTCGCCGGAGGCATACATTTCACCCAGCTTCCAGGCGGCCATGGGCTGACCGTTTTCGGCGGCATACTGCAGCGAACCAAGCGCAGCGGCCTTGTCGCCGGAATAATATTGGCGGGCACCGGCCCGCAGTGCTTCAGACGGGGAAAGATCGTTCGGACCGATCGCCCGTGCAGGCGCCGGCTGACCGTCAAAGGCGGCCACAGGCCCTGTCAGGCCGATCAGGATCAACGCACCGAGCACGGTTCCGGCTCTTCCCATGCGTTGAAGCTTTGTGCTGTTCTTAGGCATCCCAGTCACACTATTATCCGTCGGCAACGAAACAGATCCCCGACGGACTTTCTTGTTTTTTGTCCGCGCCAAGCGCATTTTCTGTCTCTTCGGCCCCAAAGCATATGCCTGCAGGACCCACTGTTTCGGAGTGGCCTAAATTGGCCGATCATTTCGTCTTAAGTTGGGCCATACGACGCCGAAATAAGACCATTTCCTGACACTTTTGTCCGGACTGTGAACCACTTCAGGAGTTGATCCCGATCTGGTCGTCCCAGACATTAGCGTAACGGGTGACGGGCAAACATGGCCGAACAGGGGCAACGGCGGCAAACCGGGGCCCTGCAAATGACTCTGTCAGTAACTGTTGCGGAATTGGCACATATTGTGACCGCTCCTCTCCCATTCAAGACCCTTATTTCAACACAGGCGGGTTGATGATGTGTTTCCAGATCGGTTTTTTGGGCCCCGGGCTGTTGAAAACGGGGGCTTTTGGCCAATTACCTTTGCCGTTCTATCTTTGTCCTTCAAACTGAGACATGATTCGGTGTAGGTAACAGCGCTGAGTTTGTAGAAACTGTGACCCAAGACCCATCAGGCGATACGGAATGAGCGCAAAAGACGATCTGTTTGCAGGCAACGCGGCGGTCTCTGCCCCAATGACACAAGATGAGCCCGCCCCAGCTCCGCAAAAGCCGCGTCCCGTTGCGCCTGTCGCGGTCAGCGACGATTATTCAGCGGCCGACATCGAAGTTCTCGAAGGGCTCGAGCCGGTTCGGCGCCGGCCAGGCATGTATATCGGCGGCACTGACGAAAAGGCGTTGCATCACCTCTTTGCCGAAGTGATCGACAACTCCATGGATGAGGCGGTTGCCGGCCATGCGACGTGGATCGACGTGTCGCTTTCCAGCGATGGCTATCTGACGATCACCGACAACGGCCGCGGTATTCCTGTCGACCCTCACCCGAAGTTCAAGGACAAGTCCGCACTCGAAGTGATCATGACGACGCTGCATGCGGGCGGCAAGTTCGACAGCAAGGTCTATGAGACCTCTGGCGGTCTGCACGGTGTCGGCATTTCCGTGGTCAATGCGCTGTCAGAGGAACTGATTGTAGAGGTCGCACGCAGCCGCAAGCTCTATCGCCAGATTTTCCGCCGCGGTCACGCCCAGGGTCCTCTCGAGCTTGTTGGCGACACCCAGAACAGACGCGGGACCCAGGTCAGCTTCAAACCAGACGATCAAATCTTCGGCAAAGGCGCTAAATTTGTCCCGGCGCGCCTTTTGAAGATGGCACGGTCCAAGGCCTATCTCTTTGGCGGTGTCGAGATCCGCTGGCACTGCGCACCTGAATTGCTGTCTGAAAAGGACGAGACACCGGCCGAGGCCGTGTTTCACTTCCCCGGTGGTCTTCGCGACTTTCTCAACGAGAGACTGACCAAGGAACGCCGTGTCGTCGACGACGTGTTCTTCGGCCGCACCGACAACGCCGGCAAACACGGGTCCGTTGAATGGGCCGTGAGCTGGTTTGCCGGCGACGGCTTTGTCAGTTCCTACTGCAACACCGTGCCGACACCGGAAGGCGGAACTCACGAAGCGGGTTTCCGATATGCCCTGCTGCGCGGCCTCAAGGCATATGGCGAACTGACAAACAACAAGAAGGCATCCATCATCACCGGCGATGATGTGATGACATCAGCCGGCGGAATGCTGTCCGTCTTCATCCGTGAGCCTGAATTCGTCGGCCAGACCAAAGACAAACTGGCGACCAACGAAGCCACGCGCATTGCGGAGACGGCTGTCCGAGATGCATTTGACCATTGGCTGACAGCCTCCCCCAACCAGGCAAACAAGCTTCTGGAGTGGGTGATCGATCGCGCGGATGAGCGCTTGCGCCGTCGCCAGGAAAAAGACGTCGCCCGCAAGACAGCCGTGCGCAAGCTGCGCCTCCCGGGCAAACTTGCCGACTGCTCGGCAAACCAGTCCGATGGCACCGAACTCTTCATCGTTGAGGGTGACTCGGCAGGTGGCTCGGCCAAACAGGCGCGCAACCGTTCCAACCAGGCCGTCTTGCCGTTGCGCGGCAAGATCCTGAACGTCGCAAACGCCGGCCGCGACAAACTCGTTGCCAACCAGCAGCTTGCCGATCTCATCCAGGCCCTTGGCTGCGGCACGCGCTCCCAATACCGGGAAAGTGACCTGCGGTACGAGAAGATCGTCATCATGACGGATGCTGACGTCGACGGTGCCCACATTGCATCACTTTTGATTACTTTCTTTTACCGCGAAATGCCGGAGCTAATCCGTGGCGGCCATCTCTTCCTGGCCGTGCCACCACTCTATCGTCTCAGCCAGGGGGGGAAGACCCTCTATGCACGCGACGATGCCCATAAAGACGAATTGATGGAGACCGTCTTCAAGGGTAAATCCAAGGTGGAAATCGGCCGTTTCAAGGGTTTGGGTGAAATGTTGCCGGCTCAGCTGAAGGAAACGACGATGGATCCGTCCAAGCGGACCATGCTGAAGGTCGTTGTCGAAGAAGAAGCTGTAACAGACACCAACGACACCGTTGAACGGCTGATGGGCAACAAGCCGGAAGCGCGCTTCCGGTTCATTCAGGACAACGCTGAATTCGCTGAGGATCTTGATATTTAGCCGCAACAGCAGGTATTTTGATCTATATCTTTTTTTGAAGAGGTTGGGCGGGCGTATATTTTTGCCCGCACTGCCTATTTGACCGGTCGGAAACGTAGCATGTTAAACCGGATGTATTCGATACTGGACAGACGGCTTCGCCCCTTGCGAAATCATGTCTTCCTGGCTTTTCCCAAGCACAAGATCGCCTTTGCCCGTATCGCAGAACCTGCTTTTCAACTTCTGCGCCCGGTTCTTCATTGCCTTGCCGGTACCGACAAGCTCAAGGCCCTTTCCGGTTTTGATCTTCGGACCGCCGCCACGGAACGGCTGCTCTTCCATGGGAATGTGGAGTTACTGACAGCACGCGAACTCAAGCGGCGGCATCCCGAAATGAAAGTCGCGGCCTGGGTCCAGGATCCGATGCATCGGTTGGCCTACTGTTATGAGAAAGTCATCCTGAGTGCCGATCCGCTTCCGGCCTATTATGAAGAGCGCCAGTTCAATCAGGACATGACACCTCAGGAGTTCGTGTCACACGTAGCGTCGATCTCGGACCTGGAAGCAGACAATCTGTTTCGCAGCCAGACAGCTGCCCTCACCTACAAAGGTATGTTGACGGCCGATCTGATCTTGCAGCTTGAAGATTTCGACCAGTCATTCGCAACTTTTCTTTCGGAAAGCTCTCTCAGGTTCCGCACGAAATCTCCTGTCGCGTATCACGTGGACAATTTTGTCGGCAGGGACACGCTGCTGTCCTTTACCGAAGACAGCCTGGTTCAGCAGCTGCGGCGGCGCTACAAGTCAGACTACGACCTGTTCTACAAACCGGCGGCTCTTTCTGCCTGACGCTGCGCAATTTTACGTATCGAATACCGGCTGAAGCGATACTTTCGGAAACACATACCTTCGTTTGCGCCTGCATTTTGGGCAACGCATACTGATTTTCCAGCCGATTTCATGAACCAACTTGGTTGCACTATTAACTGAGATGGCAAATCGTACTCGGAATTACTCGATTTTCTTGAGATTTTACCTCTCAAGCGCATTGACACCTGAGCGCATGAATGTAGGGTGTGCGCACATTGGCACCGGCGGTTCCCACGGCGCCGCCGATTAACAATCACAACATTCGGGCAAAGCGCTCCATGGCATTTAATACTCTCGGTCTTAGCGAGAAGGTCCTCGCTGCAGTTGAAGCAGCAGGTTATAAGGAACCCACGGCAATCCAGTCGGGAGCCATTCCGCAGGTGCTTGAGCGCCGCGACATCCTTGGCATTGCCCAGACCGGAACCGGCAAGACCGCAAGTTTCACACTGCCCATGCTGACGTTGCTCGAAAAAGGCCGCGCTCGTGCGCGGATGCCGCGCACGCTCATCCTGGAACCGACGCGCGAACTCGCTGCGCAGGTTGAAGAGAATTTCGCCAAATATGGCACCAACCATAAACTCAACGTCGCCCTGCTGATCGGCGGTGTCTCCTTTTCCGACCAGGACAAGAAGCTCGACCGTGGCACAGATGTTCTGATCGCGACGCCTGGCCGTCTGCTTGATCACTTCGAGCGCGGTAAGCTGTTGTTGCAGGGCGTTGAAATCCTTGTCATCGACGAAGCCGATCGTATGCTCGACATGGGCTTCATTCCGGATATCGAGCGGATCTGCAAGCTGATCCCGTTCACCCGTCAGACTCTTTTCTTCTCGGCGACGATGCCACCGGAAATTCAGCGTCTGACCGAAACGTTCCTGCAGAATCCGGCCCGTATCGAAGTCGCTCCGACCTCGTCGACGGCTGAAAACGTCGCTCAGTTTCTGAAGGCAGCCGAGTCCAAGGACTACGAAAAGCGCGCAGCCCTGCGCGAACTGCTGGAAGGTGCCGAAGACCTCAAGAATGCGATTGTCTTCTGCAACCGCAAACGGGACGTGACGACGCTTTACCGGTCTCTGGAGCGTCATGAATACAACGTCGGCGCTCTCCATGGCGACATGGACCAGCGTACACGTATGATGATGCTGGACAATTTCCGGAAGGGAACGATCAAGCTCCTTGTCGCGAGTGACGTTGCCGCGCGTGGCCTCGATATTCCCGAGGTCAGCCACGTCTTCAACTTCGATGTTCCGAGCAATGCCGAAGACTATGTCCACCGGATCGGCCGGACGGGCCGCGCCGGACGCAAGGGCACAGCCTTCACGCTCGTAACCGGTGAAGACCAGAAATACCTCGATGCCATTCAGACATTGATCAAGAAGGACATCGACTGGCTGGGCGATGCGATCGACTTCGAAGCTGCCGCACAGATACGCAAGGCACGCCGCAAGGCCGGCAAGCCTTCCAGGAACGCACGGTCGAGCAACGACAACGAGGCTGCAGAACAACCCAAGCCTTCCAATCGTCGCCGGTCGCAGAGCAAGCCACGTGAAGTCGTGGAAGAGCAGATGGAGGAACTCCCGGAAATGCTGAACCCGACACCGGTCTCAAACCTGCCGCAACGGCAGACTGGCAAGCGCTCCAGAAACGATAAACTGGAACCTGCCTTCGGTGCTGGCGTTCACATTCCTGCGTTTCTCCTGCGTGAGCCGCGGCCTAAAAAGGCATCGTAACGCCGAATTCTCTCCAGGTTTTGCTTTAAGCTTAACGGCTCCTTAAACCTTCCAGCCGAGTTTAAAACCTAGTTCTTGTGTCCGTGTGGGGCGGATTCGCAAGGCATGGGTGAGAGAAACTTGATGGCGGATGAAGACGACCATAAGCGGACTATCCAGTATGGAGAGTCCGCGATCAGTTACATCAAGAAGAATGTGCTGCCAGCCTACCCTCGTTCTTACGAGCTTTGGTACACTTACGCGGCTGGATACAATCAAGGCCTGAACAGGGCCGTCAATGAATCCATAAAATCCAACGGCAGGATCAGCACTGACGAGATGCTGACCCTCTACGGTCGCTTCCTGTCGCCGACACGGCTCGGTGATCGCCTGGATGAAGTTGGCTCCAAGGTTTCCCGGGAAGTTGAAGAACTGGTCGACACGCTAAAGCTGAGTGCCGACGCCACGTCCGATTATGGCACCGCGCTCGAGCAGGCAGGCGAAAAGATCAGGTCGGTCTCCGATCCGGAGAAATTACAGAACTACGTCACACATCTGGTGAAATCGACCCAGAATGCAGTTGCGTCCAACCGCAAGCTTGAGAGCCAGCTGCTTGAGTCCAAGAAACACATTGAGAACCTGCAGTCGTCACTGGAAGCGATCCGCTACGAATCCCTCACGGACGAGCTGACAACACTCAACAATCGCAAGCACTTCGAGAACTCGATTGAACGTGTTATCGATCAATCAAAGGAGAGCGGTCGTGGCTTCTCCTTGCTGATGACCGATATCGATCACTTCAAGAAGTTCAACGACACCTATGGCCACCAGACTGGCGACCAGGTTCTGCGACTTGTCGCACTTGCGGTTAAACAGAACATCAAAGCACAGGACATCGCCTGCCGGTATGGCGGTGAGGAATTTGCGATCATTCTGCCACATGTCGGGCTCGAAGATGCGGCCGAAATTGGCGAGAACATCCGAAATGCGGTGATGTCCAAAGAACTCGTGAAACGTTCAACGGGAGAAAATCTCGGCCGTGTGACCATCTCTGTCGGCATCGCAACTTACGAGAACATCGATACGGTCCATTCCATCGTTTCGCGCGCGGACGAAGCACTCTACCTTGCAAAAGATGCCGGTCGAAACCTTGTGAAGACTGAAAAGGATCTTGCAGGAGTGGATCAGCGGGAAGACGTTGCCTGACCCAAGGCATCGTCCCTGATCAAGTATCGAGTCTCAAAATTCATCGGAAAAACAGGGGCTGAGCCCAAAAACTGTCTCAGTCTTTTGCATTCAGCCCCATCTGCCAGAAATCACTTTCCAGGCGGCAGGCCTTCTCAAATATGGACAGGACGCGCGGATAGCGGTGCTCCGTCAACGTCTGGCCTGCAGTACCGTCGAGCCAGGCGATAAAGCCCTTTGCGAGTTCCTGATAGCCTTCGTTGGCGTATTCCCGGATCCAGCGTGCATAGGGATTGCCATCGGTGTCGCAGCCTTCCGCGGCCAGCCTGGCCCCAATTTCCGCATAACCAATTACGCAAGGTGCAAGAGCTGCCTGGAGGTCCAGGAGATCACCAGCCATACCGGCATCGAGCACAAAGCGCGTATAAGCCATTGTGGGCGTGTCTTCAGGTGCCTGCTCGATCATGTCACGCTCCATGCCCCAACTGCGGCACATCTCGACATGCAGATCGAGTTCATCATCCAGAATCGCCTTTACCCCGTCCAGTGACTGACGCATGTCTGCGACTGACGGGCTTTTGTAGACGCCAAGCGCATAAGCGCGGGCAAACTGGATGAGAAACAGATAGTCCTGAACCAGGTAGTGCTTGAAACAAGATAGCGGCAGCGTTCCCGCGCCAAGCTGCTGAACAAATGCATGACGGGTGTAGTCGGACCATTGCGGGCCGGCGTCGGCCTTCAGCCGCTCGAAAAGGCTCATGAAAATCTCATCGAATAGATAGAAAGGCGCGATCAGCGTGCCAGGGCATTCAGGTCCGCAGCCTGAAGCGAAACGGATTCCCCACAGCCACAAGCGGACACTTCATTCGGGTTCTTGAAGATGAAGCCTGAACGGAACTTCGTCACTTCGAAGTCCATTTCCGTGCCGAGCAGAAAGAGCACGGCAGAAGGATCCACAAAGAGTTTCGCCCCCTTGTCTTCAACGGCATCATCACCTGGCCGCGCCGCATCCACCATTTCCATGGTGTATTCCATACCGGCACAGCCGCCCTTCTTGATACCGACACGCAAGCCGATGGCATTCTTGTCGGAGTTCTCGACAAGTTCCTTCACGCGCTCAGCGGCGGCGTCAGTCAGGGTCATCACCTGGAATTTTGCGGCGGAAGCCATATGATCCTCGTTCAGTGCAGCGAATGCTAAACCTGATATGGGGTTTCAGCTTATCCGATTAAAGGCTTGAAGCTCAATACCAGTTGAGCGCAACCTTCGCTTCGTCAGACATGCGATCGGGTGTCCAGGGAGGATCGAAGACCATATCGACGTTGACCGGCCCCACCCCGGCGACAGCAGAAACGGCATTTTCCACCCAGCCCGGCATTTCACCTGCCACAGGGCAGCCAGGGGCCGTCAGGGTCATGTCGATGTTGATCGACCTGTCGTCCTCGATATCGACCTTGTAGATCAGGCCAAGCTCATAGATGTCACACGGAATTTCCGGATCGTAGACCGTCTTCAAAGCACCGATGATATCGGTGGTCAGCTGGTCGAGTTCATTTGCCGGAATGGCGCTCTTGGCCGAGACTTCCGTCTGCAACTCTTCGCCGTCCGCGCCGGTATCGATTGTGGTAGCGTTTTCCATGGGGTCCGTCCTTACCCGAAAAAGCTCTGAGCCTTCAACAGGGCTTCATACAGCGCGTCCACTTCCGCACGCGTGTTGTAAAGCCCGAAGCTTGCCCGACATGTAGAGGTCACACCATATCTTGCCAAGAGCGGCTGTGCACAATGGGTCCCTGCCCGCACGGCGACCCCTGCCCGGTCGATGATCGTGGCAACGTCGTGCGCGTGGGCGCCCTGCAGTTCGAACGAGACAATTGCGCCCTTGTCCGGCGCATCCCCGAAAATCCGCAGCGAGTTGATCTCGCGCAGCTTCCGGTGGGCATAATCCTTCAGATCAGCTTCGTGGCGTGCAATGTTTTCACGGCCTATCGCATCCATATAGTCGAGAGCCGCGCCAAGACCGATTGCCTGCACGATCGGTGGCGTACCGGCCTCAAATCTGTGTGGCGGTTCATTGTAGGTAACAAGGTCCTCGGTCACGTCGAGGATCATCTCGCCGCCACCGTTGAAGGGACGCAAGGCTTTCAGCCGATCCGGCTTGCCCCACAGGACCCCGATGCCCGACGGCCCATAGACCTTGTGTCCCGTGAAGACATAGTAGTCGCAGTCGATGTCCTGAACGTCGACAGGAAGATGTACGGCCGCCTGGCTTCCGTCCACAAGCACCGGGATGCCCCGTTCATGTGCGATCCGGCAAACTTCCTTCACCGGAACGACCGTGCCCAGAACATTCGACATGTGCGTGAGCGCAACCAGTCTTGTCTTGTCCGTCAAGGTATCAGCAAAGGCATCAAGATCGAACGAGCCATCCTCGCGAACATAGACCCATTTCAGCTTTGCACCATGACGCTCCCGATGGAAATGCCACGGCACGATGTTGGAGTGGTGCTCCATGATCGACAGAACGATCTCACCGCCATCGGCAAAATAGTCGGGCCCAAGGCCGTAGGACACCAGGTTGATCGCTTCGGTCGTGGACTTGGTGAAAACCACCTCATCGACGGATCCGGCATTCAGGAAACGGCGCACTTTCTCGCGCGCGGCTTCATAGTTGTCCGTTGCGGTATTCGACAGGAAATGCAGGCCACGATGAACGTTGGCGTACTCCTCCGAGTAAGCCTTGGTCACCGCATCTATCACCTGCTGGGGTTTCTGGGCGGAAGCACCGTTATCCAGATAGACCAGCGGCTTGCCGTAAACCTCCCGCGACAGGATCGGAAAATCCCGACGGATGGTTTCGACGTCGTAACCGGTGTTGCCGGTTGTTTCTTCTGCGGTCGCGACCGTCATGCGGCGCTGCTCCTTATTCCCGTTCGCTTTAGATGTCAGTGATTGGCAAGCCAGTCACGCACGCGCGCTTCCAGGCCTTCGGTCACATCGTCCTCGCCGTATTCTTCAATCGCTTCGGACAGGAAAGCGAGTACCAGAAGGGTCTTTGCCTCGTCTTCCGGAATGCCACGGGCACGAAGGTAGAAGAGCAGATCCTCATCGATCTGTCCGCTGGTCGCACCGTGAGCGCACAATACGTCGTCCGCGAAAATCTCCAGTTCCGGCTTGTTGGCCATTTCCGCGTCCTCGGAAAGGAGCAGAGCCTGGGTCATCATCTCGCCATCGGTCTTCTGGGCATGCTGGGCAACGTTGATACGGCCCTGGTAGACACCCCTGGCCTCGCCGTCCAGAACGGTCTTGAAGAACTCGCGGCTGTTGCAGTGTGGCACAGCATGATCGACGATCAGCGTCTGATCAGCCAGCGATTTACCGCCAGCCATGGTCACGCCGTAGATTTTCGCTTCCGAATTTTCGCCGGTAAAGTTGATGAATTGCTGGTTGCGCGTGAACTGCGGTCCAGCGATGAAGCCAAGCGATTTCAGCTCGGTTTCAGCGCCAAGCGTTGCGATTGTCGTAAACAGCTGCGCGGCGTCCGTCTTGCCGACGATCAATCGCGTGGCAGCAAGCGCTGCCTTGTCGGCGAGATCGTAGTCAAACACCGTGTTCAGTTCCCCTTCACCGGTATCTCCGACAAAGGTTTCCAGAAGACGTAATTTTGCGCCTTCGCCAAGTTCGATGCGGTTGCGGACGGCCTGCGCGCCCGTGGAAGTCGCCACCTGAACCAGCTCGACCGGCTTGGACACTTCCACGCCCGCCGCGACTGTCATGACGACGCCGCCTTGGAGGAAGGCAGTGTTCAAGGCAACGACACCGTCGGACGGTCCCGTCTTTGGCGACGCAATCAACTGGGTGCCTGTTTCGCCGGCAAGGGCGTCGGCAACGTTTATCAGGGTTACACCTTCGCCTGCGAGCGCTTCCACGTCCGAAAGCGCGGCAAGATAGGACCCGTTGGCAACGACGATGCGGTAGCGGTCGAGATCTCCAAAACCGTCCTGTGTCTCTATCAGGCTTCTTGCCGCAGCTTCATCGGCCGATCCTGCGAGCGGGGCTGCTGACTTCATGTAGGCGCGCAGGTCGGAATACTTGTATTCCTCTACCCGGCGATGCGGCAGTCCACGGTCCCGAACCTGGCCGAGCGCCGCTTCGCGCAGAGCCTTGACGGCAACCGAGCCGGCCAAACCGTCTTTCGCGTTGTCGAAACGCTCCAGCAGGTCGCTTTCCGCCTGGGTGTGTTTGATGGGTGCGCTGGCGTTCATATCGCTTTGCTCCCTCAGGCGGCCGTGTCGATGTAGTCGGCGTAACCGTTCTTTTCCAGCTCCAGCGCAAGGTCCTTGTCGCCGGTCTTGACGATGCGGCCCTTGGACAGAACGTGGACGACGTCCGGAACGATGTGGTCAAGCAGACGCTGATAGTGGGTGATCACCACCATGGCGCGATCCGGACCGCGCAGCTTGTTCACGCCTTCAGAAACGATCCTGAGCGCGTCGATGTCGAGGCCGGAATCGGTCTCGTCGAGCACGCACAGCTTCGGCTCCAGCAAGGACATCTGCAGAATTTCCGCACGCTTCTTCTCACCACCAGAGAAGCCTACATTGAGCGGGCGCTTCAGCATGTCCATGGAGACGTTCAGGTGACCGGCGGCTTCCTTGACGCGCTTCATGAAGTCCGGGATCGACAGCGTGTCCTCACCGCGCGCCTTGCGCTGTGCGTTCATCGCCGTCTTGAGGAATTCCATGGTGGCAACACCCGGGATCTCGATCGGGTACTGGAACGCCAGGAACAGGCCCGCAGCAGCGCGCTCATCCGGCTCCATCTCAAGAAGGTTTTCTCCGTTGAACAGGATCTCGCCTTCGGTAACCTCGTAGTCGTCCTTGCCGGCCAGGATGTAGGACAGCGTCGACTTGCCGGAACCGTTCGGGCCCATGATGGCGTGTACTTCGCCTGCATTGATGGTCAGATCGATGCCGCGCAGGATCTCTGTTTCGTCTTCCGCAATGCGGGCATGCAGGTTTTTGATCTCAAGCATTGAGATTGTTCCTCGTATTTCGGCGGGCATTCAAGGCCCAAATCAATTCGTAACTTTGCAGGCCCTCTAGCCCACGGATCCTTCCAGGCTGATCGAGATCAGCTTCTGTGCCTCGACGGCGAATTCCATCGGCAGCTGCTGGATGACGTCCTTGACGAAACCGTTGACGATCAGCGCCACGGCTTCTTCTTCGGAAAGGCCGCGCTGCAGGCAGTAAAACATCTGGTCGTCCGAGATCTTCGAGGTGGTCGCCTCGTGTTCGAACTGGGCCGAGGCATTCTTGCTCTCGATGTAAGGCACGGTGTGCGCACCACAGTCCTGACCGATCAGAAGTGAGTCACACTGGGTGAAGTTGCGCGCATTCGAAGCTTTCCGGTGAGCGGAGACCAGGCCACGATAAGTGTTCTGGGACTTGCCTGCGGAAATGCCCTTGGAAATGATCCGGCTGGAAGAGTTCTTGCCCAGATGGATCATCTTGGTGCCGCTGTCGACCTGCTGGTAGCCGTTGGAAACCGCGATCGAATAGAACTCACCACGCGAATTTTCGCCGCGCAGGATGCAGGACGGGTATTTCCAGGTAATCGCTGATCCGGTCTCGACCTGCGTCCAGGAGATCTTGGAATTCTTGCCGCGGCAGTCGCCACGCTTCGTGACGAAATTATAGATGCCGCCCTTGCCGTCCTTGTCGCCCGGGAACCAGTTCTGGACGGTGGAGTATTTGATCTCCGCATCATCCAGGGCCACCAGTTCAACGACAGCGGCATGAAGCTGGTTCTCGTCGCGCTGAGGTGCCGTACAGCCTTCCAGGTAGGACACGTAGGCGCCCTTCTCGGCAATGATCAGCGTGCGCTCAAACTGACCGGTATTCTGTTCGTTGATACGGAAATAGGTCGACAGTTCCATTGGGCAGCGAACGCCCTCGGGAACATAGACGAAGGATCCGTCCGAGAAGACAGCCGAGTTCAGCGTCGCGTAGTAGTTGTCGGTCACTGGAACGACGGAGCCGAGATATTTCTTCACCAGATCCGGATATTCGCGCAGTGCTTCGGAAATGGAGCAGAAGATGACGCCGGCTTTCTTCAGCTCTTCCTTGAACGTGGTCACGACGGAAACGGAATCGAACACAGCATCGACCGCAACCCGGTTCTTCGGCTCGACACCGGCCAGGATTTCCTGCTCGCGCAGCGGAATACCGAGCTTTTCGTAGGTCGCCAGCAGTTCCGGATCGACTTCGTCCAGGCTTTTCGGGCCTTCGACGGATTTCGGGGACGCCCAGTAATAGAGGTCGTCGAGATCAATCTTCGGGTAGGAAACGCGCGCCCAGGTCGGCTCTTCCATCTGCTGAAAGCGGCGGAGCGCATCAAGGCGCCATTCGGTCATCCACTCCGGCTCGTTCTTTTTAGCCGACAGAAAGCGAACGGTTTCCTCGGATAGGCCTTTGGCGCCTTTTTCCGACTCGATATCGGTCACAAAGCCGTATTTATACTGGTCGACATCGATGGCTTTCACCGTATCGATGGTTTCCTGTACAGCTGGCATGTCTTGCCTCCATTCAACAGGCCTCGTGCCTGCTTTTGTTATTTCCTGCAGGGACCTTGTCACCTGCGCCATGTCTGGCAGCGAAGCTGCCTAAATCTTGTCGTCAAGCCGCCTGATGACGTGCTTGCGGATTGAGCCTGCCGACGATTTTCGGCCACAGCTCAAGGAACCTGTCGATATCGGCGCCGCTGGTATTCCACCCCATGCTGATACGCAAGGCGCAGCGGGCAAGATCTTCCGGAACGCCCATGGCTGTCAGCACATGAGACACGGACACCTTGCCGGAAGAACAGGCTGAACCGGATGAAACCGAGATATGGTCGAGATCGAAGGCGATCAGCGCGGTTTCTGCCGGAATGCCAGGAACGGCAAAGCAACAGGTGTTGGACAGTCTTTCAGCCTTGTCGCCAAAAATAACTGTCGAAGGACAAATCGCGCACAGCCCGGCTTCGAGCTTCGCCTTCATATCGCTCAGATGGCGCGTATCGGCCGATTCTTCAAGAGCGGCCTTGCTGGCAATGCCGAAGCCGGCGATTGCCGAAACGTTTTCCGTTCCGCCGCGGCGCCAGTTTTCCTGACCACCCCCAACCATGAGTGGCGCAGGTACACGGGCCGTTGAACGCACCACAACCGCGCCAATGCCTTGCGGACCACCGAACTTGTGAGCAGACAGCGTCAGGACATCTGCCTTCCAGCTTTCCAGATCGATCGGCATCCGGCCGGCAGCCTGAACCGCGTCGACGTGAAAGAAGTGGCCGTGTCTTTCGGCAATGGCACCGATTTCGGCAAGAGGCTGGATGACACCGGTTTCATTGTTGGCAGCCATTACGGAAATGAGGCTTGGCCCGGCGTCCTTGACAGCCAGTTCGAGGGCACCGAGCTCAACACGGCCATCGCTGTCGACAGGTATGACCACCTGATCGGAAACCGCAAAGCGTCCGCCGGTCATCACGGAAGGATGCTCGATCGCGCTCCTGAACAACTTGTCGAGGTAAACGGGCGCTCCCTGGTCCTGCCAGGCCGGTGAAAGCGCCGTCATGTTCGCTTCCGTTCCGCCGGACACAAATGTCACTGCACGGTTCCTGGCGTTGCAAAGACGGGCAACCTGTTCGCGTGCGGTTTCAATGCGTCCACGCGCCTTGCGGCCGTGAGCATGAACGGAGGATGCGTTGCCTGCATCATTCAGCACCTCGATCATGACCTCACGCGCGGTTTCGCGCAGAGGCGCGCCGGCGTTGTGGTCCAGATAGATCGGGGCTGACTGCTGCTGCATAGCGCCTCTTACGCTTGAACTCGAGTTTCGCAAAGAATCGAATTTTCGCTTTACTATCAGCTACATGTGCGAAAAACCTTGAATTTTTCCGCCATGATGACGATAACTGCCCCCAACCGGTCGAACCGAGCATCGTCTGCCTGCTGAGGGATGGTGCGAACTTTCGAATAATTCTAAACAGGGTTCTAGAAACTCGGAGACAAAGAGTCAAGTTTAGACTTACGGGAAACCACGTATCGTGAGCCCAAATTACCGCGCGATCTTCTTCTGCGCGACAAAATGACAAGGACATAGCGTTTCATGCCTGAGGTGATCTTCAACGGTCCCGCCGGCCGGCTTGAGGGCCGGTTCCATCCCGCCAGAAAACGCAACGCGCCCATTGCCCTGGTTCTGCATCTGCATCCGCAATTCGGCGGCACGATGAACAACCAGATCGTCTACCAGATGTACTACATGTTCGCCCGGCGCGGATTTGCAGTGCTGCGTTTCAACTTCCGCGGCGTCGGCCGTTCGCAAGGCTCCTTCGACCATGGCCAGGGCGAACTGTCCGATGCAGCGGCGGCTCTCGACTGGGTGCAGACCGTTCATACAGACGCCCGCGCCTGCTGGATTGCCGGTTTCTCGTTCGGTGCCTGGATCGGCATGCAGTTGCTGATGCGCCGCCCTGAAGTGGAGGGCTTCATCTCGGTCGCCCCACCGGCAAACCTGCACGACTTCTCTTTCCTGGCCCCCTGCCCGTCCTCCGGCCTGATCATTCATGGTGATAACGACAAGGTCGTTCCGCAGAAGGATGTGCAGACGCTGGTCGACAAGCTGAAAACCCAGAAAGGCATCGTGATCGATCACGAGACCATTCCGGGAGCCAACCATTTCTTCGAAAACGATATGGACGAGCTCATGCAGCGTTGCGGCACATATGTGGATGGGCGGCTTGGGCTGACGCCATCCGATTACGTCGACATCGACTGACACGACACCGAAGCCCGCCACCCGGCGGGCTTTTCATTTGTCCGAACGCCTGCGGTTCTCATGCCCGCCTCAACAGACAGTCTCGTCATTCGCTCGGCAAAGTCCGAAGATTTCCAGGGACTTTGCGCGCTCTATGCCCAACTGATTTCCAACGACATTGCCGCTGATGATGATTTTCGCCTCGAAACTTTTCACCAGATCCTGACGCAACAAGGTGTCGATTTGCTTGTCGGAGAACTGGCAGGCACATTGGTTGCGACCTGCATGCTGATTGTCGTGCCCAATCTGACACGTGGCTGCGCATCATTCGCCCTTGTTGAAAATGTCGTTACACATGCCGACTGGCGGGGGAGCGGAATTGGAAAGGCACTTCTTCGTGCTGCCACCAACAAGGCGTTTTCGGCCGGATGTTTCAAGGTGATGTTGCTGTCGGGTTCAGCCAACAAGGACGCTCATCGGTTCTACGAGAACCTCGGGTTCACCACCTCCAAGACTGGCTTTGAATTGCGCGCGCCAGGGTACCCTGCACGCAATTGAGAGCAACCGCCAAGTCCCTGTAACAATTAGCAGACTGGACAGACCGGTATTTGCCTGCCTTGATTTTCCAGATTGAGAACCGGGAGGCGTGAACACAATGGCTGGCTATTTCGGAACGGAACAGCAAATCAAGCTCCAGCAGCGAGCGGAAGAACGTTACGGCTGGACCATGAAGACGCCCGGCGCCTGCTGCAATGTACGCACGCTCGGTACGGACGACCCTGATGCCCTGGGGCTCGACACCATTTTCGAAGTACTGGCAGAAGATGGCGTGTTCGGATTTCGTCTGCTTGAAAAAGCCCGTCAGCCCGACCTGGAAAACGCTTTGACAGAAAACGGCTACCGGCTGGACACCTGGGATGTCTTCGTCGGCGACACAAATGCGATCAGCGACGCAACAAGGCCGACCCTTTCAACCGCCCTTCCAGGCGGCATTCGCGCATTTTCAGAGCTTGACGGCGCAGAGGGTCCGCTGACGCGTTCGTTCCAGGAATTCATGGCAACGGCTGGAATCGCTCCGTTCTCAGGATCGTTTCTGAATGGCGATCATGGTGCGGTTGTTTCCGTCGGCTTGATGGATGACGCAGGTTGCCTTGCCGCCTGTGCCCACGCCTATCTGCCGCACAATCATCACAGCCCCTATCACAAGTATGCCTGGGGTGGTCTCGTTGCCGTTGCGCCTGAACATCGCGGTAAAGGGCTCGGCACTTACGTCAATGCGCTGATGGCGGACGCTGCACTGACACGACTTTCAGCGACACATGTCTATGAACTGGTAGCGGCAACGAACACAACATCGCGCCGAATGGTCGAAGGTTGCGGGCTGTCTTTGTCGCAAGAATTCTATTCCGGGCTCGCGACCAGGGGAGCAGAACGGTTTACGCGATAAGACCCAAAGCCGTTTTCCGACTTCTGCCTACCCCTGGAAGGGTTTCGGACGCGGTACGCCCGGACCAGTATCCACACCGTCGTCAGGTCCAGCCAACGGGTCTTCGCCCTCTGCAACGGTGCCTTTAATCGGAGGACCGGCATAATCTTCTGGCGGCGGAACGCTTGAGGCAAGTTTACAATCGGTCAGCCAGATATCGTACACGGGGTGCTCAACCGCGTGGAGGCCCGGGCTGGCTGCAAACATCCAGCCGGAATAGATCCGCCGAACTTCGTTGTTGAGCGTGATTTCATCGACCTGAACAAAACCGGTCGTGAGAGGCGATTCTGTCTGAGGGCGCGTGTGACAGACCCTTGGCGTGACTTGCAGCGCACCGAACTGGACGGTTTCACCAATGTAAACGTCAAAGGAGATGATACGTCCGGTGATCTTGTCGAGGCCCGAAAAGACGGCGACCGGGTTTTCGATCTTTTGAGCGTGTGCAGAAACCAGGGGCATGACCATCGCCATCGCCGCGATTCCAAGGCCTGCGCCCAGGCGCTTTACCGCTTTCATCGTGTCAAACTGGTCCGCCATCAGCTTCAATTCGATTCCTCAGGTGCTAAGCATACGTGTGTTCTTTTATGCGGCGCTAGCACCGAATTGCGGCCCGGAAAAGACAAAGCTCGTTCCGGGCCGAGAAATGATCTAGCCGATTTCCGCCAGACGACTGAGCGCCGTCTGGACCTTTTCCAGCTTTTCCTTGGATTCGGCAACTTTTTCGCGTTCGCCGTCAACAACCTCTTCGGGGGCCTTGGCAACGAATGCCGGGTTGGAAAGCTTCTTCTCGATCTTCGAGATCTCACCTTCCAACTTGCCGGCTTCCTTCTGAAGTCGGGTCTTTTCTGCACCAAGGTCGATGACCCCGGCGAGTGGCAGACAGACCGTGGCTTCGCCAACAATAATCTGGGCCGCTCCGGAGGGAGCTGCATCAGCCAGGGAAACGGTCTCTGCCCTTGCCAGACGAAGAATGGCAGACTCGTGGGTCTTGAGCCGGGCCTTTGTCTGTTCACTGGCCCCTGTGACGACCACGGAGACCTTCGCACCTGCCGGAATGTTCATTTCCGCGCGAACCGATCTGATTTCGGAAATCAGATCGACAAGCCAGTTGATCTCACCTGCCGCAGCCTCATCGGAAACCTTGGGCTCCGGCCAGGCAGTCAGCATCAGCAAGCCATCATGCGCGTTGCCTTCGTCTCCGAGACGCTCCCACAGTTCTTCCGTCAGGAACGGCATGATCGGATGCAGGACCTTCAGGATTTCGTCCAACGCCCATGCTGCCGTGGCCCGGGTTTCTGCCTTGGCAGCTTCATCATCACCGTTGAAGATCGGCTTTGCGAGTTCCAGGTACCAGTCGCAGAACGTGTTCCAGGTGAACCGATAGGCAGCACCGGATGCATCGTTGAACCGGAAGTCCTCGAGTGCCTCAGTAACCTCGGCGATGCAGCGGCCTGTTTCCGTTGCGATCCAACGGTTGAGCGTGTGCTTGGTTGCTGCCGGGTCGAATCCTTCCATCCGGGCACAGCCGTTCATTTCGGCGAACCGGGCAGCGTTCCAGAGTTTGGTGGCAAAGCGCTGACCGCCTTCGGCTGCCTGGTCGGACATCCGAAGCATCCTTCGGGCCTGCACCTCCTGGCTCGCAAGCGCAAACCGGGTGGCATCGGCGCCGAAACGGCCGATCAGATCGAGAGGATCGATCACGTTGCCGGTCGACTTGGACATTTTCTTGCCCTTGCCGTCAACAACGATCGAGTTGAAGTAAACCGTATGGAACGGCACTTCTTCCATGAAATGGATGCCCTGCATCATCATCCGGGCAACCCAGAAGAAGATGATGTCGAGACCCGTGATGAGCACATCCGTCTTATAGTAGCGCTCGAGTTCCGGCGTCTTGTGTGGCCAACCAAGCGTCGAAAACGGCCAGAGCGCAGAGGAGAACCACGTGTCCAGGACGTCCTCGTCGCGCGTCAGCGCCTTGCCGCCTGCCATTGCAGCGGCCTCTTCCTCGGAATGTGCGCAGTATTCCTTGCCATCTTCATCGTACCAGACAGGGATCTGATGGCCCCACCAGAGCTGGCGGGAAATACACCAGGGCTGAATGTCGTTGAGCCAGTTGAAATAGACCTTGTCGGCGTTGCCGGGAATAAGCTTGGTCGTGCCGTCCTGAACGGCTTTCAAGGCGGGAGCCGCCAGTGTCTTGGCATCGACAAACCATTGGTCCGTCAGCATAGGCTCAATGACGACCTTGGAGCGGTCTCCGAACGGCTGCATGATCTTCTTGGATTCAACCAGCGGCAACCGCTCCGGTGCTTCCGCGCCTTCCTCCAGCGGACGAACGACGGCCCGGCCAAGCGTGTTCCATTCAGGGGCCTGCCCCTTCATCCAGGCAACGTCCGGATGATCCGCCGGCGCCGTAACTGCCAGACCTTCCGCCGTGATCTGTTCGATAACGCGTTTGCGCGCCTCGAACCGGTCAAGTCCACGCAGATCGTCCGGAACGATGTTGATGAGATCGACCTCTTGAATGGTCATCTCTGCGCCATCGATGATCGCCTGGGCCTTGGCGGCCTCTTCGACATAAGGCGCACCATCGGCGCGCATCGCACCCTTGGTGTCCATCAGGCGGTACATCGGAATCTTGTTGCGCTGAGCGACACCATAGTCGTTGAAATCATGTGCACCGGTGATCTTGACCGCCCCCGAGCCGAAATCCGGATCCGGATATTCGTCGGTGATGATCGGGATCAGACGGCGATGTTCCTTCGGCCCGACCGGGATTTCGCAGAGTTTGCCGACAATTGGCTTGTAACGCTCATCGTCCGGATGAACGGCAACGGCACCGTCACCCAGCATGGTTTCCGGCCGCGTCGTGGCAATCGAAATATAGTCACGGGTCTCGCGAAGGGTGATGTTCCCCTCTTTGTCTTTCTCGACGTATTCATAGGTCGCGCCACCGGCCAGCGGGTAGCGGAAGTGCCACATGTGTCCATCGGTTTCGATGTTCTCGACCTCGAGATCCGAAATGGCTGTCTCCATCTTCGGATCCCAGTTGACGAGCCGTTTGGACTTGTAGATCAGGCCCTCGTTGTAGAGGTCGACAAAAACCTTGCGGACGGCCTCCGACAGGCCCTCGTCCATGGTGAACCGCTCACGCGACCAGTCGCATGATGCGCCCAGACGCTTGAGCTGAGCGATAATCGCGCTGCCGACTTCTCCCTTGTAGCGCCACGCACGCTGTACGAATGCCTCGCGGCCGATCTCTGTGCGGCTCGGCTCGTTGCGTTCGGCCATCTGTCTTTCGACAGCGATCTGAAGCGCGATCCCCGCATGGTCGGTGCCCGGTTGCCAAAGAGTATCGAAGCCCTGCATGCGCTTCCAGCGGATCAGGATGTCCTGAAGCGTGTTGTTGAGAGCATGCCCCATGTGCAGCGAACCGTTCACGTTCGGCGGCGGAATTACGATGGAAAAGGAGGCTGCACCCTCTTTGGCACCAGCTCCGGCCTTGAAGGCCTCCGCCTTTTCCCAGGTTTCGTAAATCCGCGGCTCAACGCTGGCCGCATCGTAGGTCTTATCCAGCATCAGGGTCACTCAATGGGAGAATGAATTTCGATTTTCGTGAAGCACCGTGTAAATCGGATGCGCTGCCGCAAGTCAACCGCCTATGCGGGGCAAACCTGCTGCCCGGTAGCGCTTTTGATAGGTGAAGTGCCTGACTGCCGATCAGAACTTGGGTTGAATGACGTTTGCTGCGATAAGCGGGTCATGACCGTTTCAATCCGTCCACACCACCTGCTTTGCATGCTGACCTATCTGGGCAAAGGCTATACGCCGGCCTTTGTCCAAAATTACAGCACAATCGTTCAGCGCCTGAATGAAGGTGAACCCATTGAGCTGGTAGAAGGTCCTGACACCTTGTGCCAGCCAATGTTGGACGACCCGGGTTGCCATTGTCGAAATGAAAGCGTTCGCAACAGGGACCGGACAGCGGCCGCTGATATTGCACTGGCGCTCGGACGCCCTCTTGAAAAGGGCAATTCCATCATTTTGGACCGACAGACCCTGTCTTTTCTGAGAGATGCGTTCGCTAACGGCTCAATCCGTAAGGCATGCCAAGGCTGTGAATGGCAGAATATGTGCTCAGCGATTGCCAGAAACGAATTCAGGGAATGCCATCTGACACCCCCTGACTGAAATCTTCGGACAAATCCGGTCTAGCGCCGGCGCGTCACGCGCTGAATTTCCTTTTGAACCATCTGCTCGACCATTCCGGGCAGGTTCTGGTCCAGCCATGCCTTCAGCATCGGCCGCAGCATTTCCTTGACCAGCTCCTCAACCGTCTGCGCCTGCGAGCCAACAAACATGTTCGACAGGTTGTCGAATGCCGCGTGAACGGCTTCACCGGTGTTCTGCGATGTCAGAGGGGCATCGTCCGCCACATTCGGCAAATCGTCTGGCACCGGCCGAGCGGCCATCACAGGCTCAGGGTCGAAAACAGGTTCCGGTTCGGGATCAAATTCAGGAGCAGGTGGAGCCGCGAAGGAAATGTCTCCTTCGTCGCCGTCCAGGTCCTCTGCCATTCCTTCGACAATGTCCATCGCATCATCGTCAGGAATCGCCAATTCCTCGGTCAGCTCCAGAACGTCTTCGCCTTCGTCTTCTTCGGCATCCGCAGCCATGGCTGCAGCCATGTCATCCGCGTCGTCGTCTTCTACCGGAAGGTCGTCTTCATCATCGTCGCTGCTCATGTCGAACAGCTTGTCGAGATCGTCCTGGGACATTTCGGAGGCATTGCCCATATCGTCCGCCGCCTCTTCTTCTACTGGTGTCTCTACGGGTTCGCTGCTGCCGCTTTCGCCGTCTTCGGCTCCCTGGGAGTCCTCATCGGATATGATTCGGCGGATCGACGCGAGGATTTCCTCCATCGACGGCTCATCAGCCTTCTTCGCCTGCGCCATGACTTCCCCCGTACTTACCGGCTACGCTCAGGAACAGTCTGTTCCATCAAAATGATTCGTTAACCGAAATTATGCGGGTCAATAAGAAACGCGCAAAGTGAACGCGCCCCGAAGCATCGCCTTATCCCCTTTTTAGTCGGGAATTACCGATCAAGGGTGGAATTCGGCCAGGCGTTTCACGTCATCCTTCGTAAATTTGTCAGGATGTTCAGCCGAATAACAAAAGCGGCTGAAGATCTTTCGACCGTCAGCCGCCATCGTGAAGAATATAAGTTACCAGTTTCTTACCGGCCATCCGGAGTGCGCAGACCAAACCACTGGTCCCGCACAGCCTCGTAATGCTGCTTCGGATTGTAGCGGGCAACGTTGAGGCCAAGTGATTCAGCGTCCAACCGGCCAATCGAAGCAACCAGCTGATATCCGCTGACAATCCGGTTGCGCTGCGCTGTTACGAGATTGGACTGCTGAATGACCAGTTCGCGCTGAGCGTCAAGAACGTCGAGCGTGGTGCGCTGACCGACGCGCTGCTCTTCAATAACGCCTTCCAGAGCCAGCTGCTGTGCTTCGACGGCGGCCTGGGCTGCAACAATGGAAGCTTCAGCTGCCTGGTAGTTACCCCAGGCGGAAATGACGTTGGCGCGAATCTGATCGCGCGCCACATCCAGCTGCAGACGGGTCTGGCCCAGTTCTTCCTTGGCCTGCCGCACACGCGACGACACGCCACCACCCTGATAGAGCGGAATGCTGACGTTACCGAAAATCTGCGCATTATCGCTGTAGTCGGTCGTTGCAGACGGGTTCCACGATCTGGAAATGCTGCCATCCAAGGTGACGGTCGGCAGAAGTTCACCTTCGATCGTCTTGGTGTTGAAAATGGCGGCATCGACAAGGTGTTGTGCCTGACGGATCAACGGCTGATGTGTTTCACTCAGCTGCATCGCCTCGTCAATGGACTTGGGAACGTAGCGGCTGATCGACGTATCCGCCGACAGGCTGCGTGCCTCAACGCCGATCACCTGACGGTAGATGGCGCGGCTTGTATTAAGGTTGGCCATCGCGGTGTTGAGGCTGGCGCGGGCTTCGGCAGCGCGGGCTTCTGCCTGGCTGACGTCCGTCCGGGTGCCCTCACCTACGTCGAACCGGTCACGTGCGGCTCTTACCTGTTCCTGAAGGAAGGCAAGGTCACTGCGCTGAAGCGACACCAGAGCCGTATCCCTGATCACATCCACGTAGGACGTTGCCGCATCCAGCAGCGTGTCCTGCTCCGTCGACATCAGGCTTTCACGCTGAGCACGCACGACAGCTTCTGCCTGACGGGTGGAATTGATCGTCCGGAAGCCGCGGAACAGGGTCTGACTGATCGTCAGCGAGATCGAAGCGTTGTTGCGATAGTCGATCGCCGAGTCGGCCCCGGCTGCGAGGCGTCCGGCCGCTGCGGATGCTGTCACGGTTGGCCGCCAGCCCGTCAGTGCCTGAGGCACATTCTCATCCACACCACGAAGCTGCGCACGCGCCGCGTTCAAGGTGGGATTGTTCGAATAGGCAAGCGCCAGCGATTCTCTGATGGTTTCAGCATCAGCGGGAGACAGGGAGGCACCGGTCAAGGCGGTGGCGGAAACGCCACCCAACAGGCCAATAGCAATGGTCAAAACTTTTAGAGTTGAACGACCAGACACCCCACACTCCTTCCGGGTCAACCTACTTGATCCTGTTGAGTAAACTGATGGGTGTTATTCTTCAACCGTTTGAGAGCGGATAATTGCGAATTTCCGCGAGTGCGGCTTAATGGCAACAAGTTATCGCTGCGTTAAGCCATTTCTCCGCTTTTAAAGCAAAAACCCGCCATCATTCGGCGGGTTTCTGTCAGTCCGGACCAAATTGATCGCTCAGAAAACGAATTCGTCAGCCTTGTCGAAGCCAGGAAGCACGCTAACGGAGGCATTGAAACCGAATCGGCTGCTCACCGCAGAACCCGATTTCTGGTAGAGTTTGGCGACGCCAGCACCACCGCGTCCTTCAATCACTGCCAGACGTCCTGTCGGCTTCAGCTGGTCAGTCAGAGCCTTTGGCAGCACCTCGACGGCTCCGTCCACGAAAATGACGTCGTAAGGGCCTTCGGAAGAATAGCCTGCTGCCAGAGCACCTTCCACGACAACCGCATTTTCGATGCCGAGATCGACCAGAACCTCGGTTGCCGTCTTGGCAAGGTCCGGATTTTCCTCAAGAGCCACGACGGAAGCAGCAAGTTTGGAAACGACTGCAGCGCTGTAACCGGTGCCAGCTCCAATGACCAGAACGACATCGCCTTCCCGGATATCCGCCAGTTGAACCAGCTTTCCGAAAATATGCGGCTTCATCAGCATGCGGCCGGTTTCGACTGCTCCAATCGGCAGATCTTCGTCGATATAGGCAACGGCACGTTTGGATGCGGGAACGAAGCGCTCGCGCGGCACCACTTCCATTGCGTCCAGGATCCGGTGATCGGTCACATCGTTGGTGCGCAGCTGGTTATCCACCATCTTGCGGCGGGACTGATTAAAGTCCGTCATATCGGCCCTCACTTTGACATGCCGGATTACCGGCGCCTCTTGAGAAACGTTCATTAGCGATGCAAAGGCTGCCTGACAAGTATCCGCGCGAGCAGATCCTGCGATGGCACCCGGTTTCTGCGGAAAATAAGCAGCAACTCATGGCTTTCCTCAAATCGATAATCGGCAACGGTGGAAATGTGTACGACGTTGAAAACAGGGCTTGACCAAATCGCGCAACTGTTTGATAAGGCGCGGCACACCACCTAGGGGCCCTGTGGCGGAGTGGTGACGCAGCGGATTGCAAATCCGTGTACACCGGTTCGATTCCGGTCGGGGCCTCCAGACACTTTTTCAGATCATTGCATGTTTTCAGGCGTTCGTTGTCTTGAACGAAGCCGATGCTACATCTTTCCCTTGCGTCATGTTAACTTCTGTCCAGAAGCCTTGAAAAAGGGGATGTGCCATGAAAACACCAGGTGGAAGTCCGCCAGCGCCAGGCAAACCCGCGCGAGTGATCACGACATCAACCATGAAACGCGTTGAACCGCCCCGGCCGCGCAAGACACCGCAAGCGGTTTCCGCCAGCGACAATACCGCGGCTCTTGTGGAAGCCTTGCGCCAGCGCATGAATGACCTGGAAAACCGAATAGCTGATCTGGAAAGCGTGATTTCGCTACAGAACCAGGATGTCATCATCAGTGCGCCGAAAAGCGTGCTCATCCAGGGCATGGACACTGTCGAGATCTCGGCCGGCAGCAAATTCAAGGTTTCTGCCAGCATGACCGAGACAAGCACTCCCATCGCCAGGTTTTCCGGCATTCTTGAGTGCGACATCGTCAAGGCGAACACGGTGATGGGTGCTGCCTATACACCTGGCGCGGGTAACATCTGGTAGTTTTTGGCAAGGATGCGGGTGTCGATCGTTCCTCAGGTGCCCCATCCGCATTTATCCTGCCTTGACCGAACGCTGTAACAGCACGGAAGCTGCCTGGCATGAAGGAACCGAGTTTCAGCATTGGCGTCGAGGAAGAATATCTCCTCGTCGACAGATCGACCCGCATGTTGGCGAGTTCGCCGCCACCGGAACTGTTCAAGGCCTGCGAAAGCGCCCTCGAAGGACGGGTCAGTCCTGAATTTCTGAAATGTCAGATCGAGGTTGGAACACCGGTTTGCTCCAGTCTGCAGGAAGTACGCACGGAACTCGGTTATTTCCGCAAGACCATTGCGCGCGAGGCGGCAGTGTTCGACCTGGCGCCGATTGCGTCTTCTACCCACCCGTTCGCCGACTGGACGGACCAGCCGCACACAGACAAGGAACGTTACAACGAGATCGCCAGGACCATGCAGCTCGTGGTCAAGCGCATGGTGATCTGCGGAATGCATGTTCATGTCGGTATCGAAGACGAAGAACTGCGCATCGAGTTGTTCAATCAGCTCGCCTATTTCCTGCCGCACCTGCTCGCACTCAGCACTTCATCCCCGTTCTGGCGTGGTCGGAACACCGGCCTTAAGTCCTATCGCCTATCGGTTTTCAACGAAATGCCGCGGACCGGCCTGCCACCTGGATTCGACAGTTACTTCGACTATCGGCACACGGTCGACATCCTCGTTCGCGCCGGTGTCATCGAAGATGCCACCAAGATCTGGTGGGACCTGCGCCCCTCCGACCGGTTTCCGACACTGGAAATGCGCATTACCGATGTCTGCCCGTTGCTTGACGATGCCGTCGCCATAGCGGCGACTTTCAGATGCCTGTGCCGCATGCTTTACCGCTTGCGCCGCGCCAATCAGGGTTGGCGGCAATATTCACGGTTTCTCCTGGCGGAAAACCGCTGGCAGGCACAACGACACGGCACAAATGCACAACTGATCGATTTCGGCCGCAACGAAACGGCAGCCTTTCCGGACATGATCGAGGAACTGATTGAACTCATTCTTCCGGACGCAGTTCATTTTGACTGCGTGTCCGACGTGAACCATTTGAGGGAAATCGCCGCCAGGGGCACCTCCGCAGAACGCCAGCTGGAACTGGCTGGTGATATTCCTGAAGACGGTCATCTGCCCCAGGACATTCTCGACAGGATTGTCGACCTGTTGATTTCCGAGACCCAACGAGGGCTTTGATCAATCCAATCGTGCGGTCGGCCCTCGCCACGATCAACCGGGTTGTCTTGGCGGCGTTCCGTGAGCGTCTGTGTGAAAAAACTCGGTCGAACCGGTCAGCACAAAGGCAAATTCGTCGATTTCCTCTATCACCGCAGCGGCAGAGCGCGACAGTCCGGATCTGGGGCGCATGCCGCGCTGCGCCTTGATCAAGGCCTGCCGCGCCAGCGCAAGCTGAGCCAGCAGGGCGTCGCGTTCCACGTCCTGCAATGGTGAATGGTGGCTGGTCTTTGCCATCAGGGCGTCCTTCGGTGCACATTGTTCCTCTTTTGTTCTTTTTTCTGCACTTTGACGGATCTGTCAATGCGCCCAAAGTTGCGTCGCCTTCGGCCGTACCCGCCTCCCTTGCACCCTAATGACAGAAGTGCGGTACCGAACCCTGATAAATGTTTGAAAAGGCAGGCAACATGCGCATAACAGCCTTTGGGACAGGACGAACCAAAGCGCAGGACGTTCTTGCGGCAACGCATGTCGGGAACCGTCTGTACTTTTGGTCTCCCTACCGGCTAGATGAGTAACGAAAGGCAGATCGGCCGACCTGCCAACTGCAAGAGGCATTTTCATGGAACACGGCGGGGATTTGACCCTTGCGATTGAGCGCTTTGGCGGAACGCATGACGATTGGCTGGATTTATCAACCGGGATAAATCCATACAGCTATCCCGTGCCTGACGACCTGCCGCTGTCCACCTGGACCAGCCTGCCGGCACGCGGGGCCGAAGAACACCTGATTGCAGCTGCTCGCCAAGCTTATCGCATTCCCGACAATCTCGCTGTCTGTGCAGCGCCTGGAACACAGGTCCTGCTGTCGCTTCTACCGACCATCCTTCCTGAAGGGCCGGTCGTTCTCGCCTCGCCCACCTATACCAGCCACAGGGATGCCTGGACGCGGGAAAGCCGAGCACCTATCGAAGTATCCAGCGTCTACTCCCTGCCCGCTGATGCAAAGATCGTGGTTCTGGTCAATCCGAACAATCCGGACGGACGTCTGATAGATGTCAAAAGCCTGATCGAAATCGCGCGGACACTGAGCGCACGCGGCGGTTATCTGGTGGTGGACGAAGCCTTTGCCGAGGTCGTTCCGGGCGCTACCTTGCTGCCGCACATCGGAACCGAAAACGTTGTCGTTTTGCGGTCCTTCGGAAAGTTCTTCGGTCTTGCGGGACTGCGGATCGGATTTCTTGCAGGCGAAAAAACCGCCATTTCCAGAATGTCCGGCCTGCTGGACAGCTGGAGCCTCAGCGGACCGGCACTGGAAATCGGAGCCAGGGCACTGCGTGACAGCACCTGGCAGGATCGGACAACCAGGCAGTTGATCGAAGACATGGCGGACCTGACAGTCGCACTTTCCGAGGCAGGCCTCAGTGTCTTCGGCGGCACGCCTCTCTATGCGCTTGCCGGTCTGCGCAATCCCAAGGGCCTGCATGAGGCCCTTGCCCGCAGAAAGATCTGGACGCGGATCTTCGACTACGCACCAACCTGGATCCGCTTTGGCCTTCCAGGTGGACCGGAAAATCTCAAACGTCTGACAGACGCTCTTGCAGAAGCGCTAAAAGAGGTCTGACGGACCGGGATGCTGCTTTACGACCACGCTCTCTGGCTGCTTCTCGCCGCGCTGTTGCTGGACGCCCTGATCGGTGATCCCGACTGGATGTGGCAACGCCTGCCGCATCCGGTTGTCTGGATCGGCAAGTTGATCGGCCTGTTTGACCGGCATTTCAACAAAACGGAATTCGCGCCGGCGACACGCAAGCTCGGTGGCGTGCTGACACTCCTGGCGTTGCTTGCCAGCGCCGGACTTGCCGGCGTCGTGATTGAGGCAGTTGCGAAGTGGTTGCCATATGGCAGGGTGCTTGAAGCTGTCGTAGCTGCGGTATTTATCGCCCAAAACAGTCTTTACCGTCACGTGGCAGCCGTGCGGGATGGCCTGTTGAAGGACGGGTTGGAAGGTGGCCGCAAGGCGGTTTCCATGATTGTCGGACGTGACCCGAACCGGCTGGACGAAGCCGGTGTCTCGCGGGCAGCCATCGAATCCTGCGCCGAGAATTATTCCGACGGTATCGTGGCGCCCGTATTCTGGTTCGCCGTGCTCGGCCTGCCCGGATTGATCGTTTACAAGGCGGTGAATACAGCCGACAGCATGATCGGCCACAAGAACGAGGTTTATGCAGACTTCGGGTGGGCGGCTGCCCGTTTCGACGATCTGGTCAACCTGCCCGCATCGCGCATTGCAGGGCTGTTTATCGCCCTGTGTGCGCCCTTGTCCCGGGGCTCGGTCCGCAAGAGCATTGCCTGTATTCTGGACGACGCCCGCAAGCACCGCTCACCAAATGCCGGTTGGCCGGAGGCGGCCATGGCAGGCGCATTGAACCTGGCTCTTGCAGGACCTCGGATCTATCCGGGTTACACCGTCAATGACCGGTATCTGAATGCGAGTGGACGAAAGGATGCGAGGGCAGAAGATATTTCGCGCGCCTTGAGGATCCTCATTGGCTGCTACGCACTCGAAGCGTTGCTGATCGCAATTCTGGCGCTATTGCTGGCCTTCTAGGTCAGGCGTTTTCATCGGCACCGCGTGCGATCTTCAGGATGGCCTCCACGTCGAGGACGCTGTCCAGATGCCCTGCAAGGTCGTCCAGAATCCGGTCGATGTCCTGATCGTAGCTGAGGTCGGAGCGGACACCGAAGGCATTCAGGTATGCCGTCCGGAAGGCATCGTCGGTGAACAGGCCGTGAATGTAGGTTCCGTACACTCGGCCATCCGCTGAGACCGCACCATCGGACCGACCATCATCAAGGCGCATCATGGGATGGGCACAGTCTGGCCCGGACGTTCGGCCGACATGAATTTCGTAGCCAGAGACAGGGGCTCCGCTGGCAACATGGGTCGCGCGTGCGGCAACGGTCGATTTATCTGCCGTCAGGATGGTCTCGACATCCAGATATCCCAGGCCTTCGACCGTTCCGGGGGATCCCTCGATACCGTCCGGATCCGAGATAACCTTGCCCAGCATCTGATATCCACCGCAGACGCCCAGGATGTGCCCGCCCCGCCGGTGGTGTGCCTTGAGATCTATGTCCCAACCCTGTCTGCGGAAAAAGGCAAGGTCACCAACAGTGGACTTGGACCCGGGCAAAAGCACGACATCGGCGTCTCCCGGCAACGGGGTGCCCGGTTGAACAAGCTCAAGCGTAACACCCGGTTCAAGCCGGAGCGGATCCAGGTCGTCGAAGTTGGCGATCCGCGAGATCACGGGAACAACGATCTTGAGCCCCCCGTCACCAAATCCGTCCGCCAGACCGAGCGCATCTTCTGCCGGAAGTTTCGCAGCATCCGCAAACCACGGGACAACACCGAGACCTTGCCAACCGGTGCGCTGCTCGATTTCTCGCAAGCCTTCGTCGAACAGGCTCGGGTCTCCCCGAAACCGGTTGATGAAGAAGCCCTTGATGCGCTGCCGTTCGTTTTCTTCCAGCACAGCACACGTTCCGACGACTGATGCAATAACCCCGCCGCGATCTATATCCGCACACAGGATCACCGGCAGATCCGCCGCCTCGGCAAATCCCATGTTGGCGATGTCTCCAGAGCGGAGATTGATTTCCGCAGGGCTTCCTGCTCCCTCGACAATCACCAGATCAACACCTGAGGCGTTTATCGAAAAACTCTCCAGAACCTTCGGTAATAATTCAGCTTTCTGCTTTCCATATTCGCGCGCCCGCATCGTGCCATATCGCTTGCCCTGCACGATTACCTGAGCCCCGGTGTCGGTTTCGGGCTTCAACAGAACGGGGTTCATGTGAACACTCAACGGAACGCGGCAGCCCATGGCCTGAAGCGCCTGGGCCCTGCCGATTTCGCCGCCGTCGGCTGTTACGGCAGCGTTGTTTGACATGTTCTGCGGCTTGAAGGGGCGAACTTTCAGGCCACGGTTGGCAAAGAGACGGCACAGACCGGCGACGATCAGGCTTTTGCCAACATTCGAGCCTGTGCCCTGGACCATGATTGCCGGTACCTTGCCGGCCGCTTTTGTCTCAACCATGCAACGTCAATCTTTGCCGAATGGTGCTGCGCCATATGGCCGAAATTCGCTTGGCACCGGAAGATTGGCGAGCCGCAGTTCCAGCATCAAGCGAACCGTCGGCCGAACGGCAAAGAGAACGGATCCGATCACGAACAACCACGTTCCTGCGTACATCAGGCTGTCGTAGAAAAAGAAGACGCTGCCGACAAGAAACGTCAATGCAGCCAGAAATTCGACAACGGTTCGGTAAAGTTCGTATTTCCGGACCGTTTCCACATGCGCCTGCGAGGCCGTGCGAAGACTGTGGTCGAATAGCTTGCTCATCCTCGATCCCCTTTGATTACCTCTGGGTTTCGTGATCCAGGTGCCCGGGTTTAAAACTCGATGCCTTCCTGTGGTTTCACACCAGACCGGAAGGGATGTTTTATCTGGGTCATGTCGGTGACAAGATCTGCAATGTCGATCAGCTCGTCCTTGGCATTGCGCCCCGTGATGACGACATGCACATCGTCCGGTTTTTCGTTCTTCAGGAAATCGACCACTTCGGCGATGTCCAGATAATCGTAGCGCAGAACGATGTTGAGCTCGTCGCACAGGATCAGACGAAATTCACCGGATGTGATCATGTCCTTGGCGGCTTGCCAGGCTTCGTTCGCCGCATCGATATCCCGTTGCCGGTCCTGTGTTTCCCACGTGAACCCCTCACCCATCCGTTTGATCGTGACGAGGTCGGAGAACCGTTCCAGAGCCATGCGCTCACCGGTTTCGATCCGCCCCTTCACGAATTGCACCACGCCCACCTTGTGGCCGTGACCGAGAGAACGGAACACCATTCCGAAACCGGCTGTCGACTTGCCTTTGCCCTTGCCCGTGTGGACGATCAGCAAGCCCTTTTCGATGGTCTTGGTCGCCATGATCTTGTCACGTGCGGCCTTTTTCTTGCGCATCTTCTCGGCATGGCGGGCATTGAGTTCTTCTTCGGTCAGTTCCGGCTTGTCCTTGTCGGCGGTCACGATGCGTCCGTCCCTTCCAGTCTTGTTTTCAAATCATTCAGCGCAGCATGGGTCGAATTGCGCCGCGGCGTCCAGAGGCCGCGTTCAATTGCTTCATGAAAGCGGTCCAGCATTTCGTTGAGACCCGTCGGGTTGGCGTCCTTGAGGAAATCCAGAACTTCTTGGTTATCCACGTAGGCATCATACAGCTGGTCAAAATGGTGATCTCCCACGGCCCGGGTGGTTGCGGCAAACGCGAACAGATAGTCGAGCGTCGCAACCATCTCGAACGCGCCCTTGTAGCCATGCCGCATTACACCTGCGATCCATTTCGGGTTTGCCGCACGAGCGCGCACCACGCGGCCGATCTCTTCCGAAAGGGTGCGGACCACCGGACGCTCAGGCCGCGAATGATCGTTGTGGTAGACCGTCGGTGCTTCGCCTTTCAGTGCTTCGACAGTCGCTGCCAGTCCGCCCTCGAACTGATAATAGTCGTCACTGTCCAGAAGATCGTGTTCGCGGTTGTCCTGATTGTGCAGGACTGCGTCCACGGTTTTCAGCCTCGTTTCGAGATCGTGCCTGGCGACGGAGCCTTCTGCTCCGCCACCGTAGGCGTAACCACCCCATGTCAGAAAGGCATCGGCAAAATCCGAACGTTCCTCCCAAAGCTTCTCGTCGATCAGCGCCTGCAAGCCAGCACCATAGGCACCCGGTTTTGAGCCAAAAACACGGAACCCGGCCCTGCGTTCGGCTTCGTTCTTGTCCAGCCCTTCAGCCTGAAGCCGTGCACTTTCCGATCGCATTCGTGCGGCAATCGGATTGGCTTCGTCCGGTTCTTCAAGCGCACCGACCGCACGGGCGGCGCTGTCAAAAAGATCCATTTGATGCGGGAAGGCATCACGGAAAAACCCGGAAACCCGCAAGGTAACGTCGACACGCGGTCGTCCAAGTTCTGAAAGCTTCAGAATTTCGAACCCGGTGACACGGCCCGAACCCTGCTCCCACACCGGACGCGCCCCTATAAGCGCCAGCGCCTGGGCAATGTCGTCACCTCCGGTTCGCATGTTGGCAGTGCCCCAACATGTCAGGACCAGCGATTTCGGCCATTCGCCTTCTTCCTGGAAGTATCGTTCTGCAACGAGAGATGCGGATTGCCAGCCGAGCCGCCATGCGGTTTCGGTCGGCACTGCACGTACATCGATGGAGTAGAAGTTCCGGCCAGTGGGCAGCACATCCGGACGCCCACGCGAAGGCGCGCCGGAAGGCCCGGGGGCAACGAACCCTCCTTCCAATGCCGTCAGCACTGCGCTTGTTTCAGCGTGTCCGGAGCCGGTTACAGCCGGTCGCAGAACCTGGTTTAGATCATCCAGAACAGCAAGGGTCGATTGCCACGCCTCAGGCACTCCGCGATTATCCGCAACGATTTCGCGGGCAAGAATCTCGATACGTTCGACCGTATCACCTTGCGATCTCCAGGGAGCCTCCAGAACATTTGCGAGGTGCTCCGATCGACACTGCTGCCAGGGGGCAGCAAAATCGCAATCCAGTGGATCAAAGCCTTCAAAACCGAGGTCCGAAGCGATAGCCCTTTGCAGGCTCTGCTGTTCCGGCCTGTTGCCTCGCGGTACCCTTGCCAACGCAACCAGCAGATCCATCAGAAGATCGCCTTCGGGACTTTCGCCAAGAATATGCAGCCCGTCCCTGATCTGCAGTTCCTTCAGGTCGCACAAGTGAGCGTCGAGGCGCGCAAGGCGGGTTTCCTCGTCCATGGTCTCGGTAATACCGATATCCTTGTCCAGACCATGCCGCGCAGCGGTGTCCAGGATGTCCCGCGTCAATGCCTTCAGGCGGCGCGGGTCAACGCCGCTCGCCAGATAATACTCATCAAGCAGCGTCTCCAGCTCTTCGGCGACGCCATGGCTCTCCGCCCGGGCCAAAGGCGGTGTCAGGTGATCGACGATCACGGCCGAGGTTCGTCGCTTGGCCTGCGCCCCCTCGCCTGGATCATTGACGATGAAAGGGTAGATGTTCGGAATTGGCCCCAGAACAGCTTCCGGGAAACAGCTTTCAGCGAGGGCCAGTGCCTTGCCGGGCAGCCATTCCAGATTGCCGTGTTTGCCGAGGTGAATGACGGCATCGACGGCGAATTGTTCCCGCAGCCAAATGTAGAAGGCAAAGTAGTGGTGCGGCGGCACCAATGCCGGATCGTGGTAGGTTTCCTTCGGATCGATGTTGTAGCCACGCGCCGGCTGAATACCGACCACCTGATTGCCGAACCGGTGCAGGGCCAGGCGGAAATGGCCATCCGTTACATGAGGATCGTCCGACGGCGCTCCCCAACGATCAACAACTGCTGACCGAACAATGTCGGGCAACCTGTCGAAGGAGCGCTCGTAGTCCTGAAGCGACAAGGCCTGATACTCTTCCTTGCCTGATCGGCCCTCCAGGGCATTGGTTACGCCCGAAGTCAGGATTTCCATCAGATCGGCGGAGCTTGCTGGAACCTCACCGGCGTCATAGCCCGCGGCGGCCATGGCCTTGAGCAAATGAACGCATGACGCAGGCGTGTCGAGCCCTACGCCGTTGGCAAGACGCCCGTCCCGGTTCGGATAGTTTGCCAGGATAAGGGCCGACTTCTTGGCTGCAGCCGGTTTCCGGCCAAGTTTCCCCCAGGCGGCCGCAAGCGCCGCGGTAAACATGATCCGATCCGGAACAGGCGTAAAGGCAACCGGCGTCGACTGGGTGGCCTCATCGAAGACCCCTTCTTCCTTGAAGGAGACAGCACGGGTCAAGATCCGGCCGTCAATCTCCGGCAAGACGACATGCATTGCGAGGTCACGTATCGACAAGCCCTGATCGCTGTCTTCCCAGCCCTCTTTGGAGGAAGACGAGAAGACGACCTGCAGCACAGGTTTGCCGGGTCGATCGAGCGGCGTCGGCTGATGGGCTGCTCCGGCCTTCGAGACGGCGAAGGCAGTACCGTTCAACACGACATCAGGCGGTGCCTCATCGAACAGGCTTTCCAGAACGGCGACGGATTCCGCTTCCTTCAGGCTGGAAACATAGATCGGCAGTGCATTTACACCGGCTTTGTCGAGAGCAGCGATCAACGCATCCAGTGGTGCGGTTTGGGCACCTTGCACCAAAGCACGGTAGAAAGTGATCGCTGCAACAGGTCTTTCAGGTTTCCGCCAGGAGGCCTTCAGTTGCGCAATATCGGGGGCGGCCTTGCCAGAAAGATAAATACCCGCGCGAGGAAGAGGCACCGGATGCGCGGGCTCTTCTCCCTTTCCGATCAGGTGCGCTGCATATCTCAAGGCATTGGCGTAATTCTCCGCGCCGCCTTCCACACAATATCGCCAGAAGCGATGCACTTCCGCTGCTGATCGGGTGGAGCGAGACGTCAGTTCTTCGTCCCACTTGTCGTCGCCCGGAATGACAATCAGATCGATGCCATTCGCGCGGACTTCTTCTTCAAACCTTTCCAGGCCGTAGCGCCAGTACTCCACTCCACCCAGAATTCGCAGAACGATCAGCCGAGACCCACGGACGGTCTGTTCGGCATAAAGATCGACCGAATAGGGATGCGACAGGGCCATGAGATTGGCGAGCCGCAAGTCTGCCCGGCCTGTTCCAAGCCGTGATTGCGCAGCGGCAAAGCTTCCCAGTTCGGTGTCTGCAGCGGAGAGGAACAGAATGTCGGCTGGAGACTGGCCGAGATCGACCGCGTCCCCACCGTCATCGATCCGGCGCGTCTGGCTGGCGAGAATGTGCATGCTTGGTCTTTATTTCCAGCTTCTATCCAGCGTGTCAGGCAGCAGCCGTCAATTCACCCAGCAGGCCACGAACCGCAGTCAGGTCGAGGCCCTTCAAACCGATCACGACCAATCTGCCGCTGCTCTCGGCGCCGGCGGCGAACCAGGTTTCGACACGCGGTCCGACAGCTTGAACCATTGCAGGTGCTGCCTTGCCCTCGATTTTTACGGCCCCCTTGATGCGCAGGACGCCTTTTTGCGCCATGGCTTCCAGAACCTTTGCCTCTGCATCTTTCAGGCTGGCGAAAGACGAGACTGCCAGCACGTGACTTTCAAAATCATCGTGATGGTGATGATCGTGATGATGGTCGTCATGGTGATGATCATGATCATCATCGTGGTCGTGGTCGTGGTCGTGGTCGTGGTCATCATGATGGTGATGATGCTCGTGCCGATCAGCCATATCGTCCTCGGCAGCAGAGCCTCTGCCGAGCAGAACTTCAATCGGAAGCGTGCCTTTTTCGGATGTCACCACGTGAACCGCCGGACGAACATCGGCGGCGATCTTCTCATGCACCTGCTTCAAAGCGTCTTCGGAGACGAGATCAGCCTTGTTCAGAACAACGAGATCTGCGCAACGCAATTGGTCGTGAAAGAGTTCTTCAACAGGACTGTCATGATCAAGAGCCTCGTCGGCGGCACGCTGCGCGGCAAGTGCATCTTCATCAAGTGCGATCCGGCCTTCAGCGAGTGCTGCAGCATCCAGCACCGTGACAACACCATCTACCGTTACCTTCGGCTTGACGCTCGGCCAGGAGAAGGCCCGAACGAGCGGCTGCGGCAGAGCCAGGCCAGAGGTTTCGATTACAATATGCTCCGGCGGATTGTCCCGCGCGAGCAGCATTTCCATGGTTGGCAGGAAATCGTCGGCAACGGTGCAACATATGCAGCCATTGGTAAGCTCAACCACCTCTTCCGCGGCGCAATCGGGATCAGCGCATCCATTCACCAGGGAACCGTCGAAGCCCATGTCCCCAAACTCATTGACAATAAGAGCAATGCGTTTGCCATTGGCATTGGTAAGCAAATTGCGGATCAGCGTGGTCTTGCCTGCTCCGAGAAACCCAGTGACGATCGTTGCCGGAATTTTTGCGCCCGGCTGCAGGGATGAAGTGGTCATAATTTGATATCCGGTTGTGATGTGGGTTTCAAAAGTATCGGCAGGCCCGCAGCAACGAAGACGACCTGTTGGCACCTATGCGCCATATCCTGGTTCAGTCGTCCCTGCACATCGCGGAACGACCTCGACAGACGGTTCTCCGGCACGATCCCCATACCAACTTCGTTGGAAACGAAAACGCACGGCCCCTGAAGATCCTTCAGAACCGCGCAAAGCCGCGCCGTTTCGGAGGGGATGTCCTTGTCTGCAAACAGCAGGTTCGACAGCCACAGGGTCAGGCAGTCAACAAGAACCACCCGGTCTTGCCTGCATTCGTTTTCAAGCACGGCCGCAAGTTCGAGCTGTTCTTCCACGGTGAGCCAGGACGGGCCGCGTTGATCTTTATGAGTGGCGATCCGGCTGGCCATTTCATCGTCGTGGGCAGCACCAGTCGCGATATAGATTTTTTGCAGACCGGTTTCATGGACAAGCTTTTCCGCGAACCGGCTTTTTCCGGAGCGGGCACCGCCGAGGACCAACGTAGTCCTCTCGCCGTTTGAATGCGTCATTCCTTCTCCCAGCCGTCCGCCCGACAGCGCCATAGGGTTGACAATGTGACGGCCGGTCTCCTGGCTTGCGGCTCAGCGCGGTCTGTACCCCTTCCCGGCCCCATCAGGACGCCAGTGGTTTTCGTACAGCCACTCACCGCTCACAGTTGCGGGGGCAGCTCCGGATCTGGACTAGAAAAAGACCGCACCGGATTCCCGTTTCATCCGGATCAGGCAAGGCCTTTTCCGGAACCGTCGGTTTCTTCCTAAACGTATCTTGAGGCCGACACAAGCAGCAGAAAGTCGCTGACGACTAACCTTGAAAATCGGCCAGGCAGTCAACACGGACGCCTTCTTGCGACAAAGTCAGAAAAAGGCACAGCGGATTTAGCCTGCCCGGGGTGTTCCAATCGTCGCGAAACGTAGGGTTTTCCAAGCTCGACAGAACGCCTAGCCATCTGAAATATATCGAGTTTTCCACACCGAGATCAAAAAAATGACGGCTTGATGAAAAAAACGCCCTCGGGGGCTTGGCAAACGGATCAAGCCTTTGATATACGCATCTCCATCGACGGGGCGGCAACGCGCTGGCCCCGAGCGTGGTGATCCCCAGTAGCTCAGTTGGTAGAGCAAGCGACTGTTAATCGCTGGGTCGCTGGTTCGAGTCCGGCCTGGGGAGCCACCCACCCTTCCAAAAAACCGCAGAAACCCGCCACCTCTCGCAAGAGAGCTTGACTTGCCTGCGTTTTTTCGACCAAAACTGCTTAACTTTCTGCTTAACTTTTTGGTCCTCATGCGCCCTTCCAGACCGCCGCGTCCGCACAATCGAAACGGGATCTGGTACCTCATTCGAAAGGTGCCTAAAAAGTATCTCGACGTGGAAAAACGCACGCTGATCTACCTGAGCACGAACATCGCAGTTGCCCACGATCCGAAGGGCATCAGAGCAAAATCGGCCGTCGAAGAATTAAATTCCGGCCTCGAAGCGTACTGGGAATTGCTCCAGAATGGCCGTGAAAACGATGCAACTGCGAGATTCGAGGCAGTCCAAAAACGCGCTCGCTCGCTCCAGGTGCCGTATCAGACCAATGCGGAAATAGCTGCCGGCACGATCGACGAAATCATGAAGCGCCTGGACCTGCTTGCCACACGCAAGACGATGGAAGACCCGCAAGAGGTTGCTGCCATCATGGGTGGTGTCGAGCGTCCCGTCATTCAGCTCTCCGGACTGCTTGCCGAGTATGAGGGCATCCACAAGGCTGCCCTGCAGAAGGCAAAAAAATCCGACAACCAGATGCGGAAGTGGCGAAACCCGCGCAAGCGGGCAATCCAGTATCTGCTCGATCTCGTCGGAGACAAGCCTCTGGAACAGCTCAACCGGACTGACGCGATCCGATATCAGGATTGGTGGCAAGACCATGTCCTGAAACACGACCTGAAACTGGCGACCGCAAACAAGAGTATCGGTTTTCTGGCCAAGATGTTGAAGGACGTGAACCGGAAATATCAGCTGGGTTTGACACCGGTTTTCGTTGATCTGAGGTTTGCCGGCGCGCGGGACGGCAAGCGCCCTGCCTTTGACACCGCCCACGTACAGAACAAGATGCTTGCACCTGGTGTGCTCGACGATCTCAACGATGAAGCGCGGGCAATCGTTTGGGTGGTGGCCGAACTAGGACTGAGGCCGTCTGAGGTGGCGAACATCAGCGGCAAAAAGATATTCCTGAACGAGAAGATCCCGTTCATTAGGGTGCTGGGCGACGACAGGGAATTGAAGACCTTCGATTCCGAGCGTGATATCCCGCTCGTCGGATTTGCGCTCAAGGCGATGAGGGAGTTTCCGAACGGGTTCCCCACATACCGGGATCACGAAGACACGCTCTCCAACACCGTCAACAAATATCTGAAGAGCCGTAAGCTCCTGCCGACCGAGGAACATTCCTTTTACAGCCTGCGGCATACCTTCGAAGACCGGCTGACGGCCGTCGACCCTCCGGACAAGATCATTGCGTCCCTGATGGGGCACGCCTTTGATCGTCCAAAGTATGGGGAAGGTCCGACTCTGGAACAGAAAAAACGGTGGCTGGAAAAGATCGCGTTTCAGTTGCCCGTGCAGGCTAACTGAAAGGCCTCAAGAGTCACAGTGTTGCAAGGATGCGCCTTTATGGCGCTGGATGAGCTTTTCGACGTTGTCAGCCCAGATAGCTACGGCGGCTTCTTCCGCGCCTTCCCCGGTGATATATGGGCCGCATGCCGGACATCCGGTGAACGATTCCGCCTCTACATCAAATTGTGACGCGAGGCTGAAAGCCTTGTCCTCGATGTCGCTGACCGTATCGGCGTCTCCCTCGTAATCGAGACGAGCGCGGTAGACTGTTTCAATCGTCGCCATTTGCTGCCAGGCCTTTCTGGTTTTTAGGTTCGAAGCTTTTGCAGCCCGTTTTTCTGAAAGGAAACTGCTTCAAATTGGCCACCTTCGACCTAGCGCCGCATGTGACCCAGGCGGACAGAACGTAGCCGTCCATGTTGTCTTCGTCGTATTCAAGGTGGCGACAGTCTGAGCAGCTCTTCGACATGACAGGGCCTTTCAATTACGCGGCGCAGCGACGTTTGATTTGTTTGTCGGAAACGTCCCAAAACATAACTTCGAGAAGTATGTTCACGACGCATTGAACGTCAGTGTCTGATGACCAGTAGTCGCTGGTGATTGTGATCGGCGTGCCCTTGAGCGGGTCATTCCCGGAATGTGAGCCAAGCAGCTCATAGCCGAGTTCATCGCCCTTCTCGACCGCGGCAAAATCTCGTTCCTTCATACCGTAATCGCGGATCAGCAACTCTTTGGCCCGCTTGGCCTTCTTCTTGTAGATCCTGACGTTCATGATCTGCCGGCCTTCGTTATCACTCATCGCCAAACACGTGGCGGCGCAGGATTAGGTCGAGTTCTTCGGCCGTGACCAACATCATGTCAGGCTGATCGTCGGGGCTGGTACGGTCTGGCAATTCGCAGATGTTAGTGATGATTCCGCCAATCAAATCGGCCTTAGCCGCATCCGAAAGCCCAGAAAGGTCCGGAGCTCGTGCGTTCATGCCCGCGAAGTAGAGATTGGAAAGAATTTGCGCATCCATCCTGCCGGCACGATAAGCCGCTTCTTCTCTTGTTGATTTTTGCATCTGTTGAGCCTTTCCTCACAGTTTTGCAGAGAGTGTGCCGAGGAACACCTGGACCGGCGCGGTTTCATCGTATTCCGCGATGAACTCGCCCAACCCCTTGAGGTTCTCGTTGATCGACATGCTGTCGATCCAAGCCATGGTTGAAATCAGATGGCCGTCCTTGTCGCGGGCCTCTGCGACCCAACCGCTGGCTTCGACCTCCGAACTGGGCGTCAGGTTGATGGGGTTCGGGTCTTTCATGATTTGCCGTCCTTTCCGGGCGAGTTTGCCGACGTTGCATGTGCATCCCCAGCCCATCAGCATGTGCCAGCATTGAGGGTTCATCGCACCGCACATGGTCGGGTCTTTCTGATCATTCGAATGGAAGGGGGTTATGCTTGCGTTCTTCAGATCGATTTGATTGCTTCGATCATTGCGAGAGCGTCTTCCTTGCCGCTCACTTCAACGGTCAGGGTCAGCCCGTCGAACTCGACGTCTTCTTCGAAGAGCTCGCCGCATTCGGAACCTGCCCGGAACCGTATTGCCCGGTTCCGGCTATTGCTGATCACACCGGTCATTTCTCGATCTTCTAACTCGTCTGCCATGATTGGTTCCCTTAGTTGTCACGTTTACCGAGCGATTGACGCATGTCCGTCGGTGAAACGATTTCTCCGTTGACGGCGTGCCAGGACAGCGAACCATGCTCCCAGCGCATACGCTCGAAGTGGTCGTGAAATGTCTGCGACGGATTTTCGAGAAACAGCGGAATCAGCTCTGGATTTGCATGAAGAGCGGAAACGATAAGTCCGGCAGTCTCGCAACCTCCGACACCAGCGTTTGACGCCGTCACATCGCTAAACTCTGCGATAATTTTGATAACCTGTTCTGGCGACATGTCAGTCTGCTCCTGTTTGAGGTGCCGGGTTCCCACCGGCTGCGATATGCCCAGCGCCAAGCGCCCGTGACTGTCTCTCTGCGGCTATTTCAACCGACCGCGCGGGCCCGCTTCTCAGCGGAACTGTTCTTCGTCGAGCGCCGGCTCTACTGGAGGGGGAAACCGAGCTGACACATAATCCGTCACCCGGCAAAGCGCGACTTGGTCGAGCCCTTCATCTTTAACTCTTTCGAGAACTGCGAAGATTGCGCGCAACACGCGAAGTTCAGCGTCTTCACCTTCCCAGATTATTTCTATTGTTTTCGGGCGAAATTCATACGCTTCCGGCACATCACATTGCCTGTCGCGTTCATGATCTATCGCCGGGAAATCCGGGTAATTGAGCTTCACCCAAGAAACAGCCCCATGATTGTAGGCAGCGCCCACGGCAGAGATCAGGTCTTCGCCGAGCCCGCCGCACTTGTCGCGCAACGTTTCGATCTCCACTATTGCGTCTTGCAGATCGCGACACTCCACAGAAACGTGAAATTGGCGGTCCTCTCCGGCCCAACTCGGTACTCTATTTTTCAGTCGCTCAAGAACGTCAGTCATCACAGCCTTCCAATTCGCTGGTGTTGCGGAGAAACGTCGATCGACAACGACGAAAGAATGCGCTGGGCGCGTGACCGGCCGGAAGAACGCTCCCGGGCGGCCAAGACCTCTTGTTCCAACCGATCCATGACCGGCACATATGCGTCCCCGTGCAGCTCGACCAAATAGGCCGCCTGCATCAGCGCATGCTCCAGGTCTGGAAGGGTGTAGGTGGTCACCTGGGCGCTCCCTTCACCAGCGTCTTCTGTTGCTCAGCGAAAGCCTCAAAGGCTTCCTTGTCGCCATTGCAGCAGGAGAAGGTTGCGAGCGCTGGGCCGATCGAGCGCGTTTCATTCAGCATGAGTTGAGCAGCGCCGTATTTCATGCCGGGGAACTGGAACGAAACGACAACCTGCTGCCAGTGCCAACCGCCTTTGCCAGGGATGACGTATGCGTGGTGGCGCTCACTAAACCGGTTGCTGTCGTCCTCTACGCTGTCGTTAAAGACAGCATCAGGAAACCTTCGCCGAACAATCCCCTTGAAGGCATCTATAGCCCGTTGCTCTTCGGCCTTGCGGCGGCGCTTAATGCTATAGAACCGCCGAGCGCATCCAGTGCAGCAGAAGACTGCACCACCTTGATGGCCTATGATATCGTCAAGCGAACGGCGATTGTCATAGAGCCAGTCCTCAGAAAGGCGCTCTCCGCATTCAACGCATTCAAACCACCAGCCATGCGCGATCATTTCACTTGCTGGGATTTTCCCGTATTCGCGGTACCGGTCGGCCCACGGAGCACGGTAAACCATCAGACCACCGAGCTCGCCATCATTAAACTCACCAGCGCCCCACTTCCGGGCTTCAATATTCCGCTCTGCGAAGATGATTGCGCCAGTGTGTTCGAACGTTTCCTGGACAGAGTAGGCTTTCTCCATCAGTCCGCCCTCCTAACCGTGTTCGCCTCGGTATCCACCGACAGCGCGATCGTGAGCGGCTGCACCCAAATAGGGTCGGATGAAAGCATGAACGTCTCGCCGGTCATCGCCAGCAGCAGCGTTCGCCCCATGACGGAGGCAATCGCAGTTGCCGCATCGGGCGGTACCGCATTGCCGATCCGCTCCCGCCACGCGGAATCGGACTTGCCATCCATTTCGAAACCGGCCCATTCCTCCGGATCGAACAGAGACTGAAGAGCGGCGAGCTCAAGTGTGGTGAACGGCCGGTGCCATGTCCCGTCCAGCGCAGTGATATGCGCGACGATCTTCTGGTCTGGCTCCGGCAGACAAGCATTTTGGTCAGTTTGCAGATTTTCGCCGACCTGCGTTTCACGCGGATCAGCGACTGACCATCTACCATTGTCCCAACTATGAGAGGTCCCGATAACAGCACCGGAATACTGCGACCAGGAGACAACACCATAGTGGCCACCTGCTTGAAAATGCTTACGCCCGTCCTTGAAAGCGTCAGGCCTCGGATCAGCAACAGAGAAAGCACCCTGCCCTGTCGTGCTGCCACCAATGACGGTTCCGGCAGGTTCCTGAAACGCAGTCACCTTGTACTTGCCGCCACCCTCAAAGGAGCCACGGGCGCGCGGATCTGAAACCGCAAGTCCACCACCTGGGCCGCCGGGACCGGCAACCGCGGGAGCTGTGCCTTCGAACGGCACGATGCGGAATGTGTTGTTGAAGCGCGGCTTGCCCGGAATACGCGGGTCGGCCACGGCAAAGTTACCGTTGCTCGGCAGGCTTTCACCAGCGACGGTACCGCTGTGACTGTTCCAGTCCGCAACGCCTAAGGCACCGTTCCTGCGCGGGGTCCGTGGATCGGCGACCGCAAAGGTTCCCTGCCCGGGCGATTTCACGTTGATCACGGCACCCGTGGACTGTTCCCACTTCCTGACGCCGTATTGCTGGTTCTCCCGCGCACCAGGTGTGCGGGGATCCGCCACGGAGAAACGACCGGTACCGGGACGGGCGTTGCCGGTCACAGTGCCGGCAGTGTCCTCCCAGTCCTGGACACCCATCGTTTCCCGGTGCCAGTCGACGACAGGCCGGGGATCCGCAACGTTGAAACGTCCTGTGGTGGCCGTGGCGTTGCCTGTGATCGTCCCAGCAGGCTTGTCCCAGTCCAGCACCCCAAGCGGGCCCTGACGCCACTGTGTGTCCGGGACAATGCCGTAATCGGCGAGAACACCGTCTTCCACCTTGAGCTTGTTCAAGCTGCGCCAGTCCGCACCGGCTTCCACGAAAGCTAGCCGCACCCACGTCTTCCACTGCAATGCCGGCAGCCTGTGCATGCCGCCAATCGTCTCCGTTGACGGTACCGGGAGTTGCGACAGCACTTCGCCGACGCCACGCAGGCGCCGTTTCGGCGGCTCATAGAGGAACGGCGGCACCTTCTCCATGTGCCGTGCGACCATCAGGAAGCGTTTCCGGCTCTGTGCCAGGCCGCCGAGCTCGCCGCAGTCATGTGTGGTTTCTGCGAAGGCATAACCGAAGTGTGCAAGGATTGCCTGTATCTCGTCGAGCAGGGTCCGCCCACGTGTCGCGATGCGAGGAACGTTTTCGAACAGGAAGAACTCGACCGGATCGTCGTTGTACGCTTCCATGGCCAGCCATACCGCGCGCAGCGCCAGCTGGTTCAGCGCCTGATAGCGGGCGTGCTTGGAGGTCTTTTCCGGCAACAGGCCGGAGAACCCTTTGCAGGGAGCGGACACAAACCAGATGTGCGGCCGCTTGAAGCCCATGGCACGTTGGATGTCCTCTGGGATAGCTTCCCGCCAATCCGCCGGCGGCTTCTTCCCGTGAAACGCTTCATACTGCTCAGCGTTCATCAGATCGAGCACGGTACCTTTCACGCCGGCGAACCTTTCAAAGTCACGGATACCAGCCGGGTCGACGTCGATACCGCCGATATTCTGAAACTTCGCAGTGAGGTTGCCGACGCGCGCGTTGGCTTTCCGGAAGCCCTTTGCACCGAAGCCGGAGCCGCAGCAGAGGTGACCAACGTTGAAAATCTGTTCCATTACGGCTTTTTCCCAAGGACTTGCAGTGCCAGGCGGGCGTCACGTGATGCGGACACCAGGTCACCGGCTTCAATTTGTTTCAGAATGTTGCGGAGGTAGCTCTCGACGAACACGAGGCGTTGCTGGGCGGTTGTCATGCCGCACCCCGACTAGCCGCTATGAACTTCTGAGCCGTGTTCGGGCCCGAGTACGAGAAACTGAAGTCCCAAGAGAAAACCGTTTTCAGGTAATCCCATGTGGCTTCAGACAGCTGCGGAGCCGCCGTTTTACCGGTGACATTGACCCGTCCCATCTGAAGGTCGAGGCGCTTCGCCAATTCGGGCACGAGGTCGTAAGGATAGATTTGAGTACCCAGATCGGGACGCAGATACAGGAACTGGCTCTTTCTGTTCTCCGGCATTGGATGCCGAACCGTGAACTGCGGGTAGAACAGCTTGCAGGACCAGTTGCGATCGTAGGGCGAGGTGAAAACAACCTCATTGTTCAGAAGCCAGTCCTCGAACGGCCGATCGACACTTGAACGCATCGCATCGATGTACGCTTGCGCGTGTTGACCATCGAATGTCTTCAGGAACTTGTAGAGGCTCCAAAGGCGGTCCAAGGGGTCGCGTGCAACACCGATCTTCCTCCAGCGGTCATACCCTGCAGGAATGCCATCTGCCTCCATATGCCGATACAGGAGCATCGACTGCGGGTAACGTTCAGCCACAGCGCGGCGCAGCGCGCCGGAACCGGTACGAGGGACCAAAATGAGAACGGTTTCGATTTCGGGAATGATGATCATGCCGCCCCCCTGTCAAACTCATCGACGTTGCAGTGATGAACTTCGAAGGTGTAGGCAGCGACCCACGGGTTTACGTCCCAACCAAAGCCACGCTCCTCGTTGAGGCTGTCCCAGAGTTGTTCGAAGGCCAGGGCGTGCGACAGCGTCCCTGCCAGATCAATCCGGTGCGCATGAGAAAGCTTTTCGTCTTTCTGCCTGTCGATAGGTTCGACGCCTTCGGCCTTTGCATCGGGTTCACATATTTCTTGAACCCTTTGAGAGCGTACGTTTGTCACCTTTAAAGTGAGACGGGACGCCCAGCGCGGCATGAATATGGACGGTTGCCACGCAACACCGTTTTTCTGCATCACCTCTTTTGAGGTTCTGCTGTCATTCCCGTTGTCTGCGCGGTAGTAGACAACCTCGCCCATCCCGTCGGGGGCATTTTCCGGAAAGTGGCACCACCCCTCCCTCACCCACAGCAAATCTCCGACAGCGAACGGAATTTGCTTGGCACGCCATGCTGCGTTGCCAGGTGCGCGGATATAGTCGTCAGTCCAAGCCCCACTGAAGATGTTGTTCGGCCCGCCTTTGGTGTTGATCACTCGACGGGTCTGCGTCTTCCGGCCGGCAAGCAGTGCCTGGACCATCGGACCGGAAAAAAGGATCGGTTTAACGGGCATCCTGCCCTCCCTCGCTGAGCGCATCGATGCGCGGCATGGTGATGAAGACGACAAAGTCGGTGCGGCTTATGTGATTGGTGCCGTAGAAAGGCGTGCTCGAATCCGGGCGGAACGTTCTGAGGCGCATCCGCATGAGCTTGATCGGCGCCAGCGGGCGCGCGTAGAACCGGGGACGTGGAGCGGCTTTGCGGGAATGCCTCATGCAGAAGCCTCCCCGCCGAACAGGGGCAGCGCTTCGCCGGATACTCCCGGCTTGGTGGGTTCCGCTAGTTTCAGATCTTGAGCACGGAAATAACGTTTCGCTGCGCCTGGCGGTATCCAGCGAAGGATAGGTTCACCACGACGCTTGTCAGTCCGCCATATCACCCAACAATATGCCGTCGCAGAACTGGCATCCGGGTCCCATCTGTCGCGCACAATGGGAACGCGCTCGGCAAACACTCCAACCATTGCAGGTGGACGCGGCAGGAAAAGCTCGCGGGTGCGATCGAGGGTTTCAAGCCACCGCAGTTGAACAAACACCGCAATGCCTTGGCGTGGCTCGTGCTCAAAAGCCCTTTCCACGAACCGCTGAGGGAAATCACCGTATGGTGGATTGGTGATTATCCAGTCGAATGAACCTGCCGGATGCTGGGTACGCGGATCGATGTGCAGGAAGTCCCACGCAGAACCGTGATAGCTACCCATCCCGCGGTCGAACAGGTCCGAAGCGAACACCGTCGAAAAATACTCTGAAAGCGGGAGTGACATATGCCCCGCACCGCAGGCTGGCTCCCAAACGGATAGCGGGTTTTGACCTGCCTTCAATTCCAGGAGCTCTTCACAAAGTGCACGTGTCGCCCATGGCGGTGTAGGGTAAAAGTCCGGTGCGTTCTTGGCATCGATCCGCGTTGCCATGTGCGCGTTGTTCGAGGATGAAACCATTGCCTGTCCTCAGTGCTGCAAGAACGCGATGCGTTTCGTTGAGGTCCAGCACAGCGCACAGGTGCCGCAGGATTCCGTCTGGCCGGTCTGCGCTGGGCATATCGTGCTGTCCGCCGGTGCCTGGAGCGGGTGCTCGATCGACACGGTTGCGATGTCCACTTCAGGACAGTTGGAGAAACGGATTGCAAAGCGCGGCCAGTGTTCGGCCACGGTCCGGGCAATCTCGGCGCAGATCTGGCAACCCTTGTCGATGCGCGCAGTGAACCCGAACACATGCAGGTTCGGATGCTCTTCCAACATCTGACGCCAGAGCTGGACGTATTCGACGGAATAGAAGTCACCGACAACGTGGAGGCGGATCAACACGCCATCCGGATGCGCCCTCATGAGCATGGCCACTTCCAGGGGAAGCCAACGTTCCAACTCGGGCCCATGCTTGAAGCGTTTCGCCAGATGCATGTTGTTGCCGTAGCAGGAGCGCCAATGACGGCAGGAAACCGGACAGGTCGCCCTCTCTTCCAGCGTCAACGTGTAGATGGGCATTCCCTTGAGAGCGCCCTTCTGAACCTCACCGGAAATCTTGCGGCTGTTCTTGCCGTGGATAAGGCACCTTGGATGTTCTGCCGGGCTCACCACCGTTGTCGGATAAATGGTCCGCCGATCCGTCAGAGCGGGGTGAGCCAACGGCAGCATCGACGCAGGCTTCTCCGCGACGATCTTTGTCTCGTGCCGCTGCACGGACTTACGTGACTTGCGCCCCGCGCGCTGGGCCGGTTTGATGGCTCCGGCTTTGGTGAGGTGATTGCGCACCGTCGTAAGGGAGCAGCCCAAATCGCTGGCGATCTCGTCGAGCGTCTTGCCTGAACGGCGCATGTCACAGATTTGCTCTGTGCTGTAGCGTTGCGGCCGCCCGAGGTGAACTTCTGGATAGTCGCGCTGCAACGGCACGACGTTGGCGGAGAGGTCTGGAAGGATACGGCTCATTTTGCCTTCCTCCCCGCGATGCGCTGGGCGATCTTGCGGCTCTTCTGAATGCCCCAAGCAATGCAGAAGATACCAAGCGTCACGCAGACAGCACCGACGATGGCTGCGGCAACCTGCCAGTTGCTTCCAGCCGTGCAGACTTCGACCAGGCGGTCGGACTTTTGCAAAATCGACATCATGGTGGCCTCAATCAAAGAGGTTGCAGCGGATCGGTTCGCGGTCCGCTGTGTGGTGGATTTCGGGGGTTTGCTGATTGCCGGCGAGTTCCATCACCAGCTTCTTCTGGATGGCCTCGGCGAAGCCGTCCTGACTGCGCACCGGTATCGCGAACGAACCCGGGCCGCCGATCACGCAGTCCTCGTAGTAGTGGTCGAGGTTCAGCATGGCTTGCCACGTGTTCTTGTTGGACTTCATCATCAGCGGCAGCCCGTTGATGATGAGCCCGCCCGACACCATCCGGTCCCGCATTTCAGTCACGGAGCCGCCCTGATTGTTCGGGCCATCGCCAGAGATATCGACGACTGAACGCAAGCCCTCGTACCGGTTGCTCTTGATGAGGAACGCGGCCTTTTGCATTGCGCTGGCGATCGACGTCCGCTGGACCTGTCGCAATGGCGCGTTTGCGATTTGCTGGGCAAAGTGAGAAGCGGAGGCCTTGTCTTGGATCACAGTCCAATCGGCGACGATGAAATGCTCGTCGACACCACCCCATTCCATGTAGGTGATAGCGACCCGACCAATGGGCCCGACGTGAACCGCGTCGATGAATGCCTGCGATGTCAGAGCAGCGACGTAACCGGCGCGCTGAACCTCTTGCTCTTCAGTGTCCATGGACTGGCTGATATCGACGGCAAGGACGAGCTCTACATCCACCTCGTTTGCAGGGTCATAGGACGCGGAGGTCAACAGCAGCGCGGAAAGCAGGAGCTGTTTCATACCGAGCCCCCTTCGGAGAAATCAAACCCGGCAGGAATCCCAGACATTGGGGGCGGAACGGGTTCCTGCCGGGTAACACCGGGGTCGACCACAAACCCCGGCTTCTTTTTGCTGGCGTCGAAAATTTCGAGCCACCAGCGAATGAGCGTTGCCTCATAGTCGGATGACCAGGTCGGCGACGGCTTCTTGTTTTTCAGTTGGTGTTCAATCCACCACAGCTGACGGTCCGGCTCTGCAAGGTACTGCAGCATCCGGAATGCATCGGCGAGCCTGAGGCTTGTGGAAGGGGCGCAGAGGGCATTCCCTACGGGAGGGGTGTCATGCGGCCAGACAAATGAAGCCGGTTCCAAGGTATCGAAGGCTGCAAGAACCTCATCGACGGTCCAACAGGTTGCAATGATCATCACAGCACCTCACCGAACCAGATTGTGAAAGCAGGTGTCAGCGGAGTGCCGTTCCAAACACGCATCCATTGCGGAGCTCGTGGAGAAAGCATTCAGTCCGGTGGCGCCGATCAGGACGACAGCCAGGACAAGGCCGAAAGGCAGCAGGTGGTTCATAGGTAGATCCCCAATCTCTTCGGGCTCCAACTATATCCACTATTTCGGTTACTGCAATAAAATATCCACTATCGTGTTCACATGCGGTGCGCACGAAACTGAACTCCCATCCGCCAAAGAGAACGGATTGGGCCTAATAATCAGCGTTTTAAGGGGAATTTGAAGAACGAATCTGCATGCGCAAATGCAATAAAAAATGCACGCATTTTGTGTTCAAAAATGTATTTGCTGTAAGCGTTGAAAACGCCGATCGCGCTTCACACTCGCCAATAATCGCAATAATGGTATGTTCCTAGAGTTGAACTCCGGGAGCATTTTCATTGTCCATTTTCAACGTATCCGAGTTTTCGCTGATGCGTGCTGTTCACGAGCTGGTCACCAAGGTCGAGGCGATCGACAATTTAGAGGTGCGCTTTTCAAGGAGCGTTGCAGAACTCAAGCAATGCGCCATTCAGTCAGGGAAAAAGAACATTGTAGGTGAGCACTTCGCCCAGGAGCTGAACACGCTCCCACCGAGCCAGGTGCTCTGGATCGGTGTCTTCGACAGCGAAGACAACTGCATTGCAACCTGCGCTTCCAAGTTTGAAGATTTTCGCGGCTGGTCGCTACAGCAACAGATCATCGCCTACTTTGAGCGCGTCTTCCGCACAGCGGACAATAAGCCGGTCCAGCTCGAGCATAGCGCAGCTGAGTATGCGGGAGTGGTATGTGGCAAGACTGTCTATATCGGCGAAGGCCACGTCAAACCGGAATACCGGTCACACAACATCCTCGGCTTGATACAGCGTGCGCTGATCCTTCAAGCGCACTTCCATTGGCGCCCGGACCTTGTCTATGGGTTCATGCGCCCAGACAAGATCCGGAAACGATATCACCTAAACTGGGGGTATACGTTGGCACTACCAGCCTTGCTGCACTGGAGAACCCCGCCGGCCGACGCATCGCTGCATAATCTCTACTTTGTTGCTGTCGGTCCTGAGGGGATTGCTCGCCTCGCTGCGGATCCACTGCTGGCTGGATGGAGCCGACCTTCCGGGAATAGCAAGCAAGGAACACCGCTCCCTGCCCCGTCATCAGAGGCACAATGAGCCGCTGATACTTGAGGTCGACCAACTCCCCGGACCAATGCCGGATCCTGGACGACACCAGGTCGAACACTGGCGCAAAGCACCGGGTGGCCACCTCGTAGCCGCGGCCGACCATTTCCCGATAGTCGTCATCAAAGGTCTGGCGTGCGTTCTGCGCGCTGTCTGCCCAGCCGTCCTGCAGCAACGTATTTGCCAGGGCGTCATTGCCGGTTAGCAGCAAGTCGGGGACATCCCCGGCTTTCGCGTTTCCTTTGAACAGAACTGTGTGCGGTGACAGGCTGACAAACTCATCCGTCACGGCACCATTGCTTGCCTTCCAGATTTCCAGCATCCGACGCGCGGTATCATCTGAAAAGCCCTTTTCGATGTCCTCGACATCGAGCGAATAGACGAATTGCTTGGTCATTGTTTTAACTGGATGGATTCGAGGGCCCACGCGACAAACGGGTCGAACTGTTCGAAGAACTGATCAATCTGGGTACCCGTCAGCATTTCGGGGTGTCTGTGCCCGAACAGCTTCTCGCAAACCTCTGGTGCAAATCTATAAACGTCAGCATTTTCGGCGGCTTGCAGTGTCTCACGAAGTTTTTCTTCCTGCGAAAGACGTTCTACTCCCGCGTACAATTCGCGAAATCTGCTGGTATCAACTTCCTGCTTCACTCTGGAGCCCCCCGGTTGCTGGAACCGATCACCGGAACCAACGAAAGGTGGATTTTGGGAAAGCGACCGTCACACGAGCGTGAATCGTCACACCGGCGTGAAACGAGGTTTCAGTCGTCGTCGACGTCGTCGAGGGAGGACCGCTTTTCGGCGAGCTTCTCCGCATAGATCACATTGACCATTTTCGCGAAGGAAAGGCGTGGACCGACGCCACGCAGAAGCTCCCACTCGATATCCCGAGCTTCGCGATAGGCTTCCATGAAGAGCTCTTCCTCACCGACACCCACGCCATCGTTCATTGAGCTTGCAAGTTCTGAAATGGTGGCCGGCGAACTCTGACCGGAATGCTCTCCCAGCAACAGCCAGGCGAGATCTACACCGAATTTTTCTGCATACGTTTGAGCAACGTCTTCCCTGAAATCACGACTGCCGTTCTCGTGCGTCGTGTAGGTACTGATGCTGACCTCAAGAGCCTTGGCCGCTTGTGCCGCTGAACGGTACCCAGCGTCAATTCTCGCCTTTTTCAACCGTTCACATTTGCTTCGAGGTGGTGGTGCAGATTTGCTCATTTCCACGTTTTCTGGTTGCAATTGTTCACAAGAATGTACCATGGCGCTAGATTCTCTCTTTAATGGTATTGACGGAGATAAACACGTAACGTAAGTATTTTACAGATGCAAATACAAATTGTGCTTATCAGAGAGCCTAGACAAGACAACTAAAGCACCACGAGGCGCAAATGGGAACGCTGCGGAACGACAGGACGAAAGAAAATAGAAGCTCCCAGCATTCTGCGGACGGAGCCACACTGGAAGAAGCGCGCATTTTCTACGATGCAATGAGAGAATTGACGCCGGAAGGACGCAAGCGCGCCCTTGCCATGGCACAGAGGCAATTACTGGTTCAGCGCTGAGAGAGAGCGGACCAATTTCAAAAAGTCTTTTCGGCCATCTTCGGACAAGCTGCTGAAAATCTTCAGCATTTCTTCGCTTTCATCGTCCATTTCGACGCCGTACAAAAGCCATAAAACAGAGATTTTCAACTCGTCGCATAGCGAGACGAGATTGGAAAGTGACGGCTGCTTGTCCTCACGCAATAGCGTGTTGATGTAGCCAGGCGCCCTACCGATGGCCAAGGAAACATTGCGCGCACTGCGGTCGCTTTGTTCCAATGCCGCCTCGAGGCGATTTCTCCAAGAGTTATCCACCATGGGGGATAATATACATACACCTAAAAGTTTTGTCACATCCCTTTTAGCGGTTGTTGACGTATCCACTATATCGGATATACGATGTCGCCGTTATGAGACATCGACGCCTCCTCAAACAGATCGATAAATTTATCGAGGAAACCGGAATGGGCCCGTCCTATTTCGGTCGCCTTGCTGGTGCTGGCACGGAGCTTATCCCTCGCCTGCGCGCCGGCAAGGACATTCACACGGCGACTGAGCTGAAAATCAAAAAGTTCATGCGGTACTACCGCCGCCATGGTGAAGCCCCGCCATGGGCGCGCAACAAGATGCGTGCCCGGGCAGCAAAGGCGCGTGCCGCCAGACCCACACCAACGGAAGCCGGAGGTGAAGGCGATGCGGCAGCAGCGGAATGACGACGATATTCAGCTACATGACGTCACCTATCATGCAGTGACCCGATACGTGCAGCGTGTCGCTGGTCATGAGCTTGATGAAAGCGGTTCTCCGATGGAGTGCGCGGAGCGTCATGCTGCAGCAATTGGAATGTCGATCGACGATATCAGGCGCATCATTCTTTGCCCTGAAGTTCGCGCGGCGATCTCCCTTGGCGTGTCCAGGGTGAAGACGGCTGAGTTCGCTGCGCGGGTTACCAAGGACGGGCTCGTCGTAACCGTGCTCCCGCCCAATCAGAAGCCTTGCCGCCGAAAACTCAAAATCCCATCGCGCAATGAAAGCAGAAAGCAAATCCTAGCCTACCAGCGCAAGAAAAAGCGCTCACCAAAGCGCAAAGGGCGTGCCTGATGCCAGTTGTGACGCGCAAGCGGACCAGTGAGTTCGCTATCATCCCGAACGAGGTCGCCGAGGACAACAACCTGTCTTTCGATGCGCGCGGCCTGCTTTGCTATCTGCTCGCCAAACCGGACAACTGGAAGGTCCAGGTCCAGAACATCCAGAAGGCCGGAAATATCGGCCGAGACAAGTCCTATCGACTGCTCAATGAGCTGATCAACGCAGGCTATGTTGAAAAGCAAATCTCAAGGGATCAGCTGGGACGGATCTGCGACACAGATTATATCGTGTACGACTGTGCCGTACCCGCCAGATTACCTATTCCTGAAAATCCGGAAGTGGACATACCACTTACTGAAAATCCGGAAACGGATGATCCACTTCCTGAAAACACCACTTCCGGCTTATCCGTATCCGGTTCAGCCGGATCCGGAAAACAAGGACGTATAAATAAGAAAGAAGGGATAATAAAAACCCAATCCCCCTTACCCCCAGACGACGAGCTCGAAAACCAGTTCGAGGCCATCAAAGGCCAATGGCCGAAAAAGCATTTGCCACGGGACATCGAGGCGGCACGGAGAGCATTCCAGAAGCTCAACACCGTGGACCGGCAGAAGGCTCTTGAGCACTTCAAACATTTTCTGGCCCTGAAACACTCCACCCACAAGCCACCCCTCATGATCCAGTATTTCCGGGAAAAGGGATGGGTGACGTTCGTCGAAGATCCACCCGTCGTCGAAGACGGTTACTTCCTGATCAAACCCTATCGTCCCGAGTGGTCGGACTGGCTCCAGCACATCGAGGACACCAAAGGGCCCGCAGATGCGGAACGGACAAGGCGCAAAGGTGTCCTGCTCGCAAAGCGGCGCTGGCCTGAGCCATCTCCCCCCACCCGTCAACTCGAGCTCGCTGTTTCCAACGGCTGAAAGGCAAAACGATGTCTGAGCAGACCCGCGCTACCGTCCAGATCAACGACGGCAAGCCACTCTCCCTGGAGGCAGTGGAGAAATTCATGAAGAAGTCCCACAGAAAGCAGGACACCAACACGATGGAAATGTACTCGGCCAAGGAAGCCGGCGGCGATGTCGCTGCCGACCAGCTCCGTTCCATCGTCGAACGCATCGAGCGCCTGGAGGAGGAGAAGAAAGTCCTCTCCGACGACATCAAGGACGTTTACGCCGAGGCTAAGGGCAACGGATTCGACGTCAAGATCCTCCGGAAGGTGATTTCCCTTCGCAAAAAACAGCCGCATGAGCGTGAAGAGGAAGAGGCAGTTCTCGACCTGTACCTGCACGCTTTGGGCATGACAGGAGGCGTTTAAGCCATGTCTAGCGAGTGGGAAGAGCTCCAGCCGCCTGCGAAGCACTACGGGGGCGCCGAAAAGCCCCCGGTGCGTTTCAGCCTCACGAAGGCAAACGGAACCCAGTTTCGTGGTCGCATCCTGATCATGCAGGATCTCATCGACCAGCTCGGTGATGACGTGAAACGTGTGACTGTGCGTCTCGGTACCGGCGAACTGACGCACCAGCTTCGCATCGATGCGAACCCAGATGGCAAATTTGAACTCAGCAATGCCGGCGGTGCAGGCAGGAAGAAGAGCCAGACCGGCGTGAAGCGCGTTGTTCTGCCCTTCATCGAGAAGTGGCCGCGTATCAAAATCGAGGTGCGCGAGGTGAAATGGGCAATTCGAGCAATCGCCGGGAAGAACGTCTTGATCATCGACCTCCCCGTCGAGATTTGGAGCCCGCAAGATCGGGCCCGGGCTGAACGGAGGGCTCTGGCGTGACAAAACGTGACATCATTGATGCTCTCCAAAAAGATCAGCTGAATGCCCTCATGCCCTGTGAATGCCTGTCACCGGACGTGATGTGGATGCAGGACATGCACGGCAATGAGCACAAGATTTGCAGGAAATGCGACAGTCCGATCCGTGATAATTTCGGGAAGAACATGAGCACAGACCCCGCTTACCAAAGGCAGATGAACGAGGAAGCGAAACAGCGCCTTGATGCAGTCGGACCTGGTGTGTTCTGCAAATGCGAGCAGCCCCTGTACGAAGACTTCGGTCGACAGTGCAAACGATGCGGTTGTCGAATCCGTGGTGAGCGGACTGATGCGAGCGCTATCCCGGTGAACATCGTCGACCCGGTGATGTTGCAGATGTCGCTTGAAATATCCGTGCGCAACGCTGTCTCGAAGCACGTACAGGACGTGGCCGACAAAGCCTGCGCAGACCTCAGAAAGCGCATCTGCGCGCAGGCCGACGCCTTCGCTCTCAGCATCCTCCAGCAGTACGATGTCAGAAGCAAAGACGATCGCGTCGTCATCACCGTCAACAAAGCGGCAGAGCCGAAGGGGGCGAAGTCATGAGGTTTCACGGCACACAAGAGCAGCTGCTCAACGCATTGCATGAAACGACAGCACGTTACCCTGGGCAGATCGGCGTGATAGCTGAAGCAGCCGCGGAGACAATCCTGCGTTATCAACAGGAGCGCGACAAGAAGCGCGTTTGGGACATCAAAGCCGTGCTTATCGCAGAGGCGCTAAGCCGACTGAACGAGCTCGGTAACCTGCAATTCGCTGTCGATATCCCAGCGGGCACAGCCTATGGGGCTGAGCAAATACCTGCCCACATTAGGGAACAGGTTCACAACTTGCTCCCATGGATCAAGAGCTTCGAGGCAACGCGGGGTGCTGTCTGCGTCTTCTACGAGAGCGATAATGGCATTCCCCTGTTTTACATCCTGAGCGTCTATGCTCAGTCCGACGTGCAGGTGGAGACTGAATAATGCTGTCCCGCCGCCAGTTTCTTCAAGGAACAGCGATTGCTGCGGTGTCGGCGGCTGTTCCTTCTGCGCCCGCAGGACCCGTCTACGTGACTGGTTTCGATGTAGCCAGAACAGGTGGCGACATGACTGGTATCGCAGTCGTACGCCTGTATCCGTATCAGGTGGAAATGCTACGATGGATTGAGCGCACCGAGGACAACCACCTCATGATCAACAAGCGGCAAAGGTCGAAAGCGCAGATTCCTCATTCGAGGTGGGTGACGCTGAGAGACACGAGCAACAGGCAGTGGGAGCTGCTATGGTCGGAAATCACTGCCTGCCTACAACGCCCTGATAAGCCGGACGGGCTCGAGTCCTTTCTCGAGGAAATGGGAATGACGGACCGCTGATGGCAAAGCTTACCGGCAAGAAGCGCCTTTTCGCACATGAATACCTGGTCGACCTGAACGGCACGCAAGCCGCGATCCGCGCTGGCTATGCACCAACCCGGGCCCGCCAAACCGCGAGCGAGCTGCTTGACCCAAAGAAGAACCCGGAAGTCGTCGCATTGATAGCTCAGCTTCAGGAACAACGTCTCAGCCTGGTCGACCTGTCCGCCGAATCCGTTCTGCGTGATCTCAACGAGTATCTGAAGGCCGACCTGAAACAGGTCTACGACGAACGGAATTGCATCAAGCCTATCCATGAGTGGCCGACGTTCTTCTCGAGGCTCGGGGTTCTCAGCGTGGAATCCAAAGAGCTGTTCGAAACGATCGACAAAAAGAAGGAACTGGTTGGCTATATCACGAAGGTGAAATGGGAGACGCGCGCGAAAATCCTCGAGCTCGTCGGCAAGCACGTCAACGTGAACGCTTTCCGCGATGCAGATAAGGATGACGTCGCCGCCCCGCTCATCGAGTTGTATACTCAATTGACCGGCCGATCGTTCAAGCCGGTTGAAGAAGCACCGGGCTTGGCGAAGATCATTCCGCCCGGTATTGCTCAAAAGAAAACAGCCGCGCCCATGGCGATACGGCCGAAAGAAGACTGACCCAACCACTTGAGCGCAGGACGTGCTCTCCGATGGCCTTGCGGCCAGGAGAACTCGTGCCGTGCATCCGCCTATCAGCCAGCTGAAAGATGCGATACAGCTGCTTGAAGCGCTGAAGGACCCGCAGTGGCGGCTGCGCAACCTCTATTACATCAAAGACAAAAACGGCAAGACGGTCCTCTTCGAGCCTAACGAGGTGCAGGAGGAGTTTCTCGAGAAACTGTGGTTCCGGAATGTCGTGCCGAAAGCACGCCAGCGCGGGTTCTCGACGCTGGTCCAGCTGCTCATGCTCGACACATGCCTGTTCGTCCCCGACACCGAAGCCGCCATCATTGCGCAGGACAAGGACACCGCGAAGAAGATCCGCGACCTGAAGATCAAATTCGCATGGGACAAGCTGCCGGCAGTAGTGCGAGCCATGGTGCCGTTGACCACCGACAACGTCACCGAGCTGAAATGGGCAAACGGATCTCGCATGACGGTGTCGTCGTCAGTCCGTGGTGGCACGATCAGTTTCCTGCATGTCTCGGAATACGGAATCGTCTGCCTGAAAGACCCGCTCAAGGCGCAGGAAATTCAGGAGGGTTCGTTTCCAGCGGTACCGGAGACAGGCATTGCCGTCATCGAGAGCACGGTGGAAAGCCCGTATGGCCTGTTCTCGGACATGGTTCGGTTTGCTCGGTCACAGTCTGAACAGGGTTCAAAGCTCACACGCCTCGATTACAAGCTGCACTTCGCGTCCTGGTGGGACAGCAAGGAATACAGCATCGATCCAGAAGGCATTCCCATATCCCCGCAGGACAACGCCTATTTCGAGCGGGTCGAAGCGGCGATCAAACGGGAAATCTCACCCGGGCACCGCGCCTGGTACGTCAAAATGCGTGACGGAACGTTCGGCGGTGAGAATGAAAAGATGTGGCGGCAGTACCTGACCGGTGAGTTCAACACTGGCCTGGACAACATCGCGATTACGGCACAGCGAACCCAGTTCAAAGCACGGCCGCGCACCAAAGCCAGCTACTTCTGATCGTTGCTTGCAGAGGCCGTCGCAGCTATAGTGCGGTCAAATCTCAACGAAGCGCAGGACGTGCTTGACCCGTAAGGGGAAAGCCGCCCAATGCCAGCTTCGACCTACTCCGGAAACGCGCTTCTCAATCTGCTCCTGCGCGGTGTCGCATTCTCGGCGCCGGCGCGGGTCTACCTGTCTCTGCACACTGCCGATCCCGGACTGACAGGCGCGAACGAGGTATCGACCGGCGACTGGCCGGCATATGCCCGACAGGATCCCGCGCAAGGTGCCGCCGTTGGCACTGGTTTCGGTGCGGCTGCCGCCAAAGCTACCGACAACGCCAAGGAAATCCTCTTTCCTGCGCACAACGGCGGATCGAACATCACCGTCACCCATTTCGGTATCTGGGATGCTTCGACCGCCGGCAACCTGCTTTGGTATGGCGCGCTGACCGCATCGAAAACCCTGTTCCCGACCGATGAAGCTGTTTGGAAGATCGGCGAGCTCGATCTGTCGGTGACCTGACCATGTTCTCCCGTGGCGCTCTCAACGGATCTGAATTGAACGCTCAGCCGGTCAACGGCGGCAGCATCGTGCTTGATGTTGCAGCCGCTGATGCGATTGTGCTTGCGCATTCGGCCCCGCTGGTTCGCAAAGCATTTGCCAGTGCCACCGACCAGATCAGCCTCGGTTCTTCTGCCACGCTTGTGCGGCGGGCGCTTCCGGCCGCCGCCGCTGCGATTGTGTTCAACCACGACGCCACACTGGTGCGGCGAGCCCTGGCGGAAGCGACGTCCTCGATCGAGCTCAATGGCTCCGGTACGCTCTTCTGGCGTTTCAGGCAAGCCGCGCCGCACTCACGGACTGCCGCGCTCCATGCGGATCGCCGTTCAACTCAGATCCCAGATGAACGCCGCCGCGTCGACGTGCCAGCACAGCCGGACGCAGACATATCCTCTGACCGCAGGAGCGTGGCGTGAGCAGAGCCATTTTCGAAAAAGACCCCGACGAGCGGCTGGACTTCGATTTCGACTTCTACCGCTGGCTACCCGATGGAGACAGCCTTGTCTCAGCCGTCGCGACGATCGGTACCGGCCTCACTGCCGTCGCCGATCAAACCGACGTCTCGAGCACGGCCGTGAAGGTCTGGGTCAGCGGCGGTACCGCCGGCGAAAGCAGCACCCTCACCGTTCGGGCCACCACCGATCAAGGCCGCATCAAAGAACACTGCGCCAAGCTGAAAATAAGGAACTGCTGATATGGGCGTGAAGCTTAGCAACAACGCGACAAGCACCCTGGCATCCAGCATCACCAACGTCGCGACCTCCTTGTCGGTTCAGTCTGGTGACGCCGCACTGTTCCCTTCCTTGTCGACGGATGAATGGTTCCCGATCACGGTCATCGATTCCAGCGGCAACATAGAAGTCATGCGTGTTACCGCCCGGACAGGGGCGGTGCTAACTGTCACGCGCGGACAGGAAGGTACGACAGCACAAGCGTTCAATGCAGGTTCTCGTGTCGATTTGCGCCTCACTGCTGGCGGCGCGCTCAGCATTCCGGAAGCTGCCGTAACCGATGCAACTGCCAAAACAGTGCCAGCAGACGCTGATTTGATCGGTTTTGTCGACAGCGCTGCAAACTTTGTTATGAAGAAGGTGACATGGCAGACGCTAAAAAATGCGGTTTTGACAGATGCAATTGCAAATGCTGCGAGCAAAGCTACTCCCGTAGACGCAGATCTGTTCGGACTGCTCGACAGCGCTGCAAGCAACGCGCTGAAAAAAATGACGTGGGCCGCGCTTAAGGAAACACTCGAGGAAAGTTTTTATCCAAAGTCGACGACTGTCTCTGGTCCACGCAACAAGATCATCAACCCGGGCGGTGTCTACATTACGCGCGGCAGCATCGCAATACCTGCGGCCTCGTCTGCCTATGTCTTTGACAGATTTCTGGTAACAAACGGCACCAACCAAACCGTGACTGTGTCTCAAGTGCAGCTCGGGTTGAACGCTGCATTTGCGGCCGGTGGCGAGCGGTTCGTAATGCGCTATGCCTTCAGTTCCGCACCGACTTCTGGAACGCTCAGGATTGAACAGCGCATTGAAGATGTGACTTCCATCAAGGCGGGTGACTGGACCCTTACAGCCTGGATGTCTGGCCCAAGCGGGTCTGAAACCTTGACCGGAGAAGCCGTTCAACATTTTGGCACCGGAGGTTCTCCATCAAGCGATGTGACGACTGCGATGACGTTTGCCGGTGACAGCCCGACAACGATATATGATGCGTCGACCAACCGTCGTTGCTGGGGGGTTACCATTCCCTCGATGAGTGCAAAGGTTCTTGGAACCGACAACAATGACTATTTGGCTGCTGCCATGGTTCTCACGCCTCGGCAAAGCGGAAACTATGACATCACTTGGGTTTCGTTTGTTCAAGGCGATGCATCAAACGAATACGATCCGAACGGGAATTACGACAAGAACTCTGACTTTCCAAGAAATCAAAGGTTTGCGCGTCTCGCCGGCGGCGGGTGTGGTGGAGCTTTTGTATCTGCAAACGCATTCCAACTTGGTATTCCGGCTACAGGAATGAGAGCTGTACCAACACCGTCACTTACGACAACTTCGCCTGTCGTTTATCAAATCTCTACTGCGACAAGAACAGGTAGCGGTTCAACAATAAGTGTAAATAATAATCTGGCAGTAAATAACGTCTCCATTACAATTAACGGGTTTAGTTCAGCGACTGCCGCAACGCCTGGACTACTTCGGGATGATGTAATTCTCCTAAGCGCGGAGCTTTGAAAATGACTGTGTCCTATTACAATCAATATTCGGATCCGGACAACCAGTCATTCAAGGTGTACCACGACAACGGAGACATCGAAGGACCGTACGCTGCTGTTCCCGGCAACCCCGATTTCACTCACTTCGTGCGCCAGAACAACGGCAAACCGGCAGAAGCTGATCAACCGATCATTCCGTTTGTCGCGCCTCCGAAGGAAGGCAGCGACGTGAATGATGAACGCGACCGTCGTATTCTTGCCGGTACCGTCATCACCGTGACAGGTTACGGCAACATCCCGGTGACGGGAACGAAGGACGACAAGGACGTTTTTCTTGCCCGCCGCATGATCGCGGCTGAAGTCGCAGCAAATGGCGTCACCACGCCGGTATTTGTTTTCCGCGATAGGGAGAACGCCATCCACAACCTGACTCCATCACAAATGGTCGAGTTGGCGGACAAGGGTTTCTCGTGGATCGAAGCGATGATGGTGCGGTCCTGGGAAATGAAGGATGGTACCGGGGCTTACGCCTATGTCGATGAGGAAAACGCCGGCGGTATCCCTGACGATCTCGACAATGACAGCCATTGGCCGACACCGGCGTAGGCAGGGCTAAAAGGTGAAATATGGGCGCCATCAAACTCACTGCCTTCACTGGTGAACAGCCACTTATTCAACCGCGCCTCCTGCCTGACACGGCAGCACAGAGCGCGGTTGACGTGCGACTGAATGATGGCGCCCTGACTGCAATGCGCTCGCCCGTGCAAACGGCAAACGCCGGAGCGGTAGACCACAAGACGATCATCAAGTTCGATGGCGACTGGCTATCCTTCGCGAACGAAGTACATGCAGCGCCTGGCCCGGTAGCGGATGACCGGCTTTATTATACAGGCGATGGCGCCCCCAAAATGCGTGTCGACGACACCGTTTATCCGCTCGCTCTTGCACCACCGTCCACCGCACTTTCCACGGCAACGTCGGGAAGTGGTACAGGGGCCGTGCAAACCCGGATCTACGTCTATACGTGGGTCACTGACTTTGGCGAGGAATCGGAACCGTCTCCGGCGAGCGGAGAAGTTGACTGGCAGTCCGGTATCACCGTGACCTTGAGCGGGTTCGAAGCGACACCGACCGGCCGAAACATTACGAAGCAGCGCATTTACCGTTCCCAGACCGGTGACGTTGGTACCTACTTCTATTTTGTAGCTGAACGCGCAGCTTCGACCAGCGACTTCGCCGACAACGTCGCCATTGATGGGTTCAATGAGCCGCTTCCATCCGCAAACTGGAATGCGCCTCCTGATGGCCTGTCCGGCCTCACCACTCTGCCCAACGGCATCATGGCGGCATTCGTCGGACGTGACCTCTATTTCAGTGAACCGTGGCGGCCGCATGCCTGGCCGGAAAAGTACGTTCTGACGACTGACTATCCGATCGTTGCCCTCGGCGCGGTCGGTAGTGTCCTGATCGTCATGACGTCCGGATTGCCGTATGTGGTGCAGGGTTCACATCCCTCATCGATGCGCATGGACAAGATCGAGCAGAACCTGCCCTGCATCAACTCCAGGGCCGTCGTCGACCTCGGTTATGCCATTGCCTATCCGTCGAGCGATGGGCTTGTTGTGATCGCCGGCGATGGCCAAGCGCGTTTGGTAACGGTCAATCTGTTCGATCGAGACAGCTGGCAAGCGCTTTCGCCACAAACCGCGATCGCGGGGCAGATGTTCGGCCGCTATGTCATGTTCTACGACACGACGGACAGCCAGAACAAAATCGTTGCCGGCGCGATCTTCATCGAGGTCAGCGGAACGCCGTTCCTTCTCCGGTCCAGTGCCCGGGCGACGGCGGTCTGGTACGATCTGGAAACCAGCAAGCTCTATTACCTCGGTTACGGTACCGACGACATTCTCGAGCTTGACCCGCCGACAGGTGCGCGTGCGATTTATTACTGGCGATCGAAAGAGTTTGCGATGCAGGCGCCAACGAACTTTGGCGTCATCCAGGTCGATGCGGCAAACGCATTGTCGCCGGCAGAGGTCGCCATGATCGATGCGGAGATCGCAGCTGTTCAGGCAGCGAACGAAGCCCTCATCGCTGCGGGCTCGCTCAACGGCGAAATCAACTCGCACGAAATGAACGCCTATGCGCTTGGAGGCGATATTCTCGCACCTCTGCCAAAGCAGGCCACCGGTATAGAGGTATCGGTGTTCGCCGATGGCAACGTGGTGAAGACTGTGAACGTCGCGAACAAGCCGGTTCGGCTGCCCTCAGGGTTCAAGGCGCGGAAATGGGAAGTTTCTGCCCAGGGGCGATCGAGCATTGAGCAGATTGTCATCGCCCACACGATGGCGGATCTGATGCAGGTGGTAGGATGAACGATCTTGAGTTGAGACGCCTTACCGAGAATGTTGAGCGACTGGCCGGTGAACTCCCGAAGAACCAGGAGGAAGCCGCCGTCCTGATCAAGGATCTCGCGGCTATCTTCCAGCTGAACGAGAAGCTGCAGTCGGCAGCAGCTGCCGGCAGCACGCCGACCAAGGCGGAGTTTGATGCTCTTGTCGACGACGTCGCGATGATCCACCGGCGGCTCTACGCTATGATGCTTGCATTGCAGGCCCGGGTTATCTGACGATCAGAACCAACCACCGGTCCTGAAGGGCCCGGGCTCAAGTAGATGGATGAAATACACCATCGTCACAAGCACCCCCACAACCCCACTCGCTGCTACGAAAAGACCAAGAACGACCAATTCCCGCAGTTGCCTGATACGCTCTTCTGCCTGCTCGCGGCGGCGATCCAAGTAGGCTTTCTCAGCGCGCCACCTACGCTCAACGAAGTCACTGTCCAACGATTTCCCGTGAACGGCAGCGCCGTTGTAATAGGGCTCAGGGCAGGCCGGGGGGAGCGGACACATCCTACCCATTGGCTTGGGCCCGTTCGTCCAGCATGCGCGAAACCTCCGGACCAACCACGCTCCAATCGACAACCGGCCGATTGAACCTCGCGGAAGTGATCAGTGGGCAACCGAAGGCGGCATCGTCGATATAGACCTGCCCGTAGGCTTTCGGGCTCTGCGTCCAGGCAACCTGATCCGGATTGCGGTTAATGCCATAGAGCTGGATCCCGTTCCGCTCCAGGTAGAACTGCGCATCGTCGAGGTGGAAGCCGTCGCGCATGGTGAACAGGATCAGTTTGCCGCCTTTGCTCATCCACTCTTTCATGAACTCGAGCGCATAAGGCACAGGCTCGCCAATTTCCGGGTACTTGTGATCGACGATCGTGCCGTCGAAGTCGATGCAGATATGCATTCCCGTCTCCATAGCTGATACAAGTATCCACTATAGTGACCATTTTTGATTGTATCCATCCCTCTTTGCGGTTACCGTTCAAAGATCAGCATCCTCCTCCCAGCTGATGAAAGGCCCCGGCAGGCATCCTCCTCCCAGCTTGACCGGGGCCGCCACCCTCAGGAGCCGGTCCAATGGGAAACACCGTCAACCTCTTCGCCTACTATCAGATACGCAATTCAAACGCCTCCCATATGGACGCGATGGCAGACAGCGTGATGGTGCAATACCCAGCCACCCACATAGGGCGCGGCATCGACCTGATAACAGGTGAGCGCGATATTCAGTGGCGGGTCTTTTCCACTTATGCGGACCAAGCGAAGAAGGATCTGGAGGCTGCAGGATTCCGCGTGTCGGTATCCTCTCACGTAAGCCCGGAAGCGTTCGAGCGATCCGGCATCGAGCAGCCTTCCGACCAAGTCGCAGAGGACGAACAGTAAGACCGATGGCCTCGACCTTCGAATATCATCCGCAGCCCACGTTGATCACATGGGCTGAAACCAAGATGCGGGAAACCTACCCCGGGTTCGTGTTCGCCCGTGACGCTCGAGCAATCGGCCATGCCAGAGACGGAGAACTCGTGGCTGTGGTCGTTTACGATCGATGGAGCGAAAACGACTGCATGGTGCATGTCGTCTCCGATGGCTCTCGCAGCTGGATGACCAGAAGCTTTGCCGTTGTCGCAATGGCCTATCCATTCCGGCAGCTCGGTTTCACCCGCATCACGGCAATGGTTTCCGAGCTCAATGAGGAAAGCCTGCGTTTCAGTCAAAGGTTCGGCTGGCGCTTGGAGGGGTATCTCCGCAAAGCTGGGCCAAAAGGGGAAGGATTGCTTCTCTTTGGCATGCTGAAATCGGAATGCCGGTGGCTCCCCGAAGCCGCCGAAACCTTCCGCTCGGACGAAATCTCTGGTATTGAAGGATGGCAACGAGCGCAGGACGTGCTCTCCCGTAGTAGGAGAACGTCCAATGGGCAAGTCAGCGCCATCCGCGCCGGATCCGGATCCGAATATCGGCCGCGCCGCACTCAAGCAGGCTGAAACCGGTGAAGACTGGCTCAAGTTCACGCAAGACGCCTTCAAGGTATCCACCAAACGCCAGGCCGAGCTCGACAAGCTCACCAAGCAGGTCACCGACAGGCAGCTGAAACTTTCCGAACAACAGGTTGGGCTCGCCAAACAGACGACTGCGAAGCAGCTCGAGTTTGCCGATGATAGCCTGAAGTATGCGCGAGAAGATCGCGCACGATACAAGGAAGTGTTTCAGCCTGTCGAAGATAGCTTCGTCGATCAGGCCACGAACTATGACACACCCGAGCGCCGAGCAGCGGAAGCAGCGGAAGCCAAGGCGGACGTTCAGGCCGCATCGGCACAGGCCCGGGAAGCGTCACAGCGCGAAGCTGCAAGCCTTGGCGTCAATCCCAACTCTGGCCGGTTCGCAGGTGTCAGCCGCGCGAACGATCTTGGCACGGCTCTCGGTTCTGCGGGTGCGCAGAACAACGCCCGCAAACAGGTCGAAAGCACAGGTCTTGCCCTCAAGGCCGACGTCGCCAACCTTGGCCGTGGTCTGCCAGCGCAGTCTTCGAACGCTGCCGCGGTGGGATTGAACGCCGGAAACTCTGGTGTCTCCAACTCCGGCAATGCAGCCAGCCTCGGTATCAACACGCTGGGTTCCAGTGTTGCAGCTGCTCAGAACAACCAGTCCCTTTCCAACTCTGCAACTGGTATTGCCAATGCAGGCTTCCAGGGGGCGATGCAGGGGTATCAGGGGCAGGCTCAGACGCTCCAGAACCAGTACGATACCCAAGTGGGTATCTGGCAGACGCAACAGCAGATCGCAGGCCAGCAGGCCGCCGGTATCGGCTCTGCGCTTGGCGGGCTGGCTGGCCTGTTCTTCATGTCCGACGAAAACACCAAGACGGACAAGAAGAAGGTACCGGAAGGCGCAGCCCTTGAGGCCGTCGAGGAATCCCCGTCATCGACCTGGGAGTACAAGCCCGGTATGGGCGACGGTGGTGGAGAGAAACACGTCGGGCCCATGGCGCAGGATATGCAGGAAGCCACAGGCATGGGTGATGGCAAGAAGATCGCCGTCCAGGACATGCTCGGTCTGCACCATGCTGCAATCGGCGATCTCGGCAAGAAGGTCGACAAGATTGCCGCCGCCGTCGGTGTCACGCCAACGCGGCGCAAGACCAAGGCAAAGACACCGCCCCGTGAAAACGGTGAGCAGGTCGGCCTCTCGATGGCTGCATAGAAGGAAACACGTCAATGTCTTTCGGAATCGGCCTCGGCGCATTCGTCGACTCCTTCCAGCGGAGTGCGCAGCTCGGCATCAAGCTGCGCGAAACCCGTCAGGCCAATGCGCGCCGTGACCAGGTGAAGCAGATCACTGCGGACGCCAAAGCCAAGTTCGGCGATGTCCTCTCCGATGATGCCTACAACTACATGATGAGGCGGCAGGAAGCCCTCTACATGGAGAATGGCGAACTCGACAAAGCGCGGGCAATCAAGGATTGGTCGGAAAAGGATGAGGCGAAGAAGGGAACCAAGCTCTTCGCCTCGATCGGCGCCGCCCTGAATGCCGGTGATTACGAAACCGCTGCGAAGCTTGGCAACGACCTTTCCGGGCTCGACGGCTATGGCCCGTCCGGGGACTATCACTTCGAGTACACGAACCACCCGACGCAGGGCCCGGGCTTCTATGTGAAGTCCTCGGGTGGCGAAGCATTCGTGCCGCAAAACAACGCCCTGCCCTTCTTCACCAGACACTTCAACCCGCAAGCGGCCGCCGAGTGGCAGACGCAGCAGTCGAAGGAATCGAAGGATCTCGAGAAAGAAGCGCAGGAGATAAGAGCGGACGCGATCAAATCGCTTGAGAAACAGTATGACGGTGGCCTCGCCGGTGACGAACTCGCATTCAAGGACATGGAGGACAGCGAGCGGGAGCGGCTGATCAACAAGTACGCGAAAGAACGCATCGCCCCCGGCCGCCGGAAGAAGTTCGCATCCTATTTCGGTGATGATCAGACCGAGGACACCAAAGGCACCAAGGAAAGCGCGCCATCGGCACCAGGTGTTATCGTCGACCAGAATACCGGTGAACGGGTGAACCCACCACGGGCACGTGAGCAGGAACAGGCTCCGGGTTCAGACGGTTCGATCGTGAAAAACGATCTGTCGCCTATGGAAGGTATCGGCGGTGTGCCCGCACCTACTGCCGGCCCCGGCTCCACCACGGCGCCATCAGAGACGCCAGCGGCTGAGAACATGAAGCTTGTCGATGCTGTGACCAGTGCAGAAGAGGAAATGCGCAAAACCGGTGATGTGCAACGTGCAGCCGCAACGCTGAAATCAGCCGGCGTTCCGGAAAGAGCGTGGCCAGCATCAATCCGACGTGGTCTGCGTGATCAGGAAAGCCCCGGTATCTCAGCTGGGCCAAGCCGCCGACCAGTCATCAAACGCGATGCGGCTGTTGGCGTTCCTGTCCAAATCCAGCGACCGCGCTAAATCAATTCGAACAGGTCGACGGATCTTTCTTAAAGGTCCCGTCGGCCGAAAACACCGGGACATTGCACCAGTCTATGCTGGAGGGGTCTTTCGTGAACCGCACAACAGGTTCACCACCCGACAATGATGCGGCCCTGGCACTCGCCCACGCTCCGGAATCCTCCGAATACGACGTGACGATACCGAGCACCTGCAGGTCTTCATAATCGAAGAAGAGCATTTCATTCGGCGGCACAGTACCAGCGAGTGTGCCAACCATCGGGCTGACGCCGGTGGACATCAGATAGAGATTGATTTCCGCGGTGAGCTCCTGCGCATCCCGTACAGTGGTGTTGGCGTCCTCAAGCGCAGCTTCAGTATAGGAGAACTGGTGAACCCCGATCCGGGCCCCCTCTCCTACGTATCTGGTTTTGCCACCGGCATATGCATAGAAGCAGGCAGACGCACATGTCGCCCACGATGGAACGAAGGTGCTGGCTCCTGCGTCCTTCAGCAACCGGCCAACCCTGAGAGCCTCGGCGAGATTGCCACCGGGTGAATTGAGCACAGCGACAACCAGCGCGCCCTGGCTCTCCCGGATTGCCTTGCGAACGGCCGCCGCGTCTCCCTGTTCGAAGTCTCCGTCAAGGAACAATGCCGTGCTGCTATCTGTCCAGGCGCCGCGCGTTATCGTCAGCGCAGTTGCTGGGACTGTGGAAACGAGTGCAAGGCCAGCTGCAATAGCAGCGCGCGCCAATGTGTTATTCAGCGCCCTCGACAACATCTTTCTCTTCCTCCATGGGCAGATAGCCATTCCCAATCAGCCAATCATTCAGAATGCGGTTGATTGCCTGAGGCAGTGTAGGAAGATCCTCCTGCTCCCGCCGGAACTGATCAATGGCTTCAGCGTATCTTTTCTCCAAACGGACGGTTGTCGCAACCTTTTCTTGATCTGACATTTTGGTTCACCTGTGCGTTGATGCATATGCACCAAAATTAATTCTTTTAGTGGTCATTTCAAGCCGCTAATATCCGCCAAAGTTAATTCCGGGCGCAGGACGTGCCCCTCTCAGCAAGTGAGATCGCACGTCATGGCCTTCGACCCCACCAAAATTAATTGGGAAAACGTCTCTGTTCTCGGAGCCGATAACCTGACCGCGCCCGAACCGGTCAAGGCCAATCCCCTCACGAAAGCCCCTCAACCGCAAGACTGGCTGGTCTATAAAAATCAAGGTGCCATCCGGAGCCAGCCCCTCAAAACCGATCTCGTTGACGCAATGAGCTTCCTTCCGGAGCTCGGTGTCACAATGGAAGTGTTCTCCGGTGGCCAGCCGTCCCATGGTGTGCATGGTGTCGACCGGACCGGCTCGCACCGTCACGACCACGGCGGTTCCGGCGACGTCTTCTTCTATAAGGACGGCCGCCGCCTGGACTGGGCCAACGAAGCCGATCTCCCGATCTTCACGGAAATCGTTCGTCGTGCACGTCGCAATGGTGTCACCGGAATTGGTGCTGGTCCGGGCTACATGCAGCCGGGAAGCATGCACATCGGTTATGGCAACGAGGCTGTTTGGGGCAAAGGTGGCAAGGGAGCCAACGCCCCTGATTGGCTCCGGGAAGCGTATCATTCCTACGATCAGGAAGCACCAGAAAGCACGGTGCAGGCAAAAGCCACTCCCGATGTCGGTCAGCGTCTGATGTCCGACATGATGCGCGATTTCGGTCTGACCAAAGCGCAGGCGGCCGCCTTTGCCGGCAACTTTGATCATGAAAGCGGTGGGTTCAAGTATCTCCAGGAACTGAACCCGCAGGTTGCCGGCAGTGATGGCGGCTTTGGCTTTGGCATGTGGACCGGCGAACGCCGGAAGAACTTCGAAGAGTACGTCAAAGCGAACAACCTCGATCCAGCCAGCTACGAGGCGAATTACGGCTTCTTCAAACACGAGGTGCAGAACGACCCTTACGAGGCCAAGCAATTTGCGAAGGTGCTGAACGCTGAAACCGTCGAGGACGCGGCAAAGGCGGTTTCAGACAACTATCTCCGCCCGGGTGTCCCTCATATGGATAGGCGGCTTGAACGGGCTCAGGCCTACTATGCCGGTGGTGGAGCTGGTGATGTCGACTTGACGTCGGTCGAGTGGGATAGCGTTCCCATCATCGAAGCAGACGGTTCGATCACTCAGCCCAAGCCCCAAGTCAAGGCGCGTGAACAAGCCGGCGATCCGCAGGAAGACAGCGAGCTACAGACCTATTTCAGCGATCTGGAGAAGGATGCTCCCGGACGGTACAAGGTCATTCCTGAGGACCAGTACGAAGCCTGGAAGGCCGATTGGGACGCGCAAAACCAGTCTGCCGGCGTTGTCGGTGACACCAAGCGTCTCCTCAATGCCGGTTGGGCCGGTCTTGGCCTCGGCGTGCGTGAGGCCGTCAATGCTATCCCCGGCGTCGGTGATGATATCGTCTATGCGCTGGACAGTGTCGACGAGTGGATGAACGGCCAGAAGTCCGAGGCTTACCTTGGCGGCCAGATCGACAAGGCTGTCGCAACCCTGACACCAGCAACACGCGAAGCACGCGGCAAACACTGGTGGGACGAGGAAAAGAACCGTCCAGGTGCTGCATGGTCGGATCCGCGCAGCTATTTCGCTGGTGTCGTCGAATCCGTTCCGAGCATGGTCGCCACCATGGGGCCATCCATGACGCTGGCCAGAGGCGCGTATGTGTCCGCGATTGCTTCCGGTGCTTCGCAGCGTGTCGCAGCCGCATCGGCCGCGCGGACCGCTATGGTCGCCGGTGCTGTGTCTGAAGGTATCATTGGTGGCGGCCAAGCCGCTCTGTCCGTCCGTGAGCAGATTGAGCAGATGCCGCGCCAGGCGTTGGAGGAATCCGCCGCGGTAAAGCAGCTGATGGAAAGTGGCATGTCCGTCGACGAGGCTGTCGACGCGATCGCGGATGATGCAGCCACGCAGGCGTTTGTTATTGCTGGAACGGCCACCGGTGTGTTCGGCGGTTTCGGTGACCGTGTGCTTGCGAAGATTGTTGCCGACGGTGTTGGTGGCAACATCGCGCAGCGCATCGTTCAGGGTGCGGTCCGAGAAGGTGTTGCAGAAGGCGTGCTCGAAGAAGCGCCACAGGAAGCCTTGTCGCAACTCGGCGAAAACATCGCCATGAAAAACACGGTCGACCCGGACCGTGATGTGACCGAGGGTGTCGCTAACGCTGCCGCCGGCGGTGTCGCTGTCGGTGGCGCAATGGGCGCAGGCATGGGTGCAGGTGGTGCAGCGATGAGCCCGCGCACACCTGACAGTGGTTTCACTCCGGACATCACCCCGAAAAAAGGTGTGCTGGCCGAGGCAATGGACCACGGCGCTCGGGAAACCGCAGCTGCCGCTGGTTCGACGTTCATCATCAACGATCCGGCCTTTGATGATAGCCCCGCCGGTGAGCTCAATGGCGTCGAGGTGAGCCTCGCCCCTGATCAGTCCGGTATCGCCCAGGGTATGCGCCGGGTCATTCTCCCCGACGGCCGCACCCATGTCGTCGGCCAACGGCTTCTGTTGCCGAAAGAACCGGTCAACATGGCCCCGCCACAGGCTGAAGGTGAAACGACCGCCAGCGACGTAGCCGCAGTTTCAGAAGATATCCCGGAGGGTGCTCCGGCCGCCGGTACCGATGTCCGGATCAAACTTCCTGACGGTGCCGAAATCATGGCCCGCGTTGAGGGTTATGCGGACGGCGAAGCCATCGTTATGGACGCCGGTACCGGTGAAGTCCTCCAGGTGCCGCTATCTGATATTGAGCTGAGCCCTGCCGCAGCAGCTGCCGAACCTGTCGTCGTGGCCAAAGAGCAACGCAGCCAGCAGGGTGAACCGATCCCGGACGATGTTCCGGGAACTGAGCCGATCCCTCAGGAGCAGACCACCGGCGAGTTGCCGCCGGCTTCAGAGTCCGCCCCTGTCGCTGATGTGCCGTTTCGCACCCCGCAGCCCGGGCAGCGTGTCATTGTGGCCGCCGACGGTATCGAGCGGTTCCCGGGTACGGTCCAATCCTATGAGGATGGCGCAGAGGAAGCCCTGATCCGCCGTGACGATGGCTCCGAGGTGCAGGTTCCAGTATCAGATCTGCGCGTTTCCAAGCTGACAGACAAGCAGATCGAGAAACAGGAGCTCAAAGAAAACCCGCCGGTCGAGCGTGAAACCATCACCGACAAAGAGCCGACCGCGCGCGAAGTGGTCAGCAAGCAGGTCCTCCTGCCGGATACCAAACACGCACGGCTCTACGATCTTGGCAAACTGCGCCGAGATTCTAAACGCACCATCGGTGCCGGCACCCTGGACATGGACGCCGTCAGCCCGGGCGAACAAAGTCGCCTCGCAGACGAGTTTGGTGTGTCCTCGCAGCGGCTCGGCCAGATCGCTGACGATTACCGGTACCGCGTTGAGCGGGCGGCCAAAGAAGCCAAGAGCCGTCTCCCGTTCAAGATGTGGCCGGTAAACGAAAAGATGCTCGGCCGGATGAAGGACGAGGACCGGAAGGAAGCAGCCACCGACGCTGCGTTCCCTGTTCCGGAGCCCATGGACGAAGGCACGAAGGTGCTGGAGAACGACTGGGACAAACTGCCGGTCGAGGCGAGAAAGGCAGTTCTGACAGCGGCCAAGGTGAAGCGCGCGCCGTCCACCAGGTGGGCCGACTTCCCGGCCAACATCCGGAAGAAGCTTGAAGCCTCTTTGCAGGTCAGCACCTCAGATGAAGCGGTGCCGGAAGTCACCCCAGTACAAGAGGTCACCGCCGCCCCCGTCACTCCGCCGAGCTTTGAGGACTTCAAAGCCTCTCTGCCGAAGGACGCGGAAGGGTATCCGGATCTCACAGGAGTTGGCAGTGCCGTCATCGGTGAGATCAGTGGCGGAACCACCACGGCGTGGAACGGGCTCAAGACTGACGAACAGCGCGCGAAGGCAATTGCCCTCGCCAACGAACGCACGGCGGCAACCCAGAAACCGACTGACACGCTCGAAACCGCAGCGCAGGAAGCGGCGACATCGCCGGCGAACGATCGGCCGGAACCAACGCAGGCGCAGAAAGAAGCCGGCAACTACAAGCTCGGCCATGTGAAACTTGGCGGGTTCGATATCTCGATCGAGAACCCGCAGGGTTCGGAGCGCAAGGGTGTCGACCCGAACGGCAAGCCGTGGTCGGTCACGATGAAAAGCCACTACGGCTATTTCAAAGGAACCGTCGGCAAGGACAAGGACCATATCGATACCTTCATCCGGCCAGGCACTGAAACACTCGCCGATACCGACCCGGTATTCGTTATCGACCAGGTCAACCCGGACACGAAGCGGTTCGACGAACACAAGATCATGCTGGGTTTCAAAACCCGGCAGGCAGCTGAGCGCGCCTACAAAGAGAACTATGCAAAGGGGTGGAAGGGCCTCGGCACCATTGTTCGCACCAACGTCGGCGAGCTCAAGGACTGGTTCGCGAACGGCGATACCAGCAAGCCCTTCACGAAGCGTGGCAAACCAGCCGACCAGCCCAGTGCAACCAAATCCGAAAAACAGCCCGATCTGTCAACCAAGCCACGCGCAGACACTAACGGTGGATTGAACTCCGACGACGTAAAGTCCGTTCTGCGCTCGAAGGAATGGAAGAAGGTTTTTGGCAGCACGACGAACATCAACGCCGAAACCGACTTCTATGCGCATCCGGAGAGCGAGGTTGCATTTGATCAAGCCGCTGGATGGCTGGATGCGAAGGCCGGTCGCCCTCCCCGTGAGCAGAAGCCGTTCACACCTGTCCACAATTCTGCATTCAATCCGCGCGCGCCGTACTTGGAATCCTACTGGGGTGCGAAGCACGGAGAGGCCCGCAAGATCCGTGCAAGTGAGGCCGTCTCGGTCTACGAAGAGCTGACATCCGGAAAATCACCTCAGCAGGAGTTGGTTGAAAGAGTTCACCGCGTGCCACCGGCATTGGTATACCACGGCACATCCGAAGGCGGATTCGAGACATTCGACACGTACGGTGGCAAATATGGGCTCTTTGGATCCGGCGGTTATTTCACCGAAGACCCGTCTATAGCCCGCGAGTACACCCGAAAGGGTCGCGGAGAAAATCCTATGGTCTACAGCGCCCGGTTGACCGTGATGAATCCCCTCGACATGGATGCATCGGCTGATGTTCCGGCATGGCAAAAGGCTTTCGATGAGTATCTTGACGCAGACCAGCTTCCAAACAATCCGACAAACGAGCAGGTTTATCGCGAGATAGAGGACGTTCTCAGCGATGAAATGCTTCCGGATTGGGAGGGTGCTGAGATCATGCAGGACCGTGTCCGCGCCATGGGGCACGATGCCATTACTCATATCGGCGGTGGACGACACAAGACCTCCAAGGGTGTCCGTCACCGCGTTTGGATCGTGTTTGATGAAGAGCAGGTGAGCGAACTTAAACCGGTCGGTGACGCCTCAATCGACAAAAAGACTGACGCGGGCAAATCCGCCTTCGCCGGCAACAAGCTCTTCACCGAGGACAAGGTTGTTGCCGCCCGCAAACGCCTGCGTCAGAAATTCGGGCAAATCAATTCCGGTATCGACCCGGAAATGCTGATCGATGGCATGACCATCGCCGGCGCATACATCGAGTCTGGTGTGCGCAAGTTCCCTGACTATGCAAAAGCCATGGTCAAAGATCTTGGTCCCGCAGTCAGACCTTTTCTGCTATCCTTCTATGAAGGTGCCCGAAATTACCCGGGCCTTGATACAGCTGGCATGGATAGTGTCGAGGATGCAAAAGCAGCCTTCGATGCAATGACAGGTAAGCCAGCTGCGGAGACGAAAAATGACAACGCCGCTGCAAGCCCGCGAAACGTTCAAAGCCGCCCTGAAAGAAAAAGCCCCGAACCAGTTCCGGGCGATGGCGCGAGCCGGGGAACTCTCGACCTATTTGGACAGCCTGACCGGCCAGTTGAGCGAGAGCGTGAGCGCAGCCCGCAGTCAAGCGATCGAGGCGGTGAGAAGCGAAGCAAGCCCGCAGTTTCAGGACAACGCTCTGAGAGCTCATCAGGACCTGAACAGCAAGTTCCGGAGCGCGGAGGAAACCGCGACGGCACAGGTTCTGGAACAGATCGAAAGCCTGAACCAACCCGCCGAAACTATCGCGTAGCTGAAGGCGAGCTCACCCGCAAAGGGTCATGGCTCCGGACAGCGCAGAAAAACGTCCAGATCGTCGAGCTGATCAAGCGGCTTGAAAATGAGGGCCGTGCAGCCACGGCCGACGAGCGTGCCCTTATTGTGCAGTTCACGGGCTGGGGTGCTTCTGAAATCGCCAATGGCGTGTTCCCCAACCGAAATGGGCAGTACAAGGATGATACCTGGAGGGGGCTCGGTGAGCGCCTGAAGGCTGCGCTATCCGACGAAGACTACAAGACCGCCGCTCGATCGACGCAGTACGCTCACTACACATCGGAATCTGTGATCAGGTCTATCTATGATGGCTTGAAGCGGTTCGGCTTTGCCGGCGGCCAGGTGCTAGAGCCCGGTATGGGTATCGGTCACTTCCTCGGTGTCATGCCGGCGAACATGGCTGGAACGAGCCAATACACTGGTATCGAGTTCGACGGTGTCACCGCTGCCATCGCCAAGCACCTCTATCCAGACAGCCGGGTGACCCACGGCGACTACACCAAGACGAAACTGCCCAAAAGCTATTTTGACTTGGCAATCGGTAACCCGCCATTTGCCCAGACGAAAATCACCAACGATCCCGAATACCGGAAATACGGGTTCTCCCTGCACGACTACTTCTTCGCAAAGACTATCGATCGGGTGAAGCCCGGTGGCCTTATGGTCTTTGTGACCTCCCGGTACACCATGGACAAGGTTCGCGATGCTGGCAGACGCTACCTTGCCGATCGGGCTAATCTGCTCGGTGCAATCCGGTTGCCGCAGACCGCGTTCCAGGCAAATGCCGGCACCGAGGTCGTGACAGACGTTCTGTTCCTGCAAAAACGTGGTCCCGGTATCGAGGACAACGGCGTCTCCTGGACGGACACGAAGGAAATCACCGTTGGCGAAAACACCTTCACGGTGAACGAGTATATCGCAGACCACCCGGAAATGGTTCTTGGCAGCCATGCCGCCACGGGCACGATGTACCGCAAGAACGACTACACTGTGTCCCCTGACAAGTCCAAGGACATCGAAGCCGCGTTTGCAGGCGCGATCGAGAACCTTCCAGAGGCTATCTACAAGCCCGAACGTGGCTCCGAAGCGGAAAAGGCGAAAGTGATCGAGAAAGACTTCGATCCTAAAGCCAAGAAGGAAGGCGGCCTCTATCTTTCGGACAGCGGAGATTTGATGATCCGCCAGGACGGTGTCGGTCAAGCCTTCACCGAACGCCAGACGTCCACCGGTAAACTGAAGCCTCTGTCCAAGAAGGAAGCTCAGTTCCTGAAGGATTTCGTCTCTCTCAGAGACGCTGTGAAGCAAACGCAATTCGACCAGCTCACCGACGGCGACTGGGAAAAGTCCCTCGCAGCCGCCCGCAAGTCTTATCAGGACCTGGTCAAGCGAAACGGAAATATCCTCGCCTACTCGACCATTGAACGTACGGACGACGAGGGCAATACCCAGTCCTATAAGCGGTTCAAGAATGAGCCTTTGTTCATGATTGATCCGGATGGGCCGCTTGCGTTCACCCTGGAAAAGATCACGGAAAGTGGGGACATCGTTGAAGGCGCCATCTTCAACGGTCGTGTCCTCAACAAACCCAGCGATCCGGAGATCGTTACCACCCAAGACGCGATGTTTGTTTCGCTCGACAAGCTGGGTCGTTTCGACCTTTCCGACGTCGCGAAGCGCGCTGGGCGTTCGGAAGAAGAAACGATCGCCGACCTTGCCACCTCGATCTATGAAGATCCGGGCGATGGGTGGGTGCTTGCCGACGAATACCTGTCCGGAAATGTCGTGCAGAAACTCGCGGAGGCTCGTGCCGCCGCAGATATGGACCCGAAATATGCGCGCAATGTCGACGCATTGCTCGCGGTCCAGCCTCGCCCGCTTGGTCCTACCGAAATCGACGTCAAACTCGGTGCTCCTTGGCTGCCGGCAAGCGATATCGAGGAATTTGCGCGCGAAGTGATCGGCAAGGACATGACGATCACACACAACGTGAAAGTCGGTACGTGGCAAGTATCGGGTGACAAGTCGACCATTGGCGAGTTCGCGATGGACAACTTCCCTGCCGCGGACATCCTCAACAAGATCCTGAACAATTCGCAGCTGCGCGTCACCCGGGCGACGGTGTCCCCTGACGGCAAGAAGTCGACCGAAACAGACCCGGAAGGCACGGAAAAGCTCAACGACATCGCGCGAAAAATCAAAGACAGGTTCCGTGCGTGGATCTGGAAGGACGCAGCTCGCTCCAAGCGCTTGGTGAACTTCTACAACGACAACTACAACAACATTGCCCCGCGCCAGTTTGACGGCTCGCACCTCACGCTCCCGGGGACGTCCCTGCGTTTCAACCTGCACCCGCACCAAAAGCGCTCTATCTGGCGAGCTATCCAGACCGGTGACACCTATCTGGCTCACGCCGTCGGTGCCGGCAAGACCTTTGAAATGATCGCCATCGGTATGGAGGAACGGCGTCTCGGGCTCTCCAAGAAACCGCTGTTCGCGGTACCGAACCACATGCTTGGCCAGTTCCAGCGGGAGTTTCTGGAGCTCTATCCGGCCGCCAACATCATGGTGGCCGACGAAAAGAACTTCCACACCTCGAACCGCCGCAAATTCATTGCGCAAGCCGCGCTCAATGATCCGGATGCGATCATCATCACGCATTCCGCGTTTGGCCGGATCGGTCTGTCTGACGAAACCAACGACAAGCAAATTCAAGACCTGATCGACGAGTGGAAAGAGCTCCAGGAGGAGATCGAAGCCGCCGAGGGTAAGGGCCTGTCGTTCAAGCGGACCCAAAGCCAGATTGAGCGACTGGAAAAACGCCTGCAGGGCAAGCAGAAACGCGAAGCCAAAGACCAGGTGATGACCTTCGAAGAGCTCGGTGTCGATCGGCTCTTGATCGATGAGCTCCACGAGTTCCGGAAACTGGATTTTGTAACCAATCAGGGTTCCGTGAAAGGTATCGACCCGCAAGGCTCTCAGCGTGCGATGGACCTTTATTCCAAGGTCACCTACCTGCGCGAGAAAAACCCGGATCCTAAGCGGGTGCTGGTCGGTGCGTCTGGAACGCCTGTTACCAACACTATGGGCGAGCTCTTCACCGTGCAGCGCCTGTTCCAGCCTGAAGTTCTCGAGGACATCGGCGCGCATAACTTTGATGCTTGGGCCGCGCAGTTCGGTGACATCGTCGAAGGTCTTGAACAGAACGCCGCCGGCAAATTCGAAACTGTGAGCCGGTTCGCTCGCTTCCAGAACGTCCCGGAATTGATGCGCCGCGTCAGAACCTTCATGGATATCCTGACATCCAATTCTTTGGGCCAGCTTGTTCAGCGTCCGACCCGCATCAATCCACCGCGGGAAATCAAAACCACCCCGACGCCGCAGGGATACAAGTCCTACCAGGACACGCTGAATAGCCGCATCAATGCGATCCGTCAGAGGAAAGGACCGCCCAAGAAGGGTGAAGACATCATCCTGAAGGTGATTGCCGATGGCAGGTTCTCCGCCATCGACATGCGGTTCGTTCATCCAGAGCAAGCATCTGACCCGGATTCCAAACTCAATCAGATGATCGACGACGTGATCGCCGACTACCGCGCGACTGCCAATAACGAGTACGCTGGTGTCACCAGTGAGAAAGACCCGTTGAAGGGCTCTACGCTGGTAATCTTCGCCGACATCGGTCTGGGCGATGCCGTGGTGAAATCACGCGGCTTCGACATGAAAGGGTGGATCGAGAAGCGTTTCACCGACGCAGGTATCCCGAAGGATCACTTCGCATTCATCCGTGACCACAAGGCGCATGCGAAGAAAGAACGCCTGTTCGCCGATCTGCGTGAAGGGCGCAAGCGCATCCTGATCGGCGGCAAGGACATGGAGACTGGCGTCAATGTGCAGAAGCGCCTGACGCACCTCTATCACCTGGACGCGCCATGGTTCCCGGCTTCCGTTGAACAACGTGAAGGCCGCGCTGATCGTCAAGGCAACCAAAACGAAGACATCGTCATCCGGGCCTACGCGACCAAGGGCAGCTATGACAGCACGATGTGGTCGATGAATGCCCGGAAGGCTCGCTTCATTGAGCAGGCCCTCAACGGTGATGAAACTGTCCGGAAAATGGAGGACGTTTCTGAGGCTTCTGCGTTCGAAATGGCCGCCGCTCTCTCTTCCGGTGACCCTCGATATCTCCAGTTGGCTGGATTGCGACAGGAGGTGGAGCGTCTTGGCCGGCTGCGCAAAGCCCACTTCGACGAGCAGAACCGCTACAAACGGGAAGAGCACTACGAAGAGAGCGGTATCGGCAGGCTGAAGACTTCACGGACGGAGCACGAAGCCGCGATTGCGAAGGGACATCGCATCGAAGCCGGCAAGTTCTCTGCGACCGTCGGCAAGAAACCCTACGACAAGCGCGACGACTGGGCCAAGGACGTCTATGCCGCGTTCCGCAATGAGGCTGAGAGCGGTACCGTCGGGAAGACCACGCTCGGCAAAATCGGCGGTCATGACGTCGACTACTATGGCGACCGCTACGACGACGGCAGTCACAAAGCTGAGCTCGCAATCGAGCTGCCAGGCGATCTGCCGTTGCTCGCGGTTCATCCAACTGCCGAAGACATCACTGTCGCCGGTATCGGCCAACGTGCGGTCAACCAGGTCAACTCCATTTTCGAAAAGCCGGGTGAGCTCTCGATCAAGATCGAACAGGCCGAACGCCGGCTTAAACAGATCCGTTCACAGATCGGAGCCCCCTTCCCTGAGGAATCGCTGTTCCTGGAAAAGCAGGGTGAACTTTCCGAGCTTGAGCTTGAGCTCCAGTCTGAGAAAGAAACAGCTGGTCCAACGGAGGCTGAGAAGGCTGGGAGCGTTCGTGACGCCGTCAAAGCACGCGACGAAGAACCAACAACCGTTGAGGAATCTGACGACGTCGATGTAGACCAGCGCTTTTCCAAAGCCATGGGACAGCAAGGAAGGTCATCCGACCTGCGGGCCGAGTTGACAAAAGGCCAGACTGGCGCGTTCTTCGAGCAACTTCTCAACAGCGGCATTGTTCGCATCGTCGAAACCCGGCGAGCAGATCTACCGGGAGACGTTCAAGCCTGGACTGATCCGGACGGCACGATAACGCTTGTGGCCCCGGCCATCGCTGAAGGAACGGGAACGGCCGTTCTGTTGCATGAGGCACTACATGCCGGTCGTGGCGCGTTGGTGGAGCGCAAAGTATGGCAGGCGCTCGAGAAGCGCCTCGCCTCTCTGTATCGTCAGCACAACCGTTCAGCAGGTCGAGCAAAAGAGTTCTTCGATGCTGCCCGTGATCGCGTTGAAGCGGCCGGTGTGCAGGAGAAAGACCGGGTCGAAGAGTTCGGCGCCTATGCAATCGAAGAGTACGAGAAGGCTCCCAAGATCCTCCAGCGCTGGGTCGACGACGCGATCGGTGCGGTGAAATCGTGGGTGCTGCGCCGGTTCGGTCGCCAGCTTGGTGCTATCACCCCCGCTCAGCTTCGCGCTTTGGCGATTTCAGCACTGAAGGACAAGGCTCGGCCAGACCCGGTTTCGAACGTAGCGACGGGCGAGCCGCGCGGTGTCATGTTCTCCAGGAAGGTGGACAAGGCAGAGGTCAAAGACCAGATCGCCGGCCGCTGGACAGATCTTTCGCCGAAACTGCTCTCTCTGGTTCCGCTGAACTATTTCGAGGAAATGAAGCGGCCGGGAATGAATGCTGTCACCAAGTACATGAAGGTGAAGCGGTCCATGGACACCTATCGGAGCGAAAAGCACGAGGCCATGGACAAGGTGGCTCAGGATTGGCGGAAATTTGCCAGCCGCAATCGCAAGGGAGCGGCCGAGCTCGCAAGCCTCATGCATGACAGTACCCGGATGTCGGTTGACCCGTCGATCACATACGAAGGCAAGGAACCCGGAGGCTACTTCGCCCTCAAAGCTCGATTTGATGCTCTGCCGCCAGCCGCCCGGGCTCTCTACAAGACGGTCCGTAATTCCTATGTGCGAATGCAGAAGGAAATGGACCAGTTGATCCTCGACAACGTCGACAAGGCGCAGAAGATCAACGAGAAAGAGGCGAAGAAGCGTTACGACGCGGCTAAGCAAAAACTCGACCGTGACCGGTCGATCGACGAGTTGGAGCGCCGCGAAAAGGCGGAGGAACTGGCCGCCAAATACAAGGCCGACCTTACGAAATCGCGCTGGGCTGCCAAAGCCCGCCTTACGCGGCTACGTCAGACCTTCGAAAAGAACCGGGTGCCAGCACCGTATTTCCCGCTAGCGCGTTTCGGCGACTACTTTGTGTCGGTCCGGGATATGGCCGGCGACATCGTTTCGTTCTCCAGGTTCGAAAGCGATGCGGACCGCCGTCGCTGGCTCCGCGCAAACAAGGCGGAAATAGAGGGCGAGTATCCGGGCGTTGTCTTTGAACAGGGTGTGCTCGGAAACAGCGCCGCCGTTCGCCAAGCCATGGACCCGCGTCTTGTCGCTGAAATCGACGGCATCCTGAAAGACGCCAATGTCGATGCAGAGGTCATGGACGCGATCTATCAGAAGTGGCTTCAGTCCATGCCTGACCTTTCGGTGCGCAAGCGCTACATCCACCGTAAGGGCACTTCCGGGTTCCATCAGGACGCCCTGCGTGCGTTTGCCTCGCACATGTTCCATGCCGGTCACCAGATGGGGAAACTGAAATACGGCATCGACCTGCAGGAGGCCGTCGACGATGCGCGCGACCAGGCGAAAGGTTCGGACGATCCGACCCGGGCCGGCCAGCTGGTCAATGAACTGTCTCTTCGCCATGAATGGGTAATGAACCCCAAAGGCAGCAAGTTCGCGCAGAAGGTCAATAGCGCGGCGTTCGTTTGGTATCTGGCCGCTACGCCGGCAGCCGCGATTATCAACATGACGCAGCCTATCCTGTTCGGTATCCCCATCCTCGGCGCAAAGCTTGGCGGTGTCACCAAAGCATCGGCCGCGCTCATGAAAGCGTCGACAGATGTCATGTATGGCAAGGGGGACATCATCAACGGTCGCCTGACCAGTGATGAAAAGCGCGCAATCAAAGACCTCTACGCTTCAGGTTCAATCGACAGAACCATGGCAATGGAAATCGCGGGTATCGGCGATAGCGGTGTCGCGTATTCTCCCCTCCGGCATTCTGTGATGACCAAGATCTCTTGGATGTTCCACCGTGCCGAGGTGGTGAACCGCGAAGTCACTGCGCTGGCCGCGTATCGCATGGCCCGGGCGAAAGGCATGAGTCATGAAAAAGCGGTCGATGTCGCTCATGAGCTCAATTTCACCGTCAACTATGACTACGCGAACTCCAGTCGGCCGCGCATCCTGCAAAGCGACTTCGCCAAGGTTGCCGGCGTCTTCATGAGCTACCAGCTCAACGTCTGGTACCGGATCTTCCGGGACATCCATCAGTCGTTCGCAGGGGACACTCCGCAGGCCCGCAAGGAAGCTCGGTACCAGTTGGCAGGCTTGATGGGTGTGCAAACGCTCATCGGCGGCACCAGCGGCTTCTTTGGCTACAACGTGCTGATGGCGTTGGCTGGAATGTTCTTCGATGACGATGATGACCCGTTCAGCTTCAAACATGAGGCAGAACGCGCCATCTACGATCTGTTCGGCGCAAACGTTGGCGGCATGATCATCAATGGCGTCCCCGGGCATCTTACCGGTGTCGATCTCACCAGCCGTATCGGAATGGCCGATTTCTTCCTGCGCATGCCCGAGGGTAGCAAGGAAGGTAAGGACTGGTGGCTTGAGTTTGTTGCCGGATCCCTGGGCGCATCGGTGGGTGCTGTGGGCAATGCCATCGTCGGCATGCACTACATGAGCGAAGGTGATACCGCCCGTGGCCTTGAGCTGATGGCACCCAAAGCCATCAAGGACGCTATGAAGGCTTGGCGCTACAACAATGAAGGGCTGTTGACCCGAAAGGGTGACATCATTCTGCCGCGTGATGACATCAACGCCTGGAACGTGATCGCGCAGATGTCCGGTTTCACCCCGGCGAAAATCTCCATGGCGCACAAGCTACGTGGTCGGAAATATGAGGCACAGAACCGGATCAAAGAAGAGAGGTCCGCTCTGATTAACCGGTTCGCCACCTCTATCCGCAATGGCGACGTCGATGCGCGGAAGAGAGTTATCGAGCAGATCAAGGCTTGGAACAAGCGCAGCTATGCCAAGGTTCTGCCGATTACCAAGGAAACACTGGAACGCTCGCTCAAGACCCGGGCTCGGCTTTCCGCTCGGCGTGAGGATGGGTTCTTGCCGATCAACGAGAAGATCGGGCATTACCTGTCACAACGGACACCGGAGAACCCTTACCGGTAAGCTCTCACCTCTCCTCCCGCCGCGGTGTCGCGGCGGGTTTGTCGTGAAAATACGTCTCATCACCAGTCAACCGGGCCGCTAATTCGTCGATCGCTTCGATGACGTAGTTTGCGAGCTTCTGTTCCTTGGAGCCGATCTTCGCTTGTCGCACGACATCGATGCTACCGGCTCTGCCGACGCGCAGTTTTTCCAGCACTTCAGCGGTGTGGATCACTCCCCTGACACTTCGTCTTGACATCTTTCGGTGTGCCCTCGCCTTTCACAACTTCGATTTCTCTGTTATGACAATACCACGCTAAAACAGTGCGCAGGACGTGCCTGTTCCGAATAGGGAACACACGTCCATGACAGTCCGCATCACCGAGGCTGGTCTTCGCAAGATCGCACCTGGCGCTTCCAACGACATCGTCTCCGGAATCATCGCGCACCAGAACCTGCTGCCGAAATATGGCATCGATACGCACCAGCGTGTAGCCATGTTCTTCGGTCAGGTGGCTTGCGAAACGCAGGGGCTGACCCGGCTCGAAGAAAATCTCTACTACACCACGGCAAAGCGGCTGATGCAGGTCTGGCCGACACGGTTCAAATCCGTAGGTGCTGCCACCCCGTTTCTCCGCAACCCGCGAAAACTCGCCAACAATGTGTATGGCGGCCGTCTCGGCAATAACAAGCCGGATGATGGCTGGTTGTACCGTGGTTCCGGGTGCAAGAACACGACCGGAAAGTACAATTTCGGAATCGTGCAGAAGGTCACCGGCCTGCCTGTCGTCGCAAAGCCGGAAATGCTGCGGCGTTTCCCGGAAGCGCTGGAATCCGCCTGTATCTACTGGAAGACGAACAACCTGAACCGGTTTGCTGATGCAGGGTCTGTCACCGGCCTTACCAAGGCTGTCCAGGGTGGTTCCGGCGGCCTTTCAGACCGGCGCATCTATACCGATCGTGCGCTGCGCGTCGACTGGGGTGCAGCTGCTGACGCTCCCGTTCCTCATACGAACACGGCGGAACGCACGCTCCGGATCGGCGACCATGGGCCGACGGTGAAGATTGCACAGGAACGCCTGCTGGATCATGGCTACGAAATCATGACCGACGGCGTTTTCGGTCCCGGTACCGAGAACATTGTGCGCGAGTTCCAGGAAGCCAATGGGCTTATGCCCGACGGTGTCGTGGGGCCCAACACGTGGTCCGCCCTGAAGAAGACGCCGGAGCCTGCCGAACCGGACATTGCGCCGGCGGCTACTGGCTTCATTGCCCTCATCGTCGAGATCATCGCGAGGCTTTTCAATGTTCAAAGGTAACCGCACGCGCCTCCTGGGCACGCTGATCATGATCCTCGGTGTCATTGAATTGTACGCCCGGGAAATCTTTCCTCCGGAATGGCAAGGGTATGTCCTTGTCACCATCGGCATCGTGGTGATTGTCCTGCGACAGCTCACCACAACCCCTCCAGGTCGGAAACGCCCCCCGGACGATCCTGAAGACTTGAGCGGAGCTATGTGAGGGAACCATGGGACCACTCGCATTTATTGGCCCGGTCATGTCCGTCATCACTTCCGTTTTGTCGGGTGGTGGCTTCATGGGTACCGTGAAAGAACTCATCAAAGCCGTTGAGCGGGGAGATATTTCCGCCGCCGATGCAGAGGCGCAGATTGAAACCGCATGGGCCGACGCGCAAGCGCGGATGACTGACGCTCTGGCTAAGTCCTCTTCTGAAATCTTTGCCTCGGCCCAAGAAACCATCCGGGCAAGTTTCAAGTCAGATGACCCAATGGTTCGGCGGGCATGGGCGTTCGTAGTCTGGTCGCAGACAAGCGTTCTGCTCTGGTACCAGATCGGGATCCCCGTTTACGTCAAGCTCTTCGGCGGCTCTTTCCCGGTCACCGGCGATGATCTCCTGAAGTGGGCTTACGCTCTTGTTGGTGGCGCGCTCGGTGTCGGGGCGTTGTCCGGGGTCAAAAGCTCCGTCACCGATATTCTGAAACGCCGGTAGGAATAGACAATGAGAGACGCCATAGACTGGCTTCACAACCACATATCCGGCCGCGTGGTCGTTATCGCTGCTTTCGCCCTCGTTGGCGCCAGCCTGCCCAAAGACCTGACCACGAGGCAGAGAGCGCAAGCCTTCTTCGTTGGCGCGCTGGCCGCTTTGGTGTTCGGTGAACCGGTTCGCGAATTTGTCGGATTTTCCGAGACGTGGGCATACGGTCTGGCCGGCATCATCGCCATGACCGGCCGCAACATCGCTGTCTACATCCTGCGTGCATCAAAAGACCCTGCTGAGACGTTTAGGGACTTTATGGATATCTGGCGCGGGCCGCGCCAAAAGTAGATAGCTGCGCTTGTTTGCATCCACTTTTTCGGATACTTTCTTGTCTCCAGTGGGGTGGCGCAGTCCGGTAGCGCGCTAGGCTCATAACCTAGAGGTCGGGGGTTCGAATCCCTCTCCCGCAACCAATATCCCTGGAGCGCTCGTCGACAGGCGTCAAAGGACAAACGGGTTACTGCAGCGACGAGGCGGTTTCCCAACCCAACAAGAAGGAAGAAGGCAGATGACTGTCCGCGCAAAGTTCTTCGTGAACTCCCTCACACACATAGCAACTCCCGGCAGCGACCCATGCGCCAAGATCGAAATGACGCCGGTTTACGGTTCGTATGGTGATGGCAAGGACAACGAGTCCTGGTCGCAATACACGCCGAGCGGATCGCTCGAAATGATGATCACGAACCCGGCGGCCATCGATCAGTTTGAACCGGGGAAGGCTTACTTCATCGACATCACGCCGGCAGACTAGCCCGCTGCGATTTTCCCTTAAGTGCAGAGGGGAAATAGAAACCGGTTCCTCTGTTCGGCACGGAGGAGCCGGTTTCATTTTGTGGGGGTGTCGTCATCCAGCTGCTTGTAGAAGTCTTCGAGCGGAACAAACTCGGGGCCTTTGTCTGTCACGTGAATAACGCCAATACCCGCGTGCATCATCGAGACGATGTCAGGCTCTGGGATTTTCCAGTAAGAGCCGACGCACTTTTCCAGAAGAGCAAGGGTGGCCTCTTTCGGCTTGTGCTTAGGCGTCAGTACCGTGAGAACGCCATTGCGATCGACGATCGGCGCCTGCACGCCTACAGGCGGTATGCCAAATCCAAACCGGATCCAGTCACCGGCTTTTACCTCGTTGCCGTCACCGTCTTTCATCGTTGCAGCACTTCAATTCTCAGGTCTTTCCACTTGACCAGCTCGACCTTTCCGTGAGCTGCAACGCGCTCGTCAGGCCGCGCCGGATACCCTGGAACATAGATATCCAGGTACTGAGGATCAGAGATCGCGTATTGCTTACGATGCTGGCTCACTCGCCTGACAAACAGCGTCCCATTCTCGATGTCTTTTTTAAGCGAAGGGCAGTGCAACATTGCCAAGCTCGCACATTCTTGATGCAGGAGTGGTTCAACCTGCATCACGCACATGCCGTTCGCGCCGTTGAACCGTGCCCGAGCATGAGACAATGAAATTTTGGTGCGACCCTTCAGAGACTTTCCGCAGATGTCACAGAGATCGTTGCAGATCGCCTCACGCTGACGAATCCAATGCGGATTGCCAAATGTAGGCTTACCAACACCCGGCGCAGACGACTGGCAGATCGCAGGCAGATGGATCACTGGGCATTTGGCAACGTAGTACTCATCCTCGCCGGTCCAGGCGACCGTGTAGGGGACGGGAACCGATCCAAACAGACGAATGCCGGCAGGAACACGCATTATCGTATCCCCACAATCGGCCGTGCATCGTGCAGAACGCCATCGATCAATCGGCCGGCTTTAGTCTTACCGACACGGCGAACAGTCGCGCCGCTCGGGAACCGGTAGTGCTCTCCCCTGCCTTCGATCTCGCTGACAGATGCGTATTCACCGTTCTGCTTGTGGTGGTAGGCGGTCCCGGTTGCGAGGCAATCGTCGCGGATCTCCCGGAACCATTCCGGATTCGACGGACGGGCGCGAAACTCGCCTTGGTTCGTCTCCCCGCCGGTGATTATCCAATCCAGCTTGTAGCGCCATTCCTGACGCGGATGGATCGGATTGAACTTGTGGTGACCTGGTCGCGAAAACGCTAGATGCTTTTTCAACGACCACGTCACTTCAGCGGACGTCACCTGGATGCGCCCAAGCATCGGCTCGATCGACACGAACGCAAACAGCGGGCCGAGTGTGGCCTTCGCGTTGATCAGCTCCCCGATGTTTCTGTCCCAGACAGTCTGGTTCTCAGCTGTGCAGCCCAAAGCAACGTTCTCGGGCAATCCCCCGGCGTCCTCTGACATTTCGACGATGTTCTGCGGCCGCTTGGTCAGGAGCAGCCAGATCAGGTTCGGAGTTTTTGCAATAACGTCCCTGAAATATGTACGCCGCCATGCATCCGGTACCGCATTGTCGAACGGATCATTGAGAGAGCCGCCGAACACGAACGGACGTTTGCCGCAGCGCTGGGCACGACGGTTCCAGGTGAAAGGCTTCTTGCGGTTGGCTTCGCTGGTGAGATCACGCTCACCATTTCCCACGCCCGCGCCACCCCATTTCACACGGTGTAGCCGGTTGTCCATCAGGTTCGCTGCATAGCACCCGTCGCACGCCGGTGAAATTCGGGTGCAGCCAACCCATTGATTGTGGGTGTGGTCAGCCCACGAGATATCTGTGATGTCCGCCATTATGCCGCCACCTCGTGCCGGATCCGCTCGCCATCAGGGCCGACCGCTTCAAGTTCATGAGGAACCCGCTTCACCTCTGCTTCGGCTTCCGAGCGAGTGTACTTTCCAGCGGTAATAGCGTCCGACGTGTAGCCGCAGTAATTGGGGCCATAGTAGGCGTTCTTGTCTCGAGCCCAGATCTGGTAAACCGGCTCATCGCCGAACAAGAGCTGCTTCAAAACCGCGGCGCGTTTGAAGTTCATGGCACGAATTGCCTTTGCCAACTCCCCTTCAAGCTTCTCGCGCCGCTTTCCGGCGTTTTGCTTGACCCGGAGATTGGTCGGCTCGTGGCAGCACAATTCAAAGCACGCGACGTTTCGAAGGCAGTGCTTGCCGCAAACAACCCACCACATATTGTTGATATTGTAGTACGCGACCCCGCGCCGGTACCTTCCATCACGCTCGACAAACCAGACAGTAGCGCCGTGCTCGATTGTGCCACCGTCCTTTGACTTGGCATTATTGGCGCAACTGCAAACCGGTCGGCCAAGGGTCTTGTCGCTATACCAGGCCTCGGCATATCGGCGCTCTATGCGCTCGATTGCTGTCATATTCTCTGTTTCAGAGGTGGAGACAGAAACCGGTGCGATCGTTTCAAGCCAAGCAGTGAAGCGGCTCATTTCAAGCTGCACACGTAACCTGTCCAGGTATTCCATACGCTGGAGTTTATCGAAGTCATACCTTCGACCGTTGCGATTGCAGATGGGCCACGTCACTGCCCAAAACTCGACCTTGATAGTGCGTCCGAAAATGTCGATTTCTGCACGCAGTGTCCCTTTCGAGGCAAGGCGCTGATTTGGGCTTAAGGTGGGGAAGTTGCGCTTGGTCGACGGGTCGGCATGGATGATCCATCCGCGATCCCGCATCTGCCTGATCAATGGCCCGAAAACTTCAGACCTGAACGAGGTGTCGCGGGGATCATCTTGCCAGATGCCATAGTGTGTGTCGTGGATCCGCACACTGATCTGGGAACGTAATTGTGTCATCAGTTAGCCCCCTCGCCAGTGAGCTCTCTGATCGCCGCGGCCAACTTCTCAGCAGGCCCTGTTTTTGCCTCGATGCAATGTCGACAGGGATCAACCTGGACAGTTTCCGCGTAACGGCAATACGCACCGGATGGATCATCGGTAGAGCGCGGAGCCTCGCTCTTGACTTCCTCCTGGTGCGCTCGCCGAAGCGTAAGCTTTCTTCCGCACTCGGAGCAGGCGAACGTCATTATCAGGTTTTCTCGGACTGAAAAGTCGGACATTGGATCATCCCTCAGTTAGCGAAAACGTTGTCGAAGTCCCGGCCAAGCGCACGGGAAAGATAGATGCGCGCCTCTGCAACACGACCGCAGCGCGCTTCGTCGCGCGCGATCTTGAGATCGTCCGAGGACATGTGTCTCATTAAACTGACGGCGGCTTTGCGACCTTCGCGCCCCCGGCTCTTGATCGCGAGGGCTTCCGCTTCGGAAAGCCAGTTTCGGTCGATCAACTCCTGCAAAAGCTGCTCAGCGGAGAAGTCGTCCAAATCCACTTCCACGTCGCTGCGCGTCGATGTTCCTACCCGCTTCCAGGACATGTGATGTCTCCCTCAAAGAAACCGCGCTACCCGGCGCTGAAGAACGCCGAGGTATTCGGTCATGTGGTTGCGTTGCTCGATCAGGAGGTCGCGGTCTGTCTCAGGCAGGCCGTGCCATTCGGCGCTTTCGATGAAGGCGCTCAGCTTCTCGAGCTTGTCGGCGAGCTCGCCACGTTCAACGAGAACACGGGTTTCGTGTGGCTTGCGGTCTGGGGCTGTCATCAGTCTGCCCTCCCCATCTGACGCCGCCGGCGGGCTTTCTCCTGCTCGCCGTTGTGCGGCATGTATTTGGAGCGGTCGACATGATGGCGGCGCTTTGCCACCTTCTTCTTGCACAAATTCAACCAAAACAATTCCGGAGCAGCCATCTGAGCCGGACCCAATGCGGAAAGGCCCATCAGCCAGGCAATGGAGCTGGAGAGAAATTTACGCATCGAAAGGCGTCCTCGCAGATCTGAGGTTGAAGTTCATCCGTTCGTTGACAGAGAGAATTGCGGACCGGTTCAGATCGATGAATGAGCAGGTCCACGCATTGAGCGGAGGTGCCGAGCCTTGGTCACGCAGACCAATCAACCAAATGAAGGCACGACGCTCCCAGCCATACAAATAAAGCCGAGGATTGACGCCGTCGTTCCATGCTTGAAACATTGCCGAGCTCAACAGGTCGGCCAACGCTTCAGCCGCTTGATGTTCCCGTTCCCTTGCGCGCCTCTTCTGGTTACGGCCGTAGCGTTTAGCCATCGTCTTCGTCTTCCATGACTGGCTGACGAATGACCGCGAGCACGATGTTGTTGTCGGAAAAGAGATAGTCTGGCTTTGCGACGATGACCTCATGTTGAGGCTCGTAATTATTGAGCACAAAAGCCGCCGCGACCAACCGTTCAGCGGGAACGGTGTAAGTCGTGTAGCCGGCTCCGGGCTTCCTCTCTTCTTCCTCGACACTTTTGTTCTTTGCTTTGACCACCTCGACGGCCTGAAGCATTTCAGCGAGGGAAATCTTGCCGAGGGGCTGAATTTTATCCCTCGACACCAATCCCATTGGATAGGTCACGCATGCATTGATGCATGCGACCACCTCAAGAGCGCGTTCCAGTTCCATCAGCCCTCTCCGCCGAGCAGATCGGGTTCGTAGAACTCGCAGACCAGTTCAGAGGTGTGCGGGTCGAAGGAGATTGTCTTGAAGTCTTCGACGGGATGACCGGCCTTGGAAATCACGGCCAGGTTCTTCCCGATCAGATTTGCTTGCCGGCCATTGGCCTGCGCCGAAATGGTGGCGATGGCCAGCTGGACACCCGGCATGTTCCGGCAAGACGCCGGCAGCTTGTTCAGGAGGTCGACGGTTTCAAGCATCCCGGATGCGAAACCCATCTCGAACAGATGGACGGGCTTGTCCATCTTGATACGTTGTTCGGTCATTGATTGTTTCCCTGTGGTTGTCTCTCAAAGAGACTTGCAACAGGAAAATATGGTATCCACTTTTGTGGACACTCTCAATCTTTTTTATCCGAAAAAGAGATTACGTGTCTTGATGCACGTCTTTTTCTGGCAGGCAAAACTTGCTTAACTTACTGCTTAACCTGAATGGCGTGTATGTGGCGGATTTCCGGGATTCCTACTCATAAAGCGAGTCCGGCCTGGGGAGCCATCACCACCTCTTCTTAATTCTCCCGAATGCTGCGTTTTTGAAGACTGGAACACTGTTCAGTGTCCAGGTTGATCTTATTCACATGCGATCTTGCAGCAATCTGCACCGCCTCAAAAATCGACAGCCATTTGATGCGAGCGCGTCTTTCGCAGTAGTAACGTTCCGTATCATCTTCCTAAACAACATTTCCTGGCTACGTTTGTAGCGAAGATCGCGCCTCCAGTGGCTCTGCGTTGTTGAATAGCGCTTCTTGATAAAGCTCCAGGTTGCTCCTATCGTGATTTCTCCAAAGGGAGCATCATGGAAAATCGCAGCTAAATCCAGCGCCCCCGAACCCGCAAATCTTCAAATGCGTGGTACCTTTTATGAGCGGCGACAACACACACACCATTGCCACCGTAACCGCAGCACCAGGTTATGCCGAATTTCTTGAAGCCTACTGCGACAAGGAACAGCCCCTGCTGATAAAGGGACTAGCGAAAAACTGGCCCGCGCGGGAAAGGTGGCAATCCGGCCGATTACGAGCAGAACTCCATACGCTGCCAAAGGTCCGCGACAGAGGTGTCTTTTTCGTCAGCCGCTCCCCCGTACTCGAACAAGATATCGAGATGCCGGACTTCCTGAAGGAGATCCTCGCGTCCGATCGGATAATGCAAGATTCCGTTGCCTGGAGGTTCTGGATCAACAGCAGGAACAACCGGACAGAGTTCCACTACGATACCAACGCCGAGAATGTCATTACAGTTCAGGTGAAGGGCCGTAAGGAATGGGTACTGGTTTCGCCCGAAACACCGTTACCGTGCTACCCGTTCACCAACTTCTCTCTACTGAAAGACGAAGAGCGATTGCTGCGGAACAAGCGATTCTACAAATTCGATCTGGAGGAAGGTGATCTTCTCTATCTGCCTCCACATTGGTACCACCGGGTGGTTGCCAAGGAAGACGAGAACATCAACATCAATTGGACTTTCACGAAACGCGAAACTTCGGTCATCTCAAAGGAATTCAAGCGTGACATGGAGCGGTGCGGCCTGCTGCATTCATTCAAGAACAGTGAATCCGCGCTGGTTCGGCGCTGTTACGAAACCGCTATCCGCGCCCTTCCAAATGTCGGCGGTATTGGCTGGGGTCTGAAATCGTTCATTTCATCACCCTATACGCCAAGCCGCGGAGCGTTGGTCAGCCGCTTCTTCAAGGAATTGCTGCAAATACCGAATACGCTGCTGACACTTCCAAACGTTCGCTCAACGCTGAAAAAGGTCGACAAGACCTAACCGGCGAACGCGCTGCCAATCCCACAAATTTGGCGCGGTATGTAGACCACCAGCGTATATGCCGGGCTACGTATTCGAGAATTGCTCTCCCGCAATCCATACGCCCTCGACCTCATAGGCATTGCCAAGCTGTACGAAGTCAGCCGGATAGCCTTCTTCGAAACGACCGAGCGGGCGCCCGAGAACGTCCGCAGGATCACTGGTCGCCATTGCAAGAGCAGCTTCGACCGGAAGCTCGAGTGTACCGGTGAGAAACTTCAAGGACGCCGGCAAATCTATATCGGCGCCGGCAAGCGTGCCGTCTTCGAGGGTCAATGTGCCATCGCGGCGAAAGATTTCCCGACCTCCGAGAAAGAAGGACGTAACATCGGTGCCGGTCTGGGACATGGCGTCGGTAACGATAAAGATCCTGCCCGGGCCAGTCTTTGACTTGAGCGCAACCCGCATCGCGACCGGGTCGACATGGACACCATCAGCAATGATGCCCACGTTGAGCGCGCCCAGATCGAGCGCGGCGCCCACAAGGCCGGGTTCGCGGTGTTGCAACGGGCTCATGGCGTTAAAAAGATGGGTGACCATCGAAGCACCCGCTTCAGCAGCTGTCTTGCACTGCCGGTATGTTGCTCCGCTGTGGCCAAGACTGATGTGAATTCCCGCGTCAGCCAATTCCCGCATCTGTTCTGGCGGCACCGTTTCCGGTGCCACAGTCATGATGAGGCTTGGCAATTCCCGCGCCGCGCGCTGGTAAAGCGCCATATCTTCGCGGTTCAAAGGCCGGATCAGATTCGGGTCATGCGCCCCCTTGCGCCCCGCGAACAGATGCGGCCCTTCGAGATGCAGACCGTGAAACCCCTTCACGCCCCGCGACCATGCGGCAATTGCCAGATCAACGACTTTTCGCGTCACCTCGGGCGTGTCCGTAATCAAAGTCGGTGTCAGGGCTGTTGTCCCGAGGCTGACATGGGCGGCGCAAATACGTTCGATATCGTCGACTGTTTCCGCATCCCCCAGCATCAAGCCACCGCCGCCATTGACCTGCAGATCGATCAATCCCGGTGCGAGAATGCCGTCACCAAGATCGACAGTCTCTACGCCAACGGGCACCTGATCGGCCGAAAGAAGGCCAGCCACCTTGCCATCTTCGACAAGCAGGGCAGCATTCGCATGGATTTTCTCACCATCGAAAACCCGGCTGCAGAGATAGGCGGTTGTGGAGGTCATACGGTCTGGGTGACTTTCTTCAGGTGCTTGGGAACGTCCGGATTGAAACCGCGCTGCCGTGCAAACCATTCGATGAAGGCGTAGAAAGAAACAATCTGCACCAAGGCGTCGGTCAATGGATGCCCGGTTGCCTGGAACGCCAGCTTTTCTGCCCGCTCCACCTTGTCGGTCGTTGCAAAAACACTTCCACCCTGGTCCCCCATGCGATCCGCAGCCTGGGCTAGCCCCTCTTCGGCTGCATCGCGCACACCAAGTGCCAGGATCGGGTATCCGTTTTCGACGATCGAGACAGGACCGTGCATTACCTCGGCGGACGAATAAGCCTCCGCATGGATCTGGCAGGTTTCCTTGAATTTCAACGCAGCTTCATTTGCGATTGCCAGACCAGGTCCACGTCCAATGACATAAAGCGACCCCCGCTGCTCGATCGGCTTGGCAAGCGCGCGCCAGTCCTTGTCGATTGCTTTTTCAAAATGCTCCGGCAAGGCAGCCAACGCGTCGAGCAGTTCCTTGTCAGCTCCGATTTCCGCCAAAAGCAGCAGGCCCGCCAAGACGGAATTGACGAAGGTCTTGGTCGCCGCGACGCTACGCTCAGGACCTGCGCAAATATCGATCGCGGCGCTGGAAAGCTTTGCCAGTTCACTTCCCGACGTGTTGGTAAACCCTACCGTGAAAGCCCCCTGCTCGGTTGCACTTTCCACAACCGAGAGACTGTCCGGGCTGGCGCCGGACTGGGAAATTGCAATCACAAGAGCCTGACCCAGCTTGACCTTGCCACCGTAAACCGAGGAAACGGATGGGCCGAGAGAGGCCATGGCAAGACCAAGGTAGATCTCCGAGGCATATTTGAGAAACGTCGCAGCGTGGTCAGAAGAACCGCGAGCGACGCTTGCCAGGAACACCGGCGCGCCTGCCTTCTTTGCAATGTCGCGGATCAACGGGTGTCCATCGGCCAACAGACGGCGCGCAGCGTCCGGGATTTCTTCGATTTCCCGGCGCATGTGCGTCGGCGTGGCCATGGTACTTGCTTCAATCATCAGGATTAGTCTTCCGAAATCTGAAGTTCGGCGATGAAGTCATATGCATCGCCGCGGTAAACGGAACGGGTGAATTCGACGACATTTCCGGACGCAAGATAGGACACACGTTCTATTTTCAACCCGGCAGACCCGGCCGGCACACCGAGAATGTCGGCATCGATAGGCTCAAGATTGCGGGCTGAAATGCGCTGGATAGCGCGAACAGGCTGCAAACCGGCAGCGCGCAGGATGGCATAAAGAGACGTGGTGACCCGCTCCGGATGAGGCAGGACGCTCTCGGAAAGAGAGGCACGCTCGATTGCCATCGGGGTACCGTCAGCCTTGCGAAGCCTGTCGACGCGGGCAACGCGCTGTCCTGACGTGAGACCGAGCGTGAACATTTCTTCGGGCGACGCTGGAAACAGTCCGCGGCGCAGCCACTCGCTGCTGGCGGAAAGACCACGGCGTGCCATATCCTCGGAAAAGGACGTCAGGCTGGAAAGGCGCTGTTCAACTTTATGCACCTTGGGCGCAACGAAGGATCCGCTGCCGCGCTTCTGGACAACGACCTGATCCTCAACAAGACCGGCAACTGCCTTGCGCACCGTCACACGGGACAGATCCGTAATGGAGGCAATCTCGCGTTCAGACGGAAGCGGCTCATTCTCCTTCAGCACGCCGTCGTCAATAGCCTGCTGAATGCGCCGCCGCAGCTGCAGGTATCGGGGACCGCTGGAATTCGCCAACCAGTCACCATTTTCCAGCAAGGAAATGAAGTCAGTCATGAAAAGGGGCGCCTTAGGAGATGAAAATAATACCTTTCAGATACCAATTTAAACTCTATCGAAACCGAAAATCAAGTGTTAAAACAATTTCCGAACCTGCATCACCACTGCTGGAGCACCAAACGGAAACGTTCCAGGCGCGTGATTGCCTTGAGAGACTTAATTCCGCGATACGAAACTTGGTGTGCCTCCGAGTTCCTGAACCATGAATTTGCCGACGACCGAAGACCGCGATCCGATTTCCATTGGCCTGTCCAAAAAGTCTGATGAAGACGTCCTGTCGCTGCTGCTGCAACGGCAGAAAGATGCGCTGAATGCCACCGAAACGGCCATCCCGGAGATTGCAAAAGCCGCCGAAGCACTTCAGACAGTCACTGTTTCAGGTGGGAAAATCGGTTATGCCGGCGCCGGCAGTGCCGGACTGACAGCCCTGGCGGATTGCCTGGAATTGCCGGGAACGTTCGGCTTTCCCGTTGAGCGGATGCGCATGCTCTATGCCGGGGGGGCTGCAAACCTGCTTCACCTCGCCGGCACATATGAGGACGACGAGGAAGCCGGCTTCGCTGACTTTCAAAAATCAGGCCTTGGAGAAGGAGATATCCTGATTGCAGTTTCTGCAAGTGGATCAACTCCTTATACTCTTGGCACGTTCAGAGGTGCACAGTCGGCACGCACAAAAACCGTTGCATTGGCAAACAATCCAGACACTCCCCTCCTCCGTCAGGCAGATTTTCCGATCTTCCTGAAAACACCTCCTGAAATCATCGCAGGCTCTACACGTCTCGGGGCGGCAAGCGCCCAAAAAGCTGCACTCAACATGATCTCTACATTGGTGGCACTGAGGCTTGGACACGCAGTTCGTGGTCACATGGTCAATCTGGTTGCGGATAATGAAAAACTGCGCCAGCGCGCTTATCGCATCCTTCAGGATCTGACGGGCTGTACAGCAGAAACTGCAGCGGAAAAGCTCCAGCAGGCCCAAGGCAGAGTGAAGGTTGCGGTTCTCATGATTCGAGAAGGCCTCGACGCGGAAAGCGCCGAAATGTCGCTCAACGAACACAGCGGAAACTTGCGTCCTTTCCTTTGACACGTGCCCGCGCTTCCAACAGACACTGGGCACACTTTCGAACATAATCTCGCCCACAAACAGCAGGTTGAGCCTTCTCACGGCACTATTGAGCTTGCGCGATGTAGCCGTTGTTTTTGACAGGTGTCAGCCGCCCAATTCCTTTAAAAAATGATGCCAATTTCTTTTTTTGGTTTACTACCAATGCGATTGGTTGCATATTGGTATTATAACTGGACGTTAACAAATATAACCCAGAGGCGTTTGAACAGGCGATGACCACCTGTTTTGATATTGGCGGCTCCTTCATCCGACATGGAGAGCTCCAAGCGGATGGAACCGTTGCGGAAAAAGGCCGGGTAGCGACACCCGGATCTGACTGGCAGGCGTTTGTAGACGCGATTGCCGACTGCTCCGGGCCGGATGGATCTCCTATCTCGATTTCGCTTGCAGGCGCCTTTGATACCCGCAGCGGCATCGCGGATGTGGCCAACATCCCCTGCCTGCATAAACGACCCGTACAATCGGACCTGGAAACCGCCCTCAAACGTCCTGTCGCCATTACAAATGACGCCAATGCTTTTGCGCTTGCCGAAGCCGTCGACGGCACCGGACGGGGCAAGCCGGTCGTTTTCGGTATTATTCTCGGGTCTGGTGTCGGTGGCGGGCTTGTCGTCAATGGCACGCTTGTTACCGGTTATGGCGGCATCGCGGGTGAATGGGGTCACGGCCCCATCATGGACCCGACAGCTGGCGGCCAGTTGAAAGGTATTGAGCACTATCCCTGCGGCTGCGGCCAGACAGGATGCATCGACGCGATCTGCTCGGCCCGTGGCATGGAGAAGATCCATCGGTCACTGCATGGGCTGGATCAGGCAAGCAAGGATATTACTGCCGCCTGGCATGCCGGTGATGCAGCAGCCACACAAACGCTCGACGCCTTCACCACTCTGCTTTCGCGAGCGCTCTCCGCTTTCGTCAACACACTTGGTCCGGATGTCATACCGGTGAGTGGTGGCCTTTCGAACGATCTTGTTCTTCTCGACGTGATCGATCGAAAGACGCGTGACCTTGTTCTTGCCAACTATAGCGAGCCACTCGTCATCAAGGGCGAATTTGCCGCCAATGGCGGCCTGCATGGTGCCGGCATCGTGGCCCGTACGCTCATCAAGGAGGCGGCCCGGTGACCAGGATCCCCCTCGAGGTATGTGTAGACACCCTCGAAGGCGCCTGGACGGCAGCCGAAAACGGCGCTGACCGAATTGAATTATGCGCAGCTCTGTCCGAAGGCGGCCTGACCCCTTCCCAGGGGTTCATGGTGGCCGCGGCCAGACTACCGGTTCCTGTCTACGCGATGATCCGCCCCCGATCCGGTAATTTTGAGTACTCGGACCTGGAAAAGGCCTTGATGCTGCGCGACATCCACGCGGCTGAAAAAGCAGGTCTTGCGGGAATCGTGATCGGGGCAGTCGACAGCCAGCACAATCTCGATCGAGACTTTCTGGCTGCATCCCTGAACGGCACCAGACTGCCGGCAACTTTGCACCGGGCCATCGACACCGCACGCGACTACGAAAAAGCGATTGAAGACGCGATCACGCTCGGTTTTGAACGCGTGCTGACCTCTGGACAGGCCAGCAAAGCAGAACACGGCCTTTCACTGCTTCAGCAGGCGGTCAATGTCGCTGCAGGGCGGATTTCCATCATGGCAGGATCGGGTGTCACCGCCGCCAATGCTTCCCAAATTCTCAAACGATCCGGCGTGCAGGAACTGCATGCGTCCTGTTCTTCCGTGAAGCCCTTGCCGGAGCCGCAGGACCTGGAAACGCGCCTCGGCTTCGTTTCCAAGGCAGGCATCAAGGACACCGATGGAAACGTCGTCCAGGCACTTCGCCGTGCCATGGACCAATTTACGGAGGCCGCAGCATGAAGACCGGCTATGTCGGACTGGGCGCGAGAATTGCCAATGTCAGCAACTGCCTGCAGGAGGTTTCAGGAGATCTTGATCCCTGCGCTTACGTCGACCCGACACCCGCCGGCCTCAAGCATGTCGAAGGCAAGTGCGGCCACAGTCTGACCGCCTACACTGATCTCGACAGGATGATCCGGCAGGAGAAACTAGACCTCCTGATGATCGGGTCTCCCAATTTCATGCACCTCGATCATCTACGAACCGCGCTCAAATCCGATGTTCGCTACATCTTCTGTGAAAAGCCGGTTGTCGTGAGCGAAGAGGAAACCTTCGAACTCCTGTCACTGATGAAGGAACACGGTGGATCGAAACGTGTCCTTGTCGGACTGGTGCTGCGATATTCGCCGCTCTACACCGAACTTCAGAAAAGTCTCAAGTCCGGCCAGATCGGCAAAGTGGTCTCGATCGAGGCGTCCGAGCATATCGGCCCCTACCACGGGTCCTTCTTCATGCGCGACTGGCGCCGCTATGACCGGAATTCCGGCGGCTTCATGCTGGAAAAGTGCTGCCACGATCTGGATCTCTACCAGGGTGTGACAGGTTGTCGGCCGCGTTTCGTTTCCAGCTTCGGCGGACGCAAGAGCTTTGTTCCGGAGAACCGGCCGGATCAGGACCATACCTTTCCGACACCGAAAATCGAAGGCAGGGTCGATCCGTTCACACCACGCTGGGGTGGTGGCAACGCCGACTTCGACAGTGATGGCGACATCATCGACTACCAGACAGCGCTGATCGAATACGAGGACGGCGCGAACCTCTGCTTTCACACCAACATGTATGTACCGGACGAATTCCGGCGCTTTGCCGTCATGGGGACCAAGGGCATGGCGGAAGGAGACTTCATTCGGAATTACTACCGGGTGCATGACGCCCTGACATCCGCCTGCCTGATCGACAAGCCGCAGGTCGTTGATGCCAGCCGGCACGGCCACTATGGCGCCGATGAAGCCATGGCGCGTGACCTCGACCATTACTTCCGCAACGGCGGACATCTGCCGGTCAGTGTTCTGGATGCGCTTGAGGCCGGTCTGACGGCGATCAAGCTGGACGAAGCGCGCCGGACGCGCAGCGTCATCGACCTTGCCGAAACCTGGCAGCAATTCGACAGCTACGGCGTGGCATAGGGGGCACCATGGCGCACTCGCGAAAGAAGACTGACTATTTTCCTTATCTGCTTCTGGTGCCGGCGTCCCTCGTTATGCTGGCTATCGTCGCCTATCCGCTTTTTGAAACATTCCGGCTTTCCTTCACCAACACGAGCATGAGCCCGAACTACGAATACGTAGGGCTGGAAAACTACGAAAAGCTCATGTCGCGCCGCTTTCCGGAAGTGATTGCGCGCACCTTCTACTGGATGGCTCTCTCTGTAGCGCTGAAAATGCTGATCGGAACCCTGGGAGCCGTGCTTCTCAACGCGATGGTGCCGGGTCGCACCCTGTTTCGCGTGCTGGTCATGCCGCCGTGGGTGATCCCGATTGCCATTGGCGTCTTCATCTGGGGATGGATGTACAACGGTCAGTTCGGAATGATTTCCGGAATGGCCCAACGGCTCGGCATTCTGAGCGGGCCGTTCGAATTCCTCGCCTACAAGAACTCCGCCTTCATGTCGACCATCGTGACGGACGTGTGGATCGGTGTTCCAATGGTGACGCTTTATCTGCTGGCCGCCATGCAGTCCATTTCGAAGGACCTTTATGAAGCGGCCTGGGTGGACGGGGCCTCTCGGCTCTACAGGTTCCGCCGCATTACCTTGCCACTGATCATTCCCTCGATCGCGACGATGGCGCTTCTATCGGCCATCGCCACCTTCAACTCCTTCGACATCATCTGGATTCTGACCGAAGGCGGTCCACGCGGCGCAACCACCACGATGATCATCGACACCTACAAGACCGCGATCAGCCGCTTCAAATACGGCGAAGGCGCCGCCAGAACGGTGATGATCGTGGTGTTCCTGGGCTCGTTCATGCTGGTCTATTTCATGCTGCTGTCGCGCCTTGCCAAAAGGAGCCCGCACAATGCTGCATAAGTATCGCTGGTACGAATATGTGTTGATCTATCTCGGTCTCGCGGTGTTCCTGACCTTCGTCCTGGCTCCTTTCGTCGAAGCCTTCGTGGTGTCGCTGAGGCCGCTCAGCAGCCTGTTCTCGATCCCCTACAAGTTCATCACCGACAAGATGAGCTTCGATGCCTACATCACCATGTGGCAGAACGTGCCGCTGTTGTGGGTCTACATGCTCAACTCGTTCTTCATCGCCACGGTGGTGACGGTCCTCGGGCTGTTCTGCATCATCCCGGCTGCCTATGCCTTCGCCCGGTTCGAGTTTCCAGCGCGAAACTCTCTGCTCGGCATCTTCATAGCGGTGAACATGTTCTCCGGTGCGGTGCTAATCATTCCGCTGTTCAAGCTGATGCAGCAATACGGGCTGCTGAACACCTATTTCGCGATGATTGCGCCAGGAACGGCCTTCGTCATTCCGACCGGTATCTGGCTTCTGCGCTCCTATCTGATCCGGATTCCCAAGGAGCTTGAAGAAGCGGCCTGGGTGGATGGCGCCGGCAAGATCTACACGCTCTGGCGCGTGATCATTCCCGTGGCGTTGCCGGGCATCGTGGTGGTTACGATCACCGCTTTCATCACCGCTTACGCGCAGCAATTCATCTATGCGCTGACCTTCAACTCCGTGAATGAACTGAACCCGCTTCCAGTGGGGCTGTTCCAGTTCTTCGGACGCCAGACCGTGGTCTGGAACGAACTCATGGCCGCCAGCCTCGTGGGCATCCTCCCCGTGCTGTTCGTCTATGTGTTCCTGCAACGTTTCATCGTCGCCGGTCTCACGGCAGGCGCCGTCAAAGAATAACAAAAAGAAGAAACCAACCAGAAAAGGGAAAACAGATGACACTTAAATCAGTGCTATTGGGAGGGGTCTTCGCGCTCTCTCTCGTCGGAGCCTCCCAGGCAGAAGACAAGGTCATTCACATGATCAACTGCGGCGACAACACCGGCGCCGGAATTCCATTGCAGGATGAGTTGATCAAGGGTTGGGAAGGCGAAAATCCGGGCTACAAGGTCCAGCTCGAGTTCGTTCCCTGGGGCCAGTGCCAGGAAAAATCCACGACGCTCGCGTCCGCCGGTAACCCGCCGGCCGTTGCCTACATGGGTTCGCGCACGCTGAAGCAGCTCGCAGCCAATGACCTGATCATTCCGGTCAACATGACAGAAGAAGAAAAGGCCACCTACGCGGCACCGATCCTGGCAACGATCACTGCCAACGGGCAGCAGTGGGGTCTGCCGCGCGCCTTCTCCACCAAGGCACTCTACTGGAACAAGGATCTCTACGAGGCTGCAGGCCTGGATCCGGATACGCCGCCGAAGACCTGGGACGAAATGTACGATTTCGCCAAGGCTATCAAGGACAAGACCGACTCTGACGGTTTCGGCCTCGCGGCAGCGTCCTTCGACAACACCATGCACCAGTTCATGAACTACGTTTATACGAACGGTGGTCAGGTCATCAACGAAGACGGCGAAATCGTCTTCAATTCCCCAAACAACGTTGAAGCCCTCGCTTTCTACGGCAAGATGGCCGAAGTCTCGCAGCCGGGCCCGATCGCCTATGACCGCGCGAAGCTGCGTCCGCTGTTCTCCGAAGGCAAAATCGGCATGTTCATTTCCGGTCCCTGGGAGCGCACCCGCGTGACCGACGTGAACTGGGGCGTCGCACCGATCCCGGTCGGCCCGTCCGGCACTCCGGGCACTTTGCTGATCACCGACTCGCTGGCCGTTTTCAAGGGGTCCGGCGTTGAAGAACAGGCGCTTTCACTCGCAAAGCTTCTGACCAACCCGGAAAACCAGATGGCCTTCGAATTGGCTGAAGGGTTCACGCCGCTGCGCGATCTGCCGGAAGTGCGTGCGCTGGTTGAGAAGGACCCGACCTGGTCTGCTTTCCTCGATGCGATCCCGACCGGTGGTCCGGAGCCGTTCGTCACCGATTACGTCGGCCTTCAGGATTCGATCAACGAAGCCGTTCAGGGTGTTGTCCTTGGTGAAGTCGATCCGGCTGAAGCCGTCGAAATCGCTGCGGAACAGCTTGAGGAATTCAAGTAACACCTTGAGCACTGTCCGGGCCCCCCTCTCCCACATTCGGGGGCCCGGTCACCTCTTCAAAAAAGGAATGACCATGGGCGAGTTGCAGCTGCGCGACGTACGCAAAAGCTATGGCCATATGGAAGTCATCAAGGGTGTCAATCTTGATGTGGACCATGGCGAATTCATTGTTTTTGTCGGTCCGTCCGGATGCGGAAAATCGACCTTGCTGCGCATGATTGCAGGGTTGGAGGAAATCACGGGCGGCGAAATCACGATCGAGAACAAGGTCGTCAACGATCTGCCGCCGGTCAAACGCGGCATCGCCATGGTATTTCAGTCGTATGCGCTCTATCCGCATATGTCTGTCTACGAGAACATCGCCTTCCCCTTGCGCGTCGAACGCCTTTCCAAGGACAAGGTGGAGGAGAAGGTTCAAGCCGCTGCCGGCATTCTTCAACTGAAGGAAAGACTGCAGCACAAACCGGGCGAGCTCTCCGGCGGGCAACGCCAGCGCGTCGCCATCGGCAGGGCCATCGTGCGCGAGCCTTCCGTTTTCCTGTTCGACGAACCCCTGTCCAATCTGGATGCGGCACTACGAGCGGAAATGCGTGTTGAACTTGCCAAGCTGCACACGGAACTTGACGCGACCATGATCTACGTCACCCACGACCAGGTTGAAGCCATGACCATGGCGGACCGGATCGTGGTGCTGGATCACGGTATCATCTCCCAGGTCGGTTCGCCGCTGGAGCTTTATCACAAACCGCAGAACACCTTCGTTGCCGGCTTTATCGGCAACCCCAAAATGAACTTCATCGAGGTGTCCGGAAAAAGTTCCGGTCCTGAAGGCGTTGTCGTCACCTTGCCATCAGGCAAGGACCTGACAGTCAAGGTAGATGCCGCGGAAGAAGTTGCAGGAAAGAGCCTTACCCTTGGTATTCGCCCGGAACATCTGACACTAGGCGCTGCCGATGCCTCCATAGAGATTGTTCCGACCGTCGTTGAACATCTCGGCATTCACACCGTCACCTACAGCATGGTTGCCGGTGCCAAGTCCACTTTTTGCAGCGTCTTGCCCGGATCCGCCCCGGCGAAAGTTGGTGTGTCGGTTTCCATGGGACTGAAGGGTGTGGATTGCCACCTGTTCGACGGTAACGGAAACGCTTTTGACCGCCAGCTTTCGCTAGAAGAACTGGATGCTGCGGACATGCATATCTGACACTTGCCATCAGATGCCCCAAATAAAAACGACCGCCCGAAAGGCGGCCGTTTGAAATTTCGGGAAACGGCGGGCAAGCCGTCTGGAGGACTAGACGACTTGCCCACGGGCGGCGACCGTCTCGATGCGGGTCACCACGCCGTCTCTGTGAAACACCAGGCGGTCGAAAAGGTTTGAAACCACGCACGTATGGTTGGGAATGATCCGGACCCGTTCGCCGATCTGCGGTTTTTTGCCGGACTTCGTCAGGTCGACGACGGCATGCTCCTCGCTGAGCGCCGCAATGGATGCCTCCGGATAATCGATCAACAGGCCGTGGTCGGAAAAACCCAACAAATCGGACGTCAACGCTTTCGATCCCGCATCCAGAACCGCCCGGTTTTCGGTCGGCCTGGAGACGACTGTGGCCAGCACATGCATGGCGCAATCGTCAAAATCGCACATACCGGCACGCACCATCGAGCGGTCGTTGAAGATATAGGTTCCGGCCCGGTGCTCCGTCGCACTAGGCACAAGATCACTGTCGAACAGGCTCGGTGAACCTCCATGCGAGACGACGGGGCACTCAAGACCTGCCTGTTTCAGAAGTGACAGTGTTTCAGAAAAAAAAGCTTCAACCGCCGTTTCGGAGGATGCCTTCGGATAGGTCAGCAGACCATGGAATACCAGTCCGGGCGATGCATCGATGCGCTTGGCCAGCGCGACCGCAGCATCCGGATTTTGCACGCCGTTGCGTCCGGCCCCTGTATCGCATTCGACCAGAACCTTCAGCGGCTGATCCCCGGAAAACGCACTCGCCAGACCGTCGACGACAACTTCATTGTCGGCAACAACCTGCAGATCCACCTTGGTATTCAACAACTTCAACCTGTCGAGCCGTGATTTGCCGAGCATATTGAAGGTGATCAGGATATCGGTGAAGCCTGCGTCGGCGAACACTTCCGCTTCGCTTATTTTCTGGCAGTTGATACCGCGTGCGCCGTAGGCCAGCTGCAATGCGGCCAGCGCCGGGATCTTGTGTGTCTTGATATGAGGCCGGAAGTTCCGGCCTATACGGTCGAAATACTCCTGTGCAACCTTGATGTTCGTCTCCATGACCGTTTCATCGATCACGGCGACAGGGGTCAGAAGATCCTGCACTGACAGCCCGACACTCATCGCTTAGCCTCCCTTGCGGCCGGCAGTGCCGGCACTGGTATCGGTTTCATGCCCGCTCGTGTTGACTGCCTCGTTGATCGGCCAGATATCCCTCGGCGCTTTCTTATAGGGGGTTACCCTCGGGTCGTTGGGATAGGGACGTCCGGCGGCGCAATAGAGGATCAACGGACTGATGCGGGCAAACGATTGATGAAAATGGTTCGTCGACTTGACCACCAGGATCTTCCTTTTGGTCGGATCGATACCGAAGTTGGAAAACAGGCTCGTGTCGAAGCATTGGGCGCGGGTCGAATTCAGGATCACTTCGATCCCGCCAATCCGGATCAGACTCGCGTCACCGATGGGAACGATGCTCTGGCCAAAAAACTGCTCTGCATTCCGGATGTTGCGGAGAATCTCAACTTCGGCGTCAATCGGCTCACCGGTTTCCGGTGCTGATTTCGCTCCGAACCGCAGCATCATGCGAGCCCCCTCGCCCGCTGCGTGACAGAGCTGAACGGCTACCGGGTCCCAGATTGAGCCGAAGGCAATATTCTCGAGGTTACCGGCCATGGCTTCTGCCAGCAGGACGGTCGCATCCCCGGCCGTTCCCCCACCAGGATTGTCCCACATGTCAGCGATCGTGACCGGACCGCCTTCACAGGACAGTGCCTTGGCGTAGGCTTCGGCCGGAGTAAGTTCAGCACTTCGCACCTTGCCGCGCAGCTTGAACAGGGCCTCTCCAAGATCACGGGCAACTTCGGACCCAAGTGCCGGATCGTTGTTTGTCACTGCCAGCAACTTGGTCCCCATTTCGGGGACGTCGCCCGCCATGAAGCCATGGATGACCGAGAGAGACAAAAGGCCCGGCGTTTCCTGCTCCCGGCGGATCATGTCATCGACAAACCGGCGCATAGGCTCGGATGTTGTCGGGAAGACGTCAATCATCTTGGGATCGTAAACGCTCATTACAGGTTTGACTTCGCCTGCAACCGCTTGCCCAGCAATACGCCATGCATCCTCGGCCCGATCGACGAAATCGATGTGGGGAAATTCCTTGAAGGCGATGAGCGCGTCAGCCGCGGCAACACGCTTTGCAGTCAGATGACTGTGCGGGTCGAACGTTGCAATAACAGGGACATCCGGGCCGACCGTGGATCGAATTCGGCTTAGCAGATCCCCTTCCGGATCATCATACCCGTCAGCCACCATCGCACCATGCAGGCCAATGACGACAACGTCGAAAGGTCCACCTGCCACGATCTGATCCAGAATTTCGTCACGCAAGCCCTCAAAGGTCTGCCGCGAAACCAATCCGGCCGGATCTGCCCACGCCGCGGTACCTTCAACCAGTTCCCAGTCGTTTTCACAGGCAAACCGGCGCCCCACGGTGACGACGGCAGAACACAGGGTCGGGGTTTCCGGATGCTCCCCCGGCCTTGCCAGCAGCGACGCCCTGAATGCGTTGATATCTATCCGGATCGGTGAAAACGTGTTGGTTTCTGTTGCCAGAGCTGCCGTAAAAGCGCGGGGCTTCGTCATGATCAGGACGCGGCTCCGAGAGGATTGGGCAAATATCCGGCAAAGCCGCAGATCTTCCAGCGCCCCTCCCTTCGGACACAGAAATAGAGCGTCTGCCACAACAAGCGGTCCTCACCGCCATCTGCTTTCCGGATGCGGCCGTCGAATTTCTTGTGCGCGATCGCCCGGTTTCCGTTGATGTCGATCTCGGTCAGGCGGGTAGCGTCGAAAATGGCGGCACGCGCGTCTTCGGCAAATTCCGTCGACTTGAAAATTTCCGCCTGGCTCAACCAGCGCTCCTTGTAGGAGCCGAGATCCGGAAACCCGAGTTTCCAGTCGTCGGGATTAGGTACCTTTCCGCCGTCTACGCCAAAAAAGGCTGGTTCGTCAAAATCATCGGCCACCTGCTCCCAGTCCGCTGCGACGAAGGCATTGATGTCCCGCATGACAAGCATGTCCCAGATCTCGGAGCGATCTTCGTCTTTTCCTTCAAATGGATTTGTCTGGCTGTCTGAAAGGGCCTGCATATCGGAAACCATTTTCATTTTGACGGTTGATTTTTGAAAAATATAAGGGTGAAATAAAACCAATGTCAAACCACTATGTAAATCATTTTCATTTTGGAGCCAAATATGTCTATCAAGCGCTATGGTGCTGAAAAATCAGGTGCCGGCGGCCAGAATCTGCCCTTCGCTCGAGCCGTTGAAGCAGATGGCTGGCTTTATGTCTCCGGCCAGGTACCGATGAAGGATGGTGAGATTGTCGGCACGGGGATTGTCGAACAGACTCACCTGACCATCAAGAATGTTATCGCGATCCTGGAAGAGGCCGGGTACGGCCTTGAACATGTTGTCCGCGTCGGTGTCTGGCTCGATGATCCGCGCGATTTCTGGTCGTTTAACGGAGTCTATAAAAGCTATTTCGGTGAACACCCACCGGCACGCGCCTGTGTCCAGTCAACCATGATGGTGGACTGCAAGGTCGAGATTGATTGCGTCGCTTACAAGAAGCCGGCCTGACCCCATGCGGGATATCCTGTCCGTTCTGCAACAGATCGAGCCGGAGCTGTCCAAGTCGGAACGGATCCTGGCTGCATTGTTGCGCAACGATGCCGAGTTCATCGTCAATGCCGGCATTACGGATGTTGCTGAACGGGCAGGTATTTCGCCGCCGACCGTTACCCGTTTTTGCCGTCGGCTTGGCTGCGAGAGTTACACCGCTTTCAAGGTGCAGGTTGCCCAGGTCACCTTCGCCGGAACCAGGTACCTGACCGCTAATGCGGCTTCTGACGCGCCGCGCGATATTGCTGACAGTCTTCTGGCTCAGTTTCAGGATGCAGCGACCAGTACGCGCAAAGCGTTGGACATGGAGTCGGTGCTTGCAGCTGCAGATGCGATCTCGACCGCCAATCTGCTGGCAGCGTTCGGTGCGGGCGGGACATCCTCGATGATTTCGGACGAAATGCAGAACCGGTTTTTCCGCCTGGGTCTGCGTACGGTGAGCGTGACGGATCATGCCATGCAGCTGATGCAGGCAGCCACCATGAGGACCGGTGACGTCATCATTGCGTCGTCTGTCTCTGGCCGGAACCTGCAAATGGCACGTGCGCTGGAGGCAGCGAAGACCTACGGGGCAATCGTAATCGCCCTCACCCGCCCGGGTCGGCCCGTCGCCGATCTCGCCGATATCACGATTGCCATCGACCTGCCCGAAGGTGACAACATCCTGCGGCCAAGTACCAGCCGCTATGCCTTCCTGTTTGTGACAGATCTCTTGGCAACGCTTGTCGCCATGCGGCGGGGCGACGAGGCTCGAGAAAACCTCAGACGCGTCAAATACCAGCTCAGCAACACGCGCGATCCGGATGACAAGGAAGCCCTCGGTGACTGATCAAACTCCGAAACCCGTTGCGGTGGTAACGGGCGCAGCCGGCGACATCGGCATGGCCATTGCTGCGCAGCTGTCAGCAACCCACATCATCGCCGCTGTCGACATCGACATGATTGCCCTCGAAGGCGCGGTGGAAAGTCTTGAAAACCACGGTGCTGATATTGCTGCGATCCAATGCGACCTGACCAAGGCTGACGACCTAGCCCGGCTTGCCAAGGAAGCTGCCAGACTGGGGCAGGTCAATACAATCATCAACAACGCGGGCGCCGCTGCGGCACTTACGTTGCATCAGATGACTGCCGAAACGCTGTCCAGGGATCTCGCCCTCAATCTGGAGGCCGCGCTCAACTGCTTCAAGGCCTTTGAACAAGCCTTGATTTCAAGCGGTGCCGGCAACGTGGTCAATATTGCCTCTGTCAACGGACTGTCTGTCTTCGGTCACCCAGCCTACAGCGCTGCAAAGGCCGGCCTGATCCATGCAACAAGGTCCATCGCCGTCGAATATGGGAAGTATGGCATCAGATCGAATGCCATCGCGCCTGGCACTGTTAAGACCCAGGCCTGGAAAATACGGCAGGCTGCCAATCCGGACGTCTTTGACGAGGCCCTGTCCTGGTATCCGTTCAAATCCCTGCCAGAACCGAACGACATTGCCTCGGCCGTTTCATTCCTGATCAGTCCGGCGGCGCGTTGCATCACGGGTGTTTGCCTGCCTGTCGACAGTGGGCTCACTGCCGGGTCACCTGCCCTTGCCCGAACCTTCACTCAATCTCCCGATTTCGACGGATTTTAAGTCATGACCAAGTTTGTGCTCGACTGTTTCTACCGCCCTGCGGAGGATCTTGCTGCGTCTCGTCAGGAGTTTGCACTGACCAATACAAGCTCCAGGCCCCTGAAGGATTTCACGCTGGCCTACACGGCGGTCAACCGGGCCACGGCAAATGCCAAGCTTGAAAACGCGGCGAGTTTCAGCCGGATTGCGAATTTTCACGAAATCACGCCAAACACTGGCGAAACGATCGAACCAGGCGAAACCTGGACCTTTGCCATCACCGGCCTGGCGAACGTGGCAAGACACCGGCTTGATGGTCCTAAGTCCGCCTATGTCAGCACCGGTGGCAGCGTCATCGAGGTGCTGTGCAATGATCTTGAAGCGCCGGAAGAGCTGGACAGCGGAGAACGTCGCAGCATGCCGGCTGGACACCTTTCTGAACCGTTGCATATCGTTCCCTGGCCCCAGAAAGTGGAAGTAACGGCCTTTGCGGACGACAAGACAAGCTTCCTTGTTGCCCAGGGCTCTGCAGAGGAAAAGGCGGCGGCGGCCAAGATCAACGCGCTCGCAGCAAGGCTCTTTCCAGGAGCGCCACATCCTTTCCGTTTTACTCAATCGCATCATCAAATCGCGATTGAGTTCCAGCAGGACGATAGCCTTGCAGCTGACGGTTACCGGCTCGAATTTGCCCAAGCGAAAGCAGCCTTGCGCTACAGCGGCTCCGTCGGCCGTGACTATGGCCTGACTGTACTCGCCCAGATGGCCTACGGCACCTATGAGGCACCCGGTACATTCAAGTATCCTGCACAGGGCGTGATTGAAGACGCCCCAAGGTTTTCCTGGCGTGGAACGCATCTGGATGTGTCACGACATTTCCGTGGCCCCAAAGACATCATGCGCCTGCTCGACATTCTCGCCTGGGGTCGGATGAACGTCTTCCAATGGCATCTGACAGACGATGAAGGCTGGCGACTTGAAATCAAGGCCTATCCCGAACTGACCGTGGGCGGCGCGCGGCGTGGTCCTGGTTGCCAGCAGGTGCCCCAGCTTGGCTTTGCCGCTGAAGTCTACGAAGGGGCCTATTCGCAGGACGAGGTTCGCGAGATTGTTGCCCATGCCACCAGCCTGAACATAGATATCCTGCCGGAAATCGATGTTCCAGGGCATTCAACCGCCGTTTTGAAGACCTACCCGCGCTTCGCCGATCAGGCGGAGACCCCGGAGAGCTACCATTCCATTCAGGGCTATCCGAACAACGCACTGAACCCGGCGATGGATGAAACCTACGAGTTTCTGGAAAAGGTCTTTGCGGAAGTTGCCAACCTGTTTCCATTCGACTTCATCCACATCGGCGGCGACGAAGTCGACGTCAATTCATGGCTCGCCTCTCCGAAGACCCAACGCCTCATGGAGGAAAAGGGTCATGCGGATACAATGGAAGTGCAAGCCTATTTCATGGGCCGCGTGCGCGACATTCTGAGAAAACTCAACCGGAAACTTGCCGGTTGGGACGAAGTCTCACACGGTGGCGGCATTGACCCGGATGGCGTGCTTCTGATGGCCTGGCAAAGACAGGAAGTCACCAAGGACCTGATCGATCAGGGCTACGACGTCATCTGCACCCCGGGACAGCACTATTACATGGATATGGTCCAGGCGTCCGGCTGGCATGAGCCGGGTGCAGGTTGGGCCGGCGTTTCGACACCGGAAGACTGTTACGGCTATGAAGCAGCTGCCGGTCTCAGCACCGGCAGTGAAGAGCGCCTCAAGGGGGTGCAGGCCTGCATCTGGTGCGAGCACATGACCGACAACGCCATCTTCAATCATATGGTCTTTCCGCGGCTTTATGCAGTCGCTGAAGCCGGCTGGACCGATCCCACCAGCAAGGCCTGGTTGCGATTTGCAGCGCAGGCCCCCTTCTTCCCACAGCTTTGAATGCGTGACGAGGCAGGAAGATGAAAATTGCAGTTGGCGGCATTCATACCGAATGCAGTACCTATTCACCGGTCCAGCAAACCGCATCAGACTTCACGGTCACCCGTGGCAAGGACTTGCTGGCACAGGCAGGCATCGACGGCGGCAGATTTCCTGACGTCACCTTTTGTCCATTGTTTCACGCCAGATCCATTCCAGGAGGTCCGGTGTCTGCGGATTGCTATGCGAGCTTCAAGTCTGCCTTTCTTGCCGAACTTGAAGCCAAGAAGCCATTGGACGGTGTTCTCTTGATTATGCATGGCGCCATGCATGTGATCGGTCTGAGCGATGCGGAAGGGGACTGGATCTCTGCGGTTCGCCAACTCGTCGGGCCACAAGTGCCAATCGCTGTCAGTTACGATCTGCACGGCAATGTCACGCAAACCATTGTCGATCAGATCGACATCTTCTGTGCTTATCGCACCGCCCCTCATATCGACGTGACCGAAACCCACCGACGTGCCGCGGCAAATCTTGTCAACCAATTGGGTGGTGGTCCCAAGAGGTACGTGGCCTGGGCTCCTGTGCCGGTTCTCCTGCCCGGGGAACGAACCAGCACGGAAGATGAACCGGCAAAATCGCTTTATGCAACGTTGCCGGTATTCGATCAGAGATCCGGGGTGACCGATGCCAATCTGATGGTGGGATATGTCTGGGCTGATACGGCAAGAGCCACCGCGGCCGCCGTGGTGACGGGAACAGACCTGGATGCCATTCAACAGGCGGCTTCCGAAATTGCTGCGCAGTACTGGTCCGCAAGGCAAGACTTCGAGTTTGGTGTCCCCACGAAGCCGCTCGAACTGTGCCTGGACGATGCTGCAACAGAAAGCTCGTCTCCCCTCATCCTTGCCGACAGTGGCGACAATCCGACAGGTGGTGGTGTTGGTGACAGATCCGATGTCCTGGCGGCCTGGTTGGAACGAGGCTTGACTGGAGGTGTATTTGCAGGGATCGCTGATCCGGTTGCGGTCGATAAACTCTGGCCATTGCCAGACGGCTCTTCATCCCGCCTCACAATTGGTGGTGCCCTAGGCAGCGATTGCAAGGTCGTTAGCACGGAAGCTGTCTTGCTGTCTAAACTAGGCAGAGAACAGGATCATAATCGGGAAGTGTTGACCAGGATCGCAGGTAATTTGGTGATCCTGACGGAACACAGACGCCCCTTCCATCAACTGGAGGATTTTCGGCGTTTTGCCATTGAACCATCCACTGCAAGGTTCTTGATCGTGAAATCCGGATACCTGTCGCCAGAGCTGGCCCCAATCGCCAATCCCGCCCGCATGGCCCTCACAGATGGTGCGGTTAACCAGGACATTGAGGCGCTCACAAACCAACACCGCCCTGAGCCGAGCTACCCTTTTCAGCGGGCCTTCGATTGGAAACCGGTTACAAGTCTATCTCGCAGGGCGTCCTCTTGAGTATTGCGCGCTCTTTCGAGCGGCATGAGTAACTGACGAATCCAGCCGACTAAAAGGGATGCATTGCTTACCAAGCGCGTCCTGAACGCACGGAAAATTGGCATTTTGCTTGCAAATACAAGCACTCGCAAAGTTTATTTCTATTATTTTCAGTACCGAATTTAAAATCGGTCATCCGCCTGCATTTGCATTTCTCAAATCAATCATAGTCTTACATGGGATCTTGAGCTCAGCAGCGCGCCTTCAAACACACTAATTGTAATTTTTACCAAGGTTGAATGTGAATGGTCGGTCAGTATCAATTTATGGAATGATCGAAACTCAGCCTTCAGGACCTGCCCCGATCTGCAGATCCAACGGCAAACTAAAACGGCCTGATTGCTGCAAGGATTTGATCTGTAGGGAGATTTGCACGTACCCCATCAACTGTGCCGATCCCATAAAGCTCCGCCGGACCTCTGCCGGTGGAGCTTTTTAATTTGAACTTCTGTCAGGTAGTTACTTCTAGCCGCATTGAGCAACCCAGCTTTCTGACCTCGAGTTCGAGGCAAGTGCACAGGCGATAGCGGAAACCGATCAATATCATCGAAAAACATCGACAAAATTACCACAGTCAACAAACTTACTCTACGTTCATTGTTAGTTATGACGATGGCTTTGCGTTCACGAACTGGTGATTGGCCTTGAACTTCGTAGTTCAACCCACATTTATTACCGAAATATAACTGAAAAAGCCCGGATTTGTGATCTTTGTTACACGCATTCGGGAGATTGTGGTGCGATAATGGCAAAATCGTGACCGCACGAACGGGGCGCAAAAGCGCGGAAGACCTGAAAAGTCCTACAATGGACCTCCGTTTACAGACCCCACGCGCGGTAAATTAAGTTGTATTAGCCTTGGGAGGCGTACATGCAACGGAATACCAGAGCAGGAACTCTTGCGCTTGGCCTCATCCTTGCCTTGGCGGGAAGCGCTGCTGCGGCCCCACTGCCTCAGGAAACGATAACGTTGCCTGAGGATCGTTTGGCGGTCACAGTCGCGTCAGCGTCACAGGATCAGGCCGACCCGCTGGAAAGTGAGCTCACGATATGGGTGGGCGAAATCGAGCTTGAAGGCCGGAAAACGATCTGGGTAGAACTGATCGATTCCTTCGGCGAAGTTATCTATGACAGTGAAGTGAACACCAACGAAACCCATCTGCTTCCAGATGGCCGGGCCGTTGTCGTTCGCGCCATGGATCAGGATACGGTTGTCGCCGGCAAGGATGAATCAAGACTGGTCAATGAAGGCACCCTTACGGTCACACGTCGTGTGGTCAATGAAGGTGTTGATGCGACCACAATTGAACTTATCGAAACCGGCCAGCAACCCTCGCAGAAACGCGGCACCATGCTGCAGGTCGCAGATTTTGGCGAATTGGTATGGCAGAAGGTCGTTGCCTTCTTCGATGCCGCACGCACACGCGTCGAAATCGCATGGAACTGGATTGTCGACACGATCCAGGCCTGAGGCTTGTTTTGGCGCAATTGCCTTGCAGACTTGCGACACGCCATTCGCTTGCCCGGCCTTTTTGCCGGGCAGCGGCGATGCGCGTGTGAGCTTTTCCGCTCTTCCGAGGTCGCAAAACCTCGGATGGCGTTGGCTGAAGTCGCGCCAATCGTTTTGCGTCAAAAATAATCCATAAAATTCATCGTCCTATGTGATCCGCCCTTCAAGGCGAGGCGTAACCGCTGCACATCAACTGGAAAACTTGGCGTCCGACCAGGTTTCCCGCGGTAACACCGACGCCCCGAAGGATATGATATGCGGATTGCCGTAATCGGCTCCGGAATTTCCGGAAACAGTGCAGCCTGGGCCCTTAATGATCTTCATGACGTTGTTCTCTACGAGCGGCGCGAACGGCCAGGTGGTCACAGCGCCACGGCGGATATCGACTATGATGGCGCCCGGATTTCGGTGGACACCGGTTTCATCGTCTACAACGAGCTCAACTACCCGAATTTTACTGCGCTGCTTGACCATCTGGGGGTCGCCAACGAGATAAGCGACATGAGTTTTGCCTTGTCGGCGGACAACGGCAAGCTTGAATGGTCAGGCCATTCTCTGAACGCGGTCTTCGCACAACGGCGTAATCTGGTCTCACCGCGGTTCCTGCGCATGTTGCGGGATATCTTCCGCTTCAATGGCAAAGCAGTTGAAGATCTGAAGGCCGGACGCCTCAGCGGGCAAACGCTCGGTGGCTACCTGGAGCGTGAACACTACTCTTCCGGTTTCATAAACGACTATCTGCTGGCGATGGGCGCTGCCATCTGGTCGACGCCGATCAACGAAATGCGGGACTATCCTGCGGAAAGCTTCGTGGCTTTCTTTGAAAATCATCGCCTGCTTTCATTCGATCGGCCGCTGTGGCGTACCATTTCCGGTGGCAGCCGCAACTACGTGGAAAAGCTGCTGGCGCCACTTCAGGGAAAGATCAGGCTTGGCAAGCCGGTCACAGAAGTTCTCCGGCAAAACGGTCAGGTCATCGTGCGCGACGCATCCGGCCACCAGGACGTCTTCGATCATGTGATCCTTGCCAGCCACACGGACCAGACCCTTGCCATGTTGGGTGATCCCTCCCCACAGGAGCGCGATATTCTTGGATCCATCCGGTATCGTCCAAACGAGGTTTACCTTCACCGTGACGAGGCCCTGATGCCGAAACGCAAAAACGTCTGGGCTTCCTGGAATTACATGTCCGATCGCGAAGCCGGCGAAACACGGGACGTAACCGTCAGCTATTGGATGAACCGGTTGCAGAACTTCGATCACTCCAAACCGGTCTTCGTTACATTGAACCCCTATGCACCACCTCAGGAAGACAAGACCTTCGCAAAGTATGTTTATGATCATCCCCAGTTTGATGCCATGGCTCAGCAGGCCAAGAACCGGCTTGGGGAAATTCAAGGCGTGAACAACACATGGTATTGTGGTGCGTGGCGCGGTCACGGCTTCCACGAAGATGGACTTTCGTCCGGACTTGATGTTGCCCGTTCTCTCGGTGCCCGGCTGCCATGGGAAAAAGACGTGGCTGGCGACACCTATCTGGAGGCTGCCGAATGAAGGCAAGGCCGAGCAATTGTATGCATGACAATGGACCGCCCCCCAATCCGGCGGCATCCTTGTTCATGGGCTCGGTCATGCATCACCGCATGAAACCCCGTGAGCACAGGTTTTCCTACAAGGTCTTCTCCGTGCTGCTCGATCTGGATCGGCTTGAAGAAGCTGCGCAGTCCAGCCTGTTCTTCTCCGTCAACCGGTTCAATTTGCTGTCGTTTCATCAGAAGGACCATGGCCCCAGGGACGGGTCTGATTTGCGGCTCCATGTCGACCGATTGCTCGCCAAGGAAGGACTAGAGGCACCTGCTCGGGTCCTGCTGCTCGCATATCCGCGGATGCTGGGTTACGGCTTCAACCCTCTCAGCGTTTATTATGCTTATGACCGGTCGAACCAACTGATTGCACTCGTTTACGAGGTACGCAACACGTTTGGGGGCATCCACACCTACGTAGCACCTGTCAAAGCCGGCCAGTGCAGTGATGCAGGGATACGCCAAGATCAGAAGAAGCTGTTCTACGTGTCGCCCTTCGTCAGCATGGAACAACACTATTACTTCCGCATGATGCCGCCGGGAAAAACCGTCCGCGTTCGCATTCTGGAAAAGGATTGCGAAGGCCCGCTTTTGTCGGCGACATTTTCCGGCACACAACGCCCCCTGTCCAACGGCTCGATTCTGCAGGCCTGCCTTCAGGTGCCGCTGCTGACGTTCAAGGTCATCGGCGCCATCCATTGGGAAGCCTTTAAAATCTGGCGCAAGCGTGTACCATTTCACGCTCGACCCGCAGAAGATGCAGGGAATGACGGGTTGCCTGGGCAGACAGGTTCTGTCTTGCCAGTTTCAAACAACTGACGTTTCAAGAGGTTCTGCTATGAGTGAGCCGATTGTTCTGACCAAGGAAAACTTCCGCGCGGAGTTGAAGGGTACTCCACGCCTCGCCAAAATGGCGGCCGGCCTTGCCCTCAAAATCCGTTACGGGTCTCTTGAAGTTCAATTTCCAGACGGTCGAAGGTTCCATATCAAAGGGCAGGAAGATGGCCCACACGGTGTTCTCAAGATCCATAACTGGGCGTTTTTCCGTATGGTCGTCCAAGCAGGCGACGTTGGTGTCGGAGAAGCCTTCATGGCGGGGTACTGGTCGTCGCCCGACGTGACCACATTTCTGGAAGTCTTCTGCATAAACCAGGAATCGACGCTGGAAGCCCTCCAGGGGAAGCCGTTTACACGTTTTTTGATGTCGGTACGCCACTGGCTGAACTCCAACACCAAACGCGGGTCGAAACGCAACATCTCGGCGCACTATGATCTCGGAAATGCATTTTACCGGGAATGGCTCGATCCTTCGATGACCTATTCCTCGGCGATCTACAGCAACGAAACCAACAATCTGGAACAGGCCCAAACCGAGAAATACGCTTCTCTGGTCCGGCAGACGGGCATTACTCCCGATCACAAGGTTCTGGAAATCGGGTGTGGCTGGGGCGGTTTTGCCGAATATGTCGCAAAATCGGTTGGTGCCAACGTGCGAGCATTGACCATCTCGCAGGAACAATTCGATTACGCGCGCGAGCGGATCTACAAGGCCGGCCTCAACGACAAGGTTGAAGTGGTCTTCCAGGACTATCGCGACGAAAATGGCGTGTTCGACAGGATAGCCTCCATCGAAATGTTCGAGGCCGTCGGTGAAAAATACTGGCCGACCTACTTCCGCCAATTGTCAAAGTGCTTGAAGCCGGGTGGCAAGGCGGGTCTGCAGATCATCACGATCCAGGACAAGATGTTCGACGACTATCGCAGAGGCACAGACTTCATCCAGCGTTATATCTTTCCAGGTGGAATGCTGCCTCCGCCCGGTCGTCTGGCGGAAATCGGCAAGTCACTGGGCCTGGACCTTATGGATCAGAAGATCTTCGGCCAGGACTATGCGAGAACGCTTGCAGAATGGCGGCAGAGTTTCCGACAAGCCTGGCCAAGGATCAGTCCGCTGGGTTTTGACGAGCGCTTCAAGCGCCTCTGGGAGTTTTACCTGCATTATTGCGAGGCAGGCTTCCGGTCCGGCAATATCGATGTTCGCCAGATGGTCTACGTCAAATCTGCCTGACAAGGCACTGATCTTGAAGACACACTTCAAGGGCCGGGTCACCCGGCCTTTTTCTTGTTCCAACCCGTGGACCGGGCGACCAGCGCGAAGTAGGCACTGTACGGCAACCAGCGCATAAGCTTCAGTTGCCGAACAAATTTACGCGGAAATGCAATCTCGAAACGGGCTGGATGGGACAGGCCTTTCCTGATTTCCTCGACAGCCTCTTCCGGAGACATCAGATAAGGCATCGGAAACGGATTGGACTTTGTTGCCGGCGTATCGACAAAACCGGGACTGATGATCTGAATTCGGATCCCTGCAAGGTCCAGATCGAATTTCAAGGATTCAACAAGGTTGATCAACCCCGCCTTGGTGGCACCGTATGCAGCAGACGTCGGCAAACCGCCATAACCTGCCACAGACGACACCACTGCGATCTGCCCCCTGCCCGCCGCCTTCATGGCTGTGATTGCCGGCAGAAGCACATTGACCGTCCCCATGAGGTTTACATCAAAGCTTTTGCGAAAGGCGTCTGCATCGGCATCGAGGCCATCCTGCGGCAGATAAATGCCCGCATTAGCCACGAGCAGGCTCAAACCGCCGAAGTCCTGCTGAATTTTTTTCACGTGTTCGGCCATGAGGTCCGTCTTCGTGACATCCCCAGGCAGCGCATGAATTGAACCGGCAAGCGTCTTAGACTGCTTCTCCAGCTCCGCCAGATCCTGTTCCGAGCGGGCAGTTACAATGACCTTCCAGCCCGAACGGGCGAGGTCAAGTGCAAGCTCCCGGCCGATACCGGAACTTGCTCCCGTGATCCAGGCGCAACCGTGATCAGCTTGGGCAACATAATTCGTCTTGGGCAATTCATTCTCCCGGTTCGTTTGCCTCTTTACGCAAACAGACCGGGTGTCGGATTGAATTTTAGCGGATAAAGGGTGCGAACCAGCGGCCAACAGGGCCGGTCAACTGCAGGCGTCCCGCTGTCACCGCGAAGCAAATGCAGTCTTCACCTTCGTCAGCTATAGGCTTGTGGTCCACATCGCCATCGGCAAAGGCAACGTCACCAGCCACATAGTGGCCGTCTTCGTCCTTGAACCCGCCCGTCAATACGAGCGTAAGCTCAGTGCCGTGGTGCGTATGGGACGGCATTGCTCGACCTGCCCGCACCCAAAGGAGACTGCTTGCGCAGCCGTCAATTTCACCGAACTTGCATTCCTTGACGCCAGGAAGGAGCGTTTTCCAGGGTAGCTGATCCATCGAGGAACCGATAATCGACTGCAGCGATTCGGGAACGGCCGGTCCGCCTTTCTCAGACAGTTCGGCGGCAGGCGCGTTATCGTTCAGGTCATCAACGGCGCCACTGAATATCGATCCGAGAAATTCGTCCCGATTGGAAATGGAGACCGGTTCGGCGTCTTCCAGCTCAAAGCCGGCAAGAGTTTCAAGTGAGCTTACATATGACCTGTTGCAGTCGCTCATTTCGAGATGAGCACCGACCAATGCCTGCGCCGGATAGGTCAAGGTCCCGGCCGCATATCCGGCCAGTAACTCGTCCATTCCGGTCACGTTTTTTTCCATTACCGCTCTCATTTGGCTTTAGAATCCCAAGTTGCCTTACCGGCGATACGACAGGCAACAAAAATCGGATCAACAATTACACCAGAATTGTTAGAAATAGAATTTCAGTAAGCTGATTTCACGGAACAACTGATGGCGTGTTTTTGACACCAGAGGGAAAAAGGAACCTGATTGGCCTCAGGTGCTGGCATTCCCCATTTGAAGCCTTACATTGCGACCTTGATCAAGGCCCTTCAGACCTTTAGCGTCCGGGGCTTATCAGATTTCATCTGGCCGGTCAGCGCCACCGGACCAGATCAGCCGGGAAAGAATAAATGTCTGTGTCCGCTTCTGTTGTCGATGCGATCGGTAACACGCCCCTCATCCGTCTGAAAGCTCTGTCCGAGGAAACGGGTTGCGAAATTCTCGGCAAGGCCGAGTTCATGAACCCCGGTCAATCGGTCAAGGACCGCCCTGCCCGGCAGATGATTCTTGAAGCCGAAGCCCGCGGTGATCTCAAGCCCGGTGGTGTGATTGTCGAGGGCACAGCCGGAAACACCGGTATCGGACTGGCGCTGGTAGCCAGTGCACGCGGTTACCGGACCGTGATCGTTATCCCGGAAACGCAAAGCCAGGAAAAGAAGGACATGTTGCGCCTATGTGGTGCTGAACTTGTCGAAGTTCCGGCCAAGCCTTTTTCCGACCCCAACAATTACCAGCACGTCGCCCGCCGTCTTGCAGAAGAGATGGCACGGACCGAACCTAATGGCGTTATCTTTGCCGATCAGTGGAACAACCTCGACAACCGCAAGGCTCATTTCGTAACCACAGGTCCTGAAATCATGGCCCAAACGGGTGGCCGGGTTGACGGTTTCATCTGTGCGGTCGGTTCCGGTGGCACGCTGGCTGGCGTTTCAACCTATCTTCAGGAGAACAAGCCGGGTGTCGTCATCGGCTGCGCCGACCCGCGTGGCGCTGCCATGCAATCGCTGTTCACCACCGGCAAGGCTGTCGCCTCCGAAGGTGGTTCGGTTTCCGAAGGCATCGGCCTTGGCCGCAGTACCGCGATTGTCGGCGATCTTAAAATCGATCATGCCTACACAATTCCGGACGAAGAAGCCTTGCCGCTGGTGTTCGATCTCGCGGAAAAGGAAGGGCTACTGCTGGGTGGCTCGACCGCTATCAACCTGGCCGGCGCCCGGCGCCTCGCTCGCGAGCTTGGTCCAGGCAAGACGATCGTCACGATCCTGTGCGACCACGGCACCCGCTACCAGTCCAAACTCTACAATCCGGACTTCCTCAGATCAAAGAATTTGCCGGTTCCGGCGTGGCTGGAGCGAAAAGTCACGATCCAGCCACCCTTCGCCTGATCGATTGACACCGGGGGGCATTACATGAGTTCAGCGGATCAAGCATTGGCGCAAGGCGGTGACGCGGCCGAAGCGGTGATCCGTGATGCCGTCACAGATGCCGGCGTTCTGGATGTCATGGCAAACAATCTCGGACTGGTCGCGGCATTTGTCGCGATCATGTACGTGACGGCAGGCATCTGCGCCGTTCGCGAAGTAATGAATTCAAGAACTTCCCAAGGGTCCGTCGCATGGCTGCTGTCCCTGTTTTTTCTGCCTTATCTCACGGTGCCACTCTATTTCGTGTTCGGCTGGCGATCCTTTTCCGACTACGAGAAGATTCAAGCGACCCTTGGCCGGGCAGAACGGGCAAGGCGTGCAGACGAACTTGGCCTGACCGATCACGAGGAAACCAGAGACTGGCCGGTTCTTTCCCGCGTTGCCGGGGTTCCCTTCATGGCCGGCAACAAGGCAGACCTTCTTATCGATGGTGATGCGACGTTCACAGCCATCAAGAATGAAATTGCAAAGGCCAGAAACGTCATATTCTTCCAGTTCTTCGCCATCCATGACGACGAACTGGGACGTGACATGGCCGACGCCCTGATCGCCCGTGCCAAGGATGGCATAACAGTCTATTTCCTCTACGACGATGTCGGCAGCCATTCTCTGTCAAAAGACTATCTGACCCGCTTGAAGAACGCCGGCGTCAAGGTTTGCGGTTTCAACGAAAACCACAAGTTCCTGCGACTGCTTGGACCGATGCGTCTCAACTATCGCAATCATCGCAAACTGGTCGTGATCGACTACCGCGTCACATTTGTCGGCGGCCACAATGTTGCGGACCAGTATGTCGGCCGGGACAACTGGTTTGGCCACTGGCGTGACACCCATGTCCGTGTCGAAGGGCCCGCTGCCGTTGCTTGCGCACTCTCCTTTGTCGAAGACTGGCTCTGGGCGAGCGGCGAGCGCATCGAACTGCCTCAGGTTGGCGAAATTCCGATGCCAGGTGACGAAGCCGTTCTGGTGATGCCGACAGGGCCTGCAGACAAGCTGGAGGAATGCGCTCTGGCTTTTGTCGAAACGGCAGCCCGGGCACGAAAGAGGCTATGGATCACCACACCGTATCTGGTGCCGTCTCTCGACATCCAGACAGCGCTTTGCTCGGCAGCAATGCGCGGTGTGGACGTACGCGTTCTGATGCCGGAAAAACGTGATCACTGGACTGTATGGCTCGCAAGCCACGCCTACGAGGACACCCTGGTGCAGCGCGGGGTGAAGGTTTACCGCTATATCGACGGTTTTCTGCACCAGAAGGTTACGCTGATGGACGACGAACTCGTTTCCATCGGCACGGTCAACTTCGACAACAGATCTTTCCAGATCAATTTTGAATTGACCCTCTGGTTCACCCATCCGCGCATGATCGACAATGTCGAAAGCATGCTGGAGACCGATTTCCAGAACTCCCGCCTGACCTGGCCGGACGCGTTCCAGTCCCGCAGTTATGTTTTTCGTGTCCTGGCTCAAGGTGCCAGGTTGCTGTCTCCCATACTTTGATCAGTGTTCGGGACATATTCAGTCTCTGACTGCGCGGCCATGCAGAGCGCCTCGTGCAGCTTAAAGGCAATATCCAGCGCCTGTTTTGTGAAATCGAACGAAGAGCGCCCCCTTCCGGGCTGGTGCCGTCGAGGCGAATGATCTAAATCTCTATCAGACCAACTTCTCCGGCATCTGCAAACCATGGCTTACATACCCGACTACGCGACCCTGCTTGCCTTTACGGCCGCAGCACTGGTGTTGACCGTTACGCCAGGACCCGACATGACGCTGTTCATGAGCAAGACGCTGACACAAGGCCGGCGCGCCGGGCTTGCTGCTGTGTTTGGGGCAACCTGTGGTCTGATCCTGCACACCGTGCTTGCCGCGATCGGTGTTTCCGCCCTGCTTTCAGCATCGGCACTTGCATTTACAGTGCTGAAGATCGTCGGCGCCGCTTATCTGATTTATCTCGCAGTTCAAGCCGTCAGGAACGGGTCCAGCCTTGCGCTGGAAGCAGCCTCCGTGAAGAGGCAACCTATTCACCGGGTCTGGCTACAGGCACTCGGGATCAACATCCTCAATCCCAAGATCGTCTTGTTCTTCGTGACCTTCCTGCCTCAGTTTGTCAGCGCGGCGGATCCGAACGCGACAGGAAAACTGATGTTCCTCGGGTTTTACTTCGTCGTTCTGGGAATGCCCATCTGCGCGGCGATGGTTCTGGGAGCCAGTGCGTTTGCCCGTTTCCTGAAGTCCTCGCCGAAGTTCATGCGAGCCTTCGACTGGGCTTTTGCGGGCATCATGGGCACCTTCGCCCTGAAGCTTCTGGTGGCCAAGGCAAATAGCTGAACCGGTTCCTTTGGCTGCCGGTGACCCGTGGTGACTGAGCGTCCAAAACCAGTCTAGCGTGCCAGCAGCTCTCTCAGGCCGGCGGGAGTAACTTGGGCCATCTTACGAAAGTCCCGGCTCATATGGTGGCGGTCCGAATAGGACGCCTGGTAGGCAATCTCATCGAGACAGCAGTCGCCCGACGCCATCATACGCGTCGCCTTTCGCAGACGGACGAAACGAGCGAGCCTGGCGTAGCCCAACCCCGCCTCCGATAGCCGCCGGGACAGACTTCTCGGCGACAAACCAAGTCCCGCCGCTGTTGACGACAAGCCAGGATGCTCCCCCACTGAAAGTTCGAGAACGCCGACGACCCGCGCAAGAAGTCGGTTTGTACCCGGCCCCTGCGGCCTGTTCAGCAGGTGGCGAAAAGACAGGCTTGAAGCAGAAGACATCATTCCGATTTCGGATTTGAACCCGGAAGTTTCTTCTGCAGGAATAATCAGGATATCGCTGTCGAAGTCCAAGTTGCCGTCGACGAAATTGCCAAACCGATAAATCGGCCGGGAAGCACTGCCGCGGCTAACCGCCCAGATGTCCTGAATATGTACCCCTGCGCTTTCAAGCGTTCCGGTCACGACACCGGCCAGCATTGCCGGTCCGAATGGTTTCTGGTTCGCGGGACGTACCTTGTAGGGTGACAAGACCAGTGAATTGCGCTGGACGGAAGAAATAAAATCCTTTCCTTGACCGCTCTCGTGAAACCGAAAGGACGCCTGCAGTGCCAGGACACCCGACCATCTGTTCACCAGGTCAGGCATGCTCTGCGCACTCGTCAGGAGATGACTGATCACATCGAAACCGGCTGGGCGACCTAGAGCACGCGCCAGATTGAAAACCGCTCCGCATCCTCGTGAAGCGTAGAGCATTCCGGTACGGGACAGCGGATCCTTCGCCTCAGTGCCCTGCAAAACGGAATTCCCATAAATTGCGGGAAACCGTGCCTCAGCCTGCTTTGCAAAATGCCTCAACCACCAGTTCCAATACGCCGAATAGGCTTCTCCGAGCGGTTCGTTGACACGCACGTTCTCCGCACCTTGTTGCGGCTCAATGGAAATTTTGGCGTCGATATTCACAGGTCTTCTTTCGACCGTGCTGCAGGATGAAGTGTGCCCTGGAACGAAACCAAGGGTTTAGCGCAAATGCAAGCATCGAAATCGAGGGGAACATGCGCAACTTAAAATCTCAGCTACGACTTCTTGCACTGACGTCGCTGGCAACACTGACGGGCAGCTTTTACGCACTGGCTGATCCGGCCAACCTGACGGCAGACGAGATCAACGACATGATGTCGGGAAACTCCATCCATGGTTTCTTTCCCGACGGCGTGACGGAGTACAAGCAGAACAACCACGCCGACGGCTTCGCCGTTGTCGTGGTCAAGGGCGACAAGATCCGGAACATTCCGTGGGAAGCCGTCGAAATTAACGGGACTGGTCAATATTGCGAAGACTGGAGCGGCGATGGCTGGGGCAAACTCTGTTTCACGGTGACGCGCGAAAACCCGGCCAAGCCGATCTTCACAAATGCAAAAGGCAAGGCAAACGCACAGAACTGGTCAGAAGGTTTTGTGGATCTGAATTTCGCCGACTGAACTTGGTCCACATCATTGTTATCGCCCGCGGTCCGGCCGGATTGCGGGCGTTTGTTTTTCATGACCCCGGTTTCCTGCAAATAGGGCCTTGCACCGCATGCTGTTCGTTGGTCAATTCGACGCTATTCGTTTCAGGGAGTTCCGGATGACCACGCCTTTGTTTCGCGACGATGCCTATCTCAGAACATGTGAAGCCGAAGTGACCGGCATCAACGAGCGTGGCGGCATCGTGCTTGATAGATCGGTTTTTTACGCGACCGGTGGCGGTCAACCGGGCGACAGCGGCACATTGGAGCTGGAAGACGGCACGAAGATCGACATTGCCACCACGGTCTATGATGACGACAAGAAAACCATCGTCCATGTCCCTTCAGAAGGACAACACCTGCCTGCCGCCGGCACAAAAGTGACCGCCCATTTGGACTGGGCGAGACGGTACCGGTTGATGCGCATGCATACTGCCTTGCATCTATTGTCCGTGGCCCTGCCCTTTCCCGTTACAGGTGGTCAAATCGGGGATCCCGAGGGACGGCTTGATTTCGATATGGGCGAAGACACAATCGACCGGGAAGCGCTTCTGGAGAAGCTCAATGCGCTGGCATCTGGTGATCACGAAGTAACCACCCAATGGATCACAGACGAAGAACTCGATGCCAACCCGGGTCTGGTCAAGACCATGTCCGTCAAGCCGCCCCGCGGGTCTGGCAGGGTAAGACTGGTCAGGATCGGCGACGACGTGGACTTGCAGCCTTGCGGTGGTACCCATGTAACGAGAACCTCTGAAATCGGCCTGCTTGAACTCGGCAAGATTGAAAAGAAGGGCAAGCAGAACAGGCGCGTCCGGATCCGCCTGACCGACTGACAAGCAAACGGGGGAAGTTGAAATGAAACTGTCAGGTGGCTGCCGGTGTGGAGCTGTTTCCTTCGAAGTGGAAAGCAGAACCCCCTACCCCTACATGCGCTGTTACTGTTCCATCTGCCGTAAGACAGGTGGCAGCGGCGGTTATGCAGTCAATCTGATGGGAGACGCCGGCAGCCTTGAGGTATCGGGTGCGGAGACGAAGTCGGTCTACAACGCTGTCATTGATGGAAAGACCAGTCCTGCGGAACGTCATTTCTGCAAGGCTTGCGGATCTCACCTGTGGCTATGGGATCCGCGTTGGCCCGAACTGGTGCATCCACATGCAGGAGCGGTCGATAGCCCCTTGCCAACACCGCCAGAGATTGTCCATATCATGCTGGCGTTCAAGCCTGACTGGATCGAGGTGCCGAGCGGTCCCGGACACGTTCACTTCCAGAACTATCCGGACCTCTCAATCGAGGACTGGCACAAGTCCAAAGGCTTGCTGGAGACCTAAGGAGCCGTAATGACCGACCATCCCCTCGTATCGACTCAATGGCTGGACGATCATCTCTCCTCGCCAGATCTGATTGTCATCAATGCCTGGATGCCGCCGGTCACACATCCAGATGCTCCGCCTGTCTATCCGAACGCCCACATTCCAGGCGCCGTCTTCTTCGACGTCAACGAGGTCTGTGACAAGGCCAGCGATCTGCCTCACATGCTGCCAGCTCCGCATGTGTTTTCGTCAACCATGCGGAAGATGGGGATAGGCGACGGTCAGACACTGGTGGTCTACGATGATTTCGGTTTCTATTCCGCGCCACGCGTCTGGTGGACGCTACGCAGCATGGGCGCGGAACGAGTTTATGTTCTGGATGGTGGTTTTCCGAAGTGGCGGGCAGAAGGCCGTGCCTTTGACGACGATACGCCCCGCAGAGTTCAAAGCCACTTCTCGTCCCGTTTGAACCATGGTGCCGTTGCTGACCTCGACCAGATCCGCTCCACAATCGCAAATGGTTCGCGGCAAATACTGGATGCAAGGTCTGCCGAACGATTTGCCGGAGAAGCGCCAGAGCCGCGTGCCGGACTGAAGTCGGGTCACATGCCGACCGCGCTCAACCTACCCTTCACCCAACTCATCGCGGAAGACGGCACATTCTTGCAGAAGGAAGACCTGGCAAAGGCTTTTCAGGATGCTGGAGTGGATCTCGACAAGCCCGTCACGACCTCTTGCGGCTCCGGTGTCACAGCGGCGATCCTGACCCTTGGCCTTACCGTGCTCGGTGCTCGGGATCTTTCGCTTTACGACGGGTCCTGGGCGGAATGGGGAAGCCGGGACGACACGGACGTCGTCACCGGCCCAGCTTGAGAGATCAAATAGCGCTTTGATCAGGTGCCAGTCTTCAAGGTTTCAAAGAAATCCCGGATCTCATCCGAGATAGAACTGGTGCTTGAAGACATTCTGCTGGATGCAGCCAACAGACTGTCGGCCGCCTGATCGGTGGCGGTGATTGCCTGTTCGACACCGCCAATGTTCTCATCGAGGGTCTGCGTTCCCGAAGCGACCGTCTGGATACTGTGGGAAATTTCCTGCGTTGCAGCACCCTGCTCTTCAATCGCCGCTGCAATCGACGACGTCATTTCGTCTAGTTGCTTGACCACTTCGGAAATCGACTGGATGGAGGCAACGGCATTGTCCGTCGAACTCTGGATTTCGGTGACTTGCTGGCTGATTTCCTCGGTTGCCTTCGCGGTCTGTTCTGCGAGGGTTTTCACTTCGCTTGCGACCACCGCAAATCCCTTGCCGGCATCGCCGGCACGGGCAGCCTCGATCGTTGCGTTCAGAGCCAGCAAATTGGTTTGTTCGGCAATCGCCTGAATGAGACCGATCACATCCCCAATTTTCTGGGCTGCACCTGCCAGGCTGGCCACCTGAAGGCTCGATTGTTCTGTGCCGCCTGCCGCCTGGCTGGCAATACGGGATGCACCGGAGATCTGCTTCGAAATTTCCTGGATGGAACTGGAGAGCTCTTCCGTTGCAGAGGCTACGGTCTGGACGCTGACGCTAGAGTCTTTTGAAACATGACCGGCGTTCTCAACCTGGCTTCTCGCGGTCTGCGATACGCTCGTCAAATGCTCGGCTTCTCCCGCAACGCTGCGAGCACCGGCCTCCACATCGGCCAACGGTTGCTTGACGCTGCTCTGGAACTTTTCGATAGCCTTGTTCAATCGTTCCGTCTGCGCTGCGCGCTCCAGAAGAAGTTCTTCTTCGTAGGTTGATATGGCAAGGTCCATGTCAAGGAAGACGGCCGCCGTGACATCGTTCAACAAGACGGCAAGGTTTTGAAAAGACCGTCTGTATTTACGGGTCAGATGGGCATGCAGATGGCGCAGGACATAAAGATACCCGGCAATGTACCAACGCGGTTCCAGCCCGATACGGCAATGCACATGACCGATCTGGTTGATGCTCTGCTGGTAGCTCTGGTCGAAGCCCGACGTGAACAGCTTCTTCCAATGGCCCTTTTGAGCTGAAACAAGTCGGGGCTGATGCGAGCCGACGAGTGCAGCCAGATTTGGCTGGGTGTTGATGTGAACGTAAAAACCCGCCAGCACACCGTCCAACACGGGCTCGATTACCGGCCAGAGCTTTCTGAGATTTTCGATTGTGGAATGATCAATTTGGGCGAATTTCAAACGGGATTGGAAGTCGTATTCCTGATCGCTCATGGCAGGTCACCTTGATAAAAACTGACCCTACGTGACCCGACAATTCTAAATAAACCATAAATTGTATTTTTACGTACGACATAGTGACAATGGCGCGTTGAGCCACAACGAAAACGAAATAGGAATAATTACCAATCCCCCCGGTTTTTGGCCGTTTTTTAGGCAATAAAAACGCGATACCCGATTCTTTCCGATGGGAGCGGCGAACACAACCTGAAAACGCAGGCAGCGATACTTTGGTCGTATTCCGGTTGTCCAAAACAAGGCTCACTCTCCCGGCTGGGGTCTTGCCTTCAACCCATCCGGTTTCTTGCGTGAAGGCTCCAGACTGATCAGAAAGTCGGCACGTGTGCCGGCAAGATGATGGCCTGGCCAGATTTCCAGAGCATCGTTCAGTTTCCCTTTCGGGTATCGAGAGAAGATGTCCTTGCGAACGTTCTGCGCGATCCTGCGCTGCCCCATTCCGAACACGTCACACATTGCTCCTCGCGAAATAAGATGTGCTTCTGCACCATATCTTCTGGCAGACACATACCCGTTAAGGTGCAGTCCGATAGCATCGGCAATCCGATGTACCTTTGCCCGGTCATGTCCCTGGCCGACAAGGTGGTGCTGGCAGCGTTCCGCACCATGGACCACGAAACAGCAATCCCGCGGCTCACTGGTCCGGCCTGACGCCAGGCCTACGTCATGCAATATGGCTGCACAGAAGAGGATTTCCTTGTCTACAGTGAGCTTACGATAGCCACCTAACAACAGGCCAAAGTAATAGGTGCGCCAACTGTGCCGCATCAGGTCCAAATTCTGGACTTCGTCGGCAAAGTCCAACGCATCCCGGACCAATGCGGTCTCCGGTGGCTGTAGTCCTTCAAGGTCTGCACCGAAGGTGTTGATCAGGCCCAGTTTTCCTCTGAAAGCATCCAGCGCTTCAAGCATCCCCATACGGCCAAGATTTGTAAGCACCTTCAGCTTTTCGGTTCTTGTCAGTCGCCCATTGCCGAACTGACCAGACCTTCGTCCCCAAGCAACCGTCCCCATGTCTGCAGTGTTTTCCGGCATCTCCCAAAACGTCTCCATTGATTGCTCCATTTTTATGTACCGTATCGCATAAAAATAGACATGTCGATATTTATGTGCGAATTGGTATAAAATGAAAGCCGAAAGCAAACGCGGCCGTCCGCGCAAATTCGACGAAGACATCACGCTCGACCGCATCATGCTGGTGTTCTGGCAGCACGGCTATGCCGCTACCAGTCTCGACCAGATAGCAGAAGCAACCGGCCTGAACAGACCCAGCCTCTACGCCGCATTCGGCAGCAAGAAAGACATGTATCTGAAGGTGATTTCACGGTTCGCGGACCAGATGCAGGCCCACCTGAAGGCGGCAGGACAGACAAAAACAGGGCTGAAACCCCGGCTCAAGGCCATCATGACAGCTGCTATCGATCTTTATTGCGGCAGGTCGACATTTGGTGATGCGGCCTATGGTTGCCTGGCCATCTCCACACTGACGACTGAAGCAGCTGACGATCCTGACTTCAGATCAATGCTGGCGCATGTCGTTGAGCGAATGGATCGAGGGTTCGCCGGTCTGATTTACGCGGAGATGAAAGACTCGGTTCCGGAAGCAAGCGTCCAGTTCACCGCCCAGCATTTGTCTTTGATGCTGCACGGTCTTTCGGTTCGCGCCCGCGCTGGGGAATCTCGCGATATCCTGGTGGAACTGGCAGAGGCTGCTGTTGACCGGCTTGTACCGGACCCTGCTTCAGCGCCCGTTATGTAGATCCAGCGACCAGTCAAGCGTCAGGGGCAGCGGCGTCCACATGCCGGTCTTCACCCCTGCCCGCCTCAACATGTCGGCCGTCCAGGTGTTGCAGCCCATCATCGCGTTGAAGCCGCCAACTGCCGGAAAGAAAATGTCGTGTGCGTCGTACGCCACTCCGGGAATTGCCGTCGGAGGCGCTGTGCCATCTGACTGGAAACTGGTCCTGATATCATTGACCAGCTCATCAAATTCCAGCTGGCTCAGTTCAATTACGCGGACGCTTTCCTGTTCAAGCGGAATATCGCCGGTGCGACGGACATGCATGACCGAGGCATCCCAGGTCAACGCGTCTATTACCGGACCCGGTTTCAAATCGCCCCACGTTGGCGTTTCGATATAGAAGGACCGCCCACCCCAGCCGAAAGCAATCCAGAAAACACCCGGATAATCCAGCTCCAGCCCGCCATCCGATACGAATCCGAACGCCTCCAGCACGTCCGGATCGGCCGGGAGAGCGATATCAGTATGGATGGGATTGTTGAGTATCAGAATACGCCGTTTCTCTGCGAAACTTTGCGCAACTTCCATAACCGGGTTGGAATCGAACAAAGGCCTCGGAACGAGTGCTCCGAGGCCCAGTGCTACAACAGCAGTGAAGACAACAAGGCAAATTCCAATCAGGAACCTGCGCAGCAGTTTCATCATCCGCAGTCTTTAGCCGATCAGTGGTGCAGGATCTGGCTCAGGAAAAGCTTGGTACGTTCATGCTGCGGATTGGTGAAGAACTCTTCCGGCTCGTTCTGCTCCACGATCTGCCCCGCATCCATGAAGATAACGCGGTTTGCAACCTTGCGGGCAAAGCCCATTTCGTGAGTGACGCACAGCATGGTCATGCCTTCTTCGGCAAGTCCGACCATCACGTCCAGAACTTCCTTGATCATTTCCGGGTCGAGTGCCGAGGTCGGCTCATCGAACAGCATGATTTTCGGGTTCATGCACAAAGACCGTGCAATAGCAACGCGCTGCTGCTGACCACCGGACAGCTGCCCCGGATATTTGTTGGCCTGCTCCGGGATCTTGACGCGCTCGAGATAGTGCATCGCGATGTCTTCGGCTTCCTTCTTGGGCATCTTGCGAACCCAGATTGGAGCCAGAGTGCAGTTTTCCAGAATCGTCAGATGCGGGAACAGGTTGAAGTGCTGGAAGCACATGCCGACTTCGCGGCGAATTTCGTCGATCTTTTTCAGATCGTCCGTCAACTCGATGCCATCCACAAGGATCTGTCCAGCCTGATGTTCTTCCAGACGGTTGATACAACGGATCATCGTGGATTTGCCGGAACCTGACGGTCCGCAGATAACGATACGTTCGCCGCGCATGACCTTCAGGTTGATGTCGCGCAGAACGTGGAAATCCCCGTACCACTTGTTCATGTTCTTGATTTCAATAGCCACGTCCGTATCGGAGATGGTCATTCTGGAACGGTCGGCTGCAAGTTCCTCGTCGCGTACAGCGTTTTCAGACATAGTTTTTAACTCCAAGAGTGTCCTGTGGCCGGGGCGCTGCGGTTCATCGCGCGCCCCGGAAGCGGTTTGCTAGCGTTTGTGTCCTGTATGAAGCTTCTTCTCCATGAAGATGGAGTAGCGCGACATGCCGAAGCAGAAGGTCCAGAACACCACTGCAGCGAACAGGTAACCCGTGTGACCGGTACTGGGCGTCGACCATGTCGGATCCGTGAAGGACGACTGGATCTGGCCGAGAAGGTCGAACATGCCGACGATCAGAACCAGAGTCGTATCCTTGAACAATCCGATGAAGGTGTTGACGATCCCGGGGATCACGAGCTTCAGAGCCTGCGGCAAAATGATGAGATACATCATCGGCCAGAACCGGAGCCCAAGCGCCATGGCACCTTCATATTGCCCCTTCGGAATGGCCTGCAGGCCACCACGGACCACTTCTGCCATATAGGCGGCAGAGAACAGGGTCACGCCGATCAGAACGCGCAGCAATTTGTCGAAGGTCACGCCTTCCGGCAGGAACAACGGCAGCATCACCGACGACATGAACAGTACCGTGATCAGCGGAACACCGCGCCAGAACTCGATGAAGATAACCGAGACAAGCTTGATGATCGGCATTCTTGATCGACGTCCAAGCGCCAGCGCGATACCTAGCGGTAGCGAGGCCACAATACCCGTGACCGCGATGACAAGCGTAACAAGCAAACCGCCCCAAACCGCTGTTTCAACGATCGGCAGGATTACCGCATCTCCGATGACCAGGCCGGTCAGCAGGAAGTATGCGATGATCGGGAAGACGACCAGAAACAGGATTGCGTTGATTTTCTTGAACGGCGCGCTGGGGATTGCCAGCGGTACGAGCAACACCGCGAACAGGAAATAGACGATGTTCACCCGCCAGATTTCCTCGGTCGGATACCGTCCATAGATGAACTGCGGGAAGTATGCTTCCACGTAAGCCCAGCAGGCACCGCTATGGCCGCCATCCTGCGGCAGACACGCTTCACGATTGTCGCCACTCCAGACAGCATCGATAAATGCGAACTGGATCAAAGGCGCGATAAGTGAGTAGGCGATCAGAATGCCGATTACAGTCAGAACGGTGTTGCCGATGGACGAAAACAGGTTCTGACGCATCCAGCCGATGACGCCGGTGGTCGAGATCGGCGCCGGCAGTCGCGGCGCCTCCTCGGTTCTGATTTGGAACATATCAGTGTTAGCCATTTTGCGCTCCTTACCGTTCCACGAGCGCCATGCGCTGGTTGTACCAGTTCATGAAGGCCGATGTGATGAGGCTGAGCGACAGATAGACAACCATCCAGATACCGATGATTTCAATCGCCTGGCCGGTCTGGTTGAGCACCGTTCCACCCATCGAGACGAGGTCCGGATAGGCAATGGCAACTGCCAGTGAAGAATTCTTGGTAAGGTTCAGGTACTGACTCGTCAGCGGCGGAATGATCACGCGCATCGCCTGGGGAATGACCACCAGTCTCAACGTCGGTCCGTTCCTCAAACCTAGTGCATGCGCAGCTTCGGTCTGACCATGGCTCACTGCCTGAATACCGGCACGTACGATCTCTGCGATGAACGATGCGGTATAGATTGCCAGGGCTGCGGTAAGAGCCAGGAACTCAGGAATAATATTGAGCCCGACATTGAGCTCGAACCCCTGACGCAGGATTGGCCCGGTTTCGACGAAGTTTGGATGTTCAAGAGTGATCGGCATGCCGGTTGCAAAGTACGTCAGCAAAGGCAGGCCAATAATAAATCCGACCCCCGTCAGGAATGACGGGAACGGTTGCCCTGTGGCCTCCTGACGCTTGCGCGCCCAACGTGCCACGAGGAACGCTGCTGCTATCCCGATCAGGAACGCATAGCCGATCCATTCCGATCCGGTCCCCATGATGGGTTTGGGAAGCCGAAGACCGCCAATGTTCAGGTGGAATGTGTCGAACAACGACCATTTTTCACGCTTGCCGGGGATCGATCGCAGCACCGCGAAGTACCAGAAAAAGATCTGCAGCAGCAGCGGGATATTACGGACCAATTCGACATAGCAATACGCCAGACGGCTGATGACCCAGTTGTTCGACAAGCGGGCAATACCGATGATGAACCCAAAGATCGTGGCGAAGAAGATACCTACGCCCGCCACAAGCAGAGTGTTCAGGAAGCCGACATAGATCGCTCTTCCGTAACTTGATGTCTCAGAGTAGGAAACCAGTGACTGGTTGGTTCCAAACCCGGCTGTATTTTCTAGAAAGCTCCAACCGGAGGCGATGTTCTGCCTCTCCAGGTTGGCTATCGTGTTCGAAACGATGACATATCCCAAAGTCACCAGCGCGACGACCAGCAGCAGCTGGTAAAAGATGCCGCGCGCTTTGGGATCGTTCAACAGCGAAGCACGCGCCGGCGCCCCCGCCGAGTCCTGCTCCATTACTGACATAGAACCTCGCCCAAGTTTTCACGAAAGAGCCCGGCACGCAGCCTCTCCTCAATCGTGTCTGACCTGCTTCCCTGGCCGAACTTCGTCGGCACTCCCCTATCGACGGAAGCAGTCTGTTCCCCCACGCGGTTGCCGGGTATGTTGTCCGGTTTTTATTGCGTGGAATTTATTGAGGGTTCCGGCAGAACAACCGCCGGAACCCCTTCAATCCTCAATCAAAGAAGAGGATTAGCGGACCGGCGGTGCGTACATGAAGCCGCCGTCGTTCCACAGAGCGTTTACGCCACGGGAGATGCCGAGCGGAGTGTCCGGACCAACGTTGGCGTTGAAGGACTCTTCGTAGTTACCGACGTTTTTGATGATCGCATAGGCCCAGTCGTTCGGCAGGCCGATAGCTTCACCAAATGCGCCCTCAACGCCCAGAAGACGCTTGATGGACGGGTTGTCGGAAGACTTCATCTCGTCAACGTTTTCAGAGGTCACGCCGAGCTCTTCTGCGTTGAGCATCGCGTTCAGCGTCCACTTTGCAATGTTGAACCACTCATCGTCGCCCTGACGGACAACCGGACCCAGAGGCTCCTTGGAGATGATTTCCGGCAGGACCATGTGGTCGCCCGGGTTGGTCAGCTTCAGGCGCTGTGCGTACAGGCCGGATGCGTCAGTGGTGTAAACGTCGCAACGGCCGGCGTCGTATGCAGCCACAACTTCGTCGGCCTTTTCGAAGGCGACGATTTCGTACGGCATGTTGTTGGCGCGGAAGTAGTCGGCAACGTTAAGCTCAGTGGTCGTACCGGTGTTGGTGCAGACCGAAGCGCCGGACAGTTCCAGTGCGGAAGTCACGCCCAGGTCCTTGCGAACCATGAAGCCCTGACCGTCATAGTAGTTCACACCAGCAAAGTTCAGACCCAGCTGGGTGTCGCGGGACATGGTCCAGGTGGTGTTACGGGACAGAACATCAACTTCGCCGGACTGAAGCGCGGTGAAACGCTCTTTTGCGGACAGCGGAGTGTATTTCACAGCGGACGCATCGCCGAACACTGCTGCAGCCATAGCGCGGCAGTAGTCAACGTCGATACCGGTCCAGTTCCCCTGAGCATCCGGGTTCGAGAAACCCGGCAGACCCTGGCTCACGCCACACTGAATGAAGCCCTTTGCCTTGACGTCTTCCAGCGTCGTTGCACCAGCAGCCGTCGTCGCGGCGACTCCCATAGCAGCGCCGATTACGAGCGGAAGGAATTTATTGGACATGGATATGCAGCCTTTATTTGTTACCCATACTTTTATTATGCCGGGTTTGTTCGAAAGACATCTTCTCCGTCTCTTGTAACCGGACGGATGCCAGCCTTGACGGCTGCTTCCTCCAGATATCTTTCGTCCCACCCAACGGTTCCATACGATGGCATTTAGCTGTTCGGGTCAAGTACTTGCTGCAGATATCTCGTCAAATTTCTCGAGCTATCCGCCATTTGCCATCAGGTTGGATGCACAAACAGCGAACATGTCTAAATCGAATTCATTCAATGCCTAAAAAGGGTTCAATGCATTTAGCGGAGACCTTGCGAAGGTTAACGCTAATCGAAAAATTCTCCACACAAAGACCCGCGCACAACACGTGAAATGGCGGTTGCGACCATGACGCGAATGACTAAAGTGAGCGCTCGGCGCTCGGCAGTTCAATGTCGCGCCGCCTCTCGCAAAACACACACCCAAGAGCCTTCATGTCTTCCACCAATTCCAAGCCGCCGTTGAGGCAGGATACCAAACTGGCGCATGCTGGGCGTGACCCGCTTGCATTTCACGGTTTCGTCAATCCGCCTGTCGTGCATGCTTCGACTGTTCTCTACCCCGACACCAAAACCATGGTGACGGGTGCCCAGACCTATTCCTACGCCCGCAGGGGCAACCCGACCACGGACTCCCTTGAAGGTGCCATGAAGGAGATCGAAGGGGCAGCCGGGGTCAAGATCGCGAATTCGGGCTTGAATGCCATTGCATTGGCCATCCTGTCCTGCGTGAAATCCGGTGACCACATCCTGATTGTCGATACGGCTTACGGACCGACCCGCCATTTCGCCGACACTGTTCTGCCAGGCATCGGGGTTTCCGTGACCTTCTACGATCCGAAGATCGGCGCCGATATCAAGTCACTGTTCCAGGAAAACACTACAGCCGTGTTCACCGAAGCACCCGGCTCCCTCACCTTCGAGATGCAGGATGTTCCGGCGATTGCCGCCGAGGCCCGTGCCATCGGCGCGACCGTTCTGATGGACAATACCTGGGCGAGCCCGATTTACTGCCAGCCACTATCCATGGGGGTCGATCTGTCGATCCAGGCGGGCACCAAATATCTTGTCGGACACTCCGACGCCATGCTCGGTACGGTCGCTGCCAGCGAACGCGCCTGGGAAAAACTGGATGCGTTCTGCGGTGCCATGGGGTGTCACGTCGCGCCGGATGACATCTACCTCGGCCTGCGAGGCCTCAGAACTCTGTCCGTGCGCCTTGAACGGCACCAGCGCAACACACTAGCCGTTCTTGGGTGGCTGAAGGACCAGCCCAACATCGATCGCATCCGCTATCCAGGCCTTGAAGCGGATCCTGGTCATGCTCTCTGGAAACGAGATTTTTCGGGAGCCTCGGGCCTGTGCGCCTTCGACTTCAGTGAAAGCACGACACAGGAACAGGCCTACGCCTTCCTTGATGCGCTCACGCTTTATGGTCTCGGGTATTCGTGGGGTGGTTTTGAAAGCCTTGCCATTCCGGTTCGCCTCAAGGGCAGCCGCACAGCAACCCCGGTAAACCTGGATCGCCAGTCGGTTCGCCTCCACATCGGCCTGGAAGACCCGGAAGATCTGATTGCCGATCTGGATCAGGCACTGGCGAAGGCATTCGGCTGACAGACTGTCGAGCGAACGGCGGAACGGCTCAAATCGTAGGGTCGTTCCGCTTTTCCTTGAAGATCAGCCACAGGTTCCGGAAATAGATTAGCAGACCCAGTCCCTGACCGGCGATGAAGACCGGATCCTGTCGTTGAATGGCGTAGATCAGCAGCAGCGACCCACCCGCAACGGAAAAGAACCAGAAAGCGACCGGCACGATTGAGCGGCCGACGCGCTCGGATGCGATCCATTGGATGACGAAGCGCATCATGAACATGGCCTGGGCGAAGAAACCCAGAATGATCCAGAAGTCCAATTGCGCGATGAAAACCGCATGGATCCATTCGTATAGAGCGCTCATGTCTCAGGTCCAGTCAGTGTTTTTGAAAGGTCGGCGGGCTTCTCCACCCGGATTGGGGCATTAATCAGGTCAGCGGCCGGACATCCGGAATTTTTTTGCGGCGGCGGCGTAGCCACCACACTCCGAACAGATCCAGCACACCGACCAGCGCCCTGTCAAAGATCCCGTATTTAGACGTTCCATGGCGCCGCTGCCGGTCCTGAACGTCGATATGGGTGACACCGTAACCCTCGCGGATAACGAGTGCGGGCAAGAACCGGTGCCAACTGTCGAAGTACGGCAGTTGCAGGAACACTTCCCGGCGCAGGGCCTTCAGGCCGCAACCGCTGTCGCGAGTGTTATCCCGCAAGATCGCGCCGCGCAGCTTGTTGGCAAACTTCGACGCATAGCGCTTGGCCAGGCTGGCCTTGCGGCCAAGCCTTTGCCCGGCGGCAAGAGCAACTGCCGGGCCGGCAGCGTCGAGAGCGTCCAAAAGCGCTGGAATATAGGCGGGGTTGTTTTCGCCATCGCCGTCTATGGTCGCGACGACGTCGCCCCTCGCGTTCAAAAGACCGGTACGCACCGCGCAGCTCTGGCCACAAGACTTCTCATGCCTGACCGGCCGCAGCCAGTCATGGGTTGCCGCGTAATCCTGCAACACGATATCCGTACCGTCGGACGAGCCATCATCGATGACGATGACCTCGAAACGCCTGCCCTGCAATGCTGCCTCGATTTCATCCAGCAGGATGGGCAGGTTTTCCGCTTCGTCCTTTGCGGGAACCACGACCGTGACAGCGAGCGCGCCCTTGCTGGCCGCAACAGCTTCCAGATAGCTTTGTGTCATGCGCTTGTCCGTTCTGTCGTGTCTGCCGCAGGGGCCTCGGCTTCCACACGGTCGGCGCCACGCTGGCCGCGCAGAACCTGCCAGACAGCCCGCACACAGGCCTTGGCAGACAGGACATTCATGTTGGGTACAATCTTTCCGGAGGAAGACAGGTGAAAGCCGATCCGCCGCCGGGCCATGGCACGAACCGTGAAAAAGGTGAACGTCATCCCCAATAGCGTGCCTGCGATGACGTCGCTGGGGTAATGCGCCCCGACCATGACGCGGCTGAACGCAAGCCAGAAGCCCGCAACAATGATCAGCCACCGGTAGGCCGGGAAAATAAAGGCCAGCGCAGTTGCAAGTGCAGCGACAGTGGTCGAATGACCAGAGGGGAAACTGGTGAAGGTGCCGTCGAAGGCCAAAAAGTCGAAGCGGACCGGACCAACTTCCTCGTAAAGCTTGGGACGCGCCCGGCCGAGCGACCACTTGAATGCAATGGCCAGAAGCCCCGTCGCGGCGACTGAATAAAAGATGAAGGCCGCATAAGTGAACACTGCGCCGATTGCCATGCGCAGGCGGAATGCGTAGCGCCCGGCATCCAGCGCCAGCAGAAACAGGCAGCATAGACCGGTAGAAACGAGGATCCAGTCGGCCTTGCCGATATCGGTAAAGGTTCGGAAGGCGGCCCGGTATTCGCCCGGGAGCGAGCGCAGCCAAGGATAGGTCGGAACATCGAACGCAACGACTGCAATGCCAACCGTCAACAAGAGGACTGCGAGGATATCCTGCGGCCGCTGCCCGGGAGGAAGCGGATCCCTGTTGTGGCGCGCACGTTCCCTGCGACCGGAAAACAGTATTGCAGCCCGCCGAGAATTCCCGCGCATGCGCGCCAGAACATGCCAGACAAATTTACTGCTGTTGCTCATTGCCGTCTTCTGAAACCGTCGTCGGCACGGACTTCTCATAAAGCCCGATATCGACATCGTCCCCGCCATTGATATTGAGGCCGTCTACCCTTTTTACAGCCTCCGGCACAAGACCAATCTCCTTTGCGGCGGCCAAAAACGCGGCTTCTTCCCGGCTTTCTATTGCCGCGATACGGCAGGTAGCTGGATTCGCGGCTTCATCGGCAGCAAGAAAGGCGGCGGCATCCTGCGCGGAAACGATCTTTGTCGTCGTGCCTTCCAGGAATATGAAACTGGGTTCGTGAAAACCGGTGGTCACGACCAGACGGTTCGACTTGTCTGCGCAACCGGGGATTTCGTCCATGGCCGCGACAAGGCGCGGACTGACCCAGATCGGCGTAAGAGCTGGGCCGACAAAGCCCCAAAACCCGATGCTGACGCAGATCGCTGTCAGACAGATGGCGGGGAAAGCATAGAGTGCCGGTCCTCGCAGAACCCGGGATGCTGCTGCAATCGCAAAAACAGCTCCCACTGCAAGCAGAACGGCTCCGGGAGGTGACGGCCAGACACCCAGGGCAAAAGGACCGGCAAACGCGGCGACGGCCAACCCCAACGCAGGCACCGCCAGCAACACTGCCGCTACCCAACGCAGCCACGTTCTTGTCGTGGCGCCAGCCCCCTCCATCAGCGCAGCAGCAACGGGCAATGCGAGCGCAGGCAGCAGCGGCATCGTGTAATGCGGAAGCTTCGTTGCAACCAGTTCGAACACGATCCAGCTTGGGACGAACCAAGCAACGGCAAACGTCACCAGCGGACTTTTTCGTTCATGCCAGATGAGCGGCAAGGCAATCAGGAAGAATGCAGGCAAAGGCCAGAATATGCCGAACATCGCCCCGAGATGGGTAAGCGGGGGTGCTCCATGACCTTCCTGACCCTGCCCGACCTTGCCAAGGAGGTCCTTGCCGATGGCTTCAGTGAAGAACGTTCCGTCCGTCGCGATCCAGATTGCCACGAACCAGGGTGAGACGAGCAGCACGAACCACAGCAGACCCGCGATTGGCGCCGTTCCCTTGAACCATGCAGCTTTCCGTTTCATGGCCATGAGGCCAACAACCGTAAGGCCAATCACCATGGGTCCAACCGGCCCCTTGATGAGCACACTGCCCGCAAGTGCAGTCCAGAACAGGAACCCAAGACCCCATAGCCGCTTGTCCGGATCCTTCAACCAGACCCGCGCCAGGGCACCTTGCGCTATTATGATCATTGCAAACAGCGCGGCATCGGTTTTTGCCAGTCGCGCCTCGACGCCGACAATGATCGCCAGCGCCACGAAACCTGCCGCCAACAGCGCACCGGCAGGCCCCATGAATGCTCGTGCAAGCCAGAAGGTTGCCAGAACGCTGATTATCGAGGCTATGACGGAAGGCAGTCGATAAGCCCAAAGCGGCGCGTCCGCCCCCTGCCCTGTCAGCTTTACGGCAGCTGCCTGAAACCAATAGATCCCGACTGGCTTTTTGTGTCGTGCCTGATCCTGAAAACGAATGTCGATGTAATCGTTCGTTTCCAGCATCTGCTTGGTTGCCTGGGTAAAACGCGGTTCGTCCCTGTCCAGCGGAGGTACCGTCCATTGACCTGGTACGAACAAGGCAAGCGACAGAAGCAGCAGAAGGAACGGGGCTGTGATGTCGTGGCCGAAGATATGCAACCAGACCGGCTTCCGAACCGGGGCAGCCGACGGGCTGTCCACGTTGTCCTTGCGTTCGGAATTCCCGGCTGCCTTGCCTGCCGCCTCGGGCTTCTGATCGTCGCGCGTGTCCGACATCAACTTTCTTGTCCAGTTCCTGCGTCCGGTGTCCTGCGCCCGGTGTCCTGCGTCTGGGCGGTCGCCCCTGCCCGCCCGTTTCTGAACGCTTCTCCTACATGAGCTTTTCAAAAAGGGAAACTAGTGCTTGCCCTCTTCGAACGCACGGTTATCGTCCGGGCAGATGATCCACCTGACGAGTCACAAGGTTTTCCATGACATTGATTGCTCATATGACGGACCTGCATTTGCGTCCGCGAGGTTTGCCCTGCTATCGCGTTTCGGACACCAATATGCTCGCCGAGCGCGCGATCAAGTCGCTGCAGAATCTCACCCCGAAACCTGATGCTCTCGTTATAACCGGCGATATAACCGACAGAAACGATCCTAGGGAATACGCGCTCGCCCGCTCCATCCTCTCGCGCGTCGACATGCCTGTCTATCTTGTGCCCGGGAACCACGACGGCACAGATGTCATGCGCCGCGAGCTCGGCAGCTTTCCAGGTCTTTCAGGCAGCCTTGAAGACAAGATCTGCTATACGGCGGACATCGGTGACATCCGCCTGATTGCTCTGGACACCCATATTCCGGGTGATCCGCGTGGTCGGCTCGGTCAGGCACAGCTTGACTGGCTCGACAGCCGGCTGCGCGAAAGCGCCAAGACAACGCTAATCGCCCTCCACCACCCGCCTGCACTTTCCGGGATCCGACACATGGACGACATCGGACTTGTGGATGCCGATGCGCTTGCAGAAGTTGTTTCGCCACACCGGCATGTTGCGCGCTTCCTGTGCGGTCATCTTCACCGTCCGATCATCGCGAGCTTTGCCGGAAAGGTGATGACGCTTGCTCCCAGCACCGGTCACCAGGTCGTCCTCGACCTGACGGAAGACGGCCCTGCCATGTTCAACTTCGAACCCGCAGCCTATTTTCTCCACTATCATTCGCCGAAAACCGGAGTGGTGTCTCATATGGCCTACGTGGAAGCGTATCCTGGCCCGTACCATTTCTTCGCCGATGAAGGCGTCGTCTGGCCGGGAGATGAAACCTGATGTCCGTAACCGCCCTGCCCAAACGCTTCTTGGCGCTGTTGCTGCTTGGCCTTTTCGCGGCCTCACTCAGCGCCTGCGGCGCCTTGCCGGGAAAAAGCGACCTTGAAGACAAGACAGTGCTTACAGACCAGCCGGTCGACAAGGCACAGATGCTATCGATGATAAACGCCTACCGGCAGCAAAAAGGCTTGCCCGCTTTGCGCCACGACCCGGAACTGGATGTCGTTTCCCAAAAGATGGCACGCCATATCGCCGAGCGCGACAGTATGGACACCTGGGCTCACAGTGCCTTCGGTCTGTCACAACGGCTCGACAAGGCAGGATACGCAAATTACGCAGGCGCGGAAAACCTGGGTGCGGGATACGCTGATCTGGCAGCGGCCTTCCGTGGCTGGCAAGGCTCAGAAGGCCACAACAAGAACCTTCTCAACCCCTACGTGACACGGGTAGGTATTGCCAGAACAAACCGCAACAATGGCAAATGGCGCAATTTCTGGGTGATGACACTGTCCCGCCCTTATGCGGACGGCCGACCGACCGTCCGATAACAAGGCACCTGGAAAAAGGGCGGAGCCAAGCTCCGCCAAAAGGCTTCTTCCAGAGATCGAATGACCCAGTTGTCATCCGGACGCCTCGCAAACAAAACATGAATGCACGGCTCATATTTTATTAAGGCCGGCGCATCAGCCTGTCAATCGTTCAAAAGGGAAATGGTCGGGCGGCAAATTCTGCTTCGGACGCGGGAATGTCTCGCAAACCACGCTCTACAACCCCGTCGAACAACCTTTTTTTGCCGAACCTTGGCTCCCAACTGCAAAGCTCGGGGGACAACAGCTTGATGCAGGGAATTGCAAGGTCTTGGCGGGTCGCATCAAACTCCCAAAGGCTGATCTCGCGGTCGAAACAGCCCTGAAGCAGGCTTTCAAAAGTCGAGGTCTTCTCCAGAACCTCAGGACGCGTGGCAACCGCACCCTGCAACGGCAGATCTTCGAAAATCACGCGCTCTCTGGCATACGCCAGCTGCCTGGGTAGAGACCTCAGCGCTTCTTTTGCGCCGTGACTGGCGGGATAGGATTTGTCCATCAGAGAGAGCGCGTTTTCCGATTGCAACATTTCCTGAATTGCACTGGTGCAGGCCTGTGCGGTGTCCCAGCCGGCGGATGATCCAAACGCACTCCCCCGGCCGTAAACGTCATGAGAGACACAAATCACCACCTGGACCGGCAGGTCCGTGTCGACGTGCAAGAGCTCCCATTCCCGCGGCTGGTCATCGAGATATTGGACCAGATCTGGAGGGAGCATTTCCCTCACATAGCCTTCAGGTAGAGAAGTTATCCCCAGGCGGTTGTACCAGGCCTGCGCAACTGCATCACGCTCTACAAGCTCAAGAAGCGCGCGCGCGCGCGCTCCCTCAAGGTCATGCCAGACAGCGCATCCTACGCTCGAAGCAAAGGGCAAACGTAAGCCCGTAACCTCATCGGCTTCGTTAAACAAAATTCCCAAACTAAGGCACTGCGCCTCTTCATCAGTCTGCAGATTCCGCAACCGGACACGCCTGTCTGAAAGAGATGACCAGTCTGAAGAGTTGACGCGTGAAAGATCCCACCCGAGACGGAGCCTGCCGAGAGCGACACTTGCCTGGGCTTCACTCAATCCAAGCAATCGACCGAAATCTACCTGAGGTTGTTTTTTGTCGTAATTGAAAATCCTATTGTCACTAATCCCGATACTACAAAGGGTTAGCCTTTCGGAAAGCTCTCCAATACAACTAATGGCTGCAGTTGATACGATATCCCCCTGTCCCCCGGCAGGAATTGGTGCCCCAGCAGCAGGTACTTCTTTTGCATCAGGTTCAGATGACTTGAGCAACCCCGTGCAAAAATGCACCGGGCATCCGGGGCGTGTCATCGGGACCAGTCTTGGGGAGAATGACGAGAGCAGCTTCAGGAAAAGACGAAGGTCCGGCTCCAGCAAGCGCACACGATCTCCCTCAACGCCCGGCTCCACCGATATCAGGCCCAAACGCGACAGGTCCGCAAGCACGTCGCCCGCAAATCCACTTTCAACGATCATAGAAGAGACACCGCCGCCAACAGTGAGGAAGCACGACGGCTGCTTATGTTTTGATATGGCAATTTACTTCGCCTCACCCTGCAATTGCACACAACGTAGATTAACAAAACTGCCATTGAGCGAGCTCATTCCTTCGTTCTACATTCTATTCGAAAGCAGTCGATCAGTAGTAAACAGTCTCAATACATAACTATTTACTAAAGTTTGACCTAATTTCAAAAAACCAGGTGACCATCCCACCACCAGGCAGGACACATTGCAACTCAACCTATCGGAGGCTCATAATGCACGCTGACACAACTTCCCGGACTGAACTGGAAATTGGCGCGAAACTTGGCGCGATCATTCAGAACGCCACAGCACGTGAGCGGCTGGTTGCCAACCCGGCTGAAGTCCTGGCTGAAGTTGGCATCGACTCCGATCCCGCAATCTTCGCCGACACTGCTGACCTCGTCCACCTCATCATCCCGGCAGAAATAGATGCAGCGCGCGTTGCTGCTGGCGATGAAAGCTATTTCGAAGAACTCGGTAAAGCTGCGCTCGGGACATGCTTTTACGACGACCTGCCGGAATAACTTTTTCTAGGCGACACGTTCCCAAACCCGACAAAATCGTCGTGCGGCGTTTCATTTGGCATTGCCAGATCCGCCGCAGACACACTTCCATTCCCTTCAGACAATTATGGTCGGTTGTTGGATGGTTTGCGAACACCTCAATAGATCTTTGAGTTAGACTATTCTGAATTGACAGGAAGGTGGAAAGCCATGGCGAGATTTCCATATTACAGGAGAAACACAGCAGACCTAGGACGCCTTTTGGCGAAGGCGAATTTAAATCCAGATTTTGCAGAAAAGCTAAAAAGCGACCCCCGATCTGTGCTGGCAGAACTCGGATTGCCTGCCCAAACAACAGAATTGATCGACTTCAAGGTTGTTGACGAGCGTGATTGCTACAAAGCTCGTGTTCTGCCGTTCAAACTCAATCCAGCTAAGCTGTCCTCTGCGGATGTCTCATATGTCACTAGTGTTGCGAAACTCTTGAGCTAGGTTAATCTGGCTTGTTGAACAACACCCTTTGGACCAACTGAGCGCCCCGATCAAAATTTGCCCGAACACGCGCATCCTGGAAAAAATTGATGCGCTGGCGCCACTGCTCAGGTTGAACATTAAGGTTATCGTTAGGCAACAAGAAATGATTTCGTTTCTCGTTGAAACTCTCCAGAATAGTGATTGCCTCACCTTCTCTTCCTGAGCAAACAAGTGCTGCTACGCGTGTCGTCAGGCAACCAAGACTGCTTCCCGTACCCCGTTCAATTTGAACGATGGCGTTTTCGTAGTCCTCAGCAGCAAAAAAGATATTTGCAAGGTATTCGTAGAACACCCTGGGCACGAAAGAGAACAAGCGGAACGCGCGCTCGGCCGTTTCGCGGGCTTCGTTGACATCTCCCGAAAGTGCAAGTCCTTCTGCCACCGACATGAGGTTAGCGGGATCGGAAGAGCTGAGGCGCCCCGCGTTTTGGAAGGCGCGTTTTGCTTCTTCAGGCATATTGGAAAGAATTAAGGACCAACCGTAAACTCGCTGATTCACAGCTTGCCAAGGATCCAGTACGATTGCACGCTCTGCCATATCAAGCAGACTGCTCATTCCCTCCGAAGACGTTCTGTCATTAAGGGGATAATGCAACTCTTGCTTCATAATTATTGATGCCTTCCCGGCATAAATCATGGAGAAGGTTTTATTCGTCTGCTCCAGCTCGTTCAGCAGACGCATAGCTTTTTCATCGGATTGCGGCGTAAAATCCCAAAGTAGTGCCTCGGCCTGACACCAACGCGCGAATGCCGACGTATTGGCAGGGTTCCTCAAGCGACCTGTAGCGTGACCATGAATTCGACCGACAATCTGACTAGCTGCAGGGACGATGCCTTCCCAAAGCGTTAGGTCAACAATCTCATTAAAGACAATCTGCCCGTTTGTACGATCTTCGAATTGTACAACAATTTTCCCAGAACGTTCGTCATGCCTAAACCGAAGCAGATAAGCCCCCAATTCATGACCTTCGACAAGGGTTGGTTTCGGGGTATTCTCGTCGCCGAAATATTCGGATTCAAATAAATCGAATGATCTAAAGGACGATAGGCCTGACACGATTTCTTCTCTGAGGTGAACTGCGTCGCTCAGTCCTTTCTTCAGGAGCGATGAAGATACAATCGAAATTTCAGGCAGCCTTACAACTTCGTCGCTGTTTGAAAGTCCTCCCCCGATTGGACCTAATGCTTCCTGGCGCTTGAAGAGCTCTTCCCCAGTAGCCTCAACCTCGACCTCGCTAAGCAGTTTCCGAGTCTCGTCATCAGGCTCAGCGTCCAGATGAAGGTGCATTTCCCGTTCGCATGACCGGAATTGCTGTTCGGCACGTTCTCGCTGTCCCAGCTTCATGTAGAGACGAATAAGAACGCGATGGGCCGCTTCAAACGCGGGATCGAGCTTCAGGACAAAACGCGCCCCGGCCTCTGCCTGCACACCCCCGTCTTCCGTGGATATCCTGTTCAGATGCTTGAAGGCGGCGCTGATGAGTTCTGAGCGCACCCGTTCACGCTCGACCGTCAGCCACTCGGAAAATTCAGAATCGATATCGTCGTAGCCGGTCAGAAACTCGCCGCGCCACAGTTCCCCCGCATTGCGGAAATCCGCTGCCTGCCCACGTTCCAGGAGCGTATTCATGGCCATGAGATCAGACGCAAACGCCGATGGGTCGAGTTGAATGTGACCTGGCGCTGAGCGCACTACATCGATGCCGGCCGTTTCCTCGGCGCTCTTCAACTGGCGCAATGCCTGACGCAAGGATTGCATCGCCTTGTGGCGGTCCGTCCCGCTCCAAAGCAAATCCGCCAGTGCTTCCCGGGGCGACGCCATACCGCTCATGCGGCTCAGATAGCCCATGATCGCCAGAGCCTTGCGGGTTTTGACCGCCACAGGTTCCTGGTCGCTATCAAGGAGCAAAGGCCGCCCAAGGCATGCAAAGCAGGACGCGATTGCCATCAATTCCCCGTAATTGAAATGCACGCTTCAGCCGTCGCCTTCGCGCAACCGCGAATATCACGCAACCTGAAACACAACAGCACCTTATCACGCTCATTTCACGCTGCAACAGCATGCTTTAATCGGATGGTCACAGCAGCGACGCTGCAATCGGCAAATCAAATACTGGTGGGTAGTAAAATGTCTAAGACCGTTAGCAAATCGGACCGCACTGAACTCGAGCAGGAGCCTGCAATCGAGGCGATCAAGCGCATGATCCGCTACACGAAAAAAGAATCGGACAAGGACGGCCGTACGTTCTGTTCCTATTTCCTGGATATGGCTCTTCAGTCCCTGGAAGATGGTTCCGAGGACGTGGACATGATCCTGAAAACAAAGATCACGCCGCTCATGGTTGGCCAGAAGGTGGAATCGGGAAAGTCCGAGACGCTCTGACCTTCAGGCGAATCGCGGTCTAGAAACACCGCCGTGCTCCTATATTGCAGGGGCCGGCGGTTTTTGTTTTTTGCAGGCTTTTTCCAAGTACCCGACTTGAACGTCCAGTTTAGGACATCTGCACGGCAGGAAGCCTTTCCACGCAAGGTAGAGGCATCGAAGATCAGTTTTTTTCAAAAAAATCAAGGAGATGGCGACTCCGGCAGGATTCGAACCTGCGACCATTCGCTTAGAAGGCGAGTGCTCTATCCAGCTGAGCTACGGAGCCAATTTCTCAGGAACGCAAGCTGTTCCCAGATGAGACTATCAGGCAGTATCTCTGAGGCCTGCCAGACGTTCATGCAAATTTGGATCGAGACCAAACGTCCGGAGGCAACCCGATCCGGCGATCGCCTCCACTGCCCTAATGCGTCAAAAACCCGGCTCGTGTCGATTCGAATTCTGCGCTTTCAACAGACAATCCGAACTCTTACCGAACAGGTCAGAAGAGCCGAACGTTCTTGTTCAGTGGGTCCAGGGCGCAGACCGGTTGAATTTGAAATTGTCCGCATAGGCAGACCCGCGCACTTTGCGTTCCTGGGCTTTCTCAACCCTGTGCGGAATGCCATGGCGCTTCGCATATGCGACAGCTTCTTCTGAAGTCTCGAAATAGAGCCGGATTTGCTGCTTCATGTCGGAAGACGACGTGTAGCCCATCAAAGGTTCGACGGACTTGGCGACCTCCGGCTCGTAATCCAGCACCCATCTCTGGGTTTTCGCCTTGCCTGACTGCATGGCGGTTTTCGCCGGACGGTAGATACGCGCAACCATGTGACAGTGCCCTCAAGTCTGAATATGTGAGATGCAATTCCTTACAGCAGCTTTTTCCCGCCTTTGCCGCCGGTGTCAACACCGATATTGGCCACATCCCGCAATCTTCGGTTCATCGACGACTCATTTAACAGCACAAGTATGTATTAACGGTGTTGGTGGAGAGGCGATTTATGACATTCACGTAACATGACACGGAGGCGCAACTCATGCTATTAACTACCCTAACGTGAACTTGTCTGGAAGACGCCGATTTTCGGAACGCAGTGCAGGTTCGAAAAATACAGAATCGCAGGGCCGGACAGCCTGAAAGGGCCGATCCAAAGATCAAAACGATAAGGCTTTGACATGCATTACGAATTTCTGAAAAGACTGGAAGGCTATGTTCCAGAACATGTTCGGCCGGTTACCAGAGCGCCGGAAAAAATTGCGCCGGTCGAACTGAAAGCGGCGATCGACGACGCCAATCTCACTGAAATGTGGGACATGATCCTGACGCTGGACTATTCGGTATCCGATCCCACCGATCTGTCACCGGAAAAACGCGACGAATTCCTGAATGTCATGTCGCTGTTGTTGAAAGCCTTCGACCGGTAGAAATGGTTATTGGCAAACGGCCAAACATGTGCGGTGTCCCTGGTCGATTTTTGCCGGATGGAACAAATCAAAACATGAGAGAGGACCGTGCTAACACGCCCTGATACTCATTTTTCGGAACTCGGCACACAGGCCATTGAAAAAGGGCTTGCCGACCCGGCTGTGTCTGCGTTCTACGACAGCATCATGTCGACCGATGCGGTTCAGATCCAGCAATGCCTGAAACCGTTCCTGCCTCATTTGAGCCTTTGCTCGGACAAGATGCCCGGCAACGCTCCTCCTCCGATCTTCTATGTCGGTAAGGAAAGTGGGCAGCGACACCTGTTCGGCGAAGACTGGGCAAGCCCGGCGACACCCGCTTGCGGTCTGCGCACACCTGATCCGGACCTGGAGAAGGCTTCGGCGGAAGGTTATCGCAAGGCATTGGAAGGCACGCCTTATTACGGCTACGCCCACACGAAAATTCAGGTCAATGGCGAATTCTATGAAGTTGCGTTCGAGCGGTTGATCGTCGCCGTACGGCCTTCCTTGCAATCCGATCTTCGCTTCTGCGCCTACCTGGGTGTCATTCAGGATCTTCAGCGGACGTCCTGAGGATAAGTTTTACAAGGCCGTGTAGATCGCTTCTGGTGGCATAGACCAGCCAGTCATCCGGCCTGATATGTCCAGGCGCAATCTCCCAATGCGTTCCGCGTGGCACGAACCTGCGGTAACCGACCCGGATGCCAAAGCCTTTTTCTGCGCTTTTTGCAGCCATCAGGCCATAGAGATAATCCGGCGACCACTTCAATAGTGAGAGCAGAAACCCCAACTGGGTTAAAGGCTCGGCAAGGCCCTGCCCCCGGATGTCCCGTCTCAGCCAGAGATTGCCGTGATAAACGATACGCCCGCGCATGAAATAGGCGTCATGCGCGTGCTCTGTCCCGAAGCGAACCTGAGGGTTTGGATCGACAAACATCCTGCGTTGCTGCTGATGCCAGTGCTCGGCAAGGCTCCTGTCTTTCAGGTCTTCCACCTTTGCAGCTTGCACAGACACGACGTTACCATGGCTGTTGACGGCCCCTACCCAGAACGCGGTCGTCCCGTGCAGGTCGAAAAACCGCGGTGAAAAATCTTCCATCAGGTATTTGTCTTCGGTGCTCCGGACGGTCTTTTCGAAAAGCCCAAAATCCGCGCTTTCCTTCAGAGAAAGCCCGGCCTTTTCAATTCTGGACTGCAGCACGGCTATCGCCGCCGATACATCCAGCGTCGCCTGGTCGTCAGGATCCGGTATCATCAGCCCCATCCGGCGCGGCCTGCATGCCGTCGCAAGCGGCGTCACTCCCACAGGCATTGGAAACGCCCGTCTGACCAGTCTGTTATGCGGCGATAAGTTGCACAAGACGCCTGCGTAGCTTGGCCCTAGTTATCCCGGCCTTTAGGCACGGAACCACAGCAAGCGCATGGATTTGCATTGCAAAGTCCCAGGTCACGCGCACCGCATCACATCGATTTTCAGGAGAATGAATGGTCGGGGCAGCAAGATTCGAACTTGCGACCCTCTGGTCCCAAACCAGATGCGCTACCAGGCTGCGCTATACCCCGAACAGTTGATGCGCTCGGATTTATAGGCCACAGACTCTATCGTCAAGCTAGAACAAACCAAGAATATCCGAGTTTGTGGGCAAAACCTGACAAACATGTCCCGTACTTTGTTCTCAGTTTGCACACAAAAGCAAAACGGCACGCCCGATGACCGCGAACGAGCCTCGTAAACGCGACGGCCAAGGCATCGTGCCGTCACGGTCTTTGAAATTGCAAACTGAACTTCAGTATATTTGCTTGATCAACCAGATTACTGGCGGCATTCTCCCGAATGAAAAGTATCCAATCAATTGATTCAAATACCAAAACGGTTACATCAGCTCAATTACAATTTTTGATATAGATTTCAGGAAAAGAACTAGATGATCACCAAAGATGACTTCACAAAGGCACTAAAAGACTTCGGTGGATCCGAGTCCCAGAAAATACTTCAGGATCCGCAAGCATACCAAGCTACCTTTGACCTGCTGATCACCGTCGCAGAAGATTCGTCAATCTTCCAAAAAAAGCTGTCGATAGCGAATACAGCAGCGGGTGTAGCCAATATGGCCGTTGGACACTCCTCTGCCGACCGTCGGACAAAGAATGCTGTTCGCGCGGGATCTTTTGCTTTGAGCCAATTCCAGCAGACAGCGAATCTAGCAAGTGTCACCAGGTTATCGCCAGGAGCCGCGATGGTTGCTGTCAGTGCTACAGTCGTCAACAAGACAGGTATTATCGTGTCCTTTGCAGGCGGGGACAAAAAGAAGGCTCAGTGCATCGGTGCGGTGATGGAGCTTTCTGCTTCCGCGGTAATCACCGCCGTGTCTGCACCAACAGGCGTCCTGCTGGTCCTGTCGGTCGCCAGTCTGGCCGCCTCATCGGTCAACGCATATAATTCATGTTTTTAGAATTTTCGGGCGGGCTGGAATAGGTACAGCTCGGGTTCACTCCAGCTCCATGGACGGGCTGCTGACCTTGTCTCCGGCCGAAATTTCGAGTTTTTCCGCCAGACCGGCGTTTATTTCGAACACGTACTTCGCCGGACCAAGCGAGGGAATGACGTCTTCGGAAAAAGGCGTGGTGTTGTCGGCGATGCTGACGATGGAACCCTTTGCGTCAATGAAAATGATGTCGAGCGGCAGGGGCGTGTTTTTCATCCAGAAGTAACGGTCGCCCTCCCCTTCGAAGAGGAACAGCATGCCGCGTTCCGCCGGCATCTCTTTGCGGAACATCAATCCCATCGACCGTTGCCGGTCCGTTGCCGCAACCTCCGCCTTGAACTGGTGTTCCTTGTCTCCAGACCGAATGACGAGGTCTTCCACCGGCAGGTTCAACTGCGGGTCCTGTGCCAGCGCCTGTCCTGGCGAACCCGCGAGCGAAATCCAGAGTGTTGCAGCAAAAAGCGAGAGGCACAGAAAGAAAGGACGCATTCTGAAAACTTCCTGAAAGACCCGGCAGAACCGGTTTGGGAAACTGGCAGTCAAGTGCAAGACCGGAATAACACTTCCCGTTTGCCAAAGAAGATTGCCTGAAGGTCGACAAACAAAAAGGCCGGAACATGTCCGGCCAAGTCAATGTGCAGAATGACGGAAAGCGGGGTCAGTGAGAGGCAGGTATGTGGGTGCCTGTCCCGACCGGACGGATTTCAGCGGCCATGCGGCCTTTCGGGCCTTCGCCGAAGCGCACCAGCACATCCTGGCCGGGACGCAATTCAGTGATGCCGAAACGTCGCAGCGTCTCCATGTGAATGAAGATGTCTTCTGAACCTTCACCCTGGGTCAGAAACCCGAAACCCTTGACGCGGTTGAACCATTTCACGGTCGCTTTTTCGAAACCGCTTTCGGGGACAACCTGAACATGGGTGCGCGACGGAGGCAGCTGCGACGGATGGGTCGCGGTGCTTTCGTCCATCGACAGGATGCGGAAGGCCTGAAGACCGCGCGGCCGGTCGAGTACTTCGCAAACAACCCGCGCGCCTTCATAAGCAGTCTGGTACCCGTCTCGCCTGAGGCAGGTGACGTGCAAAAGGATATCACCGTCGCCGTCGTCCGGGACGATGAAGCCATATCCTTTCCCGACGTCGAACCACTTAATCGTTCCGGCAATCTCGAGTACATCAACGGCGACTTCGTCCGCCAATGTTTCGAGTGCGCGGGGCTCCCGTGCGGTTTTAACCCCCATAGCCTTTTGTCCCGTCTCTGGTCCGCATCATTAAGCTGAAGGCAAAATTCGACTCACCAGCCAGCTGATTCCTAACAAAAGGATAACATTGTGCTTTCTGGCGAGAAGGGAAATTGTCGGACTAACCACAGACCATTTACGGAAATCAGGCCGGTTATTCGCCAAATCTCGCAAATGTTTGAGCTAAAAGCGTTCGAATGACTGTTGACGCGTAAGAATCGAGCGGCGTTTCCTGGCCGTTTAGAATCACTAGGTCTGCACCGCCACGAACGGCGATGGCCGGCAGTTGTGCAGCTGGATGCACGACAAGTGACGAGCCCAACACCAGAAACAGATCGCAAGCAGCAGCAGCCTCCGCTGCCCGCTCCAGTTCCATTTCCGGCATCTGCTGCCCGAAACTTATGACCGCCGCCTTCAACAGTCCGTTGCAATCTGGACATCTCGGACTTTGCCCGGCGTCAACAATCGGCTTCTGAGCTTCCAGTTCAGCCCGCGCCCCGCAGGAAAGACAGGTTGCGAATGTGGAATTGCCATGGATCTCGACAAGCTGGTCTTCCGGAAACCCAGCTCGCTGGTGCAGGCCATCGACATTTTGTGTGATGAGGCAATGAAGCTTGCCGGCCTGCGCCAGGCTCGTCATGGCCAGATGTGCTGCATTAGGCTTCGCTCTTGCGAAATAGTCCATCATTTCGAACCGGCGGTCCCAGTCTTCCAGGCGGCTATCCTCATCGGCGACAAAGTCCTGGTATTGAACAGGCTGACGTTTGGACCATATCCCGCCAGGTGAACGGAAATCCGGAATTCCGGAGTCCGTCGATATCCCCGCCCCGGTCAGGGCAACGATCTGCCGGTAGGAACCTTCCTTGAACTGTGCCACAAAGCGCTGAGCTTCGGGCAAGGTATCAATGCACTTCATCGGCCGGTCCGGTGCCCGTTTGGAAAATCCCTCGATTGAGGAAAAGGATAGGACATGCGTTATTTGCACACGATGGTCCGCGTGACCAACATTGAAGACTCACTTGATTTTTATTGCAACAAGATGGGCATGACGGAAGTCCGTCGCTACGAAAACGAAAAAGGCCGGTTCACCCTGATCTTCCTCGCCGGATCCGACGATGTCGAAGCCGGAAAGGCAAACGCTGCGCCGCTTCTGGAGCTGACCTACAATTGGGATCCGGAAACCTACACCGGCGGCCGCAACTTCGGCCATCTCGCGTATGAGGTCGATAACATCTACGAATTCTGCGAGAACCTGCAGAACAAAGGTGTCACCATCAACCGTCCTCCACGTGACGGCCGCATGGCCTTCGTCCGTTCGCCGGACAACATCTCCTTCGAGCTGCTTCAAAAGGGTGAAGCGCTTGAAATCAAAGAACCCTGGGCCTCCATGCCCAATACCGGCGAATGGTAAAACCGGACAGTTTTCAACAGGCGCAGGCCCGGGATTCCGGGCTTGCAAAAAATTGTCGCAAAGGCTCTTGCGGGCTGCTCCAATCCCGCCTATAAGCCTCCCCACGACGCAGCCGCGTCGACCGCGCGCCCATCGTCTAGCGGTCTAGGACGCCGCCCTTTCACGGCGGAAACACGGGTTCGAGTCCCGTTGGGCGTGCCAACTTCTTCCCTTCCGGTTCAGAAGCAGGCACCTGGCATTGGCGTAAGCTACTGGTCAAAGTGCACCTGGCGATACGTAACTGCCTTTTATATCCAGGGCAGGTTCGTCCTTGCGGAACAATGTCCGCCCCGGAAATTCCTTCTTGTAGAATGCTTCGATATCTGCGGCTGCAGGGCCGGCATACTCTATCCGTCCGCTCGGGAAGAATATGTCGAGGTCGTCATCCTTGTGCTCCGTCGCATAGGTTTCCTGCGATCCGTGCAAGACCATGGCAATGCCGAGCCGGTTGTTGACGAAATGCTGCACGTCAAAAAACTTTGGCGAGCGCGTGTGCTTCTGACCCAGGCGATCCTCTCTGACGCGGATCAGCTGGTCAGGAGCGTCCATATCGACGATGCCGTAGAGATCGAAGTCTCCATGCACACACTTGGCCGCGGTGATAAGCGAACTGGACGAGAACTTCACACAGCCGAAATAGGGGTCTTCTGGATTGCGTTCGACGAAATAAACGCCTCCACGCGGAATATAAGTCAGTTTCCGTTGCTGTTCGAAGGTTGCCATTTCAGGTCGCAACTGTTTTTGAAATTCCCCCCATTCCTCGATCACCTTTGCCATCTTGCTCGCCTTGAAGGCCTTTTCGCCAACGATTTTTGGATCGACTACCAGGCCCGCAAAGTTCTTGCGCTGCGCGTCCGGACACTTGCTTCCGACGGGCTTAACATCGAAATCCGCAGTCTTTGCCTTGCAATCCAGACGCTTGGGCGTGGCGTAGGGTTCGCCAACGTGCTCAAGGGATGCTGTGTTTGTCCGTCGTACCAGAATCGCAACGTTGTAGAGCCGGGCTGCGGACTGAAATACGCCGACATGCTTGGCTCTCATATGTTTGAGAATATCTGCTCTTCCGGCCATAATGTGTTCTCCGCTGAGTGCAGGCTTCAACCGGGCCTGCGAAAACGCGCATTTGCAATGAAACCAGATTACCAGACAGTCTCCCAAACTCGGTGATTCAAGTCACAAAGCGTTTTTTCAGGTCGAAAAACCCGGTCCGTTTTCAAGTTGTGGCCGGCAAAAAATCCGCTACCACCTTCCCTAACGTCCTTTCGTGTTAACGTAACTCGAAAAATGGCAGCAACTGTCTGTTGAAAAGTGGTTTTTAAAAAAAGGATTGGCTATAGTCTGCAACTGATTTTAGTGGGGTCATCAACGGACCGTTGCGGTCCGGATTCAGTTGGTTGCAGGGACAGCTTCTTCTATTTGACGTTCCTGTGACGCGTATTACAGAAACATAGTGCCATCCGGGGTACCTGTTCCTCTCAAGAGGACAAAGACCTCGTGTAAAGATCGGTTCAACCGACAGGCAACCATGATCTACGAGAGGACAGGATATGTTCAAACGAATGATCGCCGTGCTGGCAATAATTCTCGCAGGGACGGCTCCGGCACTGGCTAAGCGCGTTGCCCTCGTACTCGGCAACGGCGCTTACGAGCACACAGTACAACTTCCTAATCCGGCAAATGACGCCGAGCAGATGGCTGCCAAACTCAAGGCCCTCGGCTTCGAAGTCGTCGCCGGGCAGGACCAGACTTATGGCGAAATGCGCAGATCCGTCATGGATTTTGCGAAAAAGGCATATGGCGCGGATATCGCCATTCTCTTCTACGCCGGCCACGGCCTTCAGGTTGCCGGTCAGAATCACCTGGTACCTATTGACGCCACGATCGAGGATGAAACCTCGCTCGACTTCGAAACCATTACCGTTGATTTCATCATGCGCCAGATGTCCAAGGACGTGAAGGTTCAGATGGTGTTCCTGGATGCCTGCCGCGACAATCCGCTGGCCCGCACCCTCGCACGCCGCATGGGACCGAGCCGCTCCGGCAGCATTGGTGCAGGTCTTGCTGAAATCAAGATTCAGGAAACCGGCGGCGAAGGCTCCGTGATCGCATTCGCGACCAGCCCGGGAGATGTTGCCCTGGACGGCGACGGTGCGAACTCGCCCTTCACCTCTGCGTTGATCAGACATATCGACACGCCGAACGCTTCCATCCAGACCGTCATGACTCGCGTTACCGGTGAAGTCTATGAAGAGACGGAAAAGAAGCAGCGCCCGTGGGTGAATGCATCTCTGATCGGCGAAGTGTTCCTGAACAAGCAGGCCGCACCGGCCGCGACGACCACTGTTGCCTCCCTTGGCGACACCGCGACGTCCGCTCCGCAGCAGCCGGTTGTCAACAATGCAGCAACGGCCTCCCCCAGCCAGTCGGCAATTGCATGGGAACGTGAGAAGCTCATCTGGGAAACTGCCAAGTCCAGCAACACCGTTGCTGACTACAAGGCTTACCTGGATGCCTACCCTTCAGGCCTCTTCGCGGACTTTGCGCGCAATTCCATCAAGCGGCTCGAAGCCGGCAGCCAGGTTGCTTCGGTCAATCCGACTGTCGTCCCGGGTGCAGCAACGGCTCCTGCCGCCAGCACGACAGGCGTTGTGGCTACCCTGCCGGACCCGCAAAAGGCCGTTCCGGGTACTGAGGCAACCGAAGCTTCACTCGGCTGGAACCGTACTGCCCGCCGCGAAGTTCAGACCCGCCTGAACCTGGCTGGTCAGGATGTCGGCCGCCCGGATGGAGCCTTCGGTCCGAAGACCCGCGCCGGTGTGAGTGCATGGCAGGCTGCCAACGGCATCGTCGCCACGGGTTACTTCACCGCCGCCCAATACGCCTTGCTGACCTCACAAACGGCAACGCAGTATTCGGTTTACCAGGCTGAAGTGAACCGCAAGCAGCAAGCGGCTGCCAGCGCTTCTCGCAGTGCGACTTCCACGCGCCGCACCAACAACACCACCACTCGCCGTGCGAACAACAACAACAATGGTGGTGGCATCAACCCGGCTGGAGCCGCTTTCATCGGTGGCGTTGTGGGTGGCATCATCGGCGGTGCAATCGGTCGCTGATCAACCGACTTGTAATCACATGCCAAACCAGAACGGCCCGGTCTTGAAAACCGGGCCGTTTTTGTAGCCACAGATGGGGTTTTGCGTACGAACGGTTCGTTTGCATTGCGGGAACGCCTTGTGTTCCTGTCAGTCGAGATGCAGCCGAACGCTTGTCAGCTTTGAGGTTCGGGCTTCGTCCAGAATCCGCACGACCTGCTGAAAATCGGTTCCCTTGTCAGGCAAAAGAACAGCATCCCTGGCACCAGCTTCTGCCAACCGGTTCAGTTCCTCTGCCAATCCCGCAAGTGGTAGTGCATTCCCGTTGACAGTCACGGCAGACAGATCTTCACCGGGAACAGACTTCACGACGATCAGGACAGCGGGAACGCTGGCGTTCGATTGTGCCTCTGCCCCCCCTGCCGGCGCACCACCACCAAGCGCAACTTCCAGCGGCCGCCAGACACCAAATGTGGAAGACAAAAGAAAGAACATGATCAGAATGAAGATCACATCGATCAGAGGTGTCAGCGGAATGCGCTTTCGCCTTGCAAGCGGTGTTTCGATGGAGATCATGGCTCAGGCCATCCCGGGTCTTCAGGTCATTCCGAAAATCGAGTTTCGCCGAAATAGGACTTCAGCTCAATCGACTTTCCTAAATTGACCGCGGGTTCGCAATTCCTTAGCGTATTTAGCAGGTTGGCAAACTGGAAACACGACCATGAAAACGGACCGCGACAGCGGCAAGGTTAGGCAAAGACGCCGGATCGGGTTACGCGGGATCGCGTTATTCGGGGCGGTGGCGCTGTCTGGAATTTTGTCGACCTCTGCTGCTCACGCGGGCCTGCGTGTTTGCAACGGGTCCGTTGATCTCGTGAACGTCGCGATCGGCTATGAAACGGACGAAGGCATGCGGACTGAAGGCTGGTGGACAATCACTGCCAACGCCTGCAGCCAGGTGCTGCAGGAACCTCTCGAGAAAGCACGCTACTATCTGCACGTGGCAGACGGTTTTGGCGAAAGCCGTCTTGGAGGCGATATCACGCTTTGTATTCGCGAGGAAAAATTCGTTCTTTTCGATGGCGATCAGTGCTGGCAACGCGGGCTGATCGAAGCAGATTTCTTTCAGGTCGAAACCGAGGGAAAACAGGATTGGACGGTCCTACTGTCTTACGATTAGGAACGGCAAAGACCGGCATTCACAATCCTTTCCAACATTCATTGACGCATTAACCGGGGGAACAAGATGCGGATATTGGTTCAAAGAGTTTTTATAGCGATTGCAGTTGCCATTTTGACGGCACCCGCACAGGCACAGCAAGTGACGGGTAAAATCAGCCTCGAACTCAACCAGTTGCAACCGACAGCGGACGGCGGCTGCCGCCTTTCGATCATCGCGACCAATGGCCTTGAACGCCCCATGGACAAGCTCGGCCTGGAAATGGTTGCCTTCAACAAGGACGGCCTGGTGGATCAGTTTCTGCGTCTTCAGTTCTCCCGCATATCCGCCGGTAAAACCAAGATCCTGCAGTTCGATCTTGCCGGGAAGGCATGCGACAGCCTTTCGCGGCTTCACATCAACGACGTCATGAATTGTGTGCCTTCCAGTATTACCGATGTCTATTGCCCGGATCTGCTGGACCTGAGCAATCGTACACCCATCGAATTCGGCGATTGACCCTACCCTTGAACGTCTGATGGAGCGTCTTTCGCATGGTCGAGACATCTTCCTCCCTTCTGGAGCTTGGCGGGCCGGTCGTGCTCATCCTGCTCGCAATTTCCGTTGCAGCGCTTGCAGTCATCCTCGCCAAGACCGTTCAATTCTCCACGGCCCGTGTTGGCCGTCACGGACTTGTTCGACAGGCTGTCACGCAATGGCGAAGTGGTGAACGCACCAAAGCCGCGCAAAACCTTTTGAAGGACAGGTCCTTGTCGGGTGCACTGGTGCGCAGCGCCATGGACGCCATCCAGATGCTGGATCAGCAGCCCCTGTCCTCTCAGGTGCGCGACATCAGGGAAGAACGACTACGTGAGGAAATTTCAGCCAGGGCTGCCGACCGTCTCTTCGGCCTCGCCAGTTGGCTGAAGGCGCTTGATCTGGTGACGCAGATTTCGCCCTTGCTCGGCCTGTTCGGCACGGTTCTCGGGATGATCGAAACGTTCCAGACACTTCAGGAATCGGGTGCGTCCGCCAATCCTGCCACGCTTGCCGGTGGCATCTGGGTAGCGCTCCTGACAACTGCCTGCGGCCTTGCCGTTGCAATGCCGGTATCAATTGCCGTCACCTGGTTCGAAACGAGGCTGGAAAAGGAACGGGCCGCGCTGGAAGTTCTCCTCACCGGCGTCTTCACTGCCGGTGCTTCATCATCGCAACCCTCAGCGTGACACCTTGAACGCCGTCAGCGAATAGACCCCAGGCTCTGCCAGTATCTCGGCCACCCGTTCGGCAGGAAGCCGTCCGAATCGAGAAGGCTGCCGCTCTGAAGGTCGGTTCCAGATTGCGAGCACGAGCGCTGTCTCGTCACTCTTGTCGCTGGCAATCATCGTCACCGGCACCTTGAAGCGCCAGCCGCCTGCAGTCTGACTGTTCGATGCAGGCAGAAGAAACTCCCGGCCGTCATGGATCTGCCCGGCATCATCAATCAGGTACAGTTCAGGTGGCCCCTTGCCGCTGAGATCCAGTCCCGACTGTTCCGCGCTTGCAATCCGCTCGATCGGCAAGTCACGCTGAATCACTCCTGAAACAGGGGTTCCGCTGCGCACAACCGTCCGGTCCAATTCGACCAGACCGGCAGCTTCAATGCCTTCAGAAACGCCAAGGGCATCCAGCAAGGCGCATTGCCTGCGCGTCACCAGTCGGACTTCGATCTTTGCCTCGAAACCCTGATCCGCCTTGAAGCGCTGATCGAAGATAGCGAAAGGCGCTATGCCTGCGCCAAAGGCCGTAACTTCCGCGGTGTCCGCACCAGCTGCAAGAACAGACATATGTGTGCATTCACCGAACTTGTAACCGGCAACATAGTCCGACACCTTTGCCAGTGGATCTATGGAAGCGACCGCGACGGGCGGCACGTTTTCTGTCAACTCCCCTTGAGGCTGCGTTGCGGGGACCGTTGAAGAGACCGAGGCATTGGGCGCTAGCTCGGGCGTTTCCGTTTCCGTGGGCTGCAGGGCAGCAACCTGTTGTTCCGCTGGCAATACCGCATCCACCTCCGCAGTAACCACCGGATCGACAGTTACGCTGGTATCGGGTGCAACAATGCCCGGGCTTTCAACGGAAGGCTGCGTTTGTGGAACAAAGACCTCAGACACGATTTCGTTGCCAGTGGGTTCGGCAGGTGTCTGGTCGACTGCGAGCGGAGCCAGAACAGGACTTTCCTGCACAGCCGAAACGATTGTCTGCGTCTCACCTGCGGCGGCAACCTCACCGATATCCGTTGCAACCGCTACCGAAGGCACCACTTCCACCGTGGCAGGGACTTCGGCACCGGAAAGAGTGACTTCAGATCCGGCAACAACGCTTGGCGCGACGGGCGTCACAGCGACAACGGCATCCGGTACAGGCGTGGCGGCGACAACGGTGGAGGCGGTTTGCGGAACAACAGAAGGCTGAGTCACCTGAAGCTGCTCCGGCGGCGTTGCGGTGACCGGGCTTGTTTCGACGGGGCTGACTTCTTGCGCTTCAATGATAGGCGTGTCGTCGGAAAGCGATTGATCCAGAACGGTTACCGGCACGGCTTCAACCAGTGTATTGACTGGGCTTTCGGTGACCACCGGCTCAGACAATACCGGCTCCAGGATCTCCGCAGTCTCGGAATTGACAACCGTTTCCACTGGCATAGAAGTCTCGACGGGCAAGGGAGTGTCCGGTTCGAGCGGTTGTGTGATTTCAGTTTCGACACTTGCCAGATCTTCAAATGGCAGACCACCACTTTCCAGGATCACTTCGGTCTCGACCGGTGGCAAGGGGGCTTCTTCCGTCCAAGGCAACGCTGGCAGGCCGTAGATCAGCGCGGAAACATGCAAGGCAACCGAAACGCCCAGAACAGCCGGCCAGACGTACCCCGGGATATCCCATTGCCGGTCCTGGTTATAGGCGACAACGGTCAAGGTGCACCTGCCTCAACAGTCATCAGTGTCAGGCGTTTCACACCGCCAGCTTTCAATCTGTCGGCAAGTGCGGAAACGGCTTCCATTCTGGTTCGCTTGTCGACCTGAACCACCATGTGGGGCCTGTCGGATTGCCGAGCTTCAAGAAATGGGCCCAGGTCGTCGTAAGCCAGAACTTCACCGTCGAACCAGACAGTCCCTGCCCTGTCCAGCACAAGACTGCCTTCCAGTTTGCCGCTGCCATCGTTCTGTTGCGTTTCCGCCCAGTCGAACCCTTCAGGCAAGGGCGGCCGCAGCGTTCCGGATACCAGTAGAAACAGCAGCAGCAGGAACACCACGTTGATCAATGCAAGGGAGCTGTCCGCACGCCGGTGCGGTTTCAGCTCCTGCAAATGGATCGGTTTGGTGTAGCGTTTCATGGTTGGCCAGAATATCCGCTGCGCCAGGTCTCTTCCCGGTCAGGGCACCACTTTGACCGTGGTTGCCGTTGCCCGCAAGACCGGACCATCCTGCATCAGCTTTTCGAAATAGTCTTCCGGATCGTTTTCGCGGCGCTCAGAAAGCGTCTTGGTTATGTCCGGGCCCACCATGGCAATGATCAGGCCGGTTTCTTCAGTAGACGTTTTCAAGGTCAGCGGCACAACGAAACCGGCGCCCCGGTCGTCCGTCTGCAGATATGGGGACAGATTGACCGTCTCCCCCTTGCTGTTGACGAATATAAGCCCGAGCCCACCCGTTGATGGTTCATAACCGGAAATGCGTCCGGCCATGTTGCTACCGTTCGGCACGACCGTCCGCTGCATGTCGAGACGCAGTTCGGTCTTGGCGTTTCCCTGTGGTGTTCCTCTCAGAAAAGCTATCGCCGGACATTGCGCATCGCTCACCAGGTTGACCTGGATCTTCGCTTCAAACCCCTGTGACTGGGTGAAGTCGCTGTCGAAACTGATGAATGGCGGCGTCCTGGAAGCAAATCCCTCAATCTCTGCGGAACGGCTCGCGATCTCTATCGGCTGCAAGTACATGCAATCGCCCGCCTGGTAACTGCTCACGAAGTTCCGGATCCGGTCTTCAGGGGTCACGTTTTCAGGCGTCTCTTGCGGATCGGTTGCCACCGGTGGCCGGGTAACGGTTTCGGTCGGTTCCGGTTTCGTGTCGACGGTCTCCTCTGGAGGCGTGGTCGGAATTGTCGGCACGGTGTTGTCCGGCGTCGTCGGCGCCTGCGTTTCCGGCGTTTGTGTTGAAGGCGACTGAAGTGCAGTTGTTTGCGTTTCAGTTGGCTGCTGGGACACTGGTTGCTGCGTTGCCGGTTGCTGGGTCGTTGGCGTCTGCGTTTGTTGTGTCACATTCGTCTGCTGCGACGGTGCGTCCGGCGCATTCGGTCGTGGCGGTGCTACGAGCACAGGTTTCTGGTCCTGCTCGGGCACGGATTGACCGACCAGGAAATAGACACCCCCGGCACCGACACCGGCGAAACCGAGCAGCGACAAGGCGACCAGAATGCGCTTGCCCCAGTTTGCCTGAGGCGGCGGCTGATCCAGTGCGGATTGTTCCGGCGGTGGCGCAGAAGATGGCCGAATGATCGTGCGGTCCTGGTCCTGCCGCCCCATCGGAGCACCTAGCGTCCAGTCCGCAATCTCCTTCATGCTGGCCGGACGGTTTGCCGGGTCGGGCTGTAACATGGCCTCCAGCAACGGACGGAAACGATTGTCGATACCTTCCAAGGGAGGCGTCTGCCGTCGTTTGTCGACGATCTGCACCTGCGTGCCGCCCATGTCGATCTGTTTGCCGGTCAGGGCTTCCGCAATGACCAGGCCAAGCGAATAGATGTCGCTGCGCGCCGTCACCTTGGCATCGAAAATGCCGACCTGTTCTGGCGAAACATAATTGACCTTGCCTGCAAAGCCGTCACCGATAATGGTCGGCCCGCCCGTGTTTGCCCGCGAAATACCGAAATCGATGATTTTGGCCTGCGCGACATCTCCGTTCTGGAGAATGACGTTGTCCGGCGAAAGATCCCGGTGGATCACTTCCCGGTCGTGAACCGCCTGCAGGGCTTCAGCCAGACGCTTGATCAACCGTGCCACCGCCTCCGGTTCCAGCGGACCGGATTCAAGGCGCGTGCTCAATGAAGGGCCACTGACGAACTCCATCGCCAGGTAATAAATCCCGAGCGTAGGTTCCTTCGCGAACACGTAGTACTGGGTCAGTGCGTCGTGTTTGAGTTTGCGAAGGATTTTCGCTTCCCGCTTGAACAGATCCAGGATCATCGGGTCGCGCGAGAAGGTCGCGAGAAGGACCTTGACGGCAACCGGATCCCCGCTTTCCACGTCCCTTGCCTTGTAAACCGTCCCGATACCGCCATCGGCAATATGTTCTTCAATCTCATAGAGATTGTTGAGCCGGGTTCCGGCAGGCAGCAGGTGGGCACCAACGTTCATCAGTTGCGAACTCCTTCGCGCGCAGACATTGCATCGATATCGACAATCACGACAGTCACGTTATCCGAACCGCCCTCTTCGAGGGCTCCATTGATAAGACACTGTGCCGTCGGCTTCGGCGCGCCGTTCATCAGGAAAGTACCAATCACACTATCGTCCAGATGCCCGGTCAAGCCATCCGAACACAGAAGAAACCTATCCCCCTGACGCAGATTTCCGGAAACCAGTTCGAGTTCAAGCTCAATCCCGGATCCGATCGCCCTGGTGATGACATGCCTGCGGGCGAACGTCCTTGCTTCTTCAGGCGTCAGCACGTTCTGGTCCACCAGTTCCTGCGCCTCGGTATGATCTGTCGTCAATTGTTCAAGACGGCCATTGCGCAGACGGTAGACGCGGCTGTCGCCTGCCCAAAGGCATGCAAAGTTCGATCCGGAAATCAGAAGCGCGGCAATCGTCGTGCCCATGGCAGCTCCGTTCGCCTTGGCTGCGGCCTGTTCGATCCGGTCCTTTGCAGTAATCAACCTGCTTTCGAATTGCTCCAGAAGGTCTTCCGCACTGCGCGGTTGCGCGATACTGGCAAGGGCCTCACGCACGAGACTGGACGCCATCGCACCGTCATGCATGCCTCCCGCTCCGTCCATCACTGCGAAAACGCCCTTGCCCTCGTCAACGTAGAACGTGTCCTCATTTTGCTGCCGAACCCTGCCTACATGGGTCAGTCCAATCGCAAAGCCACGCATAGAGGCTTCCATTTGTTCGATCATGTTCGATGATCCTCCGGATAAAATCGCCCATGACTATTCCCTGCCACGTCCTGTCGAGTTTCCGAACCGGCGTAGGTTTCCGGGAGCAGCAGCCATTGAAAGGCGCTTGCGTCCGGCAGCCCTGCACACGAAAACTCAAAACCCACTTCTCCTGCACGGCACCAGAATTCGGATGACAGAACATCCGTTCCTGGCATCGTCGGTAATTCGGCATCCCTGCCCTTCTTGCCGCTTGCCTCCACCGCAATTGGCGATTCCAGACCTGCAACAGCCTTTTGGAAGTCTTCCAGGCTGGCATCTTCCTGCAAGGTGTCGCGCAAGATTATCTCGGCACGGTCGTACCAGGTCTCTTCCGGCCGATCATTCTGCGTTTCCAGTCGGATGTCGCAGACAAGTGTCAATGGAAAGGTCCGGCCGACCTTGTCGACATTTGGCATGAAAGCACCGGCGACGGCCTGAACAGGTTCGTCACCCTCTGAATTGTGCAATAGCCAGAATCGCCACACCGGCATTGTCATGAAGGCTTCCTCCCACCCCGCGCCCAGATCCAGACGGGATTGAGCCAGTCCGGTCATCAGGAAGGCCTCCCAGCTTTTCAGAAAGCCGGCAGGGCATTGCCCGATGACAAAATCCGCTCGTGCCGGCAGTTTGCCGAAATAACCGGTTCCCATTCTAGAAGCTCGTAGGGCAACTGAAATCGCCGACTGCAGACAGGAAGAACGGGTTCGGATTCGTTCTCAGTGTCACCGTGAAGGCAACCTGTCTGCCGCCAAGCGTTTCGCGCACGACGAACTTGTTCTGACCGGAACTGACCCTGTTATCGCGAACGAAACGATAGAAGGCCCAATCTCCATGGATTTCACGACGAGATCTGTAGCCAGGCACTTCCGGCTGAATCACCAGTACAACGCGCGGGGTAGCCGTGTTGCTGGGCCAATCAAAATTGGCCGGCAACGGTTCGATTTCCGCATTGAAGCCGGGACCACGCGTCACCAGTACGAGATTGCCGTTCACTTCCAGGCTGGCCGCGTCAGCCTGCTGAGACAGGGCGCGCGGAACCACCTGAAGTCCGACGGACGGAAACGCGTTTCCTGTCGGGAAGAAGGCCTGCTTGATCAGGTCTGCACGTTCGAACTGCCGAAGCGTTGCGTTCGACAGACGGTCCGCCTGAGACACTTCAGGCTTCCAGTTCCAGGGGCGCGTCGAGGTATCGACTAGCGGCTTCAGGTTTTCATCGAAAAACCGCTGCATGATTCCCGTCGGTGCGAACAGTTTGGCAAATTCCGTCATCGGCACTTCGGAGCGACCGTTTTCAAACGGGTAGTTCCGGGCGACGATCCTGCGGCATTCACCAACAACCTGGGTGCTCAGCTTCTCATTCAGCTGAGTGATCGAGGTTTCCTTGAACTCCTCGTCAAATTCCTTCGCAGCCTGGATAATCAGTTTATCGAAGGGCGGCGGGAAACGCGTCGCGTTGCTTCTCAGCAGAGACGCCTGAATCTGCACGTTGGAATTTGCCGTTTCGCTCTGCAGCGGGTTGTTGGCCACGATCAGAAGATTGTCGAGGATGTTCTTGAAGTTCAGCAGCAAGGCATCGATCTTGCGGCTGTTCTCGCCTTCCACAAGTACATGGTAAGGACGGAAGTGATCCTCGATCGCCTTGCCCGGAATAATGGTTGGACCTCCGCCACCAGCGGCCGTTCCAAGCGCATTGGACAAACCTCCCGGTGCGATTGCCTGAAGTCCGGCTTCAAGGCCGATACGTTTCAATCCACCGGACGAATCCAGCACGTAGCGCTGGAAGATCTTTTGTGCAGCGTCAGTGCCGGCATCTTGCGCATTGCCGCCTGTCAGGTTTCCGGCAAGGCCTTCACTCGACAGATCCTGGGTGAGCAGGGTTTCGCGCCGAATGCTCTCAAGAAGCTGCACGACGGGTGATGTTGGTGCCGAGACGGCCTGAAGCGTCGTGTAAAGCGGCTTGTCGTTGCGCATCGACTTGAATTTCAAGTTGCCGAGCGCCTCTTCCCAGGCCTCGATGAAATCCTTGGTGTAAAGCGCCAGGATCTCGCCGGGAAGCGACTGATATTGATCGGAAAAGGCATCGGCTTCCCCGACGTCTCCAAACACCCACTTGTCCCGTTCCAGTTCTTCACGAATGCCGGCAAGGTTCGGCAGAACGGAAAGGTGGAAGCCCGGATAGGTGAAGAACTTGTCGACCGCGACCGTGTCCAACGTGTCGCCATTCTCCGTTTCGAAAACGGTCTCCATGTCGGAGCCGCCACGTTGTTCTGCAATCCAGTCTTCGCTGGCAAGACCCTTGGCACGAGACTTGAGAAGCGCATACCCACGCTCGGCCAGGCTGACACGTCCGAGCTCTCGCTGGACCTCGGCAACCAGAATGCCGTCCAGCTGATCGGTCAGGACGTTGCCACCGAAATCGAGATCGAGCATCGCGGCAACGTGGTTGTTGAGCTCATTGCGCAAGATCTCGCCCTGAGGTCCAGGGAAGCTTTGCAGGAAGTCGGCACGGAACGAATTCTTGATCTGCTCCTTGTCGATCTCCGGCGCATCACCCGCCACCATGCGGTACAGCTTTGCCAGATTGTACAGCGTATCGACGTCCTGTCCGCCCGGACCGGTGCGATTGTCAAGCACCTCGGTCATCTGCTCTTCGATCCTCAAGAGCAAACGCGGTCGCAACAACCTTTCAAGACCACTTCTGTAGGACGTCACGCCAGCTGCTTCCAGACGGTCGCGCTGACTGAGGCCGAACTGTTCCATGACAGGCGTTGGCGTATCGCGGCTGTCGTAACCGGCCGGCAAGCTCCGCAACATCGACAGGATGTAGGCGGTATCCGCCAGATTGTCGTCACGTACAACCCGCTCCGCCAAAACGGTTTCGCCGTTTACGCGCACCGTGTCCACAGCCTTGGCGGTTTCGTCAATCAAGGCCTTGTTGTTGAGATAACTGATCCCCCACAAGCTGCCGAGGCCCAGGGTCACGAGCGCAATGGCTGCGTAAGCCGCAATGCGGGTTGCGGTCGCAACTCTGACGGCCTGCCGGTTATGGGTTACCCAGCCGGCTTCTCCGATAATCACCTTGGAAAGAAGATCACGCAGGAAGTAGCTCTTGCCCTGACCGGATAGAGCGGCCGCCTGATAGGCTGTCCCGAAGGCCTGGCTCATTGAGCCGATGACCCTGTCGATGGCCGTGCCTTTTTGGGTGCCGGAGGTAAAATAGAAACCGCGCAGAACAGCATTCGGATAATACCGGCTCGGTTCGAAAATCGCATTGAGGAAACCGGTCAGACGGTCCTTCAGAGCAGCGACCTGTGTCGGGAAGCCATAGAGCATCAGCCGGGCGCGCGGATCCGGTTCTTCCTGAAGACGGTCCGCCATTTCCTCGTTGAGACGCTCCACCAGAAGATCAAACTCGGCGGGCGCTTCCGACACCATGTTCTTGGTTTTTTCGCGGGTCTGGAAGGTCGCTCCCCAGACCAGGTTGCGACGGGTTTCGGGATAGGAGCCGAAAAACTCCATGAAGCCCGCAACCGTGTCGGCCTTGGTGAAGATCACATAGACCGGAAAATCGATTTTCAAGGTCTTGTAAAGTTCGATCAAGCGCGTGCGGATCGCATCGGAATGCTGTTTCAACTCATCGTCAGACAGCGTCATCAGGTCTTCAAGACTGATCGACACCATGACGCCGTTGATCGGCTGACGCGGACGGGCCTTGCGCAGAATATTGAGGAACCCGTGCCAGGCTTCGCGGTCATGCTCTTCGTCGGAATCCTGCGTTGTGTAACGCCCTGCCGTATCGATCAGCACAGCCGTTTCAGCAAACCACCAGTCGCAATACCGGGTTCCGCCGAGGCCCTCCAGCTTCTGGGCCTCTCCCTTTGCGCGCGAACCGGCAAACTTCAAACCGGAGTGCATCAAAGCCGTGGTCTTGCCGGCGCCCGGAGGGCCGATCATCAGGTACCAGGGCAAGTCGTAAAGATAGGTGCGCGCGTTTCCGCTGGACGTCTTGAGCGTCTTCAGAGCGTCCTTCATGCGCTCCGACATGATCTGCAAGTCGGCATCACTTGCCTTGGGTTGCAGGATCTCACTCTCGAGTTCCCGGTTGGCCTTGACGCGCTTGTAGATCCGGTAGCCGGTCCAGCCGCCAACGGTCAGAAGGACAAGCGCAACCAGCGACAACCTTACCCAGAGAGGTTCGAAGGGCCTCACACCGGCGATCGACAGGAACGGCCCGCCAAACCAGATCAGACCGATCAGGGCGAGTATGCCGATGACGATTGCCGTTATTCCGAGCCAGAATTTCATAGATACAGCCTTGTTCTGCGGTTGCCCCGGATATCAGTTGTTGATCACCAGCCCTTTGGCCGGTGGTTTCAGGAAGACTTCCACACGTCTGTTGAGCGCCTTGCCTTCCCTGCTTGTATTGGGAGCGATCGGCTCGTCGGCGCCACGTCCTTCCACCTGCACCCGCCCTGGTGTTTGGAGGACTGATTCCATGACAGCGGCAACTGCCTTTGCCCTTTCAACGGACAGGTGCCAGTTGGTCGGGAACCGCGGATTATTGCGGATCGGGTCGCTGTCCGTATGGCCGACGACCAGAATTTCACCTTCCACCTGGTCGAGGGTCTGGCTGACCTGCTCGACAAGAAGCTGGAATTCAGGACGCAGCGTGGCAGCTGCGACGTCGAACTGCGCGCGCATGCGCAACATGATTGCCGGTCCCGCCTGCGAAATTTCCAGGCCATCGATACCTGCCAGCTGAGCGGAGACAGTATCGATCGCCGCATCTTCCGGTGGTGGTGGCGCGGGTGGCGGTTTGGGTTGGTAGCCTTCGCGCGCCAGTTCAATCGGGCCTGACGGGTAAAGCGCACTTGCGCGTCCAGCGACAACTTCGCTTCCGCTCGACAGAAGAAGCATCAAGGTGACGTAGCCCCCAAGAAGCAATGCGCCTGCAACGGCCGCGACCGACCAGATCGGTACCGAGAACCCTGCCCGCTTTTGCAGGAGTTCCAGGCCACGCCAATGGGGAGAGAGATCGTCTCCAGGCCGCGGGCGAACACGACGCAGAATTTCATGCAGGTCGCGTCGTTCACGCTCAAGACCCTGCTGGCCACCCTGGATCGCACGGTACTTGCCGTAAAAGCCGAGTGACAGACAGGAATGCATGACCTCCAGAACACCGTAGTTCCGACCGGGATCCTGCTTTGCCTTCTCCAGTAGCTGATAGAACTCGACACCGCCGGTTGCCTGACCGAAGAACTGGGTCAGCATGGAATATTGCGTCCATTGGTGACGTCCGGCAGACGGCAGGTTCTGCACGATATCGTCTGATGTCGCACAGAGCGCATAGGCGGCGGAACGGATCTGGTCGTCCGTGATTCCGGCGCTCCGCAATTCTTTCTCGAACGTCTTGATGGCACTGTAGACATCGCGCATCAACTGGTCGAACTGGGCGTCCGTCATTGTCAGGTGAAGCCGGCCCAGAAGCAGAAGCAACGGGGCAGCAGCACGGGAAATCGGATTTCGATTGGCAACGCGTATCTGGTTGATGTCCGGCATATGCGCCAGTTTACCGGCACCTTGCGCAGGTGCGGCCGCCGGCTGTGGCGCAGCGCCTTGCGGTGCCTGGTAACCGCCTGGTGGGGTTCTGAGATCCGGCGCCTGCTGCTGGCCATACTCATACCCGGCTGGCGTTGGAGCGTAAGGATCACGTCCTCCGCCGCCTCCCCCGCTTTGCCATGGATCCGAGCCACCGGAAGGCGGATTTTGTGGCGGTGGCGGAGCTGCGTGTCCAGGAGGCGCCTGACCGGGAACCTGTTGTGGCGGCGGCGCAGGTTGCTGAGGCGGCTGCCCGGGTTGTCCTGGCTGGCCTTCGCTCCATCGCCCGCCCGGATTGGGCATTACAATTGTCTTTCCCTTGCGTTTGGAAACGCCAAAGGGATCGTCATTGTCCGACATCAGCGGCCCTCCCGGACGGCATAGAACTCAAGCTGCAGATCCGGCCAGTTGCCGGAGAATTGCAGCCCGATCGCCGAGTCCTGGCTAAATTCGCGCCAAAGCGGGGTCGTCTTGTCCAGCCGGAAGTAGACACGGTCCGTGAGAGCCCGGATCTGTGCCGGTGGTACCGGCATGTGGATCAGCGGAATACCCGGCAGGTTGGAGTAGACGATCTGGCGCATCTGACCGAAGGGGCCAACCTTGAAGAGCCTTGGAAACTCGTTCTGAATTTCCGTCAAAGGCCTGCGGGCAGCCACTTCGATGACAAAGCCCGCCTGCGAGAACAGGTTGCGATCGACGATGGTCGACTTGAACGCATTCGGCGCCAGTTGTTCCAGAGGCAAGCGGATTGCCCGCCGGTCATAACCGGCCGACAGGAACGCCTGTATGTCGGCCAGGACCGGCTTGAAGATATCATGCAGCTTGTCGTGGTCATAAACGGGATAGTTGCGCGCTCGGCGCTCTTCCGTTGCGAACGTTGCAAGCTCCCCCGCCAGCTGCAGGAACAGTATGTACAGCCGCTCCGGATGCACATAAGCCGATTTGCGCAGGTGCATCAGCAAAGGATAAGTGCGGTTGAGCAGCTGCAACGTCAGATAATCGAAATTCTGCAATCCGCCTCCGGCGGACGTATCGGCGGCGTAACGCGCCAGTTCGCTCAGTTTGCGCTCCACCCAGCCAATGACGGAGTCAATCCAGCCGGTGACGACCGGATGCACATGACAGGCAAGTACCGGCGGCGCAAAGGAACCATCGGTTATGACAATGCGATCCTTGATTTCCGTGATACGGGCGACCGGCAGGCAGACCTGACCGGGATGGGGTGTCGAGCGAATCGAATACTGCAGGCGCGGATGCGCAACATCGATCTCCTCCTCCTGGCGGATGGTGGAGGTGGAATCGATGATCGTCTCCCTGCCCTGAATATATCTCGTAGCGGCATCGTCGCGGCCATTGGCGACTTCCACTGCATTGACGGTCGTCTCGGGAATTCCCAGCCAGACGATTTGTCCTGCCGCGTCCTCCGGAACGTCGATTGCAGGCGGCGGTGTGCCGTCTGCCGGGAAGTTGAACACCGTTCCGTCGGAGAATATGCCTCGGCCATAGCGAAGCGCGAACCGGCATTGCTGTCCTACGTCCTGATCTATTTCCAGCTCGGAAAAGCCCCAGGGATAGGGAGAGGCAAAACGGACTCGTTCGTCCAGCATATGCTCCGCGTACCGGTCGCTCTGCTGGAGATGATGAGGCCGCAGAAACAAGCCTTCGGTCCATGCAACCTTGCTATACCACGACATAAAGGTACTGCTCCCTTAACACTTTCGCGCCTTCGCGCTCTTAAAACTGGCAAAGGTCTTAATTCATCAGTCCGGAGCTCTGCTCCGGATCGTCACTGCTCAATTCTTCATAACCTTCGGTAAAGTATTGCGTGAAAAGCCCGACCACGCCATCGTCGTACGAACCGGACAAGGAACTCCAGCGTTCCTGAATCCGCTCCCATAGCTTGGCCTTCTGGTTACCGAATGTACTCTTGGCGACCTGGCCTTCTGATTCGATCGCCTTGGGGGAAAGCTTTTCTTCAAATCTTCCTGCAGCCTTCTGCATGGCTGCATAGGTCCAGACATGATGTTTCTGGATGTCCTTGAAAGCAGCCTGCATGGCCTTTGAAATCGGCAAATACCCGTTTTCTTCCGCTCCTGGGGCCAGCATCGTCTGCAATGCCATTTGCGGTGTCGGCGAAAACTTCAGGGCATTGTTCCCGCTACGCATGATCAGTGTGCGGTTGGCGTTCCGGGTCATGGCTTTCACCTGACTGCGTGCCTGCAAAAGACCCATCAAGTCGCCGGTGATGCCTTGCAATATGGCCCCGACTTCCCTGGCAAATTCTTCCGGATCGCGGCCGGCTAGCGTTGCAGCCGGGATACCGGCTCCTTCGGCGAAGGCCTTGATGAAATCAACATTGGTCGCCGGATTATTAGCCGGCTCAATATCGACCTTTGCAACCGCCGCTGTGTCTGCCTTCGCTGGTTCTTGCGGGGCAACAACAGGCATGGCCGCAGGAGCAGCTTGCTCCACTGGAGCTGGTTGTTCAGGCTGTGGTTCCTGGACCGTTGCCGGCTGTGTTTCCTCTGCCTCTGGCGCGCTCCAGACAGGCGCTTCGGGAAACGGCGACGCTGTGGGCTCTCCAGCAGGTGGCGGAGCAGATTCGGCCGCCGGTTGCTGGGTTGGTGCCTCTGGTTGAAGATCCGGCATCTGGAAAAGCGGCTCAGCACTTTCCTGCGCCGGGTTTTCAGACAGCGCCGGAAACGGAGATTGAGCTACAGGTTCCGGAAATCCAAAAAGCGGCTCTGCGGGTGCGGCTCCGGCAGATTGAAGATGCGGTTGCTGGGCAAGATGATCCAGCGGGTCTGCTTGGGCCGGTCGAGGCGCTTCCCGTTCGCCGATGTGCGCATTCGGATCGTACAGCGAAGGATCCGCCGTACCCCAACCGTGTCCTTGCTGGCTCCAGACATCATCTGCCGGCGTGCCTACGCCTGGATTGGAGGAAGGCGGAGCGTGTCGCCCTTCCATGCCCGCTCCCGGTGTAGCCCAGGGCCCACCCTGATTTTCCATTGGGTAGTGACCAGGAGCCGCGCCCGCCGGTCCTGGTCCCGTAGGCCAGGAGGAGCCACCACCGGACATAGACGAAGTTTGAGGTGCGTCCCAAGGCTGCGGAGCAGCGGCGGCGACTGGTGCTGCGGACATGGCCGGCTGCCCGGATCCGGCTTCCAGCGATACGACAATGATGTAATCGCCAATCATCAGCCGATCGCCGGAGCGCAGCACATGTGCCTTGTCCATGCGGGTCTGGCTGCCATTAAGGAAAGTGCCGTTTGTCGAATAGTCGTAAAGAACGAAATTCCCGCTTTCAAAGCGCACTTCGCAATGTTTGCCGGAAATCACCCGCTGGGGATCGGGTAGACTCCAGTCCAGATGTTCGTGCCGACCAATGTCGAAGCCTCGGTCGGCACAGCTGTAGGACAGCTGACCGCCGGTCTCCAACCGGTCAACATTTTCAATCTGGAGCGTTATGCGCATTCCCACATTTCCTCTTTGCGCTTAGGAAAAGGCTGACGAAGGGCCGCCGACAGTCACCGCGGGCATCATCCCACCTCCGGCGAAGGACAGCCCGGCAGACAGGCAAGATTTCAGAGCCTCATCCCGTTTGGCAGGCTCAAGTGTTCCAAGCGCAATCAACACAGCTGTATTCACGGCCTTGGCCGTCAGGTCGTCAGGCATGTCCACCCGGTGCTCGGGGCTGGGCGAAAGGGATCCGCCAGACCAGCCTGCAGCAAGACCGATCCAGACGGACGCGCTGTCCTTCTTGGCGGCCTCAGCCGCAGCGTGAACCGCAACACGGGCATCTTCATCCCCCTCGCGGACCCAGGTCTCGCTGAGTTTAAGAACCTGCCGGTCATCCTCGTTCTTGGCCTGATCCAGACCCGCAACGCAATTCATGCCCCACCAGACCGATTCCCGTTTCGGCAGGATATGAGCGAAATAGGCAATCGCCGACAGCGGTGCCTCGCTTTTCTGCAATTCCAGAGCATAGGCGTCCGGAGCGATATCCGTGGCCGGTTCGCTTACCGTTTCCGACAACTCCGGAAAAGTTTCAAATACCTGTCTAGCCTTTGTAAAGCGGATACGTGATCCCATCTGCTCTACTCCGTTTTTTCTCTTGGCCGCATTCGTTCAAGAACCGCAGCATCAATTGATCAGTACAAGGCCGCCCTTGAGTTTCAGCAACGCACTGCCTGTCACATTGGTCATTGTACCCTTGGCGTTGAGCATGCCCGAAGCCACGATATCGATTTTCACCGACTCGATCTTGATCGAGGCAGGCGTCATGGTGATTTTGCTGGCGCCGCAGATAAACTCGATCTTCGTTCCGGCAGTTACCTTCCAGTTCATGCCGATATCTTCGGTCGTGTTTCGGCCAACCGATTCCGTTCGGTCAACGTCGATCTGGGTCTCGCGGCAGTTTTTGACATGCAGCATTTCGTTATTCTCGATGACGGTCTCCATGTCCTTTTGGGCATGAACCCCAACAAGCTCATTCCCTTTGGTGTCATCGAGCACGAACTCGTTGTAACCGCCGCCGCCTACCGTTGAATCCGACTTGATGCCGGCTTTGTTTTTCTCGCCTGGCAGAGAATAAGGCGGCATGTTTTCCGCATTGTAGACTGTGCCGACGATGATCGGTTGATCCGGATCGCCTTCCAGGAACTGAACAATCACTTCCTGGCCGACACGCGGGATATAGATGCCGCCCCAGTTCTTGCCTGACCACACTTGCGCCACACGAACCCGCCGAGACGCAGTCTTGTCGCGGTCCCAGTGAAAGGCGACCAGGATCTGACCGTATTCGTCCACATCGATTTCGCCTTGCCCCACGACTTTTGCCGTTTGCGGGCCTGGTATTCGCGGTTTGCGGGTGATGGCCGGTGTGCGGTACGTTATACTGGCAGGCAGAACGTCATATGTCCCGGTATAGGCTTCTCCCTGGGCCCCACCACCACCGGATCGATATGCCTCGGTGATGATCCGATGGCTTGCACGCACGATCAGGTGCTCCGCGTTCTGCGGACTGTGTGGATGTTTGACTAACGCGAACAGCCCTCCTGCAAAGAACCGCGGCACTTCGCCGGCTGCTTCAATTCGCTTGTCCGCAGCCTGTTCGGCTTCCATACGAATCTTGCTGAAAGTGCTGCCCTTGTCTTTTTCGGTGTACCTTCCCGGATAGTCATAATTTTCCAGAGACCCGGCTCGATATTGAGTACCTGCATCACGCTCTGCTTCCAGCAGCGCACTCGGTTTCTCGAAATCATAATCATTGACTGCAAACTTGCCGGTCCGAAACTTGCGCGTCGGAATCCAATGGTAAAGATGCTCCGTATTCCTTTGACTGTCGCCGCCAAGAGCAATGTAGGGAATGGAGCTGTCACCCACGATCGGGCTGTAGGACGATTTGGCGTCCGCCAGAATCATGACGTGCTTGCCGTCCTTGTGCTCGAAGAAATAGGAAATTCCGAATTCTTCCATCAACCGGCAGCAGAAATCGTAATCCGATTCCCTGTACTGGACGCAGTAATGAATCGGATCATAGGCCTCAGTCAGCTTATCCTGGAAATCGGCGAAGTCATGCTCCCCCAGGACTTGCTTAATGATGTCAGGCGCGGACATGTCCTTGAAAATTCGACAATTTGAATTCTTGGTGAGCAGCCAGAACCACGGGCGTAGCGTCAATTTGTAGATGTAATAGGAATCGCGATAGCCCATCCATTTCGCATCGGTCAGAAGACCGTCGAAATGCCGCGTATCACCATTGTTGGTGACAACCTTCACCGTCATGGAAGTCGCTATGGCCTGGTCGAAATTCAGATCCTCTTTCTGACTCAGAACCTCAAGCCTGATCTCAAAATCTTCGCTGAGCCCCTCGTCGCACTCGATGGTGACAACGGAAAGCTCATCCTTGCCAAAGACCGATGTCAGCTCGGCCATTCGGTTAGCTTGTTTAAGTTGTCCTTCGGCCACGAAAGATCTCCTCGGAAATAACGCGGTTTTCTGCAAAAAGGCAGCCTGGCGGCTACCACGTTTCAGACACTAAGGCGTTTCCGGCAAAAATAGTGTGCTCAAGAACACACTTGATGCAAATACTTTGAACTTCAAACTCTTTTGTGAAGGAGGAGGCACTTGCCCCTTCCCCAAGTGCGGCTAAAAAACACCGCCTGCTGCTTTTAAATACCAACCCTGCTCACCGACGTCACCCCAACAGCTCTCCTCTTGCTTATTGCCGATAAAACGACATACTGACATCAAATCGCACTTTAGTGACTTTCGCCACACTATTATTCTTATCCATATGGCACGATCCATTTCGAAGCCCAAAGCGACATCGCTTTTGAACACTCCACAAGGGAGGATTGAAATCGTGACCCCTACTGTATTTTCGCTCGACCGGAACAATGCCGCTCGGACCGGCCTTCGCCGCGCCCTCCTGGCTGCTTCCGTTTCTCTTGCCATTGCCTTGCCGGCACTTGGAGCCGCTCCGGCATTTGCCCAGGACGCCACTTATTCGGCCGATGAAGTCAGCAAGCACTTCAAGCAACTGAAAACGCGTTCACTGAAGCCGGCTGGCGGAACGCGAGCTCTTTGCATCGGTACTCGCGACGAATGTAATCCGAACGCCAAACCGGAGGAAGGCGGCCAGGTCGCAGTCTCCCAGGACGGCGCAAAGACCGAAGGTGGTGAAACGGAACAGACCCTTGTGGTCGATCCGGAAACCAACGCCATCGACGCTGCCTTCAACCTGCTGGTTTCGTTCGAATATGCATCGGCCAAGCTCAGCACGTCCGCACAGGCCAACCTTCGTGAGTTTGCCAAGGGCATCAATGATCCCGACCTGGCCAAAGCCACATTCGTGATCGAAGGCCATACCGACGGAATTGGCTCGACCAACTACAACCAGCGTCTTTCCGAAGACCGTGCGCAGGCGGTTACGCAGTATCTGGTCAACCTCGGCGTCAGCCGGGACCGGCTGAAAACTGTTGCCTACGGCGAATCCCGGCCGAAGGTTGCGGATGTCAACGATCCGGCAAACCGCCGCGTTGAAAGCAAGCTGGTACTCGAGCAGTAATAATTCACACATCAGACATGCCGGACCGGAGCTTTTCCCGGTCCGGGTCTCCTGAACAATAACCGGGACCGATCCCGGACATACCACCGGAATGCATACCGGGCTGGGGAGCACGAATGAATTTCGATCCGGAAACCTACGGCACTGAAGTAGCGCCGGGTGCTGGCTGCGGGCCGGACCTCTACGATACCGAACCCGCCTTTGCCGCGCTTCTGGATTCGTGTGAGGAATTGCTGCCGGAGCGATACAGCGAATTCGACCGATCCGAGATCGACTTTACCGACCTCTTCAAGCAGATGGACGGCTTCCTGAAGCAGTCCAGAGACTTGAGACTGCTTGTCATTCTCGCGCAGTTCGGTCTTCTGAGCGGTCAAGTCCATACGTTTGCGAACTCGATTCGCATCATTCGCAAACTGTTGGAGAACCATTGGGACGACGTCCATCCAAGCGATGCCGACTTCGGCCACATGGAACGAATCGGAGCGCTCGAGTCCCTCAACAACAGGCCCACGGTCGTCCTTCCGCTGGAAGCAGCGCCCCTGCTCAAAACCAGACGGACAGGGCCCATCAGCTATCGCGCCATCCAGATTGCGGCCGGCGATGCCACGGCACGTCCGGATGAGCATACAATCTCACTTGGTGCGATTGAGGCTGCACTGACATCGGGCGAACTCGAGCAGGACGCTATCGACGAGATCCTCAAGGACCTTGGAGACCTGCCGGACGAACTTCAGACCATAGCCGAGCTGTGCACCGAAAAGCTCAAGGCGAGCGGTGCGAAAGCAGCTCCTCCCAATTATGAGGCCTTGTCCACTCTCCTGAAGGAGATGAATGCCGAACTGAACAAGCGGCTCGGACGCCTCTCCCCTGAAGAGACGGAGGTCTCTTCGTCTGAAGATACTGCAGCAGAGGCAGCAGCAGCTGACACATCGCAGGCGTCTCAATCAGAAATCAAGAATGCCGCCCAGGCAAAACTGATTCTGGACGCTGTCGAAGACTATTTCGCCAGCCGGGAACCGTCGCATCCGGCGCTGTTTCTGGTGCGCGAGGCTCGCGGCCTCGTCGGCAAGTCCTACCTGGATGCCTTGAAAATACTGATGCCGCGCAGGTTCGACGACGTAGCGCTGATTCTGGGTGCGAGCGGGTTACAGCTTTCCAACGACCGACTGATCGACCTGAACGACTGTGGTGACCGGGAACTGGGCGAAATTGATGATTTCGCAGTGATGGTGATCGAAAGCCGAAGTGACGCAATGAAGGGTATTGCGGCGGTCAAGGGTTACTATTCTTCCAATGAACCCACCAGCCCGATCCCCCTTTTGCTGGACGAGGCGCAGAATATGAGTTCCGGTTCATTCACCGGTCTTCTCAACCTCTTCCTGAGGCCGGAGGAGGACTGATTCAACTGCCATTACAACCCCTATGTTACCTAGGGTTTTCAGCTTCTTACTTGACACCAATGGCCAACGGGTCCTCAATATTTCGAGAAAAAAATAAACCATCGATCATGTGACCGTGATCACTTCCCGTTCCCCAGAAACGCAGTACATAGATATCAACGAAACGCAGCGCCGACCTAAGTACAGCAATTAGCAAACAAGAGTTACGCGCTAGTATTTGACTAAAATTGACCTTTTTTCTTCTGGGTCATGAAAATGAAAGGCAAGTACAATGGCATCGAACAGCGGGCAAGGCTTTATCAAGCGCAACAGACCTCCGCGGGTCCACATTTTCTATGAAGATCCGTTTGACGCGGAACAGAAGGTGGAACTGCCATTCGTCATGGGCATCATGGCCGATCTTTCCGGCGACAACCCTGGCGTGGAAAAAGCCGATATCGATGACCGCAAGTTCCTCGACATCGACATGGACAACTTTTCCAAGCGCATGGAAGCAATTGAACCTGGCACCTCCTTCACCGTGAAGGACAAGCTGTCCGGCGAAGAAAACTCCAAAATGAGCGTCCAGCTGCGTTTCAAGAGCATGGACGACTTCACCCCGGGACGCGTTGCCGAACAGGTTCCGGCACTCAAGAAGCTGCTCGATGCACGCCGCAGCCTGGCTGCATTGCGCACCATGATGGACGGACGTGTCCAGGCGATCTCCCAGCTCGAGGAGCTGACCCGGGACCCGGCTCTGATGCAGGCACTTGCTCAGAAAATCGAAGCCGACAAGGCATCGTCCGCCGACAAGCAGGCAGACGGCGACGGCACGGAGGAGGCATAAATGAGCAGCACCGATACCAGCGCCCAGGCAAGTGGCGCAGCAGCCGGCGAAGTTGCGGTTGAGAAGAGCCCCGAGGAGTTCGCCTCGATCCTGAAACAGAATTTCCGGATCAAGAACGAAAACGATACGGCCAATCAGCTGGTTGACAACGCCATGTCGACCTTCCTCGCTGAAGCCCTGTCCGATCAGGCGCTTATCAAGGAAGACGTCTACGACACGATCGATGAGATGATCGCGAAGCTGGACGAAAAACTGACGGCTCAGGTGAACGAGATCATTCACGCCGAGGAGTTCCAGACACTTGAGAGTGCCTGGCGCGGGATCGATTACCTCGTGCACCAGTCTGAAACCGACGCATCGCTCAAGCTTCAGTTCCTGAACATCTCCAAGAAAGAACTTGCAGGCGTGTTCAAGAGCTACCGCGGCGCCAAGTGGGATCAGAGCCCGCTGTTCAAGCAGATCTATGAAGCCGAATTCGGCCAGCTGGGTGGTCAGCCCTACGGCTGTCTCGTGGGTGACTATGAGTTCTCCTACGACCCGCAGGACATCACCGTGCTGCGCGGCATGGCAAAGATCGCTTCGGCAGCCCATGCACCGTTCCTGGCAGCGGCCAATCCGCAACTGATGCAGATGGACAGCTGGACGGAACTGCCGGCCAAGCGTGATCTGTCCAAGATCTTCGATACGGAGATCCATGCCCAGTGGCGGACGCTGCGGGAATCCGAGGACTCCCGTTACCTTGGTCTGACAATGCCCCGCGTGCTGGCTCGCCAGCCCTACGGTGCGAAGTCCGACCCGGTGGAAGAATTCGCCTTCGAAGAAGAGTTCGGCGAAGACAGCCACGAGAATTACGCCTGGATGAGCTCGGCTTATGCCATGGCAACCAACGTCAACCGTGCCTACAAGGAATTCGGTTGGACTGTGCGCATCCGCGGCGTCGAAAGCGGTGGTCTGGTGGAAAACCTGCCGACCCACGTCTTTGAAACCGACGATGGCGGTGTGGACCAGAAGTGCCCTGCGGAAATCGCGATTTCCGACCGGCGCGAACACGAGATCTCCCGTCTGGGCCTGATCCCGCTGATCCACCGCAAGAATACGGACCAGGCAGCCTTCCTTGGAGCTCAGTCCGTCTTCAAACCGCGCCAGTTCTCCGGACCGGACGGCAAGGATGCAACGGCATCGGACAACCTGTCTGCCCGCCTGCCCTATATGTTCGCGACCACTCGTTTCGCCCACTACCTGAAAGTGATGGTGCGCAACAAGATCGGTTCGACCAAGGAATCGGCGCAGCTGCAGCGTTGGCTGAATGACTGGATCATGGACTACGTCGATGGTGATCCGGACAACTCGACCGAGGAAACCAAGGCGCGCAAGCCGCTGCGGGAAGCCAAGGTCACTATCGTGCCCGACGAGGAAAACCCCGGATATTACCGGGCCCAGTTCTTCCTTCGTCCGCACTATCAGCTGGAAGGCATGGACATCGGCATGAGCCTGGCGTCCCGCATTCCGCAAGACGGTAATTGATTTCACAAATTGCCGGCGGGGCGGCAGCCCGCCCCCTGGCATGCATCCCACGGGATGCAGCCCGGTTTTCCCGGGCGGAGGTACAAACAAGGTGCGCAAGCGCCTAGGGGTTTGGACCGCGAGGTCCGAGGTAGTTGTCAGGAATAGCAGAGTTTGAGCCAGGAACATTTACCTGGCCCTCAACAACCAAGAGGATCTATTAAAATGGCCGTCGATTTTTATCTGGAACTTGAAGGTATCAAAGGCGAAGCACAGGACAAGACCCATAAGGACAAGATTGACGTCCTTTCCTGGTCCTGGGGCGCTTCCCAGTCCGGCACCACCCACATGGGTTCGGGCTCCGGCTCCGGCAAGGCACACTTCCAGGATCTGAGCATCACCAAGTTCGTCGACAAATCCACCCCTGTGCTTCTGCAGCACGTGTCGACCGGCAAGCATATCACCAAAGGCACTCTCTTTGTTCGCAAAGCTGCCGGTGATAACCCGCTGGAATACATCAAGCTCGAAATGAAGGACATTATCGTGACCAACGTTTCGACCGGCGGCAGTGGCTCCGACGATCGCATCACGGAGAGCGTCACGCTGAACTTCGGTGAGTACAAGTACATCTACACCGAACAGAAGCCGGACGGCTCCAAGGGCGCAGCCCCTGAGTTTGCCTGGGACATTGCAGCAAACGAAAAGAAATAAGGCTTCGGCCTGCAGGGCTGCCGCGCTTCGGCGCGGCAGCCTTCTTTGGTTTGGACCGGCGATGCAGACTTTCAACTTTCGAAGCGGCACCGCCACGGTCACACTTAGGAATTTCCGGGGCAGCAGTCAGCGTGGGCTTGGCCGATGGCTAAATCAAATGTGAAAATGCACTCCCCGCTGATGTGGGCCTTCCGTGCAATGGACGACCCAGACTACAAGGCCGCTCAGGACAGGCAAAAAGAAGCACAGAACGGCGCCAACCTGAGGTCCGGTCGGCGGCTTTCCAGATCCTACGGTGTCTCTGAACACACGCTGCTTTCCGAAGTCCGGCAAGATCTGCAGGCGCTCCTCAATACGGTCAACCTCAATTCCACTCAGGACCTTTCCGATTTTCCGGAAGTTGAGAGCTCGATCATCAATTACGGATTGCCGGACCTTTCTGTCCATATTGTTGACAGCGTTCGCATTGACCGACTTGCCGAAGACATCCGACAGGCCCTCATCCATTTCGAACCGCGCATGGACCCGCGCACGCTCAAGGTCGAGCGCGACGACAAGGTCGAAAGCGATACCTTCAAGGTAAGATTTCTCATCAAGGCAGAAATACGCTGCGATCCGATCCGGGTCGCGAGTGAATTCGTAGCCGACGTCGACCCTGCTTTCGGCCGTATCAAGATCATCGGGGCAACTGCATGAACCGGGAATTTCTCGACCTCTACAATCAGGAACTCACCTACCTGCGAGAACAAGGGGCGTCATTCGCGGAGGCCTATCCTGCTGTAGCAGAACGCCTGGGTGGGCTTCTGGAAGACCGTTCCGACCCCATGCTGTCCGGATTGCTTGAAGGTACTGCCTTCCTGTCAGCTCGCGTGCAGCTGAAAATGAAGCATGAGTTCGCCGAATTCACTTCCAACCTGTTCGAACAACTATATCCAACCGCGCTGGCGCCCATTCCCTCTCTGGTACTTGCCCGCGTGACGCCGAAATATGGCGACGCGAATTTGCGCAACGGCATAAAGGTCGATCGCCATGCTCCCATGGAGGCCGTCTTCCGTGAACGCCAGGGAGAGGTTCGCTGCAGGTTCACTCTCACCTCTCCTATTACGTTGACGCCCCTGGAGCTGACAGCTGCAAAGTACCTGAGCTCAGCTGCGCAGGTCTCCGGCCTCGGTGCGGAGATGGCTGAAGACAGACGCACGCGCGCAGGTCTGTCCATCACGTTCACACACCGCATGTCCGAGGATCCGGAAAACGAGGTTTCAGCCGAAGAAGCCTTGAAGAAACCAGAATACCAGGTGGCCGGCTGTCGGATCGATTCACTTCCCGTCCGATTGATCGGACCTCTGGATCTGGCTGCGAAGGTCTATGAACAGATCTTCGGACATACAATCGCGCTCTACATCCGTACCGAGGACGCCTTCGGTCAGGCCAGCCTGCAGCGCCTGCCCGTCGATGCCATCGAGCAGCTGGGTTTCGATGAAGAAGATTCCCTCTTGCACAACGACTTGCGCCTGTTCACCGGCTTTGATCACTTGCGTGACTATTTCAACTTTCCGCGCAGCTTCCTCGGGTTCCGTCTGACGGGCCTGCGCCGTTACCTGGATAGGGTCAAGGCAAAAGCATTCGATCTGGTCTTCGTGTTCGATGAAGCAGAAAACCGGTTGCCTGCTCACGTTGAACGCAAGATTTTCGCGCTTCACTCAGCACCGGCCGTCAACTTGTTCGAAAGGCAGACTGACCGTGTGCCGATCAAGAAAGGGCAGCACGAGTTTGCTGTCATCACGGACCGGACACGTCCACTGGATTATGAAGTGCATGCCGTCACTGAAGTTTCCGCCCACTTCTCAGGAGGCGAGAAACGACCGGTTGAACCGCTCTACAGCGTTGCACCAGACACTGAAAAAGCCGGTCACGAGTGGTTTTATACCATTCGTCGTTTGCCGCGACGCCAGTCGTCTTCCGAAATCCGGCGCATGCAGCCGAGCCACTACATAGGTACAGAAACCTTCATCTCTATCTCAAGCGGAGCGCAGGCTGCCGCCCTGCTGCAAACCGGCAAGAAACGTCTTTCGGAACTATCACTTAAGGTATTGGCATCCAACCGGTCGCTGGCCGCAGATCTCCCCGTGGGAACCAACCCGGACAAATCCGAGATTGGGGATTTTCGCATACTGGAGGATATCGGCCTCAAGGTAGATTGTGTCGCCGGACCGACGCCCCCAAGACCGCCACTTCTTTCCTACAATGAAAGGCTGGGCGAACAGGGTCACGCCGGCGCCATTGCCTGGCGGCTCATTAACATTCTGGCCTTGAACCATACCGGCCTTGTACACGATGCGGCAGGTCAGGACGGTCGGTCTTTCCGCGATGTGCTGAGCGTCTTCGCGCCACTTTCCGACAGTTCAGCAGACCGGCAGGCCCAGTCCGTTCGGTCGGTTTCGACAAGGCCAGTTGTGCGCCGCCTGCAACAGAAGTCCGGGACAGGTGTCGCCAGGGGGCTCGAAATCACGATCACGCTCGATGACAAGGCTTTTGAAGGGGCGAGTGCCTTTCTGATGGGGGCTGTCCTCGACCGGTTTGTCGCCGAATACGCCTCCATCAATCACTTCACGCAGTGTGTGATCGCAACGACAGAGCGCGGCGTTATCATGAAGTGGCCTCCGCGGATCGGCGCGAAAGGAATTCTATGAGCGGTCCGGCAGACAAGGATCTGACGAAAACCCGTGTTGCACGGGACAAGACCGTTGTGCCTTCATCCTCCCGGAAGGCCCCGGCATGGCCGACCAAAGAGGAGACGGAGACGGCAGTCAAAACTGATGAGAAGGCCGACGCTGACGATATCTGGACCGTAAAACCGCAGGACAACAACACACCTGCGGACGAGGCAGAAGCGCCCGCCATCAAGTCGCCCGCGATTGAATCTGCCGCGATCACATCGCCAGAACACGCCGCTCCCTCACCTGCCGACACCCAACCAGAAACGCCTGCCCCACAAATCGATCCTCCAGCTGAGACCCCTGCCGAGGTAACGAAGGAGATGATTGAGACGCAGGCCGCAGAGACTGCGCCTGATCCAACAGCTGAGGAAGCAGTTCCGGAAACCCCGCGTATCGAGGTGCCGGTCCAGCAGCAATACGCGTCGTTGCTTGCAGCCCTTGGAGACCGCATCGAGAAGCATCCAGGTGGACATGATCTGCTGGCAGTGCTGAGAATGCTCGAAGGCCAGACCGCTCCGGGAATATCAGAAAGCGGAATAAAGCCGAAGAACGCCGATGAGCCCGCTCCACCCAGGATCGGGAAAAGCCGGCGCATGATGGAAGACATCGTTCGCTTCGGTCAGGACCCGTCCAGCGAATTCGCCACGTCGACCATTGAGCGTGCGACAAAGGACGGTGACGGCGGCCTGGTCTTGCTGGAACGCTTCCTTGGTTTGCTTGGGCCGCAAGGCGCTCTGCCATCCGCCTATACCGATGAAGCGATCATGCGCGGGCTCAGAGGCGATGACAGTTTTCCAAGATTCCTTGACCTGTTCAACAACCGCTTCCTGCAGTTATTCTACCGCGCGTGGGCCGATGCCAGACCGATCGTTCAACATGACCGTCCAGACGACGACCGGTTTCTCGCCTATCTCGGGTCGGCGATCGGCATCGGCACCCCGTTTTACCGGGACCTCGACAGGATCGATGATCGGCTCAAGCTGCTCTATGCGGGCCTTATGGCCCCCAAGACAAAGAGCGCCGCTCGTTTGAAGGCCCTCATCACGGGCGTTTTCGATGTCCGGGTAGAGATTGATCAATGTGTCGGGACGTGGCTGCATCTGGACAAGGACGATCAGCTCAAGCTTGGAGGTTTCGGGCCAGGCGGAGCCGGGCAACTTGGCGCCGACACAATCGTTGGATCAAAGGTCTACAGTGTGAGTGACAAGATCCGGATCAGGATTTTCACGAGCAGCCTGGAGGAATATCGGCAGTTTCTCCCGCCAACCAGGGCAAGACCCAATCCCTGGACAGAGAAGCTTTTCGACCTCATCGATTTTTATCTGGGCCTGGAAATTGAATATGAAATTGAACTTGCGCTGCCGAAGAGATGCGCATCCGCTGTCCGGATGGATGCCAACAACTCCGCAACGCTAGGACATATCGGCTGGCTGAAGCCCGCCGCTTCCGGCCCCGACGACGATACTGACCTGGAGGCCGACGAAGAAGAAATGCTTACCGACACCCGTTTCCGGCCTGTGCGTCGCCACACCACAGTCTACCAATAGGTCTCAAGTCTGAAGGACCGATATTATGAATGACATTACGGTTGAAAAAGTTGTCAACAAGACCAACTCAACTGCCTACGATAGCCTGGACAAGGCCATGAGGCTTACGAAGGATGCCGGCCACCGGCATCTCGAGCTGGTCCACTGGTTTTACTATCTGATCCGCAACGAAAATTCTGATGTATTTCATATTCTGCGGCATTTCGACGTCGATCTCGGCACCCTGGACAAGGACCTGCAGGCCGCGCTTGCAGAGTTCAAGATCAACCAGACCGAACTTCCGTCCATGTCCAAGCCTTTCCGCGAAGCGCTGGAAGGAGCCTGGTTCGTTGGCACGCTGACATACGGCGACTACAAAATCCGCACGGCCTATGTCCTTCTTTTCATGCTTGGCGAAGAGAGCACCCGCACGCAGCTTTTCCAGCTGTCCAAGGCTCTCAACAAGCTCAAGCACGATGAAATCGCGAACAACCTGGATGCCATCGCCGGATCATCCGGTGAAGTGCGGGCGAGGCCCATCGACGGTTCAAGTCCAGCCTCCGGTAGCGCAGCAGGCGAACCGGGCGCAGAGCCGCTCGCGGCAGGAGGCCCCGGGGAAGATGCACTCAGTCAGTTCACTGTAGATTTCACAGCTCGTGCGCGGGCAAAGGAATTCGATCCGATCGTCGGCCGCGACGAAGAAATCCGGCAAGTCATCGACGTTCTGATGCGCCGCCGCCAGAACAACCCGATCCTGACCGGCGAAGCCGGCGTCGGCAAAACGGCTATCGTCGAGGGCTTTGCGCAGAAAATCGTTGCCGGTGATGTTCCGCCCGCGCTCCTGGGCACCCGCCTTTGTGCGCTGGATCTCGGCTTGCTTCAGGCCGGCGCGTCGATGAAAGGCGAATTCGAGAAACGTTTGCGCGCGGTCATTGATGCCGTCCATGGTTCCATCGTGCCGACGATCCTGTTCATTGATGAAGCCCATACGTTGATCGGGGCCGGCGGCGCTGCCGGAACGGGCGATGCAGCCAACCTGCTGAAGCCTGCACTTGCCCGCGGCACACTCAGGACCGTCGCGGCCACGACGTGGTCGGAATACCGCCAGCATTTTGAGAAAGACCCGGCCCTGACACGGCGCTTCCAGCCCGTGCAGGTTGACGAACCGGATGAGGAAAAGTGCTTTGCCATGGTGCGCGGCCTGCTTGGCCCGATGGAAGATCATCACCAGGTTCGCATCCTTGATAGCGCTGTGCGGTCAGCGGTATCTTTGTCACATCGCTACATTCCAGCACGCCAGCTGCCGGACAAGGCGGTTAGCGTTCTCGACACCGCCTCGGCACGCGTCAACATCTCGCAAGCAGCACAGCCAGCCCGGTTGCTGGACCTGGTTGCCCGAAAAGGTTTTCTGGAGACAGAGAAAAAGGCCCTGACCAACGATGCCGAACTGGGCCTGGAGCATCAGGAGCAACTCGAGGCACTGTCCAACGCGATTACGGAAACCGAAAGCGACATTGAGACTGTCCGCAATCAGTGGGAAAACGAGCGGAAACTGGTAGCCGGAATCCGGCGTTTGAATGCCGCTCTTGCAAAGCTTCGCGGTGTTGAACCTGCGCCTCATCCGGAAAGCGAGGCAATCGAAGATCCGCAGCACGACAAGCCCGCTCTTGTTCCGATCGACGAGATCGAGCTTGAACTTGACGTGGACCTGACCAACGAAGACGCCATTCGCGAAGCGCTCCAGGCGATGCGCACGGAGCTTTCCGAAATCCCCGAAGATGATCGCATGGTCTATGCCTATGTCGACGATGAGGCTGTTGCCAGCATCATTTCCGACTGGACCGGCATTCCGGTCGGCCGGATGGTGCAGGACGAAATGCAGACGATCCTGACGCTGACCGACAGCCTCAACAAGCGCGTGATCGGTCAGGCCCATGGTCTGGCAATGATCTCGAAGCGCATCGAGACCAGCCGCGCCCAGTTGGGCAATCCGGACAAGCCCATCGGCGTGTTCATGCTGTGCGGCCCCTCCGGTGTTGGTAAAACCGAAACCGCCCTGGCCCTTGCCGAGACCCTTTATGGTGGTGAGGAAAGCCTGATCACCATCAATATGTCCGAATTCCAGGAAGCGCATTCCGTTTCCGGTCTCAAAGGCGCTCCTCCGGGATATGTAGGCTATGGCGAAGGCGGCCGGTTGACCGAAGCCGTGCGGCGTAAGCCTTACTCGGTCGTCCTTCTGGACGAAGTCGAAAAGGCTCATCCGGATGTTCACGAAATCTTCTTCCAGGTCTTCGACAAGGGTTGGATGGAAGACGGCATGGGCCGCAAGATCGACTTCCGCAACACGTTGATACTGCTGACCTCGAATGTCGGCACTGACATCATCATGAATGCAGCAAGTCACATGCTGGATGCGCCGGTTTCCAGTGATCCGGATCTTGCGGCAACCGACCCGAACGCACCGGATCCGGAGAAGCTCGCGGAAACCTTGAGACCAGCATTGCTCGACGTGTTCCCGCCGGCCCTGCTCGGCCGTATCGTGACCATCCCCTACTATCCGCTATCGCCATCCATGCTCGGGTTCATCGTCCGGCTTCAGCTCAACCGTATTGTCAAAAGGGTCAAGCAGAACCGGGATGCCGTGCTGAGTTATGGCGACGACGTGGTGAGCCATATCGTTTCACTCTGCCGCGACCCGGACAGCGGTGGCCGCATGATCGACAACATCCTGACCAACGACCTTCTGCCGAAGCTGTCGCGTGCGTTCCTCACGGCGCAAATGAACGGCGAAGAACTGAAGGGCGTGACCTTGAAAGCCACGGAAACCGGTATCGAAATCGAGCCGGCCAGCTGACATCAACCAACAAAAACGCCGGACAGGTTCTCCCACCTGTCCGGCGTTTCGATTCTGCCCGGAAATCTGCCTGATTGTCGCTGGTCCTGGTTCAGCCCCCGATAAGAACGGTAAATTCCCCGGTCGTGATCGCGCCACCCTTGGCTGTCGGATCGCCAATGCGGGCCGCGGGCAAACTTCCGATAAGAACAGTCAGCGACCCCATGATAATGGGGTCGACATTTGCGGGCGGAGGGCCGACACACACGCAAAGGTCCGTCATTCTCGCAGCAGGACGCTTACCGATCAGGACGTTGATCTTGCAGGGTGGCGCAATCGGCAACCCTGGCGGAACGGGTGTCATCGGGCACATATGAAAATCGCCCAGGCGGGCAGCTGGTCTGGTCATGGCAGCCTCGTGCGTTGTTACACTCTTGCCAGAATGAACGTTCCTGCGACAAATACTGGGACCTGGATCACAGTCTGGCGTATTTCAGCGCTTCCGCAAGTCCTGTTTCACTGCACGCTCAAAATGTCGGCAATCACCGTCCGGTATTCCTGCAGATCCTTGCCCCCGACAGACTGCGGTGCTTCCGCTCCCGTCTCCATTTCAAAGGCCAACGGGTCTGTCGGCTCTCCCCTGTGTCTGATTTCGAAATGAAGGTGCGGTCCGGTGGAAAGTCCCGTAGTTCCGACGTAACCAATCAGATCACCTGCCTGAACCACAGACCCTAGCTGGATGCCATCGGCGTATTCATGCATATGCGCGTAGCGGCTGGTAATTCCGTCCTTGTGGGTAAGTTCAATGAAATTGCCATAACCGCCTCGAACATCGCGATAGGTGACCTTTCCGGAAAAGGCCGCGTGGATCGCGGTTCCAGTGGGGGCCGCCCAATCGACACCGGCATGCAGGCGTTCCGTTTTCTTGATCGGATGAAATCTCATGCCGAACTTCGATGTCAGAACACCTTTGACCGGGACAAGCATGGCGCCGGACAAGCTCACCTTGCCGCCTTCGTTCACACAGGCAAAACCGCGATTACCGGGCGCTTTCAGCACGTAACAGCGAACGGACCAATCGTCCCCACGCCGAACACCGGCAAAGAGCACCCTGCCACCGCCACGCTTCTCGTCTCGAGCACTGTCCGTGAATACCAGAGTGACCCTCTCATCTGGTTTGATCGACCGCTTGAGGTCGGTCATGGGTGCCAAATATGCGATTGCCTCGCCCACGATAGAAGCGGGCACGGCATTACGGACTGCGGTGGCATAAACACCGTCGATCAAGCGATGCGAGTTGGCAGGTTGAGTTGCCTCCTCACCCGCGATCTTCTGTTCCACGATCGTCTTGCCAAACCAGGGATCGGCGCCAGCTACGTACCCGTCCCCGTCTCTTCCGACCGAATAGGCGGCTGTACCGATATACCCTTCCCGGCCGTAGATCGAAATCTGGACAGGCCGATAATAATCGCCAATCCGGCCTACCTTGTTCGGCATGCGAACGCCACGCACCGCGATCTTGTCGCCTGCGATCAAATCGCTTTTGTCAAAGTTGTCCTTGACGAATTCCACCAGCGAATCCAGGACTTCCTCGTCAAACCCTTTGCCTTTCAGGAAATCCTTGAGCGGGGCCGCTTTTGCTACCTCCTCGCGTACTTCGACCCGGCTGGGCCCCTGACCGATGGGACGCTCGGTGAGATAGAGGTTCAACGTGTCAGTTGACGGCTTCAGAAACACTGGCAAATCGGGAGAACCATCGTCCGCGGGCTGCGCATCTTCTTCAACGACTATGCCCTCGGCTTCATCCCCACCCCCGAAATTGCCGAACTGAAAGTCCGCCTCACTACCCGGTGCGCGAATAACCAGGTTGCCGTCATCGTCCAGCATCTGGCTGTCCAGCACGTATGCGGCAACAGACGGTACCGACGCAGCACCGTCCCCGATCGCAGCGGCTGGCACTGGACGCTCCGACAAGTCTATCCGCCGATTGGCGGCACCATCCTTCAAAAGGACCGGGTCGCCCGCCAACGGAATGACTGCAGAGAGCGCCATGTCGAAAAACGGATCGGCCGGAACATCGAGATCCTCCTCGTTGGTCAACGCAGTGTTATCAACATCCTGTTCCAGGGCTTGATCGTTGGCAACGGTTTCGTCCGGATCTTGCTGCGGAGCATTTTCCGGAGAGGCGTTGTCCGACACCGCTTCGGCGATCTCCTGTAACCCGATTTCCTCGGGAGGTGACAGGGATATCGCGCCGGAGGAGATCAGATGGGCAATGCCGCCAGCAGCACCGCCCAGCACCAGGAACCCGATGGCCATTGCAGCATAAAGCACAATGGGTGACCGTTTTGGAGCCGCCCCCTTGGCCGGCGCAGCTCCTGGCTTTGGCGGTGGTGTAGCGGTAGGGCCAGCTTGTGGCGCCTTTTGCGACGGACGGATCACGGTCCTGTCAAACTCTGGGCGATGAGCACCCGGATTTTGGTTGTCAGGCCATTGGACCATTGTGAGACCTTAAGCGCAGCGTCGCAGCTGCTCAGGCTGCCGAAAATCAATATCCCGATCATGCCGGATGATTGGGAAAGATGCAAAAAATGCTGTGTTTGAAAGCGCTTCGTCAGGAGCGCGGAAACGTGACCAGCTTGCTCCTGTCCTGTTCCTGCCGCGCGATCGTCCGTTTTTCTTCCGGCTCCATGTACATTTCAGGTAGATCCAGAGTGTAAACGGTGATGTCGGAACTGAGACCACGCAATTGTCCCTTCCAGATCTCAGCAACCGGATAGGACGAAGGCAGTTTCTCGGCGACCGATTGACTGACTGCGAGACGAACCTTGTGGTCCTTGGCAACGGATTCGACCCGGCTTGCCGTGTTGACGGTGGTACCCATGACGGTGAAGGAACGGCGATGTTCACCACCGATGTCGCCCACCAGAACCGGTCCGGCGTTGAGGGCTATGCGCAGGTCCAGCGGTGGTTGTCCGGTGATTTCGCGCAATCTGTCTAGCAGATTTATGATTTCTGTTGCGGCATCGACAGCCGATTTTTCGGGATGCTCGACCGTATTGGGTGCGTTCCAGACCGCCATGATCGCGTCGCCGATATACTTGTCGATATACCCTTGGTGAGCGGTGATCACCTGTCCGATCCTGTCGAAACAGGAATTGACCACGCGCACAACATCCTTATCGGCGAGTTTTTCCGACATCTTGGTGAAGCCGACGATATCGATGAAGGCCACGACGACATGCCGGGTTTCCCCACCAAGCGCCGGCAATTGTTCGGAACTCGCCATCAGCTTGATGACATCCGGGGCAAGGTAGTGACCGAAGAGCCTTACCAGAGACCTCTGCCGGCGCTGCAGGATGCCGACCTTCCCGACAGCCGCGATGATTGTCGCGGTGACGAAGGCAACCGGAGCAACGCCCGGCGAAGGAAACATGCCGAGCTCCATACTGCCAAGGCTCACGCCCAGTCCGCAAAGCACTCCGCCGACAGCCACAACAGGCAAGACGACCAGCGGAAGCGACAGACCTGCGAGCGCGCCAACCGCGGCAAAGATGACCGCAAATGCGGGGACGAGACCAGCGGGAGGCTCGGTCACGATCCTTCCGGCGATAGGCGAGCCGATGAAATCGGCCAATACAAATACACCGGCGGTTTGCGGCTGTACGCGTGGTCGCCCGCTTGGCCCCGTTTCTGCCAGCTGTTCTGGCAGATGAGGTAGGAAACGGTCAGAAAAAAGATGCTCGTCTTCATAGGGCAACAGCCCGCCGAACAGTACGATGCGGCCTTCTGCAAAACGGGCAAGTTCCTGCCTGCCCTCTTCACTTTCCAGAAGCTGCAGAACGTCGATAAGCGAAAGATACGGAACGGACGTTGCGAGGCGGGCGGATGGCACCGGAATGTAGGTTTCAGCTAACTCGACACCTGCGATACCCAAAAGCGCATCGATCAGATGTGGCGAAGCGGTGAGAGGTGAATGCGGCTCGTGTCGTCGCACCACACCGTCGCTGTCAGTTGAAACGATAACCGACCTGACACCGCCCTCACCGGCTGCAGCGGAAAACATGCGTTGAGGTACGCCTATTTCGGTGTGAGCAATGAAGACCTTGCCGCGGTTCTGATAGAGGAACCGTTGAAATGCCAGGTCAAAACCTTTCAATCTGGCTTCGCCGGTGCTCGGATCCACAAAGCCATCCGCACTATAGGCAAATACAAAGTCATAGCCCAGCGCCACCGCGCCGGCATTCAACATGGCTTGTCCGGCCTCTGCCAGAACCGGGGTCATCAGAACCCGCGGTATTGGTGCCAACCGGTCGGAGTTAAGCGCTTTTTGATCAAGGCCGACCACGACAACAGGTGCAGGACCTGCCTGCTCCTTGTTGTCCATGAGGGCCTTGATCTGGAACAGGCGGTCTGTCACCCACCCTTCCCAGATGGCCTTTTGAGCGGATAAACCGATGGCGATCCCAGCCCCTACCGCAACGAGTGCGATGAGCAAGATGAGCTGTTTTCGTCCAATGGCTGCGTCCGCGAACCGGCCGCCAAATATCATTTCACGATGACGACAGCGGTTTTCCGTCCAACCTGGACCGGGTCAATGGTGATCGTGCGCATGACGACACCATAGTCTGGCGCCTTGCCTTGCAGGAACAGCTCAACCTCTACGGCTTCGTCTTCCGGCTCACGGTTCGGCATGTCGGTCAGAATATTGTCGAGCATATCGAAGCGCTTGGGTTCACCGCCCCCAAAGGAAACAAACACCGTGTCGTATTGATCGCGCAGCTTGTTGTCGAACCGCAGCATCAATGACGCAGCTTTCTTGTTTTCCAGTGTAAGGCCACGCAGCGTGACGGTCAGACCTTTGTCAGCCTTTTCGCTGTCGGTTCCGCTGTCTGCCTGCAAGCAGTTACCCGCTCTCAAAACTTTCTGTTCAGAACCTTCTGCGGTGTATCCTTCTGAAGATACCTTCAGCACACCGGCCTGAATCCTGACTTCCTGACACGCGGAATAGTCCAGCAGGTCAACATGTCCGGTAGCGCCGAGATCGACTACGTCACCAGGCATTAGCTCGGTAAACGCGGACACATCAACACCTTCCGACTTGTCCAGCACCAGCGCAATCGGATCCGCTAGTGCAGATCCGGCGGACAGCGCAAACATCAGACCCGCGAGAGCACTCGTGGCCTGCAAACTTCGCCTTGAACAGGCATGCTTCAAAATCCGTTTCATGAAGGGCTCCTGATTCCCTGGTCATTCCAAATACGCCCGGCCTTTTCGACGCAGCCCAGCGCTGACTATGGTTCGATATTACCAGAGGATGGCGAAATGAGTGTGGCCATGGTCACAAAAATTCTTTTCAAGCGCAACAAGATAGAAGGAGACTTCGCGTGTCAGCCGGCGGGCTCAGTGTAGACACCGGCAATACCCACGGCATCTGCATACTGGCCAATCAACTCAAGCAATTTTGGTGTCAGCTCGGCGCTCAGAGGTTTGCCATCGAGTGCAGCCAATACGCCGACCAATTGAGGCATCGGTTTGGCCGCCCGTACCATAACGATATGGTCCGCGCCGAACGGCAGGGCAGCCCTCAAGTTCAACACGTAAGGCTTGGCTGCCTGAACCGTGGTGTCCTTGCCAAGCGGGTCTGCCTTCTTGTTGGGGGCAAGCAGACGAAGCGTGCCGTCTGCTTCCAGTGCAAACACGGCCATATTGCCTGCCTGGTCCGATTTAAGACCAACCTTGAATGCATCTCCTTCGGGGATATGCCCGACTGATGGCTGGAGTGTTCCTTCAATAGGCTGGCGCTCACGCGACAAGGCATAAAGATCGGTCAGAAAACCCCATTTGGTGACAACATCGGAAAACCGGTCGATGTTGGTCGCCTTGCCGCGCAGCACCACGTCGCCAAATTTGGTCAGGACGTCGCCTTCTTCCACATCCCAGAACAGATCCGCGGTCCCATCTTCAACGACCTTGAGGCGGCCCTCCTGTTTGCCGGCCAGCTGCTGCAATACCGGCGTGGCAGCATTGGTGCTCGCAGACAGGGTCAAGACGCCGTTTTCATGTGCGAATATCTGCTCGTTGACACGCGGCAGGACAGCGGCGCGGCTGTCACCGCTCATGGTCAGGCTGGGCGACTGGCGTCCCTCCGTTGCGACCCGCACGGTTTCCTTGAGAAACAGGCTGAGCTCCTCCATGGAGATACCGCCATCGCGATCCAGATCCGCCCTTCCCTCGACACCGCGCGCGAAGGCCCAGCTCAAGGCACCGCGCGGTTCACCGGCAATCAAAAGTTCCGGGATGACCTGTCCATCGACAGTAGCGCCTACGTAGATAACGTTAGGAAGGTCCTGGACGTCGCCTGACTGCTGGGCGTTTCCGGCCAACATGGGCGGAAGAGGTTGAGAGCGAAGGGCGTCGTTCTCGAACGGGGGTAAACCAACCAGCCGCGTCCCCAGCCGTGTGATACGCGGGTCCACGGATCGGGTCATTGTGCCCGAGTGGCAGCTATCTGCGAGAACCAGAACACTGCGTCCACCGGCAGCCCGGAGCATTGCGGCGATGTCATCGTCTCGCAGTCTCTCGCCATTACCCGGTGCCGCAATATCGAAACCGGCCAGAAGGAAGACTTCGTCCATGCCATCTTCTTCCGAACCCTTTACCCACTCGGGCTCCTGTGCCCCATGCCCAGCATAGGACAAAACAAGAACATCATCAGCGTCCGCGCGGGAAATGAGATCCTGCCATGAGGACAGGATTGCCTGCCTCGACGCATCGGCATCGTATAGCGTGGTCAGGTCGGTAACACCGGCAGCTGTCAGTGTTTCGGCGATGTCTCGCGCATCATTGACCGCCCCCTTCAAGGGAGAAACGTGCTGATAGGCGTCGACGCCCACAACGAGTGCTCGCCACTGTCCGGCTTCCGCTGTCGAGCCAAAGCTCACTGCGATAAGAAACAGGCTGCACACTCTGGCCCAGAAATATCGTCCGGACGCCAGGCCAAATGGAACATTCATCGGTGTTACCTTTTCTGTGCGAGGTTAGCCCCAGCTACCGCCACCGCCACCACTTGGGCCGCCGCCACCACCGCCACCGCCGCCACTTCCGCCGCCGCTGTTGCCGCCGCCTCCACTATTTCCGCCGCCGCTATTGCCGCCACCGCTATTGCCGTTGTTGCGGTCTTGAGCGCTAGGATCGTTGATCGGATCATAGGCAGGTCTCGAAGCCCTATTGGTCGTCGGGCTCGTGGTCGCAGGCTGCCTGACACCTTGCGGGGCCGGGTTTTGCTGTGTCTGGCATCCTGCCACCATCAGCGTCAGCAGTCCTGTGACCGGCAATAAGTACAAGAACGATTTCATCTGAATATCTCCCTCAACGATTAAAACAGATCATATCTGGGACGGTTCTGTTCCCACTGATGCTTTACCAGTGCAATCAGGGCCTCATCGCCTTCGGAAGGCGCCCGTCCAGAGGCTTCAAAGAAGTCGGCCAGGGCTTCACGGGTTTTCCGTCCCGGCTGCCCGTCAACCGGTCCTGGATCGAAACCGAGATCGGTCAGGGTCTGTTGCAACACCTTTGCCTTGAGGTTTTTCCGCGCATCGCCGAGAGCGGTCTTTGCCTGCTCGGCAGCCTGCGAAGACGGTTCAACAGCCACAGCCATGGCAAGCATGCGAACACGGTCCTGGCCTGCGGCATCGCCATCTTGCTGGCCAAGCATCCACGCGGTGTTGAATGCACCCCAGGGATCTCCGCGCTGGGCACTTTCACGGAACCAGCGAGTTGCCTCTTCCGCGTTTTTCTCAACACCCTGGCCATTGTAGTAAAGCAGTCCGATGGCCGTGCCTGCGGCGGGATGCCCGCCTTCATGTGCTTTCATGAACCAGCCAAATGCTGCTTCATAGTCCTGCGGCACACCTTTGCCATCGCGGTACAGCGTCCCCATGTTCAGGTAGCCATAAATGTCGTTCCGCGATGCCGAGCGATTGTAGTAATAAACGGCGCGGTCGATGTTTTCTTCCACGTGCTGGCCATTCAGGTAGAAGCCACCAATGGCATTGAACGAGAACGTATGGCCTGCCTCCACCGACTGCAGCAGTTTGTCCAGGCCGTCCTTTTCGTTCTGGGCCGTGCCTTCACCCTTGATCTCGGCCATACCAAGCGAATGCAGAGCATAGGCGTCTCCCCGCTCCGCAGCCTTGCGGTATAGGTCGACAGCCTTCTCGCGGTCACGATCGATCCCCGCACCCAGGAAATACATGCGCCCCAGCACCTGGCCGGCACGAACATGTCCCATCTGGTAGGCCTGTTCAAAGTAACCGACAGCCTGTTGCAGGTTACCGGCGGCAAATGCTCCACGGCCGCGCTGGAAGACGAACCGGCCGATCTCCGGGTAGGCAGCCATCGCTTCGGCGCAGGCCGTATCCACAGCCGACGCATCCAGATCGTTGGCGAGCCGTCCTTCCGTAACCGCCTGCAAATCGAAAGGCTGGGTTGCCAGGCGATCGCATTGCGTTACACGGGGTTGAACGATCTGCGTGATGGTTCTTGCAGGCGTTCCTTCGACAGCCGGCAATTCCAGAGCAAATTTCCGCGCTTCACTTTCGCTGCCGATCTGCGGACGGACGGTCAATGTCGCGAGCGCAGAAACAGGAAAACGGTCGCCGGCCTGCAGCAAGCGGTTATCGGAAGCAAGCTGCAGGTCCGTATCGACAGAGACAACCTTCAACCAATCGCTTGTTGCCGGCAGATCCTCGACAGGCGCATCCGGATAGACGTTTACGGGGCCGGTGCCGATATCAGCTTCTACCGCTCCCTTTGAGGCCGTGTTGCCCAGCCATGACAGGAGAGCTTCAAGCTGCTTCGTGCGGTTTTCCTCCACCTGCTCGTTTTGCACCGGCGCTTCGGCCTGTGCGACCGTAATTGAGGCGATCGCGGATGCAGAACCACCCCATTGGTCCTCTACTTCGTAGGAGATCAGTTCCACGTCGCCGGGTTGGGAGCCTTCCGGAAAGAACTCGAGACTGGCAAGCTCTGCCGCATCTATCACGTCCCCCTCAGCAACGGCCCGGCCTCCCGGCAGCTTCAAGGTACCTTTTTCAGGTAGCAAGGTGAGCTTCGCCTTCAGCGTTCCACCTTCCGGCTGAACCGGTTCGGGGATGCTGATCGGGACGGATTCAGCCGATGCAGATACACTGACCCTGTGATGGGCAGTCACGATCGGAGCCGGTTTGGGCGGTACGAAATAGAAGCTGGTGACGAGCGTTGAATCCTCATATGGGATCTGCTGGCCGCCGGTCTTGCGAACCACGTCATCGCGAACCTTGGTCATCAGGTCCTTGATCTCGAGCGCCGGATCAAGAGCATTTTCGACCACAGAAGAGGTGAACGGGCTCATCGGCCCCTTGCCGTCATAGGCAACCTGACCAGGACGCGTGGCATAGGAGATGAATGTGCCGAGCTTGTTCGGAATCCTGCGGAGCCCTCTGGTCTTTCCGAGCGAATATTCTTCCTCACCCCAAAACAGGCTTGCGATTTCGAACGGGTTGTCCCGGCAGGCGTCAAGCATGACGATCTGCAGGCTGGACGCGGCCTTCATGTAGTCCAGCAGATGGGACACCTTGAGGCTTTCGAATTCCAGGTCGTATTGAGAGGACAGTTTGGCGTCGACAGGAAGAATGAAATTGGATTCGCCAACCTGAAGCGCATGACCGGAATAGTAGAACAGCGCCGTGTCGCCGTCGTTCAGTTCCCGCAGAAACCGGCGTACGACCTGCTCCAGATCCTTCTTGTTGAGGTCCGTGCCGATCGTCACATCAAAATCGGCCTCCCGAAGGATCCTGGCGATTTCCGTCGTGTCCGTAACGGGATTTTCCAGCGGGGTCACATACTGGTATTCCTGGTTGCCGATGACCAGCGCAACCCTGCGCCCGTCCTCGGTCTGTGCCATCACCTGGGCGGAAGGCAAAGCAAGAGCAGCACCCACCGGCAGGCTCAGAAGGCCCATCCTGACAGCTTTCCTCAACCGGCCAACAGGCTTGGTGGAGGTCATAGATTTGCCAACTCGTGTGGCAAGAGGTCGATAATCCCGATTCTGCATAACGTCCTCAGCGCTTAAATCCGCGTGTAACTATCGCGCTAGAGCTGCTGCCTGTCTGTGATGGAACTCACACGGAGGCACTTCCGGCTCCAAAGCGTCCGGCGCCCCCGTCGATCAAATACCCTTAGGGAAAGTGATGCACACTTGTGGTTCCGACGCAAGGGAGACGACATCAGCAACCGTCAGCTGTTCGGGCAAAGCCGAGGGAATGCCACTTCAGGCAAGTGTTTCTTTTCATTTCGAGTCATCCTACGCTGCTGCAAAAGCCTGCAAATGCTCGGGAGGTCAGATGACAGACGCGTTCAGGATTCGCCAGCTGAAGGAAAGTGAGATTCACATTCCACTCGAATTGGCGATGGAGGAAGGTTGGAACCCCGGGATTGAAGACGGCCCAGCATTCTTCACAGCCGATCCGAACGGGTATTTTGCCGGCGAAATAGACGGAAAGTTGATCAACGTTATTTCGGCAGTCCGCTACGGCGATACATTCGGCTTCATCGGGCTCTATATCTGCAAGCCCGAATTCCGGACCATGGGATACGGCCACCGGATCTGGGACCATGCAATGGCATATCTGGGGTCTCGGGTCATCGGTCTGGATGCGGTAAATGAGCAGACTGCGAGTTATGCCCAGCACGGGTTCAAATCAGTCTACCGAAACATTCGGCATGCCGGCATCTCAATGTGCGATACGCCCATGGACCCGCGCCTTGCACCACTTGGTCATGGCCTTTTTCCCGGCATACGTGATTATGACCAGCGCTTCTTTCCGGCTGAACGCACGCAATTCCTGAAGACCTGGGCCGCCCCCATGCTGGAAACACGCCGCGGCTTTGCCTTTGTCGAAGATGGTCATGTCAGGGGCTACGGCATTATCCGCCAGTGCCACGAAGGCTACAAGATCGGGCCCCTTTTCGCGGATGAGCCGGAAATTGCCGATACCTTGTTCCGCACACTTGCCGGACAGGTCAAAGGGCAGACCATTATCCTCGACACGCCCGAACCCAATGCGGCAGCATTGCTAATGGCGGAAAAATACGAGCTGTCACCGGAATTCGAAACCTTCCGCATGTATCGCGGCCTGGCACCCGATCTGCCTTTGGACCAGCTCTACGGCATCACAACATTCGAATTGGGCTGAGGGGGCAGACCGCCCCGCGCCCTGTGTGTTTCCAATCAATGCTCGACTGACTGGTAGGCAAGAATGGCGCCGGCAAGGTCTTCCAGCGCTGCCCCCACCGACTTGAACATGGTGATGGCTTCCTCACTCTGCCGGCCGGGATGTTCGCCCCGGCAAAGTTCATAAAGATCTGCCTTGATTTCGCCTGGCGACAATACCCCGGCCTTGATCGGCTGAACGATATCTCCACCTTCGGAAAGGCACCCATCGCGGGTGTCCACGAAGATCTCTGCCCGCTTGACAAGATCGTCGTCACTCTCGCGCATGCTGGGCTTGAAGGCCCCCACAAGATCCACATGCGTTCCCGGCTTCAACAAGGCCCCCTTGATCAAGGGTTCGGAAGAGAGTGTTGCGGCACTGACGATATCCGCTTCCCCAAGCGCTTCCTTCAAACTTGTTGCTGACTTCAGTTTCACCGGGAACTGGTCGGCAAGCGAGCGCACGACTTCTTCCGTCTTTTCCCTGGACCGCCCCCAGATGGTGACTTCGTCAATGGAACGAACGGCCATATGCGCGGCAATCAGATTGGGAGCAAGGCGCCCGGTGCCGAGTACCAGCAGGTGCCGCGCGTCGGAGCGAGCCAGGTAGCTGGCCGCAAGTGCGGAGGCCGCTGCGGTGCGCCTGGCTGTCAATTCGCCACCGTCGATAAGCGCAAGCATCTCTCCGGTTCGTGCATCCGACAAAAGGTATTGCGCAGAAATTGCGGGAAGATTGCGCTCCGAATTGCCCGGAACCACATTGACCACCTTTACGCCCGCATATCCGCCCGGCACCCAGGCCGGCATCAGCAGCACAGTCGCATCGGGTTCACCGGGTATTTCCATGTCATGATGGTGGCGGGTTGGCATCACGCAGCCAGACCGGAACATCTTTGCCAAAGCGTCTATCAGATCAGGATATGGCAACGCATCGCGGGTCTGGTCTTCGGTCAAAAGCAGCATGTTGGGCCAATCTGTTAAGTGTTAACTTTATTGATACAAATCATATTCCCCGGAGCAGTCCAAGCATTTGCTCGGACGAAAAACTCCAGGAGAGCGTAATTTTCAGGACAAGTCGAAGATCATCATTACATAGGCGGCGAACAGTGCCAGATGAACCGCGCCCTGGAGATAGTTCGTCGCCCTGCTGCCGAACGTCAACAGGCTTATGAACAGAGTCAGCACGAGCATGATGATGTCGGCAGGTTCCAGGCCGAGCTCAATCTTGAGTCCTGTCACCCAACTTACGAGAAGAACGGCCGGCACTGTCAGACCTATGGTCGCCACCGCAGATCCAAGGCAAATATTTACAGCGCGCTGAAGCTTGTTATCACGTGCGGCCTGCAGAGCGCTGAGCCCCTCGGGCATCAGCACAAGTGCCGCAACAATGAACCCGCTCAAGGCCAGCGGTGCTCCCAGCCCCTCGATACCGAATTCCACATAGAGTGCGAGCTTCTTCGACAGGAGGATGATCGGAAGAAGTGCCCCAAACAGGCCAATGATGTGAAACGGCATCGACCGGACGACCACCCCATGATGCCCTTCATCATGGCCGTCGTCGTCGGGCTGACGAAAGATATCGCTGTGCGTTACCGTCTGGATCGCCAGAAACACACCATACAGCAGCAGACACATGACGACATCGAACGCTGACTGTAGCGGAGACAGCTCTCCGCCAGGAGCCGAGTGGGTGATTCGCGGCAACACGAGTGCAAAGATTGCCAGAGGCACAAGCACCGACAGGAACGCATTCGCGCCTTGCAGATTATAGGTCTGGTTCTTGTGGCGCAGGCCGCCTGCCAAAAGACACAGGCCCACCAGCCCGTTCAGGACAATCATCACGACCGAGAACATCGTGTTGCGTGCCATCGTCGGAATGGCGTCGCCCGACAGCATGATCGCAACAATCAGCGCTACTTCGATCCCGATGACCGCCAGGGTCAGGATCAAGGTACCGAAGGGTTCGCCAAGCAGGGTTGCCAGGCATTCCGCGTGCCGGACGACCGAAAAGGCGCACCACATAACCGCGACGAATATGACTGCCAGTAGCAACAGCGACGGGACAATCCCGATCGTTTCCGGTTTCAAGGCATCGCCCGCGAAGGTGAAGGCGGCAAAGACCGCAAATCCAGTGAAGCTCGGCAATTCCGATTTGAGGCTGGTCACAAAGAAACCCGATAAAAAATGAAAACAGTCTGGACAGACTATAGGCCGCCGCCGCCGCCTTCAACCAATGCCGGCAGACAAAAAAGGCCAGTGCTTGGCACCGGCCTTCAGCTTCTGAAATGTCCGCAGGGTCAGATCGCTAGGTATTCCTGACGCAGTTGCGGATTGTCGAGGACTTCCTGTGCCGATCCGTCGAACACGACCTCTCCCATGTCCAGAATGACCGCCCTGTCAGCAAGGTGAAGCGCCGCGATTGCGTTCTGTTCAACAATGATGGTCGTGATGCCGAGATCCTTCACGCCTTCGAGGATGCGCTCGATCTCCTGAACGATCACTGGTGCGAGGCCTTCATAGGGCTCGTCCAGCAACAGCAGTTTGATGTCGCGCGCGAGGATACGTGCAACAGCCAGCATCTGCTGTTCGCCGCCGGACATGGTGATGGCGTCCTGCGACCGTCGTTCGGCCAACCTCGGGAAATGCTCGTAGATACGCTCGATCGACCATCCGACCGGCTCGGCAATCTGCGAAAGCTCCAGGTTCTCCTGAACCGTCAGTCCTGGAATGATGCGTCTGTCTTCCGGAACGAGGCCGACGCCCTGGCGGGCTGCCTGAAAGCTTTTCATGGTGTGAAGCGGCTTGTGATCCAGCCACACCTCGCCATGTTTCAGCTGCGGATCCTCCATCCGGGCGATTGCGCGCAACGTCGATGTCTTGCCTGCACCATTGCGGCCCAGAAGTGCCAGGATCTCGCCCTCACGAATGTCAAAACTGACACCCTGAACGATATAGCTTTCGCCGTAATAGGCATGCAGGTCCCACGCAGAGAAAAATGCGGGGGCGCCGCCTTGAGATTTGCGCGGCGGGACGCCGGGAGCGGACCGGCCGCTGAACTGATCGTCAAGTAGGGTCACAGATGCGCTCCTCCGAGATAAGCTTCCTGTACGCGCGGGTCGCCCTTGATCTCTTCAGGCTTGCCTTCCGCGATGATCGTTCCCTGTGCGAGCACGGTGACCTTGTCGGCAAGCGAGAACACGACATGCATGTCATGTTCGATGACCACCTTGGTGATACCGCGTCCGGCAATCCGTTTCAGAAGATCGATCGTGTTGTTGGTATCGGCGCGGGACATGCCCGCGGTCGGTTCATCGAGAAGCAGCAGCTTCGGATCCTGCGAGAGGCACATGGCCAGCTCGAGCCGGCGCTTGTCACCACGTGACAGGGAACCGGAAATAACGTCTTTTTTCTCCGCCAGGCCGACGTCCTCCAGCATGTGAAGTGCCTTGTCCTGGATTTCTGCATCCCTATCGAGCCGCTTGAACGGACGCAGTGAGAACTGTCCGTCGCGCTTTGCCATGGTGGGGATGATGACGTTTTCCAGCAGGGTGAGTTCTGCGAAAATTTCAGGGGTCTGGAATACCCGAGAAACGCCGACCTGGTTGATCTCGTAGGGCTTCATGCCTGTGAGCGAGATATCACCGAACTTCACCGTGCCGGTATCCGGGATCAACCGGCCGATCATGCAGTTCAGGAAGGTCGACTTGCCCGCTCCGTTCGGCCCGATGATCGCGTGAACAGTGCCCTGCTCCACCGAGAAGTTGACATTGTTGAGGGCTCTCAGACCGCCGAACGACTTGTTGACGCCCTCTACACGTAGGATTTCCATATTCTTGTTCCTTACTCTGCAGGGGCAGTTGCACGGTTCGGTTCGGACTTGCCGGACGACCGCTTGAACAGCTTACCGATCCGGGACACGCCTTCCATGATGCCACCAGGCAGGAAGATAACGATCAGCATGAAGAGAACACCGAGCGTAAGATGCCAGCCTTCACCGACGAACAGGCCGGCAACGGAGATGACGGGGCCTTCGATAAAGTCCGGAAGGAAACCGAAAATCTCATGCAGGGTCTGCTCGTTGAAGGCAGAGAAGATGTTCTCGAAATACTTGATCAACGCCGCACCGAAGATCGGGCCGAGCAAGGTGCCTGCGCCGCCGAGAATGGTCATGAGAACGACCTCTCCAGATGCAGTCCATTGCATGCGCTCAGCACCTGCCAGCGGATCGGTGATGCACATCAAAGCACCGGCCAGACCTGCATACATGCCCGAGATCACGAACGCCGCCAGTGTGTAGGGACGCGGATTGAGGCCGGTGTAGGTCATACGGTTCTGGTTGGTCTTGACGGCGCGCAACATGATGCCGAAAGGCGACCGGAAGATCCGCTGTGCAACGAAGAAGCCGATCAGAAGGATGACCGCACAGAAGTAGAACCCGCCCCACCCGGTCATTTCAATGCCGAACAGGTTCGCGATCAGCGGGCCTTCCTGACCACCATTGCCATCGAACAAACGCGGGTCGCTGCGCAGAACACGCAAGCCGGTCTCCCCGTTGGTGATTGGCGTCAGAACCGAATAGGCCAGGTTATAGGACATCTGAGCGAAAGCGAGCGTCAGGATCGAGAAATAGATGCCCGACCGGCGCAGCGACACATAGCCGATGGCAAGCGCGAAGATGCCGGAGGCGATGATTGCCATGATCACGGCGGGGATCGGGTTCATGCCAAGCAGCTTGAACGTCCAGACTGCGGTGTAGGAACCGACACCCAGAAACGCGGCATGTCCGAATGACAGGTATCCAGTAAGACCGAACAGAATGTTGAAACCGGTCGCAAAGAGACCAAAGATTGCAAACTTCTGCAGAAGGTCGGGATAACCGGCACCAATCGGCTCAAGCCAGATCGGCATCGTAAGCACCGCGACAGCAAAGATCGCAAAGAAGATGTAGTCGCGTGCAGGAGATGTTTTTGTAGACATTTTTTTAGTTCTCCATGACGCCCTTGCGGCCCATCAGCCCGCGCGGACGCACGAGAAGGATGACCACAGCAACGAGATAGATGATGATCTGGTCGATGCCTGGAAGAATGGCCTTGATTTCATTCATCGATGCGAAGGACTGCAGGATGCCGAGCAGGAAACCTGCCGCGACGGCTCCAGGCAGCGACCCCATGCCGCCAACAACCACCACGACGAAGCTGAGCACGAGGAAGTCCATGCCCATGTGATAGTCGGGTGGCAGGATCGGCGTGTACATGACCCCGGCTAGACCGGCGACCACTGCGGCGATCGCGAAAACGATGGTGAAACGGCGCTCGATGTTGATGCCCAGCAGCCCGACCGTATGACGGTCTGCCATGCCGGCCCGGACAACCATGCCGAAGGTGGTGAATTGCAGGAAGGCGAAGACGGCTGCGATGATGGCGCCTGCGAAGGCAAGGTAGACCATGCGCCAGTACGGATAGACGATCACGCCAGGATCCAAGCCGAGGGCAGCTCCGATGTCGGCTGCTCCGCGTACGGCATCTGGCGCGGTTTGCGGGATCGGGTTGGCGCCGAAGATCGACTTGATGATTTCCTGAAGAACGATGGCGAGGCCGAAGGTGACGAGGATCTGATCGGCGTGCGCCCGGTTGTAGAAGTGCTTGATCAGGCCGCGTTCCATGATGAAACCGAAAAGCAGCATGACCGGAATGGCAAGCAGGATGGAAACCGGCACCGAATAGTTGAGCACCCAGTGACCGAAGTCTCCGAGGTATGCCTCGATGTAGGGTGTCCGGATTTCGAGGGGAGTTCCCCACGCCGTCGTCTTGGTCGGATCCGTCGTCACGATCTCCAGGCTGAGAAGCTTGTTGAACGACACCGCGCAGAACGCACCAAGCATGAACAAGGCACCATGCGCGAAGTTGACGACCCCAAGGGTCCCGAAAATCAGGGTCAGTCCCAAGGCGATCAGCGCGTAAGCTCCGCCCTTGTCCAACCCGTTCAGCAGTTGAAGAATAATCACATCCATGGTCTTGCCGCTATTTGCTGCGTCACTTGCGTCCTGATAAGCAGCAGCCGCCGGCGGAGATCCTCCGGCGGCTGCCGACGTTCAAGAGCTTATGCGCCGTTGTTGCACGCGCCGAGTTCGCCACCCAGCATGTCTGCCGGGTATTCGACCTGCGAACGCGGAGTGACTTCCACCACTTCGAGAAGGTCGAACTGGGAGCTCGGGTTTTCTTTACCCTTCACGACCAGAACGTCCTTGAAGCACTGGTGGTCATCTGCACGATAGAGGGTCGGACCATTGCCCATGCCGTCGAACTCGAAGCCTTCGAGAGCTGCGGCGATCGCGCAAGGATCGAACGTGCCAGCCCGCTGTGCGGCATCAGCATAAAGCAGGGTCTGGACGTAGCAGGTGTGCGCAGCCTGGCTCGGCGGGAAGCCGTATTCCTGACCGAAGGACTTGACGAAAGCCTTGGAGCCTTCGTCCTGCAGCGACCAGTGCCAGTTGGTGGAGCCGAAGATACCCTTCACGTTTTCACCCGCACCCTGTGCCATCAGACGAGAGTACAGCGGAACCACGATCACGAAGTCCTTGCCGTTGACCTGCTTGTCGCGCAGACCGAACTGAACAGCCTGGGTCAGGGAGTTCACCATGTCCTTGCCATAGTGGTTCAGAACAAGAACGTCAGCACCGGAGTTCAGAACCGGCGTGATGTACTGCGAGAAGTCACCAGCGCCAAGCGGCGTACGAACAGCAGCTGTTGTCTCCCAGCCCATGCCTTCGGTGTACTTCTTGATGGATTCTTCCTGAGACCAGCCCCAGGTGTAGTCAGCGGTAAGGTGATAGGCCTTGCGATCGGTGCCGTAGTTGTTCTTCAGAACCGGAGCCAGCGCAGCGCCGGACATTTCGGTGTTGAAGAAGTGACGGAAACCGTTCTTGCGCTTGTCCTTGCCGGTGGTGTCGTTGGAGTGGGTCAGACCCGCCATGAAGATGACGCCTGCTTCCTGGCAGAGCGACTGCACGGCGATCGCCACACCGGAGGACGAACCACCGGTAATCATGATAGCGCCGTCTTTTTCGATCATGCGCTTTGCGGATGCACGGGCTGCATCAGACTTGGTCTGCGTGTCACCGGTCACGAAGGCGACCTTCTTGCCGTTGACGCCGTTGCCCTTGAGTTCCTTCGACGAGAAGGTGTTCAACAAACCGCCGTCGCCTTCACCGTTCAGGTGCTTGACGGCAAGCTGATAGGCGCGCAGTTCGTCTGCCCCTTCGTCGGCATATGCGCCGGTCTGCGGAACGTTGAAGCCCAGAACGACTTCAGCGCCTGTCGGTTCGTTGAGATAACCGGCAGACCATGCGCGGCTGGTGAAAATGGTCGGCGTTGCCAATGCGGCACCGCCCAATGCGCCAGCGCGCAAAATGGAACGACGATTGAGGGGTTTACGAATTAAGCTCATACTTTCCTCCCAGAAAGGCGTCGCGTACCCACCTCGGGCACGCCTGCAATAGCTGTACAGCTGCAAGCAATTCCGGCTTGTTCCCCGTCCGGGATCCCGGCTCCTCCGCACCAAAACTGCAAGCTGCAACGACTGTAAAAAAATCATCTGCAAAACAGCAATACGACTATCGGATCGCTCACCCTCACCAACTCATTATACTTTCGAAGTAATCACGGCTAATCTTCGAATTTTCTCGCGATTTTTATTGCGTTGCGTCATTTCGTTTCTTTTTGATTTTCAGTCACTTACTTCTCACGTATACCGCAACGCGAAGTTACCTTGACGTAAAGGATCAAAAATCCGGAATTTCAAAGCGTTAGACCAAAGTGCAAGATCGGACGGAGCTCAAAGGACGTCCGCGGCGAAATTGACGGAGACGGATACGGGCGGATAAGCTGCGGCTCTCGCCTTCGTCCCCGTACACCCGCCCGGAATCATTTCAATGAGCATCCTCACTTCCCTTGAGGACCTTCACGCACACTACGGTACTGCCGGAGAAGCGTCCTTGATCAAGGAAATCGATCATCTGAGCCCTGCGTATCGCAGGGTTGTCGAGGCTTCCAACTTCTGCACACTTGCAACCTGTGGACCAGAAGGGCTCGACTGCTCTCCGCGCGGCGACGACGGCATGGTTGTCAGGATACAGGATGACCAGACGCTGCTGATGCCCGACCGGCGGGGCAACAACAGGATCGACTCGCTGCGCAATATTGTTCGCGACCCGCGTGTCTCGCTCATGTTCATGGTTCCCGGATGGAACAACGTTCTGAGGATCAACGGCAAGGCAGTACTGTCCGTCGAGCAGGACCTTATTGCCAGCTTCGAGAAAGAAGGCCATTTGCCTCGTTCGGTGATCGTGGTCACGATCGGCTCGGTCTACTTCCAGTGCGCGCGCGCCATCATGCGTGCCGGCCTCTGGGAAACCGAGAACAGGACCGGCAAGGGCGACTTGCCGTCACCAGGTGAAATCATGAAGGAAATCAAGGCAAGTTTCGATGGTGAAACCTATGACCGCGAATGGCCGGAGCGTGCAAAGACTTCGATGTGGTAAGCGGCCTCCAATTGATGCCAATAACATCGAACGACCGACACAAGACATCATGAGGCAAGCGATTGCCGTTGCCTTCCTTGCCCGCCGAACAGAAACACCGGTTGCCATATCGCGTTCTGCGGCCTGACCGGCTTCAAGGCGCTATTTAGCCGCAGAGTGCTTGGAACCGATCCCAATCTGCGCCATATGTCGCTGACATCCTTCAAGATACCTTCCGAGGCACAAATGACCGTCAATCCGCTTCTTTCCGACTGGACCACGCCGTTCGACTTGCCTCCCTTCGAAACGATCTCTCCCGAGCATTTCGAGGAGGCATTCGACGCCGCCATGGCGGAAGCCAAGGCGGACACTGACAGGATCGCCGATCAGGTCGTGGCGCCGACTTTTGAAAACACGATTGTTGCCCTGGAGACGTCAGGAAAGACGCTCACCAAGGTTGCAAGGACGTTTTTCAACCTGACCGGTGCCCATACCAATGAGGCCCTGCAAAAGATCGAGCGCGACGTGGCGCCGAAGCTTGCCAAACATTCCTCGGAAATGCTGCTGAATTCCAAGCTTTACGGCCGGATTGCTGCATTGTGGGAACAAAGGGATTCGCTTGAACTCAATTCCGAAGACGCACGCGTGCTCGAGCGGTATCAGAAAATGTTCCAGCGGGCCGGTGCAGGCCTTGACGATGCCGGCAAGGCGCGGATGGCTGACATTTCGCAAAGACTTGCCACCCTCGGCACCAGCTTTTCCCAGAACGTACTCAAGGATGAGTCGGATTATCAGCTTGTTCTGGAAACCGAGGAAGACCGTGCCGGCCTGCCTGACTTCCTGCTGACGTCGGCTGCCGAAGCTGCAAACGAACGAGGGCTTGACGGAAAGCACGTCATCACGCTTTCCCGTTCCTCGATCGAGCCTTTCCTTCAATTTTCCACGAACCGGCGCTTGCGTGAAGAAGCCTTCAAGGCATGGTCCGCCCGGGGAGAAAACGGCGGCCAGACCGACAACCGGGCAATCATCAGCGAAACCCTCAAACTGCGGGACGAGAAAGCCCGGATGCTCGGCTTCAAGAACTTTGCGGAATTCAAGCTCGACGACACGATGGCCAAGACGCCTGACAACGTCAGAGGCCTGCTTGTGAAGGTCTGGGAACCGGCGGTCGCTCAGGCGCGGGAAGAAGAAGCCAAGCTGGCGGATATGGCGCGCAATGCCGGTGAGAACCATTCTATCGAGGCATGGGACTGGCGCTTTTATTCCGAAAAGGTCCGCAAGGCCGAACACGATCTGGATGAAACGGAGCTGAAGCCTTACCTGCAGCTTGAAAACATCATCCAGGCTGCCTTTGACACGGCAACACGTCTCTTCGGGCTTACTTTCAAAGAACTCAAGGACATGCCGGTCTACCATCCGGATGTCCGGGTGTTTGAAGTACTCGGCAAGGATGGCAATCACGTCGGTCTCTTTCTGGGAGACTATTTCGCACGGTCGTCAAAAAGATCCGGTGCCTGGATGAGTGCATTCCGGTCGCAACACAGGCTGGAAGGCGACGTAACGCCGATCATCGTCAATGTGATGAATTTCTCCAAAGGTGCCAAGGGTGAAGCCACACTGCTGACGTTCGATGATGCCCGGACCCTGTTCCACGAGTTTGGCCATGGCCTGCACGGTCTTCTTTCGAATGTGACCTACCCCATGATCTCGGGCACCAGTGTCTCGCGTGACTTCGTCGAGTTGCCCTCTCAGCTGTATGAGCATTGGTTGTCTCAACCCGAAGTGCTTTCAAAATACGCCGTTCACTACAAGACCGGCGAACCGATGCCCGAGGCGCTTCTCGACAAGCTGCTTGCTGCCGCCAATTTCAATCAGGGATTTGCGACGGTAGAGTATACGGCTTCCGCACTGATCGATCTCGAACTCCATCAATTGGAAGATCCGGCAGAACTAGATGTTGCAGCCTTCGAAAAGGAAGAACTCGGCAAGATCGGCATGCCGCAAGCCATCACGATGCGTCACCGTATCCCGCATTTCCAGCATGTCTTTTCGGGCGACGGCTACGCGGCTGGATATTACAGCTACATGTGGTCGGAAGTGATGGATGCGGATGCGTTTGAGGCATTTGAAGAGAAGGGCAACGTATTTGATCCGGAAACGGCTGGAAAACTGTTGACCTACATCTACTCAGCCGGTGGCCGGCAGGACCCGGAAGCCGCGTATCTCGCATTCCGGGGGCGTGCGCCACGGATCGATGCTCTTCTTGAAAAGCGCGGCTTTGCTGCCTGATCCGACCCCTTCTCCAGGCCTGCCGGCTAACGCCGGCGGGTCAAACGTTTCCAGGACAACCGGATGACCCACATGCAGCCTCAGGCGACCCCGACCGCTCCTCTTCTCAGAACGGGCATGGCCATGGCCGGTGTCTCAGGTGCAGCCGGCGTCGTAAGTCTGGCATTGTCCGCGCACGCCAGCGCGTCAAGCCTGATCGAAACCGCTGCACACATGCTTTTGTTTCACGCGCCTGTGTTCCTGGGCATCGGCCTTCTCGCCCAATTGCGGAGAGTGCCGCTCCTTCCCGTCGTTTTGATATTCCTTGCCGCAGGACTGTCCCTGTTCTGTGGTGACCTGTTGATGCGGGCTTTTCTGGAAAGGCGCCTGTTTGCGATGTCGGCGCCAATCGGAGGCATGATGGTGATCCTCGGATGGCTGATGCTCGCGCTCTGTGCTTTACGTGTTCGGCCCAAGTGACTAAAAGCCATCTGACAGGTTATTCCGGTAAAACCAGAACCAATTCGGATTATTTTTAGTGACTGTTTCCGCACAAATTTCAGGCGACACCCAAAAGGCCGAACCGACAGCCACCAAGGCTGAAGACTTCGTGCCGCCCTACCCGTTCCGCTATGAAAAGATGCCGCCGGTCTGGAGCCTGATCGGCATGGCCAAGCGCAATTTTCTATCTATTTGGGGCGTTGATGATTTTCAAAGCCGCCTCAGAAGCAAAAAGATCTTCACTCGTGAACTGGTGATCTGCAACCGGCCAGACGTGGTTCGTGAAGCGTTCCAGACCAATCACGAGGTCTTGCAGCGCAAAAGCCCGCAAATGCGTCATGCCTTGCAGCCTCTTCTCGGCGACGGTCTTTTTATCAGTGATACCGAAACCTGGGCGAAACGCCGCAAGGTGGTAGCACCGATCATCCACGGCTCGCGCGTCAAAGGATTCGCGCCGATCATGATCGAAACCATCGAGGAACAGCGAGCCGACTGGGCATCGCAGGGCGAAGGCGCTGAGGTCGATGCGCTCGCCGATATGGCACACCTGACAGCAGAGATCATTTGCCGGACCATTTTTGGCCGCCAGCTGGGCAAGGATCATGCTGCCGAAGTCGTTCAGGGTTTTTCGGATTATCAGCGCCATATCGACCAGGTCGACATCCTCTCCCTCTTCGGACTGCCCGAATGGCTGCCACGTTTTCGTGGCCGTGCGATCAAGAAACCTGTCGAGCGCATCATGACGGTGCTCGACAAGATCATCGCCAACTACGAAGCGCAGAAGGAAAAAGGCGAAGCATCCGTCATTGGTGGTTTGCTGGAAGCGAGAGACGAGAACGGCGAACCACTGAGCCGTGAGGCAATCATCAGCGAAGCTGCCGTGATTTTCATGGCCGGCCATGAAACAACCGCCAACACACTGGCCTGGGCCTGGTTCCTGCTGTCCCAATGCGACAAGAGCAGGGCTAACTTGCAGGCCGAACTCGACACGGTCCTCGCCGGCCGGTCACCGACATTCCAGGACGTTCCCAACCTGCCCTACACCAAGGCTGTCATCGAGGAAACCTTGCGGCTGTATCCGCCGGTCCCTATCCTTGCGCGAGAGGCAATGGCGGACACAAGCATCGGCGGCAAGTCAGTGCCAAAAGGTTCGCTGGTCATGGTGGTGCCATGGCTTATGCATCGCAATCCGGTGCTATGGTCGAAACCGGACGTTTTTGATCCCGGCCGTTTTCTCAATCCAAAATCGAAGAAACCCAATAAATACGGGTATGTCCCCTTCAGCATCGGCCCGCGCATTTGCGCCGGACTGCAATTCGGCATGACAGAAGCAATTCTCAGCCTGGCCATTCTCGCCCAGGATTTCGAACTCAAGCTGAAAGACGGCACGGACGTCCAGCCGGTAGCGCGGTTGACCTTGCGCCCTGGTGAAAACCTGCCAATGACGCTGCATCCGCGCCATACATGACCAAACAGACGCGGCTGGAAGATATTCCCTTCGCTGAAACTCTTGCCGTAGAGCCCGCCGCTCCTCGTCTACGGGATCTCTTTTCTCAACAGGAGGCAGAGCGGGAGGCAGCTCGGCTTCACTGGTTCGTTCACGTCAAGGACGGTGTCCTGAACACCCTTTTTCATCATTCGCTGAAGCTGTGCCCACCGGCATTCGCATCGGGTTTCGGCAATTTGCTCGTGCCGGTAATGCGCTGGTCATATCGAGACAAACTGTTTCCGCAGCGCATCAGCCGTAATTTTGAAACGCTGACCGTCAACCGCTGGAACACCGACAAGGGCCAGAAAGCGGGACTAAAACGATGGTGGCACAACATCGGCCGAACGATGTCCGAGTTCTGCATCGTCAACAAGTTATGGAAAAGTGCTCGTATTGAAGTTGAAGGGCTGGAACATCTGAAAGCGGCGCAGGCCAAAGGCGCACCAGTGATCTTCACATCCATGCATCTTGGCACCTGGGAAGCACTTTTCGTGGCAATACACGAGGGGCTCGCCGGACCGAGCATCGGTCCATTTCAACCGGAACCAAACCGGTTCAAGAACCGCATTGTTCATGCCATCCGCAAGGAGCGAAACCAGTATCTTTTCCCACCGGGGCAAAGAAGCGCGTATCGACTGCACCGGCTGATGAACAACGGACAGTATTCCATGACCATTTTCGTGGACGAAGTTCGCGACAAGCAGGTCCATCTGCCCAGTTTCGGTCGACCATTGCCGAAAAAAGGAAATGCTATCGTCGCAGTGAAGATCGCCAATTCCTGCGGCGGCACAATTATCCCGACATATCTTGTGCGACTGGGACCGGCCCGTTTCAGGATGGTCATTCTGCCGCCTCTTGAAAGATCTGAAGAAACCACCGGCTATGATCTACAGGAAACAATCCGGGCCATGAACGATGTGTTCGAACCGATCGTTCTCGAACACATCGAAGAATGGTACATGTTAGGCGAATTGAGATTGCCCAGAAAATTCGCCCAAAGCGCCTACGCGAAAGCCTTGAGCGAAAAGAACCAAGTCCGAAAGTGGTAGATTAACCCTTCAGTCGCTCGGCATGCCAGGAGACGTGGTCGCGCGCGAACGTTGACACGAAATAATAGGAATGGTCGTAGCCTGCCTGCAAGCGGTAGGTGTGAGCCGTCTTCGTTTCGGTCAATGCATCGATGAGTGCAGCGGGTTTGAGCAGTTCGTAGAATTGATCGCCTGCACCCTGATCAATCAGAACATCACCGGCCCAGCCCTTTTCCTTGACCAGAACCGTCGCGTCATGCGCTGTCCAGAGTGTCTCATCAGCTCCGAGATAGGCCCCAAGCTGTTTGCGGCCCCAGTCGGAAGCCGTGGGGTTTGCGATCGGCGCAAAGGCTGACAATGACTGATAATGCCCGGGATATTTCATTGCCAGCGTCAACGCGCCGTGCCCGCCCATGGAATGCCCGGTGATCCCGTGATGCACGGAAACTGGGAAGTTCTCGGTCACCAAATCGCGCAATTCGCTGGCAATGTAGGTCTCCATCTGGAAATGCGGCGCCCATGGAGTCTCTGTCGCGTTGACGTAGAAGCCCGCCCCCTGCCCCAGATCATAAGCCTCATCATTGGCAACGCTCTCGCCACGCGGGCTGGTGTCCGGAAAGACGACGGCAATACCAAACTCTGCGGCATGGGCCTGCAGCCCGGCTTTGGTCATGGCGTTTTCATGGGTGCACGTCAGACCCGACAAATACCAAAGACATGGCACGGGGCCGTCCTTGGCCTGCGGCGGAATGTAGACCGCAAAAGTCATTTCACAACCACAGGCTTCCGACATGTGGCTATAGACACCTTGGGTGCCGCCAAAGGACTTGTTTTCGGAAAGGGTTTTCATTGTCAGTCAATTCCAATCTCTGAATAGCCGCCTATCCAAAAGGACTTCTCCGGCCTTGCCTTGCCAGACCGGAGAGACGCAGCATGCGCGTCCCCGCTTTCGCAGGGACGACGCCTTGGCAAAATGTCGGCGGGGTACGCCTGACGTTCGATCAGTAAACCACCACCGAGCGGATCGATTCACCGGAGTGCATCAGATCGAACCCCTTGTTGATGTCTTCGAGAGGCATCGTGTGGGTGATCATCGGATCGATCTCGATCTTGCCGTCCATGTACCAGTCAACGATCTTCGGAACGTCCGTGCGGCCACGCGCGCCACCAAATGCGGTGCCTTTCCAGACGCGGCCAGTCACAAGCTGGAACGGACGAGTCGAGATCTCAGCACCAGCCGGAGCAACACCGATGATGATGCTCTCGCCCCAGCCCTTGTGGGCTGATTCAAGCGCCGTACGCATGACATTCACGTTGCCGGTCGCATCGAAGGTATAGTCGGCCCCACCTTTGGTGAGGTTCACAAGATACGGAACAAGGTCGCCGTCTACTTCACTCGGATTGACGAAATCGGTCATGCCGAAACGCTCCGCCATCTCTTTCTTTTCCGGGTTCAGGTCAACGCCGACAATCTGGTCGGCACCGGCAAGACGCAGACCCTGGAGAACGTTCAGACCGATGCCGCCGAGGCCGAAGACAATCGCACGCGAACCGATTTCCACCTTTGCGGTGTTGATCACCGCACCGATGCCGGTCGTAACACCACAGCCGATGTAGCAGACCTTGTCGAATGGCGCGTCCGGACGGATCTTCGCCAGAGCGATTTCCGGTACGACCGTGTAGTTGGAGAACGTCGATGTGCCCATGTAGTGCAGGATCGGGTCACCATCGAGGGTCGAGAATCGGGACGAGCCGTCCGGCATCAGGCCCTGCCCCTGTGTCGCGCGGATCGACTGGCAGAGGTTTGTTTTCGGATTGAGGCAATATTCGCAGGTCCGGCATTCCGGCGTGTAGAGCGGAATGACATGGTCGCCCGGCTTCAGGGTAGTCACACCCGGGCCAACCTCGACAACGACACCTGCCCCTTCGTGACCCAGAATCGCGGGAAACAGACCTTCCGGATCCGCACCCGACAGGGTGAATTCATCGGTATGGCAGATGCCGGTTGCCTTGATTTCCACCAGCACTTCAAAAGCGCGCGGGCCTTCAAGCCTTACAGTGGTGACTTCAAGCGGTTTTCCGGCCCCAACGGCCACAGCGGCGCGAACTTCCATGAAGGATCTCCTGATGTGTGTTTCCCGGGGAGAGTTAACGTCCATATCTGCAAATGCAAGAACCGATGCGGCATCCGCTGTCGGGATTGCGCTATTCGATCAAATCTACCCCGCCCGACACCTTGCAGGAAGCGCTGAAATCCATTGTTTCTCCGAGGGTTTGGTTAGTCTGGCACAATTCATCGCAGGCCGTAAGACACCCATGTCGCATTCAGACAAGCATGCGACTGAAACCTTATACGCAACCTCGACCCCAATCGCGAATATGCCTCCCAATGGACGAGACTCCGACCGTGTCGCTAAAGTCGTCGTTCAATTGCGTATTGACCCTGACGGCCGGCCGAGCGGATTTATCCGATTTGCTTGCCGGCAACGTGCGGAGCCGCTGCTTCATGAAGCGATATTCCTTTCTGGAACTGGCGAAAAACGCCTTTTCCGCGCACCAGAACTGGGGCCGCCAGTGGCGCGCTCCGGAACCCAAGGCCGAATATGACGTCGTGATTGTCGGCGCCGGCGGGCACGGTCTGGCAACTGCCTATTACCTTGCCAAGGAACACGGCATCCGCAACGTCGCGGTCATCGAAAAAGGTTGGCTCGGCGGTGGCAACACCGGTCGCAATACGACCATCGTGCGCTCCAACTATCTGTGGGAGGAAAGCGCAGGGCTCTACAATCACGCAATGGGCTTGTGGCAGAACCTGTCCCAGGAACTGAACTACAACGTCATGTATTCTGCACGTGGCGTGATGATGCTCGCGCACACGGTTCACGACGTTCAGGTGGCACAACGCCATATTCACGCCAACCGTCTGGCGGGCGTTCAGAATGAGTGGCTGACGCCGGAAGAGGCAAAGGAATATTGCCCGCCTCTGAACATTTCAAAGAACATCCGTTATCCGGTCATGGGCGCTGCCTTGCAGCGCGTCGGCGGCACTGCCCGTCACGATGCGGTCGCCTGGGGCTATGCCCGCGGTGCCGATGCCCTGGGTGTCGACATTATCCAGAACTGCGCCGTCACTGGCATCCGCCGCGGCCAGAATGGGGCCGTCGAGGGTGTGGAAACGGTCAAAGGTTTCATCAAGGCCAAGAAGGTCGGTGTTGTCGCAGCCGGACACACGTCTGTCGTCATGGACATGGCCGGCGTCCGGCTGCCGCTGGAATCCTTCCCCCTGCAGGCACTGGTCTCCGAACCCGTGAAACCTGCCTTCCCGTGCGTGGTCATGTCAAACACGATCCATGCCTACATTTCGCAGTCCGACAAGGGTGAGCTTGTGATCGGTGCGGGCACTGACCAGTTCGTTTCCTATTCGCAGGCTGGCGGCATTCACATCACCAACCACACAATCGACGCGATCTGCGAACTTTTCCCGCATTTCCGGCGCATGCGCATGCTTCGCAACTGGGGTGGTATCGTCGACACGACGCCTGACCGTTCGCCCATCCTGTCGAAAACCCCGGTTCAGGGGCTCTACGTCAACTGTGGCTGGGGCACAGGCGGCTTCAAGGCGACACCCGGATCCGGCCATGTCTTCGCGCATACGATTGCCAAGGATGAGCCGCACCCGATCAACGCACCTTTCACCATCGACCGGTTCCGGACCGGCCGCCTCATCGACGAAGCCGCTGCAGCGGCCGTGGCCCACTAGGGGAGATCACAAGAATGCTGCTGATTTATTGCCCCTACTGCCAGGTCGAGCGTGCAGAAACGGAATTTGCCTGCCGCGGTGAAGCCCATATCGCCCGACCGGCCGATCCGAGCCAGGCCACGGACGAGGACTGGGTGGAGTTTTTGTACATGCGCGACAATACCAAGGGTGTAGCCGCCGAGCGCTGGCGCCATATCCACGGCTGCGGACGGTTCTTCAACGCTGTCCGCGATACCGTCAGCGACAAGTTCCTGAAAATCTACAAGACCGGCGAACCGAAACCGGATCTTGAAGCGCTTGCCAAGGAGGCCGGCAAATGAGCCAGCCATTCCGTACTGAAAAAGGCGGCCGGATCGACCGCGCCGAGCAACTCACCTTCACCTTTGACGGCGAGGAAATGCAAGGCCACAAGGGCGATACCCTTGCCTCCGCGCTGCTTGCCAATGGTGTTCACCTGGTCGGTCGTTCGTTCAAGTATCACCGTCCGCGCGGCATTCTGACTGCCGGTTCGGAAGAACCGAACGCGCTGGTCGGGGTTTACCGCAACGGTGATCAGACGCCGAACCTGCGCGCTACACAGGTTGAGCTTTATCAGGGCCTTGAAGCCGTTTCACAGAACCGTTTTCCCTCGCTCGGGTTTGACATCGGCGCCGTGAACGATCTGCTTTCGCCACTGTTTCCGGCCGGGTTCTACTACAAGACCTTCATGTGGCCGCATGCCTTCTGGGACAAGGTCTACGAGCCGATCATCCGTTCGGCGGCCGGCCTCGGCAAACCGCCGAAAAACCCGGATCACGACTTCTATGGCAACATCTACGCCCACTGCGACGTTCTTGTCGTCGGCTCCGGACCAACCGGACTTGCAGCGGCTCTGGCTGCGGCAGAGACCGGTGCCAAGGTGATGTTGGTCGACGAGCAGGCTGAATTCGGCGGTTCGCTGCTTTCTGAAGTCAGCGCAAGCATCGACGGAAAGGATCCTGCGGAGTTCGTTTCGGAAACCATCGCCAAGCTTGCCGCGATGGACAATGTCACACTCCTGCCGCGCACAACGGCCTTCGGTTATTTTGCGCATAACTTCATTTCGCTGGCAGAGCGCATCACCGAACATTTGCCCAACCCGGATCCCAAACTGCCGCGTGAACGACTGTGGCAGGTGCGCGCCAAGGAAGTGGTGATTGCAGCCGGTGCGATCGAACGTCCGATGGTGTTTCCGGAAAATGACCGACCGGGCATTCTGCTTGCGGAAGCTGGAAGAACCTACCTCAACCGCTATGGCGTCAAAGTCGGCCACAAGGTTCTGGTGGCAACAGCCTGCGACAGTGCGTGGCAAGCGGCATTCGACCTTGCAGACCATGGTGTCGACGTTGCCGCCATCGTGGACATGCGCGAAACGCCGCCTGAAAGCCTGGTTGCAATCGCTGAAGCCAGGGGCATTCGTGTCGAGGCAGGATGCGTTGTAACAGGAACTCTCGGTCGCAAGCGTGTCAAAGGCGCCTTGCTCGGCCGGATGATGACATCGGGACAGGTTGCCTCCGGTGGCCAGATTGCGTGCGACGCGCTTTTGATGTCAGGCGGCTGGACACCGACCGTCAGCCTGTATTCCCAGTCTCGCGGCAAGGTCGTCTGGGACGCGGACAAGGGGGCCTATGTTCCCGGTATTTCCGTTCAGAAGGAACGTTCGGCAGGCGGCTCCAAAGGCCTCTACGGCCTGCAGGCAACGCTTCACGACGGCTATGCGGCCGGTGAAGAAGCAGCCAGGGCTGCAACCGGCAAGTCCGCCAAGGTGACCTATGTCACGGCAACAGGTGGAGAAGCCGGATCAGGCGGCATCCTCGGCGCCCTGCCCCACGATCGGAACGCTTCACGGGTCAAGGCGTTCGTCGATTATCAGAACGACGTTACCGCCAAGGACGTCAAGCTGGCCGTACGCGAAGGCATGCAGTCCATCGAGCATATCAAGCGCTATACCACCACCGGCATGGCCACCGACCAGGGTCGTCTTTCGAACATGAACGCCCTGGAGATCGCATCAGGGGCCTTGCAGAAGCCGGTAACGGATGTCGGGCTCACCACATTCCGCCAGCCCTACACTCCAACGACATTCGGTCTCTTTGCCGGTGTATCGCGTGGCGACTTCTTCGACCCGGTTCGCAAGACACCTTCCCATGACTGGGTGGTGGAGAACGGCGGCGTCTATGAGGACGTTGGCCAGTGGAAGCGCACTTGGTACTTCCCGAAGAACGGTGAAGACATGCATGCGGCGGTGGCTCGCGAATGCAAGACCGTCCGCGAAAGTGTCGGCCTGTTCGATGCCTCCACGCTCGGCAAGATCGAAATTGTCGGACCGGATGCGGCCGAATTCCTGGAGCGGATGTACACCAACCCGTGGAAGAAGCTGGCGCCCGGCCGCTGCCGCTATGGCCTGCTGCTCAATGACGCCGGTTTCATCACCGACGATGGTGTTATCGGACGCCTTGCGGAAGACCGTTTCCATGTAACCACCACGACCGGCGGCGCGCCGAGTGTGTTTGCGACCATGGAAGACTACCTGCAAACAGAATGGCCGGATCTCGATGTCTGGATCACGTCGACCACCGAACAGTTTGCGGTCGCCGCGGTTCAGGGACCGAAGGCTCGGGAGGTGATTGCGCCCTTTATCGAAGGTGTCGATCTTTCCGCCGATGCCTTCCCGCACATGAGCGTCAAGGAAGCGACCTTCTGCGGCGTTCCCTGCAGACTTTTCCGGATTTCCTTTACCGGTGAACTCGGCTTCGAAATCAACGTTCCCCGCCGTCATGGCAAGATGATGTGGGAAACGCTCGCCAAGGAAATCGAGAAGCACAACGGAACCGTTTACGGAACGGAATCCATGCACGTTCTGCGCGCCGAGAAGGGTTACATCATCGTCGGTCAGGACACGGATGGTACCGTTACTCCGCAAGATGCCGGCATGAGCTGGGCGATCGGCAAGAACAAGTTTGACTTCGTCGGCAAGCGTGGCCTGGCCCGTACTGACCTTGTTGCAGACGGTCGCAAGCAATTCGTGGGCCTTCTGACGAAGGACCCGAAAGTGAAGCTGGAAGAAGGTGCCCAGATCACGACTGCCGAGAACCCCGCCACCGGCACGCCTGCGGAAGGTCATGTCACCTCGTCCTACTACAGTCCGGCGCTCGACCGTACGATTGCCCTCGCGATCGTGAAGAACGGCCACGCGCTGGAAGGCAAAACGCTCTATGTGCCGATGCCGACCGGAAGCATTCCGGTCGAGGTGACGAGCACGGTGTTCTATGACAAGGAAGGAGCACGGATCAATGTCTGAACTTCTGGCAAGCGATCTGATCACGCCGGACGCGGGTGAAACACCGCTTCTGAGCCTACCGTCGGTCTCCATCCTGAAAGCCGCGCCCATGACGCGACTTTCCCTGCGTTGCCGTGAAGCTGCGCAAAAGGAAGCCGGCACGGCATTTGGTGCCTCTCTGCCGCTTTCTCCCTTGTCGAACTCCACTTCCGCCAAGCGGGCAGCGCTCTGGATGGGGCCGGACGAGTGGACATTGCTTGCACCTGAAGAAGACCTCAGGGCGGTGTTCGACGGCATCGAGGAAAAGCTCTCAACGCATCCTCACGCCCTGGTTGATATCTCCGACCGGTCGGAAGCGATAATCGTCAGTGGCGACAAGGCTGCCTGGTTGCTCAACACCGGGGTCTTCATCGATTTCTCGCTTGAGGTCTTTCCGGTCGGCACAGTGACAAGGACCCTGTTTCACAAGTCTCCAGTGATGATCTGGCGGACAGGTGCGGACACATTTGTGGTGGAAGCCTGGGTTTCCTTCATGGACTACGTGGCAGGTCTGCTCGTCCAATCGGCTACAGAGCTGGAAGCAGCCTGACCGGGGTCGGTGAAAACACCTGATTTTAACGAAACTTTGCGAGCCTCGCGGAACACATCGTTGCGCGAGGCTCGCTTTTATGTCCGAACAGGTTTCCAGAAAACTCCGGCTGGCGGAGCTGCTCGGCGCACTCAGTCACGCTTTGGACATCACGGAAGGCCAGCCGCGTGGCCACTGCGTTCGCTGTTGCTGGATCGGCATTCATATCGGACGGCAAGTCGGGCTGACTGAAGCGCAACTCAGCGATCTCTATTACACGCTGCTCTTGAAGGACCTTGGCTGTTCAAGCAATGCAGCGAGGATCTGCGAGCTTTATCTCACCGACGACCTGACCTTCAAACACGACTTCAAGACGATCAGCGACAGCCTGCCTGCGGCCCTGCGTTTCGTGCTTTCTCACACCGGGTTGAAGCACGGCTTTGCAGAACGTGTGCGCGCCATCGTCAACATTCTTCAAAATGGCGGCGACATTGCAAACGAGATGATCGAAACACGCTGCACACGCGGCGGCGACATTGCCCGCCAGATGCATTTCTCGGAAACTGTCGTATCCGGAATTTACAGTCTGGATGAACATTGGGACGGCAAAGGACGGCCGCACGGCATTGTGGGCTCCACCATCCCGGTATTTTCCCAGATCGCTTTGCTGGCACAGGTCATGGATGTCTTTCAGATCAATGCAGGCGTACAGGGGGCCTTGCAGGAATTGAAGGAACGGGCCGGCAGCTGGTTCGACCCCGCCTTGGTGGCCGCAGCAGAAACCGTCGCAAGTAATCCCCAGTTCTGGAACACCTTGAAATCGGACAACCTCGACAAGATCGTCTACGGTCTTGAGCCAGCGCAGAACATTCGTTTTGCTGATGAGGAGCAGCTCGACGACATAGCCCACGGCTTTGCGCTCGTGATCGACTCCAAAAGTCCCTACACCGCCGGACACAGCGAGCGCGTAACGCTTTACACCGACATGATCGCAGAAGAGTTGGGTTACGGAATGCGTGACCGGCAGCTGCTGAGACGGGCGGCTCTCCTGCACGACATCGGCAAACTCGGCGTCAGCAACTCAGTCCTCGACAAACCCGGAAAGCTCGATGACCTGGAGTGGGAACAAATCCGCATGCATCCCGTTTACTCCGACGAGATCCTCTCCAGGATCGATACGTTCAAGGACCTGTCACCGATCGCGAGAGGGCATCATGAAAAACTGGACGGCCGCGGATATCCGGACGGGCTGACCACAAGCAGGATTTCGATGGAAACGCGTATTGTCACGACGGCGGATATTTTCGACGCATTGACCGCAGAACGGCCTTATCGTGGACCGATGCCGTTGCCCAAGGCACTCGGAATCATGGAAAGCGAAGCCGGCACAGCCCTGGATGCAAAATGCCTTGCTGCGCTCAAACGGGCGACGGAGCGCATGGAGCAGACCAAGGCTGCCTAAATTGGTCGCAAAGGCGGCCAAATCAACCTATTCCCCTTGCAACTTTTAACGTGAGGCCTTCACTCTGCGCCCATGCTGAAAATCGGTTCTTACAACATACAAAAATCAATAGGCGTCGATGCGCGCAGGCGGCCTGACCGGACGCTCAAGGTTATTCAGGAACTGGACTGCGACATCCTGGCCTTGCAGGAAGCAGACAAGCGCTTCGGACCACGGGAAAGCACCCTCGACAGAGACACGATTCTTCAGGAAACGGATTACCGCCCCGTTCCGTTCGCGACGGGCGACAAGAGCCTGGGCTGGCACGGCAACGCTATTCTTGTTCGAAACTCGATCGGTATTCTCGACCATCGCCGGCTAGATCTGCCGACGCTGGAACCACGTGGTGCGGTTGCTGTCGACCTTGAAGTTGCCGGTGAGAAAATCCGTGTGGCAGCCATGCACCTGAGCCTGATCGGTCACTTTCGAAAAAAGCAGATAACCTCGCTGATGCATCAGCTGCATGAGCATCTGGATTATCTGCCGACAGTTCTGATCGGAGACCTGAACGAATGGCGAGACACGGCAGGCAGCATCAAGCTGTTTGAAGAACGCTATGAGGTGACGACGCCGGGACGGAGCTTTCCCAGTCCCCTTCCCGTCGGCAGCCTGGACCGGATCATAACCAGCCCGGAATTTGTCGTCAGGCAGGCAGGCGTCCATAAATCGAAGACCGCACGCGTTGCTTCGGACCATTTGCCGGTCTGGGCCAACCTCACCCTGGAGCCGGCCGGACATCTACCCGGTTAGAAATCGCCTTTATCAGGCAATCAGCTTGACCATGACGAAGTAAAGCCCGGCGGACAGGACGGCAGCAGCCGGAACAGTGACAACCCAGGCGGCGACGATGGTCATGAAATGCGCCCGACGTACCAAGTGACGGCGTGCCTGCTCCTCGCGATTGCGGACAGGTCGTACCACGTTGCCATTGCCTTGTTTCTGGTTCACGAAATCCAGGCGGCGCTTTGAGCGTTCCGTATACCACTCCCGGAAGAACCCAACACCGAAGACAGCTCCCACGGCGATGTGCGTGGAACTCACGGGCAATCCGAAACCCGAGGCAACAATCACAGTGATGGCAGCTGACAGCGAAACGCAGTAGGCCCGCATCGGGTTGAGCTTGGTAATCTGCTGGCCGACCATTTCGATCAGGCGCGGGCCGAACAACAAAAGACCGAATGAAATGCCGAAAGCACCGACTGCCATGACCCAGAGCGGAATGCTCACCTTGGCTGCGACGTCTCCGAGTTCCGCCGTGTGAACGATGGCGGCAAGTGGACCCACAGCATTTGCGACGTCGTTCGCTCCGTGGGCGAAGGACAGAAGAGCCGCCGAACAGACAAGCGGCACGGAAAACAGGATGCGGAGAGACTGGTTGCGGTTTTCCAGCCCTTCAGACTGACGCCTGATCAGCGGTCGCACGATCGCCCAGACCGCAAGCCCGACAACAACCCCAAGCAACAATGACATCGGCATGTCGATATGCACGATCTTCTTCAGGCCCTTGAGTGCCAGGTAGCTGGCAAAGGTTCCCGACATGACACCGATCAGAACCGGAACCCATTTGCGGGCAGCGGCGATTTTGTCGTCCTGATAGATGATGAAAGTCTTGATGAAGGCTAGGAAACCTGCAGCAACCAGACCGCCGAGGAACGGCGAGATGACCCAGCTTGCTGCGATACCGCCCATTGTCGCCCAATTGACCGCGCTGAAGCCTGCCGCCGCAATGCCAGCTCCCATGACGCCGCCAACGATGGAATGCGTTGTCGAAACCGGCGCACCGATCCAGGTAGCAAGGTTGATCCAGAGTGCGGAGGACACCAGAGCCGCCATCATCGCTGCCATGAAGACATTGGCATCGGCCACCGAAGCGGGATCAATGATGCCTTTGGAGATGGTGCTGACGACGTCCCCACCTGCGATCAGGGCCCCTGCACTTTCAAAGACGGCCGCAATGATCAGCGCCGTCAGCAGTGTCATGGCCCGCGAACCGACGGCGGGACCAACATTGTTGGCAACATCGTTAGCACCGATATTGAGTGCCATATAGGCGCCGATGGCTGCCGCAGCGACGATGATGACCGTTCCCGGTGCTCCCGACATGGAGGCACCGGCGCCAAGGGCACACAAGACGATAAAGACCAGCGCGATACCCGGCGCAATCAAGCCACGTCCAAGAGACCCGGCGGCCTCTTCCATGTAGCTCAGCTTGTCTAGATCCTTGTCGAGGGTCGGCTTTTTCAAATTCGGCATGGGCGTTCCAGTCGGGAAGTCCTTTGAAGGCAAGTCTTGCAAGCCAAGCGTCATCTGGCGCCTGCCTTAAACAATCGTCCGAAAAGGTCAACCAAAACGGCCCTCATTGGCCAAAATTTCTTAGTTGGGTAAATTTTCCAGTTTGCGAAGCACCTTCACGAGGCCCGGATCGCCGGCAAGCCGCATGGCTTCCTGTATCGGAAGCCACCGGACATCGCGCTCGTCCTTGTCGGGAAAACTGCTTGTCGTGCTTTCCACGTCGACAAGGAACACAAGAACTTCCGTCCTGAGTTGCAAGCCGCCTTCGCCGCCTTTGTGCGACTGAAAGCTGGCAAAGGGTTTCTTCTGCGCATTTCCGATAACGCCTGCCTCTTCGAAAGCCTCTACCGCTGCGGTGTGGTGTGCTTTCAACGACATGATCGGCCAGCCTTTGGGAAGAATCCAGCGATGCGTGGATTTGGTCGTCACAAGCAGAACTTCCCGCTCCCCGTCACGCAAACGATGGCACAACGCTGCGATCTGCAATCTCGAAGGGCGCCTGAACAACAGAAGCAGGTTCTGAAACCAGGAAGTCCGGGTGTCGATTGCTGAATAAAGCTGCGCCATGATGCCCTTTCCGAAATGTTGATGACACTCGAAAGATAAGGCCGGAACTCAGGCTTGTCCAGAAAATGCGCACTGTGTGCTGCTTGTTATCCGTCAAACTTGTTAGAGCAGAACGGAATTCTCATGAGAGGACAAGCTTGAGCGCCGTGAATAGGCCGGCGGCCAGCAAGGCTGAGGCGGGAACAGTGACAACCCAGGCAGCGATGATGGTGATCAGGCTTGATCGACGCACCAGTAGGCGTCTGCGACGCTCTTCCCTGTTTTTCATCATCTTGCGCGGTTTCATGACCCCGCCTTCCGCAACATACTTGTTGCGATACCATTCCCGGTAAAAACCCACACCGAACAGCGCACCAACCGCGATATGGGTGGACGATACCGGCAGCCCCGCACCAGAAGCCGTCAGCACGGTCGCGGCGGTTGCCAGGGTGATGCAAAAGGCACGTACGGGACTAAGTTTGGTGATCTTCTTGCCGACAACAGTGACAAGCCGTCTGCCGAACAGCAAAAGACCGGCGGAAATCCCGCATGCGCCGACTGCACTCACCCAGATCGGCACTTCGGGATTGAGCGCCCCCAGATACCAAAATACGAGATCCGGAAAATCATTCGATTGGCTGAGAACGATGGCTGCCAGCGGCCCGATGGCGTTTGCAACGTCGTTGGCACCATGGGCAAATGACAGCAAACCTGCCGCGACCATGAGCGGTACTGCAAACAGGTTGCGCAAGGCGCGCGCACTGTTTTCCAGCGTAAGCGTTTGGGCGTGGATTACCCGGCAATAGATCCGCCAGACAACGAAGCCGACGGTGAGCGACAGCACGATGGCGAGCCATTCAGGAACAGAGATGAGCCGGTCGGACGTTTTCAGCAGAATGTAGCCGGTGAAGGTCGCCCCCATGAGGCCCAGCAGTATCGGCAACCAATATCTGGCAGCTTTCAGCCGGTCCGGCGTATAGACGACCCTTGAATTGATAAAGGCCATGATCCCGGCCCCGACAAGACCGCCGAGCACCGGAGACAGAACCCAGGAAGCAGCAATTGTCGAAATGGTTGTCCAGTTGATGGCTGCAAAGCCACTTGCTGCAATCCCGGCGCCGACAACACCGCCAATGATCGAATGGGTGGTCGAAACAGGTGCGCCGATCACGGTCGCGAAATTGATCCACAACGCTGAGGCTGCCATGGCCGTCAGCATTGCCAGCATGAATTCCGAACTGTTTCGGACATCGCTGGGGCTCAGGATATCTCCGGAAACGGTCGAGACGACATCCGCTCCGGCAAGCAATGCGCCCGCGCTTTCGCAAACGGCCGCAATCAGCAAGGCGCCGGTGAGGCTGACGACGCGCGCGCCCACGGCAGGACCGACATTGTTGGCAACGTCGTTGGCGCCGATATTGAGCGCCATGTAGCCGCCAATTGCACTGGCGGCCACAAGGATGAGCATGTTGGAGAAACCGCTGGAAGACACCTGGAATGCGGCAACGCAGGCGCAGATCACCAAGAACACCAGGGCAAGACCCGGTCCGACAAGACGCCGGCCCATAGCCTCCGCCGCCTCACTGACAAAGCTGATCTTGTCGAGATCCTTGTCCAGAGCCTTCTTTTTCAGGTCCTTGTTGGTGAGCACCCGAACACGCCTCGCTATCCCTCAGGAAATGTCTAACAGATTTGCGATTTGTGCTGCCGCAAAAACCGTCTCAACGCCGGCTCTTCGGCGGCCTCGATTGCCTTCGAGAAAGGCAGCCAGACCCTTTTGCGTTGCCCGAGTTCAGGAAAGTCTTTCAACTGTTTTTCAAAACGGATCTTGAAGACAATCACCTTGGTACGGATCTTCAATCCGTCCGCAAGACCCTTGTAGGACCGGAAGCTGCCAATGGCCCGCGGGTCGGCCGTGCCGACAATACCCGCTTCCTCATAGGCTTCGATCAACGCCGTTTCAAACGCGGGCTTGTCCTTTTCAGGCCAGCCTTTCGGCAAGATCAACCGGCCGGTCTCGCGGGTCGAGACCAGGAGAATTTCAGGCTCCGCCTCGCCCGGACGCACGCAAAGAGCCGCGATCTGCAGACGGAGCGGTTTGACAAACAAACCTGCAATACCGTGCAGCCACGATGCATCCCGCGCTGTCAGTGCCTTAGCGAATCCCATCTCCACACCTGTTGTTCTGGAACAGCAGGTGTATAGGGAGTTCCCTTAGGGACGTCTAGAGAAAAGTGCACTCGGTGCGCGCACATTTTTATTACAAATATTACAAGTCCGCTTCAGGCCGCCGAAACGGAAACGTGATCGGCTGTCCAGGCTCCCGGCCAAACTTCCGCCTTGCCGGACTTCAGGTCTCGAAGTTCGTTGAGGGGGACCGAAACGACAAGGAACGGTTCTTCCCCGTTGCTTCCGGAGGTCGCGGCTACCTCTGCGGCAACACCTGTAAAACCGAATTCCTCTTCACACGGCAGATACAGCGCCGCCCCGGAAACGTTGGTGTCGTTCTGCGTTGTGCCCTTTGATGTGCCGACAAGACCGCAAACGGCGACCGCGCACATGAGCTCAACAGCACGTGCCTTGGCACAGCCGAAGACACGGTGATAGCCGGAGAGTTTTTCCGTCATTGAAGGCACGAGCAGAAGATCGAGATCCAGCTTCGCCAGCAGGCTGCTGAGCGCCGGCATTTCGACATCCAGGCAGATCAGGATCGCCATCTTCAATCCGTCGAGCTCGAACGTCTTCAGATCAGCTCCCGGCACCAGATGCCAGATCTCCGGATCCTGCTCAAACGGTGTGAGGCACAATTTGTCCTGACGGATCTCGCGCCCGTCGGCTGTCAGCAGAACGGCTGTGTTGGTGAAACCCGCAGGCGCCTGAACAGGCATCGATCCAGCCAACAGCGACACACCATACCTGGCAGGCAGCGGAGCAAGTATCGCGAGCAAGTCGGTGCCCACGTCCGCCAGGAACGCCATTTCCTGGTCAGGCAGCAGACCTTCGGGTTTGAACGCCAGGCAACATTCCACAAGATATTCAGGAAGCATCAGGAGCTTTGCGCCCTCTCCCGCGGCGCGCTGCATTCCCTCTTCTATCTGTGCAGCAAAAGCTGCCACCGAAGCTGGAGCGCGGCTCAGGTTAAAGGACCAAAGTGCAATGGGATAATCTGTCATGGTGCCCGACGTCTCGATAACTAAGACGCAAGACTTAAAGGCAGCACGCAGAGCGTTTCAAGCCCTTGTCTGTCTTTCGTTCACCTGAACGTGGCTCGTCCGGTATTTCCGGAAGGTTCAATCGATGAACAGTCCGAGAAATGCTACCAGAACCATCAGAAATCCTGTTCCGACAAGGGCTGCTTTCGGCTCTTGCGGCAGGGCGGTGAGTTTTGCTGAACGTCTGACTTCCCGAATCCCTTTCAGGGCCCGGTCCGTACGCCTGTCTATTTCTTCGAAATAGGGCGAAAGCTCATTCTGAGCACGCATGCCTGATCCTCACGATTCCTTCGTGGGTTCAAACCTTATGCCCGGAGACTTAGCGTTTGGTTAATTCACGTTTACCTGCGCCGCATCAAAGGCGGGTTTTCTGCGGATCCGCGACATCAAGGATGCGCAGTTGCACCTTGGGTGTCCCCTGCCAGGTGTCGATTGACAGCGTACCTGCCACATGCAGCGACTGTCCCCGGCCCTGCAAAAGCATCTGACCGTGCGGTTTGTCGTCCGCCTTGAAGCAGATTGCCTTTAACGCAGTGCCGTCACCAGAAGTAATCGAGGCCCGGACATGTCCCTTACCGACCACATCGGCGAAGGAAATCCGGTGGGCGGGAAAGGCAAACACCGGTTCAGCATGACCGGCACCATAGGGCCCCGCCTTTTCCAGCAATTCCAGAAGATCGAGATTTGCGCCCGTTGCCGTCAGCGCGGCATCAATCTTCAGTTCCCGGATCGCACTTGCCGCCTCGACGTCGTCCTTCAGCACATCGTTGAAAAACGCTTCCAGGTCGGCGGTCTTCTCCCGCAGAACCGTAAGCCCTGCCGCCATGGCGTGCCCACCACCCTTTTCGAGCAAACCTTCGTCAACCGCTCTGCGAACGGCCTTGCCAAGGTCAACACCGGGGATGGAGCGCCCGGAACCAGTCCCCTTGCCGGTTTCATCAAAGGCGACCGCAAAGGAAGGCCTGCGGTGAGCTTCCTTGAGCCGAGAGGCAATCAGTCCAACAATCCCGGGGTGCCAATCGTCGGAACCGGTCAGGAGAACCGCCGGATCACGTGCCTGGATCGCCATTGCGGCTTCTGCGCCGGCCTGTTCCAGCATCACTGCTTCCATGGACTGACGTTCGGTATTGAGCTGGTCCAGCCGCTCGGCGATTGCCCGTGCTTCGTGCGGATCTTCCGTCGTCAGAAGGCGCGCGCCCAGTGCAGCGTCGCCAATCCGGCCGCCCGCGTTGATCCGCGGGCCTATCAAGAAACCCAGATGATAAGGCGCCGGCTTTCCGCTCACGCGCGCAGTGTCCGCAAGCGCAGTCAGCCCGTAATTGCGGCGTTGGTGCATCACCGCAAGGCCACGTGTCACATAGGCCCTGTTCAGGCCCTGCAACGGAACGACGTCGCACACGGTACCAAGCGCCACCAGATCGAGCAGCGCCATGAGATCCGGCTCCTGCCTGCCCTGGAAAACCCCGCGGCGTCGCAACTCGCGGTTCAGGCCGACAAGAAACAGGAACGTGACGCCGACAGCTGCCAGATGCCCCTGCCCCGACAGATCATCCTGCCGGTTCGGGTTGACGAGCGCCGCAACCGCCGGAAGCGTTTCGCCAACCTGGTGGTGATCGATGACCACGACGTCGAGATCGAGTTGCCGGGCAGTTTCAAAAGCTTCAAACGACGTGCTGCCGCAGTCGAGCGTCACCAGCAGATCAGCCCCGCCATGGCGAAGATGTTCGATGGCCGGACCGTTCGGTCCGTATCCTTCGATGATCCGATCCGGAATATGGATCACAGGGTCAAGGCCGAGCCACTGCAAGTATTTGGCGAATATCGCCGACGATGTCGCCCCGTCGACATCATAGTCGCCGAAGATCGCAATCTTTCGACCAGCCTGGACGGCATCCGCGACCCTTGCCACGGCGGCGTCCATATCGACCAGACCGGAAGGATCGGGCATCAGCAGCTTGAGTGAAGGTTCCAGGAAGCCGGTTGCCTCGTCGGCCTGGACGCCGCGCGCAGCCATGACACGCGCCAGCACGTCCGGCAGTCCGTGAACCTGCGAAATCGCCATCGCGGTTCGCAGGTCAGCGCCACTCAGGCGTTCGCGCCAGGCGTTGTCGTTTGCGGAACGGGCGACCCCAAGTACGAGCCGCCTTTCGTCTTCCCCGGATTGTCCCAGCATTCAGCCGCGCTTAGTCCAGATGAAACTTCTCAAGATCCGTGTGCTGGGCCTTGATGTAGCGCACCGTCCCAGTGGAGGACCGCATGACAACGGTGTGCGTGGTGATGTGATGACGGCCGAAGCGGACGCCCTGCAGGAAGTTGCCGTCGGTTACACCCGTTGCGGCAAAAAGCACGTCCGGCCCGGCCATTTCTTCAAGCGTGTACTTCTTCTTGATGTCCTCGATGCCCATGCGATGCGCACGCTCGACCTGCTCGTCGCGCGTGATCACAAGACGAGACTGCATCTGGCCACCGATACAACGAAGCGCGGCAGCTGCAAGCACACCTTCCGGGGCCCCGCCGATACCTGCGTAGATATCGATGCCGGTTTCGTCCGGATCGGTCGTGTGAATAACGCCGGCGACGTCACCATCTCCGATCAGGCGGATTGCAGCACCGGTCGCCCGGATTTCTTCAATCAGGCGGGCGTGGCGCGGACGGTCGAGCACGCAGGCGGTGACTTCACTGACCTTGACGCCTTTTTCCTTGGCAACAGCAGCAATATTTTCGGCAATCGGTGCGTCCAGATCGATCAATCCGGCCTTGTAACCCGGCCCGATGGCAATCTTGTCCATATAGCTGTCCGGAGCGTTCAGAAGATCGCCCGCCGGCGCCAATGCGATAACCGCCAGGGAGTTCGGCAGGTTCTTGGCGCAGATGGTCGTGCCTTCCAGCGGGTCGAGAGCGATGTCGACTTTCGGTCCCTGCTTCGTGCCGACGTTTTCACCGATGTAGAGCATCGGAGCTTCGTCGCGCTCCCCCTCACCGATAACCACAGTACCGTCGATAGGCAGGCGGTTCAGTTCGCGCCGCATTGCGTCCACTGCCGCCTGGTCCGCGGCCATTTCGTCGCCGTGACCGCGCAACCGGGCTGCCGACACAGCCGCTCTTTCACTGACGCGGGCCAGCTCGAGCGTCAGAATACGGTCCAGGCCGCTCGACGGTTGTTTATCAGTATTGGACATCAACATCTCCAGTCTCTCCCTCCGCAGGACGCCTCGGCGGGCACTCACTCGTCAGTTCAGTTTTTCAATGCGGATCATCTGAGGCTGTTCGGAAACTACCCCCTTGGACATGATCACGTCCAATGCCTCTTTGATTGCCACTTCAGTCGTTTCATACGTGATGAGGATGACAGGTTGAGGCAGGTCCGCATCAAATTTCACAGGAACGTCCTTATTTGCATGACGTTTCTGGACAATCGATTCCAGTGAAATGCCGGCATCGCCCATGCATCTGGCGATTTCGGCGAAAGCACCCGGCCGATCGAATACGGACAGGCGGATGTAATATCCGCCTTCATGAAGCCGCATGCGGGCACGTTGATAGCTGTTAAGCTCTGCAGCGGGCATGCCAAGGACGGGCGTTTCGTCGCCCCGGGCAATATCGGCGAGATCGGCCACGACGGATGACGCCGTCGCATTGCCGCCGGCACCCGGTCCGACGAGCACGATTTCACCAACGAAGTCACCGTCGACAGCCACAGCATTCAGGACGCCGTCGATCCGAGCAATCGCAGAGGACTTCGGCACCATGGTCGGATGAACACGTTGCTCGATGCCCGTATCAGTGCGTTGGGCAACGCCCAGCAGCTTGATGCGAAAACCGAGTTCGTCCGCAGCCTGAATATCGGCGGTCGTGATCGAGGTGATGCCCTCGACGTAGATGTCGTCGCTCGAGATTTCCGTGCCAAAGGCAAGACTGGTGAGGATGGCAAGTTTGTGGGCGGTGTCATTACCTTCGATGTCGAAGGTCGGATCCGCCTCCGCATAGCCGAGGCGCTGTGCATCCGACAGACAATCCTGAAAGCTGATGCCTTCTGCCTCCATCCGGGTCAGGATGTAATTGCAGGTGCCGTTCAGGATACCGTAGATGCGGCTGATGTCGTTGCTGGCCATGGATTCGCGCAGCGTCTTGACGATCGGAATGCCTCCGGCAACGGCTGCCTCGTAGTTGAGGCAGGCGTCGTTGGCCTCCGCCAGCACTGCCAGCTCAACGCCATGGCGCGCAAGCAGCGCCTTGTTTGCTGTTACGACATGAATGCCACGCGCCAGAGCAGCGCGCACACTTTCCTCAGCGGGGCCGTTGTCGCCGCCGATCAGTTCGACAAAAATATCGACATCTGCCGTCCGGGCCATTTCCACCGGATCGGTGAACCATTCGAATGCCGAGACATCGATGCCCCGATCACGGGTCCGATCACGTGCACTGACCGCTGTCACGGTCACTGCTCGCCCGGTTTTCGTTGCAATCTGTCCGCCGTGTTTTGAAAGGAGCTGCACCACGGCCGCCCCCACGGTGCCAAGGCCAGCGATGCCTACCTTCAATGCGTCTGCCATACGGAAATGAGTCCAGTTCTTATCAACCTTTGGTCCCGAGCGGGATGACGTTGTGCAGCTTTTGATCCGCAGTTTCAAGGAAGCGGCGGATATTTCTGGCTGCCTGACGCAGTCTTTGTTCGTTTTCCACCAGTCCGATGCGGACGTACTCGTCTCCGTGTTCACCGAAACCGATACCTGGTGCGACGGCCACTTCCGCCTTTTCCAGTAGCAGCTTGGAGTATTCCAGACTGCCGAGCGCCCGGAACTTCTCGGGGATCGGTGCCCAGCAGAACATGCTGGCTTCCGGTGCCGGAATATCCCAGCCGGCCCTGCCGAAACTGTCGACCACCACATCGCGGCGCTTCTTGTAGATCTCGCGGGTTTCACGGATGCAGTCATCCGATCCGTTCAAGGCCGCGGTTGCTGCAACCTGAATGGGTGTGAAGGCCCCGTAATCGAGATAGGATTTCACCCGCGACAACGCAGCAATCAGCCGCTCGTTGCCGACAGCAAAGCCCATGCGCCAACCCGGCATGGAGAAGGTCTTCGAAAGTGACGTGAATTCGACGGTGACATCCATGGCACCCGGCACCTGCAGAACCGACGGCGGCGGTGTCGCACCGAAATAGATTTCGGAGTAAGCCAGGTCAGACAGGATGAAGATGTTGTGCTTGCGAGCGAATGCGACCACGTCCTTGTAGAAGTCGAGATCCGCGCAATAAGACGTCGGGTTCGCCGGGTAGCATAGAATGATTGCGATCGGCTTCGGCACGGAATGGATCACCGCGCGTTCAAGCGCATCGAAGAACGCCGGGCCCGGTTCCGCCGGAATGTTGCGGATCGAGGCACCAGCCATCAAGAAGCCGAAGGTGTGAATCGGATAGCTGGGATTGGGGCTCAGAATCACATCCCCGGGTGCGGAGATGGCCTGCGCCATGTTGGCGAAGCCTTCCTTGGAGCCGAGTGTCGCGATCACCTGGGTATCGGGATCCAGTTTCACGCCAAACCGGCGACCGTAATAAGCCGCTTGTGCCTTGCGCAGGCCTCCGATGCCCTTGGATGCGGAATAACGGTGCGTGCGTGGGTCCTGCACGACTTCGGTCAGCTTGTCGACAATGTGCTTCGGTGTCGGCAGGTCAGGGTTGCCCATGCCAAGATCGATAATGTCCGCCCCCGCCGCGCGCGCCTTCGCCTTCAAACGGTTCACCTGTTCGAACACATACGGCGGCAGCCGCTTGATCTTATGGAATTCCTCCATGACGCGAATCCTTGCGAGTTGACAGTATCAGCTGCGCTCCCTTGCCGGGCGCGGCGACGGCGCAGCGGGGCTCTTTTAGCAGTCCGAATAAAAATACGCACCCGTCTTTGCGTCGCTAGCCGACTAAATTTGTAGCGTTTTTTAGAACATGATTGCTTTGGCAGTAGTCCTCGCCTGCCAGAGCTCCACTAACGGCTTAAATGTCCTACAAATCGCGGTGTGCAGGAGCAAAAATCTGGCGAGGAGTGAATGGCAAGGGAGCAGTAAGCGGACCGCCTTCCGGAGCCGGATCCATCAATCCATTGTGCCGGGCGTGTCGCGGCGATCAAAGAAAGGAAGAGGTCAGGCCGCCTTTTTCCGAAGCACGGAAAAACCGGTTCTTTTTGCGTCCTTGATAAGCCGGCCATTGGGCGCAAGATCCATCGTGACGATTTGTGCGCGGCCCTGTTTCTTTGCCCTGTGCAGGCCACCTTCGGCAGCTTCCATCGCACGCTCCAGCGGCGTCGAAACGCTGGCACTCACCAGACCGACGCTCGCTGTCACCATCAGCCGGCCGCCAGACGCTTCCTGACATTCCAGCCCGAAACGCCTGCAGATTCTCTGGGCAGTCAAATGGGCGAGTTCCTTGTTGCCCTCCGGCAGGAACACGGCGAATCCGGCACCGCCCACCCGCCCTGAAATGGCGTTTTCGACCAGGGTATCCTTCAAGATGCGCGCGAATAGCTGCAGGAGCGCATCTCCCATCGCCTGACCGAAACGCTCGTTCACCGATTTGAACTGGTCCATGTCAAACAGGATGAGGCTGTAAATGCCCTTTGGGGAGGAGTTCGAAGCGATCCAGTCCTCCGCATCGTTGAGAAACGCCCGTCGGTTCGGCAGAGCTGTCAGGTCGTCCTGAAGAGCCTGCTCCCTGAAACCGTGCAAGGATCGTTCGATGACCATGGAAGCCGGCAGGACGATCGTCATGATGATCGAAAACAGAACGGTGATCAGGTAGGTGCTCATGAACCCTTCCGTGAACGTCGACTGGAAGGACGGGAACAGCAGTATGTTCTGGTGAAAGGTAAACCACATGAACCCCGCGGTTTCGACCAGCGTTGTCATGCCAAGCATACGTGCTGAATAGAGTTTCTCCCGATTTTCGAAGAACGCCATCCAAACGACCCAGAGACCACTCAGGATCAGCACCGACTGAACATAATTCACCCGGGTGAGGAAGTTGTCCTGAAATTCGGGAAACTGGCATAGAACGAGCCAGGCAAACGCTATCGTTGCGAACACCCAGACATGACCGCTGCGGCCCAGGAACACGGCGAAGCCGCTTCGCCTCAGGCCGGTCCCGAGAATGACCAGGAAATTAGCGGCAACGATACTGAAAAGGTCCGGAATTGTCCCGCGAAATGCAAGGAGAACCGTCCCACAAGCCGCCAGAAACATTCCTGCAGACCACAGGGCGAGGCTTCTCGAACAGGCAACACTCCGCCCGGGCCAGAACATGTAAAAAAGGAACAGGATGACGCTACCGGCAAACTCGGCAATCATAATGCAGGTAAACAGTGTCGGTGTATCGAGCGTCATGAAAACAAAGGCCTTGCGATCAAGGCTTGCAGCCTAGACCGCCAGTCGTAAAGGAAAGATTTAATCCGTATATTTATCAATATTTTATCTTCTTTAGCCACCTCACATCATCCGCATATGTATTGGGCATCGTCCCCTGCGTCACTCAGACGCAAGTGTTTCCAGATAGGCCTGCGTCTCTTGCCTCTCCTTCGGATTGATGAGGCCGGAAGACTCGCCGGGATTGACGATTGCACCATAGCCTTTCGGTGCCGGGACGTTGCCTCTCCCCTGCCCGGGTTCGGTTTTCAGCGCATCAAGCAAGGGTGTCCCTGGCCCGACGGCGCATGCCGACAATCCAAAGGCGAGAAGCAGGCACCCACCCAGTGCCAGCACGTTCCGCATGCAGCTCAACCGATCCTCCACCACTTTGTTTCCTCGTCCATCCGATCGTCACAAATTTCCACTAGCCAGAGGGCCTGAACGTGGATTGAAATCCAATCGACGGAGACGTTACCTTGTGTCATAAATAGCCGATAGTTCAAAATATCGGCGAAAAAATAACAAGATAACGCGATTGAACAACAAGGGCTCACAGGCCTTTCGTGGGCTGAATGGGGCAAGACAACCGGAGGAAATCCCTGCCTATGGCTGATGACCGCGACCATCCCATGTTGCAGTATATCATCAACAACCCGGAAGCCTTTGCACAGAATCTTGCAAAGACGCTCGAGCAGGCAGGCAAGGCACTGGCGGCCTATATCGAGCCCCGGGAACAGGGCAAGATCACCCACGATTCGACCGACGAGCTGACCGGTGTCGTAAAGACCCTCGCTCAGGTTGGCGAATACTGGGCGTCCGATCCGCAGCGCGCCGTCGAGGCCCAGTCGCGCTTGTGGAGTGGCTATATCGATCTCTGGAATTCCTCGCTGAAACGGATGATGGGCGAACCGTCTACACCGGCGATCGAAACGCCGGCACGTGACAAGCGCTTTGCCGATCCGGACTGGGAAAAAAACCAGTTCTTCGATTTCATCAAGCAGCTCTACCTGATCACCAGCAAATGGGCGGAGGACATGGTCCACGACGCCCAGGGACTGGATGAGCACACACGCCACAAGGCCGAATTCTACGTTACCCAGATCGCCAATGCCGTCTCCCCGTCCAATTTCGTGCTTACAAACCCCGAGCTGTTACGTCTGACACTTGAAAGCAACGGCGAAAACCTGGTCAAGGGCATGCGGCACCTGGTCGAGGATCTGAAAACCGGCAAGGGCGAGCTGAAGATCCGCCAGACCGACCCGACAAAATTCAAGCTCGGAGAGAACCTCGGCACCACGCCAGGCAAGGTGATCTCGCAGAATGACGTCTGCCAGGTAATCCAGTATTCGCCATCTACAGACGAGGTCCTGAAGCGTCCCCTGCTGATCGTTCCGCCGTGGATCAACAAGTTCTACATTCTCGACCTCAATCCGGAAAAATCCTTCATCAAGTGGGCGGTCGACCAGGGTCACACGGTGTTTGTCATTTCCTGGGTCAACCCGGACGAACGCCAGGCTCAAAAGAGCTTCGAGCATTATATGAAGGAAGGCATCCTCAATACGCTCGACGTCATCAAGCGGGCAACGCGCCAGGAAGAGGTCAATTCCATCGGTTACTGCGTCGGCGGCACATTGCTGGCGGTCACGCTTGCCTATATGGCAAAGATCGGCGACGACCGCATCAAGACCGCGACCTTCTTCACCACACAGGTCGACTTCACTTTCGCAGGTGACCTGAAGGTATTCGTCGATGAAGAACAGATCTCGGTCCTTGAAAAGAGGATGGCAGAACACGGCTATCTGGACGGCTCCAAGATGTCGTCCGCCTTCAACATGCTGCGCTCCAACGATCTGATCTGGTCCTATGTGGTCAACAATTATCTGAAAGGCCAAGACCCCTTCCCGTTTGACCTGCTCTACTGGAACTCGGATTCCACGCGCATGCCCGCCGCGAACCATTCGTTCTATCTGCGCAACTGTTATCTGGACAACAAGCTGTCCAAGGGCGAAATGGAAATCGCAGGCGAGCACCTGGATCTCTCCAAGGTGACCATTCCGATCTTCAACCTTGCAACGCGTGAAGACCACATCGCACCGCCGAAATCGGTCTTTCTGGGGTCAGGCTGTTTCGGTGGCCCGGTCGATTATGTGCTGGCCGGTTCCGGGCATATTGCCGGTGTGGTCAACCCTCCTGCAAAGAAGAAATACCAGTTCTGGACAGGCGCGGAAGCCAAGGGAACTCTGGAAAACTGGCTCAAGAATGCCGAGGAACACCCTGGTTCCTGGTGGCCTTACTGGGATCAGTGGATCCGTTCGCATGACGACGCCAAGGTCAAGGCTCGCAAACCAGGTGCGAACCGGGTCAAGATCCTTGAAGATGCGCCCGGCTCTTATGTGATGACCAAGGTCTAGTTAACTAGCAGAAGCGCTCCTGCGCGAAGTTCATTTGGTAGTGCGTGCAATGCATAACTAACGACCATAGTCGGTTCTTCAAAATATATAGAAATCCCGACATCAACGAGAACCGCTTTGCCTTTGTTCAAGTTTTTGACCGCGTTTCTAGCAGCTTGGTTGATTTCCGAACCCTCCGAGGCTTGCGTGTCAGGTCGGGGACCAGAACTGCGAAGTGTGCTGCGTTCAGAGTTTGTGTTCAGAGGCGAATTACTTGCGGCTGGGCCAATCATCGCCCTTGAAGACGGTTACTTTGAGCAAACCTTATCGTTCCGGATAACCTATTCTTTTATTGGATCTTTTTCCGAAGGAGACGTCCGAGTCATTGCGTTTCAATATCCGTTCAATCCAAACAAACGCAGCACAGGCCCGGAGTCAGAGATACAAACTGGCGAGGGATACACCGTCGTTCTGGACAAACTTTGGATTCCTAGGTCGATGAATGTGAGTGCTGCAGCTCCATCCTCAGACGACCCAGGTAAGAGTCGAATTGTGCATCGCTGGCATAAATTTCGCTGTGGCGGAGACGGGCTACGTCTTCGAAAGAACTCTCACGATCACGCGAAAGCAATCTGGTCGGTATTCACCGGCAGACGGCATACGCCAGAAATTCGTGCGGACATTCTAACCGAATTTTTGGGCATTAACGGGCGATTTTGACACTCAGATCCTGTAGGCCTTGAAATTTCCTACCCGAAATGTGCGTCCAGAGGCGTCAATGTCATGGCCAGCAGCTTGCCGAACTTGCGGGCGGCCATCGGGCGACCGAAATGATAGCCCTGGACGACTTCACAACGGCAGCTGGCAAGAAAGGCCTGCTGCTTTGCGGTTTCCACGCCCTCAGCCACGACACAGAGCCCAAGTTCCCGCCCGAGGGAAATGATGGCTTTTGCGATACACCGGTCGCTTTCGTCGAAATCCAGATCACTGATGAAGCTGCGGTCGATCTTGAGCCTTGTCAGCGGAAAGCTTTTCAGCGCGGCGAGACTTGAATACCCGGTGCCGAAATCATCTATGGCGAGCTTCACGCCCAGCCGGCGGAAATCGTCCATCAGTCCAACGGCCTGATCTGCATTCTTGATCAACAGGCTTTCGGTCAGCTCCAGTTCAAGGTAGGTCGCGGCAAGTCCGGTTTCCTCGAGTGCATCGCGAACATCCGAAATCAAACCGTCGTCCCGGAACTGGCGGGCGGAAACATTGACGCCAACCGTAATCGGCATCAGGCCGCTTTCCTGCCATTCCTTGTTCTGCCGGCAGGCTTCGCGTGTCACCCATCTGCCCAGAGGCACGATCAGGCCACTTTCTTCCGCCAGGGTGATGAACTCGCCCGGCATCATGCGACCAAGTGCCGGATGTTGCCAGCGCACCAGCGCTTCCGCACCTACGATACGGCCGCTAACCAGATTGTATTGCGGCTGGTATTCCAGGAAAAACTCGCCGTTCTCGATGCCGGTCCGCATTTCCTCCAGAAGTGTCAGCTTGTTGACCGAACGTTCCGGACGGGTCTGCTCGTAGACCTTGAAGCTGTCACGTCCTGCGGACTTTGCTTCGAACATCGCCTTGTCGGCATTCCGTAAAAGCTGTGCCGCACTGTCTGCATCCTGCGGGTAACAGGCAGCACCAATGCTGCAGGTAACATGGAACGACAGGTCATCGATCTGGATCGTTTTGGTGATCTCGTCCCGCAGCCTTGCCATGAATTCGTTGAGGGCGGCTTTCTCTGCCGTGTCACGGTCGACAATCAGGACAAATTCGTCGCCCCCGAAACGGATGGCCTGATGTGCACCGTCGTGGACGGCCATGATCCGTTCCGCGACAATCATCAGCACCTGGTCGCCTATCGCATGTCCGAAGCTGTCGTTGACGAACTTGAAATTATCGAGATCGACAAAAACGACGGCAACAGGCACGCCGGTCCTGTCACTTTCGGACACCTTTTCTTCCAGCTTGGTCTTGAACTCCTGCCGATTGGGCAAGCCTGTCAGAACGTCGTGATTGGCCAGATAACGGATCTTGCGTTCGGCTCGGTCACGCTCGACCGCTACGGACGCAAGCCGGGCGGCTTCCAGTGCAAGCTTCAGCTCGTGATCCGTCGGGCTGCGCGTTGACTTGGTGTAGAGCCCAAACGTGCCCAGAACCTTGCTGTCCTTGCCGAAAAACGGCACCGACCAGCAGGACCGCAATTCGAAAGGAGCAACAAGGTCGCGTACATCCTCCCACAGTCGGTCCTTCTGGATATCTTCGACGATGACACTCTCGCGGCGGAACACAGCGGTTCCGCATGAACCCATTTTCGGGCTCACGGGTATGCCATCGGTGATGTCCAGGTAGTCTTGCGGCAGGTTGGGACCGACAGTCGCCAGAAGATGCTCGCCTGTGTCATCCACAAGCATGATCGACCCCATAACTCCATCGAGCTGGTCTTCAATGGTCAACACGAGTGTCGTCAACACCTCGTTCAAGGGACTGCCCGCGGCAATTTCCTGAAGGACCTTGTTCTGCCCCTGCTGCAGCAGTAACGCCCGTTTGCGCTCGGTGATGTCCCGCGAGAGGCCAACAATGCCGACGACTTCACCCTTGCTGTTTGTGACCGGGTACTTGGACGAAGAGAACCATTTCCGCTTGCCGTTCGCCAGAATTGACGGCTCCTCGAAATCGATACGCGGAATATTCGAGGCCATTATCTCCTGTTCGATGGCATGGAACTTGGACCCGGTCTCCTCCGGATGCAGCTCCAGATCGGTCTTGCCGATCAATTGCGAAGCGTCATCGAGACCGACATCAAGCGCGACCTGCAAGTTCGCCATGACAAAGCGCGAGCTGCGGTCCTTCACATAGAGATAATCGGAAACCTCGTTAAGCAGTGTATGAAGCCAGTCGCCGCTGAGGCGAAGTTCGTCACTTCTTGACAGCTTCGTGATGTGGTTAAGCCGATCCAGCTCGGAGGCCAGGGACGAGACTATTTCGCTATTCTCCGCGTCCCCTTCATCCTGGCTTGTTTGTAAGACCATGCTCCAGTCCAATTGATTGGATTTATCACTCTCAAGTATTTGGCCATCTTTGCCGATTTCAAACTAAAAAACAATGAACTGAACAGAATGCAGGCCTTTTTACTCATTAGCGATTTGTTATTCATCAATCGAACTAGCCCATCCGGGCAAGCGCATTGAAACTACACCAAAATCTCTAGGAGAGATCGATTCAAATACTTAGTGATACCTGGCCCTGGCCTAGGTATTTTTCACGATCTTTACTGTTGCTTGCGACAGAATGTTGTTTGCCAAGTCCCCATTTCGCCGGGTAAGATTGCCGGATATCCGAAAGGCCGGCTTCAGCATATGCAAACCACGCAACGTCACCCGAGCCCCCTTGCCCGTCCGGCATTGAAAGATGCCAACGGCCTGAGAGCTCCCGTTCTTCTGCCCAAAGCAGCGACCGGCAAGCCAGCGCCTGCCCTGGCAACTTTCATGAAGATACTCGCACCTGGCATGTTGACCGGTGCCTTGTGGACGCAAGCCTGGCTTGGTGTCTGGGGCGCACTTCTGCTCGCTTTTGCGGTTCTGGCGGGCGTGATTGCAGTCCCCAGGCTTGTCGGTGAGACCGGCAAGGCCACCAGTTGGGCCAAACGAGTGAGCTTTGGAGAAAAGATCTGGCTCAACAGATTGTTCCTCCCCGTTCCCGCCACCGACAGTGCCCGGATAACAACGCTTTATCTCGTTTTCTGGATGGGTGGGCTGATTGCGTTGCTCGGCGGCTTCCTGTCATCGCCAATCCTGTCACTGACAGGTCTGGCCGTTGCGTATGCGGCCCAATTCGTCAGCTTCGGCAAGTTGATCCAGCTTTACCAGACCATGAAGGACAAAACCCCGCTCTACCGGTTCTGGACTGCTGTTCCGCACAACGACAACCTTCCCGGGAAGGCAGCGCGCAGCAAACACGGCTGATTTCCTTTGAGTGTCTCCCTGAAGCGGGTCGCTGTTCAGTCAGCTGTGCTCAACTCCAGACTCACGATGGCGACCAGACCAAGTGCGGCAAGCGCAACTTGCTGCTCCTGAACCGCGATCTTGCTGCGCAAATCCGGCTCGTGAATGTCGAGCACCCAATCCCTGCCCGTCACGAATCTCTTCAAACCTGACAGCAAACCGGCTTTCTTGCCCTCTGCCTGATCCCGATGTTTGCGGACCAGCGTCCCCGCTGGATTACCGTCTGCCAACAGCAACAGAGCTTCCGTGTCGCCACCAAGCATCGTGCGGACAGCTTGTTTGGCGACACTGTCAGGATTGGCAAGGCTGAACTGAACATTGCCTCCTGGGACTTCCAGTTGCCAGCCCTGCTTCAAAGATCCCCGTCCCCCGATTTGTCCGATGCTGACGTCGGCACCGGTCCTCAGTTCCCAGCTGCCAGTACCGGACCTGGATCTGCACTCGAGTGCCCAGGCAGTCTGTGAGCCGATGCGGATGCTTGTGACGCCTCTCATGTGTGGCTTGTCCAGTTCGAACACCATGGCAGGTGCTTCCTCCAGACTTTGCCCGGCGCCAAACACCTTGAACTGCCTGGCGACACCGGGCGGCAGCGGCATGCTGCCCGGCGTTTTGACAAATCGGAAGCTGAGGATCGTTTCCATGTTGCCCCTGTTCTGGCCTCAGCCTTCCTGTTTGCGCTTTTCAGCAAGCAGGCAAATGTAGGTCAGCGCGACGCTAGCGCCGGCAATCGAGGTGATATCGGCATGGTCATAAGCCGGTGCGACTTCGACAACATCACCACCGACGAAGTTCAATGACCCCAGCCCACGCAGGATCGACAATGCCTCGCGAGAGGACAGGCCGCCGGAAACAGGCGTACCGGTACCGGGAGCAAACGCCGGATCAAGGCAATCGATGTCGAATGTCATATAGGCCGGGCCATTGCCCACCCGGGCCTTGATCCTGTCGATCACACCGCCGATACCCAATTCGTCCATCTCATAGCCATGAATGATTTCCAGCCCGCAAGTTTCTGGGGCATGGGTACGGATGCCGATCTGGATCGAACGGTCCGGGTCGACAAGGCCTTCTCGCACGGCGCGTCCGGTGAAAGTGCCGTGGTCGATCCGGTCGCCTTCATCGTTCCAGGTGTCCTGATGGGCATCGAATTGCACCAGAGCGAGCGGACCATGTTTGGCCACATGCGCCTTGAGAAGCGGATAGGTGACGAAATGATCGCCACCGATGGAAAACAGATGCGCTCCGGAAGCCAGAATATCAGAGGCCTGAGACTGGATGTGTCCGGGAATATCGGCGTTGCGGCCATAGTCGAAAACACAGTCGCCGTAGTCCACGCAGGCAAGAACCTCGAAAGGGTCCATTTCGAACGGATATTGCGGGTCGCCGTCGAAAATGGCGGATGCGCGGCGCACCCCCTGAGGACCGAACCGAGCCCCCGGACGATTGGAAACAGACGCATCAAACGGGATGCCCCAAACCGCCAGGTCAATCCCGGTCAGATCGCGACTATAGCGGCGACGCATGAAGGACAGCGCGCCTGCATAGGTCGGTTCATGCGAACCGCCCTTGACCGATTTACCCAGAAATGCGTTGTCGGTTTCCCGCGGCAATTCTGCTGACATGACAATATCCTTGAAGTCTGGTGTGGCAGGATTTTTGCGCCGCTCCGGATCAAGCGGCACGGACTGCCGGGTGTGTCATTTACCGGACACCCGAGGACGGTATTTCAGGTTTTACCAGTGATGGATCGTCCCGCCAATCCCAGGCCGCAAGGTCCGCTACGGAGTGTTGAGCCAGCACTTGTCCCCCGTGTCTTTGGTGCTGTTCCGGTTCCGCTTCTTGTCAACCGTGGGGATATGTCGAAAGATCGGGTCGCCCACCTCTCCGTGCAAAGGAAGGATCACAGCCATGAGCGACAGCGGCCATCACGACCATGCCGACGGCAGTGTGCACGGCCATTCTCACGACCATGATCATGGTCAAGGGCATGACCATGATCACACCCCTGAAGTGACGGACAAGAACGCGCGCGCTGTTGCATGGGCAGGTCTTTTGATCGCTGCCTTCATGTTTGCGGAGCTGATCGGTGGCTGGCTTTCAGGTTCTCTGGCTCTGATGGCGGACGCCGTCCACATGGTTACGGATGCCGCATCACTGGGCTTGGCCTGGTGGGCCTTTCAGCAATCCAAGAAACCTGCAGATGCCCGGCTGACATATGGCCGCGACCGGTTGCCGGTGCTGATTGCCTTCGCCAATTCCATATTCCTGCTGGTCGTGACAGGCTGGATCTGCGTGGAAGCTGCCGGGCGTTTCATGGAGCCGGAGACCGTGCTTGCAGGTCCGATGTTCATCATTGCCGTTATCGGCCTTCTGGTGAATATCGGCGCCTTTTTCATTCTGCAGCGTGGCGGAGACGGATCGCTCAACATGCGCTCTGCGATCCTGCACGTGCTCGGCGATCTTCTCGGCTCCGTTGCGGCCATCGCGGCCGCTATCGTCATCTATTTCACGGGTTGGTATCCGATTGACCCGATCCTGTCGGTTTTCGTCGCTGTGCTGATTGTTCGTTCTGCGGTCGCCGTGATGCGCCAGTCCGCGCATATCCTGCTGGAAGGTGCACCGGCAGACATCGACAGGGACACCCTGAAAACCGATCTGCTGAATGAAGTCCCTGGCCTCGCCGACGTTTATCACATCCATCTCTGGTCGCTGGCCGAAGGCAAGGTGAATGCCACCATGCATGCCATCTTGAAACCGGAAGACAGTCCGGATGCCGTTTTGCAGCAGATCCGCGAGCGGTTGAAGACAAGGCATGGCATCGGCCACGTGACGATCGAGGTAACTGAAGGCTCCTGAGTTTCTGAGCCCCCCCCCGATCATTGCCGCTCTTTTGAAGTCCCCGATTGTTTACGCGAGATTATCTCTTGCCGGTTAGCCTGAAGTCAGGATGGCTGGCTATGACAGAAATTCGGCGCAGGACCCGGCACCAACGGCCTGGAACGCCAGAAACGAAAACACCGCACCTCCGGAAGGTGCGGCCACCATTTTCACGTTTTATGCCTGCCTTGCCATTCTCGCCACACTGGCAGCCCTGGGTGGAGCGCTATTTTCCCTGACAGGATCCGGGCAATAAAGTCGGCTTGCCTCACACACATTTTTTGTCCTCAGGATTGTTTCCCGTCTTTCTCCGGATTTCGCGGCGATCCACGGGATACCAACACGGAACCGTTGTCGCCTTGCGCCCTCAGGACTAAAACGTGGAACAAACCGGCAATTGCCGGTCCATCTCCATGAGGAATTCCTGCCGTGGCAGACATGACCCCGAAGATCCTGCGCGGCAGGCTGCTTTCTTTTTCCGCCGCCCCCAATGGGCCGGATGACACGGACGCCTACAGCTATATCGAGGACGGTGCGCTTCTGCTTCGTGGCGGCAAGATTGCTGCTTGCGGCGAGTTTGCGGACGTTGCTGCCTCCGCCGATGAAGGAACGGCCATCATCGATCATCGGCCACATCTGATCCTGCCCGGCTTCATTGACACCCATATACATTTCCCCCAAGCACAGGTGATTGCGTCCTGGGCGGATCAACTGCTGGACTGGCTGAACGACTACACGTTCCCGGCAGAAATGAAGTTTGCGGACAAGGCTCATGGGGAACGGATCGCCAAGGCCTTTTATGACGCGCTTGTTGCCCATGGCACCACCACGGCCTCCGCCTATTGTTCCAGCCATCCCGCCTCGGTCGACGCCTATTTCGAGGAGGCGGAACGGCGCGGCATGTTGATGCTGGGTGGCAAGACGATGATGGACCGGAACGCGCCTGCCGACCTTTGCGACACTGCTCAAAGCGCCTATGACAACAGCAAGGCTTTGCTGAAAAAATGGAATGGACGCGGACGGGCACATTATGTCGTCACCCCGCGCTTTGCAATCACGTCGACACCCGGGCAGCTTGAAGCTGCCGGAACTTTGTTGGGGGAATATCCGGACTGCCATTTGCAGACCCACATCAACGAAAACCACAACGAAATCGCCTACACGCTGGAGCTCTACCCGGAAGCGGCGGACTATCTTGGCGTTTACGAAGGGTTTGGCCTGCTCGGCCGAAAGACCTTGCTCGGTCACTGCATACATATGAACGACCGGGAACTTGGCGTCATGCGGGAAACCGGCTCCGTTGCCGTTTTCTGCCCGACGTCAAACCTGTTCCTTGGCAGCGGTCTCTTCAACAAGGCCGGGTTGGAGCAGGCTGGCGTTCGCACGGCCATCGCCACCGACGTTGGCGGCGGCACCAACTATTCGATGCTGCGCACGCTCGATGAAGGCTACAAGGTTCTGCAGCTCCAGCGTCAGCGGCTGCATCCGCTTGCCTGTTTCCACTGGATAACGCTTGGCAATGCCGAAGCGCTTTCACTGCAAGACAGGATCGGCACCCTGGAGCCGGGCACGGATGCAGATCTTGTCGTGCTCGATGCACGCGCGACCCAACCGATGGCCTTGCGGATGGAGACTGCCGAAAGTCTCTCGGAAGAACTTTTCGTGCTGCAAACCCTTGGCGACGATCGTGCAGTCGTTGAAACCTACGCTGCAGGACAGGCCTTGAAGTCCTGACACTTTGCCGGGGCAAGCCTACATGCCCCGGCTTATGGCCGCCTCAGCCTGCGTGCCTTGCCCGGAACGGGCGAAACAGCAACAAGCTGAATCCGGCAGCGGAAAACAGGAACAGCGCCAGCGCCGTTCCACGGTAGACGGCGGCAAAACCGAAGTCCTGAATGGGCATGGTCAGGAGTAGCGGCGAGACGACCTGGCCCAGAAACATCGCCGTTGTCACGATGCCCGAAACACTACCACGGCGTTCTTCCGGAGCCACTTGCAAGGCGAGCAGCAAGAACGACGGTTGAACCATCGAATAGCCCGCTCCGACCAGAGCGGCACCGCCGAGGATGAGAGGCCAGAGGGCGTCTATCGAAAGAACGGCGAATCCCAGCCCCATCAACACAAAGCCGATGCCGAAAGACGCAGACAGGCCGACAAGGGAGCTGATCCTCTTGTAGGCAATCGCAACCAGGCCTCCGGTCAGTGTCAATGCACCTAGCCCCATTGCCGTTCCAGAAGCGCTATCGATGCCGTTTTCATCCAGATAATACGGCAACTGGCTGGGCATCAGGAAAAAGAACATGACGGTGACCATGGTCAACAGGCCAACTGCCAGTGCGGGAACAAGCCATCCCTTTTGCGGGGCAAGGTCTGCATTTGCGGCTGTGTTGGCCGCACTCTCGCGGCGAGTGTTTCTTTCCTGTTGCAGGATCGGCAGCAACAGCGGCACCAGCAGAACAGGCAACAAATAGACCAGGAACGGCAAACGTGGAGACAGGCCTGCAAGCCAGCCGGCAAAGCCGATGAACAGGAAGCCACTGAAATTGATCGCCGCCGTCTGCCATCCCATGAAAGCACTTCGGCGCTGACCGGAAAACAGGTCCCCAACCAGCGCAACCTGCGCAGTCATCGTCATGGCGACCGCAACACCCAGCAAAAGACGACTCACCAGGATCGACTGCAGGTCTGGCAGGTAGGCTCCAGCGCTACCGGCAAAGGCAAACAGAAGAACACCAGCCAGCAGTAGCGGACCTCTTCCGAACCTGTCTGCCGCCAGCCCGGCGAACGGTGCGATCAGAACAACGGACAGCGACGGCGCCGCGACCAGGAAGCGGGTCAGATAGGCCGCCGCGGGTTCATCCGGAAAGCTTGCCTCGAGCGCGGGAAGCGCCGGGCTGATGGTCGCATTCGCCATGATTTTCAAGGTTGCCGTCATCAGCAGCGCGATTGCTGCCGTTTCCAGCCAGAGCGGTCGACCTGTTGATCGAGGTTGAGAAGACATAATGGATTTTCCTTGCCTTTTGAAAGCCAGGAGCACAGCCTACAAATTCAAGTCGACTTGAGGTCAATAGATGAAATTAATGGATATTTCCGAAGTATCGAAGCAAACAGGCATCGCTGCATCGGCCATTCGCCACTACGAGGAAAAGGGTTTGATCACGTCCGTCGGTCGCCGGGGGCTGAAGCGCCTGTTCGGACCGGAGGTGCTGGACCAGCTTGCCCTGATCACGCTTGGCAAGACGGGCGGCTTTTCGCTGGAAGAGATCAAGTCAATGTTCGGCTCCGACGGCCGCCCCGCCCTCTCACGGCCAGGCCTTCACATGAGAGCAGATGAACTCGACAGGCAAATCCACACGCTGGAAGCACTTCGCGACATGATCCGTCACGTCGCCGACTGTCCTGCACCGTCACACATGGAATGCCCGAAGTTCCAGCAGCTGATCCGTATCAGTGGCCGCAGAAGCCGAAGTGAGCGCGTCACCCACAAGTTGCCTCCGGTCAAACCGGGTCGAATGTGATTGTCCTGCTACCTTCTTGAAAAGAACAGGATGACCTGACGCGCCTGACGCTGAAAGAGCCCCGGTTCTCTCGGTTTCTCATGATGCTGTTCGACGGAGCGAATGACACCACGCACGATGAGGATGGCAGCGACACCGAACAAGACGCCTCCGGCTGCCTGACCGATCAGGACACCTGGCGCTCCATACAGCGCTCCGCCGATCCAGACGAAGGGAATCGTACCAACCGTGTGCCGTCCCCAGTTGAGCATGGTTGAATAGAACGGCCGACCCAGATTGTTGAAGCAGGCGTTCGCAACAAAGATGGCACCGTTGAAAAAGAAGGCCAGCGCCAAGGGACCGCAGAAAAGGAAAATCAGGGTCAGGGCAACGCCTTCGGCTTCGAACAGATGCGCGATCGGTTCACGGAGCATGAATAGAACCAGCGCGGCCAGGCCGACCACAAGTGCCGTAAACAGAAGCGCTTCGCGCAACGTGTCACGCACCCGGTCGAACCGTCCCGCCCCATAGTTCTGCCCCACGATGGGTCCCACGGCTCCAGACAACGCAAAGATGGTTGCAAAGGCGAGAGGCGACATTCTCGCGACAACCGCCATGCCGGCCACGGCCTCTTCACCGAATTCGGCCATTGACCGGGTAACCCAGGCCTGCCCCACCGGTGTTGCGAGTTGGGTGAGAATTGCTGGACAGGCAATCGCGGCAATTGGCGACATGTCCCTGAAAAGGGCCTTCGGGCGCGGCAAACTCAGGCCACCGTGGTAGCGGAAGATCGGTAACAGCGCGAACACGGCAATGGCGACGCGGGACGCTGCGCTGGCTATTGCTGCCCCTGTCAGTTCCAGGTCGAAGCCGAAGATCAAAATCGGATCAAGCACTGCATTCACCAGCCCGCCGACAATGGTCGACATCATCGCCCACCGGGCATCGCCATGCGCTCTCAGAACAGCTCCGCCTGCCATGCCCAGCAATAAAAGAGGCAACGTCGGAACGATGATTGCCAGGTAATGAACCGCGAGATCATGGGTTCGACCGGTTGCGCCGATCAACGTGACAAGCGGCCCCAGCGAAACCCAGACGGCCAGTGCAAAGACCGCGCTGAAAAGGAAACCCGCTGTAAGAGCATTTGAAGCCTGTTGCCGTGCCTCCTCTTTGTCCCCTGCCCCCAGTGCCCTGGCCACCAGCGCACCGGCGGCAATGGCAACACCAATGTTGAACGAGGTGGTGAAGAAAAGGATCGCACCGGCATATCCGACTGCCGCCGCCAGTTCCGCCTTGCCCAGCATGGAAATGAAGATCATGTCGACAAAATCGACAGCAAAGATCGCCATCAGACCGATAGACGCGGTCAGGGACATCACGGTCACATGGCGAAACAGACTTCCAGACAGAAATTTTGCCTGGGTTGCAGATGCGTGATCTTTCACATTCGAACTCAGCGGATTGTCCTCGTCATGCGTGGCTGCAAACGTGCCAAAGCCCTAGCAGGCATTGATGCCAACAAAAAACCCGCCGGATCGCTCCGGCGGGTTTTTCGAACTGGTAACTTCCAGATCCAGCGATTAACGCTTGGAGAACTGGAACGACCGGCGTGCCTTGCGCTTACCGAACTTCTTACGTTCAACAACGCGGCTGTCGCGGGTCAGGAAGCCGTTCTTCTTCAGAACCGCACGCAGTTCCGGCTCATAGTGGGTCAGAGCCTTGGACAGGCCGTGACGCACAGCGCCAGCCTGACCGGAAAGACCACCACCGGTAACCGTTGCGATAACGTCGTACTGGCCTGCACGGTCGGTCAGCATGATCGGCTGCTGAAGGATCATCTGAAGAACCGGGCGAGCGAAATACTCGGTGTAGTCCTTCTTGTTGATCACGATCTTGCCGGTGCCCGGCTTGATCCAGACGCGGGCAATAGCATCTTTACGCTTGCCGGTTGCATATGCACGGCCATTGGCGTCCAGCTTCTGGACATGGACCGGAGCTTCGGGGGCAGCGGTTTCGACCGCACCGCCCAGTTCTTCCAGGGATTGCAGCTCAGCCATCGTTAAGCCCTCTTGCCATCATTCTTTGCGTTGAGGCCCTTGACGTCGACGAGTTCCGGCGACTGAGCTTCATGCGGGTGGGTCGGACCAGCGTAGACCTTGAGGTTCTTCAGCTGCTTGTTGGACAGAGGACCGCCCGGCATCATGCGCTGAACGGCTTTTTCCAGGACGCGCTCCGGGAAACGACCTTCGAGGATTGCACGTGCTGTGCGCTCCTTGATGCCGCCCGGGTGGCCGGTGTGCCAGTAGTACTTCTTGTTGTCGTACTTGCGGCCGGTGAACACAACCTTGTCGGCATTGATGACGATGACGTTGTCACCGGTGTCAATGTGAGGCGTGAAGGTCGGCAGATGCTTGCCACGCAGGTGATTGGCGATGAATGCGGCGAGACGGCCGACAACCATTCCTTCTGCGTCGATCAAGATCCACTTTTTCTCGACCTCAGCCGGCTTGGCAGAGAAGGTCTTCATGAGATTGATCCGTACTGGTCGGTTAAAGAAAAGGCCCGCGCGGCCTGTATCAAGCCAGCGAACGGACCGAAATTTCGTTCGGAGGCGCTTATACGCTCACCCAGAATAAGCGTCAAGCACGATATTTTCGACAGCCCTCTTATTTCTTTATATTTTTCAATGACTTAAAAAAACGGTATTATAATACCGCAAATTAGAACCCATAAATCGGTGCCAAACCTGGCCAGATGCTGATCATCCGGACAACGGTGATGCCTGCATTCCCCGTATCGGCCAATGTCTATCGCCCCAACCAGATCAGGAAAAATGGCCAAAAGCTTCCCGATCTGACAAGATTCGAACAGTTGGCCGGCCCAATGAACCGGGCCTCCATTTCTGCAGTCCCGAAGGAGAAACTCGTAATGCCCTAAGGCGCGGCAGGCAATCAGCCTGACATCGAGGCCGCCAGTCCGGATACAATCAGCGGGGAGGAACGGAATAGGTCGCGGTGGCATGAGCCACGAGTTCTTCCTGTCCCTCACCTGCAATTTCGCAATCGACAACGGCAAGTCGCTTGCCGAGTTTCAACAGGCGGCACGTGGCGAGAAGATCTCCTGCCTCAGGTTTCCGCAGAAAGTTGATGTTGAGATTTGTGGTCACGGCAAGCGCAACCGGGCCAATATGAGCCAGGATCACGACATAGGCGGCCAGGTCCGCAAGCGCCATCATGGAAGGACCGGAGACTGTGCCCCCGGGGCGCAGGTGCAGCTCGTTGGCGGAAAGGCGCAGGACCGCTGTCCCGGGTGAGACGCTGTCGATCGAATAAACACGGCCACCTGCATGGATTTGCGGAAATTCCTTGTCCAGCATTTCCATGATTTCAGTCTCGGTCATAACCGGTGTCATGTAGCCTCCCCTACCACTTTCTTTTTCAACCCATAATCTGATTTCATCTTACGTTCACGTCAATTCGTTTCTTGGGCAAAAGCGGATCCAGACACACAAGGGCCTCACTTCAGTCCTCTGTCAGGCTTTCGTTTTTCAGATAATGAGGGTCTTCAATTGATCAGACTGATTGCAGCCTTGTGCAAAGTATTTTCCGCTCGCAGCCTTCGCCCCTTGCCGTCGCTTGTTGCGGCTGTCTTGATGATGACGTTCCCCGGTATCGCCCTGGCCGACGTCAAACATTACCTCTACACCAGTGCAGGCGCGTTTTCCGAGACACGTGAACTATTGCACAATCCAGCGATTTCCGGCGTTCAGATCCTCTACAACTGGCGAATGCTGGAACCGGAAAAAGGTCGTTATGACTTTTCCGCAATCGAGCGGGACCTCGCTGTAGCCCAAAAATTCGACAAGGCGTTTTTTCTCCAACTTCAGGACCGCTTCTTCTGGGAAGGTGCTCGCTTTGTGCCGGACTATTTGCTGAAGGATCCGCTCTATGCAGGCGGCCTTGCCCGACAGGTGGACGACAGTGAAGCCGAAACCCCGACACCAGAAGGCTGGGTAGCCGTTCAATGGAACGAAGCGGTTCGCACCCGTTACCAGGCTCTATTGACCGCCCTGGCGGACCAGTTCGATGGCCGCATCGAAGGCCTCAACCTGCCGGAAAGCTCGATCGACATTGACAGACGCAAGGACGAGACGGGCTTCAGTTGCGACGCCTATTTCAACGCGACACTGGAAAACATGGTCCATGCGCGCAAAGCGTTCCAGGCGTCCCATGTCGTTCAATACGTCAACTTCTGGCCATGCGAGTGGGAAAACAGTGAAGGCTACATGCAGCGCAGTTTCGAAAAGGCAGCCGAACTCGGAATCGGTCTGGGCGGTCCCGATATCGTTCCGCATCGAAAGGCACAGATGAAGAATTCCTACCCCTTCTTTCACCAGTTCAAGGACAAATTGCCGGTGATTGCGATGGCGATCCAGGAGCCCACATTGGAGTACATCAATCCGGAAACGGGCAAGACCTTTACCCGATCGGAATTTATCAAGTTTGCCACCGATTATCTTGGCGTTGACATCATCTTCTGGAGTGCGTCAGCCCCCTGGCTGCAATAAGCGCCATTCCCGCACGAAGTGGGCTTTCGCAGATCGGAGGCCCTATTCTGCTGGCTGTGTCTTTTCGGCGCGGCGTTTTTCGATGGCGTAAATTCCCCGATCCCAAAGCCAGACCGCCAGTCTGCCCAGGCCAATACCGGTTCGCATCTGAAACTCCTCGAAGTGAAACCGGCTGGCTCTCAAGCCCTTCAACACGAGGCTGCTCTTCAGTGTCTTGCGAAGAGGCGCAGGCCCGCAAAAGTAGACATGGGCATTGCGTAAATCGCCCTTCAGGTCTTCGACAATCCGTTCGGGCGTCAGTCTGACGCCTTCAAGCGAATTGACGATTATCAGCTCAAGCTTGCCGGTTTCTTCGGCCAATTGCTGAAGGTCAACCACATATGGAATGTCGCCACGCTCGCGCACACAATAGTAGAGCTTTACCGGCCCACTCTCCCGGTGTTTCAGGCTCTGCGCAAACGCAAGGAAGGGAGTTATTCCGACACCGGCGGCAACCCACACCTGAGGGTCCCGTCCAGACGGCATCGAGAAATTGCCATAAGGACCGGAAACCGTAGCCTCCATACCTTCCTTCAGTTCGCGGTACAGGCGGCTGGTGTAGTCGCCGAGATCCTTGATCGTGAATCGCAGCGACCTGTCATCGCGTGGCGCGGCACTGAGCGTAAACGGATGTTCCTCCGTCAAGCCTCCTCCCTTTACCGAAAGGAACGCGAACTGTCCGGCCACATGTTTCAGCCCTCGCCCCCTGGGCTCCAGGAGCACTTCCGTCAGGCCATTGATGTGACGAACGGAGGCAACCTTGTAGGCGTGGCCACGTGGTGCCAAGGGCCGCAGAACTGACATCCAGACATAGGAAACAAGGCCGAGCACACAGAACGCAGAAACGTAAAGCCCGAGCGGGTCTGCGTTCGCGAACGGCTTTTCAATGAAGAAGTAGTGGAATACTCCCATGAAAAAGAAGACGCCGATCAACCGATGGCTCCATTTCCACAAGTGGTAGGGAATGAAGGTGATGACGGATGCCAGCACCAGGATCAGAAGACCGTAAAGGCTCACCTCACCTATGTCTTCAGCAGCATCGGCCAGCGGTCCGCCACGCAAACCGTCCATATCCGCATCGATGATGTCGTGCAGTCCCAGGCCCACCATCGCGATGATACCCAGCCATTTGTGCAAAACGTAGATCCGGTCGAGCGGCCCGAACACCAGTTCCAGCCCCGGCACGCGCGTCGCCAGGAATTGGTTGATCCCCATCACGATCAATGCAGCGGTTCCAAGATACTGGCTGAAAAGCGCCACCGGATCTCGCGACGCAGCCATCGGGGCGAACCAGAAAAGAGGGATCAGGGCAGCGAGAGCAATCAGTGCAAGTCCAACAGGGCGCAAAACATGTGTCCGTTTCTGGCTTCAGGCTCGAAGCGGTTCCATAAGCTTGCGGGTCGGACGGCGCGCAGTTCCTGCTCAAGCATCATCGCGACTTGCCGGCCATCCGCAAAACGATCGGGATGCGTTAGAGGGCTTACGTGACAGCTGCAACACTGTTGCTGGACTTTCGACGAAAAAAGGCGCCGATTGGCGCCTTTTTAAAACCCTGACTTGTGGCTTGAGCGCAAGATCTAGCTGCGCCTGCGCCCCCTGCGCCGACCGGAGCCCGAACCGTCGTTTTCTGCGCGGGCGGCATCAGCTTCCTTGTTCGGAGGCGAAACAAGCGGACCGATTTCGGTGATCACCTCGTTCAGCGTCGGCCGGGCACCCGCCTTGTGGGCATCCAAGGCTGCGCGCATTGCAGCCAGATGGATTGGCGACGTACCGCAGCAGCCACCGACAATACGCGCACCTGCATCAAGGGCCATATGTGCGTATTTTGCCATCAGCTCCGGCGTTCCGGTGTAGACCACTTCATCGCCCTTGATCTGAGGGATGCCGCAGTTGGCTTTCGCCACGATTATCGCATCAGGATAGGCTTCGGTGATGTCCATGATCGCTGCCAGCAGATCCGACGCACCGACACCGCAATTGGACCCGATCGCGACGGGCGTGCAGGCAAACTGGCTCTGAAGGTCGCCAAGCCCCTTGGGTGAAAGACCCATCATCGTCTTGCCGGCTGTATCGAAACTGGCAGTAATGACCAATGGCAAGTCGAAATTCTGCGCTGCTTCAGCGGCGGCCTTCATTTCTTCGACGGCTGACATGGTTTCGACCCACAAAATGTCGGCACCACCTTCAACAAGGCCTTCCATCTGTTCCTTGAAGGCTGCAACACCCTCTTCATAGCTGAGTGCGCCAAGGGGCTGGAAAAGTTCGCCGGTCGGTCCGACGGAACCTCCGATCAGAACCGTCCGTCCGGAAGCTTCGGCCACATCGCGCGCCAGCTTGACGGCGGCAATGTTGAGTTCCCTGACGCGATCCTCCGCCTTGTGCAACTTCAGCCGATGACGATTGCAGCCGAAGGTATTGGTCAGAATGATGTCGGATCCCGCATCGACAAACGACTTGTGAAGCGCAGTGATCTTTTCCGGTTCGTCCGTGTTCCATAATTCCGGAGCGTCACCGGAAACGAGACCCATTTCGAACAGGTTCGTTCCGGTTGCACCATCGGCAAGCAACGCCCCTTTCTGGGCAAGGAGCTCTTCCAGCTTGGACATTCAGCAGTCTTTCGTCTTGTTGGTGTCGTCTTCGCCCGTTTTCAGGCCTGTTTCTGCAATAGCAGACCGCACCGGGAAATCCATGTGCGCAAATTATCTTCTACGAAGCCCTGGCCTGCGCGGTTAGGCGTAAAGGCGGTATTTCTGTACGGCAAGGTGACCTCGACCTTCGCTTGGTCGCCAATTCCGAAACCACTTTTCACTGTGCGAAGTCAATGGACTTTCCAGCGAAAATGAAGCAACAAAGCGCCATGACGCTTTTACGGTATTGTGCGACGGTTATGGAGCCGGGTTGTCAGGGCTCCTGATAAAGACTACGCGCAACCAAAATCATCTTGGGAGCATAAGATGTCAGACGCCGCCCCATCTGGCCGTCGAGGAAGAAGCGCCCGCCGCGAGCGCCGGCAAGCCGGACCTGCCGGCCTGGCCATTCCCTACATTTCGCGCAACATTCCGAACTTCGACATTTTGAGCGATGAAGGCGCGGAACGGATCGAAGCCAATACCGACCGCATTCTCGCTGAAATCGGCCTTGAATTCCGTGACGACCCCGAAGTTATCGGTATCTGGAAAGAAGCCGGTGCGGAAGTCGACGGCGAACGTGTCCGCTTTCCAAAGGGCATGCTTCAGGAGCTGGTAAAGACGGCCCCTTCCCAATTTACCCAGCATGCCCGCAACCCTGCGCGCAACGTTGAAATCGGCGGCAACAATCTTGTCTTTGCTCCGGTCTACGGCCCCCCTTTCGTCACCGATCTCGACAAGGGCCGGCGGTACGGCACGATCGAGGACTTCCGCAACTTCGTGAAGCTCGCCTACATGTCACCGTGGATGCATCATTCCGGCGGCACCGTCTGTGAGCCTGTCGACCTTCCGGTCAACAAGCGGCACTTCGATATGGTCTATTCCCATATCAAATATTCCGACAAGCCGTTCATGGGGTCGGTCACCGCACCGGAACGCGCCGAAGATTCCGTGAAGATGGCGCAGATCACCTTCGGTGAGGACTTCGTCGATCAGAACTGCGTCATGATCCAGCTGATCAACGCCAATTCACCACTGGTTTTCGACGCCACCATGCTTGGTGCTCTCAAGGTTTATGCCAAGCACAATCAGGCTTGTATCGTTTCGCCGTTTATCCTGGCAGGCGCCATGAGCCCGGTAACCGTTGCCGGTACGCTGTCGCAAGTGCTGGCCGAGGCTCTGGCCGGCTGTGCCCTGACCCAGTTGATTCGTCCCGGTACTCCGGTCGTTTTCGGTGCCTTCGTCAGTTCGATCTCCATGCAGTCCGGTGCCCCGACTTTCGGCAGTCCGGAAGGCTCCCTGCTTCTCAACGGGGCAGCAAAACTCGCCCGCAGGCTCAACCTGCCGTTCCGTTCAGGTGGCTCGTTCACCGCATCCAAGAGCCCGGATGCGCAATCTGCGCAGGAATCCGCGCAGACCATTCTGGCCACCTTGCAATCAGGTGTGAATTTCTGCCTTCACGCAGCCGGCTGGCTGGAAGGCGGATTGTGCTCTTCCTACGAAAAGTTCGTCATGGATGCCGACCAGCTCGGCATGATGCATGTACTTGCCAAGGGCATCGAAATCTCTGATGAAACTCTGGCGATGGACGCGCTTCAGGAAGTCGGTCCCGGTGGCCATTTCCTCGGCGCTGCGCACACGCAGCGCAATTTCGAGAGCGCGTTCTTCAGGTCCTCGATCGCCGACAATAACTCCTACGAGCAATGGCTCGCAGACGGGCAACTGGATGCCGCACAACGTGCCAATGCCCGCTGGAAGGAACAATTGGCGGGTTACACGGGCCCCGAACTTGACCCGGGCATCGACGAGGCGCTGCTGGCTTTCATGACCGAACGCAAGGCCTCTTTCCCGGACAGCAACGTCTGATCCGCAGCCGAACACCAAAAAACGCCCCGCCCTCGTGCGGGGCGTTTGTTTTTCAAGAGATTTTCAAAATCTGTTCTTGCAACGCATCGACGCTTCTTAACAACACTCAGAAGAAATACGATTTTTTATGTATCTAGCCTTTTCCAGCATTTCTCCATGGGATAAAGGTTGCCAAACCCTGCGTTTGCAAGGTAGCTGGAAACGCTGTTTGGCATGGGATAAGCTTACGCATGGCAGCACTGGGACTGGGTCGCGCCGGTCTGCGATTTATCTCGAGGGAGCATGCGGAAATGACTGTTTATAAACTGTAAGTTTTCTTATGAAAATCAATAGCTTGACTGTACCCAACTAATAAAAACAGGTTGTTCTGTGGCGTCGCTTACATCAAATATCGATATTCTTGGTTATTCTACCCGCCTTCCCGGCGCCAACGATTCTGCCGAATTCTGGTCATTGCTGAAAAACGGCGAATGCGCAGTTACGTCTGTCTCCAAAGACCGCTGGCCGCTGGCCCGCTTCGGACACCCGGTCCAAAGCACGTCTGGAAAGACCTACACCTGGGCTGCCGGGCAGCTGGATGATGTGTGGGGATTTGACCCCTCTTTTTTTGGTGTCTCTCCGCGTGAAGCCGTGCAGATGGATCCGCAGCAGCGGCTGCTGCTGCAACTGGTCTGGGAAGCTCTGGAACACGCCAATATCCGCCCCAGTGACCTGGCCGGCTCGAACACCGGCGTTTATGTAGGTGCGTCGTCTCTCGATTACCACCATCGCTTCCTGGTCGATCCGGCCATGGCCGACATGCAGTTCATGACCGGCAACACGCTGTCGATCGTCTCCAACCGCATTTCCTACATTTACGACCTCAGAGGCCCGAGCTTCACGGTCGACACCGCCTGCTCCTCTTCCATCGTCGCATTGCACGAAGCGGTTTCCGCCATCGAGTCCGGCCAGATCGATACCGCGATCGTATGCGGCGTCAGCCTTCTGCTCAGCCCGTTTGCCTTTGTCGGCTTCTCCCGCGCCACAATGCTGTCGCCGACAGGCCTCTGCCAAGCGTTCGACGCCAATGGCGACGGGTACGTGCGCTCCGAAGGCGGCGCAGTGGTCGTTCTGCGTGCTGCGCGTGCTGGCATTCCGGAAGGTGCAAAGAGCCACGGCAAGCTGCTTGCAACCGGCATCAATGCCGACGGTCGCACTGTCGGCCTGTCGCTTCCGTCCCCGTACGCGCAAGCAGACCTCTTACGTGAAATTTACGAAGGCCTGGAAATCAACCCGACGGATCTTGCCTTCGTCGAGGCCCACGGTACCGGTACGCGCGTTGGCGACCCTGCAGAAGCGGATGCGCTTGGCAAGGTTATTGGCCAGAAACGCGACAAGGCGCTGCCTATCGGGTCCGTCAAGACCAACGTCGGCCACCTTGAGCCTGTTTCCGGTCTGGTCGGACTTCTGAAATCCGTAATGGCGCTGCGAGAAGACCTCCTGCCGCAGTCGCTGCACTTCAGAAATCCGAACCCGGATATTCCGTTTGACGAGTTGAACCTCAAGGTTGCCGGTGAAGCCATTTCCCTGGAGCGCAATGGCACCCGCAGACTTGCAGGGGTCAATTCCTTCGGTTTCGGTGGCACAAACGCTCACGCCGTCATAGGCGATCCCGATCCCGAAACTGCCGAAGCTTCGACAGCACCGGTTGACGCGCCGCTGGTCATCAGTGCCCGGTCCAAGGAAGCCCTGCAGCAACTTGCCGGCAAGTTCGCCGAACGTCTCGACAACGAGGCGGATGAAACAGCCGGTAATGTGATTGCCTCGAGTGCCCACGGTCGCGATCTGCTTTCAGAGCGACTTGTTGTTCTCGGCAAGACCAAGGCGGAAAAACTCGACGCACTGCGTTCATTCGCAGAGAGCGGCGATGAAAACGCAGATGTCGTGTCTGGCAGCGTCATCAAGTCGAATGCGAAGGTCGGGTTTGTCTTTTCCGGAAACGGGTCTCAATGGGCCGGTATGGGCCAGGAAGCCTACCAGGCCGACACGCCATTCCGGACCGCATTTGACAAGGTCGACAAGATCTTCATGGGTCTGAGCGGTTGGTCGCTCGTCACAACGCTTTTTGCAGAAGACCTTGAAGCCGATCTTGAGCGCTCCGAAATCGCGCAGCCGCTTCTGTTTGCAATTCAGGTCGGCATTGTGGAATCACTGCGCCAGCGCGGCATTACTGCTGCCGGGACCGCAGGTCATTCGGTCGGTGAAGTTGCCGCAGCCTGGTGTGCAGACGCCCTGAACCTCGAACAAGCAGTCCGCGTCATCCGTGCCCGTTCCAGCGAACAGGAAGTCGTCAGGGATCTCGGGTCCATGGCTGCCTTGCTTCTGCCGGCAGATCAGGCAGTTGCCGCCATCGCGGAAAGCGGACTGCCGAGACTTGAACTCGCTGCCGACAACAGCCCGCGAAGCGTCACAATTTCCGGCGACAGCGAAAGCCTGGATGCTTTTGCGAAGTTTGCCCGCAAGAAAAAGTGGGCCATGCGGCGCCTGAACCTGGCGTATCCGTTCCACAGCGCTCTGGTTGACCCGATCGAAAAGCCTCTGCTTGCTGCATTGGATGGTCTTGCGCCCACAGACGTGTCGCTTCCATTCTATTCGACGGTTACACCGGATGAACGCGATGTCCGCGTTGATGCCGAATACTGGTGGCACAACGTTCGTCAGCCAGTCCGGTTTGCTGCCGCCATGGAAAACATGGCAGCAGATGATTTCTCTGTCCTGATCGAGATCGGTCCCAAGCCTGTTCTCGGCACCTATGTGAACGACGTCCTGCGGGCCAAAGGCAAGAAGGCCAAGGTTCTTGAAACGCTCAAGGAACCTTCCAAGAAAGCAGCTGCCGCAGCAGGCAATCCGCTTGACAGAATTGCCGCATCCGTTGTGGCACATGGCGGCCAGACCGACCTGATCCGGTTTGTCGGCGAACGCCCAGGGCATCTGGTTCCGCTCCCGTCCTACCCTTGGCAGAACTCCGAGTATCGCCCGGAAAACAGCCCTGAACGCGTCGATTTCATGTTCGGTCAGACCTGGCCGCTGCTGGGATACCGTCTGCGTCAGGATACTGCGGAGTGGTTCAACCACATTGACAGCGGTTCCCTGCCCTTCCTGCAGGATCACAAGGTTGAGGAAAGCATCGTCTATCCGGCCGCGGGCTATATCGAGATGAGCCTGCGCGCAGCGCTCCGGTGGAGCCGGAGCGACCAGATCGAATTGCGCGACTTCGACATTCTTCGTCCGTTGGTGATCGAAGGCGATGAAGTCTGGGAAACCCAGGTCCGTATCTCGCCTGACGATCATGTGGTCGAGATCCTGTCTCGACCGCGCCTGTCCGACAACGACTGGTCCTTGAATGCCCGGGGAACATTCCTGACGCCTTCAACGACTTCCAGGACCCCATGGGCGAAACCCGGCGACAGCGTTCTGTCGGAACTCGATCACGAAACGCTTTACACGGTCACCAAGAGCTTTGGCCTGAATTACGGTCCAGCTTTCCGCCGTGCCGATAAAGTGGTCAAGCACTCGAATACCAGCGCGACCGTTATGCTGTTGCCGCAGGACGAGAGCCTCGCGGATTACTCGTTCTCGCTCTGCCCGACTTTGGTGGATGCCGGTTTCCATGGCCTGTTTGCGCTCCTGGATGGTGTCGAGGACGTTCCGCAAAACACATCCTTCCTGCCGATCCGACTTGGCACCTTGCGTCTTCTGGCACCGGAAACCCTGCCGGCTTCCGTGCGTATCGAAGTCACAAAGGCGTCTCCGCGCTCGATCGAAGCAAGCTTCGAGTTCCTGGATGCCGAAGGCCTGACGATCGCCCGCTTGACCAAGACCCGGTTCAAGGCGGTTACCCTTGGACAGGACACACGTCCCGACGATCTGGTCTACCGCCAGATTGCGACGCTTCTTCCTGCGCAGGACCGTATCTCGCCGCTTCAGGAAACCTTCGAAGGCTTGCCTTCATTGGCAGGCAATCTGGACCTTCTGGGCGCCGACGACCAGGAACTCGACGACAGCCGTGTTCTGATCGAAGCGCTGGGTCGCACGATTGCGCACAAGACTCTTTTCGATCTTTTCGCAGATCGGAAAATTGAACTGGCGTCGCTTGTCGCGGCCGGCGATCTGCATGAAACGGCAGTGCCGCTTGCAGCAAGTCTCTTTGGCTGGCTGGCCGAGAGCGGGCTGTGCACGGAAAGTGACGAAGGTTTTGAACTCACGGATCCGTCTGGCAATCCAGATGCATCGGCGCTTCTGCAAGCCCTGACCGATGGCGGCGGAGAACATATCGCCGAGGCAGCATTGCTGGCACGACTTTGGACGGGTTTGTCCGATATCCTGAAGTTCGGCCTTCAGGAAGCTTCCGGCAAGGAATATTCTTCCAGCCTGTTCGACGCCTACCGCTCCTCCTCTCCTGGCAAGCGAGCCCTGTCGTCGGCCCTGCAGTCTGGTGTGCAAAGCCTGATTTCCAGCTGGCCAAGTGACCAGGCACTAAGGGTCCTTCTGGTTGGGGCAAACGGTGGCCTCGCTGCGGCGATCGATGCTGCGCTTGATCCCACCTACATGGCGCTGACCGTAACAGATGCAACGTCCTCCGCAGTTGGCAGGGGCGAGCGTTTGTGGCAGGGCAGTTCGGCGACCGAGTTTGTTGAACCAGGCGAAGCATCCTTTACCTTCGACCGGCATTTCGACATCGTGCTGTTCGATACGTCTCTTGCGGAAATCGATGCCGACACGCTGAAGCGTTTTACGAAATCCATCGTTCCGGGCGGGCTGGTGCTTGGCGCAGAACCGCTGCCTCATCCGCTCACCGACCTAATCATGGGCGTCGGCTCGTCGTGGTGGGACGAAGGCGCAACTGCCGAGTTCCCGATTTCCAGGCAACAGGCAGACTGGACCAAGACGCTGGAAGCTGCCGGTTTGACCGAGGTCCAGACCGTACCGCTGAAGAGCACTTTGATTGAAGCCGATCTCCTGTGCGCGCGTGCGGGTGATCGCGCTGAGGAAGCATCGGACACCGAAGAAGAAGCACCGGAAACTGAAGCCGAGAAGAAAAAATATCTTCTCCTGACCAGCTCCGAGGGCGCGTCTCACCGTCTCGCCGAAGGTCTGAAAGCTTGCCTGACCCGAAAAGGTCATACAGCCACCCTTCTTGTTCCAGGTGAAGTTACCGAACAGCTCGGCGACGACATCTGGAGTGTTGCGCTTGGCGACAAAGTTGATGCCCAGGTGCCCGACGAAGCGCTCAACGCGCTTGTTGCCGCACATAACGGCCGGGTCGTTCACCTGCTTGGTGCCTATGCTGCCCCGGCCGACGCTCTCGCATCTGTCGATAGTCGTGCCTTCAGCCTGATGACACTTCTCAAGGCGTTGGGACCAAACGGCGGCGAGTTCACGGTTCTGGCACCAGCCGGCGCGCAGGATATAGCCGGTGGCAAGCCAGCCGCTCCCGAGCAAGCCGGGATCTGGGCGTTTGGCCGTGTGGTCATGAATGAATACCCGGACGCGAACCTGAAGCTGATCGACGTCTCACCAGATCTGGAGCCAGGGATAGCTGCTGCACGTGTTGCCGACGAAATCCTGGTAGCCAATTGCGAACGGGAAATCGTTCTCGACAGCAAAACCCGTTCCGGTATCCGCCTTGTTAAAGGTGGCGTCCTATCAAGCGTCACGTTGCCGGAAGGCGCCAAACCCGCCATGCGGCTGGATATCCTGCGCCAAGGCTCCCTGGACCAGCTCTCCTGGCACGCCGTTGAGCGCAAGCCGCTTGAAGGCAAGGACGTGGAAATCGCCGTTGAAGCCAGCGGTCTCAATTTCCGCGATGTGATGTGGGCACTTGGCCTGTTGCCGGAAGAAGCTCTCGAAGATGGCTTTGCCGGACCGACACTCGGCATGGAGTGCTGTGGTCATGTTGTGGGCTGTGGTCCGGACGTGACCCGCTTCCGACCGGGTGACAAGGTCATCACCTTCGCCCCGGCCTGCTTTGCGTCTCACGTCACGGTCGACGAAAGTGGCTGTGCGCCGATGCCGAGTACGGTTTCCGCGGAAGAAGCTGCGACGATACCGGTCACCTTCCTCACTGCCTATTATGCCCTTGTGCATCTGGCGGCGCTCTCTGAAGGGGAAACGGTCCTGATCCACGGAGGCGCCGGTGGCGTCGGCCTGGCCGCCTTGCAGATTGCCAAGTGGCGCGGTGCGAAAATCATTGCGACTGCAGGGTCCGAAGACAAACGCAACACCCTGAAGCTGCTCGGGGCAGATGTTGTTCTGGACTCCAGAAGTCTGGCTTTCGTTGACGCAGTCATGGAAGAAACTGCCGGCGAAGGCGTCGATGTGGTTCTCAACTCGCTGTTCGGCGAAGCCATGGAACGCAGCATTGAGGTTCTGAAACCGTTCGGCCGCTTCCTGGAACTGGGCAAACGCGACTACTACGGCAACACCCGGATCGGCCTGCGTCCGTTCCGTCAGAACCTGACCTACTTCGGCATCGATGCCGACCAGCTTCTGACCCGTCAGCCAAAGCTGGCCGTCGACCTGTTCGTCAAGCTTGTCGAGCTATTCGAAGCGGGCACGCTACGTCCCTTGCCGCATCGCCTGTTCGAAGCCGCAGATGTGGTAGACGCCTTCCGGCTGATGCAGCAGGCGGGCCATATCGGCAAGATCGTGATCCGCCCGCCCGCAGTTCCCGAAAACGTGCCGACCAAGCGCGAGATCTCGTTTGACGGTGAGGCTGTTTACGTCGTTGCCGGTGGCTTCGGCGGCTTCGGTGCAGCATTGCTCCACCGCCTTGCCGATCACGGTGCCAAGTCGCTTGCGGTTCTTAGCCGCCGGGGCGCTTCAAGTGAAGATGCCCAGGAGGTTCTCGCGCAACTGACCAAGCGCGGCATCTCGATCAAGGGTTATGCCTGCGACATCACCAGCGAAGCAGCAGTCAAGAAGGCGCTTGCAGAGATCCGGGCTGAAGGACATCAGATCAAAGGCGTGTTCCACACGGCGATGGTGCTGAATGACGTGCTGATCGCCAACATGGATCATGACGGCCTGACAAAAGTGCTGGCGCCCAAGGTCCGCGGCGCGGAACTGCTGGACAAACTGACATCCGACGATCCGCTTGATCATTTCGTGCTGTATTCATCGGCCACGACCCTTGTCGGCAACCCTGGTCAGGCCAACTACGTCGCCGCCAACGGCTACCTGGAAGGTCTTGCACGCAAACGCCGGGCCGAAGGCCGGCCGGGCCTTGCTGTCGCCTGGGGTGCAATCTCCGACGCCGGGTATCTGGCCCGCAACGAAGATGTCAACGAGATGCTGTCCCGCAAGCTCGGACGCCATGCCCTGACTGCCAAGGAAGCGCTCGACGGGCTCATGGCCCTTATGGTGCAGCCTTCGCAGGAAGACATTGGCCTTGCGGCGCTTGGATATGCGCGTATCGACTGGCAGGCGGCACGCAAGGATCTGGCACTGGTCGGCACACCTCTGGTCGGTCTGCTTGGCCTTGGTGACGAGGACGAAACCGGCGCGGACGGAGCGATCGACCTTGCAGCCATGCTGGAAGGCATGGATCAGGTCACTGCCGCACAGACTGTTGCCAAGCTTCTGGCCGCCGAAATCGGCAAGATCCTGCGGATTGCACCTGAAGAGATCGATCCGCACAAACCGCTGTCGGACATCGGCATGGATTCCCTGATGGCTCTTGAACTGCGCATGAGTGCGGAACGGCAGCTGGGGATCGACATTCCATTGATGTCTCTCGCAAACGGCGCGACGTTGATCGACCTGTCCAGCCGTGTTGCAAACCGGGTTCTGGGCGAAGAAAATGCCTCCGGAATTTCGGATGAAACGCAGCAGCTCGCCAGCTTGCACGTGGATGACCAGCGTCAGGAAACGGAAGATCTTTCCGACATTGCTGCCGAAGTTGAGAACAAGAGCCGCGAACTTGGTTCCTTCCTGTAAGCGGCATCATAAAAGGATTGACTGGTATGGGCGCTGATGATCGCGCCAAGCTGATGGACAGCTTGAAAGCCAACCGCCGTTCTGCGCGTGGACGGGCGACGTCTTCGTCGGCGCGCCCACAAGCGGCAGCCCCGAAGCGCAAGGTCTATGACTTCAAGGAGCTGCCGCAGGTCAAGCAATTGCAGATGCACAGAGCTGCGGCAGACATGATGGGGATCGAAAATCCGTTTTTCCGACCTCACGACGGGCTGGCAGCGGGTACGAGCGTCATCAACGGCAGCAACTACGACAATTTCGCTTCTTACAACTACCTCGGCCTGAACGGGCACCCCAAGGTCAACGAGGCCGCAAAGGCCTATGTCGACAAATTCGGCACGAGCGTTTCCGCAAGCCGTATTGTTGCCGGCGAGCGCCCTTTCCACGCAGAACTGGAAGCAGCGCTGGCGAGAATTCACGGTGTGGAATCGTCGATCGTCATGGTGTCCGGTCATGCCACCAACGTCACGACGATCGGCCATTTAGTCCACAAGGGCGATCTGGTCCTGACAGACTCTTTCGTGCACAACTCGATTGCCGAAGGTGTTCGCCTGTCCGGCGCGACCCGCATGAACTTCCCTCATGATGATCTTGATGCTCTGGAAAAGATGCTCGCAGATCATCGGCACAAGTTCGACAAGGTGCTTGTTGTTGTGGAAGGTCTCTATTCGATGGATGGAGATTTCCCGGACCTGAAGCGGGTCGTGAAGCTCAAACAGGCTTATGACGCCTGGCTGATGGTCGACGAAGCACATTCCATCGGTGTCCTCGGCAAGACCGGCAAGGGCATCGCCGAGCATTTCGGGATAGACCCGACTGAAGTCGAAATCTGGATGGGGACGCTGTCCAAGACCTTCTCATCCTGCGGTGGCTATATCGCCGGATCCAAGGTCCTGTGCGACTACCTCAAAGTGTCTGCTCCGGGTTTCGTGTTTTCCGTTGGACTTTCCGCCGCGCTCGCGGGCGCTGCCATTGCGTCTGCCGAACTGCTCGAGCAGGAACCTGAGCGGGTCGCAAAGCTTCAGAAGAACGGAGCACTCTTTCTGGAGCTCGCAAAGGAAGCCGGACTGAACACCGGCCCCAGTGCCGGCTACGCGGTGGTTCCCGTCATTGTCGGCGATTCTGCAAGTGCCGCAACACTTTCCAATCGTTTGCTCGCAAAGGGAATCAATGCCCTGCCGATCATTTTTCCGGCCGTGCCTGAAAAATCAGCGCGCATTCGGTTCTTCATTACGAGCGAACATACCGAAGACCAGATCCGGCGCGCTGTAGAGACAACGGCTTCCGAACTCGACGCCATGCGCGCGGACGGAACCGCCGTCGACAGGCTTATCAAGGCTACGCGCTAAAAGATTTGGGCATCATGCCTCCCACAATTGCCGGACACGGATATGCTGTCGTGTCCGGATCAGTGAGAGCCTACCTGTCAGAGTTCTCTCGATAACGCGGATCCTGATCAATCGTCACATCAAAACCGCCCATGAAGAGATCGCCGATCTTCGTCGGCAACAGATTTTGAAGGCGAATGCCCCAGGCCAGCAAAAACGGAAACGCATAGAACGGCTTGCGACGGTCGATGGCCCGTCGCATTAATGCGGCTGCTTTTGAAGCTGGCATTTCGAATGGTTTGGCACCGTTGTGGCGCGCAGACATCGGTGAAGTGATGAACCCCGGACAGATGATCGTCACGGATATGCCGAAGGGCTTCAACCAACCGCGAAGGGAATGCCCGTAGGCAATCAGTGCCGCCTTCGTGGCGCTGTAGCTCGGCATATCCGGCAAGGCACGCATTCCGGCCAGAGACGAGATAAGCACCAGTTGCCCTTGCCGGCGTTTTTGCATGTTGTCGACGAGGCCCGTGAGCGTGTTGACCACGCCTCGATAGTTCACATCGATCTGCCGATCGCTGTCGGCATTCGTTTCGCGCGTTCGGTTGGGACCGAGCCCGGCAGTCACACCAGCATTTGCAATGACCAGATCGACAGGATGCCGTGCATCCAGATCACTGAGGTAGCCATGCAGTGCTTCGCGATCACGAATATCGATGGCGCTGATTTCACCGTCTGCGCCAAGCTCGCGGATTTCTTTCAGCAGAGCTTCCAGACGCGCCTCGTCCCGGGCAATGAGGGCGAAGTAGATCCCAGGGCCAGCGTATTCACGTGCAAGCGCCTGCCCTATGCCGCCACTGGCACCAGTCAACACGACGACCTTTTGTGTTTCGCCTGCCATTCTTGCCTCTCCCATGAGGGTTAGATTCCAAGTTTTCTGCCTAGCCAGGACGAGTGCCGCTTGATCGCAGTCACCAGAAGGTGCCGCTTGTCTGTCCGCTGCTCCGCTAGCCGCGCAACCAGAAACTCCGGTGAGCATGGCAACAAGGAAACCGGGTCAATTGTGCGGGCATACTTCACGAGAGCCAGATAGACGAGCTCCGGCAAGGTGCGGCTTGTGCCCCTGCCTTCAATCTGGGTCAAATCCTCACAAAGGCCCCAGCCGGCATAAAAGGGCGCTCCATGGACACATACCTTCTTGCCCCGCAGCAAAGCTTCGAACCCCGATAACGAAGAAAAAGTCTCGACGCCATCGACTGCCTCTATGAGGTCGATGATATTCGCATCTTCGGCAATTTCATCGGCGTATTCCAGCGCGGTTTCACGAGGCACCTTGCCTTTGCGCAAACCGGTCTCAACATCGGGATGTGGTTTGAAAACCAGGAACGCCTCGGGATGACGGGCACGGGTGAGGCGAAGCAGATCGAGATTCACGTTCGGTGTGTTGGCGCAATCGATTGTCGCAGATCTGGATTTTCTGATTGCCGCATCGTCCGCAACCTGCCCTGGTACAAGGATCTTTTCCTTGTTGGCCGGATAGGCAAATGAACGCGTCTTGCCGAAATTGTATTTGGAGACCCTGGCGCGAATGATCAGGTCGATCAAAGCTTCGCCCCGGTTCCGTTCTTCCGGTGAAAGCACGTACTCTTTCAGTAGAACCTCAAGCCGGCTGGGCCGAGAGGGGTCGTAGTAGATGCCGAGGTCATCGACCGCAAGCATAGCCCCTCTTGCAAGGCCTGCACCAAGACCGACGGAGCGCAAGAAACCGTCTTCTATGCGCGACAGCTGAATCCCGTTTTGTATGCAGATCTGCTCGAACGCGGGATCGGTGCGCCCCGCCCAGGAATATATCCGCCCGCCGTCACTCCGTGCGGCTGAGACCGCGTCCTGTTGGGTTTCGTGAAACGTGACCGCCCCGCCTTTTCCGGAAAAGGTGGCGTTGATCGAAGGATGGTTCCAATACTGCGCGCCGTAACAATGGCCGGGCATGGCGTTGTCCTGCCACTGCTCCTGCACAAGCGAGTGGATCTCCAGCGCATCACCTGGGTGCAGAAGATCGCCTGTATAAGGTGAGAACCAGGCAGTCTGGCAAGACAGTATCCAGTTCAGCAGATCGTCGATGGCTATCTGCTCAAGAGCGGCCTTGTTTTTGAGCTCGGTCCAGAACAAGGCGCCCTCTTGCTGGACTTCGTCTCCGGCCAAAAGCCTTTGAAGCGAAAGACCTTCGGCTCCAGCAACCGCAGTTTCGCCCGCAGCGGAACAGGAGAGCAACTGCTCACGCCAAGTGCCTGCAAAATCGCAAACCGACGCAATGTTTCGGCCATGTGTGACGAACTGCCGGATTAGCGTGTCACAGGCAACGCTCATCAAAGACCGTTCTTTCAGCTCAGTGCGGCTCACTGGCAAAAGAATTAAGCTGGAGGGCAGCCGCCGGGCTTGTGCAGGGGTCGGTCCTTCCAGGACCAGAAGAAGGCTGCCTGTGACAGGCTTCATTCCGCTGAACGTATTAGCGTTTTTCAGCCAAACTGCCTGATATGGATTGGTATCTGAGCTCTCAAGGATCCCGCCCTCGAGAGCCGCCTGAAGCCGGGCTTCCAAAGGCCGAAGCTCCGGGTCGACAATCTTCAACGCCGATTTATGCCCCTTCAACCAACCGATCACAACGGCACTCCAAGCGCACGTGCCCTGGCGAGCCTGGGAGGAGGATCGACATAGGCTCCGAAGGCGTTCAAGTCTCTATTGGCAATCTTTTCGGCAATGTTTTTTGCCGCCACTGCGACACCTTCCGAATTGTGAATCGCCCCTCGTACCTGCGTGGATGCCGCCAGCGCCTGAACGTAAATGAGAAGAAGGTCACGATCCGGCTGATCCGGCTTATTCCAGAAACTCGCCAGATCACCCTGGTGGGTCAGGCCTGCAATGTCGTAGTGGGCCGGCACCAGCGTCTTCACCGGCACGCCAGCTTGCAAGGCTTCAAGCCCGGCGGTGGAATTCAGCGTCACGACCCCGAGCGCCTGCTCGAACGGCTTTGCAAGACCGCCGCCATCGAGAAAATGTACCCTGTGCTGCAAGCCGAAGCGGTCTGCAAGTTGATTGGCAACACCCGGCCAGTTTTCGAAGCCGACATCGAGAGGGTGGCTCTTCAGGACCAGATGAACGTCGTCATCTGCCACTTCGGCCAAGGAGCGGAAAACGACTTCCAGAACCTCTTCAAAACTGCGGAATGGAGAATGTCTGCGCAACTGGAAATCTCCCTCCAGCTGCAACGGCAGCACGTAATAGCGAACCTCCTTCTCCTGCAATTCCGCAAGCTGGTGTTCTGCTGCCCTGTTCCTCCGCTTTTCCGTCAACAGCCTGACTGCTCCGCGCAGATATTCCGCGACCGGGGAATAGATCGTGTGCCGCTGATAGGCAGGATAGAGCGGCTTCAGGAAGACATTGGTCAGGTTATAAACCACGTCAGGCGCTGTCTGGAGCCAGAAGCTGGAGGGATAACGCGGAGAGAGATCCACCGGCCCCGCAGTCTCGGCTATACGCCTTATCGCAGCCGGGTCGGAAGGAAAGTGACTGAGCGTGGACAAACCGGCTCGCTCCAGCGTCATCCAGCCGGGCCGCAACGCCCCGAGTTCTGTGACGGCAACATAAACGCCTAGCTGGACTGCCTTTTCGACAGCAAGGCGATGGTAAAGGCGCTGATCCCCATGAAGAACGAGATCTGTAATCTCGTGTTTGCGCAGATAGTCTTCTATGTAGGCCGGCCATTCGGATGGCTGCCCCTTGAAACTGATACAGCCCTTTCCGTGCCAATGTAGCCAGTCACCAGCGCAGAAATTGATCCGGTGAACATCAAACCCGAGGGCTTTGAGGCAATCACCCGTTTGCTTGTAGAGCGGAGATAACGGTCCCTGCAAGAATAAGACCCGTCTTACGACGTTTGGGCGAGCTTCCGTTGCCAGAGACGGCTCAACCGCGCCAGACATGTGTCCACCGTTCGGTTTTGCCACGCCGTTCCAGTTGTTCGGAGAAGGTCGTCGCGATCCCTCTCGCCTGCGCCTTTTGCAAACGAGGCGGCATTTCACAGAAGGCTTGCGGCAAATTAACCGTGTCCGCGATCATCCGTTCCGCCATCATGTCGGCAGCGGCCTCTCTGCCTTCCTTGGTGTAGAAACATCCCTTGACCTGAATGGACGCTGCAAGCAACCGCTCAAGCGCATCCAGCAGATCCTGATCGGGCATCGTCGGGTTGCGCCAGAAATCATCAAGAGGGTTCTGGCAGGTCAGCCCCGCGATATCATAAAGTGCGATGCCAAGAACCTTCGTGGGGCAATTCGCCCTGAGGGCATGAAGACCGGTGGTGCTGTTAATTGTCAAAGAGCCTGCTGCGTGTTCCAGTAGCCGGTTCAGGTTCCCACCATCCACCAGAACCACACGCTTCTTGACCCGGTACTTCTTGGCGAGCGTCCGCAGGATTCGCCCCCAGGGCTCCATGCCATTGTCCAGAGGGTGAACCTTGAAGACAAGGCGCGCCGCGGCAGGTGCGTTTTCTGCAAACGACTTGATGACCTCCTCCGCAGCATCCGCAATATGGTCGTACTGGGAGTTATAGCGCAGCTGATAGTCGCTCTGAAGCTGAAGGGGAAAGACGTAGTATGGCAGGCCAGTCGCAATAATGTCGTCAATCACGTGGTGGGCGTGCCTGTTGCGGCTTTTGGCGAGCGAGAATCGCGGAATATTGCTCAGGTAGTCGATCAGCGGATGATAAAGCTTGTCACGGACATACCTGGGATATGACAACGCGAAGATCACGTTGGACATATTGTAGGTTACCTCGTTCACCGCTTCGTTGATGAACGGGTACTTGTAGAGTGCCTGCCGGTCGATATCCGGAAGGCTGCTGCCTACCTTCATTATGAGTTCCGGATCATCCGGAAACCGGGAGTGCGCGGACATTCCGCAATGTTCAAGCGTTATCCAGTCCGGACGCAGATAGCCGTTCTCAAAGGTCAGACACGTTATGCCGAGTTCCGCCCCCACTTCCGCCGCTGCGACATGATAAGGCACACGATCCGCGTAATAGACGATGTGGGTAATCCTCTGCTCGAGACAGTAGGCTCGAAGCCAGTTGGGCCAGTTTCGCAATGAACCGCGATAGGATGTACATCTGCGGTCGTGCCAACCGATCCAGTCGCCGGCACACAGGTTCACCCGGCGTGTGGACGCCCCTGCTTTTTCAAGGCTGTCGGCAATGGTTCGCGCAAAAACGCCAGGCGGCCCTTGCAGAAACAGCACCACCATTGAACTGACTGAAACCATGCAATCTGCCAACCTACCGGCTTTAACGGCCCACCATGTTTATCTGAGCCGTTAAATCTTCTTACGGCAACTGTTATTCTGTGAGGTTACTTACCACAGAGTAGTTGCTGATGAGCGGTGCGATGATTTGCAGGAACTTGCCAAGCTCAGCAGTCGGATGGTTCGAAACGAACAGGATGTCCTTGTCCCGCATTTCGAATTTCTGTGACATGAAAAAGCCCTTCGGATCGCGAAGGCTCAATTTATATACAAGTGGAACGCTCTGCGAGCCCGTCAATTTGTCCGCGAGAAGAGGCTTGAGCTTTCGCACAAGCGCAGCATCTTCGAAGCGGAACAGGAACACACCGTTTGCATCCGCGCGATCATCCCGCAAACCACCCACCGTCGCCAACGCCTCGGCCATCGTGACGGTTTTCGTCCTGAACGGAACAAGCTGGTTGGCCTTGAGGGCACCGAAAGCAGAGAAAGTACGCGGGCGATGCGATAGAAGAATGTTGTCGTTCGGCGCGATCAGAACGTTGTTTTCCGGATAATCGATCAGGTCTTCCAGACGAGTGGTACCGGCGCGGTTGCCGCGCTTCAGCGTAACCACGGTCTCATAGGTCGCGTCGCGCGCGCCACCTGCCTGCGCTACGAGGTCGAGCAAGCGGGTATTTCGCAGCGGCAGCGGATAAACGCCGGGTTTGGCGACATCGCCGACGACAACCGCGGTTGAGCTCAGTTTGTCTCTGAGGGAAATCAGAACCTGCGGCTCAACGGCCTTCCCGACGAGTTTCTGCTGCACCGACTGGCGCAAGCCCTCAATGCTGAGGCCTGCCGCCCGTATACGGCCAGCGTACGGCACGAAGATATAGCCGCTCTCGTCAACAACGGACGGAATGTTGCTCGACCCGCCACCGCCACTGCTGAACAGGCCGTCCGGCGACGCTTCCCAGATAGTGACATTCAGCGTGTCGCCAACGCCGAGGAGCGTTGAAGACCCGCCACTCCCCACTCCGTGGAACTGGTTGGCGAAAGCGAGTGGGCGGTAATTCTTGATGGTGTCAATGTTGGACGGTTCGACAACGACAACGGTGTAATCACCCGTCTGCGCGCTGGTTTCGACATCTTGCGATGAAATATTTATCGCAGCCGGGCCCTCGCCCGGCAGGGCGGAGCATCCAAACAGAACTCCGGCAGCCGCCAATACTGACAAAAAACGCATTAGTACCCAATCCACCCAAATTGCTGCCAAGTCTGGTAACACCCTCTTGCAAGGTTGTCCAAGACGCATCGCAGCTTTCCCCGGGAGAAACCTCCCAGCTGTGACTTTGCTGTAACACTACACCGTCTTTTCCTAGTGAATTGATAAATTTCCAATTTATCGTCTTCTGTTCGGCATGTGAGCGTCGATAATCGAATTCAGCGTTAGAGCTTCCAACATCTGTCTTCGGGGAATCTTATGACCGCCAGCAACCGGCATAACGACATTAAAAACATTAAAATTCTCTCGTCAGAATTAACAATCTGGCTGCGGGATTCGGCCTTGCCGCTCTGGTCAACTGCCGGAATCGACCCGAAAACAAAAACCAGTCTTGACGTTATTGACCTCAAAACTGGCGCCGGCCTTCCGGTCACGCGGCGCGCGCGGGTCGTGAGCAGGCAGATCTATTCCTTTCTGGAAGGCAAGAAGCTCGGGTGGACGGGACCAGCCGAGGAATTAGCGACGGAACTTTATGGCTGGTACACGAGCACGTTCCTGATGCCGGACGGACACTACGCCTCTTGCGTTGACATGAATAACACCGTCACAGACACGAGTTTCGACCTCTACAATCAGTCTTTTTCCCTCTTTGGCTTCGCCAAGCTGGCAGCGGATCTTCCCGCCTGTAAAACCAGTGCAAGCGAACACGCCGACAAGCTGCGGGCTCATCTGATGACGGCCTATCGTCATCCGGAAGCAGGATTTCAAGAAGCCTCTCCCGCGAAGGCACCGCTTTGCTCCAATCCGCACATGCACATGTTCGAAGCGTGCCTCGCATGGGAAAAAGCCTCCTCAGTTTCTGCCTGGGCGGACCTTGCCGATGAAATCGCCGAACTTGCCCTGACGCGTTTCATCGACCCGGTTTCGGGCGGGCTTCGAGAATTCTTCAACAGCGACTGGACCCCATTTGACGGTGACAAGGGCCGTGTCATGGAGCCCGGTCACCAGTTCGAATGGGCGTGGCTCCTGACAAGATGGGGGCAATCGAGAATGGATGCGGGCGCCCTGATTGCTGCGCGGCGTCTCTATGACATTGCATGGACCTACGGCATAGATGAAAGCCGCGGCGTCGCCTTCATGGCCTTGAACGACGATTTTTCCGTCCGTGACCCCATGGCACGCCTGTGGGGACAGACGGAATGGATCAAGGCCGCCGTCGCTCTGGCAGAAGTTTCAACCGGCGCGGAAAGGGACGCCTACCTGGCGGATATTCCGGAAGCCGTCCAGGCACTGAAGGTCTATTTTGCAGATGTCCCCGCCGGCTTGTGGCGAGACAAGCTCTCTCCCGACGGAACCTTCGTCGATGAACCTGCACCGGCAAGTTCGCTCTATCACATCGTTTGCGCCATTTCGGAACTTCACGATTTCGCAGAATCACTTTGACCGGGCCGTCGGCGTCAAAAAGGCGTGCATGGCGAAACCAGAGCAGTAAAAGACGCATTCGGCCTTTTTCATTTCGATACAGAGCTCTATAGCTTGTCGCCGGTTAAAGAAGACGTGCGACCAATGAGGAGGCCGAATGCCCAAGGCTCAGATCATCGATGGCAAGGCTATCGCGGAAAGTGTCAGGCAAGAAATCACCAACCGGGCAGCCAAACTGCTGGAAACCAGCGGCAAACGCCCCGGCCTGGCGGTCGTCCTGGTGGGTGAGGATCCTGCCAGCCAGGTCTACGTACGCAACAAGGACAAGGCCGCCGAAGCCTGCGGTTTTCACTCCGTGAAACACACGCTCGCTGCCGACACCAGCGAGGACGCTGTGCTGGCACTTGTCGACCAGCTCAACAACGACCCTGATATTCACGGAATTCTGGTGCAGCTGCCTTTGCCGGGACATATCGACGAGAGCAAGGTGCTGCGCCTCATCCGCCCGGAAAAGGACGTCGACGGTTTCCATCCTGTCAATGTTGGACTGCTGACTGCCGGAGAACGGGACAGTGCGCTGGTGCCTTGCACACCTGCCGGTAGTCTGGTGCTGTTGAAGCGCACACTCGGTGACACGCTCTCGGGTCTCAACGCAGTCGTGGTGGGCCGATCCAACATCGTCGGCAAACCCATGGCGAGCCTTCTGCTTCAGGAAAGCTGCACTGTCACGATCGCTCACAGCCGCACCAGAGACCTGCCGGACGTCGTGCGTTCCGCAGACATTGTCGTCGCGGCGGTCGGTCGGCCGGAGATGATCAAGGGCGATTGGATCAAACCGGGCGCGACCGTTATCGATGTCGGCATCAACCGAATCCCGGCTCCGGACCTGGGTGAAGGCAAGGCTCGCCTGGTTGGCGATGTGAACTTTGCAGAAGCAGCAGAGGTTGCAGGTGCCATAACACCGGTTCCCGGCGGCGTTGGTCCAATGACGATTGCCATGCTGATGGTCAACACCTTGACGGCTGCTCGCCGTCTGCTTGACCTTCCGGAGGAAGAAGCGCTTTTTTGAGTAATAACCGGCCGGCACGAAAGCGCGCGCAAGAATACTTTCGCGCGTTCTTGCGGCACATTCACTAAAGTCTTGTGCCACCTTCTCTCTTGAACTCGTTCCGGCGCCATGGTCTATCGTGTTTGTATTCGCTTAACCATGGCCCTTTAAGGTGCGTAACGTAGGGGCTGCAAACGCAGATGGTTGAATTGCGCTGTTATCAGATGCAATTCGGCTGACCAATTAAACAGGCGGCAGTGAGTGAAGGGTCTACCGTCTTGCAAGTCCGGCAGGTTCGCCGGCAAGCGTTTCAACGCATTTTCCTCATTGGCAGCCTGGTTGGCTGGCGGTGTTTCTTTTGTTGCCTTGCGCCCGGCTGGTGCTGGGTTGGCCTGTGCCCTTCTTCTTGCTGCTCCCCTTCCCGCAAATTCCTTTGAAATATTCGGCTGGAAGTTTTTCGAATCGGCGGAAGACGAAGCCAACGCTGTTCCCGATCCCCTGCCCTACGAGGCAGACCTGACAATCTCCAATGGTGCGGATGATCTCACCAAGGAATTGAAAGACGCCTCGCTGCTGGTACAGCAACAGGAAAAGCCGCCCTCCGGCGAGGCAGGCCTGCTCGCACGCTCTCTTTCTGATCGCGAACGGCTGATCGCCCAGCTTTATGCCGATGGCCGCTACGGTGGAACTGTCGATATCACGCTTGCAGGCATTCCGCTTGAAACCGCTCTTGAACAAAGTGATTTGCCTGACGCTCGGCCGGTGAAGGTTGAGATCCTGGTCAATCCGGGGCCGGTCTTCACCTTCAGCAATATCGACGTTTCGTCCCAGGACGGCGATCTGTCCACCGACCCGTCCTTCTGGGGCCTCGCGAAAGGCGAGGTCGCTGCTTCCGGCAAGATCCTGACGGCGGAAAAGCGCATGATCGCGGTTCTGCGAGATCGCGGGTATCCTAAGGCGCGGATCGCTGAACGCCGGATAACGGCGGACCATAGCACCAATACCCTCGCCGTGGTGCTGATCGCCGATGCCGGCCATCAGGCACGTTTCGGCCCGGTCTCGGTCAAAGGTACGGAAGTCACTGACCCGGATTTCGTCGTCCAGCAGGCAATGCTTCCGGTCGGAGGCGTCTATTCGCCTGAAGACCTGGCCCGTGCACGCAAACGGCTCAACGAACTCGGCATCTTCTCGTCCATCCGGCTCGTGGAAGGCGAAATCGAAGGGCCAGACGGCACCATGCCGGTCACCATCGAGGTGAGCGAGCGCAAGCGCCACGTGATCGGTGCCGGTGCTTCCTGGTCCAGTACCGAGGGCTTTGGTGTCGAATCCTATTGGCGCAGAAGAAATCTCTTCGGCCGGGGAGAATTGCTCTCTGTTGAAGGGTCCGTTGGCAGGATCGGCAACGAGAGCGTCCTCGACATGGAGTACTCGGCGCGGATCGCCTTTGAAAAGCCAGGCGTTTTCGGCCCGCTTACCAGCTTTTCGACCAGCCTGCAGGCACGCCAGGAACATCCTGACGCCTACAAGAGCCGGTCGATTACCTATGACGCCTATCTCAACAGGGAATTTTCCGAGCAGCTGAAAGGCCGCGCGGGCGCCGAGGTCTTTTACGCCAATGAAGAAGACGCCTTCGGCGATGGCGACTATCTGCTGGTTGGACTGCCGGCGGACCTGACCTTCGATAACCGTGATGACAAGCTCAATCCGTCCAAGGGGATTTTCGCTGCCCTGTTTGCAGAGCCCGCTTACGATACCCTGAACAGCAACGCGATGGGTTTCATCAAAGGCACTGTTTCCAGTTACTATGCGCTCGATCAGGCCAAGCGTTTCATTCTTGCGGGCCGCGTCTCCACAGGGTCGATCCTGGCGCCGTCCGTGGAATCGGTTCCCGCCAGCAGGCGGTTCATCGCCGGTGGTGGCGGGTCCATCCGGGGCTACGCCTATCGCAACGTCGGTCCACGCAAGGATGGTGAAGTTACCGGTGGACGCTCAATTATCGAGCTTTCCGGTGAAGTTCGCGTCATGGTAACTGAAACTATTGGAATCGTTGGATTTGTTGATGCAGGTAATGCATACGAAGACAGCATTCCTGATTTTTCCGAGAGCCTGAAGGTGGGCGTTGGCGCTGGTCTGCGCTACTTTACTCCAATAGGCCCGCTTCGAGTCGATGCTGCGGTGCCGCTGGATCCGGGACAGGATGACCCGGACTTCGCCCTTTATGTAGGTTTGAGCCAGGCGTTCTAACGCAGATGCGTTTTCTGAAACTTTCCTTGCGAATCTTCGGATTCCTGATCGCTGTTGCGATTGCTGTTCCCGTCCTCGCCATTTGTGCCCTGCAAGTGCCGGCGGGCCGCACCTTTATGTCCAGCGTCGTCAGCACTCTTGCCTCGTCCGACAATCAGACCATCACGATCGAAGATTTGTACATCAGCTTTGGGCTGAAGGCTGAAGTCGGCAAGGTCTCCCTGGCCGACAAGGAAGGAACCTGGCTGAACGTCGAGAACATTGCCGCCGACTGGCATCCCATGCGGCTCCTTGCCGGCAATCTCGATATTTCTTCTCTCACCGCATCCCGGATAGATCTGGAAAGAACACCTGTCCAGCCACCGGCAGAAGAGGTGGCTGTGACCGAGGAGAGCAGCTCATCGGGTGGTGTATCGCTACCATTTAACGTCACTCTCGAACGTCTGGGCCTTGACGAAATCAACCTTGGTGCTCCCCTGCTGGGAGTACCTGTCTCCCTGACGGCCGCAGGATCAGGCTCTTTCGCGCTCGACCCGGCACTTGTCACTGCCGATCTCGACCTGCACCGGATCGACGGCATAGAAGCCGGTCTTGTGGCCAAGGCACAGTTTGAACCCGCCGCCGAAACGCTTGCCTTCGATATTGAAGTGTCCGAACCGCGTGGGGGCCTTGCCGCACGGCTTCTTGAAGTTCCCGACCTGCCCGCGCTGGATCTGTCGCTCAAAGGTGATGGTCCCCTGACCGACTGGGCAGCCAACCTGAGTGTGGCTCTCGATGGCAGGACCACCGTCACCGGTTCGGCAAAAATCGAGGAAAATGCATCTGAACGGCATCTGGCCTTCGATCTGGACGGCGATCTCGCGCCGCTTGCACCTCCCGCGGCACAAGCCTTTCTGCTCGGAACGACAAATGCCAAAGGAGCTGCCAGGTTCTCTACGGAGTTCGCCCCTCTTTCGGCCAAACTGACCTTGAAAACACAAACGCTTTCTCTGGAAGCAAAGGCCGATCTTGAGGACGATGCTGTCAATGCCACGGCGGATCTTGCCGTAAGTGCCGGGAATGACGCGCTGATTGCGCTCGACCTTGGCGAGAGGCGCATTGCCTTCGGTCCGTTGACCGGAACGGTACGTGTTTCCGGACAACGCTCCGCGGTCGACTGGCAAACCAAGATTGACCTGAAGTCACTGCAGACAACGGAAGCCAGGACTGGAGCCATCACGCTGTCGTCCTTCGGAAATGGAGCAGATCTCTCCGAAGGAATGCTGACGTCACCCTTCTCGTTGTCGCTCGCCATTGACAGGCTGGAAGGCATTACCCCGCAAACAGAGCCTTTGACCGGTTCGCTTGAATTGAAGGCTACGGGCGCCGTGAACGGCGCAACCCAATCGGCCGAGATCAAGGATCTGACCCTTTCAACCGCTGTCGCCTCGCTCGCTCTGTCGGACACGAACCTGTCAGCCGACGCTGTCAATGGATCGGGCAGGCTTTCGCTCGCCGACCTTTCCCGTCTGTCGGGCCTGGCAGGCCGTGATCTGGCCGGTGCTTTGAACGGAACATTTTCGCTGGATCTTGATCCAAGCCAACTGTCGGGCACGATCACCAGCGCTCTCGTCACCAGGGATGTCGGGACGGCAATTCCTCAGGCCGACGCGCTTCTTGAAGGTGAAACACGCATCGACGTGTCCGTCGATCTTCAAGGCGTGGACGATATTTCCGTCACCAGTCTCGCTGTTTCGAACAAGGCGCTGGATGCGAAAGGGAATGCCCGTTACCGGCAGAACGAACTCAGTTCCAGCCTGACGACCAGCCTTGCCGATCTCGCAAAGGTCGATCCGCAACTTGCTGGCTCGGTAGAACTCGAAGCGAGCACGGAAGGTCCGATCGACGCGCTTGAAGTGCAGGCGGTCGCCTCTTCAAAGCAGATCATGCTTGCAGGCACACCTCTGGATGACTTGAAACTTTCTGCAGAGGCAACGGCCAACCCAGCCGCGCCTACAGCCAAGATTACCAGCAGTGCCAGCCTGAACGGCCAACCCATTGCCGTTGATGTCGAGCTCACCAGCAAGGACGGTGGGGCAAGTGTCAGCCCGCTTTCCGTCAAACTGGCCGGCAACACCGTGACCGGTGAACTTTCTCTGGCAGATCTCGACAAGCCTGTTGAAACGCTCAAGGGCACGTTGAACATCGATGCTCCGGACCTTGCCTCGCTCTCTCCTCTCCTTCTGACGGAAATCGCCGGACGTGTTCAAGGCACAGTGACAGCCAATCCGGAAACGCGGCAACTCGCACTCGACGTTTCCGGAAGCGATATCAGCGTGCCCGCAGTCAGTCTCGGCAGCGTGAAGCTCAAGGCCAATCTTACTGCCCCTTACGAGCCGGAGACCGTTACTGCGGACATTCAGCTTTCAGACATCCTGACAGATGCGACACCGGTTCATGCGGTCAGCCTTCAGGCCCAGCCTCAAAACGGCGGCACCGCAATCACGGCGGACGTCAAGCTGGACAAGAACGGCAAGGATGGCGTGACGCTTGCAGCGCAGGTGAACGAACCGGAAGCTGGCTCCTACGTCGTCGCCCTGTCCGAGCTTGCCATGCGATATCAGGGTATCGCCAGCCAGTTGAAGCAGCCGACGACCATTTCCTATGCGGCCGGTGAAGCGACGATCGAACCACTGGAGCTTCAGCTTGGCAATGGCTCGCTTGCGGTGTCCGGCAAGGCCGGCGAGACGCTTGACCTGAACGCCAACCTGACATCCATTCCGCTCAATCTTGCCAACGCCTTTGTCCCCTCGCTTGGTCTCGGCGGTGCTCTTTCCGGGAAAGTGTCTGCCACAGGTAGCTCATCGGCTCCAGAGGCGACCTGGTCGATCTCCGGAACAGGTCTGACGGCTAACGAATTGCGAAACAACGGTCTGGCCGCGCTCAGTCTGTCGACCTCAGGCACATTGAAGGACAACCGGATCGACCAGACGACCAAGGTCAGCGATCCGAATGGACTGAACCTCACGGCTGCGGGAACGGTCGGGCTGCAGAAACCCAATCCGATTGCTCTTACCCTGAATGGCAACGTGCCGACTGCGGCGCTCAGACGCCCCATGATCGAGGCAGGTTTGCGCGGTGAAGGTACAATCGCCCTGAGCGGCAATGTCGGCGGTTCGGCGGCAGCCCCCACTTACCAGATCACCGCCACGCCCAACGGTTTGAAGATCACCAGCCTGTCGACAGGTATCACTGTTCAGAACATTCGCGGCACGGCTTCGGTCAGCCAGAACGAAGCGTCGCTGAACGGCATTGCCGGTGACCTTGCGACGGGCGGCTCCATGTCTGCGTCAGGCACTGTTGGCATGAAGGACGGATTTCCGGCGGATCTCAGCCTGAAACTGGACAATGGGCGCTACGTCGATCCTGGCCTGGTGACTGCGGAAGTGGATGCGGATCTCAAGGTTTCCGGTCCGCTTGCTTCTACCAGCGCATCTGCTCTTATCAGCGGTCAGGTATCGATCAACAAGGCGGACGTCTCAATTCCCGAGTATCTGCCCGGTGCGATACCTCCCGTTGATGTTCGGCATATCAATGCTTCCAAGGCGATCCAGCAGCAGGTTGCAGAACTTGGTGGCGAAGTCTCCCAAACACAGACCCAGCAAAAGACCTTCCCGCCGCGTCTGGACATCGTCCTGTCCGCACCGGGACGGATCTTCATTCGCGGTCGTGGTCTTGATGCGGAACTACAGGGCAATCTCAAGATCGTCGGCACAACGGCCTCGCCGCAGGCAATCGGTGCTTTCGGACTGAAGCGTGGCCAGCTCGACATTCTCACACGCCGCCTGATCTTCTCTCGCGGCAACGCCACTTTCGAGGGCTCACTGACACCAGTCCTCGACTTTGCGGCAACGACAGTCGTGAGCGACACCACCATCACCGTTACCGTGAGCGGCGAGGCAGACGATCCCCAGATCGCGTTCTCCTCGTCCCCCGAACTTCCGCAAGATGAAGTTCTGGCACTGCTTCTGTTCGGCAAAAGCGTCGGCAACCTGTCGCCCACACAGGTGGCACGGCTTGCGGCGGCCATAGCCACGCTCACCGGGGGCAGCGACAACGGACCGCTTGCCACGATCCGGAAGTCTCTGGGTCTGGATGCCATCGACATCAACACGGACGGGGACAACGGCCCTTCGGTCGCTGTCGGCAAATACATCAATGACAACATCTACGTCGGCGTTGAACAAGGCACGGGTACCGGTTCCAGCCGGGTGAAGGTCGACATTGACCTGGACCGCGGACTGAAGGTCCGTGGTGAAGTCGGTGCGGACGGATCTTCTAAGGCCGGTATCTTTTTTGAACGCGAGTATTGAGCCCACTCCCGTTCCCGGCAAATCTGACAGGGGCGAAGCGTGTAGCCGCCGCTGGAAACCGCGATTGCGACAAATTGCCCGCCAACGGTTGCGGTGCACTCGTGTCTCGTGCGAGTGTGCCCGCCATGACCAAACAATTTATGAGAAATACTCCGTCCCATCCGGAGGAAACCGTTTTTTCGGTGACGGAGACAGCCGTGAATGACGGGGGTGCAATCATGTCGGTGAACAGCAGTGACTACACTCTGGGTGAACGGATCTGCAAGGCGCGCGATGCCTCCAATCTTTCGACCGCCCAGCTTGCACGTCGGCTGGGCATCAAGACATCCACCCTGCAGAGCTGGGAAAGTGACCGGTCCGAGCCACGTTCCAACAAACTCGTTTTGCTTGCCGGTATCTTGAATGTAAGCCCGACGTGGCTGCTGGTTGGCCGGGGGACACCGCCGGTTTCGGAAAGCAGCACGACCTCCGATCTCGACAGCATGCGTGTTGCCCTCGACAGGGTTCAACGCCAGGCTCAGGCACTTGCCGACGAGATTGCCACGCTACAGGATCGTCTTGAAGGCTGATCCATTTCGCTGAATGACCAATCTTCTTGTAACGGCCGCCAATAAAAAGGTGGCCGTTTTCAAACGTGTGATTTGCTTGGCTCAAAATTCTGCAAAGCAATGGGACTGGTGTCCTTCGGCGCCGGCGTTAAGTGCATCAGCCGCATCCCCGCCCCTCTTGGGTCGCCAGACGGTGGCCTGACTGCTTGTTTGTCTGCCTACTATTTTCCGGCACAGTACGCTTGGCCGGGAAAAGCGCTTGCCAGACCTCGCGCCTCCCCCCTATCTCTAGGTCAACGATTTCCTGGCCGGAATCGAGCGAAGGCCCGAAAGCTGGACCCTCCAGCCTTTCTGGCTCCGCTCCTCGCGTTCGTCAGAATGCACTCACTGCCGGGCGATCCGTCAGACCACCAGCGTCTGCCCCTCTCACGGTTCAGGAAACTACCCATGTCATTGAATGCTGCACTCTTGAAGGAAAAAGTGTTTATCGGCGGAGCATGGAGCGACGCGGACAGCGGACAGACCGTCGCCGTAACCAACCCTGCGACCGGAGAGACAATCGGAACCGTTCCCTTTTGCGGGCGTCCTGAAACCGCAAGGGCGATTGCGGCTGCCGAGGCCGCGCTTCCCGCCTGGAAAGCGTTGACGGCCGAGGCGCGGGCCAATCATATGCACGCTCTCTGCGATGCCATCATGGCCGACCTGGACGACCTGGCCGCCCTCCTGACCACGGAAATGGGCAAGCCGCTTGCAGAAGCCAAAGGCGAAATTGCGCTTGGTGTGAAATACATCCGTTTCTTTGCCGAGGAAGGCAAACGGGTTTATGGCGACACCATCCCCTCGCCCTGGGCAGACCGCCGCATTCTGGTGACCAAGGAACCTGTCGGGGTCGTCGGCTCGATCACTCCCTGGAATTTTCCGAATTCGATGATTGCCCGCAAGCTTGGCGCAGCCCTGGCCTCCGGCTGCACAATGGTGATGAAGCCTGCCGAATTCACCCCTTATTCAGCGCTGGTCTACGGCGTGATGGCGGAAAAGTCCGGTCTTCCCAAGGGCGTGATCAACATCATCACAGGTGACGCTCCGGCGATTGGCGAGGAGATGTGCGAGAACCCCGTCCTGCGGAAACTGACGTTCACCGGTTCAACCCGTGTCGGCAAGCTGCTGGCCGGGAATGCAGGCCGCAACATGAAGAAGATCTCCATGGAGCTCGGCGGCAACGCGCCCTTTATCGTTTTCGACGATGCCGACCTCGACAAGGCCGTCGAAGGAGCAATTGCCAGCAAGTTCCGCAACTCCGGGCAGACCTGTGTCTGTGCCAACAGGCTCTATGTGCAGGCAGGCGTCTACGACGCTTTTGCCCAGAAGCTGAAGGACGCGATGGCGGCGCAGCTGAAGGTCGGCAACGGTCTTGAAGCCGGAACGACCCAAGGCCCGCTGATCAACGAAGCTGCGGTCGAAAAGGTCGCCGATCACGTGCAGGATGCGCTGTCCAAGGGTGGTGAACTGATTGCTGGCGGACACCGCCCCAACGGCCCGGGAACGTTTTTCGAGCCGACACTGATCACCAAGGCGACGTCCGATATGAAAGTGGCGCGCGAAGAAACCTTTGGCCCGCTTGCCGTTCTGTTCAAGTTCGACACTGAAGAAGAAGCGGTGCGACTTGCCAATGACACCGAATTCGGCCTCGCCTGCTACTTCTATACCAAGGATCTTGGCCGCACTTTCCGCGTCATGGAACAGCTTCAGTACGGTCTTGTCGGGGTCAACGAAGGCGTCATCACGACAGAGGTTGCCCCCTTTGGCGGTGTCAAGGACAGCGGCATGGGCAACGAAGGCTCGAAGTACGGCCTGGACGATTATCTGAACGTGAAATACAGCTGCATCGGCGGCCTCGGCATGTAATTGCCTTGCGTCCCGGCCCAACGCCGGGACGCATTACGCTGCGTTGAGCAGTGTCGACTGGAGATTGGCGGAACTCATGGGGCGCCCGAAAAGGTAGCCCTGACCGTACTTGCAGCCCAGTTCGCGAAGCCGCTCTGCCTGTTCACCGGTTTCGATGCCCTCGACGATGACGGACATTCCATAGCCCTTCGCCATATGCAGCACTGCCTCGATCACGGAGATGTCCTGTTTGCTGGCGATCGACTGGCGAACAAATGTCTTGTCGAGCTTGATCTTCGAGAACGGATACTTGGGCAGGTAGCCGAGTGAAGAATAGCCGGTCCCGAAGTCGTCCAGTGAGAAGTTGCAGCCAAATGCCCGCATTTCTTCCATGGCAAACTTCAGGTCGAGCGTTTCATCGATGAACAGGGATTCCGTGATTTCCAGATCCAGTAGGTCCGAAGGAAAGCCCGTTCTTTGCAGTGCCTCGCCGACAGTGGCAACAAGATTGCCGCGACTGAACTGTATGGCCGACACATTGATGGACAGACGGAGGTGGCTCGACCAGGTCAGCGCTTCCTTCATTCCCCTGTTCAGTGCCCATGCGCCCAATTCCACGATATAACCGTTCTCCTCTGCAATCGGGACGAACTCGGCGGGCGAGATCGGTCCCAGTTCCCGATGGTCCCATCGCAGCAAGGCTTCAACACCGAAGATCGACCGGTCGGCCAGGTTGGTGAGTGGCTGATAGACCATGTGCAGCTCGTCTCGAACGATTGCCTTGAAGAGTTCCGTCTCCAGTTGGCGCCGGCGCTGCAGTGCTGCGTCCATCTCCGGCAGAAAACGCAGGACCGGCGACCGGTTGTTTCGCCGGACTTTGGCAAGGGCATTGCCGGATTTCTTCAAAAGATGCTCGGGTGTCATGTCCCCACTGGAAACGATGTACCCGAACTTGAGCTGCACCGAGATCCTGGCGCCTTCGATCTTGTAGTCCTCGCCGATCACTTCCTGAAGTGACTCGATCAGCGCCAGATCCTGATCCGGCTCACAGCGAAATACGCCTGCAAAAACATCTGCTGTGATGGCTGCCCATGTCGTGCGAGCGGAAAGATGGCTTTTCAGACGCATTGCGACCGTTTCACGAAGCTGGTCACCGTAGGAAAATCCGAGCGAAGCAACGATCTGATCGAAATTGGCGATCGCGAACTGAACCAGACACACTTCCTGGCCCGTGCCGCGAGCCAGCTTAAGCGTTGCGGCAACTTCTTCTTCAAAACCGTTCCGGTTGAAAAGCCCGGTGCTTGGATCGAACCGTGCGAGATAAGCAAGGCGTTCCGCGGATTCCTTTTCTTCCGTCACATCCCGACATGTCAGACAGGCGACCGCTTCGATTTCCATATCGCGCAGTTTCTTCGATTTCGCGACCGTGCGCTCCGAGCGCGTGACGACATATTCGATAAACCGGCGTCTTCCGTCATCCAGGCGCATGTCCAGGATCTTGGCCACTGGCTGACGGTTTCCGGGGTCGGCAAGAACTGACAATGCTTCTTCAACCAGCTCCAGCGGCAGTACATTCCTGGCAGGCTTACCGACAAGAGCATCGCTTTGGAACAACGAGCGGGCCATTTGGCTTGCAGCGGAGACACGACCGTCATTCTGAAGGACGACGATTGCATCAAAGCTGTCGTCGAAGACAAGACCGAGCATACGCTCGCTGTTGCGGCGTCTGACGTTGGCGATGTGCGAGAGGAACTTGTGAAAGCCCAGTTCCCGCAGGACGATGCTTGCGGCTGCCAAAAGCAGAATGAGATGCGAACTTGCGGTCGGCACAAGAACGGGAGCCGACTTCTGGATGGCAATGGCACCAATTTCAAACATGATCGCACAGAGTGCCAGAATGCTGATCTTGAGGGACCAGCCTTCGATTTTCGTCAGAAGCAGAGCGAAGAAAACAAGGAGAGCCCACAGGACCGCAATCCCCTCACCCCTGACTTCCATGGCCCTGTTCTGCAACAGCGTTTCGGCGCCGAGAGCCTGGATTACACTTCCCGGCAAGACATCGTAGACGGGAACAGGAAACAGGTCGCGAAGCTCCTGCGCACTTGCACCGACGATCACCTTCTTGTCCAGAAACAGACCTGGGGCCGCTGACTTGTTCAGGACATCAACAAGCGATACCCGCTCAATCTGTTCCAGTGAGATACTGTAATCAATGCCGAAACTTCCGGCTGCGTCTCCGGTGTACTCACCCAGGAGAGTCGCGGCAGAGATCTCCGAATTCCCATTGATTTCGAAACCGTACAGATTTCGCCAGATGCGGCTGTCGGTTTCCATCGGAACCATGACGACGACCGGCCAGGCTACATTCAGAAACTGTTCGATCGGCTGGTTGACGACTTCCCCAGCGTGCTGTTCAGCCGAAGCAGCTTGCCGAAACACGGCAAGGCTGACGTTACCGGCGCGCTCGATCGCGGCTGCAAACAGCGTGTCATCTTCAGGATTGGAAGCTGAGCTGAAATCGATGTCGAATACGATGTCGCGGGCGCCCGCTTCAGCCAGATGATCTGTCAGGTCGGCATAAAGACGGCGCGGCAATGGCCATACGCCGAGTTCATTCAGGCTTCTGGCATCGATATCCACGACCACGATGTCGCCGGAGACCGGTCTTTCGATCGTGTGGAAACGAAACTCCCATAGAAACCGGTCGAACGCCGTGGTCAGGGCAACCGTGCGCAGAACAGCCACAGCGGCGATCACGCCGACCACGATCAAGACCGCGCTCGCTATCCGTTTCCGCTGTTCAGAGCTTCCGATCAGCACACCCACCGCCCACTTTCTCAGTCCGCACTTCAGGTGTCAGTGGCATAGCCTCGCACCTGCGGCATCCTGATTACCGTCAATTCTTGTTTTTTCCGTTTCCGTTTCCGGAATTGCCTTTGCCGTTCCCGCCGGCATTGTTGTTTCCGCTCCCGGAATTGCCATTTCCATTGCCACCGGAATTCCCGTTGCCGTTACCACCGGAATTGCCGTTACCGTTTCCGCCTGCGTTGTTGTTACCGCTTCCGGAATTGCCATTTCCGTTGCCACCGGAATTCCCGTTGCCATTGCCACCGGAATTGCCGTTACCGGTTCCGCCAGAATTCCCGTTACCGTTTCCACCGGAATTTCCGTTGCCATTGCCGCCGGAATTGTTGTTACCTTTGCCGGCATTCCCGTTCGAGTTCGCCGATTTCGCTTCTGCTGCATTTGATGGCACGTTTTTCACGGCCGGCGTTTCGAATGCAGGCGCGCGCTTGGCTCCAGATTTTACGGTCGGTTTGGTGCGACCGCTTACAGACAGGCCAACCCGGTTCGACGGTGCACTGGCAGCAGCCTGACCGGCTGTCAGGTTCACCCTGTCGCCGGAAGCAAAATCTTCCACAGCGACGACGCCACGTTCGACGGAAACGCGTGCCTGCTTGCCCTGCACATTGACCTCAAATCGCGTACCTTTGACCACAGCGGCAAAGAACGGGGTTTCGACGGTGAAATGCGGCTGCTGCCGTTTTTCAACATCGACCTCGATCGTCCCCTTTCTCTGCAGCAGCGTGGTCTTTGTTCCATTGCTGCGGAATGATGACATGGCAAAGGTGGTGTTTGGCCCAACGGCGATGGTTTCGCCGCCTCTGCCTATGAGAGCGCGGGCACCTGCCCTGGTTCCGATGGTGTAGCCTTTTTCAAACACCATGCCCTTTTTGACACGGAATGCTTCCACGCCAGGCGCAACGAAATAAACGATGCCGGACACACGTTTGACGACCCAGTCCGAAGCATTCGCAGCAGCAGGAAACAGGACCAGAGCTGCAAGCAAGAGGACCCGCAGAAGTGATCCTGCTTTCCGCTCAACTGAATACATAGCGTCTTTTTTCATCTTGCTCTTCAACACGTTACGACTGAATGTCAATGCCGTGCGCAGAACCCACGGACAGGTTTATTGAGCTCTACACATCCTGTGTAGCATTTCAGCGTTTAACCCAACGTGAAGACAGGCGGAAAATATTGCCTATGCTCGTCACTAGTTGCGATAAACGACTACTTCAAAACAGAAAGGAGCTAGGTAATCTTCCGTAACATACGGAGTTACCCAGCCCGACCTCCACGACTTGCGTCCGGCAATACGGATTGCTTGTCGTCATATTCCTGGAACGCCTTCAGCAGCAGCGAGACTTAATATCCCGGGCGATGCCTTTTCGCAGACGGAGTGGCGTTACCGACCCTTGCCATTCCCGTTGCTGCCGGAGTTGCCATTGCCGTTGCCGCCGGAATTGCCATTCCCGTTGCCGCCGGAATTGCCATTCCCGTTGCCGCCGGAATTGCCATTCCCGTTGCTGCCGGAGTTGCCATTGCCGTTGCCGCCGGAATTGCCATTCCCGTTGCCGCCGGAGTTGCCATTGCCGTTGCCACCGGAATTTCCGTTGCCATTGCCACCGGAGTTGCCATTGCCGTTGTTCCCCGAGCGGGAATTTCCAGCATTGCCCCGGTTGCCGCCATTGGCAGCTCTTGCTTCAGCTTTGGTAGCTGGCACGTTTTTCACTACGCGCGTTTCGAATGAAGGGGCCCGTTTGGGGCCAGAACGCACTTCAGGCTTGTTCTTCCCACTGACGGATAGACCGACGCGGCGCGAAGGGTTAGTTGCGGCCGCCTGACCGGCGCCCACGTCGGCACGATCTCCGGATGCAAAATCATGAACACCGACAACGCCCCGCCCCACATTGACCGACGCAGTCCTGTTGCCAACCTTAACCCTGAACTGAGTTCCTTTGACAACAGCGGCAAGGAAAGGGGTTTCCACCTTGAAATGCCGATACCACCGGCGCTTTACGTCCACATCTACCTGACCACGGTCCTGGTAGACGACCATTCGCTTGATCAGGACGCCCTTCGGCTCAAGCGTCACAACAGAATTTGGAGAAACAACGAATGTTTCTTCACCCCGATTGATGACTACACGCCCACCGCCGGTCTTGATCTTCCATCCCTTGCGCACCGTCATGCCACGCTTGACAGCAAAGGTCTCGCCAGTTCGCGTTTGCACCATGACCCGGCCGCTGACGCGTTCGACCGACCAGTGCCACGGCGTGCCACCCGTTTCCACGTCTTGCGACAATGCCTGTTGAGAAAACCAGAAGGCCATAAGGGCAGCCAGCAGAAGCGACGCTGCCAACCGCATCCGGCGATCCCAGAACTGTCCAACGTCATCAGCTTTTGCTGCCATGCAACTGGCCTGACCTGAGCGATTGACGTTTATTTTGTTGGACATGGGAGCCCTCTCTTGGCCCGGCTTCAGAAGCTCGGCAAGCTATTCCGCCCCCGTTAACAAGACTTGAATTATAATGGGAAACCTTTTTATTTCATTCTTTTAGTAAAAATTGTTCTATCATCTAACGTTTCCAACTTTTTCCCATATTAGATAAAATTTTAATATTAAAACTATTTAAGATTGTATTTTTGGATTACTAAAGAAAAATCACAATCATAGATACCTGCGACCCCTGATCGCAATGGCGTATGACGCTCAAAATATTTTTTCAATCAATCCAAAACAAATCGGCCAGGAACCCGTAGGTTCCCGGCCACGCCAGTCAATGATTTCCGTCGGAGTGCAATTTGCATCACGCTGGAGCGTCAGACTGTTGCCAAAAGCTCTTTTTCCACGGACTTGAAAATTTCGACCTGGTCGATGTTCATTTGCTCGACGCCGCAGCGCACGGCTTTCTCGAAAACGGCTCGTTCAGACCCGGCGTAGAACATCTGCGTAATCAATCCGGCCTGCTTTGCCTCGTTTATGAGGTTCTCTTCCAGGTCATCTTCATGGAATTCCAGGATATGCGCACCCTGGGCAACGGCGCGCTCGACCGAACCAACGTGAGCGTAAAGAACCATGCGTCGCAGGTCCGGTACCTTCGCACGAGCTTCAGCGCGGATTGCCTGATCGAACGAAAACGTCCAGGCGTCGCTCAGCATGCCGCGGACTGCCAGCATGTCGCGAATTTCCGCGGGATCGCCTTCCTTGATCTCAACATAGGTGCCAATACGGCCCTTGCAGGTATCCAGAAACGCGTCGAGCCTTGGAACTCGCTCGCCCTTGAAGGTCTCCTTGAACCAGTTCCCTGCATCAAGATGGTCAATTTCGTCGGAAGTCATATCCGAAATTCGGCCACTTCCATCCGTCGTTCGGTCAACGGTTGCATCGTGCATCACGTAAAGGATGCCATCCCTGGACGGCCGAACATCCAACTCGACAACCTCGGCGCCAAGCGCAATTGCTCCCTCGAGCGAGGCAATCGTGTTTTCCGGAGCCTGAAGGCTGGCTCCACGGTGGCACACAACGACGGCTTGTTTCACGGTTAGGTCTCCTGTGTCTCCAGAGTGATATCCGGAGCTTGGATAGGGCTGGCAAACGGCCACTCTAGAGGGAAGTCGATGAAACAGGTGCCTGAAATTCTTGATGAAATGATGACACTGCAACTTCCCTCGCAATTTCAGGTGCTTACCGGTCGCAACAACCCTTAATTGAATGACTGAACAATTCACTTCAGCCTCGGAATTCTATCGCGATTCTCACCCAATACCGCAGGGTCGACTTTCTATCCCCCTGACGCTTGAAAATCTTTCCAAAGCCGCACAGTTAACGGTGAAGAAATCAACTGAATTATTGTTCAGCATTTACGAACAGTCAGTCAAATTGCACCGCACAATTTTCTTCCTATGTTCCAGTCTGCAGCGTTCATGAGCGAACGCTTCTGGTAACATCTATGAGGTTTGATCATGATCCGTCTCGCAGCTTCTGCGCTTGCCCTTTCCCTCGTCGCAGGCACCGCCCTTGCCGAACCGGTGGCCTACGACTTCGACAAGTCCCACGCCAACCTGGCTTTCTCCTATAACCACCTTGGCTACTCCACGACCGAAGGCCGTTTCGGCGAATGGGAAGGCACGCTGCTGATCGACAAGGACACGCCTGCCAATTCCTCCATCGAATTCACGATCGACGTCGGCAGCCTCGACACGTTCTGGGCAGAGCGCAACGCGCACTTCCTGAGCGCGGACTTCTTTGACGCTGAAAAATTCCCGAAGGCGACCTTCAAGAGCACCAAGGTCGAAAAGACCGGTGACAACCAGCTGGAAGTGACCGGCGACCTGACCATCAAGGACATCACCAAGCCGGTGACCCTGACCGTTGATGTCACAGCACTTGGTGAGCACCCGATGGCGAAGAAGGAAGCTGCCGGTTTTGCCGTTTCCACAGTTCTGAAGCGTTCCGACTATGGAATGGACATGTATGTTCCCTATGTAGGTGACGACATTACCGTGACCTTCCATTCCGAAGCTCTGAAGTCCGACGCGACCAACTAAGTGAACACCCTCGGAGGCCGGACAGACCGGCCTCCGTTTTCCAGGAGCCGCCATGCTGCGCAACACTTCAACCGGGTATGGAAGAATCGCCATTGCGTTCCATTGGACGATGGCAGTCTTGATCATCGGCATGCTTGGCCTCGGCCTCTACATGCACCAGCTTCCCCCGACCGAACAGGCAACCTTCGAGCTCTATCAGTTGCACAAATCGATCGGCTTTGTGGTGCTGACGCTTGCCGTGCTCCGTCTTGTCTGGCGCCTTCTCAATCCTTCGCCGAAACTGCCTGACAACATGCACCCGCTGGAAAAGGCCGGGGCGCATCTGGGGCATGTCGGTCTATACGCGCTTCTGTTTGCACTGCCACTGACCGGTTGGTTCATGGTGTCGGCCTCGCCGTGGGGCATTCCGACCATCCTGTTCAACACCTGGCCAGTGCCACATCTGCCGGTTCCAGGTGTGCTTGGTTCGCAGGAACAGGCGGAAACCTTCTTCAAGCTGCTGCATGAATACGGCGCCTATCTGCTGATCGCGCTGATTGTCGTCCATGTCGCAGCTGCGCTGAAACACCACTTCATCGCCCGCGACGCCACGTTGAAACGCATGATTTCAACCGCACCCGCCAAGGTCGATAGCTGACAACACGAACTGGAAATCCGCAGATGACATTGAAGCATTTTACATATGCCGTTGCAGTCCTGTCGGCGACGACCTTCACCGCACCGGCGTTTGCCGACACCTGGAAAGTCGATCCGGACAAGAGCAAGCTCGGCTTTGAAGTCAAACAGGGCGGCGGCACGCTGACTGGCGTCTTCGCGTCCTGGGAAGCAGACATCGATTTTGATCCTGCGGCCCCTGAAACCGCCAAGATCAGCGCTGAAATCAAACCCATGAGCGCCACCACCGGCAACGCCCAGTTCGACGGCACCCTGCCTGGCAAGGACTGGTTCAACGCCGGGGACTTCCCGACGGCCGAATTCACGTCCGACACTGTCGAGCTTGTCGAAGGCAACAGCTACCGGGCACAGGGCACGCTCTCCATCAAGGGAATTTCCCAGCCGGTCGAGATGGATTTCACCCTGGACATCGCGGGCGACACCGCCACAGCAAAGGGGACGGCCATCGTCAACAGGCTCGACTATCAGCTTGGCAGCGGCGTCGGCACCGACACGGTCGGAGATATCGTCACCGTTACTCTGGATCTTACGGCGATCCGCTGACATCGCGTTCGGCAAACAAGACTTCCGGCTCCGACCATTTGATCAGGCTGCGGCACTTGGCGTCCGCAGCCTTTTTGCCGTATGAGAACAGCACTCAACGTTCCAGCGCTTCCCGATGTGACGGGAAGCAGCCAGATCAGGAAAGCCTCCTATGAACGCTCCGCTCACACCTCCAGCTTATCAGCACAGCGCCCTTTTCCCTCAGGGAGAAGACAAGACCCCGTATCGGAAATTGACGTCGGACCACGTCAAGACAGCCGAGTTCAACGGCGAAGAGGTACTGGTTGTCGAAGCTGAAGGTCTACGCCTTCTTGCCGAAGAGGCCTTCAAGGACATCAACCATTTCCTGCGTCCAGGCCACCTGGAACAGCTGAAGAAGATCCTGGAAGATCCGGAAGCGACCGAGAACGACAAATTCGTTGCGTTTGACCTCCTGAAAAACGCGAACATCGCCTCCCACGGTGTTCTGCCAATGTGCCAGGACACGGGCACCGCAATCATCATGGGCAAGAAGGGCCGCCGGGTCTGGACCGACGGGTCGGACGAAGCCGCACTCGGCGAAGGTTCCCGGGACGCCTATTTCAAAAAGAACCTGCGGTATTCCCAGCTTGCGCCGATTTCGATGTTCGAGGAAAAGAACACGAGCAACAACATGCCGGCACAGATCGAGCTCTATGCCGAAGGTGAAGATGCCTACAAGTTCCTGTTCATGGCCAAGGGTGGCGGTTCGGCCAACAAGACCTTCCTGTTCCAGGGCACGCCATCCCTGCTGACCCATGACCGGCTGGTGGAATTTCTCAAGGAAAAGATCCTCACTCTCGGAACTGCTGCCTGCCCGCCCTATCACCTTGCGATCGTCATCGGCGGCACGTCTGCGGAAATGAACCTCAAGACAGCAAAACTGGCTTCGGCCCGCTATCTTGACGGCCTGCCGACGCAAGGGTCGGAACTGGGACATGCCTTCCGTGACCTTGAGCTGGAAGCCGAGATCCACAAACTGACCCAGGCAACCGGCGTCGGTGCCCAGTTCGGCGGCAAGTATTTCTGCCACGATGTGCGTGTCATTCGCCTGCCGCGTCACGGCGCGTCCTTGCCAATCGGCCTCGCCGTGTCCTGCTCTGCGGACCGGCAGGCCGTCGGCAAGATCACGAAAGACGGGATTTACCTGGAGCAGCTCGAGATGCACCCGGAAAAATACCTGCCGGAGGTCACCGACGACCACCTGTCCGACAATGTGGTGAAAGTCGACCTGACCCGGCCGATGTCCGAAATCCTGGGCGAACTTTCCAAACACCCGATCAAGACCCGGTTGTCGCTTTCCGGACCGCTGATCGTTGCCCGCGACCTTGCCCATTCCAAGCTGCGCGACCGGCTGGAAAGCGGCGAGCCCCTGCCCGACTATTTCAAGAACCATCCGATCTATTACGCTGGCCCGGCCAAGACACCGGAGGGAATGCCTTCAGGTTCGTTCGGTCCGACAACCGCAGGACGTATGGACGCTTACGTCGATCAGTTCCAGGCAGCCGGCGGTTCCATGGTCATGCTGGCCAAAGGCAACCGTTCCGCTCAGGTGCGCCGCGCCTGCCAGGCTCATGGCGGGTTTTATCTCGGCTCCATCGGCGGTCCGGCCGCTCGCCTTGCGCAGGATTGTATCAAGAAGGTGGAAGTGGTCGAGTTCGAGGAACTGGGCATGGAAGCCGTCTGGAGAATCGAAGTCGAGGATTTCCCGGCCTTTATCGTCATTGATGACAAGGGCAACGACTTCTTCAAGGAATTGAACCTCGGCTGAACGCGGCTTCAGCTGAAAACACCAGACCCGCGGCTTTTGCCGCGGGTTCTTTTTTGTCTGTCGACACACCAACATCAGTAACCACGCGCCGTTTTGGCGCGATTTGGATCGCGGTCATACGATTCGGCATCAGGCGCGGAATCGCCCAATCCGGATCAAAGATAGCTGACGATTTATGACAAGGCGGGCAAATTCCACAATCTCAGCGAGCGAACGCGACTTCATCGCGTTTTTCACGAAAAATCCGTTGCAATTTCAGCACAGACGCAGGACATGGTCGGTGGTCACATCAACGTGAGATTTTCCCGAACGCCGTTTTGCGACATAATAATTAAGAGTGCGGCAAGGACATTTTCGTAACGTCACTTTGATTGAGAATCGCATCGTTGAGGCACGAGCCCGATGCTGATGGGGGATCGGAATGAAGAAACTTTTATTTGTAATGGTTGCGGTTCTGGCGGGCGCTTTTGCGCTGACCGCTCAGGCAGCTCCGCGATATGGCTACTTTGACCACAGCACGAACACCTGGGTCACTCCGAAATATCACCCGGGCGGCCCGTCCCCGGTCAAACGCAAGCGCGTGAAATATGATGGCCCCTACCCGGCAGGCACGATCGTCATCGATACCTCCGAGCGCCGTCTTTATCATGTCCTGCCTGGTGGCAAGGCCATGAAGTATGGCGTCGGCGTTGGCAAGGATGGCTTCCAGTGGGCCGGTACGCACCGCATCACCCGCAAGGCTGAATGGCCGAGCTGGACCCCGCCTGCACAGATGCGTGCTCGTGAACGTGCGAAAGGCCGTATCCTTCCGGCTTACATGCCGGGTGGACCGAACAACCCGATGGGTGCTCGCGCGATGTACATCGGCTCGACCCTCTACCGCATTCACGGCACGACTGAGCCGTGGACCATCGGTTCGGCTGTCTCTTCCGGCTGTATCCGTCTGGCAAATGAAGACGTGATCCACCTCTACAACAGCGTGACTGTTGGTTCGAAGGTCATCGTGAAGCGCTAAACTGCGGCACCAATTATCAAGAAATAAAGCCGGGCCCTGCCCGGCTTTTTTATTTGATGCTCACTTCTAAATCCCAGCTTGATCAATTTTCCGGGATGTGGGCATCGATCAGTACCGCTGCCGCGTTCTTTGCCGCATCTGACGGATCCGGGTCGAACCCCATCTGAGCGGCAACGATTGCCCCCTCCTTGAGAAGGAGGATCTGTCGCGCCAGCAGATCCGCCTCGCGAGACCCCGCCTTTTCCGCAAGGCTCCTGAGTGCCGACAGAAGCAGGCGCTTGTGTTCGGTGGACTGGACATATGCAGGGTGTACAGGGTCCTGAAACTCAGCCGATGCCTTGATGAACATACATCCCTTGAAACCGGGCTCTTCGAACCACTCCTTCAAAATATCAAAAACTGCGAGCAGCTTTTTCCTTGGCGAAAGATCGCGTTCATCCAGCCTGCGCAGGAACCAGTTCCGGAAAGTCTCGTCCCGGTATCTCAACACCGCCAGGATCAGATCATCCTTGGTTCTGAAATGCTTGAACATCGTCGTCTTGGAGATGCCTGTTTCAGCAACAAGCGTATCCATGCCGGTCGCATGGAAACCGTCTCTGTAAAAGACAGCCAGAGACTTGCGTACCAGTTCATCGCGTTTGCTTGGTCGCATGAGCTTCCTTTCTGTACTGACTTGTAAATAGTCAAACATCAGCGATCGTTCAAGATACCCAAAATAGGTGCTACCCAAACAGCCGAAACACGACCTCCTCACGTTTTAATGATCTCAGGCACGAAGTTAGCGCCTTGCCATCATGTACAGATCGGTACATATGTAACTCGTAACTGAACAGATCGGTACACATTTATCTGTTTAACACTGCGAGGCAAACCCATGTTCTCACCAAGACCTGCATATCCGCGCGGCTTCTATCTCTTCGGCGCACTTGTTGCCGGGGTACTTGTGATCACATCAGCCTTGACCCCGGCCCCCCAGCCGCTGGACGCCCGCCTTCATGCGGGGTTGGCCTCGTCTCCTCAAATTCAGACTCTGGAGCTAGCGCGATGACAGAACAGCGCCCCCCGCTGCCGCCTTTTACCCTTGAGACCGCCCGCCAGAAGGTGCGTGCTGCGGAAGACGGCTGGAACAGCCGGAACCCGGAGAAGGTCTCGCTAGCCTATACACCGGACACCATTTGGCGGAACCGGTCGGACTTTCCGGTTGGGCGGGAGCAAGTGGTGGAATTCCTCACCAGCAAATGGCAGAGGGAACAGGAGTACCGCCTGATCAAGGAACTGTGGACCTTTGCCGGCAACCGGATTGCGGTTCGCTTTGCCTACGAATGGCACGATGCGGCCGGACAATGGTACCGCTCCTACGGCAACGAGAATTGGGAGTTCGCACCCAATGGCCTGATGCATCGCCGATTTGCCAGCATCAATGATCTCGCCATTTCCGCGAATGATCGCAAGATGCACTGGCCTCAGGGCCCGCGCCCGGCAGACCATCCTGGCCTGAGTGAACTCGGACTTTAGCCAGCCACAACTCTAATTAGCCCGCGAAAGCCCGGAACGTTTCAAGACGTTCAAGCAACCGGTGCCCTGCGTTCAGCAGGACACCGACCGGTGATCCAAAAGACCGGAAGGGCAACTCAATGTCCGGACAGCATCATCTCGCCGTCGTGCAGGAAACAGCCCTTGTTGAAGTGCGATAGATCGACAGGATTGGTTGTGCGGATATCGGAGAACCCTGGCAGTGACCGGATCTCGGGATCAAAGCTTCTGTGGACCTGCGACAGGAAGACGAGCGTGATACGCCTCTTGTTCGCAAATTGTCTCAGCTGCTCGATCTGCGCACCGAGCGGAGGTTGCGAGCGATGCTGGTCCATGACCTGAAGATAATCGATGACGGCAATGGAGCCCGGCACAGCATCAGCCAGCGTCTCTTCAATCTTCTCGGCGCAGACGTTTTCGGAAAGCCTAATCCGGAACGCTCCCGATTTTTCCGGATCGCGGTATCCGCTGGCGGATAGCTTCATACGAACATCGCGATAAGAACATTCTGACGAAAAGAACACGGACGTTCGACCGGCCTGGGCCGCTTCTGCAAGCAACTCGAGCCCCAGCACTGTTTTGCCGTGTCCGGGCCGCGCCCCAAGGATGACCATATCGCCGGGTTCAAGCGCTGACAAAAGCCTGACCGATGGGCCTTGGTCGCGCACAGCAGACGCGAGATGGCTCCAGCTTCTGAAACCTTCGCGAACAGCAATTGCGTCCAATGCGCGGCTCAACGCGATGGATTTGTTGCGGGCGAGTGTTCGGGCTTCACGCTTCAGGCGGAAAACGGGTGCAGTGAGTTTCATGGTGCGACCTCCAGATCGCGTGCATCAGCCGCAGTCCCTCCTTATGCGAACGCACGATCGTCTGGTTGCCAGTATGAAACGACCCTGCAGTTCGGCTGCTGCTCCTGATGGAGGGGGATGGCTTGGGTCGAGCCACGCCCTTTATAGCTGATTCCAGCTGGCTTCAGCCAGCCCGGCCTGCTCTCAATCAACGATCCCGTGTCAGGCCCTTGTCCGCCAGTTCCTGCAGGTAGACACCCCAGTGTGCTTCCGGATCTCTGCCTAGCTCGAGGAAATACGTCCAGGTAAAAATCCCGGAGTTATGCATGTCGTCAAAATGGATACGGACAGCATAGTTGCCGACAGGTTCGATCTTCATGATCTCGACGTTGCGTTTGCCGGGCACGGTCTGCTTCTGGGAAGGATTGTGGCCCTTCACTTCCGCCGAAGGTGAACACACCCGGAGATATTCGGCAGACAATTCGTGCCGCTCACCCGTGTTGAAAGCAACAGTCAGGCTCTTCTTGTCTTTCGATACGCGTAGTTCCGTCGGCCAGGGAGCAGTCGGGTCGGTCATCTCCGGGTCCTTTGATTCCACCCGGCACATGTCGCCGGGACTTGCGCGCGGACGATACCGGTAGCACCGGCACCGTCAAGCGGCGTCTTGTCCCGCCTGCTTCACCGCTTCATAGCCGTCAAGCGCTGCCTTGCGTGCCTTGGCATGGTCGACCAGCGGTTTCGGATAGGTCTCGCCAAGCGTGATACCGGCCTTTTTCAGGGTTTCGGCCGGAGCATCAAACGGCGCAAAGAGATAGTGCGTGTCCAGATCGCGCAGCTCTGGAACCCATTTGCGGATATACACACCTTCCGGATCGAATTTTTCTCCCTGGGTAATCGGGTTGAAGACCCGAAAATAGGGAGCAGCATCAGCGCCTGATCCTGCGACCCACTGCCAGCTTGCGGAATTGTTGGCAAGGTCCGCATCCACCAGCGTGTCCCGAAACCAGGCCTCGCCATGGTGCCAATGAATACGCAGATGCTTGATCAGGAAACTCGCCACGATCATGCGCACCCGGTTGTGCATGTATCCGGTTTGCCAGAGTTCGCGCATGCCGGCGTCGACTATCGGATATCCCGTTTGTCCTTTCTGCCACTTCTCCAACGCGTCGCCCGGCTCCTGCCAGGGATAGGAATCAAAGGTTGAACGCCAGTTGTCCGACGGCAATTTCGGAAAATGGTAGAGCAAGTGGTACGCAAATTCCCGCCAGGCAATCTCGGACAGGAATTTCATACCGTCACCGGCAACCGACGATTTCCGGTCCATTACCTTCTGCGTTGCATGCCAGATCTGTCGGGGTGAGATTTCGCCGAAGTGGAGATGCGGCGACAAGCGCGACACATTCGGAAGATCCGGGCGATTGCGCAATGTGCCATAGCCCTTCAAGCCTTCCTCGAAGAAGCCGTCCAGCCGCTCCGCAGCACCGGCTTCACCGGGCTGCCAGCAATCCTCCCATCCCTTTGCCCAGTTCGGTTTCGTGGGCAAGAGGTCAAAGCTCTCAAGCGTTTCACCGCCATCGTAGTCCGCAAATTCCAGCTTCTCCGGTGCTGGCAAGGCGTCATCGATGGTCTTTTGCTGAGCTGCCTTCCAGAACGGCGAATACACCTTGAAGGGGCCGCCGGATTTTGTCTCCAGTTCCCAGGGTTCGAACAAGAGGGACGCCTTGAAGCTTTTGACCTCAAACCCGTCTTCTTTCAGCACCTTCTTGAGATCGGTGTCCCGCTCGATTGCATGTGGTTCGTAGCATCGATTCCAGAAGACGGCCTCGGCCTCGACTTCCTTTGCAAGCTGTGGGATCAGGTGTCTCGCGCTCCCCCGCAGGAAGATCAGACCCGGCAGATCCGCCTTCAAGGACGCCAGGCTGTGATGCAGCCACCAGAGGCTTGCCCCGCCAAGCGGGTGCGTTTCACCGGCCTGCTCTGATGGTTCAAGGATGAAGACCGGAAGGACACGTCCCTTGCGGGCCGCCTCGAACAGGGCCGGATTGTCTTTAATGCGCAAATCCTGTCGAAACCAAACAAGTGTTGTCATGCTGCTCCTGCCGCTTGCTACAGCTCAGATACGCCGCAAAACACAATCGGATCAATGGTGTGCCGGATTTTTTGGCTCCAATTCCGGGAGAGCGGCAAGTAAAGTGGAGCTCCTAGGATTGTGACCGGACCAAGCACTCGTCAGTGGGCGCTTCGATGCGGGTTCCTGGTCGCGCAGGCGAGCGAATTCCGGCATCTTTCCAATTGATTTGACAAGAGTACACTCACGAGTTTACCTGATGCCGTAAACCGGACATTTGCAGTCCGGTTTCAATTGATCTTGCCCGCATCGACGCCATATGATCTGGATAAGATAAAAATCGAGGGAGAGCGAAACGTGACAGACGGCAAGATTGTGGTCCCGGCACAAGCGGCAATCGGAACAGCGGAATCACATGGTCCGATGATCGACCCGTTCGGCCGCGCCGTCACCTACCTTCGCGTGTCCGTGACCGATCGTTGCGATTTCCGTTGCGTGTATTGCATGGCGGAAGACATGACCTTCCTGCCCAAACGCGAAGTGCTCAGCCTTGAAGAGCTCGACCGCCTGTGCACTGCCTTCATCGAAAAAGGCGTCCGTAAACTGCGCCTGACCGGCGGTGAGCCGCTGGTCCGCAAGAATATCATGAGCCTTATCCGCAGCCTTGGCCGGCATCTGGACAGTGGCGCTCTGGAAGAGTTGACCCTGACCACCAACGGCTCGCAGCTCGCCCGCTACGCGCAGGAACTCTACGATTGCGGCGTGCGCCGGATCAATGTGTCGATCGATACGCTCGATCCGCAGAAATTCAAGGCAGTCACCCGCTGGGGCGACCTTGGCAAGGTCATGGACGGGATCCGCGCAGCGACTGCCGCAGGCCTCCAGATCAAGATCAATATGGTTGCTCTCAAGGACGTCAACGAGCATGAGATCGTGACGATGCTTGAGTGGTGTCATGAGCATGGTCACGACCTGACCCTGATCGAGACCATGCCACTTGGCGAGATCGACGGCGACCGCACGGACCAGTATCTGCCACTTTCGACCGTGCGTGCGCGCCTGGGCGAGCAATTCACATTGACGGACATCCCCTACAAGACCGGCGGACCCGCCCGGTATGTGACTATCGAGGAAACCGGTGGTCGTCTCGGCTTTATCACGCCGATGACGCATAACTTCTGTGAAAGCTGCAACCGGGTGCGCGTCACCTGCACCGGCCAGCTATACATGTGCCTTGGTCAGGAAGACATGTCGGATCTTCGCGCGCCTCTGCGCGCTTCGGAAGGCAACGACCTTCTGAACGATGCGATTGATGAGGCCATCGGACGGAAGCCAAAAGGGCATGATTTCGTGATTGACCGGAACCGCAACCAGCCTGCAGTTTCCCGGCACATGAGCGTCACCGGCGGTTAAACAGCCAAACCTTCAGTTACCCATGCAACAGCAAGTTCAGCGACCTTGAAAGCCGGAAAAACTATTCTGCCGGAACGAGGTCGGCGCGCGTGGTGTAGAACCTGATGCAGACGGTCGCGATCAGGCTGCACCCGATGCCCAGTCCCATCATCAGGATCATGCCCCAGGGCGAGGAGGCCAGCAGGCCATCGGCATACAGCGAGGCGACAATGGATCCGGCCAGCGCGCCCATGGCGACCTGAAGTGACGCCGTCAGGCCGGAAGCAGCTCCCGTCAACTCAGGCCGTACACTGACAGCACCGGACAATGCACTTGGCAGGCAGACACCATTGCCGAGACCAAGAAGGAACATCGGCAGGAAGAGGCTGGGTGCGCTCAACGCTCCGAAATAGGCAAACCCGGAGATTATCGCCACGCAGACAACGCCGATGAGAGTGCCGGACAGTATCATCCGAAACAGGCCAACTCGCTCGGCAAACCGGCCGGAGATGAAGTTTCCAGCGATATAACCGAGCGCCACGAACATGAAGTAGAACCCCATTTCCTGCGCACTCAGGGACAGGAGATCGGCGGCGATAAAGGGAGCCCCTCCCAGATAGGCGAAGTAGGCAAGCGCGTTGGACGCCGCTGTCAGACTGTAGCTCCAGTAGAGCGGCTCACGGCAGAGGGTCGCGTAGGATTTCAGGATCTGCCGCCCACCGGCCGCTTTTCGGTTCAGGTGCGTTTCAGGCAGAAGCGCAATGCTTGCCCACAGAACCGCCACTCCGAACATCAGCAGCAGCACAAACCCGCCCTGCCAGCCATAGTATTGATCCAGAATTCCGCCGATTGCTGGTGCCACTGTCGGCATCACCGCCATGCCCATGGTGACATAGCCGATCATGCTGGCCGCCTGCTTGGGGCTGTAGAGATCACGCAGGATCGCACGGCCAAGGACCATTCCCGTACAGCCACCGGCTGCCTGAAGAACCCGGGCGGCGATCAAGGCTTCGATTGTTTGTGCAAACAGACAGAACACGCTGCCGATTACGAACAAAGCCATGCCGAGAATGATTACCGGCCGGCGGCCGAACTGATCCGACAAGGGTCCCCAGAACAACTGGGAAACCGCAACCGCGATGAAATAAGCGGACATCGACAGCTGAATCTCGCCCGCGGTTGCGGAAAAGACCACCATCATTCCTGCCAGAGACGGCAGGTATATCTGCATGGCAAGCGGGCTGACCGATGAAATCGCTACAAGCACCGCCAGGGATGGTTTGGCATCGGTGCTGGAAGTCTGAGTTCGGCTGGTGAGCATGCCCGGGAAGGAACCTTTTGGTTTTCACCCTCGCGGGCGATATATTCATGTTCGAATATATATTGGCCGCGTGATCCGGGCGTGAAAACCTGAATTGTTACAGGCCCAACATCGAAAGACGGCAGAAAACGCTAATTTTTCTCCCCATTGGCTTTGAAATTGTTTCAACTTTGCAAGCTTGACCCGAGCCTTCGCAACGGGTGGAAACTGCTGCATTTCACGGATAAATCTGCGATCACCACCACCAGTCCTGCAGCCAGCTAAACCCGGACGAAAAAAGGCCACAGCTCTCGCCGTGGCCAAAACTTGTCTCGTCGCCTAATCAGGAATTACCCAGGGATCGACACTGCCCTGTATCAATCGAAGACGATGTTGGGGGCCGCTCGTGTGGGTTCCGCGCTCTCCCGATCAATGCTGTCGAGTACCTTGGCGGCAATGTCCTTGTAGATGCCTGCGACCGAGCCTTCAGGATCGGACACCACCACCGGTGTTCCGGCATCAGAGGTTTCACGGATCTTCATCGTCAAGGGAACTTCGCCCAGGAACGGAACCTTCAGCCGGTCCGCTTCCGCGCGCGCTCCGCCATGGCCGAAGATATCATGGCGACCACCGCAATCGGGGCACAGGAAGTAGCTCATGTTCTCGACAATCCCCAGCACGGGAACATCGACACGCTTGAACATGTTGAGGCCCTTGCGGGCATCGATCAGGGCAAGGTCCTGCGGTGTCGACACGATCACGGCTCCGGCCAGCGGCACTTGCTGAGCCATGGTGAGCTGGGCGTCGCCGGTTCCCGGAGGCATGTCGACCACAAGGACGTCAAGTTCGCCCCAGGCCACTTCGCGCAGCATCTGGGTAAGCGCGGAAATCACCATCGGCCCACGCCAGATCATTGGCGTTTCCTCTTCCACCATGAAGCCCATGGACATCACCTTGATGCCATAGCCTTCCATTGGCTTGAGCATCCTGCCCGACAAAGCTTCCGGCCTGCCGGAAACATTGAACAGCCGCGGCACCGAGGGCCCGTAGATATCAGCATCCAGGACGCCGACCTTCTTTCCGAGGGAGGCCATCGCCAAGGCAAGGTTCGCCGTGGTGGTGGATTTGCCAACACCGCCCTTGCCGGACGCAACCGCGACAATGTGCTTGATGCCCGGCACGCCCGGTTTTGCAGGCGCCTGCTCTTCCGCAGGTCGCCGAGGCTGTTGGGGGGCTGGTTTGGGAGCTGATTGTGGTGCCGCATTGCGAGCGCCGCCCGCCGCTCGTTCGGCAGTCAGCGCGACCATCACGGTTTCGACGCCATCCACTTCCTTGACCACCTTTTCAGCGGCCTGGCGCAGAGGCTCAAGCTCCTGTGCGCGTTCTGCAGGAACGGTGATGGAAAAAACAACACGGCCATCGGACACAAACACGTCCGAGACAAGGCCCAACGAGACGATATCGCCCTCAAGGTCTGGTCCCTTGATCTGCCTCAGTCGTTCCATGACTGCGCTTTTTATGGTGTCGGTCATCTTTCGGTCCTGTTTCGTACACCGGCCACTGTGTTCAACCGGCTATTTCCGGTGCGAACTCTAGTTCGCCGCTCCATTCAGGCAACCTGCCAAAATGAAGCACGGCGCGTTCCGGTTTCAGACCGCGAGTCATAGAAGGGGTGAAAATCCGACACAAGCCCTGTGCAGCTGAAAGCAGCAAGCTTCAGAAGCTTTCATAACCAAGGAATTGGCCATGGTTGCTGCTGGATCTCCCGATTGTTACCCCTCCTAATAGGGAGACAATGTTTTCGTTGAACAGCCAGATGGCCCGGTTAATTTGTTGCGGCCTACACAGCGTCCTTCCCAAGACATTCCAGCTTCAGGAATTTGACATGCCAACCTGCCTCATCACCGCAGCCAATCGCGGGATCGGTTATGAACTTGCCCGCGCAGCACTGGACAGTGGCTGGACCGTTTACGGCTCCGTCCGCACGCAGCAGTCCGCTGACGAGACAGCGGAACGGCTCGGCAAAGATTTTCATCCGCTGGTTTTCGATGTGAGAGACCATGCCGCCGTTCGCGCGGTCGCCGGCGACCTCGACACCCCGCTGAACCTTTTGATCAACAACGCGGGCATCATCAGTCCGGAACGTCAAAGCGCACTCGATATGGATTTCGAGGGTTTTGCCGAAACCCTGGCCGTCAACACACTTGCACCTTTGGCGGTCTCACAAGCTTTCCTGCCTCATTTGCGCCGGTCGGGATCCGGTCGAATCCTGACCATCTCCAGCCAGATGGCCTGGATGGGATACCGGAAGTCGGACACCCTCGCCTACCGAGCCTCCAAGGCGGCAGTGAACAAGGTCATGCAGGGGCTGGCGACCGATCTGGAATCCGAAGGCATTCCGGTCGCGCTGATAGACCCGGGCTGGGTGCGTACAGACATGGGCGGCCAGTTGGCAGACAATGACCCGGTGGATGTGGCGCGGGGCGTTCTGAAGATTGCCGGTTCCCTGTCTGTTACCGATACCGGAAAGTTCTTCAAATGGAGCGGTGAAGAGCGCCCGTTCTGACCTGCCAATTCGACTGGAGACACATGATGGCCTGGCCTCTCCCCGTAACCCTGAAGGGCAGTACCGGCACACTTGCGCCCTTGAGCCTATCCCACGCCGCCGATCTGTCTGAAGCTGCCGCCGACGGCGAACTGTGGAAGCTTTGGTATACCAGCGTCCCGAAGCCGGATGCCGTTCGGGCGGAAATTGAAAGACGGCTGTCGCTTCAGGAAGCCGGCTCAATGCTTCCGTTCGCCGTGTTGACACCAACCGGCAAAGCCGTCGGCATGACCACCTATATGAACATCGATGCGGCCAACAAGCGCGTCGAAATCGGTTCGACCTGGTATCGCAAGGCCGTGCAGCGCACTCGCCTCAACACGGAATGCAAACGCATGCTGCTGGCACATGCGTTTGGGGAACTGGACTGCATCGCGGTCGAATTCCGGACGCACTTCATGAATCACCAAAGCCGTGCCGCCATCGAAAGGCTAGGTGCCAAACTGGATGGTGTTCTGCGATCCCACCAGCGCTCGCCCAACGGAGCGCTCAGGGATACGGCGGTTTATTCGATTCTTCCTCACGAGTGGCCTGCCGTAAGAGCCAGTCTGGATTTCAAGCTCGAAGCCGGTGCCTGACCTCCTTATCCACACAAAGATGTGCGCACGTTGTTTTGCACAGTTTTCTTGTTCTGTTCACCGGACCGCAAAGCACACTTTTGCGGAGGACTTGGCGACGCTTCGGTAACACGAAAAACTCTTCTTCGTATTTGATTCAAATTTTAAGCAAATGTGAGGAATTGAAGCGCAGGCTGGTTTCATCGGCAAAAGGATGGACACGCCATGGAACTTTACCGCGCCTGCTACCGAAGCAAGATCAACTGGGGCAAGATGCGTCTGCCCCTGCCCGACGAAATCGACAAGACGTTGCTGCGTATTCGGCGGATCAACAGAAAGGCCGGCGTAACCGGTGCGCTTCTGCTGGTCGATCAGCACATCATCCAGGTTCTGGAAGGCCTGACCGGCCCGGTGCTTGATACCGTCTATTGCGTGATGAACGATCCGCGTCTTGAAGCTATCGAGGGCATCATTCACGAACCGGCGGATTTCCGGCTGTTCCCGAATTCGCTGATGTTCTTCCGGGATCTGACCGATGGACTGGCCGCTTCCAAGCACGACGTGCTGCGCCCTCTGCTTGACCATCCTGCCGACGTAACGCGGGAAGAAGCCTACCGGGCGTTCGGACATTTCGCGCAGGAACTTCAGGAAGGCCGCCTGACCAACGACATGTTGATGATCTGAGCCGCTCCGGGTTTTCTGCCGCGGAGCCCCAGCTCATCACATGTTTCGCAAAATTATCCGGTCCGTGGCCGCAAGGTCCTAGTCCGATTGCCAGGCATGCCGATATTGTGCGCCCTTGTTAACTGGGGGATTGCATCATGTCAGGCAGGTTCGCCGGCCTTCAGCCGGTATCAGCCGGCTTTCTTGCCGCCATTGTCGGCTTTGCAAGTTCATTCGCTATCGTCATTCAAGGGCTGACAGCAGCCGGCGCTTCCCCAGCCGAAGCAACCAGCGGCCTGATGGCACTGTCCATTTCCATGGGCCTTTGCGCGATCGTTGCCTCCCTCGCCACGAAGATCCCCGTCAGCATCGCGTGGTCGACACCCGGTGCCGCGCTCCTTGCGACAGCCGGCCCGCTCGAAGGAGGCTTTTCGGCAGCCGTTGGTGCTTTTCTGGTTTGTGGCGCGCTTATCGTACTCGCGGGCCTGATCAAGCCTTTCGGACGGGCGGTCGCAGCCATTCCGGCACCACTTGCCAACGCGATGCTGGCAGGTGTCCTGTTCGGACTGTGCCTTGCGCCGGTAAGAGCCGTCGCAGAACTGCCTTACAGCGCACTAGCCATCATTGCCGTCTGGGCGATTGCCCTGCGCTTTTTCAGGCTCTTCGCGGTTCCCCTTGCCATGGTCATGACATTCGCGATCGGCCTTTCGAGCAGCGGCCCGATCGACCTGAGCAACGTCCAGCCGATCACCGAACCAGTCTGGATCGCACCCTCGTTTTCCCTGGAAGCATTGATCAGTATCGCGCTGCCGCTCTTCATCGTGACGATGGCGTCCCAGAACATCCCTGGCGTCGCCGTGCTGTCCGCCTATGGCTACCGCCCCAAAAGCGGTCCGCTTTTCACTCTCTCCGGCGTCTTCAGTGTGTTGTCCGCCCCATTCGGCGGACATGCGGTCAACCTTGCCGCCATCACGGCAGCAATGTGCGCGGGTGAAGATGCGCACAAGGATCCGGCAAAGCGTTACTGGGCAGCCGTGACCGCAGGTGCGGTCTACATCCTTTTCGGCCTATTCGCAGGGTTTGTGATGGCCTTTGTTGCGGCCACGCCGACTATCCTGATCGAAGCCGTTGCTGGATTGGCCCTGCTGGGTGCTTTTGCCTTTTCCATCAGCGAAGCCACAAAGGCTCCCGCGGACAGGGACAGTGCCATCATTACCTTCATGGTGACGGCTTCCGGGGTTAGTTTCCTGGGTGTTTCGGGTGCATTCTGGGGACTGCTGGCCGGCGGTGCCTTCATGGCACTTTCGCGAACCAAAACGGCAAAGTAACACCTTGCCCCGCGGCAATCGCGTCCCATAGTGTTGAGACAATCGAAGCAAATGGAGTCGTTTGCCTGTGTCAGGCTCATATGTGCTGCAACCCGACCCGGAAGATTCGCGTCTTTCGACGTCCGTAACCGGTATCGATCAGGACGGACAGCCGGTCGAAACGCGTGTCGTGACGGAAAAACCCCTGACCCTCTACCTGAATTCTCAGGAAGTGGTCACCATGATGACCATTGGCGATCATCCGGACCTTCTCGCCGTCGGTTATCTGAAAAACCAGAACATGCTGGCCGAGGACGATGTCATCACCGGCATCGACCATGACGACGATCTGGATGTTGTGGTGGTTCGCACCGAGCGCGAAACCAATTTCGAGGAAAAGCTGAAGAAGAAGGTGCGCACCTCCGGCTGCGCCCAGGGCACGGTGTTCGGCGATGTCATGGACGGCTTCGATACCGTTCAACTCGCTGAGGACGCCCGTCTCAACACTTCATGGCTCTATGCGCTGACCAAAACCATCAACACAACACCTTCCCTCTATCTCGAGGCGGGGGCGATCCATGGCTGTGTTCTGTGCCAGAAAGACCGTGCGCTGGTCTACATGGAAGATGTCGGCCGCCACAATGCGGTCGACAAGATCGCAGGTTGGATGGTCCTGAACGACATCCCCGCGCACGACAAGATCTTCTATACCACTGGCAGACTGACCTCTGAAATGGTCATCAAGACCGTGATGATGGGCATTCCGATCCTCGTGTCACGCTCGGGGTTTACCGCCTGGGGCGTCGAACTCGCACGCAAGGCCGGCCTTACGCTGATCGGCCGCGCACGCGGCAAGCGGTTCGTTGCCTTGTCCGGTCACGACAGGATCGTGTTCGACATGTCCGCAAGCGACGTGGAAGACGAGCCGGATACGGCCCGCCGAAAAGGGAGCGTCCCGGCAGAATGACCAGACACAAGAAGACCCTTGAGAGCAGCAAGGTGCTTGGTTGCGTACTTGCCGGCGGCCAATCCCGCAGAATGGGCGGCGGCGACAAGAGCCTGATGGATCTTGGCGGCAAGACGATGCTTGATATGATCCTCGCCCGTCTGAAACCGCAGCTGCACGATATAATCCTGAACGCCAATGGTGACCCTGACCGGTTTGCGCGCTTTCAGCTGCCTGTTGCCGCTGATCCGGTAGGCGATTTCGCAGGACCGCTGGCAGGTGTCCTGGCCGGCATGACTTATGCTCACAACGAACGACCGGATATCAGCCATGTGATTTCGGTAGCCGGTGACACGCCGTTTTTCCCTACCAGCCTTGTCAGCCGGTTCTGTGCTGCAGTCCCCGGTGACAGACCGGTCATTGCCCTCGCCTCCTCTGCGGACAAGCTCCACCCTGTCTTCGGTCTTTGGCCTGTCAGCCTGAAAGCGGATCTCGAGGACTGGCTGCAATCCGGCAAGACAGGCAAGGTGCTTGCCTTTGTCGACTGTTACGACAGTGTCGAAGTCGCCTTCGATGCGGATCCCGACAGTGGGTTGGACCCCTTTTTCAATGCCAACAAACCTGATGACCTTTCGACTGTCAGAGACGCGCTGAGCTTACATTCCAGATGACCACCACCCCTGTATTCGGCATCACCGGCTGGAAGAATTCCGGCAAGACACAACTCGTGGCGAGCCTCGTGGCCGAGTTCACCGCGCGGGGCCTGAAGGTTTCGACCGTAAAGCATGCACATCACGGCTTCGATATCGACAAGCCGGGCACGGACAGTTTCCGGCACCGCGAAGCAGGTGCAGTGGAAGTAGCACTGGTGTCCGGACGCCGCTGGGCCTTGATGCATGAACTGAAAGAGGAAGACGAGCCGCCGCTGGAAGACGTTCTGGAGCGGCTTGCCCCCTGCGACCTGATCCTGATCGAAGGCTACAAGAGCGAACCTCATCCGAAGATCGAGGCACGCAGAACCGAGGCAAGCGAACGCGGGCCCCTTGCCGTTTCCGATCCGAATATTCTGGCCATCGCAACCGATCACGATTTGCCGGACGAGGTGTTGCCGGTGTTTCATCTGGACGACATTGCCGCCATGGCGAATTTCATCGAGACCCATCTCGGGCTGAAAAGGTCGACAACATGACCGGCAAACAGCTTCTGGATGACTGCTTCCTGCACGACAAGGACCGCCTGCGCCACCACGAGGCGCTGGAGATCCTGAAACAGCGGCTGCATTGCATTGCCGAGACCGAAACCGTACCCCTGCAGGATGCCGCCGAACGCTTCCTTGCAGATACGGTGACCGCTCCCCGCAACGTGCCACTGGCCGACAATTCGGCCGTTGACGGTTACGCCTTCCGCAACGCCGATTTCGAGGAAGCCGGAGGTTTCTTCCGTCTGGAACAGAGGATAGCTGCAGGGCACGCGAGCAACGCCGATCTTGGCCCATGGGCAGCAGCCCGGATCTTTACTGGAGCGGTGATGCCACCCGGTGCGGATACGGTCGCCATGCAGGAAGATTGTGAAACGCACCAGCAGGATGGGCAGGACTTCGTGATCGTGCCGCAAGGCCTGAAAACGGGTGCCAACCGCCGTAAGGCGGGAGAAGACGTGGCGGAGGGAACGACGCTGCTGAGCCCCGGTCAGCGCTTGCGCCCGCAAGATATCGCGGCAATCGCGTCCACCGGACAGGCAGACGTTTCCGTTTACCGGAAACTGAAGGTGGCCCTAGTGTCGACAGGCGACGAGCTGCGCCGGCCTGGCGATCTCATCACGCTCGGAGACGTTTACGATTCCAACCACTTTCTGCTGCGCAGCCTGTGCGCAACGCTGCCTGTCGAGATCGACGATCTGGGCATTCTGAAAGATGACGCCGACGCCCTTGAAGAGGTGCTTTCGACGGCAGCAGCCAGCCATGACGTGATCCTGACCACCGGCGGAGCAAGCCGCGGCGAGGAAGATCACATGCTCAAGGTTCTGGACAAGATCGGAACACGCCACATGTGGCAGCTTGCTATCAAGCCTGGCCGCCCGATGATGTTCGGAAATATCGGATCCTGCGTTGTCCTCGGACTGCCGGGAAACCCTGTTGCCGCGATGGTCTGTTTTCTGCTTTACGCACGGCCGGTCTTCAGCGTTCTTGGCGGAGGTGCCTTTCTGGAGCCGCAGGCCTTTCAGGTTCCGGCAGCCTTCGAAGTTCCCAAGAAAAAGCCGGACCGCCGAGAGTTCTACCGTGCCTATCTGAAGCCTCGTCCAGACGGATCACTTGCAGCGCATAAATTCCAGCGCGACGGCTCCGGCCTGATCACTGGCCTGCGCGAGGCCGACGGTCTTATCGAAATACCTGAAGACGTGACCTCGATCCGCAAGGGTGAGCTGGTGTCCTTCCTGCCCTTCTCCGGGTTCGGACTGCGCTGACCCGGCTGCGTTGCCGGGCCAGAAAGAGTTTCTTCGTTAGTAGGCGTAGGGCCAGTTGGCCGGGACGAAGCGGTAACCCTCGCCGTCCTTTGCAACACGGCCCATACCGGGAAACGGAATATGCGCGCCTGCAAAGAACAACTTGTCGGCGGCGGCCTGGTCCAGGAATGTCTTGCGTGTCGACACTGCCTGCCCGGGATCAATGTCGAACCCGATACCCCAGTCCGGCCGGTTGAACTGATAGACGGCCATATGGACGATATCGCCCGCAATCACGAGGGTTTCGCCGTTGCTGTCGAACAGATAGCCGGTATGCCCAGGCGTGTGGCCCGGAAGAGCCATCGGCCGGATGCCGGACAGGATTTCCTTGTCGCCGGAAATCAGGGTCTGGCTGTCCTTGTAGGCATCGGCAGCCTTGCGTGCACCGAGGAAGAACGGTTTGAACTGCTCGGGAGCGCCGTTCATTGCCGCATCATCGAACCAGAAAGCCTTGTCCACCTCCGGGAGGATCAGTTCCGCATTCTTGAACACCTTGTTGCCGTCACCATCGATCACGCCGAAGAGGTGGTCCGGATGCATGTGGGTGATCAACAGCGCGTCCACCTGATCGGGCGCTACACCTGCGGCTGCCAAGGCATCCGGCAGACGCCCCATGGTCGGGCCCAGAGCATCCGCAGTGCCGGCATCGACAAGGATCAGCCGGTCACCGGTGTTGACGAGGTAGGCATTGACGGGAATACGCAATGCCTCACCTTCAACCATGGCTGCATCTCTCAGGCGCTGCCCTTCTGATGCGTCGTAGCCGATCACCAGTTCCGGCGTGACATCGAGATAGCCGTCGAGCAAGGCGGTGATTTCAAGATCGCCGACCTTGTAGCGGAGTGCACCTGCCATCGGCTTTCCAGCCTGATCGACAGCGGCCTCTGCGGGTGCGGACAGAAAGGTGACACCACCGGCAGCGGCGAGCGCCCCTGCCCCGGCTGCCGCACCGAGCAGCGAACGTCTGGAAACGGAAATCTGTGAAGTGGTCATAATTGGCCTCCCGGCTCGACCTGATGGAAAACTTTGACGCTCGAACCGTTGGATCGGTCCGGCAGTCCTAAAAGTGTTTCATTGGCTTTGTTTTTAAAGCGGCCAATATCTTATATTACTCATAACCCGTGCTTATGTATGAGATCGCTCCTCACTCGCTCTCCAACTGGGGCCGCCATGGACAAGCTTTCCTCCCTTTCCGGCTTTGTGCAGGCTGTCAATCTCGGCAGCTTCTCTGCAGCAGCAAAGCTCCTCGGCATCTCGCAACCTGCGGTCAGCCAGCAGGTTCGAGCGCTTGAAGACGATCTGGGCATCAGACTGCTGAACCGGACCACACGTCAACTCAGCCTGACGGAAGCCGGGGAACGCTATTATGCCTATGCAAGGGATATTCTGGAGCGCCTCGATGAGGCCGACCGCTCGGTTCAGAGCGAGGAGGCCCAGATGTCCGGCCCACTATCGGTGGGGCTGCCTCTTGGTTTCGCGGAAACCATCCTTTCGGACTTCCTGATCCGCTTCAAGAAGGATCACCCCGGCATCTTGCTGGATGTGTCGTTGTCCGACCAGTTTGTCGATGTCATCCAGCAACGGCTCGATGTGGCAATCCGCATGGGTGAGATCGAGGATGACCGGCTGATTGTTCGAAGGCTCGGGCTTGCTCAGCGCTGCCTGGTGGCATCACCAGACTATCTGGATAAACGTGGACGCCCTGTCCATCCCGACGAGCTGCCCGATCACGATTACTTGCTTTACAAGAACATCGCGACCGGGAACCGGGTTCCGTTCATCAGTCCGATCGGTGAAAAGCTGTCTATCAAGATCACGCCGACAATGCTGGTCAACAACTCTTCGACCCTGCGCCGTGCGGCACTCGCCGGTCTCGGAATTGCGCTCTCCAATCGCTGGCTTATCGAGCCGTACCTGCGAACGGGAGACCTGGAAGTGGTGCTGCCACAATGGCAATACCCGCCGCACCCGGTCCATGCGGTCTATCCTTCCAATCGCTTCATTCCGCTGAAAGTGCGCCGGTTCGTCGACAGCCTTTATAGCTTTTTCGAAGACGAAGGCGCGTTCCAGTACGCCGGCAAGCCTGATTCAGGCAGCCGTGATTTTCAGCAACGTGAGGACACTGCGTTGGCCAGCGACGCGGTTACGGCCTGATGGCCGCCCGGCGGCTGGCGCCGGGCTGACAGGAACCTCACTCGGAATCGACGACCCAGGTTTCCTTGAGTGCGGCCTCTTCCCAGACTTTCCAGGCCTCGGTTGCCTTCATGGCTTCGCTGTATTTGCTCACCACAGGGTCGTTGGATAGCTGGTAGGTCTCGAAACGGCTGACGACGGGTGCATACATGGCGTCGGCAATCGTGAAATCGCCAAACAGGAAAGGACCGCCTGATGATGCCAGGCATTCTTTCCAGACGGTCACGATGCGGTTGACCTCACCCTTAACCGCGTCGCTGACGGCTTTTGCCGCCACAGGGCGCTGCATGTTCATGGAACATTCGCTGCGAAGAGCGGTAAAACCGGAATGCATCTCCGCCGAGATTGACCGTGCCCAGGCGCGTTTGGCCTTGTCCTTTGGCCACAGGCCTTTATCCGGAAAACAGTCGGCGACATATTCCAGGATCGCCAGGCTGTCCCACACCGTCAGGGTGCCATCCTTGAGAACCGGTACTTTTCTGCTTGGTGAAAATGCCGCGAATTCCGGATTTCCATTTTCGAAATCGAAAGGAACCAGGGTCTCCCGGAAGGGAATATCCTTGTGCCTGAGAGCGATCCACGGCCTGAAAGACCAGGAGGAGTAGTTCTTGTTTCCGATGAAAAGTTCGTAGTCCGACATTGCTGGGCCCTTTTCCGAAACCCGGCAGAAATAACCATGTGTCACCGGGTAGTCTTTTCCTAGGAAGTTCGGCTTCCAGCTTCAAATTCAATAAGTTCATGAGATTCATCAGGGTTTTTAATATCCCCTCTCGGCACAATTTTTGCTTGCATATTTGACAATGCTTGCAGCCAGAAAGAGGATCCGATGACATCTGCTCTGCCGCCCACGCCTTCCGTGTCACCGCACTCCGCCAAGGCGCCCCAAAAGCAGCCAAGCGAAACCGAAAGCCGGTTTCTGCAATTCCGCAGCATCCTTGCGGAACAATATGCAGAGTGGCGTGAACTGCCTGAAGAAGAGCGAATTCGGCACAAGTATCTTGAAGATCATGGGCTGACCGAACTCGGTCTGGACAACCTTTCCCCCAGAAACAGGGCTGTTCACGAAGAAAAGATCGCCGAATTGACCAAGCAGCCGGTTGTCTCGCCGACACCCTATCGTGGAGCAGATGCAGGCGATGCGCTTTCCCGCCCGGTGATTACCCTGCAATCCGTTCTCGACGTTCACGACGCTTCCCAGGAAGCTGAAGCAGCAGAGGCAACAGCCGACTCAAAGGCCTGATTTCTGCCCTTCGGCCGACATTTGGTTCAGGGCGGCATGCTTCTACAGCACGAAGAAAAGGCCTCAGGGAACAGTCAGGTTTCCACAATGACTTGACGCTTCCCCAACGACATGCCGGAAAAATTGAAAATTCGGCGAAATCACGCTGTGTTTTTTTCGTAGGCATGCTTGAAATTTGAACCGAAGTGTATGGAATAGAGCGCTCGGGCAAGAAGGCGGGACGAACCCGCTTGCGCCGCGAAGAAGATATTAGGGGAACAAAATATGCGTGTATTGCGTATGGCTGCGGCCGCAGTAGCAGTACTGGCTGCCGTGAGTGGCGCTGAGGCGAAAGACTGGTCAAAGGTGCGTATCGGCACCGAAGGCGCTTATCCTCCGTTCAACTCCCTGACCGCAGACGGCCAGCTGATAGGTTTCGACATCGATATTGCCAAGGCACTCTGCGAAGAAATGAAAGTCGAGTGCGAGTTCGTTACCCAGGACTGGGACGGCATGATCCCCGCCCTGCAGGCCGGCAAGTTCGACGCCGTGATCGCTTCCATGTCGATCACCGAAGAGCGCAAGGAAAAGGTCGACTTCACCAACAAGTACTACAATACCCCACCGGCAATTGCCGTGCCGAAGGATTCCGCTCTGACCGGTACGTCGGATGAAGACCTCAAGAGTGTCGCACTTGGTGCACAGTCCTCCACCACCCACTCCAACTATGCTGAAGAAAAGCTGCCGTCCGCAGACCTGAAGCTTTATCCGACGCCGGATGAATACAAGCTCGACGTTGCCAGCGGCCGTGTCGATGCCGTCATTGACGACGTTGTGGTTCTGTCCGATTGGCTGGCGACCGATGACGGTGCCTGCTGCAAGCTGCTGGGCACCCTGACGCCGGATCCGGTGATCAACGGTGAAGGCGCCGGCATTGCCATCCGCAAGGACGACGGCGAGTTGAAGGAAATGTTCAACAAGGCCATCGAAGGCATCCTGGCGAACGGCAAGTACAAGGAAATCAACGACAAGTACTTCACGTTCGACGTTTACGGCGGCTGATTAGCCCCCAGTTGATCGCATTCCGGTGCAGCGCGCCCAGTGCGCTGCACCACCTGCAGGGAAAAATCCCGCAGTACGGCCGGAGGGGCGGCCGGAATAACAACGACAAACAGAAAGAAGCGCCGGCTTATGAATGAAGCTTTGACGCTACTCTCCTTCGGACCAGAGGGTTGGGGAGACGAAATTGCCTGGGGCGTGGTTGTAACCGTCTGCCTGGCAATAGTGACTTTGCCGTTCGGATTGTTTCTGGGATTTCTGATTGCGCTTGCGAAAAAGTCATCGGAACCCAGCTTGCGCCTGGCGGCCAATATCTACACCACTCTTTTCCGGGGCTTGCCGGAACTGCTGACCTTGTTCCTGGTCTACTTCGGCCTACAGATCGCGATACAGGTCTTGCTGAAGATGGCCGGTTTCGACTTCTATTTTGAAGTCAATTCGTTTGTCGCCGGTGTCATCGCACTGTCCTTCGTCTTTTCTTCCTACGCTTCCGAAGCGTTTCTTTCCGCCTTTCGCGGGATCCCGCAGGGACAATACGAAGGCGGATATGCGCTTGGACTGTCGAAAGGCAAAACCCTTCGACTGGTGGTACTGCCGCAATTGATCCGGCTCGCACTGCCCGCACTTGGAAACAGCTGGCTCGTCCTTCTCAAGGACACCTCGCTCGTTTCGGTGGTTGGCTTGTCTGACGTCATGCGCCAGTCCGGGATCGCCGCAAGGGTGACCAAGGAACCCTTCATGTTCTTTGGTATTGCCTGCCTGATCTACCTGGTCCTGGCAATGATATCGTCCACCGGTCTCGTGCGTATCGAGCGCTGGAGCAAACGCGGAGATACGGCACGATGATCTCCGCTAACCCCGCCACTGGCCTGAAACGGCCGCCCGCACCGCCCCGGGGCTGGACCAAGACGCGAATTCTAGGCCATGTCCTCATGGCGCTCTGGATCGTCTCCGGTGCCTGGCTGCTCTACTATCTGGCGATAAACGTCGCCAGTCCTTTCGTGCTGAAGTATTGGCCCGAGTACCTCAGCGGTTTTCTGGTTACCCTTCAGATCGTCGGCCTGTCGTTGCTGATAGGTGCGGTGCTGAGCGTGCCCATCGCAGCTGCACGGGCGTCGAAATGGTGGCTTTTATCGAAGCCTGCCTATTGCTTCGTCTATTTCTTCCGCGGCACACCGCTGCTGGCACAGACCTTCCTCGTCTACTATGGCGCAGGCACCTTTCAGGCACAGCTGGAGGCAGTCGGCCTGTGGGGTCTTTTCCGGGAAGCCTGGTTCTGCGTGATCTTCGCGTTTTCACTGAACACCTCCGCGTATCAGGCCGAGATCCTGCGCGGTGCCATTCAAAACGTGCCCAGAGGTCAGTGGGAAGGGGCTGCTGCTCTCGGCCTCAACAAGCAGATTACCTTCTTCAAGATCATCCTGCCGCAGGCACTGATCGTTGCCCTGCGGCCCTATGGCAACGAGATCATTCTCATGCTCAAGGGTTCCGCCATTGCGGCAATCGTGACGGTGTTCGATCTGTTTGGAGAAACCAGACGGGCCTACTCGAGATCGTATGATTTCCAGGCCTACATCTGGGCAGCGGTGATCTATCTGTTCCTGGTAGAGATGCTGCGCCGCGTGTGGGACAAAATCGAAGCACGCCTGACGCGGCACCTGATACGCTGAGCAGACTTTCAGAGTTCGAATTAATTGGGCCGGACTTTCCAAGTTCCGGCCCGTTTTTCTGTTACCTGTCCCGCGTTCGCCTTCTCGATATGCCTTTGGAGGCAAGTCGGCACCGCTCTCCCAAATGGATTGATTTCATTTGATTATCGAAGCGGACGGCGATAACCCGAAGGGACCCCCATTCACGGAGCTCTCCCATGCCGAAAACGCCCTCCATTGCCCATGGCCTACACCTCGACAGCCTGCTGGCCCATGGTGGTGGCGGTTTTGATGCGGCAACAGGCGCCGTCGTGCCGCCGATACAGACTGCTACCACATTCGTGCGTGACGAAACCTATGAGCTGGTCAACCCGGGTCATATCTACAGCCGTGACGACAATGCGCTTTTCAAGAAGACCGAAAAACTGATCGCCGCTCTTGAAGGGGGAGAAGACAGCCGGCTGTTTGCATCCGGCATGGCTGCTGTCGCCGCCGTCGCCCGCATCGTCAAGCCAGGCGGCACACTGCTTGCCCAGTCCGGCATTTACTGGGGGACCACGTTGTTCCTGCGCAAGATGTGTGCACGCAACAACATTGCCCTCGTAGAAGCTGATGCAAGCGACCTTCAGTCCTTCCTGGACGAGATAGCCGTCACTCGCCCGGATCTTGTCTGGCTTGAAGTGCCCAGCAATCCGTTCTTGAAGGTCGCCGACATCAAGAACATCGCCAACCAGTGCAAACAGGCGGACGCCCTGCTTGCCGTCGATGCGACCGCCGCAACACCGCTGATCCTCAAGCCTCTGTCGCTCGGAGCAGACCTGGTGATGCATTCGGCGACCAAGGCCCTCAACGGTCATTCAGACCTTCTGGGTGGCGTCGTCACAACCGACAATGCCGGCAGCGAAGCCTGGGCGTTTCTGACCGAGGAACGCAAGTTGGCCGGCGCCGTGCTCGGTTCGTTCGAAACCTGGCTTTTGCTCCGGGGCCTCAGGACACTTGCCTTGCGTGTGGAGCGCATGAACAGATCGGCACAGGTTTTCGCGGAACACTTCGAAAAACACCCGAAAGTGGAAGCGGTGCTTTATCCCGGCGTCAAGAGCCACCCTCATCACGAACTTGCAAAAAGCCAGATGACCGGCGGTTTTGGCTCGCTCATGTCCATTCAGGTCAAGGGCGACAAAACGGCCGCCTTGAATGTCACCGGTGCGCTTGACCTGTTCCAGCGAGCAACCTCCCTCGGCGGCACCGAGAGTCTTGTCGAGCATCGTTTCACCATCGAGGGCGAAGGCTCCGGCATTCCGGAGAACCTGTTGAGGCTGTCCATCGGCATCGAGCATTGCGACGACCTGATTGCGGACATGGAGCAGGCCCTCACTGCGATCTGACGTCTGCCCAGGCTAATCGGAGAGTTGTTCGGCGCGCATGGCCCTGAGCCAGCTCATGAAGGCCTTGAGGGGTGGACGGTTGACACCGGGGCGGGTCACCAGATGGTATCCCGTCCCCGGATAAACGCCGTCTTCAAATAGGACCCTCAGGTTACCCGCCTCGATTTCAGGTTCGACAAAGGTCTTGGCGGTGGCCGAAATACCATCGCCCCGCCGCAACCCTTCCAGCACCATATAGCCGGGCAAATGGGTGATGTTGAGCTTGCCCTTGGGCACGACGCCCTGGCGCTCCAGCCAGATGGTCAATTCGTTGGTGCCGTATTCCTGCAACCAGGGAAACTCCAGAAGATCTTCAGGGCTTTCGATCTTCTTGTCTCCGATCAAGCAATTGGCACCGATCACCGCAAAATTCGTCGGGATGAACAGTTCCGATTCAAGCCCAGTCCAGTTGCCCTTGCCGAAGCGGATCGCCAGGTCGACGCCGCCAGGTCTGAGTTCAACCACTTCGGCCGTCGGATTGAGCATCAGTTCGATGTCGGGATGCTTGTGCCGGAAATCGCTGATCCGCGGCATCAGCCAACTTATTGCAAAGGACGGCGTCATGGTGATGTTGAGCGGACGGACCAGATCTTCCCGCGTCAATTCATCGACTGTCTCCCTGATGATTTCAAAGCCTTCGCTCAGACCTTCGAAGAGCTGCTTGCCTTCAGGGGTTAATGCAATGCCCCTGCCCTCACGGACAATCAGTTTCAACCCCAGAAACTGCTCCAGAGCCTTGACCTGTTGACTGACGGCCGCGTGAGTGACGTTCAATTCTCTTCCCGCGGCCGAGAGACTGCAGGTCTCGGCAACGGCAGTGAAGGTTCTCAGACTGTTGAGGGATGGGAGAGATCGCCAATCCATATGTAATTTCACCTTACATTTTGAAAATCTTCCTGACTAGCACCAGCAGCCGTAAACAGCCACATTACTCTTACACAACGCAGCGAGAGGATGTAAGCATATGTTTGATATTTACGCACGTAGCTTCCTGGAAGCAACCCGGTTCTCCAGCAACACCCGTCCGGATCCGCGCACCCAGCGGCACCTGGACGCCCAGTCGGCGAAGCGGGAACGTCATTTGCGGCTCTGGCAGCGCGGGCCCTATTGGATCTAAGCTGACAGCACGAGGCAAATGGCCTAAAACCATGATGAACCAGTTCAATTAAAGGCCCGGCTCGTACCGGGCCTTCGCATGCGAAGGGAGCGTCGTCATGGCAAAGGTTGCATTTATCGGTCTGGGCGTCATGGGATATCCGATGGCCGGATACCTGAAAACCAAAGGTGGGCACGACGTCACGGTCTATAACCGCACGACTGCGAAGGCCGAGAAATGGGCTGCCGAATATGGCGGCAACTTCGCCAAGACCCCGAAGGAAGCAGCTGAAGGTTGCGACTTCGTCTTTTCCTGCGTCGGAAACGACGACGATCTGCGCTCCGTGACGACCGGCGAAGATGGTGCCTTTCATGGATTGAAAGAAGGCGCGATTTTTGTCGACAACACCACCGCGTCTGCCGAAGTTGCCCGTGAGCTTTATGCAGCGGCCAAGGACAAGGGCTGCGGCTTCATCGATGCTCCGGTTTCCGGTGGCCAGGCAGGTGCCGAAAACGGCGTCCTGACAGTAATGTGCGGCGGAGATCAGGATGCTTTCGACAAGGCCAAGCCGGTCATCGAATGCTTCGCAAAATTCGTCGGTCTGATGGGAGAAAGCGGCGCAGGGCAATTGACCAAGATGGTCAACCAGATCTGCATTGCCGGCCTGGTGCAGGGCCTTTCCGAAGCCATCCACTTTGCCAAGAAAGCGGATCTCGACGTCGCAAAGGTCATCTCCGCAATTAAAGGCGGGGCTGCCCAATCCTGGCAGATGGAAAACCGGTGGGAGACCATGAATGCCGGCAAGTTCGACTATGGCTTTGCGGTCGACTGGATGCGCAAGGATCTCGGCATCTGCCTGAAGACCGCAAATGATACCGGTGCCCGCCTGCCTGTTACGGCGCTAGTCGATCAGTTCTATGCCGAAGTTCAGGCCATGGGCGGCAAACGTTGGGATACGTCCAGCCTGATTGCCCGCCTGGAAAATGCTGACAAGTCATAAACGGGCACCCATATGCCCCAAGTCCCGGACACGACCTTCACGCTTGAAAACGTATTGAACGATCTGCGTGAAGCGGGAACGGAGCCGAACCGTGCTGGAATGGCGCGGTTCGGCATCGAAACAGATCGGGCCTTCGGCGTTCCACTCTCTGTGCTGCGTCCGTTGGCCAGATCCATAGGCCCCTCACCGGACCTTGCCCGGGAACTCTGGGCCAGCGGCTTTCACGAAGCGCGGCTCTTGGCAATCCTTCTGACCCCACCCAGGCACCTGGCACCCGAGCTCGCCCTTAAATGGCTGAACGACATCAATTCCTGGGATCTGTGCGATCAGCTCATGAATGTTCTGGCCCGTCGTGCCGGTTCAAATGAACTGGTTCCAGCACTTGCCGCAGACGAACGCGAATTCGTCCGGCGGGCCGCCTTTGCACTGATCGCCTGGCGCGCCGTCCACGCCAAGACAGCGCCCGAATCCGAGTTTCTGGACGACTTTCCCTTGATCCGCGCTGCTGCCACGGACGAGCGAAACTTTGTCTGGAAAGCGGTGCACTGGGCCCTCCGCCAGATTGGCAAACGCTCCTTGCCTCTGCATGGCGCCGCACTCGCGCTTGCCGAAGACCTGGCAGCATCCGAAAATCGGACAGCCCGCAAGGTCGGCAATGCGGCTGCCCGGGAGCTTTCGTCCGAGAAGGTTCTGAACCGCCTCAACAAGGCTGCGGACATCTAGTCAAATGTTGCTGTCGATCTATTATCGACTGCCGCTTACTGACCTGCCGCTTCCTTGGCGATGGCATCCAGCAAGGCATTCACTTCACCGATAGCCGCCTTGGATTCCTCAGAGCCTGTTTCGCCGAGATGACGATATCCGACTGTTACGGTGCCAGGCTGGTCCGGAGTTTCGTAGACGAATACCGAATAGGGGCAATAGGCGATGTTCGCAGCGTCAGCCTCCATCACCTTGCGCGAGAGATTGGCAGAGCAGAACAACATGGCCTGCGCCTTGACGAAGATCTGCTTCTGACCACCGACATCTTGTGATGTGCGGTCCAGCATGTCGCCTATGTGTGAGACGTAATCGATGACCAGGCCATGATTGACGATGGCATTTTCAACATCGAAACGCACATCATCAAAGGCCGCTGAAACCTGGTAGGCGGTAACGCCTTCCGGAATTGTCTGGGCGCTGACGGCTCCGGTGCCGCAAGCTGCGAGGCCCACAAAAGCAATTGCGATCCGAAACGGCTTCCTGAAACTTTCAAACATGCGACGTCCTCCCGAGCATGAAGACCAGAATACTCCGCTCTTCATGCCCGCGCCATTGATACATCGCAAATTTTGAATATTTCCTCGACTATCTCCGGCTCAGATATCGACCTCGACTGTACCGATCGGATTGGAGCAGCACGCCAGAATGAAACCGGCCTCGATATCTTCATCGCTGATGCCACCGGAGTGGACCATGTGAACTTCACCGGAAAGTTTCTTCACCTTGCAGGTGCCACACACACCGAACGTACAGCCCGACGGGATATTGAGCCCTGCATCCTTTGCAACGGCCAGAACCGTGTCGGTTTCCGAACACCAGGAAGACACCTTGGAGTTGGCAAAGACGATCTGGGCCTGCACGTCGTCCTGAGGTACGACGTCATCGAACTCTGTCAGTTCAGCCTTGGTTTCAGCCGGCGCCTGGAAGCTTTCCTGGAAATAGTTTTCCATGTTGAAACCCAGCGAGTTCAGAATCTCGCGCACGGATTCCATGAAGCCTTCGGGGCCGCAGCAATAGACTTCGCGCTCCAGATAGTCGTTGCACATCAGGCCCAGCATCAGCTGGTTGAAGTGCCCGCGATAACCGGTCCAGACCTCGTAAGGATCGCTCTTCGTGACGACGAAGTGCAGTTGCAAACCGTTGACGCGGCTCGCCATGTACTCAAGCCGCTTGCGGAAGATCAGATCAACAGGCCGCGTTGCGCACTGGATGAAACAAATGTCCGGATCCTCACCGCGCTCGAAGAGCGTCGTCGCCATCGACATCATGGGCGTAACGCCGGAGCCGGCTGAAATGAACAGGTACTTGTTGTCCGGATTGCGCGGCAGATGGAACAGCCCAGCCGGTCCATAAGCCTTGATCTGCATGCCGGGAACAAGGTTCTCCAGCATCCATTTCGTACCGACGCTGTCCTGCTGGACCTTTACCGTTACGGAGATATAGGCGTTGGTCACCGGCGAAGAGGAAATCGTATAGGTGCGTTGAACGTTTCCGCCAGGCACCGGGAGATCGAGCGTGATGAACTGGCCGGCCCGATAGACGAAAGTCGCGCCTGATGGCGGACGGAAGGTGAAGGTTTTCACCCCCGGCGCCTCGGGCAGAACACTCACGCATTCCAGAACTTCACTGTCGGACCAGACCGGCGTATCGCGTCCGGGCATCGGGATCATCGTACTACTCCGCCGCGACACGGAAACGGCCCATCAGACCGTTTTCCAGGGTTCGGGCGTACCAGTCGACGAACTGGATAACGCCACTTTCCTGAGCCGGAGAATACGGCCCCGGTTCATAGGCCGGCGACTTGATGCCGATCTGGTTTTCCTCAACGATCTGACGGTCCTCATCGTTGGTGTGGACCCAGACTTCCGTCAGCCGCTTGAGGTCGTAGTCGACCCCTTCCTGAGCGTCCTTGTGCACCAGCCAGGTGGTTGTCACCTCGGTTTCCATGGGACTGATCGGCAGAACGCGGAAAGTCAGCACCTGGTCGGACAGGAAGTGGTTCCAGGTGTTCGGATAATGGAAGAACAGGCAAGACCCCGCGTTGTCGAAGGGCACGGACCCGATACGCTTGGAAACGGCTGCCTTGCCATCCATGGTGTAGCTGACCGCATCTCCCAGGAACGGAATACGCACGAAACGCCATTGCTCGGACGGCGAAATCAGGAACCTGGACGGAAGCCCTGCGCCTTCGCAGCGCTCCACATGAGCCTTGCCGACGTTGGAAGAGGTTGAATCGTCACCACCCACGAGGTTGGGATCGTCCGGGAACGTCCGGCATAGCGACGGATGCGACCCGGAGCAGTGATAGCACTCGCGGTTGTTTTCCAGAACAAGCTTCCAGTTGCCCTGCTCGACGATGGTCGACTGGTGGGCAACCTTGAGGTTGGAAAGGTCGTGCGGGCCGAGATAGCGTTCAGCCTGCTTTTCCAGTTCCGTGGTGTCGGGAGCAACGGCAGCAAGGCAGATGAACACCATGCCTGAAACGGTCACGCAGTGTACGGTCTTCAGTCCATGGTTTTCCGGCTTGAACTCCGGCCCCATTTCGCGCGCCCACAGAAGCTTGCCGTCGAGTTCGTAGGTCCACTGGTGGTACGGACAGACCAGCTTGGGCGCCGAACCTTTGGATGCTGCACAAATGCGGCTGCCGCGGTGACGGCAGGAATTGTGGAATGAGCGAATGACACCGTCGGCTCCACGCACGATGATGATGTTGTAATCGCCGATCTGAAGCGTGACGTAATTTCCCGACTTCGGCAGCTCGGCTGACGGAATGGCGAAAATCCATTCCTTCTGCCAGATGTTCTTCAGGTCCGCCTGGTAGACGTCGGCATCGGTGTAGAAGGCCTGGGGCAAAGAATACCCGGCTCGTCGGCCCATCAGAAGTGATAGAATTTCCGCATCGCTGAACATGGTGACACATCCTCTTTGGCCGAGTCTCCCGGCCTGTCCTTGCCGGGAACGTTAGGCCCACCCGACCCCACCGCCGTAGCGCAAAAGCGTCATTTGGTTATCCATGTAAGACGCTGCCCAAATTTTCCGCGTGCGGTGCAGCATCACGTCAAATGTCCTTGACCAAACGTAACGCATCATAGATTGCCGCATGGGTGTTGCGAGCCGCAACCGCATCGCCGATGCGGAAAAGCGCGAATGTGCCATCCGGGTTGGCCTCGAGAGGCTGCGGGCGGCCAAAAATCAACGCTTCCTGCTGAACCGCACCAAGGTTTTTCGACATCGGCTTCAGCTCGAAATAGAGTTCATCCATCGGCATTGTACCGTGATTGACGACGATTTGGTCGAATTCCCGCTCTTCCGTGTGGCTGGAATAGTCTGTTCCGACGACAGCGGTGATCAAGTTCCCGGAACGCTTTGCAGCTTTCAGGCGGTAGGTGACCGTGAAACGAACGTCCTTGTCTTGCAGCGATCGCATGTAAGGCACCAGGTTCATTGCCATGACATCCGGGGCGAAGGACCTGTCCGGCGTCATGATCTCCACGTGAGCGCCGGATTTTGCGATCATCTCGGCCGCCTGAAGTGCGGGATGATCACCGGCATCGTCGTAGACGAGTACACGTTTGCCCGGCTTGACGTCGCCAGCAATGATATCCCAGGCAGAGACAACAAGATCATTGCCTTCGCTCAGGACTTCCGTATGCGGCAAGCCTCCTGTTGCGACGATCACCACATCCGGGTTTTCTCCTGCGATATCTTCTGCTTCTGCAAAAGTGTTGAAACGGAACTTCACGTCTTTCGCCAGGCACTGGTCCATTCGCCAGTCGATTATGGAGATCATTTCGCGCCTGCGCTCGGATTGCGCTGTCAGCCGGACCTGACCACCGGCATGTGGCGCTGCCTCGAACACGATCACATCGTGCCCCCGTTCGCCTGCAACGCGCGCCGCTTCCATGCCGGCGGGCCCTGCGCCAACGACGACCACCTTCTTTTTCGTGTCCGCGAGCGGGATCTCGTGGGGCATGGTCAATTCCCGACCGGTTGCCGGGTTGTGGATGCAAAGTGCATCGCCAGCCTGATAGATGCGATCGAGACAATAGGTTGCTCCCACGCAGGGGCGGATATCCCCTTCCCGCTTTTCGGCAATTTTCCTGACCACCATAGGGTCGGCCATATGTGCCCGCGTCATGCCGACCATGTCCAGAAGCCCTTCGGCGATCGCATGGCGCGCTGTTGCGACATCGGGGATCTTGGCTGCATGGAAGGTCGGCATGCCGACTTCCTTCTTGATGCGGCCGGCAAAATCCAGATGCGGGGCGTTGCGCATGCCCTGAACGGGAATCACGTCGGTGAGCCCCGGATCAGTGTCGATGTGGCCCCGAATGACATTGAGGAAGTCGACCTGTCCCGTAGCCTTCAGGCGACGGGCAATTTCAAGACCTTCGTCTTGCGTGATGCCTCCGTCCAGATCCTCATCCGCGGTAAAACGGATGCCCAGAATGAAGTCGTCACCAACCCTCTGCCGAACCGCCTCGATGACTTCGAGTGAAAAGCGCATCCGGTTTTCCAGTGAACCACCGTACGGCCCATCCAGCGTGTTGGTGACCGGCGACCAGAACTGGTCCATCAGGTGACCGTAGGCCTGCAGCTCTATGCCATCCATTCCGCCGGCCTTCATGCGTTCCGCTGCGTCGGCATAGTCGGCTATGATGCGGGCGATGTCCCACTCTTCGACCCGCTTGGGAAAGGCCCGGTGCGCTGCTTCACGTTCATGGCTGGACGAAACCGCAGGTAACCAGTCCCCCTTGTTCCAGTGTGTTCGGCGACCAAGATGGGTCAGCTGGATCATCACCGCACAATCGTGTTCGTGGCAGGCATCCGTGAGCCGCTTGATCCACGGCACGACTTCGTCCTTGTAGGCAAGGATATTGTTGAAGACGGGCGGCGAGTTGCGTGAGACGGCCGCGGAGCCGGCGGTCATGGTCAGTGCGACACCGGCCTTTGCCCGGACCTCGTGATAGGCGCGATACCGGTCCTTCGGCATGCCATCCTCAGGATACGCAGGCTCGTGCGACGTGATCATGATCCGGTTTTTCAGCGTCAAATGTTTCAGCTGATAGGGCTGCAACAACGGATCTTTCGACATCTCTTTCCTCTCCAGGCATTCCACCGCGTCACGGATTTCCTCAGGTTTGCAAAGATTAATTCCCACCGATCATCTTTGAAAAGTCTGAAAAGCGACATAGGTGTCGCTTTTGTCGACATTAGTGTCAATTTTGATTGCCGGCAGGCCGGTGCTTTGTTATCGCAAGCACATGAGCGACCTATTGATCGAAAAAACGTCCGGTTGGCGCGGCACACGTGAAATCTGGATCGAAGCTGCCTACCAGGCGCTGATTGAACATGGCATTGATGCCGTCAAGGTGATGCCCCTGGCCGACAGGCTCGGTCTGTCGCGGACCAGTTTCTATGGCCATTTCTCAGACCGGAACGACCTGCTCGACGCCTTGATCACCCAGTGGCAAACGAAAAACACCGGCAATCTGGTGAAACGGACCGAGGATTACGCGGAGACAATCACCGAGGCGATCCTGAACCTTTTCGATTTGTGGCTACTGCCGGAGCTGTTCGATTCCCGGCTGGAATTTGCGATGCGCAACTGGGCACACGCGGATCCGGACCTGACGCCCATGCTGGAAGAAGCCGACCGGGTGCGGATCGAGGCTTTTACCGCGATGTTCGAACGTTTTGGCTATGAACACGCCTCGGCCGACGTGAGAGCCAACACCATGTATCTGACGCAGATCGGCTATATTTCCATCGTCAAGGATCGGCCGAGCGAGCCGCTTGGCCCCAGGCTTCAGCGCATGCCCCACTACATCGAAATCTTTACCGGGAAAACCGTATCCGATGCCGAATTCGCCAGATTTCGCGCGCGCCATCCGCTGGGTCCCGGTAAGACTGAATGATTATGGGTGACCACGACCCGAGTTGAACCTATCCTGCCCCGACAAGGAAGGATCATGACCACCTCGCAAGACGCCTCACCGCCCTCCTCCTCGGCTCCCCCCGGCATTGATGCCGGTTTCTGGCGCCGGACAGCACCGCCGGACTTGCGCAGCCTTTTCACCGACATCATCGGCTACGAAGAGCGAAACCCTCAGACGAACAGGCAGGTTGAAACCGCCTCGCTGACCATTCCGCTCATCCTGAGTTTCGGCGATCCGTTTGAAATCGCGCTCGGTCAGCATCCAACTGCTGAAAATGAGCGCCCCACCTTTCTGGCTGGGCTCAGCAGTTCTCCGGTTTTCATTCAGTCAAATGGCCGTGCCAAATGCCTGCAGATCAACTTTACTCCCATCGGTGCCCGTCATTTTTTCCGGTTCCCAATGGACCTGCTGACGGACCAGATGTTGCCGTTTGCCGATGTCGCGGAACCGGAACTGGCTGAATTTGTCCGCCGGATCGAGGATCTGACAAGCTGGAATGCGCGGCTTGATCTTGCCCTTGCCTACGTCATCAAACGCCTACGGCAAGACACCGTCCAACTGACCCCGGCGGACCATGTGTTGCGACGGCTACTTGAAACCGGAGGCCAGGTCTCAGTCACATCGTTGGCTAAGGAGATTGGCTGGAGCCGAAAGCACCTGGCACAAAAATTTCGGAAGGATATCGGCCTTCGACCCAAGACGGTTGCCCGGGTGATCCGCTTCGGCAAGGTGCTCAAACATGCACAGAACTGCTGCGACATCGACTGGGCCGGGTTGGCGGTCGATTGTGGTTACGCAGATCAGGCCCATCTCATTCGGGACTTTTCCGAGTTTTCCGGTCAGTCACCGGAAGCCTGGCGCACACGGCTGCTGAATGGCACTGCCAACACCTGGTAGGTAACAAAACTTCAATCCCGCAAAATCGCGAAGAGCTATCACCTCCTTCATCAAAGGAGGTACGACATGTCTCATGAAGCAAGCAGAATTTATCCCGTTTTCCGGTTCGGCAATGCCAATGCGATGATCAAGTGGCTCGCAGATTCATTCGGGTTTGTCGAACACGAAGTGCACCGGGACGACCACGGCACTGTGGTGCATGCAGAGCTGGCTTTCGGATCAGCCATGATCATGGTCGGTCAGGCCCGCGACGACGCTTTTGCAAAGATCATCGGGCATCCGGATGGCCCTTGCGGCAAGGCAATCTACCTGGCAGTGGAGAATGCCGACAAACTGTTCGACCGCGCCACTGCGGCTGGGGCGACAATCCTGGAGGGGTTGACGAACCGGGACTACGGCAGCCGGGAATTCATTTGCCAGGATCCTGAAGGAAACATCTGGAGCATCGGCACCTATTGGCCCAAAACGTCCACGTGAACCAACCAGAAGACCGAATGAACCTTAGGGTTCGCTGGCCGGAACGGATCGTGTTGCCGGCCAGTTCACTTGTCCCGGTCGGGTTTAGGCTTTTCCGGTGCCACATAGCTGAGCGGCAAGGCCGTGGTGTTCTTGATCTGCTCCATGGCGAAGGTGGTCGAGACATCCGAAATGTCGATCCGGGAAATCAGCTTCTTGTAAAAGGCGTCATAGGCCTCGATGTCCGGCACGGCGACACGCAACAGATAGTCGACCTGACCTGCCATCCTGTAGAATTCGACCACTTCGGGAAACTCCCGGATGACATCGGCGAATTTCTTCAGCCAGTCTTCGGAGTGCTGGCTCGTGGTAATGGCGACGAAGGCCGTTACCTTCGCATTGACCTTTGCCGGGTCCAGCAAGGCGACGCGGCCGGTGATGACCCCGTCTTCTTCCATTTTCTGAATGCGCCGCCAGCACGGCGTGGTCGACAGCCCCACCCTGCGGCCGATTTCAGCCACCGGAACGGTACAATCTTCCTGGAGAATGGACAGGATGCGACGGTCGATACGATCAATCATGAATTCAAGATCCGGCCAGGAGCAACAGAGATTCCCGACCGCGCAGACCGCAACATGTTGGGAAATCATTTTCATTGAAGATAAAAACTCGTAACTGAGTTTCAATGAAAATGTCAATTCTCACCGAAATGAGAATTATTTTCGAATTCCAGCAATTAGGGCACCATTGTAAGGCGCTGAACCTCGCCTCTCAGAACCGGCAGCAGCTCGGTTTCAAACCACGGGTTCTTTCTCAGCCACGCATTGTTGCGCCAGGAAGGATGCGGCAACGGCAGGACCGCCGGTTTGCCGTCCATCTGCCGAGCGAAATGCTGACGCCAGTTTGATACTGTCTCGGTAAGGGATTTCTGCCGGTTTGACCCGAGATGATAGGCTTGGGCGTATTGGCCGATAACCAGCACCAGTTCGATCTGCGGCATGGCAGCAAACAAGCGGTCATGCCAGACCTTGCGGCATTCGGTGCGCGGTGGCAGATCGCCCCCTTTTGCGTCCAGTCCAGGAAAACAAAACCCCATCGGCACGATGGCCAGTTTACCGGCGTCGTAGAAAATATCCTCGTCGATGCCCATCCAGTTTCTCAACCGGTCACCTGAAGGATCGGTGAACGGTCTGCCGCTCTGGTGAACGCGTGTGCCTGGCGCTTGTCCGCAGACACAAAGCCTTGCTGTTCCAGACACTTGCAGAACTGGTCTGGGCTCATGCGGTAATGCCGACTTTTCAGGTTTCTCGACGCAGATCCGGCACGACCGCACGTCAGCCGCGAGTCTGTCGAGTGTTTTCGAATTCGTCTTTTCTGACAATGAGTTGCACCTTGGTACAGCCTGTTAACACTTCCCTTACCACGATCTTGAGGACGATCTTAAGGAATGGTGAGTCAGGTTGAATAAACACGCGGCAGCGCGATAACAAAATCAAAACTTTGGGCAGCAAATGGCATCGGTTGCGTCAGAAACCGGCGACGACAAAGTCACCATCAACGAACAGCGCGCCAAGCGCCGTCGTGAGATGGCGCGCTCGGCCAACGATGTGCGCAGCCGCCTTGGTACGCCTGAAAACTGGTACACGTCTTTCGATCTGGAACGGCAGCATCTGTTTGCCGACACCCGCATCAACGCTGCCTACGCGGTCCCCCTTCTCGCCCTGATCGTTGCCGCGATCTCCGTTCTGTGGATCAACCCGCTCTTCATCGGCGCCTGGTTTACGGCGACGCTTTGCACCCACTTCATGATGGTGATCACCAGCCATTCCTACGAGAAGGCTCCGTCCGACCAGAAAGCCCGCATCTACTGGCGGCGCAGGTTCGCCTTTGGTGACTTCGTCTACGGCTGCAGCTGGGCCAGCTTCTTTCTGCTGCCCCAGACCAGCGAATCCGGCGACGGATTTGTCATCTTTCATTTCGCGACGCTGCTGATCGTGGTTGCCATGAACACGATGCAGTCGGCCACCCTGCCGAAATGCCTGCTTGCCAGCACGTTGCCCATGACACTGATCGTCACCGTCAGCTTCCTGCAGCAGGTGAACCCGATCCACTATACGCTCGCCGCCATGGCGATCGGCGCGCAGGGTTTCTTCCTGATCCTGGGCAACCAGCTTCTGAAGAACGCCAACACGATGCTGGAATACCGGGCCGACAAGGATCACCTGATCGCCGAGCTGGAAACTGCGAACGCGATGTCGGACGAAGCGCGCCGCCGCGCAGAAGCTGCCAACCTTGCCAAGTCCCGCTTCCTGGCCACAATGAGCCATGAACTGCGGACACCGCTCAACGCCATCCTCGGATTTTCCGAAATCATGAAGGATGAAGTGCTCGGCAAGATGCACAACAAGAACTACCAGTCCTATGCCGAAGACATTCACGGCTCGGGACAACACCTGCTCAACCTGATCAACGAAATTCTGGACCTGTCCCGCATCGAGGCCGGTCGGCACGAATTGCACGAGGAACCGATCTTCCTGGACGATATCGTCGAGGAATGCGGGACCATGATGAAGGTTCGGGCGAAGGCCAAGACGATTTCGCTTCACCACACCCACGAGCCTGACCTGCCGCGCGTTTGGGCGGACGAGCGAGCCCTGCGTCAGGTGGTGCTCAACCTCCTGTCCAACGCCGTGAAGTTCACACCGGTGAACGGTGAAGTCTGGATCAAGGTCGGACCAACGTCAGATGGCGGACAATACGTCTCCATAAAGGATACGGGCCCCGGCATTCCGGAAGACGAAATTCCGACCGTACTGGAAGCTTTCGGTCAAGGGTCTCATGCCATCAAGACGGCAGAACCGGGGACAGGTCTTGGCCTGTCCATCGTCCAGGCGCTGATCAACATGCATGACGGCAAGTTCTCGCTGAAGTCCAGGCCCGGCGAAGGCACTGAGGTGATCGTCACCCTGCCGAGAGCCAGGATCATGAACTATTCGCCGGATGTCATCTGGGTGGACCCGAACGACAAGGACAGCGGCGTACCCTCCGGCAAGGCAAGATCGGCCTGATCCGCATCAGCGGTTTCAGGCCGCTTCAATTTCAGAAAGAGCTTCAGTCGTCTTTTTCGGACACACCGGCGTCCGCAAAGGTGGCCATGCCGGAGTGCATTTCGGCGGCTGCCTTGGCAATACCTGCTGCGAGCGCAGCACCGGAGCCTTCACCCAGACGCATGCCAAAATCGAGCAGCGCATCCTTGCCCATGTGCTCGAGCACCTTCGCATGGGCCTGCTCTGCCGAAACATGGGCGAAGAGGCAGTGGTCGAGACCGGCCGGGTCCATCGCATAGACAACAGCAGCAGCAGCCGTCGTGACAAAGCCATCGACAATCACCGGAACGCGCTGCAGGCGTGCGGCAATGATGAGGCCGGTCATGGCAGCAATCTCACGGCCACCGATGCGACGCAGGATCTCCAGCGGATCACGTTCGCCGTTCAGTCGAGCAACTGCTTTTTCGACAGCATCGCGTTTGCGGGCAAGGCCCTCGTCGTCAACGCCGGTACCGCGCCCGATCCAGTCTTCAGCCTTGCCGCCGAACAGCGCATTGATAACCGCAGCAGCGACTGTGGTGTTGCCGATCCCCATTTCGCCAAGACAGATCAGGTCAATCCCGCCGGCGAGCGCTTCCATGCCGTATGCCATGGTCGCAGCGCAATTGGCTTCGTCCATCGCGTCTTCCCGCGTGATGCTGGGGGTCGGCATATCGACCGCCAGGTCGAATACCTTCAGACCGATGTCGTATGCCCGGCAGATCTGGTTGATTGCAGCACCGCCAGCCGCGAAGTTCTCGACCATCTGCCGGTTGACCGCACTTGGAAACGCGGACACGCCTTCATCCGCAACCCCATGGGCGGTCGCGAAGATGCCGACCATCGGCCGCGTAATCTTCGGCGGTGCCTTGCCAGACCAGGCAGCCAGCCATTCGGCAATTTCCTCAAGCCTTCCGAGCGAACCGGCAGGTTTGGTCAACTCCGCATCCCGGGCCTTCACCCTCGCGAGCGCATCCTCGTCCGGCCCCGGCATGGATTTCACCAGATTGCGGATATCGTCAAAGGGCAGCGCGGTCTCGGAGAGGGACATGTTCTTTTGGTTCCGGTTGTTCGCGGCCGTCGAGTGGCCACTTGGTCTCGCTTAGCCGCTGTTCTATAACTTCGCCCGGTAAAAACTCAAGCACGGGACCGGCCTGATGAGCTCTGAAACCGACCAAGAGCCTGATTCACAGGTTGAAACGCGGTCCAGGAAAACCCGGGATCAGCACCAGGTCTGGCTGCACGGGGGCAAGGCACTCGCCGCGGACACGGCAGCTTGCGTACGATTCTTCTCCCGGCTGCCGCTGCCTGCAGTCAACACCGAAGACGACCCGATGTCCCCTCCGGACTTTGTTCGGATCGCCCGTGCAGCGCCTCTGGCAGGTGCAATCATTGCCCTGCCCGCGGCCGGCGTCGGTGTTGCGCTCGGTTTCACTCAACTGCCACTTCTGGCCGTTGCAGTTCTCCTGACCGCGGTTCTTGCGGCAACAACCGGAGCTCTTCACGAAGATGGCTTGAGCGACGTAGCCGACGGCTTCTTCGGCGGTGCAACCCGCGAAAGACGCCTCGACATCATGAAGGACAGCCGCATTGGAGCCTTTGGGGCTCTCGCCCTGATGATCTCGGTACTCCTGCGCGCCGTCCTGCTTGCAGCGCTTTGGCAAAAATTCGGACCGGCTGATGCGGCGCTGCTTTTTCTGGCGGGAGAAGCCCTCAGCCGGATGCTGCTTGTCTGGCAGTGGCAATGTCTGCCATCTGCAAGACCCGAAGGGCTCGGAGCTCGCTTTGGAAAGCCGTCCCGGTCAACCGTGCAACAAGCTTTTCTTGTGACCTTGCCCGTGATGCTGCCTGTGTTCTTCCTGCTCTCCCTGCCGACCTTGCTGCTGGCCCTTGTCATCGCCATCACTGCGGCACATGCGACCGGTCGGCTTGCCGTGGCCAAGATTGGCGGAGCCACTGGCGATGTTTTAGGCGCAGTTCAACAACTCACTGGTCTTGGCTTTCTTGCAGGGATGCTTATGGTGCCGTGAGTAGCGGATAGAGGCCTTGGTGGCGGGAATAGCTCACATGTCAGTATCGGGCAATTCAGTTAGACGAGAAGCAACAGGTTTGCGCGCAGCAACCCTGTTGATCGTTTTTGCCATCTTGTCCGCCTGTTCCGGAAGGCCGGAAGTCGGAGCGCTCGCGCTCAACGAGGACCCGGTCGTTGGTGCCAGGGTAAATGATATCCTGATCGTCACCACCCGCCAGCGGGACGACCGCCCCGACACCTATTTCAGCGGTGAGCGTTCAGCCGCGGTCAATTACGCGGAAGCCTCGATTTCGGTACCGCCTTCTCACAAACCGGGACAGATCGAGTGGCCCGAAAGTCTGCCGGGTAACCCCAAGACCGACTTCGTTGCGCGCAAGGCCGACTACATTGCCGACAAGGCCGCCTTCCGGCGTTCCGTCAACGCCAGGCTTGCCAGTTTGCCGCGCGGCGAACGCGATATCATGCTGTTCATTCACGGCTACAACACGCGCTTTCCGGAAGGGCTTTACCGGTTCGCGCAGATTGTAAACGACAGTCAGTTCCAGGGCGTCCCGGTTCTGTTTACCTGGGCCTCACGTGGCAAGCTTCAGGATTACGTCTACGACCTCAACAGCGCCGCGATTGCTCGCGGTGCCCTTGAAGAAACGCTTGTGGAACTTGCCAAGACCAATGCCGACAACATCACCATTCTCGCCCACTCCATGGGCAATTGGCTGTTGATGGAAACCGCGGTACAGGCACGACCGGAAAACCGCCGGCTTGTCGCAAAGCATGTCAACGACATCGTTCTGGCGGCGCCCGACATCGATATCGACCTCTTCAAGACCCAGCTCAAGCGAATTGGCCCGATGCCCCGGCCCTTTACCGTTATCGTTTCGCGTGACGACAAGGCCCTGCGCATCTCGCGCACCATCGCAGGTGGCAAGGAACGTGTCGGGGCTTTCTCCAACGATCAGGAACTGGCGGAACTCGGTGCTGTCGTTATCGATGTGACCGAGCTTGAATCGCTGGACAGCACGAACCATTCGAAATTTGCACAGCTTGCACAGCTGCAGCCTGACTTGCGCAAGGCACTCGGCAGCTCCGCACTCGGGTCCGGTGCCGACCACAACCGTGGCGCCAATCTTGGCGATGACCTGGGGTCCTTTGTGGGCACAACGGCACAGGCAGCAGTTACCTTGCCGATCAAGGTCATCACCGCGCCGTTCACCTATGCGTCAGGCGGCTATTGATCCGGTCATTATTCGCTGTTTTCCGCCCAATACAGTCTTGGCAACGCCACAATCTGCGGCCATATGCGCTTCATGAAGTCACCTTGTATCAACATCTGCCAGATCGACGCCAAATCAGGCCTTTGCACAGGCTGCCTGCGCACTCTTGACGAAATCGCGTCCTGGGCGAGTTACAGTGAGGCCAAGCGCAACCAGATCCTCGCAGAATTGGCGAACCGGCCTCAGCCGACCACTGAGCCCGGAGTGCGCGGATGAACAATCCCAGAAACTACCGCGGCCTGATGGTCGTCATTCTGGTGCTGGTCATGGCAGTTGCCGCTTTCTATGCGTTTTTTGGTGACCCGACCGACCCGGCGAATGTCAATTTCGATGACACTGGCCCCCGGGTTGTTGCCCTTTCCGCACTCGCCTTCGTTTTTCTGGCCAGTTTCCTGTTCGGCCAGCCGAAAGCCCGCGAAATTCTGCATGGCACGGTTTTCTGGGGAGGGTTCTGTGCCCTGCTCGTTGTCGGCTATGTCTACAAGGCGGAACTGGTCCAGGCGGGTTACCGCGTTCTTGGGGCACTGGCACCCGGACTTGCCGTGACCCAACCCGACGGCACCATTCTGATTGTCCGCGATGCTGGCGGGCATTTTGTACTGGATGGACGCATCAACGGTGCTCGAGCAGAGTTTCTGCTTGATACAGGTGCCAGTGCCGTTGTCCTGACCTATGAAGACGCGCTGCGTGCCGGTTACCGGCCAAAAGACCTGACATTTTCAGTACCGGTTTCCACCGCCAACGGCCGTGCACTGGTCGCGCCGGTGAAGATCGACACGATCACGATCGGCGATCACACGCTGCGCAACATCCGCGGTTTCGTCGGGCGCCAGGGGACGCTCGATTCCAGCCTTTTCGGCATGACCGCACTTGATCATCTGCGCAGTTGGCGCATCGAAGGCGACAAGTTGATCATGACGCCTTGAGCGGATCGGGAACCGCGCGATAGAGTCCTATTCGGCTGCCGCCAGTTCGGCTCCTGCAGGACTACCGCTGCAAGCGCCTTTTCGACCACTTCCAGACCAGCACCGGGCTTGATCGCCTCCACTGTCAGAATGCGCCGCCAGGACCTCGCCCCTGGACGCCCGTGGAACAGGCCCAGCATGTGCCGCGTCATATGTGCCAGTTTTACGCCCTTGCCCAATTGCTCTTCCAGATAAGCCATATGCGCCTTCACCGCATCCCAGGGTGAGACGTCCGGCCCGCTGGCGCCATAGAGCCGCCGGTCGACCTCTCCCATGATCTGCGGAGTGTGATAGGCAGCACGGCCAAACATCAGGCCATCCAGGGTCTCCAGGAATGGTTCCGCCTGGTCCAGCGTCTGCAAGCCACCGTTGAGGCCGATGAACCTGTCCGGCAGACGCTGCTTCAGGCGCAGAACCCGCTCATAGTCGAGCGGCGGAATGTCCCGGTTTTCCTTTGGGCTGAGTCCCTTGAGCCAGGCCTTGCGCGCGTGTACCCACAAGGCATCTGCGCCCGCAGCAAAAACCGCATCCGCCATGGCGTCAAGCGCCGCTTCAGGGTCCTGTTCGTCGACACCGATCCGGCATTTCACGGTTACGGGAATATCGACGGTGGCCTTCATGGCCTCGACACATGCCGCCACCAAGGTGGGCTCTTCCATCAGGCACGCGCCGAAGCGGCCGGACTGAACCCGGTCGGACGGGCAACCCACGTTGATATTGACCTCGTCATAGCCAAAATCGGCAACGATCCGCGCGGCTTCTGCCATGTCCTTCGGATCGGATCCGCCCAACTGACAGGCAACCGGGTGCTCAATATCGGAAAAGCCTAGCAGATGCTGCCGGTCGCCATGGATCACCGCTCCAGTCGTCACCATCTCCGTATAGAGCAGCGCATGCCGCGTCAGTTGCCGGTGAAACGCGCGGCAGTGGCGATCCGTCCACTCCATCATGGGGGCGATGGAAAACTTATGCTCTTGATACTGTTGCATTTTTCTTCAACTGCAAGGAACTGGCTCCGGACGTCCACCGTCCAGGCTGGACACGCAGTGAGGTGCGTTATCCAAGTTTGTTCTCGTGTCGACCGACTTTAGTAGACGCGAAATAACAAATTTCGGGGCTTTTCAAAAGCTCCGCTTTTCACAAAGGATGATTTCAACGTCCCTAGCGTCTATTCCGCCAAAGACCGCCAGCGCGACACGCCAGTGCCCTGGACGCCGGCTGATCTGGAAGGAACTGGCCGGACGACGGAGGTCGGGCGGCGCGGAAATTGCGATGTCCCGATCGTCAGCCAAGGTAAAGCTGACGGTGGTCAGATCGGCTGTAATGCCCAGGCCGACAGCTTTCAGATACGCCTCTTTCAGCGTCCAGAAATCCAGAAATCTGGAGGTCTTGTGAGCACCTTCAACCTTCGCCAGCTCTTGTCTTTCTCCGGGTGAACAAACGTCGCGCATCAACATGTCTACTTCGACCGTGCGCTGATCCGTTTCCGCATCAATGCCGATCACGCCCTTCCTCGTCACGGCGCAGGCAACCAGGCCACGTGTATGCGTCAGGCTGAAGTCGAGGTCTGACCGTCCGGCGACTGCCGGCTTTCCCGTAGCCATTGGCGCGAACTGCCAATCGCGCGGTGCCGTACCGGGTTCCAGATCACTCAGGGTTTTCCGCAGCAACGCATGTGCAAGCGCGTAGTCCTTCCGGTCCTGATCGAAATGAAACGCATGAAACCGCTGTAGTTCATCCTCCGAGAGAATTTCCAGCGCAGATTCGAGATCCTCGGAGCTGCAGCCGGTCGTCTCCAGAATGATCGCCTTGGTGCCTGGCAAGTTAACTCCCGGAACTCTGGAGATGGTAATCGGAGGGAAGACTGTTTCACCCTGTTGAGAAGTGACCTGGACACTAGCGAGGCTCTACCGTCAAGAACTCAGCCGAAGGTTTCAGACCGTGGCATCAGCCGGACTGGACACCTTGCTGATCCTGCCTTCTTCCATCCAGACGATCTTGTCTGCAACATCGAAATACCGGTCGTCATGCGTGATCGCGATGACTGTGCGGCCTTCTTTCTTCAGTTTCATCAGGAAATCGGTATAGAACCAGCGCCGATACTCCGGATCCTGATCGGCGGCCCATTCGTCAAAGAGGTAGACATCCCTGTCTTCCAGCAGGGCAACGACCATGGCGAGCCGCTTTCTCTGGCCGGTGGACAGGTTCGTCGTGCTGAACCTGTTGTTCCGGTAGTGAACCTTCTCGTCCAGTTTCATGTCTTCCAGCAGGTCATAAAGCTTCTGCTCGTCCGTCAGATCCACACCATAAAGCCGGTCGAAGAGGTGGAAATCGGAAAAGATGACCGAAAACAGGCTGCGATACCGGTCGATGTTTTCAGGTTTGACGACCTTGTCGTCCCATGACAGATGACCGCCATCCGGCTCATAGAGACCGGTCAGGATCTTCGCGAGAGTCGACTTGCCGCTGCCGTTGCCACCAACGATGAAGACCATTTCGCCCGATGCAATTTCCAGGTCACAAGGCCCGATCGAAAACGGGCGGTCGCCATCTTCGCTATGATAGGTGTAGGCAATCTTCTTCAGGGATATACCTTTGGAAAGCCTTGCCTGCCGCACTTCGCTGCGCTCATCCATGGCTTCGCTGTGTTTTTCCAGAAGCTCTCTCAATTCCTCGATATTGGACACCGCCAGATTGGCACGCGAAACGACCGGCAACATGCGGATGATCGAGGTGATTGCGCCGCTGGCAAAGACGATCACCGTGACAATCTTGCCCGGGATCGAGAGGTCCGACACATAAAACGGAATCGCAAAGACCAGCGTTCCCATGAGCGTGTAGAAGAAGACATCACTGACAGACTGGCCATAGTTGAAGGAGCGGCCGGATTCCACCCGTAGATCCTCGACCTGCTCTGATCGCGGAATGATGTAGTTGTGGAAGAGATCGTCGCTGCGCTGCGCGTTCAGCTTCACTTCCTTGAAGCCGCTGAGAATGTTCTCGAAGCTGTTGTGAAAGGCCTGTTCGCTCAGGCTTGCCTGGCGCATCAGTTCCTCCGCATCGCGGTAGCTCTTGCGATAGAAGAAGATGGCGCCGGCCAGAAACGCCAGGGTGACGATAAAGGCAAGCGGCGAGAGATAGCAGATATAGAGCGCCGACATGACCAACTGCATGACGAAATAGATCAGACCGACAAGCGCTGGCGCTGTTTCCTCGATTGTCTGATGGTCACGACCAACTGCTGCCCTGATACGGGTCAGGCCGATTTCTTCAACGGTTGCGAGGTTCAGACTGCGGACTTGCGCAGTCACCCGGATCCGCAAGCGACACAGATAATCGGCGATGATTGCGGTTGCCATGTTGAGGGCGCGATTCATCGTGAAGAGAACGGTCGCGCAGCCAAGCACGAAGAGACCGAGATACTGCCACTGCAGACCGGTGTTCTGCTGATAGTTCGTCACCGCGTTGATGACGGCAATGATCAACCCCATGACCAGCCCGGGCACCAGGGAAAGCAGCAGGAAGGTGCGTTTGCTGTCGCCCGCTTCACGATACAAGAGACGAAAGAAATTCATTGAAGATTAGGCGCTCCAGGTGGATCATCACCGTTTGAGAAATATGTCAGTTCAGGGCAGCATCCTGAAGGCTTTTCGGGCGGATGTCGGTCCAGTTGGCGTTGACATAGTCCACGCAGTCCTGCCGCTTGCCGGGGCCGAAGACCGACCGCCAGCCATCGGGAATCGGTACGAATTCGGGCCAGAGAGAATGCTGTTCCTCGTCATTCACCAGCACATGGAAAATGCCGTCCGGATCGTCGAATGGATTTGTCATCGCCGTCTCTCCCAACCTTGCGCGTCAGTCTTTCCACGCCGTGTTGCACCAGCCGAATTCATCATAATCATCAAGGCACTGGTCAACAAGCGACAGCATTTGGTCCATTGAACCGTCGCGCCGTGCGATTGCAGGAAGCTGAAGTTTCACCTCTTCATGATTGCCGGCATAATTGCGCTCGTATAGCTCGTGACGCCCTGCAAATTCCGAGCCCGTGGCGTCCCACAGCAGCTTCATCAGCTTGATACGGTCCTTGTAGCCAACGCCGTTGGAGCCGCGCACGTACCGTTCCAGATAACCGTCGATTTCTGGGTTCTGGAAATCCTTTGCGGAAGACGGCAGATAGATCAGCGCGGACGCGACGATCTTCTGGACAATCTCCTTCACACGACCGTAGGCATCGGGCGCAAGCGCGCGATAGGCCTGCGCGGCCGATAGTCCCGGCAGGAAAGCGCCGTCTGCAAAGGCTTCTGGTGTCCGGGCCATTGCATCCGACAACGACCAGAACAGGTGACGCAGGGCTATCACCTCCCCTTGCAGAACCTGATTTCCGCGAAACTCGTCACCGCTGGTGATGTGCAAAGCCCTGGTCAGCAGACCGGCGAGAAAGTCCAGCTTCACCGCAAACCGGGTGCATCCGTGGAAACAGGTGCCTTGCAGGTAGCCCGTGTCCATCAGGAAGTCGATCGGCTTGTGTGCAGGCCCATAGACCAGCACGTTCTCCCAGGGCACGAAAACGTTGTCGAGAACGAGGATGGCGTCGTTTTCGTCGAAGCGGGAAGACAGCGGGCTGTCGAACGGCGTCGAGGACTGGCTCGCCGCATATTCGTAGGAATTCCGGCAGATCAGCTTGATGCCCGGCGTCGACATGTCGAGAAAGAACATGAAAGCCGTAGGCGGTTCGTTGGTTTCCGAGACCGCGTGGTGGCTGAGAAAGTTGTAGTGGGTCAGTGCTGCCGAAGTCGCGACGACCTTTGCACCTGAAAGATAAAGCCCCGCGTCTGTTTCCTTGACAACATGAACCAGGATGTCTTTTGCATCGCTGAAAGGCTTCGCCCGGTCAATCGGCGGATTGGCCACAGCATGGTTCATGAAATAGGTGCGCTGCTGAGCCAGATGATACCAGCAACGCGCGTTGTCTGCGAAAGGCCCATAATAGGCCGCGTTGGCGTCCAGCGTGTTGACGATCGCTGCCTTGTAGTCCGGTGAGCGCCCCATCCAGCCGTAGCTCATCTTTGCCCATTCCGCGATCGCCTTCTGTTGACCGAGCAGGTCCTCTGCCGATCTGGCCACCTTGAAATATCGGTGTGTGTAACCGGTTGGATCGGCATCTGCAGATGCGGTCAGGACATTGGTGCCGCTATCGTGATCCTGATGCAGGGCATCGTAAAGCCGTGCCAGGGAACGTACCGAGTTGCGAAAGGCAGGATGACCCGTCAGGTCGGTCACCCGCTCTCCATTGAAATAGACACAGCGCTGGTCCTGGAGACTGTCGATGAACTCCGCGCCGGTCATGGGTATCGCGCGCTGTACAGCGTGTTCAGGTTCCACGGGATTGAGGATATCAACCGACATTCTTTAGTCTCCCTTCCGCAACGGCCTGCCTGAACGGCTGATCGCCAAGGTTCATCAAAGCATTCAGCCCCTCGCCGATTTCGCAAAGGGCCTGCTGCGATGTCATTTCATGGTGTGTACAGTCGAGTGCGTGCGCCTCGAATTGTCCGCTTGTCCGGTTTTCCCAGGGATCGGCCTCAACACCCAGCATACGCTTCGTATCGTTCGAAGCGTAATGCACCAGGGGACAGTTTAACGTCTTGGGCCGATAGCCATGTGCGAGCAGCGCGTTGTTTCGGGCGATCCGCAGCATGTTGTTGAAGTCGACTGGGCTGAGGTCTGCCAGAGGATGGGCACTGTCTTCCAGAAATCTCCGGACATCCTCAAAGGTAATGTCTTCGGGTACGCGTCCATGCGGATCGAAGCCGATCATTTCAAGGAACGCACCGCGCGCTCCACTATCTGAAAGATCCGGCAACGGGTCTCCTTCGTGCATCGGATAACTGTCCAGAAGCATCAGGAACTCGACGTCTCTGCCGCTTTCTTCCAAAAGACGTGCCATTTCGAAGGCAGCCAGCCCTCCGAACGACCAACCAAGCAACCGAACCGGGCCCGTGCTTGCCACCTTGTTGACGCTTGCGACGTAATCGGCCGCCATTTGGTTCAGCGTTGAAGGCAAAACGGCCTCGCCGATATAGCCGCGCGCCTGAAGGGCGATGATCGGGACATCGGCTGGCAGGACGGAAGCAAGACCGGCATACGTCCAACCAAGACCGAAGCCCGGATGAACGCAGAATAGTGGCGCCTGACATCCTGCCCGCCGGATCTGCAGCACCGGCTCCAGCAAACCGGTCTTGCGACCTTGCCGGAGCGACAGCAGACCGCGCACCGTCGGTGTTTCGAAAATATCTCGAAGGCTGACGTCCAGGCCCATGCGTTCCTTCATCAGTGCCTTCAGGCGTGCGGCGAGCAGCGAATGCCCCCCCATATCAAAGAAACTGTCTTCCGGTCCCGGCACTACGCCGGGCAGCAGTTCAGCGAAGAGATTGCACAACAACGTTTCCTGGAGTGTTGCCGGACTTGTTTCTCCCTGTTTCCAGACAGGATCCGGCAGCGCCAGACGGTTCAGCTTTCCATTTGGTGTCAGCGGCAATTCCGGGAGTACGATAAAAGCGCCAGGCACCATGTAGTCAGGCAGGTTTCGCTGGAGCACGGAACGAAGCTCTTCAGTTTTGAGTTCAGCCCCTTCTTCCGGAACAACATAGGCAACGAGCGAAGAACCTCGCGCTCCATCCGGCCGGTCCAAGACCACCGCCTGCGCAATATTCGTCATCGATGCGATGGTCGCCTCGATCTCGCCAAGCTCGATACGATGGCCTCGAATCTTGACCTGGCTGTCTCCGCGTCCCAGGAACACAAGCTCACCGTTGCGTCTGCGATAGACCGTGTCCCCGGTCCGGTACATGCGAGCTCCATGGCCTGCAAACGGATCGGCAACAAAGCGTTCGCTCGTCAGATCCGAACGCCCGTGATAGCCACGTGCGAGCCCAAGCCCGCCGATGTAGAGTTCGCCGGAAATACCTTCGGCGACAGGCTGAAGGGTCTCATCAAGTACGTAGACCTGCGAGTTCCACAAAGGTTGCCCGATAGACGGAATGCCAGAACTTTCGGGGGAAACAGATGCGCTCACAGACCAGATCGTTGTCTCGGTCGGGCCATAGACATTCGTCACCGGCCCTGCGGTTTGCAGCTGCGACGCTAGTCCGCCGTCCAGAGCCTCACCGCCCACAAGAACCTGCAAACGCGGCAGTGGCCCAACCTCCAGAAGCGACCGCCAGAGCGATGGCGTTGCCTGCATGACCGTTGGTTTTTCCTGGCCGATCCAGTCATGGAGGCGATCCGCTTCGCGCTGATTGCCTTCAAACAGCACTACGCCTGCACCGACCAGCAGCGGGCCGTAGAGCTCAAGCCCGGCAATGTCGAACCCGATCGTGGTCGCGCTGAGCACCTTGTCCTGCGGCAGAAGGCGAAGCTCGGTACTCAGGCAACACAGAAGGTTCTTGAGCCCCTCGCGTGTAACGACGACACCTTTCGGCTTACCGGTGGAACCAGACGTGTAGATGACGTAGGCCGGGTGCGCGGGATCAATCGGTTGTTTCCGGTCGGCATCGGTCGGGGTCGAAGCGGACATCTTGGCCAGCTCGGACCCGGTCGCCTCGGCATCCAGCAGCAGAAGCGCCGATGTCGGCGCACCGTCCGTCAAGGCGGCGGCGGTCACCGTCTCGGAGATCACAAGACGCGGCGCGGCATCGTCCAGCATCATCGCAATGCGGGCTGCCGGATAGTCCGGATCCAGCGGCAGATAGGCGGCGCCCGTTTTCAGCACCGCCAGCAGCGCCACGATCATGTCCGGGTTTCTCGGCAAGGCTATCGCGACCCGGTCCTCAGCACCAATGCCGCGCCGGATCAGAAGATGCGCCAGCCGGTTTGCCCGTACCTCAAGCTCGGCATAGGTCAGCCGCTCCGTGCTGCCGATAACCGCTTCCCGCGTTCCAAACCGGGAAGCCGTTGCAGAGACAAGCTCCGTCAGATCGCCTTCCGGCAAGGCGTGCCGTGTTGCGTTCCACCGGTCCTGCACAGCCTTTCTTTCAGAAGCCGGCAGCATCTCGAGAGATCCGAGCGGCGCTTCCGGACGGGAGGCCATCTGCGCCAGTACATTGCACAACTGCCCAAGAAGACTGCGGCCAAGGTCTGCACCGATCCGTTCTTCCCGGCAATCCAGCCGCAGCAGCAGCCGTTTGCCCGGAACAACCATCAGGCTCAAAGGATAGTGGGTCTGGTCATGCACCTCGACACCGCTGATCCGCAGGCCATCCGGCGAAGCCTCATGGGTCTCGTCGCTGAAGGGATAGTTCTCGAACACCACCAGCGTGTCGAACAGGTCTCCAAGTCCCGCTTCTGCCTGAATCTCCGGCAGCCCCAGATGCTGGTGAGGCAGAAGTGCGGCCTGACGGGACTGCAGCTCCTTCAGGAAGCTGCTGACGGATGTTGCCGGAACAGGCTTTGCCCTTACCGGCACGGTGTTGATGAAGAGACCCGCCATGGTTTCGACGCCGGTGATCTCGGCAGGTCGGCCGGAGACCGTCGTGCCGAAGACCAGATCATCCCGCCCACAGATGCGGCCAAGCACGACCGACCAGGCGCCCTGGAGCACCGTGTTCAAGGTGATGTCCAGCGTGCGGGCCAGGCCTTCCAATGACCGGGTTGCGTCCTCGCTCAGCAGATCGTCAAAGCGCAGCACCGCACTGCTTTCACCTGACGAGGAGCCGGAGGACGTGTTTGCAGACTGGCCATAGACAGAGGCCGCCAGCCGGGTCGGCTCTTCCAGACCGGACAGAGATTCTTGCCAGGCCGCTTTCGCAGCCGTCTTGTCCTGCTGCTGCAGCCAGCCGAGATACCGGTCAAACGGTGTTACTGGCGGCAGACCCCCTGCCCCGCCGGCTTCGTAAATCTCCTTCAGCTCCCGCATCAGCACCGGCAACGACCAGCCGTCGAGAAGAATGTGGTGATTGGTCAACACCAGCCACGCACCGCCGTCCGGACGTTTTACGAGGCAGACACGCAGCAATGGACCTTGAGCAAGGTCGAAACGGGTCTTCCTGTCTTCCAGGAGAAACCGCTCCAGCTCTGCATCCTCGGACAAGTCCACCTGCTTAAGTGGCAGTTCGACCTTCGACAGGATCACCTGAACGGGATCGCTCAGGCCTTCGTGGCAGAAGACAGCCCGCAGAGGTGCATGCCGGGCAACGAGAGCCTGAAGGCTCGCCTCAAGATGCTCTGCATCCACCGGGCCATCCAGGCTGACAACCGTCTGCACCTTGTAGGCGTCCTCACCCGTCTCAGCGTCCATCACGGCGTGAAACAGCAAACCCGACTGAAGGCCCGTCAACGGCCACACCGTCGATAACAAACCGCCGTAGCGTTCAACAAGCAAGTCGACATCGGCCTGGGAAACAGCAGCCAGCGGGAAATCCGAAGGCGACTGACCACCGGCTTTAGACCAGTTGCCGTGTGCTGCCAGCCGCATCAGAGCGTCTTCCCAGAGTGCCTTGAATTCAGCGGTCTCTTTTTCCGAAAGATGTCTGCTGGCAAACCCGAACTCGGTGTGGAGGGAAAAGCCCTTTTCCTCTTCGATCGCCTGACAATCGATGGAAAGCATGTGAGCAACCGGTGTTGCCGGATCGAAACCGCCGCGTATTCCACCAAAGAACGGCGCCGCGCTCCAAGCACCAACAGCGCTCGCCGGAAAACGACCGAGATAGTTGAAGGCGATCTGCGCCTTGTTTTCGCTCGCAAGTTTGGCGGAGGACTCCTTGTTGAGATACCGCAGCATTCCATAACCAAGGCCATGATCGGGACGTGCGGAGGTTTGCTCCTTGATCTCGATAATGAGCTGCTGCAGGTCCGCGTCGGAGATACCGGAAATGCCATTTCCTGCCTTCGTGACCTCCAGCCGTGCCGGGAAGACGCTAGTGAACCAGCCGACAGTTCGGCTGAGGTCGGCGTCTCCAATCGCTTCGCGTCCATGCCCTTCGACATCGCACAGGATCGGACCACCCGGTTTTCCAAACCTGGAAGTTTTGAAAGCCCCAACGGCAAGGCCAAGTGCCGCCAGAAGCACATCCTGCGGTCCGCAGCTGTAAAGAGCAGGCAGACGGGTCAGGATCTGCTCGGTTTCGTCAGCGCTCAGAAGGCTGGCAAGGGACTTCAACGTTTGAACCGTATCCTGCCTGCGGTCCAGATCACCTACCAGAAAGCGCTCAGTGCCGGATGATAGAAGTGCGCTCCAGTACCCCTCTTCAGATGCGCGCGCATCGGAGGCCGCATCGGCTTGCAGCAGCCTGCTCCACCCTGGGAAAGAAGTGCTTTCAGGTTCCAGGCTGATCGGGCGGTCGGCCGACCAATCGTCCCAAGCTGTCCGAAGATCGTCGCTCAGGATGCGCCAGGAGACACCATCGATCACCAGGTGGTGCGCCACAAGCAGAAGCAGACCCGGCTCCATCTGGCCACGGTCAAACCAGATGGCACTGAACACCTTGCCTCGGGAAAGAGACAAGGCCTCAACTGCGGCGGCATGCTGTTCTTCCAGAAGATCTTTCAGCCCGTTTTCGTTTTCGACCTCACTCAGGCTGATGTGCTTGACAGGGAAAACGTCGGCGAGCTCGGCAACCGGAGCAATCTTCATCGCCGGCGTAGTCTTGTTCGCTCGAGCCCGCAGCATCCCGTGCCGCTGGACGATTGCCCCCAGAGCTGTTTGCAGGAATTCGGCATTTGCCCCTTTCGGAAGCATCAGACAGGTCGACTGGAAAAAGCCGTCGGCGGGACCACCCAGTTCTGCAAACCAGCGCAGGATTGGCGTGGGCAAAACGGTATCTGGCTCGAACTCCTTCAGTCCAGTGACTTCCGGTCCTTCAAACGTCCTTGCCACGCTCGCAAGCTTTGCAACCGTCTTGTGATCGAAGACGTCTTTCGGTGTTGCCTTGAGACCCTTTCGACGCAACAGTCCAACAAGCCGGATTGCCGATATGCTGTCGCCGCCGAGACCGAAGAAGCTGTCGTCGAGCGCGGGAGGAGATATGCCGAGCGTTTCGGCAAAAGCGGCGGCTACCGCCTGTTCTGCCGGAGACTGCCGTCTTGTTTCTTCAGCTCTTTGCGGGCGGCTGGGTGCCGGCAGGGCCTTCCTGTCGATCTTGCCGTTCGGAAGCCTTGGCAAGTAGGGCAAGAGGTCTATCTGTGCCGGAACCATATAATCCGGCAGACGGTCGGCGCAGTAGCGCTGCAGCTCTTCTGCACTTGGATCCGATCGTTCCTGCCCGATCACATAGGCAACAAGCCTCGAAGCGCCCTTCCGGTCGCTGTAGACGCTCACGAGACATTGGGCGACATCGCTGCGTTCCAGAAGTACACGTTCGATCTCGCCCGGCTCGATACGTCGTCCCCTGACCTTGACCTGCGCATCACTGCGGCCCAGGAAAAAGAGGTTGCCGTCTCCCGCCCGATAGACGAGATCCCCTGTTCGGTACATTCGCCGTCCGGCACCGGCGAACGGGTCAGCGACAAATCTGGAAGAGGTCAGATCCGCAAGGTTTTGATAGCCCCGCGCAAGACCGGCACCGCCGATGTACAATTCTCCAGCCACACCGTTCGGGACGGGCTGAAGCGTTTGATCAAGTACGTAGAGGCTGGAATTCCAGATCGGCAACCCGATGGGCGCGATATCGACTTCCTGAACAGGTGTCAGCGGCAAGCTCATGGAACCGCACACAGTCACTTCCGTAGGGCCGTAAGCATTGACGAGGCAACAACGGTCAGACCATCTGCGAACTTCCGGCACGCTGATGGCTTCACCGGCCGTTACCAGCACACAACCTTCGGGAAGGTCTGTCGTCTTCATCACGCTCAAGAGGCTCGGCGACAACGTGATATGCGTTACCCGTTGCGCATACATGAATGTCTTCAAGGCTGCAGGATCTGTGAATGCCTGTCTTGGCCAGATCACAAGAGCCGCACCGGAGACCAGTGCCGTAGCGATTTCCGAAAAGGCGGCGTCGAAACTGAAGGATGCGAACTGCGCGACCCGAGACTGTTCCGAAATCGCAAACCGTTCGATCTGGGCATAGGCGAGATTTGAAAGCCCCTCGCGTGTAACGACGACACCTTTCGGCTTACCGGTCGAGCCGGACGTGTAGATGACGTAGGCCGGGTGCGCGGGATCAATCGGTTGTTTCCGGTCGGCATCGGTCGGGGTCGAAGCGGACATCTTGGCCAGCTCGGACCCGGTCGCCTCGGCATCCAGCAGCAGAAGCGCCGATGTCGGCGCACCGTCCGTCAAGGCGGCGGCGGTCACCGTCTCGGAGATCACAAGACGCGGCGCGGCATCGTCCAGCATCATCGCAATGCGGGCTGCCGGATAGTCCGGATCCAGCGGCAGATAGGCGGCGCCCGTTTTCAGCACCGCCAGCAGCGCCACGATCATGTCCGGGTTTCTCGGCAAGGCTATCGCGACCCGGTCCTCAGCACCAATGCCGCGCCGGATCAGAAGATGCGCCAGCCGGTTTGCCCGTACCTCAAGCTCGGCATAGGTCAGCCGCTCCGTGCTGCCGATAACCGCTTCCCGCGTTCCAAACCGGGAAGCCGTTGCAGAGACAAGCTCCGTCAGATCGCCTTCCGGCAAGGCGTGCCGTGTTGCGTTCCACCGGTCCTGCACAGCCTTTCTTTCAGAAGCCGGCAGCATCTCGAGAGATCCGAGCGGCGCTTCCGGACGGGAGGCCATCTGCGCCAGTACATTGCACAACTGCCCAAGAAGACTGCGGCCAAGGTCTGCACCGATCCGTTCTTCCCGGCAATCCAGCCGCAGCAGCAGCCGTTTGCCCGGAACAACCATCAGGCTCAAAGGATAGTGGGTCTGGTCATGCACCTCGACACCGCTGATCCGCAGGCCATCCGGCGAAGCCTCATGGGTCTCGTCGCTGAAGGGATAGTTCTCGAACACCACCAGCGTGTCGAACAGGTCTCCAAGTCCCGCTTCTGCCTGAATCTCCGGCAGCCCCAGATGCTGGTGAGGCAGAAGTGCGGCCTGACGGGACTGCAGCTCCTTCAGGAAGCTGCTGACGGATGTTGCCGGAACAGGCTTTGCCCTTACCGGCACGGTGTTGATGAAGAGACCCGCCATGGTTTCGACGCCGGTGATCTCGGCAGGTCGGCCGGAGACCGTCGTGCCGAAGACCAGATCATCCCGCCCACAGATGCGGCCAAGCACGACCGACCAGGCGCCCTGGAGCACCGTGTTCAAGGTGATGTCCAGCGTGCGGGCCAGGCCTTCCAATGACCGGGTTGCGTCCTCGCTCAGCAGATCGTCAAAGCGCAGCACCGCACTGCTTTCACCTGACGAGGAGCCGGAGGACGTGTTTGCAGACTGGCCATAGACAGAGGCCGCCAGCCGGGTCGGCTCTTCCAGACCGGACAGAGATTCTTGCCAGGCCGCTTTCGCAGCTGTCTTGTCCTGCTGCTGCAGCCAGCCGAGATACCGGTCAAACGGCGTTACTGGCGGCAGAACCCCTGCCCCGCCGGCTTCGTAAATCTCCTTCAGCTCCCGCATCAGCACCGGCAACGACCAGCCGTCGAGAAGAATGTGGTGATTGGTCAACACCAGCCAGGCACCGCCGTCCGGACGTTTTACGAGGCAGACACGCAGCAGTGGACCTTGAGCAAGGTCGAAACGGATCTCCCTGTCTTCCAAGAGAAACCGCTCCAGCTCCGCTTCCGGATCTGCGTCCTCTGACAAGTCCACCTGCTTAAGTGGCAGCTCGACCTTCGACAGGACCACCTGAACGGGATCGCTCAGGCCTTCGTGGCAGAAGACTGCCCGCAGGGGAGCGTGCCGGGCAACGAGAGCCTGAAGGCTCGCCTCAAGACGCTGCGCATCCACCAGGCCATCGAGGCTGACCACCGTCTGCACCTTGTAGGCGTCCTCGCCCGTCTCAGCGTCCATCAAGGCGTGAAACAGCAAACCAGACTGAAGACCCGTCAACGGCCACACCGTCGATAGCAAACCGCCGTAGCGGCTGCTGACAATGCTCAGATCTTCGTCGCTGATCCATCCTGACTTGAGATCAGTTCCGATCTCCGGCAATTGCTGCCTTTGCGCAACCGTTGCCAGCTCTGCAGGGGTCTTGTTGCTGAAGACATCTCTTGCCGAAAACACCAGCCCTGCTCGCCGTGCTCGGCTGACCAGTTGAATGGAGAGAATACTGTCGCCGCCAAGTGCGAAGAAGTTGTCGGCAGGCCCTACGGTTCCCAGACCCAGAACATCAGCAAACAATGCGCAGATATCGGTCTCGGTTTGCCCCGCAGGTACCTTCGCTCCATCGCCGTGAATTTCAGGCGCAGGCAGGCGCTTGATGTCCAACTTGCCATTGGTCGTGAAAGGAAGTTGTTCCAGAAGAACAAAATGGGCTGGCACCATGAATGCAGGGAGTGTCTCGGCAAGCCTTTTTCGTAAGCCTGCAAGATCTGGTTCTCCTGTCCCCGTACCAACCACATAGGCAACGAGTTTCTTTTCCCCGGGCCTGTCTTCACGCACGATCACCGTGCACTGGCCTATGTCCGACTGCCTCCCGATAGCGTTTTCGACTTCCTGCGGCTCGATACGGAAGCCATTGATCTTGACCTGGTGATCGGCACGTCCGACGAAGGTCAGCAAGCCGTCGCTGCGCCAGCGCACCAGATCCCCGGTCCGATACATTCTGCTGCCTGCGGGCCCCGCGGGATCGGCAACGAAGCGCTCGGCCGTCAGACCAGTCCGGTCGAGATAGCCAAGCGTCAGGCAGGCACCGGCCAGGTAAAGCTCGCCCACCATGCCGATACCGACAGGTTGCAGGCGGTCATCCAGAATTCGGACGCTACAATTGTCACGCGGCAACCCGATGGGTACCTTGTGCGCGGATTTCTCCAGCGTGTGCATTGCATGCCAGGTCACGAAGGTCGTGCCCTCTGCCGGGCCATAGCCATTGACGAACCGCGTACCAGGCGAAGCTGCCGTTGCCCGGCGCAAGGCTTCTGCGGAAGCCGCCTCACCACCTATCAGCACTGACCTCAAAGGCTTGAATGCTTCGGGTTTTTCACCTGCAATGATGTTGAAAAGACGTGTCGTGATGCAGGCTGCAGACACCTTGTGCTCTTCGACCAGCCGCGCAATCGTTTCAGCATCGAGAATGCCAGGCGGCGCGACGAAAAGCTCCTGCCCCAACATGAGCGGTGTCCAGATTTCATAGGTCGAAGCGTCAAATGCATAGGGCGAATGCAGCAAGACCCGCTCATGGGAGCCTTCCGGCCAGCATCCGTCGAGCGCGAGGGCCTGAATATTGCGGTGGCTGATCGCGATCCCCTTCGGCCTGCCTGTGGAGCCGGAGGTGAAGAGAACGCAGGCGATCTGTCCATTGGTGATATTCGGTAAGGTCTCCTTTCCCGCCGCCACTTGCAGGTGGCTGAAAGGAACGCAGGGTGCATCATTGAAGCTGACTGATATCGCGTCTTCACTGTCAGTCAGCACGAGGTGGGCCCGGGTGTCGGCAACGAGTTGTTGAAGCCGGTTGGCAGGATCGTTCCTGTTCAAGGGAACATATGCCCCACCTGCCTTCACGATCGCGAGCGTTGCGACGACAAGATCAATGGAACGGTCCATCAGGACCGCGACCCGTGCCCCAGGTGCAACGCCCCGGCGGAGGAGGTTTTGCGCAACGCGGTCCGACAATGCATCGAGTTCGGCGTAGGAAAGCGTGCGGGTCTGGCTGGAGAGAGCGACCTTCTCGCCCTTTTCCCTGGCCAGCAGACGAAACCGCTCGGGCAAAGACATTTCGATCGCAGCTTTTTCGACCCGCTCGCCTTCGCACAAGGTGACAAGGCGTGACGCTTCGTCGGGATCGACAATCATGAGGTGGTCGATCCGTTTGTCCGGATTTTCCACGGCTGCGCGAAGTAGATCGATGAAACGCCGGGAAATATTGCCCGCAACCTCCCGATCCAGGAGATCTGTCCGGAATTCGATCCGCCCATCGATACCGCCTGCGCCTCCGACCTCGTCGCGATGAGCAGTCAGGTCGAAGGAAAGATCGAACTTTGAGGCTTCGACAGGCACGTCTTCAACCTCGCAGGTCAACCCCGGCAAGGTAAGAACAGTCGCTCCTGCCATATCGAGCGCCAGAACGGTCTGGAACACCGGATGAAAGGACAGGTCCCTGCGTGGAGCAACCTTGTCGACCACGAGCTCGAATGGCACCTCCCGGCGGGAATAGGCGGCAAGGTTCCGCTGACGCGTATCGGCCAATAACTCGCGAAAGGTCGGCCTGCCGGAAAGATCGCTCCGGAGCGCCAGCATGTTGACGAAGAGGCCTATGGTTTCTTCGAAAGAGCTGTCCGGGCGGCCATCGACAGGCGTTCCGATGACGATGTCTTCCCCTGCGCCGAGCCGCGCCAAGGTCGCAGCCATCGCAGCCTGCAGTACCATGAACAGGCTGGTCCGAGTTTCCAATGCCAGTCGCTCAAGCTTGCAATGAAGCTTTGGCGGGATTGCCACGGCTACTCCGTCGCCTTGCCAATAGGTATTCTTTCGTTGCCCTTCGGCACAGGGCAGATCAACACAATCCGGAGCGCCTGCGAGGTCTTCGCGTGCTTCGGCAAGACGAGCGGCAAGTTCCTGTTCTGCTGCCCCGGACAGCCGGGTATGCTGCCAACTTGCGAAGTCGGCATATTGGATTGCAGGCTTTTTCCAGACAGGTTCCTTGCCGCTCATTCTCGCCGCAAAGGCCGTCTCGAAGTCGGCAAGCAATGGGCGCAGGGCGCCACCGTCAATCGCGATATGATGCATGACAATCTGCATCATGCATTGCGGTTCAGGACCGAAATTTTCGTCCGTAACGATCGACACTGTCACCGGCAGGTCCTTGCACAGATCGAACGGCCTGGAAGACTGACGGGAGAGTTCTGACCGGCCTTCAGCTACTGGTACTGAAACAATCCGGATGACATCTTCCGAAACGAAACCCGTACGGATGTCCTGATACGGCTCTCCGGCCCCGTCTTGCGGATAAACGGTCCGCAAGACCTCGTGCCTCTCGATAACGTCTGTCCAGGCTTGCCCGAGAACGGACGGGTCGACGGCACCGGAAAGCCGGAAGCGGTAGACCAGATTGTAGGAAGTATCTTCCGGGTGAAGCCGCTGCAGGAACCAGAGACGCTTTTGAGCAGAAGACAGCGGAACCTTGTCGGGTCGCGCAACGGATTTCAGTTTCAGGCAACATGGTTTCGCTGCCCCTATCAGACGGGCAAGCGCAGCCGGTGTCGGCGCGTCGAAAATCTCGCCTGGAGCGATCTGCACGCCAAATCGGTCTCTCAGTCGATAAGCAAGACGCGCGGCGAGCAGTGAATGCCCACCCAGGAGAAAGAAATTATCATGGACTGAAACCGAGTGGACGCCGAGCAGCTCTGTAAATGCCTCACAGATTGCGGTTTCAAGGTCGCTCTGCGTTCCGCTTGCGCTCCGCCTAGCCGTCCGCACTGGATCCGGCAACGCAGCCCTGTCTAACTTGCCATTGGGTGTGAGCGGAAGCGCATCGAGAGCCATAATCGCCGACGGCAGAAAGGCTGGAGGGAGAGCTTCTGCCAAGGCGGCCATAAGCCTTGCGATATCCTTGTCGGCTCCCACTTCCCAGACAACATAGGCAGCAAGATAGACGTCCGTTTTGTCACGTCGCTTCGCAACGACAGCCGAACGGGCAACCTCCGGCAATCTGTCCAAGGCTGCTGCGACTTCTCCCGGCTCGACGCGGACGCCGCGTATCTTCACCTGATGGTCGGAACGCCCCAGATATTCGTAACCACCGTCAGGCATTCGCCGCGCAACGTCGCCTGTTCTGTAAAGCAAGGCACCAGCGGGCCCAAAGGGCGAAGCGACGAACCGTTCTGCGGTCTTGTCCGGTTGGCGATGATATCCAAGCGCAAGACCTGTGCCGGTTATGTAGAGTTCACCGGTCTCTCCGTCGGAGACAGGCTGAAGCAGATCGTCGAGCAGGTAGAGGACTGTTTCCCGTATAGGGTTGCCGATGGCAATTTTCCCGTCTGCATCACATCGCGCCCAGAGGCTGTCCCCCGCAGCTTCTGACGCACCATAGAAGTTGAACAAGCGGGCGTCTGGCAGTTTCTCGCAGAATTTTTGCAGGAGACTTGATGGTAGAGGCTCGCCACTCGTGACCCAGGTCCGGCAGCCCTTCAAGTCTGGCAAACAGTCGTCCTCGAGAAGACTTGCCAGCAGGCTCGGCACAACGGTCAACCGCGTGACGGCAAACGCCGCCACCGTCTCTGCCAGTCGCCTCGGGTCAGCGGAAACATTTCCACCTTCGAGGACGACCGCACAGCCATTGCACAAGGCGCCCAACAGCTCGGTCGACCCGTCAATGAAGTTCAAGGAGGTCTTGAACAACGTCCGCTCACCCGGCGCGAAGGGCAAGGCTTCCGATATCCAGGCCAGCCTGTTGGCAAGAGCGGCCTGCCGCCCGAGAACGCCCTTGGGCCGCCCGGTGGAACCGGACGTATAGACCAGATAGGCAGGATCATGGCCCGTCAGCTGGCGAACAAGATCACCACCCACAGGAGCGGTATCAGGCTGTCCGGCGATGTCCCGGCTCAGCGAACCGTTTCCAAGAAAGACCGCCCGCGCTGTCTGACCAGCCGCCTCAACGACGCCGGCGACCGGTTGCTCCGCAAGGATCAGATCCGGTTCTGCGTCTTGAAGCATGTCAATCAGACGCTGTCGAGGATAGGTCGGATCGAGCGGCATGTAGCACGCTCCGGTCTTGATCACCCCCAGCAGGCTTACGACGAGGTCCGGCCCGGCAGCACAGCCGAGTGCCACGATCTTGCCAGGCCCGATACCCCGGCCGATGAGGTACCACGCGACACGGTTCGCCTTCCGGTCCAGTTCCTCGAAGGTCAGAACCTTATCCGGCAGTATCAGTGCCCTGTAACCAGGTCTCGACTTCACCTGCCTGGCAAAAAGTGCGCGAACAGAATCAGTCTCATTGTCCGATGTTGCTTCCAACGGCAAATGGCTGGCATCCGGACGCGCATTGCTGCCTGAGGCAGCCTTTGCCCTTGCTGTCTGGAAACCACTTTCGCGGGATGTCATTGAGATCAACTCCGTCGAAGAATTGCCGTTTCTGTTTTGCCTGTCCGGCCGAAACCGAATTGAAATATCGTCAGCCTTGCAGCCCGAGGCGCTGCCTGAGTGTCAAAGGTTCGTGCCCCGCCGGCCGTACGTGCCCTCGCCGGCGGAGAATTGGCACGACGGAGCGGGAAAACTCGTCAAAGCTTCCGGGAAAGTGGGTCGGGGTAATTACGAAGCCGTCGCAAGCGCCGCTTGTAAAATAGCTCTCAAGCTGATCGGCCACCTGTTCCGGCGTTCCGACAAGACGCGGCGTCGACGTGCTCCGCGCCATCCGAATGGCAATGTCGCGAAGCGTCCAGAGCCTTCCCCTGTCCTCTTCCCGGATCCTCTCCAACCAGGGAAATGCGGCTCCGCCATCGACAGCCGCCTTGTTTGGCGACTTGCCAGAACTCTCCAACACCTTGTCGATTGGCGTATCAGGATCGAACCCTGTCGCGTCGACGCCGATCATGCCCGACAGAAAGGCGATGGCGACATCCGGATGGATCAGCTCGTCCAGATATTCGGCCCGCGCTTTTGCAATGGCTTCGGTTTCACCGATCACAGGCTGCACCGCCGTCAGCAGGAATATCTTCTCCGGGTCGCGCCCCATCTCTGCAGCCCGGCGGCGAACATCGGCACGCAGTTCCGACATGCCCTCGGCATCTGCCTGAATGGCGAAAACGACATCAACCCATTTGGCGGAAAAATCACGACCCCGCGGAGAAACGCCGACACTCATCAGGATCGGTTCACCGTCCGGTCCGGCGGGAAGTGACAAGGGACCTCGAAGTTTGAAGCGTTCGCCTTCGTGATCAATGGGATGGATCTTGCCGGTGTCCGCGTAAAGCCCGGACGCCTTGTCGCTTACCAGCGCGTCCGGTTCCCAGGACTTCCAGAGCTTGCGGCAGATCTCCAGGATCTCTTCCGCCCTGTCATAGGCTTCGGGAGAAATGAGCTTTGGGAAATGACCGAAATTGTGCCCGTTGCTCGGACCAGCGGAGGTTACGACGTTCCACGAGATCCGGCCCCTGCTGAAATGGTCCAGCGTACTGAGCGTACGGGCCAGATGATAAGGTTCCATGTAGGTGGTCGATAGCGTGACCGTAAAACCGAGCGACTTCGTTACCGAGGCCATGAGGGAAACCAGCAGGTTCGGGTCATGGCGGATGGCACCAACCGCACCGTGTTTCAAAAAGGTTTCGTAGTTGTCGTTCAGTCCGGTTGTCACGCTGAGCGATTCTGGAATGAATGCGAGGTCGAACCCGCCCCGTTCCAATGTGACCGCCGTATCCTTGAAGAGATCGGGATCACAGAAATCCGTTTCGCTATACGGGTGGCGCCACATGCCGGCGAAATGGCTTCCAGGCACCAAAATATACCCGGCTAGAAACATATGACGATTTGCAACACCAGAACTCAAATCACCCCCCAAGACCGGTTTTTAGCAAAGTAATCGATCGTTTAAATTCGCCACCTACTCACTTTTCATTCTCATGACCTAACGGCAATAAAAAACAATTCACGAATTTTTCGCAGAAGATAAGTTAATTTTTATTCACATTCGTCGTTCAACATATCTCTTTTCGACGTTTACTAAATTTTTCGAAAAACCCTCAGGGTGTTGCCGTAAAAGACCCTTGGTATTTCGAGACTCTCGACCAGTTCAAAGCCCGCAGCCCTTACCTGCTTCTCAACTTCTGCGGTTTTCACCTGCTTCACCCATTCACCGGAAAAAATCAGGTCATCGATATTGTGGGCCAGGCGGCGCCAGAAAGGTGCTTCGACCATATCCTTGAAAAGGAACACTCCTGCGGGACCGACCCGTTTGATCGCCTCTTCAACAGCCGTCATCCGTTCAGGTTCGGCAACATGGTGCAGCACGTCGACCATGGTCACCACATCGAAGCAGTCGTCCGGCAGCTCCGCGAAGCTGCCAATTCGCAGGAAGGATACTTCCGCAGAGTGCCCCGTTCGCCCCGCTGCCTTGCGGGCCGAGGCAAGAGCGCCTTCGTGGACATCGCAGCCGGTTGCTTCGCTTATCCTTCCGGATGCCAGCAGAATCGCCAGCAACGCGCCATTGCCGCAGCCTACATCCAGAACCTTTGCATTTGCTGGAACATGCCGCTCCATCTCTTCGAATGGGCAGACGTAGGGCCTGGCGGAGATCAGCTTGCGCAAGAGCCTTGGTTCATAATCGTAAAGGTCAAAAAGGAACCGGCTAAGGTCCTTGCGATCGAAACTGAATGACCCTGTGCTGGCTGACACTCACCACTCCCATAGTCTGTTTCGAACTTGGTTTCACAAACCGTGAAATTAACCATACGTTGTAGTGACGCAACGCTACACAACACAACTTAAGCAAATTCTTTGGCTCTTGCCTAGCTCAAGAAACGCGCTTGCCACAGAGTTGTTTTCTTGCAACTGTGCTGCAATTGACGCAGACAAGACTGCTCGGAAAGCATTGAGAGTTCTTGTTTTTATGCGTTTCTTGGCCGCTAGGTCACCTTAACGAGCTGCGGAGCCGTTTCAATTCCTGGGAGCGCTGAATGAGCGTTGCGGAAGACGACGTCGAAGTTGGTAAGCCGAAAAAGAAGCCGCGCAAGATCCACAGGATGAGCCGGACCGACAAGGCCATCGCCTATCTGCTGCTGCTCGGCTTCGTCTCGATTGTCTTGTGGCCGCTGACGTTCTTTGTCATCGGGCCGGGTGAAGTCGGCGTCCTGTTCAGAACCCTCACCGTCGGCACCGAAACCAGGTTTGTTTATCCCGAAGGTATCAACATCAAATGGCCGTGGAACCGCATCTACCGGTACGAAGTCCGCATCCAGAAACAGGATGAAACGGTCCACGGCCTGGCAGCGGACGGCTTGCGCATCACATCCGATATTTCGGTTCTGTATTACCCGAAGGCGGATAATGCCGGCAAACTGCACCGGGCGATCGGGCCGGAATACGCCGACCGTTTCGTCCGCCCGACCGCCGTGGAAGCGGTTCGCTCGGTGATCGGCAAATACGACCCTCATGAGCTTTATCAGGTCGACATGACGCGCCTCGAAAAGGAAGTCATGGAGACCATTGAAGCCAACAATCAGGATCTCATCGTCTTCGACCAGGTTATCATTCGCCGGATCGAACTGCCGAAGGAAATCAATCAGGCGATTTCACGTAAGCTGACCGAGGAACAAAACGCCCTCGCCTATGAATACGTGCTGGAGCAGGCCCGCAAGGAAGCGGAACGCAAGCGGATCGACGCCATCGGCTACCAGACATTCTACTCGATTGTTGCAGATGCCCTGACGCCGCAACTGCTGACCTGGCGCGGAATTGAAGCGACCGTCGAACTGTCCAAGTCCAACAACAGCAAGATCGTGATCGTCGGTGGCGGGAAAGATCAGCTTCCGCTCATCCTGGGCAGCGACATTGCAAACCAGCCGAATTTACCAGCGCCCGCTCCGGTTAATCCGCAGCGCTACCGACTGCCTGATTTTGATAACCTGCCACAGCTTTTCCCGAACGCTCCTACAGCAGAGGCAGATACATCTCAGGATCAGGAGACACAGCTGAGGCCTGACGAAAATTCGACCGGCGACAGTACATCAAGCGAAAGCACGACGTCAGGTGAGACCGCGCCTGCTTCGAATGATCAAAACACGGAAAAGCCGCAAACTGACAATTGATACCGCGCTGATTGTAAGATTGAAATCGGACCGCACTCAAGCTACGCTCACGTAGAGTAAGCAGCGGGGAGCTGCGACGCTGAAGGAAGGAAACTGTGAAATGACAACGAAGTCCACTCGCACAAGTTCCGCAACATCAGAAGCTGAGGACACTGTTGATGCAGCTGAAAAGCTGGCAGACGGCAAGGCTCAGACCGAAAGTGCTCCGCTGACCCCGGAAGAACGCACGCTGGCAGCCGAAAAGATCATTCGGGACCATGTCATCGTCGGTACAGGTACCGGCCTCATTCCAGTTCCGATCTTCGATCTCGTCGCCGCAATCGGAACGCAGCTCAACCTCATCCGCAAGCTGGCAGCCGTCTATGACGTGCCATTCTCGGAAAATCGCGCAAGAACTGCAGTAACCACGCTTCTGGGAAGTCTCGGCGGTGTCGGTGCGGGAACCTTTATCGCCACCAGCTTCATGAAAACCATTCCCGTGCTCGGCACTGCGCTCGGTATCGTCGGATCAGGCGCAACGCTTGGTGCCTTCACCTTTGCCGTCGGCAAGGTGTTCCAGCAGCATTTTGAAACCGGTGGAGATTTCCTGAGTTTCGACGCGGCTGCCTACAAGGAGCATTTCAAGAAGATGGTGAAGAAGGGCGAAGACATCGCGGAAGAGAAGTCGGAAGCCGCCTGATGTTTGTCGCACCACTGGTCATCTATCTGCTCTTGTGTGTCCTGGTCGGTTACCGCGGTCGGGACACACGGCTTGGTTCCTTCGGCTGCTTCCTGGCAAGCGTGGTGCTGACACCCGTTCTGGTGTTCGTCATCCTTTTGCTGACAGAACCTGCCGGTTTTCAGTCGCAGAAGTAATCTGACCGAAAAAAGCAAACCGGGTAACACCGTTCCCGGTTTCTCTTCAGCTGCCTCAAAAGCCTCATCAGCTTACGAGCAGCACGATGCTGTTGAGGTACCCCAAACAAATAGCGCTGCAATCTACCCTGACCTTAACGAACTCCAAAAGGTCAGGGTAAGTGCTCATATGCGTTCGCAGCTAATCCTGAAAAGTCACGTTGCTCAGCTCCTGGAATGCCCCATCGTCAAGACGGCAGGCGGATCACAAAAAGCTTGCGAGTGGTTTCAAGGACTTCCCAGGTTCCGGAGAAACCGGGCTGCAGGACAAAGCTGTCTCCGGGGCCAATTTCCCGGGTGACGCCGTCCTTGTCGGTCAGCACCGACCTGCCGGAAAGGATCGAACAGAACTCCCATTCGTCATAAGAGATTTTCCAGGCTCCCGGTGTTGCTTCCCATACGCCCGAGAACAGGGTCTCGTTGTCCGTCGTTTCAACCAACCAGGTGGTAAACTTAGGATCGCCCGCAATAACCTTTTCCGGTGCTGGCGCATCTTGTTCGGGAACGATGTCGTCTAGATTGAACGGCAGGAAGGCGTGCATGCGGGTCTCTCTGTCAAAGATGGATCAGTTTGAACTGCCTGATGCTAGCCTCCGCTAACGATGCTGACCAGATGACCTTGGCCTTCAATCATCCGTCGTCACGCCCGCAACAGCCGAATGTTGCGCCGCATCTGCTGAATCTGTTCGAAACTCAGCACAAAGGGCGTGGTCCGGGGTAGCGTCGCCAGGATGTTCTGCTTGTGTGCCACATGTTCGCTCACACCCCGTGGACTGTCGATCAGATTATGGGCGACCTCATGGGCAAGTGTGCTGGCATCCGCGTTCTTCTTGATTCGGGTAACAGCACCCGTGTGGTTGGCCTTGGACAGGGCCAGATCCGTGTCGGGATTGAAGCGACGGATATAGAACACCATGATTTCATTCGGACGGATCCTGACGGACGTATGCGCCTCGGCAAGTTCCTTCATCCGGGCAAACAAGAGGCCATGCTGCGAAAACTCCGTCTCCTCGGCAGCGGTCAATGCCAGCGACTGGATGGAAGCAACCTCGAAGTCGATACCGTAATGTCCGTAAAGTTCCTTCGCTGTCGTTTCCGCAGTTGCCACCGGAGCATCCGGCGTCACCACGACAAAGATGTGCACACGAACCTTGTGAGTGAAGGACGCGAGCGCCCGGTCCAGCTTGGCCATGGTATTTCGTCCGACGGCGCCGTCGTCCTTGATCGGGGCTCCGCCATGCGTTGAACGCTGGAACTCCTTGACCTTTTGCACGGTTTCACTGCCGTAGACCCCATCCGGACTAAGCCCCGTTCCACCAACGGATTTTGGCATGGGAAACCCCAGGTCAATCAACCCGAACTGAACCAGATGCACTCCATGACCGCTTGCCCCGCTGCCGAGCCAAGGGCTGTTGGTGGACGCTGCGGTGAGCTGCGGCACGTTGCGGAAATAGGGAGACGTCAATGCCATGGGACGGGGCTTCCGGACAGTGGACCTGGGAACGTCGAAAACAATCGATGATTGCATCTTACCGCAAAACACTATCACCCCGAAACGAATTACGTAGCGGCATCAGCAATTTCCGTATTCCAGTTTCTCCTGGTGTCCGGACAGGCCTGATTTCGTGAAATCGCGCCTTGCCGCCCTGCCTGCCCCGATGCTTCACTGCGCCAAAACCAGGGAGACACGGGAATGGAAACGGCCATGACCGGCGGTCGCAATCAGGTGACCACCGGAATCGGAATGATGTGTGCAGGTGTCGTGTGCCTATGCCTCAACGACGCCATTGCCAAAACATTGACGGCTGATTACAGCCCCATCCAGATCCTGTTTCTGCGCAATTTGATCGCGCTTCCGATTGCGGTTCTGATCGCACTGAAAATGGGTGGAAGATCTGCCTTGATCTCGCACCGCCCTGCAGCCCATCTTCTGCGCGGAGTGTTGTGGCTCTGCGCCGCCACGCTGTTTTTCACCGGGCTGAGCCTTCTTGGCCTCGCCGAAGCAACAGCGCTGATTTTTGTCATGCCTGTTTTTGTGACAGCGCTTTCCGCCCTGGTCTTGCGAGAGCAAGTGGGCTGGCGTCGATGGACGGCAGTGCTCGTGGGATTTCTGGGCGTTCTGGTGGTTGTCCGTCCGGGTTCAGGCGCTTTCCAGGCAGCATCGCTCCTCCCAATCGCAACGGCTTTCTTCTATGCCGCGCTCATGCTCAGCGCCCGTCTTGTCGACCCGCGCGAGAGTGTCTGGACCCTGATGCTTTACCTGGTGGGGGCCGGCGCAATCATGAGTGCCTTTGCGATGCCCTTCGTCTGGGTGCAGCCACGCGCGGAGGACATCTGGCTGTTTCTTGGCATCGCACTATTCGGCACGGCCGGCATCACCCTGATGACACAGGCCTTCCGCTTTGCCCCGGCAGCCGTTGTCGCGCCATTCGATTATACCGCGCTCTTGTGGGCGACCCTGCTCGGCTGGCTCTTGTGGGGGGAAATTCCCGACATAGCAACCTATGTCGGTGCCGCGATTATCATCGCGAGCGGCATCGCCATCGTCCTGCGCGAACGGCAGCTGGAAACCTGAAGCCCTGCCGGTGGCCCATGCCACCGGCAGGATCAACTCTGCTTACATGCGCTGGGTGAAAGTGGTTGCCTTCACCAGTGCCGCGTAGTCCTTGGCAAGCTCGAGGAACGCGTCATAGCTTTTCTGCACTTCGGCAAACTTCGGATTGGCGGCAGCGTTTTCCGCCATCACTTCCGCAACCGCCGTCTTCAGCGCAGCCAGGACATCATCAGGGAAGTTGGCAAAGGTAACGCCGTCTTCCTTCAGTTTCTTCATGGCAACCGCGTTGTAATAATCGAACTGTGCGGTGGTCTCGACGGAAGCCGCTTCCGCAGCATAGGCGATGATTGCCTGAAGGTTCGCCGGCAGGCTGTCGTAGGCTTCCTTGTTGACGACGATTTCCAGCGCGGCTGACGGCTCGTGGAAGGCCGGAACATAGCAGTAGCTGGCGACCTTCTGCAGGCCGAATGCCTGGTCCAGCATGGGACCAACCCACTCGGCCGCATCGATGGCGCCGGACTGGAAGGCCGGGAAGATTTCCGGAGGCGGCAGCAGGACAGCGTTGACGCCGAGCTTGCGCATGGCTTCGCCGCCCAGACCGGCAATGCGCATGTTGAGGCCGGCAAGATCGTTGAGGCTTTCCACCGGGTTCTTGAACCAGCCGGCCGCCTGTACGCCCGAACTGCCGGAATAAAACGGCTTGAGGCCGCGTTCTTCATAAAGGCTGTCCCACAGGTCCTGTCCGCCGCCATAGCGAAGCCAGGCAGTTGTTTCGACCGCGGTCATGCCGAAAGGAACGGCAGAGAAGAAGTGCATGGCGGTGTTCTTGGACGCGGCATAGTAAGGCGTCGAATGACCGATCTCGGCAGTGCCCTGCTCCACGGCATCTTCAACACCGAACGGCGGTACGAGCTCACCACTGGAATAGACCTTGAAAGTCAGCTGTCCATCGGACATTGCAGCCACGCGGTCGGCAAAGGCGGTCACGTTGGTGCCGACACCCGGCGCCTTCGCCGGAAAGGAAGTCGGCAACTTCCATTCGATCTTGCCTTGCGCAATTGCCGGTGCTGCCAGCAGGCTGGCAGGTGCGGCAACGGCACCAGCCTTCAGAAAATCACGTCTTTTCATGCTTGTGTCTCCCTCGATTTTCAAAACAGGACGTCCGGCAACAGGGTTGCCAGTGCCGGAAAGGCGGCGACCAGACCGAGCGCCAGAAGCTGGATGGCGACAAACGGGATCACCGAAACATAAATGTCAGAAGTGCGGATATCCGCCGGTGCAACCGATCGAAAATAGAAAAGCGCAAACCCGAATGGCGGCGTCAAGAACGAAGTTTGCAGGTTGAGCGCAATCAGCACCGCAAACCAGACCGGGCTTATGTCGCTTTGCAGGATAATCGGCCCGACAATCGGAACAACAATGAAAATGATCTCCACGAATTCCAGAATGAATCCGAGCAGGAAGATCACCAGCATTGTCAGCAACAACATGCCATAAGCGCCGCCCGGCAAGGCGTGCAGCAACTCGGCCACATGTTCATCACCGTTGAACCCCCGAAACACGAGCGACAGGATGCTGGCAGCAATCACGATGCCGAAGATCATTCCGGTGATGGTGACGGTTTCCCGCAGCGCGGGCACGAGTACGCCTCCCCGGATCAGAGAAGCTGCTGCGATGGCCAGCATGACAAGGGCAGCGGCCGTCATAGCGACGGAGACGATCGTCAGTGTCGTCCAGCTGATCCGGCCGCCTTCAAACTCCAGACCGAACAGACCGAGCCTGCGCAGGATCAACAGCAGAATAGCAAAGGCAGCGCAGGCCATGGCAACACGCGCCACCTTGCCGTCGCTTCCTGCAGCCGCGATCAGTACAGCCCCCGCGACACCGACACTTGCGGCTTCCGTTGGCGTTGCAATGCCAATCAGGATGCTGCCGAGTACGGCGATGATCAACCCGAGCGTGGGCGCGATATCCCGGAATAATTCCCGGCCTGACACGCGAGGCTTTGGTGTCGGGGTCTTAGCTTCCTGTCCCTTCGGAGAGGCCCGGCGCAGTCGCAGCAGGACGTACGCCGCATAAAGCGCGACCAGGAGCAGCCCCGGGATCAGCGCACCGGCAAAGAGATCCCCCACCGTAACCGGGTCCGGCGCGAAGTTGCCGGCTTCCTGCTGCGCTTCGAAGTAGGCATTGGATACCTGATCTCCCAGGAGGATCAGAACGATCGACGGCGGAATGATCTGACCGAGCGTGCCGCTGGCGCAAATGAGGCCACTGCTCATGTGCTTGTTCACGCCCGCGGCCAACAGAGCCGGGAGTGTGATCGTGCCCAGCATGACGATGGTTGCTCCAATGATACCGGTCGAGGCGGCAATGAGTGCGCTTACCAGAACCACAGAAAGCGCCAGAGCTGACTGCTGCCCGCCCATCGCGGCCGTCAGGCTCTGGAGCATCCGCTCTGCCTGGCGCGACTTTTCCAGAAGCAACCCCATCAGCACGAAAAGCGGCACCGCCAACAGGAGCGGATTTGTCATCACGCCATAAACGCGCTGGGGAACAGCCTGGAAAAACACGAGGTCAAAATGCCCGGTGGCGGCGGCGACCAGCGCGACAATCGTCGGTGCGCCGGCGATTGCAAGCAGGACCGGCACGCCCGAAAGAATACAGGCAAATACGGAAAGGGCCAGAATGATGAGCCAGATGATATCGGCAGTCATGAAAATTTCCGTCGCATCGCACCGAACAGCTTTTGAAGAATGTAGATCACCACCAGCGCAGGCAGGATCACCAGACAGGTCTTGACCAGAAACAGGCCGGGCAGACCGCCGGTTTCCGGAGAGCCTTCCAATATCGCCCAGGAGCTTTTGACGAGCGGGAATGCCGTCCAGAGCATGATCGCAAATACCGGCAGCGCGAGCAGGAGGTCTCCAACCCAGTCGATACGCCGGTTTGTCCGCTCGCTCCAATTCTGGCGAAATACATCGACCCGCACGTGCTTGTCTGCATCGAAGGAAACGGCGACAGAAAGGGCCACGAGGGCTGCAAAAGCGTAGTTGACCGCGTCCTGGATTTCCAGAAGACCGAAGCCAAGCAGATAGCGCATGAGCACCATGGCCAGCTGGCCGAAAAAGACGATCGCGGCAAACCCCATGCAAAGCATGTGTACCGCCCGAAAGACCCTACGCATTCATCACTCTTGCTGCTGGAAGTCGCATTTCGCTCTGGTCACGGCGTCAAGACCCGACCTTCTGGAGCCCCCTCCTCAGCCCCGCATTGCGCCACAGGCGAACCACACGGGACGTGGTCAGCTTAATGACCGAAATTGAGCGTGTATACAATGATTTGAGTGCTTTTTCCGGAAAAGGCGGACCACCCACAGAAGTCCGCCAACCGTGCCCCTGGAAATGCCGACCAGCGGCATATCGCCTCGATTGAGTGCTTCGCACAGGCTTCTTGTCTATTGCGGAGCAAAATGGATTGCGGCATTGCAGCAAATGGGCTAGGCCGAACTTCTCCTCCACTTTCAGGGCGCTTGTGCCCTGCCCGGTTCTCCTCCCGCGGGCAAGGCACGATTTCGGCACTCTGGACAGTTTGCAACCGTTCAATTTCTGGAGTTTGCGATGCTCAGCAAAAAAGTTCCGTTCGTTACCTTCCGCACCCGCGTCCGTGATGAATCCATTGAAGGTCCGAACCCGTTCCGCTGGGAAGACAAGACCAGCGACGACTACTTCAAGGGCAAGAAGGTCGTTCTGTTTTCGCTTCCAGGCGCATTCACTCCGACCTGCTCCACCTATCAGCTTCCGGATTTCGAAAAGCTGTTTGAAGAGTTCAAGGCTGAAGGCGTTGATGAAATCTACTGCATCTCCGTCAACGACGCTTTCGTGATGAATGCCTGGGCAAAAGCCCAGGGCGTCGAGAACGTCAAGGTTATTCCGGATGGATCCGGCGAGTTCACCCGCAAGATGGGCATGCTGGTCGCCAAGGACAATCTCGGGTTCGGCATGCGCTCCTGGCGCTATGGCGCGGTCATCAATGACGGCATCGTCGAGCAGTGGTTCGAAGAAGAAGGCTTCTCCGACAACTGCGAAAGCGATCCTTACGGCGTTTCCTCGCCGCAGAACATCCTGGAAAAGCTGCGCGCTGCAAAAGTGCAGGCCGCCTGATCCACCAGGAACTGGTCCAGCAAAAAGCCCCGGAGCAATCCGGGGCTTTTTCATTTTCCAACACGATTTCCAGAAAAGCCGGAACTACTTGCGGCCTTCCAGACGGCGGCGTTCGTCCTCCGACCTCAGCTCCAGCCACATCGCGTTCAGGATCGCCATGGCGCAGGCCAAAGGCATTCCGAGGACCCAGGCAAAATACCACATGTTGCAGTCTCCTCAGTAAGCGCTGTGGTTGTCACGTTCGATGGTTTCTTCATCCACCTTGCCCCACAGGACCTTGTACACCCAAGCGGTGTAGACAAGGATGATCGGCAGGAAGATGAGCGTCGCCACCAGCATGTTGAACAAGGTCCGGTGGCTGGAAGATGCGTCCCAAACCGTCAGGCTGGCTTCGGGCTGTATCGATGATGGCAGGATGAACGGGAACATCGAGACACCGACTGTCGAGATGATCCCGAAAATCGCCAGCTTCGAGAAGAGGAAGATCGGCATTTCGAAACGTGTCTGCAAAAGCACGAGCGTTCCGAACAGGCCAAGGAACCCGAGACCGGGGGCCAGCCAGAGGATGGGGTGGACAGTGTAGTTGTACATCCACGCCCCACCTTCGGTGATCGCCTGCTTCGCCAGTGGATTGGCCGCCATGTTCGGATCGACTTCGGATGTAATGCGGAAACCTTCCACATAGCCGCTGGCAACGAGATACCCGCCGAGAGCGAACAGAGCGATGCTGAGGCCTGCCGTTACCGTGCCGAACCGCCGCGCGCGCGCAGCAATATCACCTGACGCCCGCATCACCAGCCAGACAGACCCGTGCGTGACGAGCATTGTCACCGACAACAGCCCGCACAGCAGCGAGAACGGCGAGAACAGACCGAAGAACGACCCTTCGTATGTCATGCGCAGATCGTTATCGAGCGAGAACGGGACCCCGAGCAACACATTGCCGACGGCAACACCGAAGACAAGCGCCGGCACGAAAGACCCCGTGAACAGTGCCCAGTCCCAGGCGTTGCGCCAGGAGGGATCCGGCCGCTTGGACCGATACTTGAAGGCTACCGGCCGCAGGATCATCGCGGCCAGTACCACGAACATCGCCAGATAGAACCCCGAGAAGCTGATGGCATAGAGCGGCGGCCAGGCAGCAAAGATCGCCCCGCCCCCCAGGATGAACCAAACCTGGTTTCCTTCCCAGGTTGGGCCGATGGTGTTGATGACGACACGCCGTTCGATATCTGTCTCGGCAACGAAGGGCAGCATCGCGCCAACGCCCATGTCGAAACCGTCCATCACGGCAAATCCGATCAGAAGGACGCCGAGCAGCAGCCACCAGATCATCTTCAGGATGGAGTAGTCGATCATTTCATATAGGATCATTTTCGATTACTCCGCTGGTACAGAGGCTGCGGCCGGGACCGGCTGCTTCGGCGCGGCTGGAACTGCATCCGGGTTCTCGCCGTCTTCCGGACCGATCTTGATGTATTTGATCATCAGCGTGATCTCGATCACCAGAAGCGTGCTGTAGAGCGCAACAAAGCCGGCAAGCGTCAGCAGGACCTCGGTCACGCTAAGGCTCGAGACACCGGCAGAGGTCGGCAGCATACTTTCGATGATCCAGGGCTGGCGGCCATATTCGGCGACGAACCAGCCCATTTCGCAGGCGATCCACGGCAACGGGATCGACCAGACTGCGACATGCAGCAGCCAACGGCGCTTTTCTCTCAGAACGTCCAGCCGTCCGGACGACGAATAGTAGAAGAACACCGTGGTCATCAGGATGAAGAAGAAGCCGCACGCCACCATGATCCGGAAGGAATAGAACATCGGCATGACTTCCGGCACGGTGGACCAGGCGGCCGCGTCTACCTGAGCGGTGGTCGCTTCCATCGGATTGTCCGTGAACGGCAGCAGCAGATAGGCGTACCCAAGCGAGTTCTCGTTCTGCAGGAAGGTCTCGCGGACATCCGCACTTGCATTTGCCGGATCCTGCCGGATTTTCTGCAGCGCATCCCAGGCTATGGCACCCTGCCGGATGCGGTCCTTTGTCCGCTCAACCAGATCCTTGATGCCGGGAATGATCGTGTCGAGGGAACGCGTTGCGATCAGGCCCATGACATAGGGCACTTCAATGGCAAAGACGTTCTCCCGCTTCTCCATATCCGCCCAGGCAATCACGTTGAACGAGGCCGGAGCCGGCTCGGTCTCCCACATGGCTTCGATCGTCGCCAGTTTCATCTTCTGGTTCAGGTTGGCCTCATAGCCGCTTTCATCCCCAAGAACGACAACCGAAAGTGCAGATGCAAAGCCGAAGGCGGACGCGATGGCCATGGATCGTTTGGCGATCGGAATATGGCGGCCTTTCAGCATGTACCAGGCAGAGATACCCAGAACGAACATGGATGCGGTGACATAGCCTGCAGACACGGTGTGCACGAACTTGGCCTGGGCCACCGGATTGAACAGCACTTCATAGAAACTGGTGACTTCCATGCGCATGGTGTCGGGGTTGAATGCGGACCCGACAGGGTGTTGCATCCAGCCGTTGGCGATCAGGATCCAGAGTGCCGAAAGGTTTGTTCCAATCGCGACAGCCCAGGTGGCAGCCAGATGCTGGCGCTTGGAGAGCCTGTCCCAGCCAAAGAAGAACAGCCCAACGAATGTGGCTTCCAGAAAGAAAGCCATCAGGCCCTCGATCGCCAGAGGCGCACCAAAGACATCGCCGACATACTGACTGAAGTAGGCCCAGTTCATGCCGAACTGGAACTCCATCGTCAGACCGGTAGCGACCCCCAGGACGAAATTGATCCCGAACAAGGTGCCCCAGAACTTGACCATGCGCTTCCAGACCTCTCGGCCGGTCATCACATAGACTGTTTCCATGGTGGCCAGCAGGATCGACAGGCCGATAGTCAAAGGCACAAACAGGAAGTGGTAGAGCGCTGTCATGGCAAATTGCAGCCGGGACAGGTCAACGACGTTCAGTTCCATCGTATTCCCCCTTTACGGACCGGAGAGGCCCGAGCATTTCGGCAGTCGTGTCCAACGTTCTATCGAACCGCAACAGGCACGTCTGCACATCAGGACGATCGACGGGAAAATGCCCTGTCGGAGGAGACCGGGCCTGTGTCGATCTTGATTGAAAACCCGGTTTTCGTCCCGATCCGGCAACGGCAATCAACTTCACAGTGAATGCGGATTGCAGCCGCCAATCCCGTCAATGAACCGGCTTGGAAAACGAGTCTTCCTATGGGCTGATCGTGGCCCACCGCCCCCCCAAGGTCAATGCGACAGTTAGGACGCGACAACCTCAAGATGCGGAAAACTGCAGGAGAACTCATTGAAATTCGGAAAGAATTATTTCCGGCGACCGAATGCCGCTGCCGCATGGTGCCGTCAGATCCAGTACGCGGTCTGCCCGCTCCAACTCCTGTCGACGGTGTGCAATCATCAGGACGGCCGCATCGCCGCGATAGGACAAAAACCGGTCCAGAACATCCGCAGCGGTTGCGGCGTCCAGTCCCTCGGTCATCTCGTCCAGAACAAACAGGGCCGGCCGCGTCAGAAAGGCACGCGCCAGGGCAAGACGCCTCTGCTCTCCACCGGACAATCCGAGCCCCCCCTCACCGAGAATGGTCTGCAGGCCTTTCGGATTTTCAGAAATACGTTCAGCAAGCGCCGCCTGTTCAAGCGCACGCCAAAGTTCCGTGTCGCCAGCATCCGGGTTTGCAACACGCAGGTTCTCGGCAACGGTCTCGTTGAAGAGATAGGCCTTTTGACCAATGACGGTAACCTTGCAGCGTAGCTCTTTCTCGGAGATACGGTCGATTTCCACCCCACCCAGAAGTATCTTCCCCTGCCCTGGCTTGCGTAACCGAGCGGCCAATGCCCCAATCGTCGACTTGCCGCAACCGCTGCGCCCTGCCAATGCGAGAATTTCGCCCTGCGCAAGGTGAAAGGAGAGCCCCTCCAGAACGCTTCTGTCAGCACCGGGATAGCCAAAACTGACGTCCTCAAAAGCGAGCGCAGGCACGGCGCCTTGGCGTCCGGTTTCTGGTACGGAAAGGCTCTGCGAAGGCTCGACCTCATCGGGGCGACGCATCAAGTGCATGATCCGACCAGCTGCCAACGCGACGCGAGGCAGTCTGGAAAGGCCAGGCAAGCTCATCGAAAATATTTCCGGAAGCCCCATCACCACCAGTATCAGGCCGACGCTGAAAGCAGCCGTCAGCGCGCCATTCCCGACTTCGTGCAGACAGACAAGAAGCATGACGGCAAGAAACAGCTGTCCAAGGAGTGTGGAAGCCGTTGTCAGCTTGCTGGTACGGTGATCCTCAACCTCCTGGGCTTCCGCCAATCGCGTGTCGGCGACAAGGACCGAGTCGGCCGCCGCTTCCAGACCCCCGTAAATCGCAAGATCCCGCCGGCCTGCTGCCAGATCCGCAGCTCGAAGCCGCATGGCATCCAGCGCCGCGTCAGAGCGGCGAGCGGTTTTGGTGTCGGACCGTGCAAAGGTCCAGACCGCGAGCCCGAGCCAGGCCAAAACGAAGGCTGCTCCGGTAAGCAACAAAAGCGGCGATACGCTGCTCCAGACCAGAAGCAGCGAGACAGCAACAACCAGCGACAGCACCAGAGGAACCACCAGACGCAAATAAACCGTATCGAGGACGGCAACGTCGAGTGTCAGACGATTGAGCAGCAATCCGGATCGCTGACCGTCGTTTGTCTTAAGTGCCATCGCCGCAAACTGGCGGTTTCTGAACCCGGTCAGAAACCGGAATGTGGCGTCATGTGTCAGAACCCTTTCACCGTAACGGCCGGCGGTACGGACAATCGCAAAGGCGCGAATGAGCGCGCTTGGCGCAAAGATGTTCAAGAACGCGCCACTCAAACCCGCAATAGCCGCGGCGGTGATGAACCAGCCGGAAACGCCGAGCAGAAGAAGCCCGGCAGCCGCAGGCAGCAATGCCACAAGAATGCCAAGCCAGAAATGAAAGCTGTCGTACCGGTGCTGGGTGCGAATGATATGCCAGACAGACCTCACGCGAACACCTCCCCTTCGGCGAGGACGCCGAGCGCCTTCAGGTCAATTCGCCGCGAGGCGATTTTCCGAAGGGCCGGGTCGTGTGTGGCGATCACGGCGGTCCGGCCATCGCAAAGTTTCCGCAATCCCTCGATGACATCTGCTGCCGTTTCTTCATCCAGCGAGGCTGTTGGTTCGTCCGCCAGCAGCAGGACAGCATCCTTGCGCATTGACGCCCTCGCGAGAGCCACCCGCCGGATCTCCCCGACAGAAAGGCCGAAACCGTCTTCTCCCAAAGGTGTTTCCAGACCACGAGGCAAACGCTGGACGAGCGCTTCGGCCCCGGCAAGGCGAAGGGCTTGCCAGAGATCGTCCTCCGTAACCGCTGCAGATGTATCAACAGCTCTCAGGAGGTTGGCCTTGAGACTGCCGTGGAACAGCCTGGGCGACTGGCCGAGCCATATAACCTTTCGACGCAGCAATGGTGCAATCGCGGTTGCAGTAAGGTCGTTCACCTGAATTTTGCCGGAATCAGGCTCCTGGAAGCCCAGTATTCCGTCAATCAGTGTGGTCTTGCCGCTGCCGCTCGGCCCTTCGACCAAAAGCGTTTCATCCGGCTCAATCGTCAGATTGAACTCCTTGAAGACACAGCGCTCATCATGGGAAATGCCGACAGACCTGAACTGAATGGCGGGCGGGCCTGAAAGTGAAATGGAACCGACCGGCTCGTCTGATCGTTCAGCGCGCTTAGGGTTTCCGGGGGTGTCCCGCGACGGGAAAAGTGTCGCCAGCTTCTTCCGCGCGGCAAGTCCGCCTGCCCGGTCATGATAGGCTGCCGCATAGGCACGCAAGGGGGCAAAGAACTCCGGTGCGAGCAACAGAATGAACAGGCCCTGCGCAAAGGTCAGGGGCCCGCCCCAGGTTCCAGCCTGGATTTCACCCAATAGCGAGAACCCCACATAGACCGCGCAGAAGGCTATTCCGAGTGCGGAAAAGAGTTCCAGGACGGTTGAGGAGAGAAATGCGATCTTCAGGACGCGCATGGTGCCGGTTCTGAACCGTTCGCCCGCATCAGCGATTTGCCGCTGTGTACGCTCGATTGCGCCGAACAAGGTCAGTGTTTCCAGGCCCCTGATCCTGTCCAGCAGACTGCCGCTCAGCCGCACCAGTTCCTCCTGTTGCGTCTCGCTCGCAGCCTTGGCACGCATACCAATCAGCGCCATGAAAACAGGAATGAGCGGCCCGCAGACAACCAGGATCAACGCGCCGACCCAACTGAACACGGCAGTGGCGGCAACGATCCCGAGGGGCACAAGACGGAGCCGAACCTTCTGAGGTTCGAAATTCCGATAGTACGGTCCGAGCAGGTCGACCTGTTCGGTAACATGGGCGGCAAAGGCACCGGAAGATGGGAATTCTGCAGATGGCGACGTTCTGGCGGCAACGGAAAGCAGCTCTGCGCGTGCCCTGCTCTGGATTGCACGGGCAGTTTGCCGGGCAACCGTTTCGGCTCGGTTTTGCAGAAACACTCTCAACACAGCAACCAGCGCGATGCCGGCGGCAGCCTGGAAGGCCAAGCCTGTCAGATCGCCTTCGATAACCTGGCCGTCATCTGCGGCGGAAAACATCATGGGGAGCGATCCGAGCGCCCAGGAAATCAATCCGGCCTGTGCGATCCACAGCAGATCGGATACGGCCAGCAGCCGACCAGCCCGTTTCAGGCTGCGGCTTTCTCCTTTTTCCGGCCAGCCGAAAGCAGCTGCTGCTCCGCTGTCCTGCCCCTCACCCTCAACCACCGTCCCGATCTTTTCCCTTTTTATTGTCATCAGCCGTTTAGTGTCGCCCCGTCCGCCCAAATTCAAGAGGCAGATTGCCACGGTGGCAATGGGAATGCCATGCAAGGGCGACCGGTATCGGCGCAGTACTGCGCCAGCAGATGCCTATTTTCTTTCACCGGATGCACAATCCTGACAAGTGGTTTTCAGGACGCTTGTGAGATCTTCGTTCATGAAATTATCTCCTGAAACTCCAGAAGACAGCTTTGTGCAGGCCTAGTTTCCAACAAACGCCCTAAAAAGGCAGCTGCTGCGTCTAACAGCCAGTGCCTTTAGCGGAGGTTAGCGGTGACAGCTATCGCACGAGACGATGCTCCAATTCGGAAAGCACCGCGGCGAGAACCGCTTCGGCGCGTTCTTCCGTGCACCTTGGCCTAAGGCGGGCAATCAGAAACGGGTCCCTGAACAGTTGCGTTGCGTCTTCAACCAAGTCGCACGCCCTTTTCAGTTCGCATCCTTCAAATACGGCGCCGAGTATCCCTTCCAGCATTTTCCGTAATCTGCTCACATGGATGGTGACAGGTTCGGGATGCTCTCCAGCCAGAGTCAGATAGGCCCGGAACAGGTCCGGATCGTCGTCAAACCTTTCTGACTTGATTACGAGCTGCACCCTGACAAAAGCTGCCAGTTTCGATTGCCAGCTTTCCGCAGCTGAAATTTCCACCTGAAGCGCAACTTCCACGTCTGCGAACCAGCGTTCCGCCAAGCCGGCCATGAGAGCCGCCTTGTTGGGAAAAAACCGGTAGACATTCGATTGCGACATCCGACAATCGGCCGCCAGATCAGTCACGGAAAAGCGCGGCGAACCTTGCCGCCGCAAGCGGTGTTCCGCAGCCTGCAGCAGGCTCTCCCGGATTTCGGCGTTTTCAACCTTCGGTCTTGCCATTTTTAAAGCCAACGCCTCACATTTTTTCTGTAGTCCAGGTAAGGCTGGCCAAACGTCTTCTCGGCGTTCCGCTCCTCAATCGGGATGTACCAAAACTGCGCGGCCAGAAAAAAGACGATTGCGAAAAGGACGTTCAATGCTTCGTTGGTGCAGACAGCGACCCCGAGCAGCATCAACAAAAACCCAAGATACATCGGATTGCGCGAAAGCGCGTAGATTCCGGAGGTCACCAAGCGGGTTGGTTGCCGGAACGTATGGATTTCCGTTTCTTGCGAAAGGAACGTGCCATGCCCCTTTTTGAGGAAAAACAACCCCAGAGCGACGACTGCCAAACCGGTCCACTGGAACGGTGCAGGAAGCATGGGCGAACCGGGAAACAAGATCGTGACCGGGACCATCGACAACAGGAACAGGCCGAAAAGGACAGGCGGAATTATCTGAGGCATGAGAGGTTTCCAAACTCATTTCATAATAAATAATAAAATTCATCTTTTATCATTTTACAAGACAAAAAAGAGGCGCTCCAGGCGAAGCCGGGAGCGCCAGACCGGACTTGGTCCGGAAGGAATTACTTCATCGTCGGGATTGCGAACTCGGCCCCGTCCTTCAGACCTGACGGCCAGCGGGAGGTCACGGTCTTGGTGCGGGTGTAGAACTTGAACCCGTCCGGACCATGCTGGTTGAGATCGCCGAAGCCGGACTTCTTCCAGCCGCCGAAGGTGTGGTAGGCGAGCGGCACCGGGATCGGCACGTTGATGCCAACCATGCCGATGTTGATGCGGGACGCGAAGTCGCGGGCTGTATCGCCGTCACGGGTGAAGATCGCAGTGCCGTTGCCGTATTCGTGGCTGAGCGGCAGATCGAGAGCTTCTTCGTAGGTCTCTGCGCGAACTACGGACAGGACCGGACCGAAGATTTCGGTCTTGTAGATGTCCATGTCCTTGGTGACGTTGTCGAACAGGCAGCCGCCCATGAAGAAGCCGTTCTCATAGCCCTGCATGGAGAAATCGCGGCCATCGACAACCAGCTTCGCACCTTCCTTGATGCCTTGGTCGACGAGACCTTTTACGCGAGCAAGCGCTTCCTTGGTCACCAGCGGACCGAAGTCGACGTCATTGCCAGCCGTGTACGGCCCGATCTTAAGTGCCTCCACCTTCGGCGCAAGCTTCTCGATCAGTGCATTTGCGGTGCTTTCGCCAACCGGCACGGCAACAGAAACAGCCATGCAACGTTCGCCGGCCGCGCCGTAACCTGCACCGATCAGAGCATCGGCCGCCTGATCAAGGTCGGCATCCGGCATGATGATCATGTGGTTCTTTGCGCCACCGAAACACTGGGCGCGTTTGCCGGATGCAGTTGCACGGGCATAAACATACTGGGCAATCGGCGTGGAACCGACGAAGCCGACAGCCTGGATGGTTTCGTCGTCCAGGATTGCATCGACCGCGCTCTTGTCGCCGTTGACGACGTTCAGAACACCTTCCGGCAGACCGGCTTCGATCATCAGTTCAGCAAGCATGATCGGCACGGACGGATCGCGCTCGGACGGCTTCAGAATGAAGGCGTTGCCACAAGCGATCGCCGGGCAGAATTTCCACATCGGGATCATGGCCGGGAAGTTGAACGGCGTGATGCCGGCAACGACGCCAAGCGGCTGGCGCATGGAGTACATGTCGATGCCAGGACCGGCGCCTTCGGTGAATTCACCCTTCAGGAGATGCGGCGCACCAATGCAGAACTCGGCGACTTCCAGACCGCGGATAACGTCGCCCTTGGCGTCCGGAATCGTTTTGCCGTGTTCGCGGGAAAGAGCTTCAGCCAGCTTGTCCATGTCGCGGTTGAGAAGATCTACGAACTTCATCATCACGCGAGCGCGACGCTGCGGGTTGGTGGCAGCCCAGGCAGGCTGTGCGGCAGCAGCATTGGCAATTGCCGCGTCCATCTCGGCCTGGCTGGCCAGGGCGACCTGCGCCTCGACTTCACCGGTTGCCGGGTTGTAGACGTCTGCAAAGCGGCCGGAAGTTCCCTCCACGTGCTTGCCGCCGATAAAATGACCGATCTTCCGCATGTCGCGTTTCTCCCAATATGTCCTGACACCAGCCAAAAGGATTTTGGGCGAGCGTCCGAGATGATGTCTTTTTTGACTTTTATTTTTGCTACAAACAAGAACCAGATTTCCGGACCCGTTGTGCGTTTTTTGAAGTTATGCAATAAAACGCCACGAAGCGTCTGAGACAAACGATAGGTCCAATTCCCCTCGGTTGTCATCCCGGCTGAAACTTTACCAAAAGCCGGTGTGCAGCAAGGCGTGAACTCACCACCATGAACGCGGCGGCATCGTGCCTGGTATCTGACATCAGCTGAAAAAAACAAAACGGAGTGGCTGGTCATCGCGGAAAGCAAATCGAAATGAACTGGGACGACATCCGCATCTTTCTCGCGATCGCTCGAACAGGACAAATCCTGGCGGCAGCGCGCCGTCTCGGCCTCAACCACGCCACGGTGGCGCGCAGGCTGACGAGCCTCGAAGACAGCATCGGCACACGCCTCTTCGACAGATCAACATCCGGCTGCCTTCTGACGGAAGCCGGCAGCCGGTTCTTTGACCGGGCAGAACGGATCGAAGCCGAGGCGGTGGCAGCGGAAGCCGACCTGACAAACAACACGCCGGAAATTTCCGGAACCGTTCGCATTGGCGCACCCGATGGTTTCGGTGTCGCGTATCTTGCGCCCCGGCTTGGCAAGCTCACGGAAAAACATCCAGGACTGACGGTGCAGCTCGTTCCCGTGCCCCGCTCCTTCTCGCTCTCCCGCCGTGAAGCTGATATCGCCGTGACAATAGACAGGCCGGAAACAGGCCGGCTGGTTGCCGGCAAGCTCGTCGACTATTCGCTCGGTCTTTATGCGTCAAAAACCTATCTGGAAAGCCGGGGAACACCTGCCTCCGCAAGCAATCTGATCGACCACGATCTTATTGGCTACGTGGAAGACCTGCTCTACTCGCCATCGCTGAACTACGGCACCGAGATCCTGAAAGACTGGACCGCGCGATTTGAAATCGCCTCCGCACTCGGCCAGACCGAAGCAGTCAGGTCCGGTGCCGGTATCGGCATACTTCACGATTTTATCGCGCGCGACAATGCGGACCTGGTCGCCGTTCTCCCGGAGATAAAGCTTCACCGGGCCTACTGGATGGTGACACATGAAAGTTCGCGCCCTCTCCGCCATGTCGCCGCGGCACAGAAATTTCTGCGCGATCAAGTCGCTCACGATAAAGCGATTTTCGTTTAGCCAGGCCGAAGGCGAAACGCACTCAACCTACCGCCAGGGATCTGTCGCCATTATCCATTCCCTGGTGCGCGCTTCCGGATCGGCATTCCGGGTGATGTCGGTGACAACGGCTGCGATATCTGCGCCGTTCTCGAACACACCCGGCAGACGTTCCGGATTGAGGCCGCCAATAGCAACAAGCGGCAATTCGCCGATCTGCCGCTTCCACCGTCCGACCTTTTCAACGCCTTGGGGCGCCCATTTCATTTCTTTCAGGATCGTTGGATAGACAGGCCCCAGCGCGACATAATCGGGCTCGACAGAAAGAGCGGTTTCCAGTTCCTCGCCGTCATGGGTCGAAACGCCGAGTTTCAGACCGGCCTTGCGAATGGCCGCCACATCGGCGTCAGCAAGGTCTTCCTGACCAAGGTGGACAAAGTCGCAGTCCAGCTCAATCGCGAGCTGCCAATAGTCGTTCACGACAAGTTGGCAGCCGTGCTTTTCGCAAGCGCTCTTGGATGCTGCGATTTCCTTGCGCAGGACTTCGTCGCTCGCGTCCTTGATGCGCAGTTGAACCAGTTTGACGCCAAGCGGAACCAGCCGCTCGATCCAGTCGGAACTGTCGACGATGAGGTAAAAGGGATCGAGCTTCATTCAAACACCGCCATTCCGAGAACCGGGGTAGAAGGAACCGCCATGTCGCGAGGTTCCAGGGGTTGGGCTTCATAGGCCAGGCGACCGGCCTCAATTGCAACTGCAAAGGCTTTGGCCATTGCGACAGGGTCTCCGGCCTTTGCCACAGCCGTATTCAGCAGTACCGCATCGAAACCGAGTTCCAGAACAGCGGCCGCATGGGACGGTCTGCCAAGACCGGCATCCACAACAAGTGGGATGCCTCTGAAGTGACTGCGATAGGCACGAAGGGCATCCGGATTGACCGGCCCCTTCGCCGAACCGATTGGCGCACACCAGGGCATCAACACCTGGCACCCCGCCTCAAGCAACCGTTCGCCGACGACAATATCGTCCGTCGTATAGGGAAACACCTTGAAGCCGTCATCGCTCAGGATACGTGCGGCTTCCACGAGGCCAAAGACATCCGGCTGCAGGCTGTCGTGATGACCGATCACTTCCAGCTTGATCCAGTCGGTTCCAAAAAGATCGCGTGCCATTTTTGCGGTGGTGACGGCTTCCTTCACCGAATGACATCCGGCAGTGTTGGGCAGAACCTTGACGTTCAGTTCCCGGATCAGGTCCCAGAACCGGCCGCCTCCGCCACTTCCTGCCGTTTCGCGCCGAAGGGACACCGTCAGAATTTCAGCCCCGGATACCTTCACCGCGTCCGACAGAATTTGGGGTGATGGGTACTGGGCAGTTCCAAGCAGGAAACGCGACGCAACGCTTTCGCCATAAACTTCAAACATAGGCGTCATCCTCCCTGCATCGGCGACAGGATCTCGATACGGTCGCCAGCTTGAAGGACGCAAGCGCTTCGTTCTTCAGCACAAACCAGATCGCCGTTGCGCGCCGTTGCAAGAAACTCGTGGTCATAGGCCAGTTCGTCCAGAAGCGCAGCCAGCGTCGCGCTGACAACTTCCTGAGGTTCGCCGTTAATGGTTAGCTTCAAGGGACTTCTCCTGAAGGTGTTGCACGATCCTGCCTGCCGCCTCCATGGCAAAATGCGGAGCAAGCAGGAAGCCGTGCCGGTAGAATCCGTTCATTGACAACGTGTTGCCGGTAAACGTGAGACGAGGAAGATTGTTGGGATATGCCGGGCGGAGGCCCACCCCGGTTTCGATGATCTTTGCCTCCGCAAATCCCGGATGCAGGCTGTAGGCGGCATTTAGGAGTTCCATGGTGGACCGAACACTGACCGCTCCCTGGTCACCGCTTTCGATCATGGTTGCCCCGACCATGAAGACGCCGTTGTCACGAGGCACGACATAGACCGGGATGCGCGGGTGCAGAAAACGCACCGGCCGCGAAAGCGAGACCTCCGGCGCGTGGAGGATCAGCATTTCACCGCGTACGGGACGCAAGTGCGGATCCGGCGAGGCCATGCCGGTACAATCGGCGACAAGATCGGTCGCCGCGGTGAAGTGCTGCGCCTCTAACCTCACCTCGGCACCGCTTTCAGACACCTTTGCCCGCAATGCCGTGAGGGCCCGCCGCGGATCGAGATAGGCTTCCCCGGCAAAATGGAGCCCCTTTGCAAATCGGCCTGCGAGGTCCGGCTCGAGTGCGCCCAGCGCGTCAGCGTCGAGCCAGGCAAAGCCGCTGGTTCGAGAAGCAAAGCGACTTAACTCGCCGGTATCGCGCGGCGCGGCAACAACCAGCGTGCCATTGTGCGAAACCTGTCCCGGCAGGACTTTGCTCCACCAGCCAATGGCGGCTTGCCCGAGCCGCAGTACATCTTCCTCGGCACTTTCCCGCTCACACCATGGCGCCAACATGCCGCCTGCGAGCCAGGAGGCACTGGCAGTGAGATCCTTGTGTTTTTCCAGCAGCTCCACCCGCACACCGCGCGAGACAAGCTCATGTGCCAGTGTCAGACCGGCGACACCCGCCCCTTTGATACCGACCTTCATTCCGCCTCTCCTGCCAGGGTGGACATCAGTCGTTCGACATCACGGAATGTCTGGTATTCCGCTTGCATTCAACGGATCTCCGCAAGGACCGGAAAAGGTCCCGCATTTCGGACATTCGGCTTGGAAAGGTGGCCGGGTTGGAGCATTGCCGTGGCGAACGCAGTTGGCCGAGAACACCTTCCCTTCGCCAGCATGACCTGGATCAGGTTCGTCGGGTCCCTGCACTGCGCAAGTGCGCCAGCAGTATCTCAGCCTCTTCTGGAGGCACCCCGGGTGAGCCCCTGTTGTGCCGCCCGTCAGGCGCACCTGTCAAGAGACAGGATGAGCCTTCATCCTTGTTGCCAGGGGCGCGCCAGAAAGTCGTCGATTTCGGCAAGGGTGTTGAACCGATAGACTTTCAGATGGTCCGGAGGTTCGCGGTAGATGTGCTCCAGTTTGGCTCTGGCGGAGTGTCTCGTTCGCCAGATGAACCTCAGGAATTCAACAGTTTGCCAGTTGAACTGCTCCGGGCAGCCCTCGGCCAGATCCGGACGGCTTTGCCCATTGTATTTCACCGACCGTTTCAGCACTCGAAATATGCGGCGCGTTACCGGGACATCGAGCCAGATGAAAGTGTCGGCACGTTCGATACGTTCCGCATAGGTGCTTGAATGACCACCCTCGAAGATCCACACATCCTTCAGATGGACCTCATGCGTCAGCCGGTCTTTCTCTTCCCGCGTCCGCTCGTTCCAACCGGAGCGGTAGTGGATCTTGTCCATATGATAGACCGGCAGTCCGGTTTTCCGCCCAAGGGCAACGGCAAGCGTGCTTTTACCCGAGCCCGGGCCGCCAACGATCATCACGCGTTTCATGTCGCACCAAACAAAAGCAAGGAAGGGCCGGTCGTTATACAGATTGTGCAGGGTATGAAAACCCGAAACAGACTGTTCAATGGACACTTCGGCTTCGCAGGCCCTATCTAGTTTGCAAGACAGAATGTTCTTTGATGGAGAGGCAGATGAGCTGGTTGAATTGCCCTGATCCCGTACCGGGAAATGCTGCAACCTGTGACCCGATTGAAACGATCATCGTACCGCGGACATCCGACCTCGGCGGATTTTCGGTAAGACGTGCCTTGCCGTCTGCCAGGCGGCGGATGGTTGGCCCGTTCATCTTCTTCGACCAGATGGGCCCGGCAGAACTTTTGGTCGGCGGCGGTATCGACGTGCGCCCGCATCCTCACATCGGGTTGGCGACAGTTACCTATCTCTTCGAAGGAGAGATGTATCATCGTGACAGCCTTGGAACGGAGATTGCGATTGCCCCCGGTGCTCTGAACTGGATGAGCGCCGGCAAGGGCATCGTGCATTCCGAACGTGAGAGGCCGGAACGCCTGCAGGAAAAACGTCCCCTGTTCGGCCTGCAGAGCTGGGTGGCCCTGCCCAAACACCTGGAAGAGACCGACCCGACCTTCCAGCACCACGGCACAGAAGAACAGCCGGAATTTGCCGACAAGGGCGCTTCAGTCAAACTTATCGCGGGCGAGCTTTATGGCCACAAGGCACCGGTGAAGACAGCGTCCGACATGTTCTATGCCGATATCACGCTGGAACCGGGAGCGAAGATCCCGCTGGATGCCGGGTGGGAAGAGCGCGGTCTTTATACGGTCTCGGGCCAGATCACCATCGCCGGCCAGAATTTCGATCCGGCCCAGCTGCTGGTGTTCAAACCGGGTGATCATCTGGTGATCGAAAACACGTCTCCCGTGCCGGCTCGTTTCGTAGTGCTTGGCGGCGAACCGATGGACGGCCGGCGTTATATCTGGTGGAACTTCGTGTCTTCATCGAAAGAGCGCATCGAGCAGGCCAAGGAAGATTGGCGTCTTGGCCGTTTCGATACGGTACCCGGCGATGCGGAAGAGTTCATTCCCTTGCCTGACCGTCCGGGGCCCTGACACTCCAGCCGCTTTCCAGTGGCGGTGCTTTTTCGAACCTGTCGGCGGGCCGGATAAGGTCCGGCTCGCCAAAGTCCAGAATGATGTTGAGCCGTTGGCTTGCCAGCGGGTCCCCCGTCAGATTTGGGTCTTCCGGCGAAACCGACAGCCGCACGCCCCGGTGTGTCGTCTCCAGTTGCCTGAACCCGGAAACCGCCTCGCGAAACACTTCCGGAACCGTCCAGCCATACCGAAGCGACAGGGCGTCGATCACCAGCCAGACCGCATCAAGGCCGATCTGCATCTGGCGCGGATCTTCCACCACCAGCTTCAGCCGCAGATAATCGATGCTTTTTTCCGATGGGCCGCGCAGCAGAAAGAAAAGAGTTGTCGAACCGTAGTCGACGCTGGGTGTGGTCAAGGGCACCAGGTCGGATGCACATTGCCAGCGGCCTTCACTGAAAGGTGCCCGGCTCCAGCCAGGATTTCCGAGCCCCAGAGACCGTAATTCGTCGCATAGCTGATCCGGCTGACCCAGGAAGCTGCGTTTCAGCTCCGCGGACAGTTCCGGTTCCGGAGCCAGCAGCACCTGCTTGGCCGGAGACTGCAGGGAAGAAAGCGGATCAGGCATCAAGGGGGCGGTTGCAACGCTTTCCTCACTCCCTTGCCCGGCAAGGTGCAGGAACAGGCCGCCAACGGCGAAACCGGCAGCCAGCAACGCCAGGGTTCCCCAGATGTAGTACGGCGTCACCTGAGCACGTTTACGAGATCTGGACGCGCGGGTTGGCAGGCCGGGCCTCCTGGGCTCGCCTCCTTCAGACAGAGTTTCCATGTCCGGCTCGGCCCAGCGCGGGCCCTTGGAACGGTGCCCCGGCCTCGACCTGGATTGCGCTCCCCTACCCGTCCGGTCTGCCGACATTGCAGCCGATCCAAGCAAATGCCTGAGCTTGTCTGCGAAACCTGCCATTCAGTCCCTTAACACCGCGATCCTCAACCGAGTGGTCAAGGGCACGGGATTTATCAAACCAATACCTTGAAAAGGCAACCGGATACCTGTCATGTAAGCGCCGCTTCCACGGTCGCGCAGCCAAACGTAACGCTCGCACCCGAACCAGAACCAAAGAGGCCCCGAATGCCCACCTTTCCAGGTGACACACCTGACCTGCGCCGTGCGATCATCGAGACAGCCCGTGCCTTGCCTCGTCTCGGACTGACCAAAGGCACCTCAGGAAATGTCAGTGCACGCACCGAATCCGGTTTTTTGGTGACGCCGTCGGGAACGCCTTACGAAAATCTGACTGAAGACAAGATTGTCGCGCTGGACTGGGAGGGCTGCTACCGCGGCGAGACACTACCGTCTTCCGAATGGCGGATGCATCTTGACTTCTATCTGGCGAAGCCGGATTGCGGCGCGGTGGTGCATTGCCATAGTCCTCGCGCGACCGCCCTGTCCTGTCACCGGCGCGGTATTCCTGCATTTCACTATATGGTGGCGCTTGCCGGTGGCGACCGTATCGAATGCGCCCATTACGCCACCTTCGGCACCCGCGGATTGTCCGAGGCAATGATTTCAGCACTTGGCGACAGAAACGCCTGCCTGCTTGCAAATCATGGGCAGATCGCCGGTGGAGCAACCTTGCAGAAGGCGCTTTCGACCGCGGAAGGCGTGGAAGATCTGGCAGACCAGTATCTATCAGCCCTGATCCTGGGTGAACCTGTGATACTGGATGCGGAGGAAATGACCGTAATCTTGAAAAAATTCAAAACCTACGGAAAACAAACAAGCGAACTTGAAGACGGCCAGACAGCTGCCTTCGAACTGCCAAGACGGATGGACTGAAAATGCGGCTGGGAATTGACTGGGGTGGAACCAAGATCGAAATCATCGCTCTTTCCAACGAGGGCGAGGAACTGTTCCGGCAACGGGTCGACACACCCAGGGACGACTATGAAGGTTGTCTGGAAGCAGTCCGTTTTCTGGTCGAGGCGGCCGAAAAGGCAACCGGACTGACGGGAACGCTCGGTCTTGGAATTCCCGGTTCGCTTTCCCCCAAGACAGGTCTGGTCAAGAACGCCAATTCCACCTGGATGAACGGCAAGCCCCTGGACCAGGACCTGCAGAGGGTTCTTGGCCGCCCGGTTCGTATCCAGAATGACGCAAACTGTCTGGCTGTTTCCGAAGCGACCGATGGCGCAGGTGCTGGAGCGCATATCGTTCACGCTATCATCATCGGCACAGGCAGCGGCTCGGGCATTGCCATCGACGCGAAAGCCCATCTTGGTGCCAACGGCATCGGTGGCGAATGGGGAGCGATCACCGTGCCCTGGCTAAAGCCGGAGGAGTATCCGGGTCCCGACAGCTGGATCGGCCACAAGGGCGCCATCGATCGCTGGTGTTCGGGAACGGGTTTTCAGCTCGACTACAAGGACAGGACCGGAACGCTGCTGAAAGGCCATGAGATCATGGCGCTGAAACGCTCCGGCGACGTGGTGGCAACTGCTGTCTACGAGGCTTATGTCAGCCGTCTTGCCCGTGCGCTTGCAATGTCGGCTAATCTGCTCGATCCGGATGTGTTCGTCCTGGGTGGCGGCATGTCGAATATCGACGAGCTTTATGCCGACCTTCCCCCCGCGATGACGCCTTACATCTTCTCCGATACCTTCGAGACACCGATCCGCAAGGCTATGCACGGCGACAGCTCTGGTGTGCGGGGAGCTGCCTGGCTCTGGGGGTGAGAAATCACCTGGAACCCAAAGACGACAAACCGATCCCGCGAGTTGCGGGATCGGTTCTTAGGGTATGGCAAGACTAGCCTGACTTTTTCGCTCCAGCGCCGCGCCCTTTGCTGACGAGCACAATCCCTGCCCCGACAGCTGCGACGGCCGCCAGTTTCGCCATGTTTGGCACTTCACCAAAGGCGAGATATCCAAGGCCAAGACCAATCACCGCGGCGACGGAGCCTATCTGGCTGAGATAGACAGGCCCGGCTGTGTGCTGCAGGCGAAAATACAGCCCGTACTGAAAAGCGAATATCGTTATTTGGGCTGCCAGCAGGCCAGTGGCCTCCAGTGACCAGGTGCCGGGCACAACGGGAATACCGGCCATGGCAGTAAATAGTCCGAGTGCCGCAAACCCGACCAACATCATGCCGAGAGCAAGATTGACCGGCCGCGCGCCTGCTGGCCACTTCACCGTGCGAAAAATGTTACCGGAAGCCAGGAATACAGGGATCGACAGAGCAAACATCGCCCACCAGGAGGCATCCACGGAAAGCTGACGTCCGGACGCCGCCAGCAAGATGCCGCCAGCCAGACCGAACAGAACGCCAACCCCACGCAGAACCTGAAACTTCTCCAGGCGCAACAGAACGGCAAATCCATAAGTCAGAACCAGCGGAAAAGCGTAGCTCAGGGAGACAAACCCCGCCCCGACCTTTGGCGCAGCAACCACTGCGATCATGTTCGGCGCAATGAACAGGAGACCGCTGACCAGCAGGTAGAAGGCAAACTGGCCCCGGCTGACACCTGTGTCCCCTTTGGTGGCCATACTTCCTCCGGCTGCAATCCTGCTAATAACGAACAAACCCGCAGCACCGCCAAGGATGGACCACTGCAACAGGGCCAAAGGATGCCACCCGGTCATGGGGGCGGCCTTGGCAATCACCGTGGATACGGCGAGAAAACCACCGACAATCAACAACAGCACCAACGGCTGATCCAAAGGACTTTCACGCCTTTCGCCGGAAAGAGAAGCTTGTTGCTGCAGGGAAGCCGCACTTGCGGATGTTCCTAATCTGGTCGTGTCCACCATGGGACTGTCCTTCCTCACAATTAGGCGCTGGCTTGATGCTGCACCGTTGCCAGAACAGATAACGCATTTTATCTTGATTTCAAGATACTTAATTTCAAGATTCTTGACATCAGTTGACAGAACCACCCGAAACAGCGAGTATCGGAACAACAAAAACAGTCGATATGTCAGCTAGTTACGCAACCTCTTGTTCCCTTGTAAAAAAGTGCGTCATCTGACTGGAAATGATCTGGAGTTTCCGACCATGACCACCCGGTCAAGCGACACCAAGAAGCCATCGGATCACCTGTTCGGAGATCCGGAAGACCTGCTAATCGACCGTGCGGAGCGCGCGCGCAGGCAATGGCAAAGGGAAATACCCGAGATCGCGGAGCAGTTGTCGCCAATGGTTCTGCTTGGTCGATTGAACGAAGCATCTCAGGTGATGGGGCGCGACTATCTTGCCCCTGCCTACGCGGATATCGGACTGAAGACGGGTGAATTCGATGTTCTGGCGACCCTCGTGCGGTCCGGACCACCCTACAAGCTGACACCGACGGAATTGTACCGGACCACGATGATGAGCTCGGGCGGCATGACGGCCAGGGTCGATAAACTGGAGAAAGCAGGTCTGGTTGAACGCTGCCCGCATCCAGATGACAGGCGGGCACTCACCGTTTGCCTGACTCCAAAGGGACTGGACCTGATAAAGGGGCAAATGCCCGACTACATTGCAAAACAGCAGCAGGCGGTGAGCGGGTTAAGCGAAAAAGAACAACAGCAATTGTCAGACCTACTGGAAAAGCTCATTCGCTCCGTCAACGATCCTCTTGGCAAGACCTGACTGGCGCATACGCTAGCCAGGCGCCTCTGGTCTGGAAACCACAAGCCACCCCGGCCTTGTGACTCACCGTCACTGTGATGGAAACCCGGATTGTTTTCCTGTCCCAGATGACCAATTCTTGTCCGTAACAACACACCGGGACCACACATCATGCTCAAATGGGTTACGCGCATTCTCGCCATCATGCTTTTCGTCCTGCCGGCACAGGCACAGGAAGAGCTGCAGATCCGGGATATTGAAAAAGGTACCGGCGAAGAAGCAAACGTCGGTGAAACGGTGGTGGTGCACTACACCGGCTGGCTGATGGACGGCACGAAGTTCGACTCCAGCGTCGACCGAGGCACGCCATTTTCGTTCACGCTGGGAGAGCGGCGCGTTATTCCCGGTTGGGAAAAAGGCGTCGAGGGCATGCAGGTCGGCGGCAAGCGCGAGCTGATCATTCCGCCGGACATGGCTTATGGGTCACAAGGCGCAGGCGGGATCATTCCGCCGGATGCAACATTGAAATTCGAAATCGAACTGCTTGAGGTCAAGGCGAAGAAATTCTCTGATATCGACAACGGCACCCTGAAGGCAAAGCTCGCCTCAGGCACCACGGTCATTGATATCCGGCGTCCTGACGAGTGGAAGCAAACCGGCGTCATTCCGGGCAGCCATCTGGTTACGTTCTTCAATAACAGTGGCCAGGTGAACCCTGCCTTCGGCAGCGAACTTCAGAAGTTGGTTTCCGGCCCCTCGGACGAAGTGGTGTTAATCTGCCAGACAGGGCAACGAAGCCAGGCTCTGTCAGAATATCTCGCCGGACAGGCCGGCTTCACAAACGTGGTCAACGTCGAAAAGGGAATTGCACACTGGATCGAAGATGGCGGCGAAGTCACTCAGGCAGCCTTGCCGGAGAATTGCTGGCTCTGCTGAGTTCGGATCATCCGCCTTATTCCAGTTGATCTGCAAGAGCTCGTCAGACAAGGCCGCCACCGCTGGTTCAGTGATCCAGTGGCGGCATACGGTTCCAGGCATCGAGCGCGGCGATCTTGTAGGCCTCGGCCAGTGTCGGGTAATTGAAGGTATTTTCGACGAAATACTCCAGCGTACCACGCAGATTGAGAACGGCCTGACCGATGTGAACCAGTTCGGTCGCGCCCTCGCCCACAATATGACATCCCAGAAGCCGGCGGGTCTTGAGCGAGAAGATCATCTTCAGCATGCCGGTATCAAGACCCATGATGTGGCCGCGTGACGTTTCGCGGAAACGGGCAACGCCGCACTCGTAGGGAATGCCGCGTTCCTTGATCTCCTCCTCGGTCATGCCGACGGTCGAAATTTCCGGAACCGCATAGATGCCATAGGGAAAATACTCTGGCGGATCGTAGGCCTTTTCTCCCAAGGCCTGGCAGGCTGCGATGCGCCCCTGCTCCATGGATGTCGAGGCAAGGCTCGGAAAACCGATGACATCTCCAGCCGCATAGATATGCGGCACGTCGGTCTGGAAAGTCATCGGATCGACCTTCAGACGACCACGGTGGTCCACTTCCAGGCCGCAGCTTTGCAGGTTCAGGTTCGGGGTCGCGCCCATGCGCCCTGCCGCAAACAGGATGACGTTGGACCGGACACTACGGCCGCCTTCCAGCGTGATTTCACATTCTGCGGGACCGTGTTTTTCGATCTTCTGGACCTTTGCCCCGAAGCGCAGCGCAATTCCGCGGTCCCGGAGCTGATGCGTGAAATCGGCAACGAGCTCCTTGTCCAGGAAGTCGAGCATCGTTTCGCGCGGCTCGATCAGTGTCACGTGTACATCGAGCGCGGAAAATATCGAGGCATATTCGACACCGATAACACCTGCGCCGATGACAGCGACCGACCGGGGCAATTCGCCAAGCTCGAGGATCTCGTCGCTGTCGAGAACATATTCTCCATCAAAGGGAACATAGTCGGGGCGGAAGGGCTTGGTGCCGACGGCGATGATGAACTTGTCCGAAGTGATGAAATGAACTTCCCCGGCATCGCCCTCCACTTCGATCTTGTGCGGCTCGATGAACCTTGCCTCGCCCCGGATCGTATCGACCTTGTTTCTGGCAAACTGGTGCTCCAGAACCTCGACCTCATGATTGAGGGTGATGTGCAACCGCGCACGAAGGTCCGCCGCCGTCAGGTCTTCCTTCACCCGGTAGGAGCGACCGTAGAAGCCTCGTTCGCGCCATCCGGTCAGGTTGAGCACGGTCTCACGCAAAGTCTTGGAAGGAATGGTCCCGGTGTGCACCGAAACGCCGCCGACCCGCCGTCCGCGTTCCACCACCAGAACATTGTATCCGAATTTTGCCGCCTGGATCGCCGCCCGGCGCCCGGCCGGTCCGCTGCCGATCACAACCAGATCGTAGTGTTCCATGTGCCCCTCACTGCCAGTTTTCTGTCAGCCACTCGGCCTCCGTTCGTGCGGAGGCACCTTGTTGAAAATCGCTGCACTGCAAAAACAGCATCTTGGCGGAAGGGTCAAGAAGGCAAGCGGAAAATGAAGGTTTTCCGAGAGCTTTGGTGGAGAAGCCGGTCCTGACCAGAACTTGTATCCAGGTTGCAAGACAAACACGGTCGGTCGTCTATATACTCGCCATCGATGAGATTCTCGGTCTCTGCCGAGCCATTCCCCTCACATTTCATGCGACCTTTCAGGAAGCTGAAGTTCGAGAGCGAAACGTAAATATGAAGGACCTTCACGACAGCCAGGCGTGAACGGGTTTCCCAACACTGAAAGGGTCGACCACCGAAATGGGATCATCGCCTTCCCAGACGGCGTGCCGGGCAATGGCATTGCTTGAACGTATTACAGTCAGGCTGCCGCATGCGTTGGTTCTATTCAGTGCGATGCTGCTGTCGCCGATCGATAACGCGAAGGCGGAACAATCCGGCCAATGCCCGATGCATGAAGAGATCGTTCTTGCAGCGGAAGATGCCTTTTTTCCCTATTCAGGCCTTCATGAGGGAGAGCTACGCGGATTTGCAGTGGATCTAGTAACCGCCGCCTTGAGCGCAAAGCACTGCGACGTCACGCTCCACGTCATGCCGTACAACAGGTGCATACGTGAGGTCGCGCAGGGCAGACAGCTTGGCTGCTTCGACACCACCGGCTCGGATGAAAACAAGCGCAATTTCATTTTTCACCAGACACCGCTCTTTTTCGGAAAGATCCTGGTTTACAGCCATCCGGACAACACGGCGAAATTTCATCCCGATTTCTTGAAAGACAAGACCTTCTCCGTGGTCAGAGGGTACACCTACACCGACGCCTTCGATGCCGATGAGACGATCTCGAAGGTTGAAGTGGATTCCGATCTGCAGACACTTGCGCTCGTAGCGAAGAGGCGAACCGACTACGCCGTCGCTTACGAAAAGGTTGCGGACTTTCACATCAGCAACAGTCAGGATCTCATTTCCCCAGCCCCCAAGGCTGTCCACGAACTCGCAAGGTTCGGTCTTTTCGTGTCGTTTTCCAAATTGACACCCGAGCGCTCAAGCGCGGTAGCAGCCCTTCTCGATGAGGGACTGCACGCCATACAGGAGAATGGGACTTATGATGATATCGATGCAGCCTGGGACGAATGGCTGAAGCACGGTCTGAAAGATGGGCGCCCCGCGCCGCACTGGAAAAGCCGGTAAAACGTCAGGTAGTCTTTTTTCATTGCCATCCAGAAGCGTATAATCTATCCCTCTTGCCATGAACATGAACCTGAAAGCAGCTTGGTGGTGGCGTCGCGCGAAATAGGCGGCCAGCGATCAGTCATGCTCTGAAGGGATCGAGTATCAAACCAAAGGCCGCCGCGGGACACCGCTGGCGGCCTTGGTTCTTTATAAGGCCGTCACAAAGGCAGCCACCAGAACGGGACCAGAGACATGCCGGTGCTGGCAGACCAGACCTATGAAACCGATTGCGGGATCACCATCCTGCGCACATCGCGCCCTTCCGACTACGAAACCGGAACGTCGGAATGGATCGACCGGCTGGATGCCGAAATGGGGGCGGTCCTTTCCTCCTCCTATGAATATCCCGGACGGTATACTCGCTGGGACATGGCGCTAGTGAACCCGCCCCTGGTGATGGAAGCAACGGACAGAAACGTCGAGATCCGTGCGTTGAACGACCGCGGCCGCCTGCTGCTGCCGGCAATTGCCGAAGTGCTGAAAAAACATGACGATGTGGACACGTTCAATGCCGACACCGGCAAGATCCAGCTAACGGTCAAGCGGCCCGACCGGTTGTTCAACGAGGAAGAACGCTCACGCCAGCCGTCTACCTTTTCGATCATCCGTGCCCTGAAGGACATGTTCGCCTGTGGCGATGACCAGCTAGGGCTCTACGGCGCCTTCGGCTATGACGTTGCCTTTCAGTTCGAGCCCATCGAACAGAAGCTCGACCGACCGGACGACCAGCGCGACGTCGTCCTGTTTTTGCCGGATGAGATCCTGATCGTCGATCACCACGGCAAGCGCGCCTACGTGCTGGAATATGACTTTGTTGTCGGTGGTCGTACCACCAAGGGAATGGAGCGGACGGGAGCCAAGCAGCAATATACGCCGGCGAACCGCGACCCGGGCCGCGGCGATCATGAACCTGGCGAATATGCAAAGCTCGTCGAAAAGGCCAAGGACTACTTCCGCCGGGGCGATCTGTTCGAGACCGTGCCCGGCCAGACCTTCTACGAGCCCTGCGCCAATCCACCGTCCGCCGTTTCGCGGCGCCTCGCCCAGATCAACCCTTCCCCCTATTCATTCTTCTTCAATCTCGGCAATCAGGAATATCTCGTCGGCGCTTCGCCGGAAATGTACGTGCGGGTCACCGGTGGTCGCCGGGTGGAAACCTGCCCGATTTCCGGAACGATCCGGCGCGGCAAGAACGCCATTGAAGACGAAGCCCAGATCCGCAAGCTGCTGAACTCTGCCAAGGACGAAGCGGAACTGACCATGTGTTCCGATGTCGACCGCAACGACAAGAGCCGCGTCTGCGTTCCCGGCTCCGTTCGGGTGATCGGGCGGCGGCAGATCGAGATGTACTCCCGGCTGATCCATACTGTGGACCACATAGAAGGCATCCTGCGTGAAGACATGGATGCGCTCGATGCTTTCCTCTCCCACACCTGGGCGGTGACCGTGACAGGCGCGCCCAAACGCTGGGCCATGCAGTTTATCGAAGACCATGAAAAGTCCCCACGCGCCTGGTATGGCGGCGCAATTGGTGCCGTGCTCTTCAACGGAGACATGAACACCGGCCTGACGTTGCGCACCGTGCGCATCAAGGATGGCACAGCCCAGATCCGTGCCGGCGCGACCCTGCTGTACGACAGTGTTCCGGAAGACGAGGAAGCCGAAACCGAACTGAAGGCGGAAGCCATGCGGGCAGCCGTTCGCGAGGCCGGTCTTGCCGTCAACGCGCAGGAGAAGCGTGAGGACCGGAAACCCGGCAAAGGTATGAAGATCCTGCTGGTCGATCACGAAGACAGTTTCGTGCACACGCTTGCCAACTATTTCCGCCAGACCGGCGCAGATGTCGTTACCTATCGAACCCCGGTGGCAGACCACGTCTTTCACGACGTCAATCCGGATCTGGTGGTCCTGTCTCCCGGCCCAGGCAATCCCAAGGACTTCGACTGTGCCGCCACCATCGGCCGGGCTCGCGCGCGCGCCTTGCCCATCTTCGGTGTCTGCCTCGGGCTGCAGGCGCTCTCCGAATACTTCGGGGCGGAACTGGGCCAGCTTGACGTACCGATGCACGGCAAGCCTTCGCCGATTTCCGTTTCCGGAAACTCGTTGCTGTTTGAAGGTCTCAACGCCCCGGTGGTCGTCGGCCGCTACCACTCGCTTTACGCCAAACGGGAAACGGTGCCGGCAGATATCCGCGTGACTGCGGAAACCGACGACGGGATCGTGATGGCGATAGAACACGAGAAAGAAGCGATCGCGGCGGTGCAATTCCATCCGGAGTCGATCATGTCTCTGGATCAGGATGCCGGCCACAAGATAATAGAAAACGTGGTTACACGCCTTGTTGCGTCAAAAGACCAACAGGTGGCTGCAGCTTCCTGATTTGCGAGCGCCAGGACAATGTCAGCCCTCTCCATACGTTGAACTCACGAACGGCGCCGTTGATGGCGCCGTTTCACTTTTTCCATTCAACGTCTTGTTTCTCAATACCGTTTACCCACGCGCGCGAATGGTGCCGGCCCATTTCGTTCCTGAAACTTGGTGTTCCACATCTGAAAATTTCGTGACTGAAAAATCAGGAACGATACCGGGTGTCATTGCATTTTCTCCCCGACCGCCTCAACGGCACGGACCTCAAGTCAGGTTTCAGCGAGTTGCAGGTGTCTCACGAAGCAAAGGAGAAAACCAATGCTTACCCTTAAGAAGACAATCGTTCCGCTCATGAGCGCATTCATCGCCTCCACGGCAATGGTCAGCTTCGCACAGGCGGAAGACCCTTGCGGCAGCGACGGAAGCGGCGACAAGCCAATCGTTGCATGTCCTGAAGCAAACGCAGCAGCTGCGGCTGACGCACCGGTTGATGCCCCCAAAGCAATGGTGGGCGATCTTGACGGCGACGAACCGTTGACCGCCGAACAGCAGGTTGAAGGCCGTGTTGAAAACCACGCTTCAACCAAAATGGACCTGGACGGCAATCAGGCAACCAACCAGCCGCTCATGGACAAGACCGACGGCAACGATTCCTAATTGAGCCGTCGAAAAACAGTCGCGCCGAACCGGCGCGGCTTTTTTTTCTTTCAACTCCCGGCACCCTCGTGATTTTTGTCACGATTTTTCCCGCAACCTGAGGTAAAGCTGACGCAGTTTTTTTGAAGGAGATTTTCCTTGCATATTCTGCTTGCAGCTCTTGGCATTTTAGCCGCTGGCGCTTTTTGGATCTATCGAGTTCGCAGGGTTGCCGACAACACCAGGGTGGTGCTTGATGCTGCTCAAGACATCAAGGCAGCCGCGCGGCGTTTCGGTTTCAGGACACGAGCAAACCAACACCCGGCGGAAGGTGTCGATGACCCTCGTGTTTCGGCTGCAGCTCTCCTGGTCCTTGTCGCCGAAACCGATGGCGGCATTTCCAGAGCCGAACAGGATATGATCCTGGAACAGCTTCAGTCGGTGTTTGCAATGCCTGCCGGTGAAGTGGAGGAACTGTTCCAGTTTGCCAAATGGCTCGCCAACCAGAGCAGCAATCCGGACGACATGATCCGGCGCCTCATCAAACGTACGGTAAATCTTGGCGGTCGCGACACTCTGCCAGATTTGATCCGCATGGTCAGTGCGGTGGGAAAGGCCGACACCGGAACCCTTACAGACGACACCCAACAAGTGATCGAGCGCCTCAAACAACTGAATGCCTGAGATCTAATTTTACGTTACGTAACTTTAGTATCGAAAGATAAGTTCTGCATCTTCGTTTCGCATGTTTCAGCATGATTTGAAGACTGCTTTGCCAAAAGAAAGTTGATTAACAGATTACAACAGAGTTCTATAGATATACGCAGTCTGGTTTATTCAGCCTTCACTGTTGAAAAGTATAAATACCAAATCCTGTCAAAACAGGTTTCAGGGAGACATGATGGCCGTAAGCGTACCAGAGGCAAGGACACGCCGGGTTCGGTCGTGGGGTGACGCATGCCGCCGCCTCGTGGCGGCAGCCATTGTGATGTTTCCCTTTTATGGTCAACCTTCCGCAGCCGAAGACGGCGCGTCGTTGAAGAACCACATCCTCGGTCTTGGAACCTGCCCTCCCTGGAACCCGCAATCGGTCGAAATCTGCCGTTACAGCGTGGACAAGGTGATGTCCTCACTGGCCCCAAGGCTCGACGCCGGGCCCGACCGGCAACACTTGCTTGTCAACGAGGGCGCCAGTGCTGCGGCTCTCAAACTCAAGGCAACCGAACTTGCGAACAAGCTGGGACCTGAAGACCGGCTGGTGATCTATGCCAACTTGCCACTTGGTGTTGTCGAGCAAACCGGCACTGGTGACCAAACCAACTATGCGCTGGAGCTCTGGGCCAGCGCCAAGCCCGAGACAACGCTTCAGGCGATCAGCGACGGAACCTGGATGTCTGCTTCCGCGTTTGCGGCACTGATCCACGCTATTCCTGCTGGTGAAGTCATTTTGATACTCGACACCAACAATCCTCAGGCGTTCGACCTTGGCCTTCTTGAACATCATTCGGTCGATAACAAGAACAGGCCGGAAGCATTGGTCATTTCCTCTGGTCCAGGCCAGTCAGCCAATTATTCCGCAGACCGCACGATATCTCTGTTCGGAAAGCATCTGGCTGTCGCGTTGCACGCTGGCGAAGGCACGCTTCAAGACATCGTGACGACGGCTGTCAACGGCACCCGGCAGGCGGCCATTCCCATCTGCGCGGAACTCAAGGAAAAGCGCGGCGAGACAACCGAACCGCAGCCCGACTGCACCCAGGTGCCGGAAATACACGATCCCGATGCCCTGCTGAACAGGACCGTGCTTCTGCCACTGTCGGAATCCAACGTGAACTGAAGCAGGCGTCTAGCTGGCCAGGTTCTTCTGGTTGGCCGCTTCAAACACCTGCAGCCCGCCGAACTTCAGCCGATCGAGCGCCTCACTCACTTCTTCCGGGATACTCCGGACAAGTTTGGACGTCGGCGCGGGCATTCCAATCAGATAACCCTGAGCTTCGTGGCATCCGCGCTGTGCCAACAGGCAGAGCTTTTCCGTGTCTTCCACGCCTTCGGCGACGACGCGCATCTTGAGAGCCTTGCCGAGCCTGACCACCGTTTCGATGATCGCCAATGAACCGTAATTGCGCTGTGCTTCGGAAACGAAGGACCGGTCGATCTTGATGCAATCGAAGGGAAAGCGGCTCAGGTAGCTGAGGGACGAATAACCGACGCCGAAATCGTCCAGCGCTATTTTCACCCCGATTTCCTTCAGGCGTGTCAGCACCGCCAATGCTCTGGCGTCGTCTTCAATCAGGGTGTTTTCGGTGATTTCCAGTTCGATCCGCTCAGCCGGAACACCTGACGTTTCGATGGCTCTGCGAACGTCATCGACAAAATCCCGATCACGGAACTGAACCGGGCTGACGTTGATGCTGATGCTGGCAGTCGTGATTGTCGAAGAGGCTATCCTCAAGGCTTCAGCCAACACATATTTGCCGATCGGAACGATCTGTCCGGAAGCCTCCGCGACGGGAATGAACTCGGCAGGACTGACAAGCCCACGCTCTGGATGGTTCCAGCGGATGAGCGCTTCATAGCTGACGATACGCGCGGATGCCAGGCACATGCGCGGCTGGAAAAACAACTCGAATTCGCCCGCCGAGAGTGCCGTATTCATGTCCTTTTCCAAGGCCCTGCGCTGGCGGACTTCATCCCCCATGCCCGGCTGGAAGACACAATAGGTATGCCGTCCGCCGTTCTTGGCATTGTAAAGCGCGATGTCGGCATTGGAGATGACCTGGTCTTCGGCGTCGTATCCGGTCATCAGCGCAACACCGATGCTTGCTCCCGGCTTCAGTATTAGCCCGTGGCCACAGTCGATCGGCTCCGACAGGGACTTGACCAAACGCATGGCCATATCCTCTGCCTGATTGGCGAATTGGATGCCGTTCTGGATGATCGCAAACTCATCGCCGCCGAGGCGTGAAACGGTATCGCCGAGGCGGCACGAGTGGCGCAAACGCTCGGCGGTGACCCGGATAACGATGTCACCGACCGGGTGACCGTGCAGATCGTTGATATCCTTGAAGCGGTCCAGATCGATGATCAGAAGGGCTGCCGACATACCATGCTGCTTACACTTGCCGATGGTCTGTTTGAGCTCGGCATTGAAGACGGCGCGATTGGGCAGGTCCGTCAACGGATCGTGCTGGGCAAGGTGCAGGATCTGTGCCTCAGCCTTCTTGCGCTCCCTGAGGTCAACTAGAGCGGAGACGCGGGTCGGAATGCCGCGATAGGAAATGACACGGGTGCGGATCTCGACGGGCACACGCTCACCGGAGCGGTTGATCAGAGTGACTTCCCTCGGTTCCTTTTCCGCCTTGACCAGATGCTCCTCGAGCGTACCGGCGAGTTCATTGTCGACAAACTCGTACAGTCCGCGCATCTCGAGTTCGTCAATCGGATAGCCGATGAGATCCTCGAAGGTCTTATTACCGTCCAGGATCCGTCCGTCGACCGAAATGACGATTGCATCGAATGTGGCATTGGCAAGGGCCGACAGGCGTTCGGCCTCTTCGCGCGTGCGCTTGGCATCTGCGGCACGATTGTGAGCCTGTTCCTCGTTCTGAACGGTATCCATGAGCGCATTGAACAGACGCGTCAGGCGCTCTGAATCATCGCCCTTGGCAACTTCCAGCCTCATAGAGAGGTCCGCCTTGCCGGCAATCAGGCGATCAAGAGCATCTTCCACATGTCCGATACCGAGCCGCGTGCCGTGCTCCGCCTCGTTGAGGCCAAGATCCTCGCTTGCAAGGTCGAGCCGGATCGGCTGCATCTTGTTCAGGACGGACAGCACGAGCCAACCGGACCCGAAACTCCAGACAAAGCAGGCAAGCGCTCCGGTGAACTGGACCAGAAACTGCGGTAGATGAGCTCCCAGCGGCAACTGGTCTGTGGGTGCCAGAAGCGCCAGGCCCAGCGTACCGGCAACGCCTGAAAATCCGTGTACGCTGATTGCACCGACGGGATCGTCAATCTTCAGGACACGTTCCAGAAGGACCGCACCGAAAATGGCAACGGCACCACCGGCGGCGCCGATCACCAATGCACCGACCGGTGTTAGAAGATGGCAACCGGCAGTCACGGCAACCAGGCCACCCAATAGCCCCGAGATCGAGTTTTCCGGCAGAATGACCTTGTCTTTCTGACGGCCAAGAAGGTACCCCGCTCCGGTGCCAGCCGCGGCGGCGAGAACGGTGTTGGCGAGGATCATCGGCACATGCCAGGACGCGGCAAGTGTGGAGCCGCCGTTGAAGCCAAGCCAGCCGACAAAAAGGATCAACGCACCAGACGTTGCAAGAACGGAACTGTGGCCCTGAATGCGACAAGCACGCCCGTCGGCTCCGAAGCGGCCGGATCTCGGCCCCAGGATCACACAGGCAGCCAGCGCGATCCATGCGCCCGTGCCATGGACCACCGTTGACCCCGCGAAATCGACAAAGCCGATGTTGGCAAGCATTGCCGTGGCATCTGAAAACAGCGCCTGTCCCCAGGCCCAATGCGCAAACACGGGGTAGATCAGCCCGGCGGTCAGCACGGAACACCAGATGTACGCCGAAAGGCGCATGCGTTCAGCCACCGCACCGGAAATGATCGTTGCCGCCGTACCGCAGAACATGACCTGGAAGGCGAAGATGGTCAGTCCCCAGGGATCAAGGTCGGACAGACCGAACAGCCGCGTGTCAAATCCCCCGAACCAGCTTCCGCCGGCGCCGAATGCCAGCGAAAAGCCAAAGACCGCAAAGATCAGAACGGAGACAGCGAGATCGAGTAGGTTCTTCTGGGCAACGTTGATCGAGTTCTTGGAACGGACGAGGCCAGCTTCCAGCAACATGAAGCCAACTTGCATCAGCAAAACCAGCCCGGCTGCAAACAGCACCCAGACCATGTCCAGGCTCTTCTGGAAAGTCGCCAGCTCCATTGTCTGCGCGGCCATTGCCGGTCCCGCCACCAGAATACCGGCACCGCAGAGAACGGATCTAGTGTATGCCGCCCGGCTCATGATGTATTTGCCCCACTGTTCGAAAACACAGGCATGATTTCGCCGAGAGGTTAATTCTGTCTTGCTAATTTTGTCAGGTCTTTTACTGCAAAATGGATGCCCAATTCTTCAGCAAACCCGCCAAAATTCCAATGAACAAAAAATTCAATTTAAGTAGTTGAAATAATTGACCAAAATCTTCTCAACCACACCAGCTCCAACGACGTGCCGGGTATATTCCATCAAAAAACATGCTCAAAATTAAAGCAGCTAACAATCTGTAAAAACTGAAGAATTTCCGCTGCCACTTGCCAACAGGCGGTTTGACATCAACTCACACAAGCGGATTGCAGGGGCATCTGTTTCAACGCCTCTGCAGTATCTAACCGGAAGTCTCACCAGCAAGCGCACATGCCTGCCCTGCAATGGCCTCACCAGTTCCTGCAACAGCTGCCTCCGCCTGGCGCACCGCTACCACACCCTTGAGCCGGGCAGTCAGCCACGTCCAGTCTTGAGGATCCACCCTCACCTCTCCCGTTGCACTACGCGGAGGGATCTCCCGGAAGCCATCGTCCTGGGCCTCGGCAATCGCAAAGCGGAAAACATAGTTCGGGGTCATGCCCATGCGCAGATCGGAAATGACGAGCTTTCCGTCGTCCAGTTCGGCCCTGTAGTAGCCACGGCTGAACCAGTCCAGTTTCCGGAAGGCTTGCGTATCTTCAACGCAGGCAACGAGTTCCGGGTGTCGAGGATGGGTATAGATCTCCGGTGTCCCGCCCTCGTCCAGAAGCGAATAATACAGATTGTCGTAGCGGTCTTCCTGAAGGCCGATAACCTTCCAGACGAGAATGTTGAAGGGAGCCGCAATTGCAAAAACCTTGTCCGGAAGAATGCCTTCCTGCCTGAACAGATCCTGCGCCTTCTGCTCGACATGACGTTGAAGGACGACGCTCAGGCCAAGATATCCGGTCGAAACCACCAGCGCAGCCGTCATCCAGGCCTGAAAGCGTCGTGTCCAGTTTTTCCTGAACAGAGCCCAGATCACGACGGCCAGAAGAGGCAGGGTATAGAGCGGATCAATAATAAACACCGACCCGACGCCGACGGGATCCGGATAAAAAGGCCAGAACAGCCGCGTGCCGTAGACCGTCATTGCATCAATGCCTGCATGGGTGGCAAGACACAGGAAGACAGTGAGCCAGGTCAGCCAGCGGCAGTCCCTCAGGCCCTTGAACAGTCTTATCAGCCCCTCGCCCAACAATGGCGCCGCCAATGCATGTACAAAGACCGAATGTGTCCAGCCGCGATGGTAGACGAAACTGTCGATGGGATCGTCATAGGGGATCAGGACATCCAGGTCCGGCAACGTCCCGAGGACCCCGCCGATAAGAGCAGCCTTTCTGGGGCCAAGTTTTTTGCCAAGGAGTGCTGTGGAGACGGCTGCGCCGAGAACAAACTGGGTAAGAGAATCCATCTACTGCCTTGGATCTGAACCGGAAGATAAGCCGGATATGTGCGGCGGAAGCATGTAAATGACAAGGGTTTTGGACGAATTGATTTCCCGAACCACCAACAAGCCTTCAGGCTGAAGCGATTGTCTTGCCTTGTCATAACCTTGAAATGACAAACGCCCCGCGGCCTATCGGGCGCAGGGCGTTGCAGTTGCGGTTTGCCAAAATTCAGTTCAGCTCGTTGTCAGTCGACAACCCGGAAGGCGCCCTTGGAAGCGCTGGTGGTCAGTTTGGCGTAGGCGCGTAGTGCCGTTGAAACCTTGCGCTTGCGGATCTCGACCGGCTTCCAGGCCTGATCGCCCTTTGCTTCCATTGCAGCGCGGCGTTCGGCAAAGACTGAATCCGGCAGATCGACCTTCAGAACACGGTTCGGAATATCGATCACGATCGGATCGCCTTCCTCAACCAGTCCGATAGCGCCGCCTTCGGCAGCTTCCGGCGAAATGTGGCCAATGGACAGGCCCGAAGAACCACCCGAGAAACGGCCATCGGTAATCAACGCGCAGGCTTTGCCGAGTCCCTTGGATTTCAGGTAGCTGGTCGGATAGAGCATTTCCTGCATGCCCGGACCGCCGCGCGGACCTTCGTAGCGGATCAGCACCACGTCGCCTTCCTTGACCTTGTTGGTCAGGATCGCGGAGACGGCACTGTCCTGGCTCTCGAAGATCCGAGCCGGACCGGAAAACTTCAGGATGCTTTCGTCAACACCGGCAGTCTTCACCACACAGCCATCCTCGGCAATGTTGCCGTAAAGCACGGCGAGGCCGCCGTCCTTGCTGTAGGCGTGCTCTGCTTCGCGGATGACACCGGCCTTGCGGTCGATGTCGAGGTCGTCCCAGCGACGCTCCTGGCTGAAGGCAACCTGTGTCGGCACCCCGCCCGGCGCTGCCCGGAAGAAATTGTGTACGCTCTCGGAATTCGTCTGGCGAATATCCCAACGCGAAAGAGCTTCCTTCATCGTTGCGGAATGGACGGTCGGAAGGTCCGTGTGCAGCAACCCTGCCCGGTCCAGTTCGCCGAGAATACCCATGATACCGCCCGCCCGGTGGACGTCTTCCATGTGGATGTTTTCGACCGCGGGCGCGACCTTGCAGAGCACCGGAACCTGTTTCGACAGACGGTCGATGTCATCGATCGTGAAGCCGATTTCACCTTCATGGGACGCTGCCAGAAGGTGCAGGATCGTGTTGGTGGATCCACCCATGGAGATATCGAGGCTCATTGCGTTCTCGAACGCCTTGAAGCTCGCAATGTTCCGCGGCAGCACGCTTTCGTCGTCCTGCTCGTAGTAGCGTTTAGCAAGATCGACGATCAGATGCCCTGCTTCCACGAAAAGCCGTTCGCGATCTGCGTGGGTTGCCAGCGTCGAGCCGTTGCCCGGCAAGGCCAGGCCAAGGGCTTCCGTCAGGCAGTTCATGGAGTTCGCCGTGAACATGCCCGAGCAGGAGCCGCATGTCGGGCAGGCATTCTGTTCCATTGTCAGAACGTCTGCATCGGACATCCGGTCGTCGGCAGCGGCAATCATCGCGTCGATCAGGTCGACAGACTTGGCAACGCCATTTTCCAGCACCACCTTGCCAGCTTCCATCGGCCCGCCGGAAACGAAGACAACCGGAATGTTGAGCCGCATGGCAGCGTTCAGCATGCCCGGGGTAATCTTGTCGCAGTTGGAAATACAGACCAGCGCATCTGCGCAATGGCCGTTGACCATGTATTCAACCGCATCGGAAATCACTTCGCGTGAGGGCAGCGAATAGAGCATGCCATCGTGTCCCATGGCGATACCGTCATCGACCGCGATGGTGTTGAATTCCTTGGCGACACCGCCAGCCTTTTCCACTTCTCTGGCAACCAGCTGGCCGAGGTCCTTCAGATGGACGTGGCCCGGCACAAACTGTGTGAAGGAGTTGGCGATGGCGATGATCGGCTTGCCGAAGTCGTCGTCCTTCATGCCGGTCGCGCGCCAAAGGCCGCGCGCACCAGCCATGTTGCGGCCGTGAGTGGATGTTCTGGAACGATACGGGGGCATTTTCGTTTCTCCCTACGTGTGCAGGCCTTTGTCCCTCCGGCGCGACGTGCTGCCGGAGCGGATCAGGTTTCCGCGCCCGATTTAGCTCTGATATGGGTTTGACAGGTTTTTTTGCCGAACGAAAGGCCGGAATGGGAAAAAAGAGTACGCTCCGGTACGGTTACCAGTCACAGCCGTGGCCGATGCTGAAATCACTCCGGTTTATTGCCTCCGATACGCTCCCGGCGACGTCCCAACAATTCGTTTGAAGGCCCTTGCAAATGCTGCTTCGGACTCGTAGCCGAGCCCAATGGCAATCTCCGCCAGTGTACGCTTTCCTTCCCTCAGATCCATTCGTGCCAATTGCATGCGCCAATGCAGGACATACTGCATGGCACCTTCCCCGGTCAGCTGCTTGAAGCGCGCGGCATACGCGGAACGTGACATACCAGCCCTTTCCGCCAATCTGGCAATGGTCCAGCCTTCCTGCGGAGTCCGGTGAAAGGCCTGCAGGGCCCGCCCGATCTTCGGATCGCGCAAGGCTGCAAGCCAACCTGTTTCAAGTGTCTCGTTGCTCTGCAGCCACGCCCGGATCGCCTGTACGACGAGAATATCCGTCAGGCGTGTCAGCACCGTTTCTCCGCCCGGCTGCGGATTGCGCGCCTCTTCTGCCAGGTATTTCAGCGTGCTGTAGATCCATGGGCCGGCGTGCTGAGCGAAGGTGTCCAATCGTATGAGCGGGGGCAACAGCTGCTGCAGTCGTTCGGCAGCCGCGTGGTCGAGCTTCAACACACCACAGGTCATCCGGGTGACGGTCCCACCCCCACCAAAAATCATGGTTTCGTAGGACGGGCTGTGGCGGATGGCAGGAATGTCGAACAGAGGCGTCGCCACAGCTTCGGCATCACTACTCATGACAACCGGTTTGCCATGCGGCAACAGCACAAGCTGCCCGGCGGTCAAGGAAATCGTCTCGCAGTGCTCGGTCTGCAGCAAACAACTCCCCTCGGTCACCACCAGAAGAACCATCTGTCCACCCATGTCCGGAACATCAATCGCCCAGGGAGCTGACAGTTCGGGATTGCAGTAGAAGGTTCCCGTGAGCCTTAGAAGATGCAACACGTCGCCAAGCGGCGCAAAATCCAGCGAGGGCGAGGATTGGTCGGCTTGCAAGACCGGGCTCGGCAAGGACATCAGGAACTCCCTCTTGAACGCTGGTCACCCGCCCAGAAATCTGGACGATCTGCAAGTTTTCTTATTCTTTATATCATAGATCATCTGGCGCACGTATCAGATCCTGGATTCCAGTTCAAACGAACCGGAGACAGCCAATGAACACCCTGAGCAAAAAAGCCGCCCTCGCCCTGTCCGCCCTGACCTTTCTGGTGATCGGCTCCCTGATCGTCTTTGCGCCGGAGCTTCTGTTTTCTTCAAACGGAATAACCCTCAATCCTTCCGCGGCGATGATGAGCGAGGTTCGCTCACCCGGCGTCCTCATCTTGCTGGCGTGTTTCGCCGCTTCGATGGGTCTTTTCTATCGTTCGTGGGAGACAATCGGATTGCTGGTGTCCGCCGCCTTGCTGCTTGGCTATGGCACAGGCCGGCTTGTCAGCCTGGCCCTCGACGGCATGCCCCCTGCACCACTTGTCGCCGCTGCCGCAGTGGAGTTGGGACTTGGCTGCTGGTGTGCCGCTCACCTGCTTGCCAGCAGGGAAAATACCCCTTTGCACGCATAAAAAGAAAGCCGGTGCGGGTCGAAACCCTACACCGGCTATCCTTCAGACCGCCCCGGAGGGGGTGGATGTCGGGCGGCCCGAAACCTTCTGGATTACTCCGCCGCGACAGACGCTTCTGCCAAGGTGGGATAATCCGTGTAGCCTTTTTCGCTGCCACCATAGAGCGTATCGGTATCCAGCGCGTTCAGCGGAGCATTCTTCTCCAGCCTCTCGACCAGATCCGGATTGGAGATGAAAGGACGGCCGAACGCGACCAGATCGACTGCGCCTGTTTCCACTGCCTCGATTGCGGAAGCACGGTCGTAACCGTTGTTGCCCATATGGGCGCCGTCGAAGAGTGCGTAGAGAGCTGACAGATCGCCACCATTCGGGATATCGCGCGGACCACCGGTCTGGCCTTCAACCAGATGCAGGTAGGCAAGACCATAGCCGTTGAGCAATTTGATCGCGTGCGAGAAGGTCGCTTGCGGATTGCTGTCGGCAATGTCGTTGGCGCTGGAGAACGGGCTCAGCCTGATGCCGACCCGGTCACCACCCAGCACACCAACAACGGCATCCATGACTTCCTTCAGGAAGCGGGTCCGGTTCTCGATGGATCCGCCGTAGGCATCGTCACGCTTGTTGGAGCCGTCGCGCAGGAACTGGTCGATCAGATAACCGTTGGCAGCGTGCACTTCGACACCGTCGAAGCCAGCTTTCTTCGCGTTTTCGGCGGCTTTTCTATAGTCCTCGACAATGCCCGGGATCTCGCTGGCGTCCAGCGCACGCGGCGTCGGCGTATCGACGAATTGCGTCCCGTCAAACGTCTTGGACTTGGCAGCAATTGCAGAAGGAGCCACCGGATCTGCGCCACCCGGCTGGAGAACCGGATGCGAAATACGGCCGACATGCCAGAGCTGGATGACAATCTTGCCACCTTTTGCATGAACCGCATCGGTGACCTTCTTCCAGCCCGCGACTTGCGCATCTGAATAGATGCCCGGCGTCCATGCATATCCCTTGCCCTGCGGCGAGATCTGCGAGGCCTCGGTGATGATCAATCCTGCTCCGGCACGCTGATCGTAATATTTCACTGTCAGATCATGCGGTGCATCGTCTTCGTGCCGGGCCCGGTTGCGGGTCAACGGCGCCATCACGATACGGTTCATCAGTTCGATTGCCCCTGCCTTTGCGGGCGAAAACAGTTTTGCTTCTGACATGTTCTTCTTTCCTTTTGAAGTTTGTCTGCTTCACTATTTCTGGACCAAACAGTCCAATATTATGCGCACAACTCCGTGGTTCTTCATGAACGATTCCACACCGCCCGGGCGATTATGGCATCAGGACGGTCCTTGCCTGCTTCAGGGTTCTGGCAATCCGCTCTGCCGGAACTCCAGCCTTGCGCAGCGCCAGGGTTCCAATGGCAAGCGATGAATAGGCGCTCGCCCTATCCCGGACAGCATCCGGGTTGTCCGGGTCGATCGCCCTGGCAAAGAGGTCTTCGATATTTTCCAGGTGACGACGGCCAATCTCGGCAACCTTGTCGTCATGGGGCGCAAGTTCGGTGATGCAATTGACCAGAAGGCAGCCCCTTGCCCCCCCTTTCGGATCGGACAAAGCCTGCATCATCGCGTCCACCGCGTCATCTTCAGCGGTTTCGGCAACTTCCTTCAGGCCACGGATTCCGTTTTTCGAATAATGCTCCAGCGCTCGCAGAAACAGCGTCTGCTTGCAGCCGAAAGTGGCGTAGAAACTGGAACGGCTAAGCCCCATTGCCTTGGTGAGATCGTCCAGAGATGTCGCTTCGAAGCCCTTCTGCCAGAAAACATGCATGGCGGCCTCAAGCGCCGCCGCTTCATCGAAGCTGCGCGGCCTGCCCGGACCTGCCGTGCGTTTTTCCGAGCCGGAAATATGGACCTCTGCGTTTCTCATGCCTCTGATATGGACTACGCAGTCCAGAATGCAAGAGGAGCAAGTCTGATTTCTGGACCGATCGTTTCAGATCATCCCCATACCTGGTCTGTGCAGGATAAAACTACATTCGGCACGAACCGGCATAGGCATCGCCGACATCGTCGAAGACCCGGGCAACGGCTTCCATCTCATAGAGCTTGCTGGTGCGCCGGACCCCTTCCACAATATAGAAATCCTGAATGGGGAACTGGTTGGAATTGAAGCGGAAGTCGCCTCGAACGCTTTCAAAGGGAGCTGCACTGATAGCCGAGATCAACGCTTCCTGGTCCTTGATGCCCCCGGTCAGTTCCAGGGCAAAATGGATCAGCTTGGCAGCATCATAGCCTTGCGCAGCGTAGACCGAGGGCTCGTATTTGTAGGCCTTGCTGAACTCCCGCACGAACCTCTTGTTGGCCGGATTATCAAGGTTTGGCGCCCAATGAGATGCGCTGTAAAGTCCCTCAGCCATCTCCGCCGTATAGGGTAGCGTGACGGCATTGACCGTGTCGGACGAGAGGAACGGGACAATACCCTTCAGCCCGGAAGTGTGGAACTGTTTCACCAGTTCCACCCCCATACCGCCCGGCATGAAGGTGAAAATCGCATCCGGTTCTATTTCCTCGATCTGCTTGAACTCATCCGAGAAATCGGTCTGACCCAGTTTCGGGAACAGTTCGCGGGCGATCTGTCCCTTGAAATGGCGGCGGAACGCGGCAACGGCATCCCGGGCAGCTTCATAGTCAGGAGCGATCGTGACGACGTCCTGGTACCCTTTGAGACTGGCGTAACGCCCCATCGTCTCGTGGACCTGATCGTCCTGTGACGCGGTTGAGAAGAAATAACGGCTGCAATTGCGCCCGGCGATCGGCGCAGGCCCGGAATGCGTTCCGATAAACAAGGTCTTCGACCGCACGATAGGATCGTGCACGGCAAGCATCACCTTGGAGAAATTGACGCCGACGATGAGATCGACGCCATTTTCCTCGATCAGTTTCGTTGCCTGTTCCAGCGCATTGTCCGGATCCAGCTTGTCATCAACCACGATTACATTGGTGGGCAAGCCACCAAGCGCGCCATTGGATTGCTCGACGGCCAGCATGAAACCGTCGCGCATGTGTTCACCGTAGACGGCCGCCGGGCCGGACAGTGTCGCCAACAGACCGATCTTCAATTCCTGGACATCCTGCGCGGCCGCCGAGTGGCACGTGAGCGCCATTCCAGCAGCAACGCCCGCCGCCAATCCGACCGTTCGAGAGATGAGGTGAGAGATCCAGCGCGTCATGATCTTTTTTGCCTGTCGTTTCTGGCTTCGCCTTTCGCCCTGCCCGGGCGAAATGCCTGCCGTTCATTCTATTGGCAGGCCGTTTGCGCGCAGTTTGTCAGAGACAGGTTAGGCTTTTGCAAACGCACATCCATTTGGCCCCGCAAGACCACAGACCCGTCACATTTCATGCAAAATTCCCTACTGCCGCCGCAATCCGGCCTGCGTGCCGACGCATTAACGAAGATTAATGCTTCGGTACCCAGATATGGCAATCGCTCCGAGCGTGCCCGAACCGCAAAACCAGGAGGGCCACATGTATTCCGTCACCGCGCCAGCCAACACTTGCGACTTCCCCGAAGGCCACGATCCGGACAATGCACCTCAAAAGAACGAGCTGAAGCTCGTCGTTCCCAACGATCCGTCCAAGGACGATGAAGTCCCTCTTAGCGAAACCGAAGTTCACAAAGTGGCGGCAGACACAGGTTCTGACGCCAGCACACTTGCCGCCAAGATCCTGCAGATGCATGCAACCGCCGACGAACTGAAGCCGACAGCCTCCCGCCGCCCGACACTGACAGGTGCAACGGACGAAGCCGGCTTCGATATGCCAGGCGTGTTGCGCACTCCGGTACGAGGATCCCGGAATATCGGTCTTCAGCCTGAACAAGTCCCCGCACCTGCAGCCGTTTCCAAAGCGGCAGCCAATTTCCGGCATGGTCCGAGCTTCAGAACACTGCTGGTCAGTACACTTGTTATTGTCGGCGTCGGCGCAGGAGCAATCTATTTGAGCCTGAGCGACCTGCTGGCCGGCAAAGACGCAGACAGCCGCACGGTCCAGACCCAGCAGATCAATACCGAACCGACGATCGAGAGCCTGATTGCGGGCGCAGATCCCGAATACCAGGGCAGGACGGATCTGACCGCAACACCGACCGCGAGCGCAGAGCAGGTAAAGTCGGCCAAGGATCGTATCCGCGAGGTATTCGCCTCAAGGTCGGTAGCGTCCACTGCACCTGAAGACCATTCCAACCCGCTGGGTCATGACACCAACAAGGTTGCCGACGACAAGATCCAGTCGCGACTTGCTCCAGCTCAGCCCGCCCCCGTCAGAACCAATAGCCAATCGGCACGCGGTACCACCAACCCCCTCGTTGCCAGCGCTGCTGCAGCAGTGCAGGAGACCGACGAAAATCCGGTATCGGATGCATCGCCGCTGGGAGCTGACATTCCGGCCGTCACGGCACCTGACACCGACACTGCATCCGCCTCTACTCCGGAAACCAGCGCCGCTGCGTCGGACTTTCCGCTTTCGGCAAAAATCAAGTCATCGGTGAACCTGCGTGAAGCGCAGAACAAGGATGCGACGGTTCTGGCCATCATCCCGGCTGGAGCCGAGGTTCGCTTCAACACGTGTGGCAACTGGTGGTGCGGCGTTCAGTATGACGGCAAGACCGGCTACGTAGGCGAAAGTTTCCTGGAACCCCAGCAGCAGCCATGAGTAAAACCTGCGATTGCCAGGTAGAGCCTTGTTAAGTGTCGAAGCGTAATATCCCGTCGATTTAGTTTTGCCCTGCGGACCGCGGGGACAGTTGCATCGACGGGCGCAATCAGCAGCGCCTGTGTCGATTGCTCTCGATATGTCGCAACATTCTTCCGGCCGGTCTCGGCATTTGGATTGTTGCGCTTTCGCGGTGCAAGTCTGGCACTGCAGACAGGAGACGGACCATGGCGAACCGTGCAGCCCTCAGCCTCAGCGCTTCCCTTCTCTTCACTTTCCCGGCCGCAATCACGCAAGCTCAGGCGGATGGAACCGATTGCACAGTCTATGCGACCGACTATGCCAACGCCCGCATGGGCAGCGGTGATGTCGTCGGAGATGCTGTGTCCGGCGGCATGGCCGGAGCGGTTGTTGGCGGCGAATGGCGCGGGGCATCGGGCGCTTATCGTGGCGCCCGTGCAGGTGCAGCGCTTGGCGTCCTGGACAACATGGGCTCAATGCCCGGCGGTTGGCAGGCCCTTTACGACATGGCCTACCAGATGTGCCAGCAGCAGACGTCCGGGGTAAACGCCCCCTATTACCAGTCCCCCAGCGTCGGAACGTCTTCCTCCGACTGTCGTTCTTCAGCCAGCGTCAACGCGCCGCTGAAAAGATCCCCGAACGGCGGCATCATGGTCGGTTCTGATTTCGGCAATTGCCGTTAGCACCGCAGCTTGCTGCCAAAGACTTGGTGGAAGAGCCTTCAGCTCGCCCTGTCGACGGGTTGACGTCACAAGCGAAGCACAGTCAACTATGGCCGATTTTTAAAGGCTCCGGCCTGCCTTTGCGCCCAACGACAGGATTTTTCATGACACTCCGCTTCTCCCCGAAAATCGCTGCCACCGCCCTCGCCGGTTTCTGGCTCGCCACCGCGCCTGCTCAGGCGCAGCAGTGTGGCGGCGACTTCCGGCAGTTCCTTGCAGGCGTGAAACAGGAAGCGATTGCCAAGGGCCTTTCCGCGAATGCGGCAGACCAGACCCTGGCGGGCGCACAGGTCGACCGCAAGGTGCTGTCGCGCGATCGGGCGCAGGGTGTCTTCAAGATGACCTTCCTGGACTTTTCCAAGCGGGTCATCTCCGGCTACCGGATGAAAAACGGCGCCGCGAACATGAAGAAATACGCGAGCGTGTTCCAGCGGACAGAATCCGAATATGGCGTTCCGGCACCTGTCATTACCGCTTTCTGGGCGCTTGAAACGGATTTCGGCGCGGTTCAGGGCGATTTCAACACCGTCAATGCGCTGGCCACGCTCGCTCATGATTGCCGCCGCCCGGAACTGTTCCGTCCGCAGCTGATTGCTGCCATCGAGATGGTTCAGCACGGTGATCTTGACCCGCGCAGCACGACCGGCGCCTGGGCAGGTGAGATAGGCATGGTTCAGATGCTGCCGGAAGACATCATCAAGTTCGGCCGCGACGGCGATGGTGACGGGCACGTGAAGCTGAAAGAAAGTGCCGCCGATGCCATTTTGACCGCCGGTGCCTTCATCCAGCATCTGGGCTGGCGCCGCGGAGAGCCCTGGCTGCAGGAAGTCAAGGTGCCGCAGAACCTCAACTGGGCTGAAAGCGGGCTCGACAAGACCAAGACCGGTGCCCAGTGGGCTGCTCTAGGCGTGCAGCCGCGCTGGGGTCAGATTTCCGGCAACCTGCCCGCTTCGCTACTCCTGCCTCAGGGCCGCAAGGGGCCGGCATTCCTTGCCTATCCGAATTACAACATCTATCTGGAATGGAACCAGTCGTTCGTCTACACGACCACTGCCGCCTATTTCGCGACAAGGCTCGCCGGCGCACCGGTCTACACGGAAGGCAACCCGGACCTTGGCCTGGACGACGCCCAGATGAAGCAACTTCAGTCGAAGCTATCCAGCATGGGTTATGACGTCGGCAAGATCGACGGCATCCTCGGCTCCGGCACTCGAAATGCCGTGCAACAGGTGCAGCAGAAGCTTGGCATGCCGGCCGATGCCTGGCCGACACCTGAACTGTTGAACCGTCTCTGAGGTTTAAAGTCAGAAGACCGCTAATTTCTGCGGTTCTGGACGACACATTGGCAAATGCGCAAAAAGCCCGGAGCCTTGCGAAGCTCCGGGCTTTATTATTGTTGTGACAAGTTAAACTCAGTTGCTGCCGCTCATGCCGGCTTTCAACTTCTCCTCGATCGATGACAGATTGAAGGATCCAGGTGTCTGGCTTGGCGGATAGTCCTGCATGGTCTGCAGGAACCTTGAGGCCAGTGCCTGGATCGGAACGATCACGAACGCACGGTCCAGCAACCAGTCAAAATAGATATTGGCATTGTGCTGGGCCTTTTCGAAAGGATCCCGGCGCAGGTTGAAGACAGCAGGCACACGCAGTTCCGTGAAGGGCTCCTGCCAGACGCCGAAGGCCTGACCACGGTTTTCCAGGAACACGACCTTCCAGTCGTCGTACCGGGCCGCAACCACCTGACCATCGTCATTCACGTACCAGAACTCATGACGCGGCGAGGCATCCGTCTCGCCTTTCAGATAGGCGTTGAGGTCGTAACCGTCGATGTAGTTGCGGTAAGTCCGGCCACCGAGTTCAACACCTTCAAGAAGCTGTTCCTTGATATCCGAAGCCCCTGCAATCGCAGCGAAGGTCGGCAGCCAGTCTTCGTGGGCAACGATACCGTTCAGCGTCACGTTTTCCTGGAAGACGCCGGGCCAGCGAACAAAGGTCGGCACACGGTAAGCGCCCTCCCAGTTGGAATTCTTTTCGCTGCGGAACGGCGTCGTGCCAGCATCCGGCCAGGTGTTGAAATGCGGGCCGTTGTCGGTCGAATACATCACCACCGTGTTATCGGCGATGCCGAGCTCGTCCAACAGGTCCAGCAGCTCGCCGACATGCATGTCATGCTCGACCATGCCGTCGTGGTAGGTATCCCCGCTCGGACCGGCAATCCCCGTATGCTCTTCCTTCACATGTGTGCGGAAATGCATGCGTGTTCCGTTCCACCAGACAAAGAAGGGAACACCCTCTTCCACCGCTTCACGAATAAAACGCTTGGCTTCGGCAAGCGATTCCTCATCGACGGTTTCCATGCGCTTCTTCGTAAGAGGACCGGTGTCCTCGATCTTCTGCGTTCCGTCTGCATTTGCCCATGTATGGAGGACACCACGCGGACCGAACTGTTCGCGGAAAGTCTTGCCGTTCGCCAGAACCATGTCACCCGGGTAGTCCCGGTTTTCCGGCTCTTCTTCGGCGTTCAGATGGTAGAGATTGCCGAAGAACTCATCGAAACCGTGGTTTGTCGGCAGGTGTTCGTCCAGGTCTCCCTGGTGGTTCTTGCCGAACTGGCCGGTCTTGTAACCTTGCGACTTCAGGATAGTTGCCATGGTGACATCGGTTTCCTGCCAGCCTTGCTCTGCTCCCGGCAGGCCAACCTTGGTCATGCCTGTACGGACAGGTACATTGCCCCCGATAAAGGCAGCGCGGCCAGCCGTACAGCTTTGCTGGGCATAATAGTCGGTAAAGGCAACGCCTTCCTGTGCGATCCGGTCAATGTTGGGTGTGCGGTAGCCCATCATGCCACGGTTGTTGTGGCTGATGTTCCAGGTGCCGATATCGTCCCCCCAAATAGCGAGAATATTCGGCTTCTGCACCTCCTGCGCCAGACTTGTCTGGGACGTTACGGCAAAAGCTGCCGCGAGTCCGAGAACCACCGCGCTCAAACGCGGCAACGTGCGAAAATAGCTCATGAAAACTCCCACCTGAATGGTTGCTTAGACTGCGCCCCCAGATTGCAGACGCGTTTTGCATCATCCGGCAGACCGTCTTCACTTACCTTAGGTCAGCTTTTGGATCTGACAAGCGATTTTCGATATTTTACAGAAAGTTCGCATTCCCCAGTGTATCGGAAATCGAAAAGCGTCCATTCAATCAATGGGTGTATAGGACGGTTAGGCGAGATTTCTCTCCCCTATTCGACCTTGTTCTTGTTTGCACCTGGCTTGTCCTCGGCGACCGTTGCCACACCGTCATCCCCGAGCAGGAAAACAGCCAGGATCTTGGCCGGCCCTTCACCGGTGTTCTGACCTTTGTGGGTGACATCCATTGCTTCCAGAAGACCGTCGCCGGCACGGTAGACCTTCTTGCCAAGTTCCTCGTAAGTGACGGTAATCTCGCCTTCCAGAATGTAGGCAAAGAGCGGCGCATGATGCTGGTGCCACTGTGTCTCCTCGCCCGGCTCCATGGTGATCTCGATGGCCTTTAGCGAAGGGTTCGATTGCGGAAAGGCGACCTTTTCACCGGCAACTGTCGTATCTCCGGAAAACACGTCCCGCACCGTCGCATAAGGCGTTTGAGCAGCAGCTTCTTCATCCTGCGCGGCTTTGGACCCCGGCTTGGCATGCGGCTTGGAAGGCGCGGGCTTGCCGTCAGGCGTGATCGACTTGTCCGCCGACAAGACTGGCGTCGCACAAAGGGCGCCGCTCAGTACCGCAATGAAAGCAAAGCTGGACAGCTTCATGATGAATCCCCGGTTATTCACTTGCTTGGGTGGCTGGGCCAAAACGACGGCTTGGCTACCATCAAAATGTGCGTGCATTGTGCCTGACGATTGAAGGCACAACAATATTCTCACAATGACTTGAACAACTTATCACACACCAAAGCGCATTCAGCCATTCGACGTGCACAGAAGCATTGTCACCCCCAACAATAAACACACCAAATATTTTTACTGCTCTCTGAAACACAGACTTAGAACTATCAATGTTCTTTTCTCCTACCATCTGGCGAAATACTTAGTTAATCCAAGCCCCATACCATCAGAGAACTCACTTCAGACATGTCGAGGCTCTCATGAGATTCGGAATTTCCCGCAAGCTGGCGGTGGTATTTGGTGCCCTGGTTCTGGTTTCCCTGTCCATGGGGTTCTTCTCCTACAGCCTCATGAAAAGTGTCGCGAGCGAAGGGGAACACCTGGGAGCAGAATTGGCGCCGCTTGGGGATGCCGCGATGGAGATCAAGCTCACCGCGACGCATGCGCATTTGCTTTTTGAGGAAATCATGTCCGGTGACGATGGCGAGAGCATCGACGAAGTCTGGAATCTCCTCGATGAAACACGGTTTTACGCGAACGCCATATTAAACGGCGCGAGCAACGAAGAAGGAACCTTCTACCCTTCCCGCTCCCCGGAAGTCCGCGAAAAGATCAAGGAAGTTCTGGCTGCAGTCGACGGGTTTGTTGCCTCCGCCCAAGGCCGGTACGCTTCCCTTGCAGGCGATCAGGGTGTCGGCAGTTCGGCTGACGAGAAGTTCGACGCGATCTACGACGATCTGGAACAGAAGATCGCTGCAATCTCCGCACCGCTGACGAATGATGCAAAGGCGCAAGCTCTGGCAGGTGAAGCAAGGTTCAGTCTTGCGCATGGACATTTGCTGGTCGCGGAAATCCTGGGTGGTGATGCCGGTGAGGAATTCGCAGAAGCTCTGGGCAGTTTCGAAAACGCCCGGAAAGCGCTCGAGGCTCATCCGGACCTTCAAAAGAGCAAGGACGTTCTCGCCCAGATCGGCGAACTGATCGACCTCGCGAACGTTCGACACCAGGCCATGCTTTCAACCGAGAAAGCCGGCTCGGGAGCCGATGTTGCCTTTGACGAAACCTTCGAACGTTTCATCGCCCTGGCGGATGACGCCGAAACGCTCATTCACCAGGAAATGGATAATGGGTTGTCATCCCTGCGCTCGGCCGCAGAAACGTCCAATGCACTTCAGGTCGGCGGCACGCTGGTGCTTGCGCTATTTGCGGCAACAGCCTGGTTCTATTTCAGCCGCACTATCGGTCACCGCGCACGGCAGCTTTCCGAAAATGCCAACCTGCTGGCATCCGGCCAGCTTGAAATCGAACGACCGACCTGGCGGGCAGCAGATGAGCTGGGCCAGCTCCGCGACACGCTGGACGTCTTCCAGGGCTCTCTGGTTGAACAACGCCAGTTGGTAGAAGAAGTCGACCGGCAGCGCGAGGTCCAGGCAGCAGACCGCAAGAAGCTGATGCACAGGCTTGCAGAAGATTTCCGTACCAGCACCGAAGCGGTCCTCGCGGCTCTCGACAATGCCACAGAGGGTCTGCAGGTTGCCGTTGATATGTCCACCAAGGCCGCCGAAGACTCCGGCTCAATCGTGCAATCGACCACTCACGCCGCGGACAATGCATCCGGCAAGGTCGATACGGTTGCCGCCGCCGCAGAAGAGCTTACCGCCTCCATTGCGGACATCAGCAGACAGGTGGAAGCGACCGCGTCCGTGGTTGCCTCGGCCACCGGCCAGGCCAGCTTGACCAACGAGAAGATTTCAAACCTGGCCGACGCAGCCGACAAGATTGGCGAAGTTGTCGTTCTTATCCAGGCTATCGCCGAGCAGACGAACCTGCTTGCACTGAACGCAACCATCGAAGCGGCGCGGGCCGGTGAAGCAGGCAAGGGATTTGCGGTGGTCGCGGCGGAAGTGAAAGAGCTGGCGACCCAAACCTCAAAGGCGACCGAGGAAATCGGCGGGCAGATTGCAGCCATTCAATCGGAAACCAGAGAGGCTGTGCTCGCAATCGAACAAATTTCAACGACCATGACAGAAGTCGACACCCATACGACAACTATTTCCGCCGCTGTTTCACAGCAGGGCTCGGCAACAACCGAGATTGCCGCAAACGCGCAGGAAACGTCTTCAGATACCAGCGTCGTCTCCCGCAACATGATGCAGATGCAGGAAGCCATTCAGGCGCTTGTTCAATCCTCGGACCAGCTCCGAGGGTCTTCTTCCTCCGTTCAGGATCAATCGACCAATCTCAGGAAATCTCTGGACGACTTCCTCGCCCGCCTGGATGCAGCCTGATGGTTTCAGCAACGTATTGGCTGGTTGCAGGTCAGCCGCCAGCCAACCAAATCGCCTCTCCTAATGCTTCGGCGCATCGCCTGACCTTGCGTATGGCTTGGTACTCTTGAACTTTACGAGAGGCGATCTCCCCTCGCTCACCGGTAAAAATGGCATTGCACGATGAGTGCTGCTTTGAACGTTCATCCAAGCAAAGATCTAAGCTTGGGCGATATCTCCACCTCGATCACTGTCGTCCCCCTGTGCGCAAGCGCTGCGGAAAGAGATGCCCTGAATTCGTCAGCGGTTTTCACCTTCGCAGTCTTTGCGCCGTATCCACGCCCAAGTGCCTCGATATCAAGCCCGGGCAGATCCAAACCCGGAACGTTCGGCGTTTCCTCCAGGATCGCGAACTCCTTCAGGATCGCATATTGACTGTTGCGCATGGCAACGAAGACCACATGCGCTTCCTCCTGCACGCCGGTGTAGATGCTCTGCACCGAATACTGGAACGAGCCGTCGCCGATCACGGCGATTACGGGCCTGTTGCGTCCGCTCGTTTCCTCGGCAATCGCAAGACCGACAGCGGCCGGCATGTCCCAGCCGAGACCTCCGGATGCAAAAGTGTAGAACGTGTCCGGTTTATCGATCGGAATTTGTCGCTCCAGCTCGATGACGTTGGATGGAGATTCCTCTACCAGCACGAAATCTGACGGCGCAGCCTCCCGGATCAAGCTGTAGACTGCATCCGGCGTCAGTGGCAGGGCCGAGTAGTTGGGTACCGGCGCCGGATCCTTTTTGTAGGGATTGGGCTTTTCCTCACGTCGATCCAGCTGAGGCAGGATTGCCTGAAGAAAAAGCCTGCTGTCCGAGACGAGACTGTCGCCAACCGGTGCCTTGGCCGCCATGTCCGGATCGTCGGTGATTTGCAGCAGCTTTGTTCCTGCCGGAAGGTAGTCTCCCGCGACATATGGATAGTAGCGGAAGACCGGAGCTCCGACGGTGATAACCAGGTCGTGCCCCTCGAGCCGCTTGCAGATGGGGCCGATGGCCGAAGGCAATGTGCCGGCGTGGAGCCGATGACTTTCCGGAAATGGCGTGCGTTCCGCGAAAGGAGCCGTCAGAACCGGGGCAGACAGCGCTTCTGCGAACGCGATCCCTTCGTCCCAGGCTTCTGACCGGGCAATGTCCGAGCCGTATACCAGAACCGGAGTTTTTGCTGCGTTGATACGCTCAGCGAAATCTTTGATTCTGGCAGGGTCGGCGGCCGAGCGCAGAGAGACGGAGCGGACTTCTGTAGGTCCCTCCATTTCCTTGTCCCAGTCGTCCAGCGGGAGAGACAGGAACACCGGCCCGCTCGGCTGTTGTACCGCTGCCGCGTAGGCCCGCATGAAAGCGGCCGGCACGTCCTGGGCCCTTGCCGGTTCATAACTCCACTTCACCCATGGCTGGGGCAAAAGCGTCGCATTGATGTTGGTAAGAAGCGGCTCGAGCAGCAGCATGTCTCGGGTCTGCTGTCCGGCGGTCAGAATGAGTGGTGTCTTGTTCTGGTAGGCGGTCAGGATGCAGCCCATCGCGTTACCGAGGCCTGCACCTGTATGGACATTCACAATGACAGGTTTGCGCAGTCCCTGCGCCAGGCCGTCAGCGATGCCGACGACGCTGGCTTCCTGCAGAGAAAGAACGTAGCGGAAGTCGTCCGGAAAATTCTTCAGAAAGGTTTCTTCAGTGGAGCCGGGATTGCCGACGATAGTTGTCAAACCGAGCTTGCGAAGCAGATCGAAGGTAACATCTTTTACAGTCGGCATAATATCCTCCGCCTGACGCTGAAACCCAAGCTCCCAGCGTCACAAAACAGGAAAACCACCCTTACTTCTTAAATTTCCCGGAAAAAGACTAAACCTCTACCTCCAAGTGAGACAAGCAAAGATTGCTTCTCTTGAGTGAACCCGTCAAACGTCAATCGGTTCGCCGGGATTTGGCTTTGCCACCTTGTCGCGATCGCCGCCCATTGCCTCAAGGAACGTATCCGCCGTCTGGTCGATGATCGGGAACGAGCCGTAATGGCAGGGAATGATCGTATCGAAGTTGAAGAACCGGGTGCAGGCAAGCGCTGCCGACTTGCCGCCCATCGTGAAGCGGTCACCGATGGGAACAAGCCCGATTTTCGGCTGGTAGATCTCATCGACCAGAGCCATGTCGGAGAAGATGTCGGTATCTCCCAGGTGATAGAGCGTCTTTTCTCCAGGAGCTTCGATGATGACACCATGTGGATTGCCCAGATAGATGGCCTCACCGCCAGCCTGGAAGGACGACGAGTGATCAGCGCGCGTCAGCGCGACGCTGAACGGTCCAACGTTCACCTTGCCGCCGGAATTCATGGGACTGATATTCTCGATCCCCTGCCGGTTGGCCCACATGCAGACTTCGAAATTGGAGGTCAGCTGCGCGCCGGTTTTTTTCAGGATGTCGACGGCGTCACCGATGTGATCGTTGTGACCATGGGTCAGGATGACATGCGTTACGCCATCTGACGCCTGATCGACTGACAGGTTCTCGGGAAAAGACGGATTTCCGGTAAAGAACGGATCGAACAGGATGGATGCTCCTTCAATCTCGATCTTGAAAGCGGAGTGGCCATACCAGGTCAGTTTCATCGCGGTCTCCTAATTCGACGACAGGTTTTCGGGACCCTATCAGCGGCAGCCGGTCCGCAACAAGCTGAATGCGTTCAATCTGCCTTGCAGGGCACGGTCTTGTTATCGATATTTTTAACAGTGCATTTGTGCAATTATGGCAACGCCTCGATTATTTCAACAACCAGAGCTAGCTTCCCTTTCTGCTTCAACGCAAGATGACGTCGGGGATTCGCGAGACTCTGGAGCAATGCCGATGCGACTGCGTTCGAAACGTGTCTGGCTGGACGTCATCTGCCCGGCAGCTCTGCTCTTCAGCAGCCTTTCGACATCCGCCCTTGCCGCCAATTGCAAGAACGATGGCGGCCTGCTTTTTCTGGGAACCAACAAGTCTGACAGCCGCTCAATCTGGGTTTCAGGCACGGTTGCCGGCGACTACCGACTGGATGCCGCCCAGGGTAATCAGACGGTCGACACATGGTCCCGCTCCAGCACCGGTCTGCATCTATCCACTTCTCCAGTTGTTTCGAGCGGAAACGGCGGCACGCACAAGCTTTATGGTGTCGACGGCGGGTCCGATTGTCTTATCGACACTCAGAACCAGAAACGCGACTTTCAGCTTCCCGACAACATCAAGCCCCCTAGCCTGGTAAAGCCTCCAATCAGCAGGCTGTTTCCGGATTTCGGACGGCCGGTTCCTCCGATCGCGGTCCTGCCCCCAAGCGGAGTGCTGCCCGGCTTACCGGGGCCGATTTCGCCTCCGGCAAGCGGGGTTACGCCGCCTATAGGTACCTTGCCACCTGCTGGTGTTACACCTCCAATCGGGACACTGCCACCTGCCGGACTTTCGCCCGGACGCCCTGGGACAGCAGCTCCGCCAATCGGCACCGTACCACCATCTTTTACATTCCCAGGACGGCCCGGAAGCGTGACACCGCCCATTGGTACGCTGCCGCCATCCGGTGTTTTGCCCGGAGGCCCGGGCGCACCGGGCACCGTCACGCCACCAATCGGAACCCTGCCGCCCGGCAGCCGCAATCCAAATCAACCCGCCCTTCCGGCTGGCTTTGTGCCGGTCAGGCGCGCTGATGGTCAGATCATCAGTTACTGCGTCGATCCAAGATCAGCCGAGGAGACACAGACCGCCAATGCACAGGCGTTCTGCACCCGGGAACAACTGCTGGCCGCCGGCCGTCTGCAGCAGCAGGACGAAGTTCCAATCACACCTGGCCGGGATCTGATCGAACCGACACTCTGGAATGCCTGGAGCACGGTAACCGGGGTCTACAGCGACGACCGTCGTTTCGGCAGGGACTTTCAGACACTCAGCGGAACCGCGGCATTTGGTGCCGACCGCAAGCTAACCGAAGATATCGTTGGCGGTTTTTCCGTGACCTTTGAAACCACCGACACCGACGGTTTCAATTCCAACCTGACAATCGACACCCAAGGGTTTGAGATCGGCCCCTATGTTGCCGCACGAATTTCACAGCACTGGGCCGTTGATGGCTCGCTGAGCTATGGCTTTTCAAACAGTCAGTCGGATATCTCGGTTTTGAGCGGCGAATACAACACCCATGAACTCGGCGCAACTTTCAGTGTTCACGGTCAGTATGCGTTGAGCGAGATCCAGGTACGCCCCAAGGCGACCGTGACCTTCAACCGCGTGTTTTCCGACGGTTACGATCTGAACGGTACGATCCTCAACCGGGCTGTAAGCGTTCCCATCTCGGGCAATGCCGCCTCTCTGGGTACAATTGAACTTACGACCGAATTCAGCCGTCAATTCACCTTGCAGGACGGGCTTCTGATCCAGCCCTATGTGGAAGCAGGCGCGGTATACGAATATTTGCGACCGAACGACGGCAAGATCCTCGATGATGAACTGAACTTTGTCACCGCATCGGCCTGGAGCTTTACACTGCGTGGCGGGGCGACTGCCCTGATTGCGGAGAACGTGACGCTTGATGCAAAGGGAGGCTATCTCAGCCTGGGCCAGAACGGGCTGGACGTTTGGGAAGGGCAACTTCGTGTTGCCATCGGGTTCTGATTGAAAATCGAACTGGTGTTTTCCATGGCTCGCTGGTAAAGCCGCCGAATGGCAAATGACCCCGCACTTTCCCTGGAAGACTTCATGGCCGCCGTGCCCGACCGCACCCGGCTGATCGGCCTGGATCTTGGCACCAAGACCATTGGTCTGGCGCTTTCAGATCTCGGCCGTGGCATCGCCTCTCCCATGGAAACGATCCGGCGCAAGAAGTTCACCCTGGATGCGGAACAACTCCTGGCCATCTGCGCCAAGCAGGGCGTCGGCGGCATGGTGCTCGGTCTGCCGCTCAACATGGATGGCTCCGAAGGCCCCCGCGTCCAGGCGACCCGCGCTTTCGTGAGAAACCTCTCGCAGAAAACGGACCTGCCGATCACCTATTGGGACGAGCGGCTGTCGACGGCGGCCGTGACGCGCACGCTGCTGGAAGCCGATACGAGCCGTGCGAAACGAGCCGACGTGGTCGACAAGATGGCCGCTGCCTACATCCTGCAGGGCTTTCTGGACCGACTCGGCTTTATGGGCTTAGATAACGGCTGATCCCACCGCTGCCGGGTACAGGCCCTTGTTTCAAGGCCTGTCGAACGCGAAAGCCGAACACATGCTGACCACACTTGCCGCCCTGATGCCGGTCATCCTCGTGATTGCCTCCGGCTACCTGATCGCCCGCACCGGACTGATTACCGGCGAGCAATGGCGTGGCGTCGAACGGCTTGCCTATTATGTCCTGTTTCCGGCGGTGTTGTTCCGCACGATCTCGCAAGCGGATTTCGCCAGTTTTCCGACGCTCAACATGGGTGGTGCCCTGCTCGCCTCCATCTTGTCCATGGCGCTGCTTCTGCTTCTGGCACGCACGACCATCGAGCGTGCCTGGGGCATCGCCGCGCCGCGTTTTACCTCCATCTTTCAGGGAACCTTGCGCTGGAACGCCATGATCGCGCTCGCGATTGCCGACAATGTGGTCGGTGAAACAGGGCTGGCCATGCTTGCGGTCGCCATGGTGTTCATGATCCCCTTGCTCAATGTTGCCAGCATCCTGGTGCTGTCGCATTACGCAAGCGGAACGTCACCAAGTGGCGCCAAGATCCTGAAAGACCTGTTCACCAATCCCTTCATCCTCTCGATCGGCGCAGGCGGCATCATGAACGCGGGTGGCATCTCCCTGCCTTTCGTGGTCGACGATACCCTGGAGATTTTCTCCAGGGCCGCGCTCCCCATCGGCATCATCTGCGTCGGAGCCGGGCTGGACCTCGGCTCACTCCGCAGACCGGGACCGGCACTCGCCCTCGGCACCTTTTTGCGTCCGATATTCATGCCGTTGCTTGCCTTTGGCTTTGCCAGTCTTTTCGGCGTTACCGGCCCCGCATTGGTCGTGGTCATCATTGCCAGTTCCGTGCCCTGTGCCAGCAACTCCTACCTGCTCGCCCGCCAGATGGGCGGCGACGCAAAGCTGATGGCCGAGATCATCACGCTTCAGACCCTGGCAGCGACCCTGACGATCCCGCTGGCCCTGCTGCTGGTCACTTGATCGGGCCCTTTGGCAGTAGAAGCTCGCCCAGTTGCGCAAAATCGTGCCCGTCATCAATTCGCTTTAGACCGGCACAGTTGCCAAGCCATGTGCAACGCCTGGCAGAAACTGACAGTTGTCTATAATTTCCAAGAACTTGTCAGCTGTTCCCAACCAGGGTGACTGCAAGCTGCAAGCGGATGGAAGCTGCAGGTTCTTTGCGACTATTGCGGCAGTATTCTCGTTGAGATTCGGTCGTGATCTTGAGTGGAACACAATAGATTCAATCTTTTGGCGGTGCCTGCGCGTGCCGCAGTTGAAACTTCTCCCGTCTATCGCCGCGCACGCAGCCATATTTTGTCCAGCCGATCAAATATTTAGCAGCTATGTGGACAGCGGGCATGATGTGATTTCCTGACTTGTCGAACCGGGCGTTCCTCCTTATAGGAATGGTCTCGATGACCGCGAGCAACACCCATCGAGACAGCCCTTATCCCCATCGTCATTTGCTGGGCATAGAGGGCCTTCACCCCCACGAAATTCTGGGCCTTCTGGACCGGGCGGAAGAAGCCGTAGAGGTTTCCCGCCAGATCAGCAAACGACGGCTGGTCTTGCAGGGACGAACCCAGATCAACCTCTTTTTCGAGAACTCAACCCGCACCCAAAGTTCTTTTGAACTGGCCGGAAAACGGCTCGGGGCGGATGTGATGAACATGGCAGTGTCCCAGTCGTCTGTGAAAAAGGGCGAGACGCTGATCGATACGGCAGCAACGCTGAACGCCATGCACCCCGACCTTCTGGTGGTTCGCCACCACGCGGCCGGTGCGGTGCATCTTCTGGCGCGCAAGGTCGGCTGTTCCGTGGTCAATGCCGGCGACGGTCCGCATGAACACCCGACACAGGCCCTGCTCGACGCCCTTACCATCCGGCGACACAAGGGAAAGATCGCGCGGTTGACCGTGGCCATCTGCGGTGACATCGCCCATTCTCGCGTTGCCCGGTCCAATATCATTCTTTTGAACGCGCTCGGAGCGCGCGTCCGTGTTGTTGCCCCCACCACCCTCTTGCCGTCCGGCATCGCCAAGATGGGCGTCGAGGTCTTCACCAGCATGAAGGAAGGTCTCGCGGGCGCCGACATCGTCATGATGCTGCGCCTGCAGCGCGAGCGCATGAACGGTGCCTTCATTCCTTCTGTACGGGAATATTACCGCTACTACGGACTGGACGCGGAAAAGCTCGCCTATGCCAAGGAAGACGCCCTAGTCATGCATCCCGGGCCGATGAACCGCGGTGTCGAGATCGATGCCTCGATTGCCGATGGCGCCCAAAGCCTTATTCGCGAACAGGTGGAAATGGGCGTTGCCGTGCGCATGGCCGTGCTTGAAGCCCTTGCCGCCAATCTGCCGAACAACTGATCCAGGGGACAAGACACGTGGCTTACGACACACCCAAACCTCTGGTTCTCTCAAACGCCAGAGTGATTGACCCGGCACGCGGCCTGGATGCTCCAGGTTCCGTCATCATCGCGGACGGCACCATTCTCGCCGCCGGGCCGGAAGCTGCCAACCAGGGCTCTCCCTACGGCGCGGAAATTATCGACTGCAAGGGCGCGATCGCCTGTCCGGGCCTGATCGACTTCTGCGTCTCCGTCGGGGAACCGGGTGCAGAGCACCGGGAAACGCTCGCCAGTGCCTCCCAGGCTGCCGCAAGCGGCGGCGTGACGACAATTTGCACCATGCCCGATACGGATCCGGTCATTGACGATCCCGCGCTTGTCGATTTCATCCTGCGCCGGGCGCGTGACACGGCCATCGTCAACGTGTTGCCACTGGCCGCCTTGACCAAAGGCCTCAAGGGCGAGGAAATGGCCGAAATCGGCTTGCTGAAGGAAGCAGGAGCCGTTGCCTTCACCAACGGCCACAAGTCGGTCAAGAATGCCCAGGTCATGCGCCGCATGATGACCTATGCCCGCGATTTCGATGCGCTGGTCATCCACCACACGGAAGACCCGGACCTAGCCGGCGGGGTCATGAACGCAGGGCTGAACGCCAGTTGGAAAGGTCTTTCCGGTGTGCCGCGTGAAGCGGAAATCATCATGCTGGAGCGGGACCTGCGCCTGGTTGCCATGTCCAAGGGCAAGTACCACGCAAACCTCATTTCCACCTCCGACAGTGCAGACGTGGTTCGAGCAGGCAAGGCGAAAGGGCTGGACATCACCGCCGGTGTGTCGATCAATCACCTGACCCACAATGAAAACGACATCGGCGCCTATCGAACGTTCTTCAAGATGTCGCCACCACTGCGCGATGAAGACGACCGGCAAGCGATGATCGCGGCTGTTGCCGACGGCACAATCGACATCATCTGCTCCAATCATGACCCGCAGGACGTGGAAACCAAACGTCATCCGTGGGCGGAAGCAGAAGACGGCGCCATCGGCCTTGAAACCCTTCTGGCGGCCGCCTTGCGGCTTTATCATTCCGAGCAGGTCGACCTTGTCACCCTGCTTGGCGCGATGACCTGCCGCCCGGCGGACCGGCTTGGACTGGAAACAGGACGCCTTTCCAAGGGAGCTCCGGCGGATGTGACCGTGTTCGATCCCGAGCGTCCCTGGGTCCTGGAAAAAAGTACCATCAAGTCACGTTCGAAGAATTCTCCCTTCGAGGATGCACGGTTCTCGGGGCGAGTGCTGCGCACGGTTGTCGGCGGGAAAACGGTTTTCAGCCACACCTGAACAAGCCCTTGTTTCCGTTCCAACGCTGATCCTGTTCGCGCCACAATTCTCCCTGAATCTGGCGCGAACGGAACTTCCAACGGAACATGCTGATGCGCCTGATCGCACTTGCCTTTCTGATACCCGCGCTGTTTACCGGCAGCGCTTCGGCGGCTGACCTCTACATTAAGTACAAGCTTTACGCCCTTGGGCTGCCTATCGGCTCCGGCGTCATGTCACTGGATGTCGACAGCAAGTCCTATTCCGTCAGCGCCAACGGCCAGACCGCCGCCTTCGGACGGCTGGTGTCTGACGGCAAAGGCACAGTTGAAGTCGCTGGAACCGCAGAAAAACTCGACCTGGAGCCAGCCCGCTACGCTCTTGACCTCAAGAGTGAAGACGAGACCGGAACCATCACCATGCGGATGCGTAAGGGCAGTATCGACGCTATCGAAGTTCGGCCGCCGCAGGATCGGATGAAGGAACGGGTCAAGGTAACCGCAGAGCATCTTAAAAGTGTTCTCGATCCCCTGACCGCCGCCGTGCTTCCTGCCCCGCAGGGCCTTGCCAAGGAGAGCTGCAACAGGACATTGCGCATCTTCGACGGCAAGGAACGTTACGACGTTCACCTGCAGTACAAATCCCGCAAAGCCACCAGAACGTCTGATGGCCGGTTCAAGGGCGACGTCATAGTCTGCGGTGTCCGGTACGAACCCATTTCCGGCCACCGGCCGAAGCGCACGTCGATCCAGCAACTCGCGGCAAACAAGTCCATGGAAGTCTGGCTCGCACCGGTTGGTGACAAGCCGTATCTCGTCCCGCTCCGGGCCAGTATTTCCCTTCCGTTCGGGTCGCTGCTGGTGGAAGCGGAAAAATACAAGCTCTCGGAATAGACCCCGCGCTATTTCCCTGCAAAGACACTCTTTTCTCAGTTGCCGGACTTGATCCGGGCTGCCATGCAGTTACATTGCGATGGCTATTTATTATGCACGTCATTGGAGTATCGCGTGCCAGAACCGATCAGCTGGGCCTTTGCCTGGCCCTACTATCTCGCCGCCCTCGCCTTCGGCTATCTGCTCGGTTCGATTCCCTTCGGCCTGCTGTTCACGCGCATGGCCGGGCTTGGAGACATCCGCCAAATCGGCTCGGGCAACATCGGCACCACCAACGTTCTGCGCACCGGCCGCAAATCTCTGGCAGCTGCCACGTTGCTGGGGGATGGATTGAAGGGCACCGTTGCCGTTCTGATCGTCAATCACTTCTACGGTCAGGAAATGGCTCTTATCGCCGGCCTTGGGGCGTTTCTCGGGCACCTCTTCCCGGTGTGGCTGAAGTTCAAGGGCGGCAAGGGTGTTGCAACCTACCTCGGCATTCTGCTTGGCCTCTATTGGCCGATGTTCCTGCTCGCGGCTGGCATCTGGATCGGCATGGCCTTTCTGTTCCGTTATTCGTCTCTGTCCGCACTGACGGCTACCCTGCTGACCCCGATCGTGCTCTATCTCGTTTTCCATCAGGTCCAGATAGCTCAGATGTTCGTCTTGCTGTCGGTGCTGCTATGGGCCAAGCATCACGAAAACATTGGGCGGCTTCTGCGTGGGGAAGAAAGCAAGATCGGCTCAAAATCCAAACCGGCGGCCAATGCTTCGTCTCCGCCCGGCGATGAAAGCGCGTGAACCGCATTTCTGAAAATATAACTCCCGGCAACCTCTCCGAGGCGGAACGTCTGGCGTGGCTTCGCCTAATACGATCGGAAAACGTCGGTCCCGTTACATTCGCGGAACTTCTGAAACACGCTGGCTCCGCTCAACGAGCGCTGGAGGTGCTTCCCGATCTTGCAAGGCGCGGTGGCAAGGCAAGCCGGATTTGTCCGATTGAAGACGCTGAAGCCGAGCTGGACGCTCATGGGCGGATCGGGGCCCGGTTGATTGGCCTGCATGAACCCGACTATCCGCAACATCTTCGACATATCGACGGTCCGCCGCCGCTCCTGTCCGTCATGGGCGGCACCTCCGCGCTGACCCGGGAACGGATGATTGCGATCGTCGGTGCCCGCAACGCTTCGCTTTCCGGCAGAAAACTTGCGACACGATTTGCGCAGGGGCTTGGGGCAGAAGGCTTTTCAATCGTGTCCGGCCTCGCCCGCGGGATCGATGCTGCCGCCCATGAAGCCTCACTACAAACAGGTACCATTGCCGTGTTTGCGGGAGGCATCAATGTGCTCTACCCGCCGGAACACGACAGGTTGCTTGCTGCCGTTCTCGACACAGGAGGCGCCGTCATCAGCGAGATGCCTCTTGGCTGGAAACCCCGCAGCCGGGATTTTCCCCGGCGCAACCGGCTGATTTCAGGCCTGTCTCTGGGGGTCATCGTTATCGAAGCCGCCAAGGCCTCCGGCTCTCTTCACACCGCTCGTTATGCTCTTGAGCAGAACAGGGACATCTTCGCCGTACCGGGTTCCCCCCTGGATCCGCGTTCGGAAGGTGCCAACGGCTTGATCCGGCAGGGTGCGGCACTTGTCTCGACCGCCGACGATGTGCTGGAAGGTCTTGGTGGTCGACTGGCGCCAACCCTTCCCTTTGGCAGGCAGTTCCGCGAAGAGAGCGAAACCGCCCCTCTTTCCCGCTCTGAACCGGATGGAAAGCTGCGTGACCGCGTCCTTGCGGCGCTTGGTCCAACCCCGGTGGACATGGATGAATTGATACGCTTTGCGGATGGTGATGCGAGGTCGGTTCACGTCGTGCTGCTGGAACTCGAACTTGCCGGGCGCCTCGAAAGACACCGCGGCAACAAAATCTCCGCTTTGATGTAAGGGGCCGTTTTTCCTTGAATCTCAGTGGATAACCCGTATCTGGACCGAACCGCTTGACCCGGAAGGATCAAAGGTCCATTTGACAGGCGGCGCTTGATCCTTGATCGTCTGCGCCACTGAATTAGCACTCAGATCACCTTCTCCACCGGGCGGGGGCTCCGTATCCGGCAAAAATATTTTGGGTAAGAATGAACGTCGTCATTGTCGAATCGCCGGCGAAAGCCAAGACGATCAACAAATATCTCGGTTCCGACTATACGGTGCTGGCTTCCTACGGCCATGTGCGAGATCTGCCGGCCAAGGACGGCTCGGTGCTGCCGGACGACAATTTCGCCATGAGCTGGCAAGTGGATGCGAAGGCGCAGAAACGGCTGAGCGAAATCGCCAATGCGGTCAAGGATGCCGACCGCCTCATTCTCGCGACTGACCCCGACCGCGAAGGGGAAGCAATTTCGTGGCACGTTCTGGAAGTGCTGCAAAAGAAGAAGGTGCTGAAGGACAAGCAGGTCGAGCGCGTGGTTTTCAACGCGATCACCAAGAAGGCGATCCTGGAAGCGATGGACAATCCGCGCCAGCTGGATACCCCGCTGGTCGATGCCTATCTCGCCCGCCGAGCACTGGATTACCTGGTCGGTTTCACCCTGTCTCCGGTTCTGTGGCGCAAGCTGCCCGGTGCCCGTTCCGCCGGGCGCGTGCAGTCTGTCGCATTGCGGCTGATCTGCGACCGGGAAATGGAAATCGAAACCTTCAAGCCGCAGGAATACTGGTCGATCTTCGCCAACATGAAGACACCGACCGGGGACATGTTCCAGGCTGGCGTGACCGGTTTCGACGGCAAGAAAATCGGCCGTCTCGACATCAACAACGAAGCGGAAGCCACCGCGATCAAGACCATGCTGGAAAGTGCCAGCTTCAAGGTCGACAGCGTGGCTTCCAAACCTGCGAAGCGCAATCCGGCGGCACCGTTCACCACCTCCACCCTGCAGCAGGAAGCCTCACGCAAACTCGGGTTTTCCGCATCGCGCACCATGCAGGTGGCGCAGAAGCTTTATGAGGGCATCTCAATCGGTGGCGAGACTTCCGGTCTCATCACCTACATGCGTACCGACGGCGTTCAGATTGCCGGCGAAGCGATCGCTGCCGCCCGCTCCGTAATCGCCAAGGATTTCGGTGACAATTACGTCCCGGAAAGCCCGCGCGTCTATACCTCCAAGGCAAAGAACGCCCAGGAAGCACACGAAGCGATCCGGCCAACGGACCTTTCGCGTCGCCCGAAGGATGTCGCCAGGTTCCTGGATCCGGACCAGGCCAAGCTTTATGAGCTGGTGTGGAAACGGACCATGGCTTCTCAGATGGAGTCGGCCGTTCTGGAACGGACCACTATCGAGATTCTCGCCGACGGTTCCGGTAAACGCGCCAATCTGCGTGCCACTGGCTCCGTCGTCCGCTTCGACGGTTTTCTTGCGCTTTACCAGGAAGGCCGGGACGACGAGGAAGACGAGAACTCCAAGCGTCTGCCGGCGGTCGATGAAGGTGCCGCGCTGACGGCTGCCTCTGTCGACGGGACCACACAAGCCATCGAAGCCTCGCAGCATTTCACGACACCGCCGCCGCGCTACACCGAAGCAAGCCTGGTCAAGAAGATGGAAGAGCTTGGCATCGGCCGGCCGTCCACCTATGCCTCGACGCTTCAGACCCTGCGCGACCGTGACTATGTCGAACTCGACAAGAAGCAGCTTGTTCCGATGGACAAGGGCCGCATTGTTACCGCGTTCCTGGAAAGCTTCTTCCAGCGCTATGTCGAATTCGACTTCACAGCGAGCCTGGAAGAACAGCTCGACAAGATTTCCGCAGGCGAGCTTTCCTGGCTCGACGTGCTGCGTGATTTCTGGACCGGGTTTTCCGGCGCGGTCGATGAAATCAAGGACCTGCGCGTTGCCCATGTCATCGACGCGCTGAACGAACTGCTCGGGCCGCATATCTTCCCGCCGAAGGAAGATGGCACCGATCCGCGCAAGTGCCCGTCCTGCGACACAGGTCAGCTATCGCTCAAGGTCAGCCGCTGGGGCGCTTTCATCGGCTGCTCCAACTATCCCGAGTGCGGCTTTACACGGCAGCTCGGCAAGCCGGGCGGTGAAGACGGCGAAGGTGACGACGGCCCGAAGGTTCTCGGCACCGATCCGGAAACCGGCCTTGACGTTTCCCTGCGCAACGGCCGCTTCGGCCCCTATGTTCAGCTGGGCGAAGAAGCCAAGCCGAAACGAGCCTCCCTGCCCCGTGGCTGGTCCGCACCGGATATGGATCTGGAAAAGGCGCTGCAGCTTCTGTCGCTGCCACGCGAGGTGGGGCCACACCCGGAAGACGGCAAGATGATCTCGGCCGGTATCGGTCGCTACGGGCCGTTCGTGCTGCATGAAGGCACCTATGCCAATCTGTCCACGCCAGACGAAGTGTTCTCCGTCGGCATCAACCGTGCAGTCGATGCTCTTGCGCAGAAACGCGCCAAGGGTGGTGGCCGCGGCGGTGCAGCGGCAACGCCGCTGAAGGAGCTTGGCGAGCATCCGTCTGAAGGCGGCCCGATCAATGTCTATGACGGGCGCTATGGGCCTTACGTCAAGCACGGCAAGATCAACGCCACGCTACCGAAGGACACCGACCCCAAGGCCGTGACGATGGAACAGGCGCTGGAGCTGATCGCGGCAAAGGCCTCCAAGGGCGGCACCAAGAAGAAGGCGGCTGCCAAGAAACCTGCTGCGAAGAAAACAGCAACCAAAAAGACGACCACCAAGAAGACGACGGCAAAGTCATCCGCAAAGGCAAAGGTCGATGCGTCGTCCGAAGAGGTGCCCTGGGATGATGCGAGTTGAGCGCAAAACGGATTAACACGCGCAAGCACACCAACCGAAAACACGCCAAGGTTCCGGGTGAAATGCCATCCCGCGAGGATATTCTCGCGTTTGTTGCAGATAACCCGGGGCGTGCGGGCAAGCGCGAGATTGCCCGTCATTTCGGTATTATCGGCGGGGCCCGCATCCATCTGAAAAAGATGTTGAAGGACCTGACGGACGACGGCCTGATGGAAAAGCGCAACAAGCGCATGATCCGTCCTGGCGATCTGCCGCCGGTTTTCGTGGCCAATCTCATTGCACGCGACCGGGACGGTGAGCTGATCGCGACCCCTGTCGACTGGGACGACGAGGCTGGCACTCCGCCGAAAATTCTGGTACTGACCGGCAAGACCAAGGCGACGCAACCTGGCCTGGGTGACCGCGCACTCGTGCGCCTGACCGAAGCTGAGAGCGGCCCCGAAACAGAACATGTTGCCCGCGTCATCCGCGTTTTGGAAAAGCGTCAGGGTGCAATCCTCGGAATTCTGCGGAAGCGTGACGGCACCCGCCCGCCCTATCTCGAACCGATTGACCGCAAGCAGCGGGAACTCGACATTGATCCGCGTGACCTCAAGGACTCAGAGGACGGAGATCTTGTCAGCGTTCAGGTGACGCGCTCCGGCCGCTACGGCCATCCCGTCGCGTCGGTGGTTGAGCGCTTCGGCTCGATGAATTCGGAAAAGGCGGTTTCGGAGATCGCCCTGCAATCGCATGGCATTCCGCATGTCTTTCCGGCAGCTGTAGAAGCGCAGGCCGAGAGCGCAAAGCCGGTGGAGAAACTCGGCAAGCGCGAGGACTGGCGGCAGGTGCCGCTGATCACCATCGACCCGCCCGACGCAAAAGACCACGACGACGCCGTCTACGCCGAAGCGGACGAGGACCCTTCCAACGAAGGCGGCTATATTTGCTATGTGGCGATTGCGGATGTCGCATACTACGTCACCCCCGGCTCTCCGATGGACCGGGAAGCGAACCTGCGCGGCAACTCGGTCTATTTTCCCGACCGGGTGATCCCGATGCTGCCGGAGCGAATTTCCAACCAGCTCTGCTCGCTCCGGGAAAAGGAAGACAAGCCGGCGCTTGGCGTGCGAATGGTGTTCGACAAGACCGGACGCAAGACCGGGCACACCTTTCACAGGGTGCTGATGCGTTCGGCGGCAAAACTCTCCTATCTGCAGGCCCAGAAGGCGATTGACGGCACGACAGACGAGAAGACCGAAACCCTGCTCGACGGCGTCCTGAAGCCGCTATGGGCCGCTTACGCCGTGCTGAAGAAGGGACGCGAGGCGCGCGAACCGCTGGAACTCGATCTGCCGGAACGCAAGATCAAGCTGAAACCGGATGGAACTGTCGATCATGTCTATGTTCCGGAGCGTCTGGACGCCCACAAGCTGATCGAAGAATTCATGATCCAGGCGAACGTGGCAGCCGCCGAAACGCTGGAGCAGAAGAAAACGCCCCTGCTCTACCGGATCCACGATGCCTCGACCCCGGAAAAGCTGGAAAGCTTGAAAGACTTTCTGTCGACGATCAACATCAAGCTGCCGTCCTCCGGTGGTCTCCGCCCCTCCGCCTTCAACGGCATACTTGCCAAGGTGAAGGACACACCGCAGGCCAATCTCGTCAACGAGGTGGTCTTGCGCAGCCAGGCCCAGGCAGAATACGCCCCGCAGAACATCGGCCATTTCGGCTTGAACCTGCGGCGGTACGCCCATTTCACGTCACCGATCCGCCGGTATGCCGATCTGATCGTGCACCGTGGGCTGATATCCGCGCTCGGGCTTGGCAAGGATGGCTTGCCGGAAGGTATCGAGACGAAACTGGAGGCCATCGGCGCTGAAATCTCGGCCGCTGAACGGCGGGCAATGCTTGCCGAACGCGACACCATCGACCGTCTGATTGCCCTTTGGATGAGCGACCAGATCGGCGCGAGTTTTCAGGGCAGAATTGCAGGGGTGGTCAAGTCCGGCATGTTTGTTCGCCTGTCCGATACAGGTGCCGACGGCTTCGTACCGGCCTCCACAATCGGCCTCGATTATTATCGCTATGACGAAGGGTCGCACGCCCTGATAGGTGACAAAACCGGCGAGACCTACCAACTTGGCGATCAAGTGGAGGTCCGGCTGGTGGAAGCAGCCCCCTTTGCCGGTGCACTGACATTCGAGCTGCTGAGCCACGGCAGCATTGCCGGCAAACGCATCCGGAAAGCCGCGCCGAAGGTGCGGCGTGGACCGCCGAAGGGCGGACGCAGCAAGGCCTCACCGAAGAAACAGGGTCGAAGGAGATCTTCGTGACGGTCCGGTATGAACTGCACGACAAACTGGAATCGCCGGAAACAGCATCCGAAAAACCGCGGCGCAATGTTCTTCAGGCCATGCTGCGCGGTGCCGGCAACCGGTGCATGAACTGCGGAAAAGGCAAGGTGTTCGATGGCTTCCTTCAGCCACACTATGCCTGCTCTGTCTGCGGTGAGGAGTTCCATCACCATCGCGCGGACGACGCCCCGCCCTATTTCACAATCACCATTGTCGGCCACATTATCGTTCCCGGCCTTCTGGCCGTGGAAGTGTTGTGGCATCCCGCGTTGTGGATCCATATGTCGCTCTGGGTGCCGCTGACGCTGATCCTGTCGCTGTCGCTTCTGCGACCGATCAAAGGCGCGCTGATCGGTCTGCAGTGGGCGCTCTACATGCATGGTTTTGACCCGGATGCGGAAGACGACACGCCTCCCATTCCGGTGCCTTCCGAAAGGGTGACATGAGCGGTTCGTTCGAAAAGCAGCTGGCAAAAGACGAAAAAGCCGGAAACTATCCGTATATCCGTCCCAAGGATGCCGCAACGCTGCTCATTCTGGACCGCGACGATCGGGGTTCCGTGAAGCTGCTGATGGGCCGTCGTCACATGCGCCATGCCTTCATGCCGGGAAAATTCGTGTTCCCTGGTGGCCGAGTGGATGTCTCCGATTCCCGTGTGACCGACGTGCTTCCCTATCATCCGGACGTCGAGGCAAAGCTTACGCAGGACCTGAAGAACGCCAAGTCTGCCGCGCGCGTTCGTGCACTGGCCCTGGCCGCCATTCGGGAAACCTATGAAGAGGCCGGGCTGTTTATCGGCCGTCAGGCGCACAACAACCACCTGCACCTTGGTACCGGCTTCGAGGCATTTGCCGAGCGCGGCATACAGCCCGACCTGAGCGGCCTTCGGATGATTGCGAGGGCCATCACCCCACCGCAACGCCCACGACGCTTCGACACCCGTTTTCTGGCCGTCTGGGCGGACGCCATTGCCGACAGGTTGCCCGATGGAACCGGCCCGTCCGGCGAACTGGAAGACTGTGCCTGGCTGACTTTCGAAGAGGCGAGGCAGAAGGATCTGCCGATGATCACCAACAAGATCCTGACCGACCTGGAAGACAGGCTGGCGAAAGACCCTGAGCTTTCGCCGACGACGCCTGTCCCCTACTATTTCTTTCGCAAGGGCGGTTTCGTGAAGCAGGAGCTCTGAAGTTACCTGTACCTGGCGGATTGCCGGCCGTTGCAACACACAAAGGTGTGTCCAGGCTTATGCCTTTCCTGATTGCCCTTTCCGGTTTACCCGGCGTCGGCAAGTCGACGATAGCAAAGGATCTGAGCGGGCGGCTGCCCGCATTTCTTTTGCGTGTGGATGCGGTTGAAGCTGCCCTCAAACGCAGTGTCTTGAACATTCATCCGGCTGAAGACGCGGGTTACCTCGCCCTTGCTGCTATCGCTGCCGGAAACCTGGAACTTGGTCACAACGTCGTTGCCGATACGGTCAACCCGGTTGCCGAATCCAGGCAATTGTGGAGGGAAACCGCTCAATCAACCGGCGCGACACTGCTGAATGTTGAGATTGTCTGCTCGGATGAGCGCGAACACCGCAAGCGCGTTGAAAGCAGGGAAACCGAGATTGACGGACTGACCCTGCCCCGGTGGCCTGAGGTACGAAGTCATGAATACGAACCGTGGACGGAACCATGTCTCCAGCTGGATAGTTCCAGCCTGAGCGTGGGCCAATCGGTTGATACGATAACGAAGGCTTTGACAGCACTGCGGCAGAATGGCTGACATGGTTCGAAAAGGCAGCTGAACCATAGCAAGTGCTTGACTTTCGCGCTGCGATGAGTAGTTTGCGCGCTGATTTCAGACATTGGGGCAGATTCATCGCCAGCCATCTGGCCGCAAGAACTCTTTGCCCGACAACAGAGAACAGGATCCAAGGCCATGGCCAAGGCGACAACAATCAAGATCAAGCTCCTCTCCACGGCTGACACCGGCTTCTTCTATGTCACCAAGAAGAACTCCCGTACGATGACCGAGAAGATGGTCAAAAAGAAATACGACCCGGTTGCCAAGAAGCACGTCGAGTTCAAGGAAACCAAGATCAAGTAAGATCTGGTTCCTGATGATTTTTAAAGAACCCGCCGGAAACGGCGGGTTTTTTCATGCGTGGCCGAATGTGATTTCGAAATTTTGTCGGCGCAGGCCAGCGTCGTGAAACCTGTTTCCACAAATGATTACTGTGCGGACGCAGAGGCACGACGACGCAGCTTCAGCATTGCTGCTGGTGCTGCTTCTTGATTTTCGGTTGAAAGATTAGTGGTCGGCGGGAACACGGCATTCGAGGAGGCCACTCATCGGCCGGTTCCCTGCCGACCTGCCCCACGGACCCAGGAGATGCGGCGGACCTGAGCACTCCGAGGGGAAACTGTATTGCCCTTTTTGACGCTACGGCATTCTTTACCACGTCATTGAGGCGATCAGGAAAAACACTAATCTGCGGTCACACTACCTGAATGTTGCCTGATTGCAATATTTTCCGCAAAATATGCACAGAAACAATGCCGTTTTAGTAAATCCGTAACCTTAATATGAAGAGCGCGTGAACGCGAGGTTTTGCGATTCGCAGGAATTGGTTGCACGCAGCCATGCCAAACAACCGTGAAACCTTGCAGAAATCTTTATCCGCCGCAGTTCTACCGGCGGCGGCCCGTTACGCTTCGCCGAGATATGCCCGAACTGTTTCCAGGAATTTCGCTACGGAGATCGGCTTGGATATGTAAGCTTCGCACCCGCCCTGCCGGATACGCTCCTCATCGCCCTTCATGGCGAAAGCGGTCACGGCGATAACCGGGATGGAAGCGATATCCTCGTCTTCCTTGATCCATTTCGTGACTTCCAGCCCCGACACTTCCGGCAGCTGAATATCCATCAGGATCAGATCGGGATGATGCTCACGGGCCAACTGCAAGGCTTCGATGCCGGTCCGGGTCTGCAATGTATTATAGCCGTGCGCTTCGAGCAGATCATGAAACAGCTTCATGTTCAGCTCGTTGTCTTCGACGATCAACACGGATTTTGCCATATGTCCGGCCCTTTACCCGGCCTCTTGCCGGTCCCATTTTATCTTCGCAGCACATTTTAGTCCGCGGTAGAACCCTTCCCCGGTCCGCATTAAATTTCTTCTAACCCGGAATCGTTTCAGAAAGGCAAAAAAACACAATGAAAAATATACAGAGCAAGTCATTGTCCGTTGAAGAAGCACAAGGAATTGCTACTGAAGCTCTTCTCCAGCTCAGTCGTGACCCGGAACAGATCGGCAGGTTTCTTGCTTTTTCTGGAATTGGACCGGAAATGATTCGAGAAGCGGCGGGAGAACCGGGGTTTCTTGCCGGTGTGCTCGAGTTCTACATGATGGATGAAGCGCTGCTGCTTGCCTTTTGTGAAAATGCCGGGATACGGCCAACGATGATGGCCGCTGCACGCTACGCAATTGCCGGCGGAGACGAAGACCATGCCTGAACCGACGCAAGTGCTGCCCGAAGTTCTTGCGCAGATCCAGGCACTGCCGTTTTCGAACCGCCCTTTGATCATCTGCGATGTGGATGAAGTGATTTTGCATCTGATCGCTCATCTGGAAGACTATCTTCACGCTCGTGACCTGGCTTTCCTGAAGTACGAGTACAGGCTGACCGGCAATATTGGCCGACGGGACAACGGTGAGCCCCTGTCGTCCGACGACGTTCGCAGACTGCTTCTGGAGTTCTTCGACGAGGTCAGCCATCGTCAGGACATGGTCCCCGGCGCAGGCGATGCGCTCAATGCACTTGCACAGCAATGGGACGTTATCCTGCTGACCAATCTGCCCGGAGGTCACAACAAGCCAGTGCGGGAAAAGCTGCTCACCGGGCTCGGTATCACCTTTCCGTTGCTGACGAATTCCGGTCCCAAAGGTGGTGCGGTTGCTGCTCTGTCTCGTGGACGTCCGGAGCCGGTTGTCTTCATTGACGACAGTCCGACCAACCACACCTCCGTAAACGCGACCCTGCCGTCTGCTGTCCAGATACAGTTCATCGCTGACGCCAGATTTCTGCAGACCACTGAAAAGGCAGGTTACATCGATCTGTTGAGCAGCGATTGGCAGGAGACGGCCGCCTTTATCGGAGCTATTCTGCAGGGCTCGAACCGAAACCAGCAGAGCGGCTGATTGCCCATCCGCACCGCAGCCGATTGCCAACGCCGTGTCCCAACCCGTTCCGCCCTTACGTGCCCTTTGCCGAGACTGCGGTGCCCGCCTCGCCCCGTCCGCAGCCAGGTGCACCCGCTGCGGCAGCCCGAGGCTGGTCAAGCATCCGGAACTCGACACGCTGGCCATTGCCCACATTGATTGCGACGCCTTTTATGCCTCGATCGAAAAACGCGACAATCCGGAGCTGCAGGACCAGCCGGTAATCGTTGGCGGAGGTCAGCGCGGTGTGGTTTCCACATGCTGCTACATCGCCCGCATTTACGGTGTGCGGTCCGCAATGCCCATGTTCAAGGCGCTTGAGGCTTGCCCGCAAGCGATCGTGATCAAGCCTGACATGGCCAAATACGCGAGCGTCGGCAAGGAGATCCGTGAACGCATGCGTGCGCTCACGCCCCTGGTGGAGCCTTTGTCCATCGACGAAGCCTTTCTTGATCTGACGGGCACCGAACGCCTTCACAAGAAGTCTCCGGCGGAAACACTCGCCGGCTTCATACGCGACATGGAAGCCGATATCGGCATATCGGCGTCTGTCGGCCTTGCCCCCAACAAGTTTCTGGCAAAACTTGCGTCCGATCTCGAAAAGCCGCGTGGTTTCTCCGTCATCGGCACGGCGGAAGCTGAAGACGTGCTGGCGGCCATGCCTGTGGGCCGCATCTGGGGTGTCGGCAAGGTGTTCCAGCAGAAACTGGAGAGGGACGGCATTCGGACAATCGGACAGCTGCAGGAAATGGAAGCGACGGATCTCGCCCGCCGATACGGCACCATCGGCCTGCGTCTGGCCCGTCTTTCGCATGGAGACGACAGCCGTGAAGTCACTCCTGAACGGGGTGCAAAAAGCGTTTCTGCGGAAACCACCTTCTTCACCGACATTTCGAGTTTCGACACACTGCGTCCCATTCTCAGAAACCTGGCCGAGAAAGTGTCTGCGAGGCTCAAGAAGGCGGAACTCTCAGGGCGCGGAGTGACCTTGAAACTGAAAACCGCCGACTTCAAGACGATCACCCGCGCCAGGCATTTTTCCGATCCGACCCAATTGGCCGACAAGATCTACGCGGCGGGTGAAAATCTTCTTCAGATCGAAGCCGATGGCCGACGTTTCCGGCTTATCGGCATCGGGGTCAGCGATCTGGAAAATGCGGACCGCGCCGATCCGAGAGACCTGCTCGACCAGTCGGCCGAACGACGGAAGAATGCGGAACTGGCCGTGGATCGGCTTCGGGACAAGTTCGGAACGTCAGCTGTCGAACTCGGCCTCACGCACGCAGCGCGCGCGGCGAAGGAAGCCAAGAAGCAGGGTGACAAGTAGTGCGCCTGTCACCCGATCATTTCAAGAAGCGGTCTTGCCCTGTTACTGCTGCGGGCACTCGGTCTCATCGTAAAGCTCCAGCGATGCCATCTTGCCCTGGATGGTGAAATCGCCGTAGTCGAGCTTCAGGTGTCCGCTGATGCCGTTTTCATACAGCCAGAATGACAGCTGATAGACTGGCAGAAGTTCTCCACTTGCGTCTTCGGCACTCGGGTCGAAGTAGGCGACGGTAACGGGCCAGTAGCCCTTGCCGGACAGCGGTGCATCCACGTGGTCAGCATCGGTTTTTGCGTCGTTGACGGCTTTGGCACCGATCACCGTCGTCGTTGCATAAACCTTTTCTCCGGTTTCGGCGCCGTCATAGATGTCGGCTGCAACAAAATGGACGCCCGCCTCGGCCGACTTCATGATCGTCAGAAGATGCTCCGTCGGAAACAGCACTTCCCGGCCAATCTCCAGCGATTTTTCCGAAGGTTCCTTCAGTTCGACAGTACGTGCTTTCTTTCCGCTCCGTGCCGTTCCACGGGTCGCTTCGACCAGTTTCTGATCGACAAAGGTCTTGGAGAGGAACTGGTAGCTCTCGGCGCGTGGCTCTTCGAAGGAAGTCGTCTGCAGATCAGTGATCTGTGAACCACCGTCGGTATTCTGGAACTCGGTGACAAAGCGGAAGTTTACACTGTAGCCCTCGCAGGCGCTTCCGGAGAAATCGTAGACCATGCGTCCGTTGAGGCCCGCGATCCCGGCTTGCTCCTCGCTGTCTCCCAGGTTCATGTCGTAAACGGCGCGATGGGGCACGAGTTTAAAGCCGACAGTGCTGCTCGCATCGGCGTCGGTCACGCCAGACACCGCAAAAGCTGCGGCGGCCAAAACGATCGCACCAACGGTCGAGGACACTGACTTCGGAACGCATTGCATCAAAAAAACCTCATTCTCGTCCTGGTGGAAACGCCACCTGGACCGGTTCCACACATTATGCGGCAAACTGCACATTCCGCCACCGCGAATGTGCAGCCATGCCCCAAGCCCCGCTGGCCTGTTATTTCACAAATCGTCCTTCTCAAGTGGTGACCGTGGCAATCGAAACCAAGCTCCTCCACAGTTTCCTTTTACCGTACACACCCCATTTTGACCTTGTCACCTGTGACGAATTACGCCAAGACACGCCGAAAGCTCTCAAACTTGGAGACCCCCATGAGCAGCGCGATCGAAGCCCGGCTGAACGAACTTGGCATCACCCTTCCGGAAGCGGCGGCACCCGCGGCCAACTATGTGCCTTTCCTGCAGACCGGCAACCAGCTGTTCGTTTCCGGCCAGTTGCCGATGGCAGGCGGCAAGCTTCAGATCTCCGGCAAGCTGGGTGACGGTCTGGGCATCGACGAAGGCAAGGCCGCTGCCAAGCTGTGCGCCATCAACCTGCTTGCACAGGCAAAGGCTGCCACCGGAAATCTCGACAAGGTTGCCCGACTGGTGAAGATCGTCGGCTTCGTGAACTCCACGGCCGAATTCGTCGACCAGCCGCAGGTCATCAACGGCGCATCCGACTTCCTGGTAGAAGCGATGGGCGAAAAGGGCCGCCATGCGCGCTCCGCCGTCAGCGCCGCGTCCCTGCCTTTCGGTGCTGCTGTCGAGATCGAAGCGATTTTCGAAATCGAAGACTGACTGCTTGCGGGGAGCCTGGCCTCCCCCACACTCTTCCCGAAGCCACACCGGCCGGTGAGGCATTTTCCTTCCTGACGAGCCCCCGCCATGACACCGGAACTCGAAGCCATCTTCGCCCGCCCGATCGCCCATCGGGGTTATCACGATGCCGACAACGGCGTCATCGAGAATACGCCTACCGCAATTCAGCATGCGATCGACAAGAATTTCGCGATCGAGGTGGATGTTCAGGAAACGGCAGACGGTGAAGCTCTGGTGTTCCATGACTACACGCTGGAGCGCCTTGCGGAGGGAACCGGCAGGGTTATCGATCTGGTCGCATCCGAGCTCACCAGCATTCACATGAAGACCGGCACAGACAAGCTCTGGCTCCTGAAGGATCTGTTCGATCTTGTCGACGGCCGCGTCCCGCTGGTGGTCGAGATCAAGTCGTTGATGCGCCGTGATGCGCAAATGGACTTTGTCCGGCACGTGACGGACCAGGTGGCGGGCTACAAGGGCCCTGCATGCATCAAGTCATTCGATCCGGACATGTTGTCCATAGCAAAGGCACGCAACGCCTCGGTGCTGCGCGGTATCGTCGCCGACGGCGCCGAGCCCGGACCTGACTATGCCCGCTACAGCCGTGTCGACCGGTTCATCCTGCGCCATATCCTGCATGCACCGCGCACGCGCCCGCATTTCATCTCCTACGGTGTCAAGGACCTGCCAAAAGCCGGCCCCAGTCTGCTGCGCTCTGTGTTCAAGGTGCCGCTGATGTCCTGGACGGTGAGGACCACCGAACAACGGGAAAAGGCCGATCGCTACGCAGACCAGATCGTTTTCGAGGGCTTTGATCCGGACAGGAGCGCAGCCCGTTCCCTGTAGAAATAACCATTACACGACATCAACCTCTTGCACTGCAAAATGCCAGCGCTACATCAAGAGTATGGTTTCAAACTTTGGTTTCTTCTGACGCATGACCTCCTCCCGGTCCACGGACGGCAACTCCCCGGCTACAGATGACGGCGGACAGACAGCGACCTTGCGAATCCTGTCTTCCTTGAAGGATGTCACTGCCTCCAACTGGGATCAGGTGGCCAATCCAGGCTGGCAGCTTTCCGGACGGGGGCTCTTGAAGAAAGACCCGAAATGTGAGGCCCTGGCCGAGCTTTCCGGGGCACTTGGCGGCAGTTCCGAATTTGCCGGTGAGGACATCGATTTCAACCCGTTCCTGTCCCACGCTTTTCTGGAGGCTCTGGAGGCTTCCGGATGTGCAACGGAAGCGACAGGCTGGCTGCCCAGACACATGGTGCTGGAAGATAGCGGCGGCGAGGTCCTCGGTGCCGTGCCGGCTTATCTCAAGAGCCATTCGCAAGGCGAATATGTGTTCGACCACGGTTGGGCCGACGCCTTCTACCGTGCAGGCGGAGACTATTATCCGAAACTTCAGATCAGCGTGCCCTTCACGCCGGCAACCGGACGCCGGTTTCTGACAGGTGCCGGTGTCAACCGTGAAGCGGGCCTGCAAGCGCTTGCCGCCGGTCTGGTACAGGTATGTCAGCGTTCCGGGGCTTCATCCGTGCATGCCACTTTCCTGACCAAACCGGAATGGGACAGTCTGGGTGAACTAGGATATCTGCAACGGACCGATCAGCAGTTTCACTGGGAAAACCACGGTTACGACAATTTCGACGGCTTTCTGGCAGATCTGGCGTCGCGAAAGCGCAAGGCCGTCAAGAAAGAGCGGCGCGAAGCCCTGAGCGCAGAGGGCATTGAGGTGGAATGGGTTACCGGGTCCGATCTGACCGAGGCCCATTGGGACGCCTTCTACAAATTCTACATGGACACGGGTTCACGGAAGTGGGGCCGCCCCTATCTGAACAGAAAATTCTATTCGCTGATCAATGAGAGGCTGGCTGACCGCACCTTGCTGGTTCTTGCCAAACGGCACGGCCAATACATTGCCGGTGCCCTCAACTTCATCGGCTCGCACACCTTGTTCGGGCGCCATTGGGGCTGCACCGAGCACCATCCGTTCCTGCATTTCGAGCTCTGCTACTACCAGGCGATCGACTTTGCCATCGCCAACAAGTTGAAGCGCGTTGAAGCCGGCGCTCAAGGTGCCCACAAGCTGGCGCGCGGCTATCTGCCGACCACAACCTATTCCGCCCACTGGATCGCCCATGAAGGGCTACATCAGGCTGTCGCCGATTTTCTGGAACACGAACGCCTTGCCGTCGAACGCGAGAACGAGGCGCTGGCCGAACACGCGCCATTCCGCAAGATCGACCAAGAGAGCTGAACCTTGGTGTCCGCTTAGCAATCAAGCCGCATTTCGTATTGTTGCAGCAGCTCTTCCGCACCTGACAGGCGCAGGAATGCGTTGGCGCTTTGCGCAGCGGTGTCGACGTTGACAAACCGCAGTTCGGATCCGCCCAGGGCCTCCATCAGCCCCTGCAACAAGGCTCGGCCAATGCCTTGGCGACGGTGGTTCTTGTGAACGGCGATCTGCGCGACCGCGCCATCGGCAAAACTCGCCCCCCACCCCAGAATTTCATCGTCATGGCGAACAGCCAGAAGATGGACATCAGGGCTCAAACCACGAAGCCCGGCAAGACTGTTCTGGGGGGTCGGCAAGGTATCGAAATAGGGGCCGGTATCATCAGGAAGATCGTTCAAGCCGATCCGCTCCAGCACCCACTCTCCGACCTGCGCCTTCAGCGCCTTGCTGTTCACGAGCCGAAAGACACCAAGTGTCCTTTCGCGGCGAAAGCCAAAGGCTTCATACGCAGCAACCGCCTTTTCGTTTGTCGTGATGACCTCAAGCTGCAGGCCTTTCGCGCCGACCTCAAGCTGCTTTTCGATAACCGCTGCAAGGAGCTTTCTCGACAAGCCTTTGCGACGATGCGCAGGACTGGTCCCGACGGACAACGTATAGGCCCTGTCGCCATATCTGGAGTTCGGCAAGCTCGAAAACCAGAAGGCTGCAATCTCTTCCCCTGCCATCGCCACGAAGGAATGCTCTGCAGAAAACCCCCGCTGGCGCTGAAACTCACGGAAATCCTGCTCGCTCAAATGCAGTGGCGTGACGTAATCCGAGAAAGCAATGTTCAAGGCCTCGCACAGCTGGTCAGCACCAAACGAGCGGCAATCGACAATCTGGTAGGACATGGAAGTTTCCGAAAAATGCGGGAGGTCCGCAGGGAACCTCCGGTCCCTGTTCCAGGAGCCCGGAGCAATGTGCAACGCCGGTCGTTCATGACCGGCGCCATCACGATTTCTGTCATGAAGGTCAGGTCAGTCGTAGGCGTCCACGACGTCGTACATCACCGGTTCGAAACTCTTGCACAATGAACTGATACGCCGGTTGCGCTCACGCATTTCCGGTGAACGCAACATGGCCAGGAAATCCTCCCGTCGGCGCCACTGCGAATAATTGGCGATACGGGTTTGAGCATCGTTGACATGCAGCCCGGCACCAATGAAACCCGGCTGATGGCTAATGAAATTCTCGTAGGCGTCCTTCAGTTCGTCCAGAAGGTCGTAGCATGTGCCCGGTGTCATTTCGAAAGTGGTAATGACGGTCTGGCAATCGCGGTCGCTTGAAATTTCAGGCATGGGGCTCTCCTCCTCCGCCGGTACCTCCGAGGCTGGCACGTTTTTAGCGGACCGGCAATATGGGGAGGATTACGTGGCACGGGGGACCATCCATTCTGCTTTACGGCTTTACGCTTCCAATTACCTTTGTGAGCCTCTTTCAGGCCGGCTCGACACCCTCAACTTTCATGCTGTTCACCGCCTGGAGCGCAAGGGTCAGCAGGTTTTCGAAATGGGTGGTTCGGGAAGACCCGCATCGCCAGACGAGGTACATCGTCCGGCGCATCGGCAAGCCCTCGATTTTCTTCAACAGAAGATCCGGCTCCTTTCCGAACTCGGACGCGATGTAAGCAGCGGGAAAGAGTGCCAGTCCCATGCCGATCGAAGCCATCTGGCGCAAGGCATCAAGGCTTGTGCCTTCATAGTCCTGCCGGAAGTCCGCCCCCGCGGCATGTGCCAATGCCTGAACATCGTTGTGGAGGCGAAACCCCTGACCGAGTGCAAGCAGCTTCTCGCCGCGCAACATATCCACCGGGATCACTTCGACACCAGCCAAGGGGTGCGACTTCGGCACGGCAAGTGAAACGCTTTCCCGGCACAGCACCTGTGCCGTCCACTGATCCGATGACGCAAAATCCGGTGTCAGAATGCAGTCGAGCGCACCGGACATCAGTCCCTCTTCCAGGAGATTGGGCCTGTCTTCGCGGATGTAGAGCTCAAGAAGCGGAAATTCACGTTTCAGGATCGGCAACAGGTAGGGCATGAAATACGGCCCGAATGTGGGCGAGACCCCAAGGCGGATCAGACCGCCGAGATTGGACTGTCCTGCCTGGGCGACAGTCACGATTTCGTCGAGATTTTCGAGGGTACGCCGTGCAAGCGGCAGCAGGCGTTCACCGGACGCCGTCAGGCTGATCCCCCCGCTGCCGCGTTCCAGCAAGGTGCAGCCAAGTTGCTCTTCAAGCAGCTTGAATTGCGCCGAAAGCGTCGGCTGCGAGACGTGGCAGCGAGAGGCAGCCCTGCCGAAGTGCAAGGTTTCTGCAAGTGCAACGAAATAGTCCAGCTGCCGTGAAGATGGCCGAAACCGCATGTCGCCTCCCTGAGCGATAGATAATTTCTATCAAATCAATCGAAACAATGTATTTCATCTATTCTCTCCTCGTATCCATATCAAGGGTGTCGAAGACACAGCCCACGAAAGAGGAGCAGGCGATGTACAACAGACTGAAGTCGCTGCGTAGCCAGCACAACACCCTGGATTCCCTGATCCGCAGAGAGGAAATGCACCCTTATCCGGATACGCAGCACATACGGTCGTTGAAGAAATTCAAGCTTCGGTTGCGGGATGAGATTACCCGGATCGAGACCAACCTGAGCTCCTCTCAGCTGGTCTACTGACCGGCAACACAACGCCAATCGGGAGGTTTTGAATGAATCCGTTCCTGCCATTCTTTTCACCCTTTGCAGCCCTGCAGCGCACGCCTTCCAGACAGTCCCGCCTGAAGGATATCGATGCTCGCATGGCCTCGTTCCTGCGCGAGAAACAGACGTCGGGCGCCGCCTGCCCCAAGGTGCTCGACAACGTCAAGACCGCGAGGAGCACAGTCCAGCGCGAGATGGTCTCGGCACGTTAGAACCACGTCCCGAAAAGAGGACGGGTTCTCGGCCCCAACCGGATTTCCGCCATCCGGACCACGCTGATCATCCAGCTGGACATCCCGCCCGCAGGCCTCGCGGGCGGGTTTTCTTTTTCGTTGCCTTGGCGTAAGCCGCGCTTTCTAATTCAGCTCGAAACACTGTTTCGGCAACGGTTCAGGGAAACCCGCATGACCTCATCGCCCTACTACTCTCCGAGCGGCGGTCACCCGCCACAAACCCAGCTGCTGACCGACCGGGCCGTCTTCACGGAGGCTTATGCCGTCATCCCGAAGGGAACGATGCGTGACATCGTCACGAGTTATCTGCCGTTCTGGGAAAAGACCCGGCTTTGGGTGCTGTCACGCCCACTCTCCGGATTTGCAGAGACCTTCTCCCAATACATCATGGAAGTGCAGCCGGGCGGCGGCAGCAAGAACCCGGAGCAGGACGCCGATGCAGAAGCCGTTCTCTTCGTGGTGCAAGGAAAACTGACGCTGACAATCGAGGGGACTGTCCACGTACTGGAAGACGGTGGATACGCCTATCTACCGGTCGGTTGTGCCTGGACGGTCGAAAATTCGGCCGAGGCTCCTGTCCGGTTTCACTGGATCCGAAAAGCCTATGAAGCAGTCGAGGGACTGGCTGCCCCGGAGGCATTCGTAACGAACGAAAAACAGATCAAGCCGACCGAAATGCCGGGGACGGACGGCAAGTGGGCAACCACCCGTTTCGTCGCGCCGGAAGACCTGCGTCATGACATGCATGTGACCATCGTCACCTTCGAACCGGGTGCCGTTATCCCGTTTGCCGAAACCCATGTGATGGAGCACGGGCTTTACGTGCTGGAGGGCAAAGCCGTCTACAGGCTCAATCAGGACTGGGTCGAGGTTGAAGCCGGTGATTACATGTGGCTGCGCGCCTTCTGCCCGCAAGCCTGTTACGCCGGCGGGCCAGGCAAGTTTCGCTATCTGCTCTACAAGGACGTCAACCGGCACATGAAACTCAGTCGTGGCTGAAAGGCAGACTGAGAAAATGAGTCCGGATACGTCGACAAGATATTGATATCACGAGACTAGATGCCTCTAGAGGCCCTAGTGAAACCCGGAACTGCATTTCCGTGTTTCCTGCACTCCTTGGCGTAACGGGTTGGGTCCCGTGATCAAGCCATGGGGGGGCCGGTGTTGGTTGGCGTTGGGATGTCATTTGAGAGAAAGACAAAAGGCGGCTCGAAGGCCGCCTTTCAAGTTTGTGAGTGACCGCGTTCGGGGTTACTTCGCCGGAACAGCATCCGCCGGAACTGACGGCTCCGCCTTCGTCTTGTTTTTCTTCGGCGGGCGAACCCGGAAGAACAGGGCATAGAGCACGGGTGCAGCAATCAGGGTCAGCACTGTAGCAAACGCCAGACCGCCCATGATCGTCACTGCCATGCCCCGGAAGAAGGCATCCGACAGGAGCGGTGCCATGCCGAGGATGGTGGTGATCGCCGCCAGCATCACTGGCCGCATACGCGAGACGCTTGCATCGACGATTGCCTGGTACTTGTCCCTGCCCTCACCAATCAGAAGATCGATCTCTTCCAGAAGCACGATGGCATTCTTGATGAGCATGCCGGAAAGCGACAGGAAGCCGAGCAGCGACATGAAGCCGAAGGCTGTGTCCGTGGCCAGCAAGGCAATGGCAACACCATTGATCGACATGGGCACCATCAGCCAGATGATCAGCGGCTGCCGCACGGAGCCGAACAGCAGGATCGAGATGATCAGCATGACCAGGAAACCGAGCGGCAACTGCGCACCCAGAGATTCCTGCGCATCATTGGTGCTTTCATATTCACCGCCCCACTCCAGCGCATAGCCCGGCGGCAGCTCGATGGCCTCGATTTGGGGACGGACCCTTGCAAGAGCAGCAGTCGCGGTTTCGCCCGCAGTCGTCTCAGCCTTCACCGTGAGCGTGCGCACGCGATCACGGCGATGGATGAGCGTATCCTGAGGCTCCATCACGAATTCCCGCACAACCTGCTCGATCGGCACATAGCGGCGTTCATTGCTGCTCAGGACCAGGGAGTCCGACACGCTCTCGTTGACGGAGATGCCGTTCTGCTCGGCCTTGCGGGCGACAATCGGAATGCTCTCGTCGACATCTCGGTAGGAGCCGACACGAATGCCTTCAGTCGAAAATTGCAGGGCGACCGACAGCTCCTCGCGGGTCACGCCGGAAATTCGGGCGCGGTCTTCATCGAAGATCGGCCGCACGACAAGTTCGCGCTGGCGCCAGTTTGTGTTGACGTCTGCAAGCTTGTTGTCAGGCATCGCGAAGATCGCCTGCGCCTCGTTGCCGAGCCGCTTGAGCTCATCGGCATCCGGACCGGAGAACCGTGCCTCGATCTTGGCACCGCCACCGGGACCGAACACCAGGCGCTTGGTGATGATCTGAGCAGACGGGAAACGTTCGGCGAACTGCTCCCTCAACTCAAGCGCCAGCATGTCGATCTCTTCACGATCATGCGTCCGGATGATCATGTGGCCATAGGCCGGGTTGGCGTCTTCCGGTGCGTAGGTCAGCATGAAACGCGTTGCACCACCGCCCGCAAAGCTTGTGACGGTTGCCACCCGTTCATCCGAAAGGACGATTTTCTCCATCTCCTTCAGGTCCGCCTCGGTCGACCGGATATCGGTTCCCTGGGGTGACCAGTAATGGACATAGAAGATCGGTGTGTTGCTGTCCGGAAAGAAGGCCTGCTTCACGTTGCCGAAGGCCATGACACAGATAACCGTGATCCCGACAAGTGCGGCAACGGTCAGCAGCCGCACATGCAGGGAACCGATCAGAATCCCGCGATAGGCCTTGTAGAGAACGCCCTTGTAAGGGTCATGATCGTCCAGATTGCCGGTGGCGGTTCTGAAGAAGTACTTGCCGAACAGCGGGGTCACAGTGATCGCGAAGACCCACGACAACAGCAGCGATATTCCGATCACGGCAAACAACGAGAACAGAAACTCACCGGTAGCATCCGGCGACAGGCCGATGCCGGAGAATGCCATGATGCCGATGACGGTTGCCCCCAGCAGGGGCCACATGGTCTGAGCGACGACGCGGCTGGCCGCCTCGATCGCCTTCTGGCCACGCTGCATGTTGATCATCATGCCTTCCGCCACCACGATGGCGTTGTCCACCAGCATGCCCATGGCAATGATAAGCGCACCGAGCGAGATGCGCTCCATCTCGATAGCGAAGATGCGCATGAACAGAACGGTGGCCATCACGGTCAACAGAAGCACAGTGCCGACCACGATTGCCGCGCGCCACCCCATGAACAGCGCCAGAACACCGATCACGATCACGACGGAGGCCGCAAGGTTCATGATGAAGCCGTTTACGGATTCATCGACCACGATATTCTGCTCGTAGATGGGATGGATCTGCATGCCGACCGGCAATTGCGCTTCGACGGCGGCAAGCTTCTCGATCACCCGTTCGCCGACTTCGACAATATTGGTGCCATCGACCTGGGACACGCCGATCGTCACTGCCGCATGGCCATCGTGGCGTATCAACCTGTCCGGCTTTTCCGGCTCGCCCAACTCCAGCGTCGCGATGTCGGACAGGCGGATCATTGCCGTCGACCCTGCCCTGCCGATGACGAGATCCTGAATGCCGCGGAAGTCGTCAAAGGCGGAAGCCGTCATGAGGCGAATGCGTTTGTCACCTGAAACACCCGACCCGTTGGTCTGAATACGGTTTTCCGCATCCAGCACACCGATCACGTCGGTGAAAGTAATGCCGAGCCCGGCCATCTTGTCCTGATTGACATTCAGGTAGATGACATCCTGCGGTTCGCCGGCAACTTCCACCTTGCCGACCCCGGGAACCGTCAAGAGTTCGCGTCGGATACGCTTGACCGTGTCGCGAATGTCCCGGTTGGTATAACCGTCAGCAGTGAAGGCGTAGAAAAGGCCATAAACATCGCCGAAATCGTCATAGACCAGCGGCGTTCCCGCCCCTGTCGGCAGGTTCCGGACCTCGTCATTGACCTTGCGCCGCAATTCGTCCCAGACCTGTGGCAATTCCTCGCCGTCGTAGGTTGGCTTGATTTCGACGCTGATGCGCGACAAGCCGGGCTCCGACACGGATGTGATCAGATCCAGTTGCGGCATCTGCTGGATAGCCGTTTCAAGGTTTTCGGTAATTTCGTTTTCGACTTCAGCCGCAGTTGCGCCTGGATAGCTGGTGATCACCTGAGCCTGCTTGATGGTGAACGCAGGATCTTCCAGCCGCCCCACGGTGGACAGGCCCCAGAGCCCGCCCAGAAGCGACATGATCACGATCATCCAGGTGTTGACCGGCTTTTGAATGGAGTAGCGTGCAATATCCAAGGTTTCTGATCCTCTTGCCTGTCCGGAACCGGATCAGTTCAAACGCCGCACGACCTGGCCGTCGCTGAGATAGGCGACGCCGGCGGAAACGATGTCATCGCCTTTTTCCAGGCCGGAGCGGACCGGAATGAAGTCGCCCATGACCGTGCCGATTTCGACCGGGTTCTTGGACACGGCGCCCGTGTCGGCACCGAATTTCCAGACGTAGGCGCTGCCATCACCGTCGACGGCAATTGCACTTGAGGGCACCAGGAACTGTTCTCCCAGTTCCAGACCTTCCGGCAGAAACTTCACGGTGACAGAAGCCGTCATGCCGGGTGACAGCTGCTCTGCGCCATCACGAGGCATGGCAAGGGTGATACGATAGGTTTGCGCCACATCATCGACCTGGCTGGAATGCTCGCGGTAGGTCAGCGGAAACAGCTTGTCGCCGTAGGCCGGGAACCTTGCCTCGATCGAGGCCACTTCAGACTCAGATACCCGTCCGAACAGCGCCTCGGCAACGTTGATGTCCACCTGCACTTCCGACACATCGTGAAGCCGCACAACCGGTGTCCCGACACTGACCGTGGTGAAATTGTCGACCAGTCGTACAGAGACGATCCCGTCGAAAGGTGCTTTCAACGTGGTGTATTCGAGGTTCTGCTTGGCTTCCTTCAACGTCTCAAGCGCAAGGTCGTGCTTGTTCTTCTGCTCGTCGTAGGCGGACTGTGAGATCACGGAGCGTTCGCGCAGGGTTTCCAGCCGGTCGAGTTCCCTCTTTGCCTGCTCGGCATTGATCGTCGCCTCGCGGACGGCACGGTCGTAGTCAGTCGTGTCCAGCGTGGCGATCAGGTCGCCCTCTTTCACGCGCTGGCTTTCCAGAACCGGAAGCGCAACAAGCTTGCCCGGCACCTGAAAGGACAAGTCGACGGTCTTTACCGCCGCAACCCGGCCCGCGAACCGCCGCTCCAGCAGACCTATCTGGTCTGTCACCGTAAAGATCTTCGCAGGTCTCGGCGCGGCGTGAAGCTTTGCTTCCGCCTCGGAAACCGGATCAACTGCGTCTTCCTGGCAGGCTGCGAGCATCCCCGCAGCAAACAGGAGGGCGACCCAACGGCGGATTGGGGCTTTGTGAAGTGCCAGCATTTGGTCTTCCGTTCTAGTCTTGGAGTTGGGTCAGACGCTTGCGCAGTTCCTGAAAAACCAGCGCGCGTTCTTCATCTGTGAAAATCGTGACGCAATGCGCCTCGGAGAAATGCAGACCTTCCAGGCACGCCCAGATTGCCCAGGCTTTGCCGCGGTCGGAAAGTTCGGCTTCGATGGCCGCCTTCATACGGGATTTCACGCCCATGAAGGGTTCACTCAGGTCGGGACGGTCTGCTTTCGTGGCCAGCATGGCCTGCGCAAGATCCCGCTGCTCGCTCAGCCAGCCTTCGGTGACTTCGATCATGGCGCTCAAGGTCGGGCATTCGGAAGAAAGGTTCCGCTCCCGCGCAGCGGACACTTCGGCTTCGAACTGGCCCGCAAGGAATTCCACCATGCCTGTAATCAGCGCGTCCTTGGTGGGAAAGTTATAGAGCACCCCACCTTTCGAAAAGCCGCTTTCCTCGGCCACGGCATCCATGGTGAGGCTTTGCGCTCCCGAGCGTCTCACGACTTCGAGTGCAGCCTTCAGTATTTCCGATTTTGATTCATGCGAGTTGCGTGTCGAACGCGCGGCCATTTCTATACCGTCCAGTCAGTACAGTTTCGCGCTATTTATACCGTCCAGCCGGTACAGACAAGAGGGCACGCTGGCATAAGTTCGCCAGCTTTTTCATCCAGCACACACTCGAAGCGTGTCAGGGTAGCCGGACACCGCAAAGACTGGCACGGGCAAGAGCCTGTGCCAACCGACAGAACCTGATTTTTTCGAGATCGATCCAGGTAAAAAACAGGAGCCAGCCGGGAGCCCGGATCAGGCCGCAGCGTTCTTGCGCATAGCAGCTTCGTTTGCCGCCTGTTCTGCGGCGGCAGCTTCCGCCGCAAGCCGCGAACGCTCATTGGCTTCTTCATCGGTACGTTCTGCAAAGGCGATGAATTCATCGGCCGGCATAGGGGCTGCGAAGAAGTACCCCTGGGCAGCGGTAACGCCAAGTTCAAGCAACCGGTCGATCTGCTCTTCCATCTCGACACCTTCGGCAATGATGCCCATGCCCAGATTGTCGGCCAGTTCGACCATGGAATCGACGATGGTCGTCGAGTTGTCGTCCGACCCGATGGTATCGATGAACATCTTGTCGATCTTGATGATATCGACGCCCAGCTTCTGCAGGTAAGCCATGCCGCCGTGGCCGGTGCCAACATCGTCCAGCGCCACACGCACACCCAGGGCCTGCAGTTCCGCGATGATCTTGCGGGCGAGTTCCATATCTTCCAGTGGATGGCGTTCGGTCACTTCCACGACGATCTGCTGGAAGGAAATCCGGGACTTTTCGAAGATCGAACGGATATCGGAAATGATTTCGCGATCCAGGAAGTGCCCCGCGAAAAGGTTGATCGACAGCTTCAGGTCCGGGTTGTCGCCATAAAGATCGCCGATTTCCTCCGACGATACGCGCATCATGTGGCGGGTCATGTCGAAGATATGGCCGTTGTTTTCGGCATAAGCCATGAACTGGCCCGGTGAAACGATCATGCCGTTTGGACGGCGCCAGCGCATCAGGATCTCGCAGCCGCGCAACCGGCCGCTCTCGATGTCCATGACAGGTTGATAATAGGGAATGAACTCGCCATTGCGGATCGCGGCGATGAATTCGTCGTCGGCCTCCCGCTCCGGACGCCAGGACAACCAGACGCCGATGGCAACGAACAGAAGCGCAATGCCGGCACAGGCGGCAGCGGCAACCACCTTCAGATCCTGCACGACATTGCCGGCGGCCGAAATCGGCGCGGTAATCGTCGCGACCAGCGGATAAAGCTGCGAGGAGACCTCGACAGACAGGATTTGCGAAGGATCGGTCGCCTCGGAGTTATAACCGCCGATACTGTACCAAAGCAGATTGTTGCCGAGGCGCAGTTCGGCTCTGCGATAGGAGCGCAGATATTCCGGGCCGGGATCGATGGCAATGACGGCGGGCGTAACTTCCGCGAACAGACGGGTCTGGTCCTTGAGATCCCAGCTGATTACCGCTGCGCGAGCCCCGAGGTAGTTGCGGTCCAGCATGCCGATACCGACCAGCGGGCCGTCTTCGCGCATCGGAGGAAGAACGACCTTCCCGGCCAGATCTCGATCCGGAATGATGCACATGCGTTGACCGGCCGCGTCCGCCAGCCCGATGGCGTCGATCATGCCGTGCTCGACGATCTGTTTTTCGTAAATGCCCCGGTCTTCGGCGCTACAGGTTTGCACGTCGTCACGGTCCAGGCGCTGCAGCAGGGAGACGGTCGTGGAAATTGCCTCTTCGGCGCGATGGATAGCCACATTTCCCATGGCTTCCATTTCGACGACAGCGCGGCGTTCCGCATATTGGTTGAGGATGACATTGATCGCAAAAAGCGGAGCAGTCGCCAGCGCAAGGGCGATCAGCACCGTTTTTACAAAACCAACATAGCGGAAAGACAAGTCGCAGGCCTGTTCGTGAATAAACTCTTTCTGACCATGGCTGATCTGGGTAAACAAGGACTGAAGATTCAGCAGTTTCATTCAGATCAAAGCGACCTGCCTCATTGCCGTGTTAGCTGCAGGACAGACGAGAAAAAGCCGGACTTCGGGAGGGTTACATGCAGGCATTGTTTATTGGACAAGCCTATATCGACGTTACGTTTTTGACCGACCAGCTGCCGACGGGCGACGAAAAGACAATTGCCCGGGATTACGCGATCAGTTTCGGCGGCAATGCCGTTACAGCGGCGTTCTGCTGCGCCAAACTGGGTGGCAAGCCGGAACTGTTATGTTCGCAGGCGGATGACTGGCTGGCGCGGATGTTCCTGGACATGGCCGCGGCCTACGGCATTTCCATTCACGGGCGCAAGGTGCGCGAGAGTTCGCTCTCCTTCATCATGCCGAAGGGAGGCAAGCGTGCCATCGTGCGCTGCCGCGACAACGAATTCCTGCATCCTTTCCCTCCCCTCACGCTTACCGGCATGAAGGCATTGCATCTGGATGGCCACATGCCGGATGCAGCCCTCCACTATGCGACCACTTGCAAGAACCTCGGCATTCTGACGTCTCTCGACGGAGGTGCGGTGCGCGAAAACACGGACGAGCTTTTGAACCAGATCGACATTGCGGTCGTTTCCGAACGGTTCTGCCAGCAGCTTGGCATGTCGACCGGCGAGACCCTGGCGTATTTGCGTACCAAGAACTGTCCTGTCGGCGCTGTCACGCTCGGCGACGAAGGCATGGTCTGGTACGAAGCCGGCGGTCCGGACAAGGTTATGCCGGCCTTGAATGTCCCCTTGTCGAAAGTGGTCGATTCCAATGGAGCTGGCGATGTGTTCCACGGCGCCTATGTTGCGTCCTACCTGCAATGGCCGGAAAGAAGCTGGGATCAGCACTTCCGCTTTGCGCGTGGTGCCTCGACCCATGCGATCCAGCACCTGGGCAACGAAGCCAGCCTGCCGACACTGGAAGACATCGAACGCGCCAACAGCACCTTCCTGGAAAAGGCAGCTGCCTGACACAATCAGCCCCGGTAAAGCACTGGCTACAAGGCCTTCGCGTTTCAACCGGGGAAAGTGTGACGCAGGACATATTTTGTTCGAATAAGCCCGGCTATTGCTTCAACCGGCTTTCGCCTTGCCACACTGTGGAACTTACCCCAGAGTGGGATCACCTCTATTTCGTGGAGATTTTCAATGATGTTTTCCCGTTCGCCCCGGATCGCAGCCGGTCTGACAGCCGCTGTCAGTCTGCTCGTTCTACAAGCCTCTCCGGCTCTTGCCTTCGATCCGTCCGGGAACGAGATTGCCGACGCGTTCCTGTCGCTGCTGGACGCTGAAAAAGGCACCGTCGAGAGCTATGGTTCGGTTGACGAAGCAAGTGGCGCCGTCACGCTCAGCGATATCGTCATCAGCAAGGAAGACGAGGAAGGCGCCAGCGTCACCATCGCTTCCACCGTCCTGACAGGCGGTGAAATCCAGGCTGACGGCCGGCTCAAACTGGCAAGTCTCGACATGAGCAACCTTCAGCTCACGGCGGAGGACGGCGGCATGTCGCTGGCAGACCTCAAGGTTACGGAACTTCTCCTGCCCACGCCGGAAGAAGCTGCGTCCGATACGCCGCCGGTCGGTACCGGCTACAAGACGTTTGAAGCCAACAGCATCCAGATCCGCGATGAAGACAACCAGATTGCCGACATCGTAAAAATCTCCTTTTCGATCGATGCCATGGACGGCGATCTTCCGACGGCCGGCAGTTTCGCCGTTACCGGCGCCACGATTGATGTGAAGGAACTGGAATCGAAGGAAACCAAGTCCCTCACGGATCTCGGTTATGAAACCCTGACTGTTGATGTTGCCGGTTCAGGCAAATGGGATCCGGAAGCAGCCACGCTTGTGGTGCCGGAACTCAAGATCGATGCCAAGGAAGCCGCCAGCCTGTCGCTTTCCCTCTCCATGGGCGGGGTTACCCGGGAAGTGGTCACCCAGCTCAACGAAAAGTCGGAGAAGCCGGAAGAAGCGATGGCGCTTCTGCAGAACGTGACGATCGAAAATGCCAAGATCCGGCTGGACGACGCCTCTTTGACCGGACGCGTTCTGGATCAGGAATCGAAAAAGGCCGGTGTTGACACGCCGACCTATGTAGCTGGCCTCACCGGCACGCTGCCGATGATGCTTGGAATGCTGCAGAACAAGGAACTGGAAGGCAAGGTCGCTCAGGCTGTGACCCAGTTCCTGAACACCCCAGGCTCGCTGGAACTGACGGCGGCACCTGGTGCACCGGTTCCCCTGTCCCAGATCATGGGAACGGCGATGTTCGCGCCCCAGATGATCCCGCAGATCCTTTCGGTTGGCATCACCGCCAACCAGTAACTCTGCCTTCAAACAGCAAAAAGCCCGGACCTTGTCCGGGCTTTTCTTGTTTATGTGTTCAAGAATGCAAGATTACTCGGCTGCTTCGTTCCGGCTCTGGAATTGCAGTTCGCACAGGCGCCGATATATGCCGTCATGCTCGAACAATTCGTCATGCGTGCCGCTTTCAAGGACGCGGCCTCTGTCCAGAACGAGTATCTTGTGCGCGTGGCGAACCGTGCTGAGCCGGTGGGCGATCACAAGCGTTGTGCGGCCTTCCATCAGTGTTTCGAGCGCGGACTGGATCTTGGCCTCGGATTCCGCGTCGAGAGCGGAGGTCGCCTCGTCCAGCAACAGGATCGGCGCATCAAGCAGCATGGCGCGCGCGATGGCAACCCGCTGACGCTGACCGCCGGACAACCGGCCGCCACCGTCGCCTGCCAATGTGTTGTAGCCTTCGGGCAATTCGAGGATGAAGTCATGGGCGTTTGCCGCCTTTGCCGCCGCCTCGATCTCTTCCTGCGTCGCATCGGGCCTGCCGATTGCGATGTTGTCGCGGATGCTGATGTTGAAGAGGTAGGAGTCCTGACTGACGTAGGCAATGTTACGGCGCAGGGAACTCATCGTCACCGATTTGATCGGCTGGCCGTCAACGCAGATCGTACCTTGCTGCGGATCGTAGAAACGCTCGATCAAGGCAAAGACCGTTGATTTCCCGGCGCCGGATGCACCAACCAGTGCCGTTGTCTTGCCGCCCTCAGCCGTCAAGGTCAGCCCGTTCAGGGCAGCACCTTCGCCATAGGAGAACTTGACGTCCTTCAGTTCGATCTGCCCGCTATCAACCTTGAGGTCCGGTGCATTTTCGACCTGCTCCAGATCCGGCTGCTCGTCGATCAATTCGTACATCAGACGAACCCCGACCAGCGCCTTGCTGAGATTGACATTCAGGCGGGCCAGACGGCGCGCCGGATCATACGCAAGCAGCAGGGCGGTGATGAATGCGAAGAACGCACCAGGGTCCTTGCCCAGTTCCACCACCGAATATCCTCCGTAGAAGATAACCAGTGCGATCGCGAACCCGCCGAGGGATTCCATCAGCGGCGAAGTCCGCGCCGTTAGCGCTGCAATCTTGTTGGACTGGCGCTCGACTTCAGAGACGGATGTCGCCATCCGCTGCTGCATCGTTTGCTCCATTCGGAAAGCCTTGACGATGCGAATACCCAGCACGGTTTCCTGCAGGGTCGAGCCGATCTTGGCGTTCGAAACCACCTGCCGCTTGGCGTAGGTCTTCACCCGCTTGACCAGAAAACTGACACCGACGACGATCGGCGGCATGATCACCAGTGCGAGCAGGCTCATCAGGGGATCCTGGACAATCATCACGCCGACGAGACCGATCAGGGTCAGAATATCCCGGCCAAGGCTGAGCACGATCATGTCGATGACCGAACGGGCACTTCCGGCACCCGTGTTCACGCGAATGCCCAGTTCCGGCAAGGACATCCGGTCGTAATAGGCCTGGTCCTGCATGGTCAGCCGCTTGAACAAGCGGTTCTGAAGGTCGGCAACAATCGCATTGCCTACCCTTGAGAGAACGACCATCTGACCGTAGGTCGAAGCACCCTTGAGGGTGAATATGCAGATGACCGCTCCGGCGATGACATAGATCATCGCCTTGTCGCGGTTGATGAACACCTCGTTGATGACATCCTTCATGATCCAGGCACTTGCGGCGGTCGTCGCCGCTACCATGCCCATGAAAACGAAGGCCACCATGTAGCGTGGTATGTAGGCCCGGAGATTTTCGCTCAACAGGCGCTTGATGACTTGGACCGTGCCATCCGGATCGTTCCAGATCTCCCATTTTGCAGGGTTGAGCACTGTAAGCCGCCTTTCCAAAAACTCGCTAAGCTTAGCATGACTGAGGCCGGCTAGGCCGGCCTCAAGCCTCTGTTGCAGAGGGTTATCCCTATTTAACGGTTACCCGCAAGTAGGTTGTTATCAGGCGTCCGGCAAGTTCAGACGCAAATGCAGATCGCGAAGCTGAGCCGATGTCGCTTCGCTCGGTGCGCCCATCATCAGGTCTTCCGCCTTCTGGTTCATCGGGAAGAGCATGACTTCACGGATGTTGGCTTCATCAGCCATCAGCATGACCATGCGGTCGATGCCGGCCGCGCAGCCGCCATGCGGAGGCGCGCCATACTGGAATGCATTGACCATGCCGCCGAAGCGCTTGTCGACTTCCTCAGCCGGATAGCCGGCAATTTCGAAAGCCTTGTACATGATTTCCGGTTTGTGGTTCCGGATCGCGCCGGAAACCAGCTCGTGACCGTTGCAGGCCAGATCGTACTGATAACCGCGAACTTCCAGAGGATCGCCTTCCAAAGCTTCCATTCCGCCCTGAGGCATGGAGAACGGGTTGTGTTCGAAATCGATCTCGCCGGTTTCCTCGTCGCGCTCGTAGATCGGAAAATCCACGATCCAGGCAAATTCGAACCGGTCCTTGTCGGTATGGCCGAGCTCTTCGCCGATGATGACACGGGCCTTGCCTGCGACCGGCTCGAACTGCTTCGGCTTGCCGCCGAGGAAGAAGGCCGCATCACCGACGTCGAGACCCAGCTGGGTGCGGATCGCTTCGGTGCGTTCCGGACCAATGTTCTTGGCCAGCGGACCGGCAGCTTCCATGGAACCGTCTTCAGCCTTGCGCCAGAAGATGTAGCCCATACCCGGCAGGCCCTGCTCCTGGGCGAACTTGTTCATGCGGTCGCAGAACTTGCGGCTTCCACCCTTCGGTGCCGGGATGGCGCGGATCTCGGTGCCCGGTTGCTCCAGCAGCTTGGCAAAGATTGCAAAACCGGATCCTGCAAAATGCTCGGAGACGATTTCCATCTTGATCGGGTTTCTGAGGTCCGGCTTGTCGGTGCCGTACCAGAGCGCTGAATCCTTGTAGGAAATCTGCGGCCAGTCGCGGTTGACCGGACGGCCGTTGCCGAAACGCTCGAAGCAGCCTGCAATCACCGGCTCGATGGTATCGAACACGTCCTGCTGGGTGACGAAGGACATTTCCATGTCGAGCTGGTAGAAGTCGGTCGGTGAACGATCGGCACGCGGGTCTTCATCGCGGAAACACGGCGCGATCTGGAAGTACTTGTCGAAGCCCGAGACCATCAGCAGCTGTTTGAACTGCTGCGGGGCCTGCGGCAGGGCGTAGAACTTGCCGGGGTGCAGACGAGACGGAACCAGGAAGTCACGCGCGCCCTCAGGGGAAGATGCCGTGATGATCGGCGTCTGGAATTCGTTGAAGCCGATGTTCCACATGCGGTCACGCAGATCGCGCACCACGTTGGAGCGCAGGATCATGTTCTGGTGCAGCTTCTCGCGGCGCAGATCCAGGAAACGGTACTTCAGACGAACTTCTTCCGGATAGTCCAGGTCACCGAAGACCGGCAGCGGCAGTTCCTTCGCCGCACCCAGGATTTCCATCTCGCGGATGAAGACTTCAATGTCACCGGTCGGAAGCTCGGCGTTGATGGTTTCGTCAGTACGCTTCTTCACGTTGCCGTCGATGCGGATACACCATTCGGAACGCACGGTTTCGGCCAGTTTGAAGGCCGCAGAGTCGGGGTCGACCACGCACTGGGTGACACCGTAGTGATCACGCAGATCGATGAACAGCACCCCGCCATGATCGCGGACCCTGTGGACCCAGCCGGAAAGACGGATAGTCTGGCCTTCGTCGGACAGACGGAGGTCACCGCATGTGTGACTACGGTAGGGGTGCATTCTAATTCCTCGACATTTTTCTTGGCATAGAAAATCGTTACGGCCCGCTGGAGGCAGGCCGAGTCCGGCTGCACAATCCATGTTGCGGGACGAAAGTCAAGGGAAAGGCTTGCGGTAGGCTTGCCTCTCCCCTTTTGAACGCGAAACGGTTCGGAAATTTCTCTCAGGCGTCGACTGCTTGCAACAGTGGATGCCACTGGCCGCGGATCTCGTGGGAACTGGCATCGGAATAGTCGAATACGCCAGACCCGGCTGCGGCATGGCGGGCATATATCACCCGATCAGAAATCCGGGCAAGCAGCGGATAGCCCTTTTTGGCGAGTAGCTGCTCGAGATCGGCAACCTGGTTTGACCGGCGATCGATCCGGTTTGCAACCACGTGAATATCGGCCTTGCCCTTGCGCACGCGCTTGATATCGGAAATGCCGTCGAGAAACTTCAAGGTGGCGTCCCAGTCGAAGGCGGACGCAAGCACCGGAACGATGATATCGGACGACTCCGCAATCAGGTTCTTGGCCAGCTCCGATCGAAGCCCGCCGGGTCCGTCGATGACAATGGCGTCCAGATGCTTGTCCTTGTCACCGATAGCTTCCTCCTTGCTCCAGTTGAGACCTTCGATCTGCGCCAGGCCCTTTGGGCGGCGCTTGACCCAGGAAAGGCTCGACTTCTGCCGGTCCGCATCGGCAAGTGCAACATCTTCGCCACGGGCGGCGAGCGCAACGGCAAGATTCGTGGCGAGGGTCGTCTTGCCGCAACCGCCCTTTGAATTCACCACCAGTATCTTGCGCATTTCCACTCCCCTGTGTGTTCTTTTGCGGACGCTCGCTTAAGCTTCAACATAGGCGCACAAAATGCGCCTTTTCAAGAGCTTCAAGCGCGAAAATTACCATTTCGTGGCGACAAAGCGGCAGAACTCGGGTATAGCTGTCCGTCACCATGCATGTGATTACAAAAACAAAAGATCTCGCCGCTGCGTGCCAGCGTCTTGCCGCTCATGATTACGTGACTGTCGACACGGAGTTTCTCCGTGAGACAACCTTTTGGCCCAAGCTCTGCGTCATCCAGATGGCAGGGCCTGACATGGCCTTCATCGTCGATGCCCTGTCCGAAGGGCTGGACCTTGAGCCCTTTTTCGAGCTTATGCGCGACGGCAATGTGACAAAAGTTTTTCACGCTGCCCGCCAGGACATCGAAATCATCTATCATCTGGGAGAACTTATCCCGGCCCCGCTGTTCGACACTCAAGTCGCGGCCATGGTTTGCGGCTTTGGTGATTCCATTTCCTACGACCAGCTTGTCTACAAGGTGACCGGTGCCCGGATCGACAAGTCGTCCCGCTTCACCGACTGGGCCCGCAGGCCGCTGACGGCAAAGCAACTGGATTATGCGCTGGCGGACGTCACGCATCTGCGCGACGCCTATCAGTTCCTGAAAGCGAATCTCGCCGAACAGGACCGCAGCCACTGGGTTCAGGACGAAATGCAGGTGCTGACATCCATCAACACCTACCGTACGGATCCCGAACAGGCCTGGAAACGGCTGAAGCTTCGAGTGCGCAAGCCGGTTGAACTGGCCGTGATGATGGAAGTTGCAGCCTGGCGCGAACGGGAAGCGCAATCACGCGACGTTCCGCGCAGCCGCGTCATCAAGGACGATGCCATCTACGAGCTCGCAGCTCAGCAGCCCCAGGACGCAGAATCGCTCGCGCGCCTCAGGACCATTCCGCGCGGCTTCGAGCGTTCAAAGTCGGCAGACGAGATCCTGAAAGCTGTCAGACGGGCCATTTCGCTTCCCAAGAACGAAATGCCGAAACTGCCGAAAGGTCGACAGGCACCGGATGGTTCAGCCGCCGCTGTCGATCTCTTGAAGGTTCTTCTGAAACTTGTCAGCGAGGCACATGGCGTTGCTGCCAAGGTCATAGCCACGGTGGATGATCTAGAAAAGATTGCCGCGGATGATGCTGCCGATGTGGCAGCCATGAAGGGCTGGCGGCGCGAGCTTTTCGGCGAAACCGCGCTCAAGCTGAAGCGCGGCGAAGTCGCCCTCGCCTTCCAGGATCGTCAGATCGTCGCAATTGATCAACCGCGGCAGGCGAACGTTGAATCGGAAGCGGCAGAGTAAACTCTGCCGCCTGCCTTCTCAGTCTCAGTTTCGAAGCACCCCAGAAATCAGCCGGCGTTTACAGCAACCTCGACATCGATGACCTTGCTGAGCTGGTTCGCACGCTTGCGCAGGCGTTCACCGTCGAGATCGGCAAGATCCTTGCCGAGATCCAGTGACAACCCTGTTTCCGATTTGGTGATGCCGACCTTCGGCAACATGCCGGCAATGGAAGCACTCAAAAGAGACGCCACCCGCATGGTAGCGCCAAGAACCTTGGCGCGGATGCGCAGACGGTCCGTAAACAGCTCCCGGATGACCGGCGAAAGATCGCCCTCCCGCAGACCCTGGTGGCGATAGAAAACGGCTGCTGCAAGATAAGCGCGACTGGCATGATCCAGCCCAACGAAAGATGCGTTCGAAATGATATTGAGGCTCTGCTCGCCGCGATAGTCGGGATGGGCGCGCCAGCCGATGTCAGAGAGAAGACACGCCGCGTGGCGAAGCCGTGTCTCGTTGGCGGTTTCCTCGATGCCAAGTTCCTTGAACAGCTTGTCCGTCCAGACAATCAGCTCTTCCGCGTGCGCAGGTGAGCGCGCGCGCAGCGTGCACAGCTCGCGTGCAGCTTCAATCACCGGGTCATGAGCCTGCATTTCCGAAGGCAGCTTTTCATGGAGCAGGCCTTCACGAACACCGGTTGCGGAAAAGACCAGGCGCTCCGCCTTCATCGACGTCAGCACCTGTTCCAGCACGACTGCACCGATCGGCACCAGAGGACGGCGCTGTTTGGAAACGATCTCCGCCAGTTCCACCCCTTCAAGGTTGGGAATGGCGATACGCTTGCAGAAGGCAATCGCCTCTTCCGCACTGATTTCATAATTGTGCATCACGTGCAGTGGGTAATTGTTCTGCATCAGATGCAGACGGCCCAGCGAACGCCACGTGCCGCCAACGGCATAGAATGTCCGTTCACCGGGTGCCAGGTCAGGCCACTGAAAATCCTTGAGAGCCGCTTCGGTGATCTTCTGCGCCTTGGCGATCTTGCCTTCGGCCTCTTCCGAAAGCCTCAGCCCGCCAAGGGGGAACGTCGCTCCCGTGCCTGGCTTGTTGTCGGCAATTTCCACCAGTTCCAGACTGCCGCCCCCCATGTCGCCGACAATGCCGCGCGGCTGCCAGAACCCGGCAATCACACCAAGAGCGGAATAATAGGCCTCTTCATTGCCGTCGAGGATGCGAACCGGTGCCTCCAGAAACCGTTCGACCTCGCGCACGAAATCAGGCCCGTTTTCCGCATCGCGCGCCGCAGCCGTGGCCACGATGTAGATGTCCTGGCAGCCGGTATGCTTGATGAGGGTCTTGAACCGGGTCAGTTCACCAAGAGCCAGGCTGACGGAATCGTCGGCCAGACGGCCGGTCGCCGCAATGCCCTTGCCAAGCCCTGCCAGCAGCTTTTCGTTGAACAGCATGGTCGGCGTGCGGGCCTTGCGCTCGTAAATCACGAGGCGCACGGAGTTGGAGCCGATGTCCACGACTGCGACAGGTCCGGACCCGTTGAGCCGGCCACGTGCCGGATGAAACTCAGCAGTCATGCTAACCTCGTTTTTGCCGTTCCAGGAACGGCCTCGGCCGATCGCTCTTCAATGATTTGCCTCTGCCGGAAAGCGAGGGGTTCGTCATGAAATACTGATGTGCATTGAAGGGTTCCTCATTGGCGTTCGGAACGATGCGCTCATGGCTGCCGTCCGACAGAATGCGCCAGCTTTGCTGGTTGTCCTTCAGGTTGGCCACCATGATCTGGTCCAGAACCTGTTCGTGCACGGTCGGTGTCTTGAGCGGTGCCAGAACCTCGACCCGCCGGTCGATGTTACGCGGCATCAGATCAGCTGAACCGATATAGACGTGAGCCTCGGGAGACGGTAGTCCCTGGCCGTTGCCAAAGCAGTAAATGCGAGAATGCTCCAGGAAACGTCCGACAATGGATTTCACCCGAATGTTGTCGGACAGACCCGAAATGCCCGGACGCAGGCAGCAAATGCCGCGAATGATCAGATCGATCTGCACACCTGCCTGGCTTGCGCGATAAAGGGCATCGATGATCGCCGGATCCACGAGGGAATTCATCTTCCACCAGATCTGCGCGGGGCGGCCTGCGCGGGCGTGCTCGATCTCGTTCTCGGTCATTTCCAGCATGCGCTGACGCAGGTTGACCGGAGACACCATGAGGTTGTTCAGTTCCGCCGGTTGAGCGTAACCGGTGATGAAGTTGAACACCCGGGCAGCATCCTCGGCAATGCCGGGATCATCGGTGAAAAACGAAAGATCCTCGTATATCCGCGCCGTGATCGGGTGATAGTTTCCTGTCCCGATGTGGCAATAGGTCTTGAGCTGACCGTGCTCGCGCTTGATGACCATGGAGAGCTTGGAGTGCGTTTTCAGCTCGATGAAGCCGAAGACAACCTGCACCCCTGCCCGCTCCAGATCGCGCGCCCACTTGATATTCGCTTCCTCGTCGAACCTGGCCTTGAGCTCCACCAGTGCGGTAACGGATTTGCCGGCTTCGGCCGCCTCAGCCAAAGCCTTCACGATGGGGCTGTCGTTGGAGGTACGATAGAGCGTCTGCTTGATCGCCACGACATCCGGATCACGCGCGGCCTGCCGCAGATACTGAACCACCACGTCGAAGGATTCATACGGGTGGTGGACGATGATGTCCTTCTGGTGGATCGCCGCCAGACAGTCACCGCCATGTTCGCGAATGCGCTCCGGAAAGCGGGCGGTATAGGGCTGGAACTTCAGGTCAGGCCGCTCGAGGTCAACAATCTGGGACAGGTTGTTGAGCGCAAGCAAGCCGTTTGCAAGGAAGATCTCGCTTTGCCCGACATGCAGCGCCTCGCCCACGAACTCACGCAGCGCCGGTGGTGTGGTTTCCTGGATTTCCAGGCGGATCACCGAGCCCCGGCGGCGGCGGCGCAAAGCGCTCTCGAACAGACGAACGAGGTCTTCCGCTTCTTCTTCGATTTCAAGATCGCTGTCACGAATGACGCGGAACGCCCCCTTGCCCCGGATCTCGTAGCCTGGAAACAAGCGCCCGATGAAGAGGCTGACGACTTTCTCGATTGCGATGAACCGGGCAGCGCCATCTTCGCCGTTTGGCAATTGAACGAAGCGATCAACCTGGCTCGGAATTCTGAGCAGAGCAATCATGCCGCGCCCACCGGAAGTTGGCGCCAGTTCAAAGACGATGGAAAAGCCAAGGTTCGGAATGAACGGGAACGGATGCGCCGGATCGATGGCAAGCGGCGTCAGCACAGGGAAGACATAAGCAAGGAAATAGTCTTGCAGCCAGGCCTTGTCCGCCTGGTCAAGCGTGTCGCCCTGAGGGATCTCGATACCCTTGTCGGCAATCTCCCGGCGCAGCTCCACCCAGATCTTCTGCTGAGACGCCTGGAGATCACGCACTGCTTCGCTGATCTTCTGAAGCTGCTCGGTCGGCGTCAGGCCGTCGTCGGACAGATTGGTAACGTCGGCCCGTTGCTGGCCACGCAGGCCGGCCACGCGCACCATGAAAAATTCGTCGAGATTGTTGGCGGAGATCGACAGGAACCGAACGCGCTCAAGCAGCGGATGGTTCGGGTTCATGGCTTCTTCCAGAACCCGGAGATTGAACTGGAGCCAGGACAGCTCCCGGTTCATGAACCTGGCCGGAGATGTAGCCAGCTCACCTTCCGGTGTCAGTTCCGGCACGGTTCCCTTTGCATCGGAAGCAACGGTGGAGGCAGGCAGAATGTCCGAAAGATCAGGGGCTTCGTTCATGGCATCATCCCTTGTTCCGCGCAGCTTCCGCTTCAATCCGGCAAAACCGGGCACGCCCATTCTGCCTCAACGCCGCCGTGACTAACATGAACTTCTGAGCGGGCAAATGACAGTCCTGTGGCAGCATCGGCGATTATTGGCCTTTATGCACATTTTCCAAGACCCGCCCGGCAAGTGGTTTCGTGATCTTGACCCGCCCGGCAAGAGCCTCCTGATCGATCGCCTCGACGGCGCGCATGGCGACTTCGAGCGAACGTTCCATTCGCACCACAAGATAGTCGACGACACCTTGATCGACCGCAATCTGCCGGTCGGCAAACAACTTCACCAGAACACGGCGAAGGAGATCATCGTCCGGCTCCAGAATTTCGACAGGAGTGGCCGCGCGCAGGCGGGACTGCAGATCCGGAAGGGAAATTTTCCAGCTGGCAGGCCAGGTGCGGCTGGTGATGAGCACCGTCTTGCCCGCCTGACGCGCCGCGTTGAGAAGGTGGAACAGGGCCGTGTTGTCGATACCCAGGTGCGCATCCTCGATCACGGCAGCGGGTGCGGCAACGAGGGTTTCCACGGACTGCGGATCGAGCTTGGAAGCAGCCAGAACAGCAGCGCCGGTCTCATCCTGAAAGGCCTGGACAAGATGGGTTTTTCCCGCGCCGACGGGGCCTGCAAGGACAACGACCGGAGAAGGCCAATCCGGCCAGCGTTCCAGCAATTCGAACGCAGCCCGGTTGGAGCCCCCAACCAGATAGTCGTCACGGCTCAAGGCCGCTTCATGCGGCAATTCCAAAGGCAACTGGCGCGGTGTTTCCACCATTTTCTACTCTGATACCTGTTCTTCTTGCCCCGATACGGGATGATCGGTTCCCTGATAGACCGGGCTTGCGAGATACTGCTTCAGGGCAAAGCGTGCAAGCACGCCGATCATCGCGGCGGCGGGAACCGCGATCAGCATCCCCACAAATCCAAAGAGATATCCAAAGGCAAACAAGGCAAACATAAGCGTAACAGGATGCAGGCCCGTGCTTTCGCCAACAAGTTTGGGCTGCAGGATATTGCCCTCCAGGAACTGACCGACGCCAAAGATCGCGGCAACTGCGATAATCCAGGGCCATTCCGGCCAGAATTGGACAAGCGCCACACCGATGGACAGGACAAGCCCCAACCCGGCCCCGACGAAGGGAATGAAACTGACGAGACCAGCCACCATTCCGATAAGGAGACCGAAGTTCAGCCCGATCAGCGCCAGAGAAACAGCATAAAACGATCCCAGGATAAGACAGACCGACACCTGCCCGCGCACGAAACCGGCAACAGCCTGATCCATTTCCTTTGCAAGGCCGCGGATTTCTGCCAGATGATCACGCGGCAGCCAGCTGTCGATACGCGCGACCATGCGGTCCCAGTCGAGCAAAAGATAGAATGCAACGACCGGCGTAATGACGAAGAGCGATAGGATCGACAGCAACGCCTGACCGCCGCTCCAGAGCGACTGTGCCAGCTTGCCGACGAAAGAAGCCCCCTGCCCGATGAGATTGGACATGGAGGACTGGAGGTCTTCCGCATTGATGCCCGCAACGGACGCCAGATCGGCCGGAAAGTTATCCGACAGCAATGCCTGCAGCTTGCGGATCAGCTCCGGGAACTTTTCCAGGAAAAGGGCAAGCTGATTGCCCAACAGTGGCAGAAGCAGGATGAAGAACATCACGAGGATGAGGACGAAGGCGAACAGGATTGTCAGCGTCGCCCACATCCGCCCCATGCCCAGCTTTTCCAGCCTGTCGCAAACCGGATCCAGCAGATAGGCCACCGCCATGCCGGCAACGAAAGGGAGAAGCACGCTGGAGAAGACATACAGAAACAGGCAAAGAACAACGAGGGAAATCAGCCAGAACTGGACCTGACGGCGAAGGGTCATGTATGGCGCTCCTCGGTTGTGCCGGTGCGTAGGAATGGCTTTCTTCCGGACATGGAATTAAACCCCGCCTCCGGTCAAGTCCAGAAGAAGTCGGCTTTTCGCGGCATTGGTCCATCAAGGAGCCACTTCTGCCTCATGAAGCAAAACCTATGACCACGTTTTCAAACAGGCCAGCAACACCCATTTCCGGCAACAGGCTGTCTGCAGCACTCTTGCGCTGAAGGTTGATCCAGATGCTCCATGACCTCTTTTTTCGCCGGCAATGCACTTTGAGCCATTCAAATCTGCCTGGTTTTGAAGAAAAATGCGGAAGTTGGCCTGCCATCTGTTCTTAAGCCCTGCGCAGAACCGCTCGCCTCTTGTGTTCCTTGGCGGCAGACTGTAATCCGCACTGGCACAGCCAACCGCACGCAGTCTCGGAGTGCCCCATGAGCGAATCCTCTGGTCCCAACGGCCTGACCTATGCCGATGCTGGTGTCGATATCGACGCCGGAAACGAACTGGTGAACCGCATCAAGCCGCTGGTCAAGGCAACTTCCCGCCCCGGGGCCGACAGCGATATCGGCGGTTTCGGTGGTCTTTTTGACCTCAAGGGCGCTGGGTTTCAGGATCCGATCCTTGTTGCCGCCAATGACGGCGTCGGTACCAAGTTGAAGATTGCGATTGAAACCGGCCAGCACCGCACTGTCGGCATCGACCTTGTTGCGATGTGTGTCAACGATCTGGTGGTCCAGGGCGCTGAACCGCTGTTCTTCCTCGACTATTTCGCGACCGGCGCTCTGGATGTGACCACTGCAACGGATGTGGTTGCCGGCATTGCAGACGGCTGCAAGATGGCAGGCGCCGCGCTGATCGGCGGCGAGACAGCTGAAATGCCGGGCATGTATGTGGAAGGCGACTACGATCTGGCAGGCTTCTCCGTCGGTGCCGTGGAACGCGGCGGGATCCTGCCGCGCCCGGACGTTGCCGCTGGCGACGTACTGCTTGCTCTGGCCTCCTCCGGCGTTCATTCCAACGGCTATTCCATGGTGCGCAAGATCATCGAACTGTCCGGCATGAACTGGTCGGATGCGGCACCGTTTGCAGCCGGCAAGACACTGGGCGAAGCCCTGATGGAACCGACCAGGATTTACGTCAAACCGCTGCTGGCCGCACTGAAGGAAACCTCCGGCATCAAGGCCCTTGCCCACATCACCGGTGGCGGCCTGCCGGAAAACCTGCCGCGCGTCCTGCCGAAGAATTGCTCCGCTCGCATCGATCTTGGCCAGATCAGCGTCCCGCCGGTGTTCGGCTGGCTCGCGAAATCGGGCGGCGTTGCCGAGAAGGAAATGCTGCGCACGTTCAACTGCGGCACCGGGATGGTGATTGTCGTGTCTGCGGACCAGGCCGATGCGGTTGCCGACGTCCTGCGCAATGCCGGTGAAACGGTCAGCAAGATCGGCGTCATCGAAGCTGAAGGCGCTGCACCGGTGCTGTTTGACGGCAGCCTGGACCTTGGCGCATGAGCCGCAAGAAGACTGCCATCCTGATCTCAGGACGCGGCTCCAACATGGGCGCGCTGATTTCCGCGGCAATGTCTCCCGACTATCCCGCCGAAATCACGCTTGTCCTGTCCAACCGGCCTGACGCCAAGGGACTGGAACGGGCCGCTGAGCTGGGTATTGCAACGGCAGTTGTCGACCACAAGGACCATGCGGGTGATCGGGAAGCGTTCGAAAAATCGGTAGATGCCGTTTTGAAGGACCACAAGATCGACCTGGTCGCCCTTGCCGGTTTCATGCGTATTCTGACGCCCTACCTGGTCAATGCCTGGGCGGGCAGGATGATCAACATCCATCCGGCTCTCCTGCCCTCTTTCAAAGGCCTTGCCACACATGAGCGGGCCTTGCAGGAAGGTGTCAAGTTGCATGGTGCCACCGTGCATTATGTGTCTGCTGAAATGGACGATGGTCCGATCATCATGCAGGGAGCCGTACCGGTTCTTGACAATGACACCCCTGACACGTTGGCTGCCCGTGTGCTGGACGTTGAACACCAGATCTACCCCAAGGCTCTTTCCATGGTTGCCAGTGGCAAGGCCAAGGTGTCGGGAGCACGGGTAACCGGCAGCGGCAACAGCAACGAGACGGAAACGCTCATCTGGCCGTAGGCCGGACGGCTTTTCTCGCTTGCAGCAAAACGATCGCAGATTTTTCAGACCGATCCTGACGCGCCTGACGGATAGGTTTCCTCTGGCTAGCCTTTCCGCACCTTCTGCTGGAACGACAGAACAATGAATTCCGCCGGCCGCAAGAGCGAAACCTTCACCACGACGTTCATGCAACCGGCCTGAACATCGGCGCCCGTCATCGTCGTCCCAAGGCCGACTTCGACACCGTAGGCATCTTCTGACGAAGCGCCCGCGAGAGCCCCTTGTTTCCATAGCCCGTTCAGGAAATTTTCGATCACCGATTTCACCATAAGCCAGGTCGGAGCGGTGTTTGGCGCAAAGACAAAAGGATCCAGCGCTGCTTTGATCGATTGTTCCAGCATGATCGCGGTTCGGCGGATATTCACATAGCGCCATTCCGAGCTGTTACCGTCCAGCGTGCGTGCTCCCCAAACCAAATTACCTCGCTCGGGAAACGACCGGATCGCGTTCACGGCTTTTCCGTCCAACGGAGTGTTCAGGTCTTCCTGCTCAGCATCGGAAATGGATACGCAAGGCGACACGACTGAATTGAGGCTGAGATTTGCCGGCGCTTTCCAGACACCATCCTGGGCGTCTGTCGCTGCAAATGCACCTGCCAACGCGCCTGACGGAGGCATGACACTTACTGCTTTTACAGCTTGCGAGAGAAGCTCGTTGTAGCGCTTTGAAAGACCCTGCAAGATCTTGTGAGTACTGCATTTCCCCTCTTCGGAGATGTCGTCGCCCTCAAGTGATTTCACCGCCTTATCGAAAACGGCTTTCCGGGCCTCATTGGCCTGAATGGCAGTCTCCTGGCCAACATGTTCGAAGAAGGCTTTGCACGTACCAGCCGAAACATTTTCAAAGGTTATCGACCCCGCACCAAAGTGAGACGTATTCAACCAGGGATAATAGGCAGCAGCAAAGCTCATATCTTCCGCTACGAGCAAGGTTCGCAGGCCGCTTTTTCCCGAGATCACGTCGTTCTCGTCCAAAGTTCGCGCCCTGTTCCCATCGAACACGTCGACAATGGCGAAACGGTTTTGCAAGTCTGTACAATGGGCAAGGCATCTATTGCTGACGGTCTTGTAATCTTCTGACGACAACAACACCGCGTCGGGTATCACGATGACCGACGGCTCCTGCAGCTTGGCGAGCTCTCGCCAGACAGGTTCACCGAAATCCTCCACGGACTTGACGAGAACGGGCTCTCCCGCGCCGTAACATCCAACCGACAGGATCCAGCAACCATGTCCTCCATTTTCGAAGAAAAGCCCCATGGCCGCATGCAAATTGAAGCGGCTTGCTTCCTCCAGGTCCAGAGCCGGCTTGCCATCCTGCAGGCTGAAGTCGAAACGAAACATGGGCCCCACGCCGAAACGGGCCTCGAATTCCGACATCGAGGAAATCCGCACCGGAATGCCGGTCACATCCTTGCCATCCACAATTGCTGTTTCCGTGTAACCGACAAAGACCGCAACGCTCGTCGGGACCTGCACGACGGTGTTTGGGAAGGAGTTCAGCTCGGTGACATAAACACCCGGGGCCTCATACTTCTTCATTGCTCTCTTCCTCGTAGCGCGTCATCCGGCAGAAGCTTGATAAGCCTGACAGGTTCAAGCTCCCACAGTCGTGCCGGCGAGCAAAGGACTTTCTGCCTCAAGTTGCAGATGCTCCATGAAGCACCCTTCGCCTCAATCTAAAGCTCAAGGATCGCAAATGCGAAGCCGATAGTATCTTGACTGATTGTGGGCGCTTAACCTGTCGGATAACGTGCCTGCATGTTTTTGAGTTTCATGTCCGCGCTTGGTGGCGTCGGGTTGTTTCTGATCGGTATGCTGCTACTGACCGACGGGCTGAAAGCCCTGGCGGCACAGCGCATGCGCGACGTGTTGTCCAGGTTTACCTCAACGCCCTTGTCGGGCGCCGTGACGGGTGCTCTCACCACCGCAGTCATCCAGTCATCCAGTGCAACCACAGTTGCCGCTGTCGGCTTTGTCGCTTCCGGCCTCCTCACCTTTCCCCAGGCGCTCGGCGTCATCTTCGGTGCCAACGTCGGCACGACCCTGACAGGGTGGCTGGTTGCGGTTCTCGGCTTCAAGCTGGATCTTGGCCAGATCGCCCTGCCCTTCGTGTTTTTTGGCGCGATTGCGAGGCTGGCATTCCGTGGCCGGATCGCACTCGCAGGCCAGGCGCTCGCGGGCTTTTGCCTGATCTTTATCGGCATCGAACACATGAAAGACGGTCTGGGCGCCTTCAGCGGCGTGGTAAACCCGACCGACTTTCCGCCGGACACACTCTTCGGCCGGCTGCAGCTGGTGCTGATCGGCATGCTGATCACCGTCGTGACACAGTCCTCCAGCGCAGGCGTTGCAACGGCGCTGGCTGCGCTTGGCGCCGGTGCGATCAACTTTCCGCAAGCAGCGGCGCTGGTAATCGGCATGGACGTCGGAACCACATTTACGGCAGCTTTGGCGACCATCGGCGGTGGCACCATGGCCCGACGTACGGGCTATGCGCATGTGATCTACAACGTCATGACCGGTGTCATGGCGTTTTTCCTTCTAGGGCCGTTTCAGCTTGTGGCCGGGGTGTTGACCGGAAACGGCGACAGCCAGATTGCGCTTGTCGCATTTCACAGTTTCTTCAATGCGCTCGGCGTCGTCTTGGTGCTTCCACTTGCGCGGCCATTCGCCCGGCTGATCGAACATCTCGTTCCCGAAAAAGGCTCCGATCTGACCAGCCGTCTGGATCCGCTCGTGTTGCGGGACCCGCACGCAGCCGCGTCCCTGGCAGGGCAGACCGTCGCACATCTGGAAACCTTGATCATCGAACGCCTGCGCAATCGGTTGGGCGCAAAGTCATCTGCTTATGAAGAACTGGATCGGGAGGACCTGGCCAAGGCCATCGCAGAAACACGGACATATCTGGACAAGATCATCGTTCCGCCGAACGACATGGCCTTTCAGGAGGAACTGAAAGGCCTGTTTCACATTCTCGACCATTTGAGCCGCCTTCTCTACCGCTGCGACCAGCGGCAGAGGATCGACGAGCTGTCCTTGGATCACCGGCTCAAGCGCCTGGCGGGCCTGCTTCTCGGCGTCACGGACATTTCCACCAGACAGAAGGACGCCAAGACACAGGAGAAGACGCTGGACCGGTTGCGGCTGCTGATGCGCCGACAACGCCGCCTCAATCGTGACCGGCTGATTGCAATGGCCGCTGCCGATGCAGTCCCGGCGGAAACAGTCTGGCTGAAACTGGATGCCTTGCGCTGGCTGCACAGGGTTTCCTATCACCTGTGGCGGATCCGGTTGCACCAGAATGTGCTTCTGGATGCGAACCGGGATCTGGCCTCGACCGTCGAAGAAGCCCGCATAGACGTCGACCAGGATTAATCGGCGTTGCCATCGGCCGATCCACACACCGTCAGGCAGCGGACCGGTCGATGATGACGTGATTTTCGCCGCGCGAACAGGCCTCCACGCGCGCCTCCACACGGTAGATGTCACGCAGCATCGCTGAGGTGATGACATCTTCGGACGGGCCGGCAGCAACGAGACGCCCTTCGGCAATCACCATGGTGTTCCGACAGAACCGCAGGGCATGATTGAGATCGTGCAAGGCAATCAGAACCAGGGTGCCCTGGCGGCGTGCCAGGTCGCGCATGAAGTTCAGAACCTCGACCTGCCGGTAGAGATCCAGCGCGGAGGTCGGTTCGTCCATCATCAAAACTTCCGGACGGCGTACCAGTGCCTGCGCAATCGAAACCAGCTGACGCTGACCGCCGGAGAGTTCGCCAAGGTTCCGGAACGCCAGGCTATCAATCTGAAGCGCCTTCAGGATCTGGTCGATTTCGACGAGTTCAGAGTCCTTTACACGCCAGCCCTCACCCTGTTTGGCAGCCAGCAGAACGGATTCATAAACCGTCAGGACGGCATTGGCGTGGGTATCCTGGGGCATATAGCGGATGGCATCCCGGGGTGCTGCCCGGTTGCCGGCCAGCACGACATCGCCAGGGCCTTTCAATAGACCGGAGATGCGCTTGAACAAGGTCGATTTGCCAGCCGCGTTGGGACCGATCACCGCCGTCAGTTCACCGCCGGAGAAGACCGGCGTCGTGACCCCTTCGACCGCAAGAGTGGAGCCATAGCGTGCGCCAACCCCTTTCAGCTGCAACGTTACCATGACTGCCTCCGGTCGGCAAAAATGAGCGCGAAGAAGAACGGAACCCCGACAAGCGCGGTGATGACGCCGATGGGCAGGATCGCCCCCGGAAGAATGATCTTGGAAACGACCGATGTTGCCGACAGCATCAAGGAACCGCACAAGATGGCCGCAGGCAGGAAGAAACGCTGGTCTTCTCCGACCAGCATCCGGGCAATGTGCGGTCCGACAAGCCCGACGAACCCGATCGTCCCGACAAAGGACACGGGGATCGCCGCCAGCAGGCTGACGCCGAGCAGCGTTTTCAGCCGAAGCGACCTGATGTTGACGCCGAAACTCGCCGCCTTGACGTCGCCGAGCCGAAGGGCTGTCAGAGCCCAGGAATGCCGCGCGAAGAACGGCACGCAGACAACAAGAATGATGAAGGTCGCCAGAACCTTGCCCCATGTCGCCTTGGTCAGCGATCCCATGGTCCAGAAGACGACCGCAGCCAGCGCCTGTTCGGAAGCAAGATATTCCAGCAGCGACAACAGAGCGTTGAACGTGAACACCAACGCGATCCCCAGAAGAACGATGGTCTGAACAGTCACGCCCCGTACCGTGGACAGCAGATAGATGAACAGCGAAGCCGCCATGGCCATCAGGAAAGCATTGATCGGGACCATGTATTGCACTGCGGCCGGAAAGATCGCGACGCCGGCGACAAGCCCCAGGGCCGCGCCAAAGCTGGCAGCAGCGGAGATGCCTAGCGTGAAGGGGCTGGCCAGCGGATTGGCAAGGATCGTCTGCATCTGCGCACCCGCAAGGGACAGGCAGGCCCCAACGGTGATCGCCATCAGCGCGATCGGCATGCGAATGTCCCATAGGACGACGCGTGTCTGCAGATCGGCGCCGGACGGATTAACCAGGGCGGAAAGCACCTCCGACAGCGGATAGCGGGCCGGTCCGAGGGCCAGATCCAAAGAAAAGCTGAACGCCAGAGCGACGATCAGCCCGCAAATAACCAGAATGCGCCTGAACGCAAGGGCGCGGTAAAGACCGCGCCCCTCCTCAGTCGGAACGATTTCCGAAACCGCCATCTTATTTACTCGAGTTCAGCGAAACGAAGTAGCCTGGCCGGTAGTCGATCGGCAGGAAGCGGTCGTGCAATTCCTGGAAAGTCGCTTCCGCGTCAAGGTCAGCAAAGAGCTCCGGATGCAGCCATTTGGCGATCTGCTGAACAGCGACGAACTGGTAAGGGCTGTTGTAGAACTGGTGCCAGATGGCATGGACATTGTTGTCCCGGACAGCCTTTACGCCAGTAAAGCCCGGACGTTCCATCAGGCCCGCCAGCTTGTCTGCCGATACTTCCGGATCCGCGCCGGCGCCGACACCAACCCAATTCCCGCCGGGAACATACAGCTCCCAGTTTGCACCGGTCACAATGATCTGGTCCGGATCGGACGCGATGATCTGCTCCGGGTTGACGGTGCCGAAGGTGCCGGGAATGATCTCGGCAGCCATGTTGATGCCACCGGCCATTTCAACCATCTTGCCAAAATTCTCGTTGCCGAACGACATGCAGCAATCATCGGAATAGCCGCCTGCACGCTCCACGAACACAACGGGTTTCGCGAGATCTGACGGTGCCGCCAGCTTGTCTGTCACCTTGGCGATCTCGGCTGCCCGGAATTCGATGAATTCCTCGGCCTTGTCTTCCTTGCCGTAGAGCTTGCCGATCAGGCGCATGGACGGCTCGGTGTTTTCCATCGGCTTTTCGCGGAAGTCGACATAGACAACCGGGATGCCGACCTTGCCGAGTTTCTCGATGTAGCCGCCTTCTTCGGTGGCAACCTTGGCGTCGAGATTCAGGATGATCACGTCCGGCTGGAGAGCAACGGCCTGCTCGACATCGAAAGTGCCGTTCTTCATGCCGCCGAAAGTCGGAAGATCGGCCATTTCCGGGTACTTCTCGAGATACTGATGGTACCCGTCGTTGTCCGCCTTCTCGAAATCGTCTCGCCAGCCGACGACACGTTTGAAGGGGTCTTCACCATCCAGCGCGGCGGTGAAATAGATCTGGCGCCCCTCGCCCAGGATGACCTTTTCCACCGGCACTTCGACCTCGACCTCACGGCCGGTAATATCCGTGACCGTTACCACGTCGCCGGCAAGTGCCATTGCCGGAAGAAAAGTAGCCGTTACCAGCAAAGATGCTGCCAAGCTTTTGATTTTGCTCACATCCGCCTCGATTTTTTATTGAGGTTATAAGTTGAGTTTTAAATTCTTGTTTTTCGTATTTTTCCTGAGTATATGAGTCAAGAATTATCTTTTGGAATGGTTCCAAGCAACCGGAGCAATACGCCTGATGAGCGACGCAGACACACTCTCGAATTTCGATCTGCGTGAAGAAATCAAGGAATACTGGGGCAAGCGGGCCGAGACCTTCGACACCCAGCCGGGCCACGAGATTTTTTCCGACGAAGAGCACACCGCCTGGATAAGGCTGTTCGAAAAGCATCTGGGCCCGGGCGGCTCCAGGCGCGTTCTTGACCTTGCTTCCGGAACCGGCGTTATCTCGCACCTGCTCGACGACCTAGGCTTTGAGGTGACCGGGATGGACTGGGCGGAACCCATGCTTGCCAAGGCCCGAGAAAAGGCGAGGAAACGCGGGCGCACGATCCGCTTTCTGCTTGGCGATGCCGAACGCACGATGGAAGCGTGCGAAAGCTACGATGCCATAACCTGCCGGCACCTTGTCTGGACGCTGGTCGACCCAGCGGCCGCCTTTGCGGAATGGCACCGGGTGCTGAAACCGGGAGGACAGCTGCTCGTCGTCGACGGAGACTTTGTCAATCCTGGCTGGTTCGCAAAGTTGCTCGCAACGTTTTCAAAAACTCGTGCTCGCTTTGGATTGCTCGCGCAACCGGACGCAAAACCGGCAGACATGATGGAAACACATCGCAGTATCCTGTCCCGCGTTCATTTCTCGAGGGGAGCAAGGGCAGAAGCAGTCGTGGAACTATTGCGACAGGCCGGCTTCACTCAAATCGTTGTCGATACGGACCTGAAAGCCGTTCACCGGGCACAACGGCGTCACCTGCCTTTCTTCAAGGGTCTGGAAAGGGCAACGCAGCACCGCTACGCAATCTGTGCCAGGAAATGAACCACTCGACCTGGGTTGCCTATTTGAATACCAAACCAACTATTCTTGACATGGTGAAAGAATTATTACCTTCAGTACAGCAGAATAAATATAGTCAACTCAAAACACCTAGGTCAAAATATTTAAACTTACAATTGCAAGAATAAATTGAACCTTTATTCTTCACCCTACGTTAAGCCGGTATCGATAAGAGTGCATGACAACACAACTATCGAGTATTGCCGATGCACGCCGGCCACGCTGTTTACTGCCTTCCTTTTAACAGCCTTCCGGCTTTGCGCAGGACGCTGAAAACTCGTGCCGCAGCTGTTCTGCTGGCTCTGCTGCTTATTCCCCTGTCTGCAGGACTGACAAAAGCTTATGCAGCCGAATGGGTGATCACACGGATTTCCGGAACGGTTTATCTCGTTGCACCAGGCATTCAGGCGCACCGGGCCCGCAAGGGGATGGCACTTCACAAGGGCCATACCATTGCGACGCGAAAAGGCGCACGCGCCGTGCTTCAGCGAGGCAACGACAGCATCACGGTCGGCCCGAATACGGAATTTGCGCTGTCGCAATATCGCAGCAACGACAGCCAGACCACGCTGCTTCAACGCAAGGGAACGATTGATGTCGATGTCGAGACCCGCGGCAGACCGTTTTTCAGGGTTGAAACGCCTTATCTTGCAGCGGTCGTCAAGGGAACCCGCTTTTCGGTAACCGTAACCGGCAACGAAAGTCAGGTTTCGGTTCAGCGCGGCGTCGTTGGTGTTCAGGATCTCGCATCCGGGCAGCAAAGCGACCTGCGTGCAGGCCAAAGCGTCCAAAGCGCACCGGGGAAGTTCAACGGTCTCAAATCTGTAGGCAAGAGCCGCGCCGCCATCCAGCATGGTACACCTGGCAAGCCGAGCTTCGGCGACACCCCGGCAAGCCTCTCACCTGCGGGCTCAAAAGCTCAGAACACCGCCACCGGCGGGCGTGACAATGCCGCTAGCGGTAACGGCAACGCAAATGCCTCCTCCGGCAACTCGGGTGATCGCGGGCCGAGTGGTAACGCCAATGGGAACTCAAGCGGAAACTCAGGCGCAAATTCTGGCGGAAACTCTGGTGCAAATTCCAGCGGAAGCTCTGGTGGTAACGCCGGTTCCGGTTCTGGTAACGCCGGTTCCGCAGGCGCCTCAAACAGCGGCGGGGCAAGCGCCGGCGCGTCAGCCGGCGGGGCCAGCGCAGGCGCATCCGCCGGAAGCGGTGGCGCAAACGCAAATGCCGGTGGCGCCGGAGCTTCTGCCGGACGCTAACCTTCTCTCGCTTCTTCCGGGTTCCGCTCTTCAGCCGTTGCCGAGCGCTTCCCCAAGAGAGCGGCCGAGAGCTGACTTCTCTCGCAAATCCAGACCGGAATGCAGATCGACGATGTGGCTCTTCTGGATCTTCTCGGCTGCAGCACCGTCGCGTTTTTCAAAGGCATTCATCAGGGCATGATGAGAGTGGCTTTCACAGGCAGTGTCTGAGCGCTTCCAGTAAAGAGCGATGATCAGCGAAGAGCGCGAGATCAGTGATCGGATCATGCCGGCGAACACCCGATGGTCGGCGATATCCGCAATCTCCGTATGAAAGCTTCCGGACAGGAACAGCGCCTTGCCCATGTCACCGGCATGAAGAGCTGCATGTTCCGCATCCAGATGTGCGTGCAACTGCGCGAGCTGCCTGTCGGTGATGACATCGGCTGCCAGCCTGGCCACGGCAGGCTCGATCAAGGCACGGGCCTGAAACACCTCGTGAGCCTCGCGGATCGATGGCTTTGCGACGAAGGCACCACGGTTCTTTTCCATGGCGACCAGCCCGGAATGGGCGAGTGCCTGCAACGCAGCGCGCACGACGGTACGGCTGACGCCATAAATTTCGCCCACCTCATCCTCAGACAGTTTCAGCCCCGGTGTCAGTTTGTGTTCCAGAATGGCAGTCTGAAGCTTCAGGCAGATTTCAAGGGCCCGGCCCTGAGGTAGGGCGAAGACTTCATGCAGCTTGCTGCGTTGATCAAGATCGGCTGTGGTCACAGGTTTGGTCATTTTTCTTGAAGTGCCCAATGGGGGTTGAGCGGTGCCTTGATCCTACTCCCCGCCATCCGAAGCGGCAATCTAGGATCGTATACAATTTTTGTTCATATCGTATTTAATTTGCCAAAATATTGTGCACTTTTACCGGTGAGAATTTGCTCATTGCTCCGACTTCTCATCAGGATCTCCGGAATTCCGCCAGTTTTTCGCGTTGGCACGGCACTTGCTGTCTCAGGAGCCGAAAACGGTTTTCTGAAGGAGACGTCCGGCCATGGCGAAGTCCCTGGACCTTGAACTGGCAGCCACCACCAAGATCTATGGCGAGACCATTGCGGTCGACGCGATCAATCACAAATTCGCCGCCGGCACCTATTCTTGCCTGCTGGGGCCATCGGGATGCGGCAAGTCTTCAACCCTGCGAATGATCGCCGGCCATGAGAGCGTCTCCACCGGCGACATCGTTCTGGGTGGCACCAACATCACCGATCTTCCACCTGCCCGGCGCGGCACGGCGATGATGTTCCAGAACTATGCGCTGTTTCCGCATCTGTCCGTGGTCGATAACGTCGCCTTTTCCCAGAAGATGAAGGGTGTCGAAAAACCGGTCCGGCTCAAGAAGGCCCGTCAGTTGCTGGAACTGGTGGATATGGCAGCGTATGCGGAACGGCTGCCTTCGCAGCTCTCCGGCGGTCAGCAGCAACGTGTTGCCCTGGCCCGTGCCCTGATCACCGAACCTTCCGTGCTTCTGCTTGACGAACCGCTGTCGGCACTCGATCCGTTCCTGCGTATCAAGATGCGGCTCGAGTTGAAGAAGCTGCAGCGCGAGCTCGGCATTTCCTTCATCCACGTCACGCACAGCCAGGACGAAGCCCTCGCGCTGGCGGACGACATCATCGTCATGAACGGCGGCAAGATCGAGCAGGCAGGCAGCCCGCGCGATGTGTTCAACACGCCAACAACCGAGTTCGTCGCCCGCTTCATCGGCGGCCACAACGTGCTGCAGCAGAAAGGCGCTTCGGTCGCGCTGCGGGCAGACAGGTTGAGGGTGAAAAAGGCGGCCGGAGAGGACGGCGCCGTTCTGACGGCCTTCGTCAAGGACGTCGAATACCTCGGCTCCACCGTCAATCTCGCGCTTGATGCGGGGGGCGCCGGCGATCTGACGGCCGCACTCACCGACGAAGCCTTTTTCCAGGACCCGATCGAAATCGGCGCAACCGTCTTCCTGACATGGAAGCCGGAAGACGCACACCAACTGGCCGCCTGAAGGCTGCCGATCGAAGGCCTTCTCCCGAGGCCGAACAAACTCCAGAGGGGAACAGGAGTAAGAACATGACAGATACAGTGGGAAAAACTGAACAGATGACCAAGAAAGGCGTCAGCCGCCGCAGCATCCTGAAAGGCGGCGCTGCTGCTGCCGGTGCGGCCCTGGGTTCGGGAGCCATCACCGGCTTCCCGACCATCTGGGCACAGAACATCAAGGACGTGACCCTGCGCCAGTTCGGCACCGGCGTGTCCAACCTCAACGAAGTAGCGCAGAAGGTGAAAGAAGATCTCGGCTTCACCCTGGAAATGACCGCTCTGGACAGTGACGCCGTCACCCAGCGTGCGGCGACCCAGCCGGACAGCTTCGACATTGCGGACATCGAATACTGGATCTGCAAGAAGGTCTGGCCGACCGGCAACCTGCAGGCAATGGACACCTCCAAGATCAAGAACTACGACAAGATCGTCGGCATCTTCAAAAGCGGCAAGCTGACGCCGGAATCCGTGATCGCACAGGGCACCGCGCCGCATACGGTCGGCTTTGTCGACGGTCCGGACGGCAAGGCGTTCGCCACCGAAGAAACTGGCTGGATGACACTCATCCCGACCATCTACAACGCCGACACACTCGGCATCCGTCCGGACCTGATCGGCCGCCCGATCGAAAGCTGGACCGAACTGCTGAACCCGGAATTCAAGGGCAAGGCATCGATCCTCGACATCTCTTCCATCGGCATCATGGATGCGGCCATGGTTTGCGAAGCCATGGGCGAAATCCAGTATGGCGACAAGGGCAACATGACCCGCGAAGAGATCGACAAGACCATGGCGATCTTCACCGAAGCCAAGAAAAACGGCCAGTTCCGCGCCTTCTGGAAGACCTTCGACGAAAGCGTCAACCTGATGGCGTCCGGCGAAGTCGTGATCCAGTCCATGTGGTCTCCGGCAATCACCGCCGTGAAGTCCCGCGGCATCGATTGCGTCTATCAGCCGCTCAAGGAAGGTTACCGGTCGTGGGGTGGTGGCATCGGTCTTTCCAAGAGCCTGACCGGCCTCGAACTGGAAGCAGCCTACGAATACATCAACTGGTATCTCGACGGCTGGGTCGGCGGCTTCCTGATGCGCCAGGGCTATTACTCGGCCGTGCCGGAAACCTCCAAGAACCACATGGACGAGAACGAGTGGGGTTACTGGTTCGAAGGCAAGGAAGCCACCGGCGACATCACCAACCCGTTCGGTGACGTTCTGGCGAAAGCCGGCGAAACCCGCGACGGCGGCTCGTTCTACGAGCGCATGGGTGCCGTTGCCTGCTGGAACGCTGTCATGGACGAGAACCAGTACATGGTTCGCAAGTGGAACGAGTTCATCGCCGCCTGAGGCTGAGCCGACACACTGGTGCCCGGGAAACTTTTCCCGGGCACTTCAAGACACCCGGGGCGAGCATGACACCCGCCTTCTCTACTTACCGGGCCCGACCTTCATGACGGATCAGACACAGTCCATTTCCAGCGTGGCCCCGGCTGCGAAAGCTCGTGCTAAGGCTCCCTTCAGCCTCAGCCGCCTGCCCGATGCCATGACCGGCTGGCTACTGTCGCTGCCTCTGGCGCTGGTGCTGTTCTTCTTCCTGGTTCTGCCGATTGCCATGATCGTCGTGGTGAGTTTCTGGGGGGCGACGGAATTCTCGATCTACCCGGCCTTCCAGTTCGACAACTACGAATTCCTGCTGACGTCTCCAGTGACCTACCAGGTGTTCTTCAACACGGTGAAATACGCGTTGATCACCTGGGCGATCACACTGGTGATCGGGTTTACCGTTGCCTATTTCCTCGCCTTTCACGTGCGCACGCTGACCTGGCAGATCGTTCTGTTTCTGTTGTGCACGATCCCGTTCTGGACATCCAACATCATCCGCATGATTTCCTGGATCCCGTTCCTGGGCCGCAACGGCATCGCCAATTCCACATTGATCTCGATGGGCGTCATAGACGAGCCGCTGGATTGGCTGCTCTTTTCCGACTTTTCGGTGATCCTGGCCTTTGTACACCTCTACACGCTGTTCATGGTGGTTCCGATCTTCAACACCATGATGCGTATCGATCGCTCGCTGATCGAGGCAGCCTATGACAATGGCGCCACCGGTCTGCAGACACTCACCAACGTCATCATTCCGCTGACCAAACCCGGCATCATGATCGGTTCCATTTTTGTCGTCACGCTGGTGATGGGCGACTTCATTACCGTGCGCTTCATGTCGGGAAGCCAGAAGGCCAATGTCGGCAGGTTGATCTCCAACGACATCGCGCTTTTGCAATATCCCTCTGCCGCGGCAACAGCGGTCATCCTGCTGATCACGGTGCTTCTGGTGATCTCGATCCTGCTGCGCTTCGTCGACATCCGGAAGGAGCTCTGATCATGGAAAAACGTTCCCGCTCCTTCTATGCGCTTGCCGCGTTCTTTGGCCTTTTCCTGGTTTTCCTCTATGGCCCGACAGTCACCATCGCGATCCTGAGTTTTCAGGGACCGCAGGGCGGGCTGACCTTCCCGATGCGCGGCGTCTCGCTGCACTGGTTCCACGACCTGTTCGAACAACAGGCCGTCGGGGATATCTGGGGCAGTTTCTCGCGCTCGCTCGTGCTTGGCCTCATGGTCATGGTGACAACTGTCGTTGTCTCCGTCATGGGCGGCCTTGCCTTCCGCAAACGGTTTCCCGGGTCCGGTGCGATCTTCTATCTGATCATCACCTCGCTGGTGATCCCGTCGATCCTGGTTTCGCTCGGCGTCGGCCTGATCTTCTCCCAGTCCGGCCTTGCCGTACATTGGTCGACCTCGGGCTTCGGCGCGCAGCTGACGTGGACCTTGCCCTTCGGCCTATTGATCATGTTCGCGGTTTTCAACCGTTTCGACAAATCCTACGAGGAAGCCGCACGCGACCAGGGCGCAAGCGCCTGGCAGACTGTCCGTCATGTCGTGCTGCCGATAATCGCGCCGATGCTGATCGGGGTCGCCCTGTTCGGTTTCACCCTGTCCTATGACGAGTTTGCCCGCACGCTTCTGACGGCTGGCAGCTACAACACGCTGCCGCTGGAAATCTACGGCATGACAACAAACGTCACGACGCCGGTGATCTTTGCTCTCGGCACTCTGACAACCGCCTTCTCCTTCGGCATCATCGGCCTGTTCCTGGCCATTGTCGTCATCCTGAACAAACGCAGGTCACGGCACGGCTCGGATGCCGGAAAGGGCATGGTCTAGGGCCTTACATGCGCGACATACACATCCTCGTCATCAATCCGAATTCCACGGCTTCAATGACGCAGAAGATCGCGGCGGCTGCTCGCGCCGCAGCCGGTCCCTTCAGCCGGATTACGGCCATCAATCCACTGGAGGGACCGGCAGCCATTCAGGGACCAGCCGATGGCGAGGCTGCCCTGCCCGGCCTGTTCGATCTCTTCGAGCGCTCGCTGAAGACCGACCCAAGCATAAGCGCGGTCATCATCGCATGTTTCGACGATACCGGCCTGTGGGAACTGAAGGCGAAATCCCGCGTCCCGGTGGTTGGCATCGGCGAGGCGGCCTACCATGTTGCCTCCGTGGCGGCCGAACGGTTTTCGGTGGTTACCACCTTGTCCGTCTCCGTACCGGTGCTGGAAGAGAACCTGCAGCGCACCGGCCTTGCCGCCCGATGTGTCAGGGTGCGTGCATCGGACGTACCGGTTCTCGAACTGGAAAACCCCGAGAGCGATGCCCGGCACAAGATCGAGGCGGAAATCCAGGCCGCTCTGAGACTGGACGGCATTGGCGCAATCGCACTCGGTTGCGCGGGCATGGCGGATCTGGCCGCCGACCTGACGGCGCAATTCAAGGTACCCGTCATTGATGGTGTAGCGTCCGCTGTGCGCCTTGCAGAGGCGATCACCGCCTAGGCGCGCCCTCTCGCCTGCTAGTGGTCCAGAATGTCGTCCGCCTCCGTGCGGAAGCTTTCCACGGCGGAAAAGAAAACGTCGAACAGCATGCTGCGCTCGTCACCGAGCGAGAAAACCACTTCCTCGTATTGGCGTTGCATGTCCGAGACCGGAACCCGGTGAACGACATCGGTTCGACCGGTTCCGAACCGCCACATGAAACCGACCCCGAGGCCATTGACCACTGCTTCATAAACCGCGTCACGGGTGTCCAGTGTCAAAAGAGGCGAAGGCTCGAATCCGGCAGAACGAAAGGCCCTGTCGACCACCCGTTGGGTGGAGGATCCCCTTGTCCGGAAAATCAGGGGTTCGGCCATCAGCCGTTCGCAGGTCACGGCCGCCTCCCGGGAAAGCGGGCTGTCGGGATGGACGATGGCAACGACATTCTGCCTTGCAAGCAAGGCGCGCCGGAAACGGCCATCCGCAGGCACATCCGGCAGCACACCAATGTCGACTTCGCGGGTCAGCACTGCCCGCGTGATCCGCTCATGCGAACCTGTTTCCACCGCGATTTCGATGCCCGGATGCCGCTTGAGAAACTGCGCGATCAACGCCATGCCCGGCATCGAATTTCCCAATCCGATTTTCAAACGACCATTCAGCAAGGTGTTGTGGCGGGTCAAAAGCCGTGTTGCTGCGCGTTCGGCTTCTGCCATTCGTTCGGCGACATCGCATAGCTCGTTGCACAGCGGTGTTGGCGACAACACACCGTTTTTCCGGTCGAACAGGCGTACGCCGAATTCCGCTTCAAGGTCTTTCACATGACGCGCGACGGCCGGCTGCGAAATCTTCAGCGCCCGTGCCGCTGCAGCATATGAGCCTCCGGACGCGACCGCGTTCACGGCCCGAATGCGCGACAGGGAAAGTGTCATTCCAGGTTTTCTCCGATTAGCAAAGCCAAAGGTTTGATCACCTCAAACCATAGGTTCGCTCTGTTACGGCAGCGTCACAGAGTGACGACAATTTGATTGCGATTTCAGCGGGCCACGCCAACGGAGCACGGCCCTTCCTGACCAGAACAATCCGCCTGCCGTACCGGCGGATCCTCAATGTCGATCGGTGGTACCGAAAGGCAACCGGACAGATATGGACTTCGCAATGCGGGCTCGCAAAACAACAACAATTCAATGGCTTGGCGCCGCGGAGGTTGACGGTTATGCCGCAATCCTGTGCGATCTGGACGGTTGCCTGATAGCCGCCGGACGAGCATTGCCGGGCGCGGAAGATTTTGTCCGGGCTGCCGGCAGAAGGGTATCGATCGTTTCAAACAACTCGGCCGACACAAGCATCACGCTATCGGCAAAACTGAACGCAATCGGACTGCTGCTGCCGCAGGAAAGCATCTTTCTTGCAGGTGAGCTGGCTGTGCGCACGATCGCAGCGGAACGTCCGGGCGCGCGCATCCATGTAATTGCCGAACAGCCGCTTCACGCTCTTGCAACAGAGCTCGGCCTTGAGCGTGCGAACGACCGGACCGACGTCGTCCTGCTTGCCCGGGATACAAAGTTCACCCTGACCGGACTGGAAAAGGCCTTGCGACTGCTGGAGCAAGGCGCAGAGCTGGTCGTGACCAATCCGGATCTTTCCCACCCGAATGCGGACGGTCGCCCGGTGCCGGAAACCGGCTCCCTGCTTGCAGCTTTCAAGGCGTGCTGTCCGGAGATCGCGCCAAGGGTTATCGGCAAACCTCAGCCGTTCCTCATCAACGCGGCACTTGAAGCTGCGGGCGTTCCGGCGAGCGAGGCTGTCTTTGTGGGCGACAACGCCGCGACCGACGGTGCGGCGGCAACCCTTGCCGGTCTCGATTTCATTCACCTCGTTGCAACGCCCTCGCCGCTCGCGAACGGCGCTCCGGTGGAAGACACGTTACCGCTCACTCACCCGTCGTCAGTGGAGGCGAGCGCATGTTGACCTACGTTCTGCGAACCCTTTTGCGGATGGCGATCACCCTGTTCCTCATCGTGACGCTCGTCTTCTTCGCCACCAGGCTTTCCGGAAATCCGGTCGACTTCGTTCTCGGCGAAGGCATCACCAAGGAAGACCGGGCCCTCCTGATCGCTTACTACGGTCTGGATTCCTCCATCGGCACTCAGTACTGGCGCTATCTCAGCTCGGTGTTTTCGGGCGAGTTCGGACTATCCTTCCTGGAAAGGCGGCCGGTTTCGGAAATCGTTCTCGAACGTGCCTGGCCATCCTTGAAACTGCTGCTGAGCGCCGTCTGCTTCACGCTCATTGTTTCCATTCCGCTTGGCATTCTGGCCGCCATCTACCGCACCAGCATCATCGGCAGCGTGGTGATGGTGATCGCCTTTCTCGGATATGCCGTGCCGTCCTTCATCATCGGCATCCTGCTGGTGCTGATCTTTGCCTACACGCTCAACTGGCTTCCCGTCATTGGCGATGGAACGGCGCTGCATTTCATTATGCCGACGCTTGCCATTTCCGGCACGCTGGTTGCGGCGATCACCCGCTTCACCCGCAACGCCATGCTGGACGTGCTCAGCCAGGACTACATGCGCACAGCCCGTGCCAAGGGTCTGCCGGAGTGGATCGTCATTCTGAAGCACGGACTGCGCAACGCGTCGATCACGCTGCTTTCCGTGGTCGGACTACAGATCGCCAGCCTCGCGGCGGCGGGTAGCGTTGTCGTGGAATCGATCTTCGCATGGCCCGGTATCGGCGATCTCCTCGTCCGGTCCGCCATCCTGCGTGACTACCCCGTCCTCCAGTTCGGTGTCCTGTCCGTCGCTGTCGCGGTCATCGTGATCAACGCAGTGGTCGACATCGCCTACGCCTTCGCGGATCCGCGCATCCGCCTTGCCAAGGGATAAGCGCATGACCGACGCAACGCACAACCTGTCTTCGCCGCGTAATACCGGCACAAGAACATACCGTCTCCCGATCTGGTCGGATGCGAACTGGATTGTCCGGATCGCGCTTCTCATCGGCCTGATCCTGATCGTGACGGCACTTGCCGCCCCCTGGGTTGCCCCCTTCGACCCGAATGCCCAAAGTCTCATTTCCCGGCTGCGTCCGCCAATCGGGTTCGAACGCTACAAGGACGGCTTCTATTTCGGCACCGACGAACTCGGCCGGGATATCTTCTCCCGCTGCATCTACGGCCTGCGGCTGACCTTCGCACTCGCCCTTGCGGGAGCCGTTATCGGTCTTCTGATCGGCGGTACATTGGGTCTGATGGCCGGCATCATCGGCGGTGTTTTCGAAGAGGTCATCATGGGCCTGGTCGACGCGCAGATCGCCATACCCTTCACCCTGATCGCCCTTCTCATTCTGGCAGTCATGGGCTCATCCCTGGACGTGATGATCCTCGTGCTCGGTGTCTACGGCTGGGAGCAATACACGCGGATTGTGCGCGGTGAAGTGAAGAAGCTGATCCAGATGCCCTTTGTCGAAGCGGCACGTGCAGCAGGTGCTACGCCGCTCCGGATTGCGGTGAGGCACATCCTGCCCAATGTCGTCTCGCCGATCGTCGTCCAGTTCACACTGAACTTTTCCAACATCGTCATCCTGGAATCGACCCTGTCTTTCCTCGGTCTCGGCGTTCAACCGCCAACCGCAACGCTCGGATCGATGGTCGGCATCGGCCGCGACTATCTGCCGACGGCCCCCTGGATCGTTCTCGCCCCCGCGATGGTGATCCTGCTCCTCACATTCGCAGTCCAGATCCTTGGCGACTGGCTGCGCGACAAGGCGGATGTCCGTCTCAGGTCCCGCTGACCGAACCCAACCACAGAAGCCGGAACGGCCAACGCTCCACCCTAGCAGCCTTGGAGGCTCGATATGACCAAACTACTGGCAACCACCGCTCTTGCTTCGCTCATGGCGACAAGTGCCTTCGCAACAGAACTCACCGTTGGTGCAGCCAACGTGTCCAGCTACCTCGATCCGGGTCGCGATCACTCTAATGTCGGCTCACAGTTCTACTACAACGCCTTCGATACGCTGATCGCCAAGAACCACGACACCACCGACACTGAATGGCAGCCGGGCCTTGCGACAGAGTGGAAACTTGTCGAACCGACGATCATGGAACTGAAACTGCGCGAAGGCGTGAAGTTCCACAATGGTGCCGACATGACCGCCGACGACGTCGTGTTCTCGCTGAACCGGATGTATCAGGCCGACTTCCCACCCTATCAGGTGCGTGCCCGGGACCGTCTTGAAAACTTCGAGAAGGCAGAGAAGGTCGATGATCTCACCGTGCGCATCCATGCAAAGCGCCCGGAGCCTCTTTGGGAAACACTGCTGAACCTGCAGCAGGTCATGATCATTCCGGAAGCTTACACCAAGAGCCTTGCAGGCGACCCGGACAAGCTTGAGCATGACGACTTTGAAGCCTTTTCCCTGAAGCCGGTCGGCACAGGCCCATACAAGGTTGCCGAATTCGTACCAGGCGAAACAGTGGTCTGGGAACGTTTTGACGACTTCTGGGGCGAAAAGGCACCGCTCGACAAGGTCACCGTCCGGCATATGCCGGAGACTGCTTCACGCATCACGGCCCTGAAAACCGGTGAAGCCGACATCGTCACCAACATCGCACCTGACCAGCTTCAGCTCATCGAGAACGATCCGGACATGAAGGCCGCCGGCAGCGCCACTGCCCTCTTCCACGTCATGATCATGAATGTGAACCATCCAAAACTGAAGGATGCCCGCATCCGTCAGGCCCTGTCGCTCGCCATCGACCGTGACACGCTGAACGAAGCCCTGTGGGGTGGCAAGGCCGTGGTTCCGTCCACGCACACGCTTGCGGAATTCGGCGAATTGTACCAGCCGGAGCTGACCACCTTCGAATACAATCCGGAGAAAGCCAGGGAACTGCTCAAGGAAGCAGGCTATGACGGCTTCGAAATCACCTACGACACCGCGCCGGGCTACTACACCAACGGCCTTCTGGCGGCCCAGGCCATCATGGAGATGTGGGCGGAAGTCGGTATCAAGGGCAAGGTCAACGTCCAGGACAAATGGAGCGGCAACTCACCGGACATGATGACCCGCAACTGGTCCAACCCGATGTATTTCGCCGACCCGTTCGGCAGCTTCGGCGTCATGTGGGCTCCGAATGGTCCGTCTGAATCCGAAGGCCGTTTCAACACGGACGAAGACTACGCCAAGAGCTGGGAGCAGTTCCGCTTTAACGGTGATGTCGAGTTGCGTCGCGCGGCCTATGCGGAGCTGATGGAGCGCATCAAGCAGGATCCGCCGGTGCTGCCGCTGTATCGCCCCTATGAGAGCTGGGCGATGAAGACCAACGTCAACTGGGCTCCCAAGCCGGGTCACATTCCCTACGTGCTCGACTTCCGCGCCGGCTCCATTTCGTTCAACTAAGCAAAAAAAGGCGCCGCCGGTACACCGGCGGCGCTTTCCCTACCCTTTGATCAATTCAGGAAATTCAACGTGTCCGTACGCATTGCTGTTGTCGCCGACATCCACCACGGCAAACCTTCCGCGACCAAGCGCGGTGACACTGCCCTCGAGCTGATGGCCGAGTTTGCCCGTTTCGCCAACGATGCCGCCCCCGATTTCGTCGTCGATCTGGGCGATCGGATTTCCGATATGGACCGCGACACAGACCTTCAGCTGGAACGCGAAGTCGCCGACGCCTTCAAGGCCGTCGATGCTCCGGTCCACCACATCAATGGCAATCACGACCGCGATCACCTGGATGTTTCGGACAACGAGGAAATCCTCGGTCAGTCCCTCGCCAACGCGACCTTTGATGCAGGTGACTGGAGAATTGCTCTGTGGCGCGCAGACAGCAAGATCCATCGGACGCCGGAGCATTCCGGGTTCATTCTGCATGAGGCCGATCTCTTGTGGCTGTCACGCGTTGCACAGAACACGGACAAGCCTCTTCTGGTGCTCAGCCACGTTCCCGTTTCCGGTCATGGCCAGATCGGTAACTACTACTTCGAACGCAATCCGTCAGCTTCGACCTACCCGATGGCAGAACGTGCCCGCGCGGCACTGGCGCAGTCCCGGCAGCCGGTGGTCTGTCTGTCCGGCCACGTTCACTGGAACACAATCACCACGGTGGACGGCATTACCCATCTGACACAGCAGTCGCTCACCGAAAGCTTCACCACCAGGGGCCAACCTGCCTGTGCCTTCGGTTTGCTTGAGCTTGACGAAACCGTCTCCTGGCAGGTGCAGGGCCTCGACCCGATTGCCCATTCGTTCAAGCCTCATGCCGACCGCTGGACACCGCCGCTACCGGACTTCAACCAGCATCCGGAATTTGCCGCAAGACGCCGCGGAGACCTCAAATGACCCAGCCGGTACTGGACGTTCAGGACCTCAGGATTTCTTTCGGTGCTCATGAAGCCGTGAAAGGAATTTCCTTTGCAATTCATGCGCGCGAGACACTTGCGCTGGTCGGAGAGTCCGGTTCCGGCAAATCGGCCACGGCACTTTCCATCCTGCGGCTGATCGAACGAGAAGGTGGAACGATTGGCGGGGGCAGCATCCGCCTGAACGATGGTGATCGCTCCCATGACTTGCGAAGCCTGACGGATGCACAGCTGACAGCTCTGCGCGGCAATGCCATTTCCATGGTTTTTCAGGAGCCGATGACCTCACTCAACCCGGTTCTGAAAATCGGCGACCAGGTCGGCGAGGTCTTCATCCGCCACCGGAAGTTCGACAGGCGCAAGGCCATGCAAGCCGCGGAAGAAGCCCTCGATCAGGTACGCATTCCGGATCCGGCGCGGCGGCTGCAGCAATATCCGCACGAACTATCCGGCGGCCTGCGTCAACGGGTGATGATTGCAATGGCGCTCGCCTGCAGGCCCAAACTGCTGATCTGCGATGAACCGACAACGGCTCTGGATGTCACCACCCAGGCGGAGATCCTGACACTGATCCGGAACCTTCAGGCAGAGATCGGCATGGGCGTTCTGTTCATCACCCACGACATGGGCGTCGTTGCCGAGATTGCCGACCGGGTCGTCGTGCTTCGCAACGGCGAAAAGATGGAAGAAGCCAGCGTTCACGATCTCTTCGAACGACCGAAAGCTGCCTACACAAAGGCGCTGATGGCGGCAACGCCGAAACCGGGTTCCGGCACCAGCACGCAGCAGGCCGGGACCGAGACAGTGCTGGATGTTGAGCAACTGTCGACACGATTTGCCGGCAAATCCGGCCTGTTTTCCAGGAAATTCGGCGGCGTTCTGGCCGTGAACCGCGTTTCGCTGAAGGTTGCGCGTGGCGAGACGCTTGGTCTGGTTGGCGAATCCGGTTGCGGCAAGTCGACCCTGGCGCGGTCCATTCTGCATCTGATCGAACCTGAAAGCGGATCTGTCCGGCTTGACGGTCATGTTCTGAACAGCTCCTCCCGGCAGGCGCTCCGCGAAACGCGGAAGGACATGCAGATGGTGTTTCAGGACCCTTATGCGAGCCTCAATCCGCGGCTTCCGGTACATGAGCTGATCACGGAGCCGGCACGGATCCACGGCCTTGTCTCGCGCAAAGACCAGAAGGAACTCGCAGCGGATCTGGTTGAAAGGGTTGGACTGGAGCGCGATGCCATCAATCGCTTCGTGCACCAATTCTCCGGCGGACAACGTCAGCGTCTGTGCATTGCGCGTGCCTTGTCGGTGGAACCGAAACTCATCATTGCGGACGAAGCGGTTTCCGCGCTGGATGTTTCGATTGCCCGGCAGATCACTGATCTGATGCTCGAACTGCAACGCACGGAAGGTCTGTCGTTCCTGTTCATCTCACACGATATCGGCGTGGTGGAGCGGGTCAGTCACCGCATTGCCGTGATGTACAAGGGCGAGATTGTCGAAACCGGTCAAACCGAACAGATTCTGAAAAACCCGCAGCACCCGTACACACGCCGCCTGTTGTCTGCCGTTCCAATCCCGATGCCGAAGCAACGCCGCAAGTCTGCGGAGGCCTTCACGGCATTTCCGCAGGAAAGAACGACACTGGCGGCCCTGGCCTAACCAACTTCAGGCCAATTCGTTCCGGTGCAATCTGTTTCAGGAATATGGGGTCTCTTTACTGGCCCCTCACCCGGCAACACGCTATATCCTTGCCCCGGACGGACACAGACCTGGAGCTGCCATGAGCGGATTGCTTGCCCTACTCGATGACGTTGCCGCAATCGCCAAGATTGCCGCGGCCTCCGCGGATGACGTGATCGGCCAGGCGGCCAAGGCGGGTGCGAAAGCGGCCGGAGCCGTAATCGACGACGCAGCCGTCACTCCGAAATATGTCGCCGGATTTTCCCCTGCGCGCGAAATTCCGATCGTCTGGCGGATCGCGAAGGGATCAATCAAGAACAAGCTGATCTTCCTGCTTCCTGCCGGCCTCGTACTCAATGAGTTTTTACCAGGTATCATCACACCGTTGCTGATGCTGGGTGGCGCCTACCTGTGTTTTGAGGGGGCGGAAAAGATCTATCACATCTTCAAGCCACATCATCATGACGCCGACGAGCCGGAAGGCTTCGTTGCCGACCCGTTGCATCTGGAAGAACAGAAGGTTTCCGGCGCCATCAAGACCGACTTCATCCTGTCGGCGGAAATCATGACGATCGCCCTCGCCGAGATTCCTGAAAGCACCATCTGGATGGAAGCTGCCACGCTTGCAGTGGTCGCAATCGGAATCACCGTTCTCGTTTATGGCTCCGTTGCCTTGCTGGTAAAGGCGGACGACTTCGGCCTGATGCTGACGCGCAGAGGCCGCCTGTCGCTGACCCGCGCCTTCGGCCACGGCATTGTGAAAGCCATGCCCGGCTTCATGAAACTGCTGATGACAGTTGGTACCGCCGCCATGCTTTGGGTCGGTGGCTCCATCGTGCTGCATGGTATGGACGTTCTGGGCTTCGGGCAGATCTACGGCATCATCCACGACATTGCCCACAACGTCGCTCATTCGGTACAGGTCGCTCAAGGCTTCCTCACATGGGTGGTAACGGCAAGCCTGGACGGTCTGTTCGGCCTTGCACTCGGCATGCTGCTGATCCCGGTCACCAGCAAGGTGATCCTGCCGGTCTGGCGGCTCGTCAGAGGCAAGTCAGCCGCGAAGAACCACTGACCTTCCAGCGGTCGGCCCGGAAAAAACAAAGGCAATCGACAGGAGACAGTCGATTGCCTTTTTCGTGAGAGAGCAAAGCGTAGGATTTTCTATACGCCGAAGAGACCGGGACATGTCAGCCCGACAGCCTGCTCCCAGTCGCTCAATATCAGTTCCTAAAACGTATTGAAGCTTGAGGGGCCTTCTGGTTGAGCAAACGTGATGTAAGGCGCAACGGTAAGTGCCGTACCGACGAAGCCAGACTTCATGATAACATAGGCAAAGGCCATGAAGGTGCGGTCATAGGGCACCGACAGGTCCTTGTCGCGGTCAACGATCCGCTACGCCCTTAAACACCTGCAAGCGCGAGAAGTTCAAATTAGCGTTTAGATCGAAATAAATTTCTACCTATGCGAATTCGAGCATTGCGATTGACCGGGCATGGTTGGTTCTGCAGATCAGGCTTCGGCGTTACCGGGCAACAGCATCCCGAGTTCTTCGCCCGACAGAAAAATTGCAAAGAGATCTGCCGCCTTGTTCGCATCAAGAGGCATGGTCTCGATCCGTTTCGGCAGATCAGCGCGCTGCGTGTCGTTCAAAACATATCCGCGCAGCTTCACAATGCCCGCAAGATAGTCCGGATCTATTTCCGGATGCGGCTGACATGTCAGGATCCGGCCAGGCAGATGAAGCCCGGCAATCGGGCAACCTGAACTGCTTGCAACAACTTCAAGCCCCTTGGGTGCCATTGTGACCTGGTCCTGATGCCAGGCATTGAGCACCAGTTTTTCGTGACCGAAACCGCGATAGGTTTCCGGGCCGGCGGTAAAACCCCTGGGCGACCTCTCCACCTTACCACCAAGGGCTTGAGCAATGATCTGGTGACCGAAGCAAACACCGATCAGAGGTCGCTCGCTCTGGTGAATTGCGCGGATAAGATCCTCAAGCTGCGGAATCCAGTCGTGGTCTTCGTAGGCTCCGTGGCGGGACCCGGTTATCAACCAGGAATCCGCTGCTTCCGGCCCATCGGGGAACTCACCCGCCTCGACATCATAGGTCGTGAAGGAAAACCCGCGACCGGCCAGCAACTGCCGGAAGCATGCATCGTAGTCGCCCAATTCCTGTGCCAGTTCGTCGGGGGCATGCCCAGGCTGCAAGATGCCGATATGTCTGGAGTTCATCGATAGGTCTCGTCTGGCGAATCCGGCTGGCGCCGATCGCTCATGATTGACCGCTCTTTGCAGCATCCGCAAGACACGCGCCAAGTTTGCGCTTCTGCTCTCCGGATGGCTCGAAATTCTCCGCGACCAACCAGGCTTCGTAGCCCTTTTTCAGCGCCGGCCATTCCTTGTCGATCATGGAGAACCACGCTGTATCCCGATTGAGACCCTTGACGACAAGATGCTGCCGGAAGACGCCTTCCTCGTTGAAACCGAAACGCAAGGCGGCCTGTCTGGACGGAATGTTGTCGTTGTTGCACTTCCATTCGAAGCGCCGATAACCGAGATCATCGAACACATATTTCATGAACAGATAGAGGGCTTCGGTCGCCCCTCGTTTGCGTGAGATCAGCGGTCCCCAATAGATATTTCCAATTTCGATGACACCGTTGGCCTCGTCGATCCGCATAAGCGTCTGCCGTCCGGCAACTTTGCCGGTTTCCTTGTCCACGATTGCAAAAAAGAGCGGATCCTTGCTGGCTGCAGCCTTTTCCACCCACCCGTGGAAATCAGTCTCCGTCTTCGGTGGATACTCAGGCAGCCAGCGGAATTTCTGATCGCCGTCCGGCACATCGGAAGCTTCGAATAGCCCGGACGTGTGGCGCCCCGGATCAAGTGGCTCCAGAACAACGTAACGGCCCTCAATCGGCTTGTGCTCCGGCCGGGGACGCGCGGTCCAATGGCTAAGGTCTTCAGGCATGATCATCTCCGGAAAGGGCATGGCTTGCATGTGCCGGCAGTTTGCTACCAGCAGGCTCCCACTGTCTACCGTTTCACTGGTACCGCGAGAAGATCCAGTTCCTCGAGACCAACAGAACCAGTTAGGAGGCTCTTTTCCTTTAGGCCGCACCACGCCGTAAAGGAGCATTGAAGCCCATCTGCAACCAACAAAACTCGTGTTAAGCTCGGCCGGTTTCTGGAGGAGGCAAACCATGACTTCGGGTGTAACGGTGCTTGTCGGAACCACCAAGGGAGCGTTCCTGCTGAACGGTGGAAGCGACCGTGGAGGCTGGAAGGTAAAGGGACCTTTCTGCGATGGCTGGCCGATCAATCACGTGATCGGCGATCCGGAAAGCGGTACGATCTGGGCCGGCGGCGGCGGCGAATGGTCCGGCGCGGGCGTCTGGCGTTCTGTCGACGGCGGCGAGACTTGGGAAGTTACACGACTGACCAAAGGGACGCTCGACGATTGGGCAGCCAATGATCCCGAGACGGCCAAGTTTTTGAATTGGACACCTCAGGATCTGCCTTTTGCGGACGACTTTTCGCAAATCTGGTCGCTCGGGTACGCCCACGGCACGCTCTACGCCGGCACCAAGCCCGCAAGATTTCTCGCCAGCCGAGATGGCGGCAAGAGCTTCGCGCATCTGGAGGGGCTTGCCAATCATCCGTCCGCAGACAGCTGGAACCCGGGTGCGGCCGGCCTTGTGCTGCACACGATCGTTTCCGACCCGGACAATCCGAAAAAGCTCTGGATAGGCATTTCTGCCGCAGGCGTTTTCGCCAGCGAAGATGGCGGCATGACGTGGGAGCGACGCAACCGGCTGTCCAACGCGGCCGCCTGTGAGGGACATGATCACCCTGCCTCCCCGCGCGACGGCGAGACCGGCCATTGCGTTCACAACATGATGCGTGCACCTGGCGACAATGACCTGCTTTATCAACAGAACCACCACGGCGTCTGGCGATCCGCAGACGGCGGGCTCAACTGGGACAACATCACCGACGGCCTGCCCTCCACCTTCGGCTTCCCGATCCGCGTTCATCCGCGAGATCCTGACACCATCTGGACGCTCCCGCTTAACGGAGACACCGAAGGCCGGTTTCCACCCGGTGCGGCAGCAGCCGTGTGGAAGTCCGAAGACGGTGGCCGAACCTGGCGGGACAAGCGCGAGGGCCTTCCGCAGGAAGCCTGCTTCTTCACGGTTCTGCGTCAGGCGATGGGCGGTGACACACGAGACCCCGCCGGGCTCTACTTCGGCACAAACTCAGGCTCGGTTTTCGCCAGCCTGGATGAAGGTGAGACCTGGCAGGAAATTGCCCGCCATTTGCCGACTGTGCTGGCCGTCGAGGTTCTGGACCGAGGATAAAACCGCTGACATCGGGAAGGCCCTGCTGCCAACTCGCTGCCACGCGTGCGTTTGCCTCGACCACATCTTCCTGGAAACAAAGACCGTTCAGCACGCGCGCTGTTCGCCAGCCGTCCATTGTTCGCAAGCTCCACTGGGTGCCCCACCCTGAAGCGAATGATTGGTGACATTCCGGCACGAGCTCTGTATACAGTCAATATCCAGTCAATTTGAAAGCAATTCTTCATGACCGAATGGTGTCCGGACCTTTCCGCCAGCAGTGCTCCGCGCTATGCCGCGATCGCGGACGCCATTGAAGAAGATATCCGCACCGGACGCCTTTCGCCTGGAGACCGGCTTCCTGCGCAGCGCCAGTTGGCAGCCCGGCTCGGGCTTGACTTCACCACCGTTGCACGCGGTTACACCGAAGCCCGCAGGCGTGGCGCTATCTCCTCCATGGTTGGCAGCGGCACATTCGTCACCGGCCCCGACAGCGTTCTGGGCGGCGGCGTTGTAACGCGTGATGCCAAGCGGCTGTCACCTCCGGACTTTTCCATGAACCTGCCGCCGGAAGTCAGTGACGCTGGCCTGATTGCCCGTATGAAAGAGGGGCTCGCGGCGCTTTCGGCCGACCTCATTCCGCTGCTTCGATACCAGACAATTTCTGAAAAAGACCCGGACCGCCAGGCTGCAGCACGCTGGCTTGCCGGAGTTGGCCTCAAACCCGACCCGGAAGATATTCTGTTTGCTCCCGGCGCTCAGGCAGCGCTTGCCGGCATTCTTGCAACGCTTTGCGAGCCGGGTGACCGGATCGCATGCGAAGCCGTCACCTATCCCGGGATCCGATCCATCTGCGGACAACTCAGACTGGAGCTTTTCGGCTTGCCGAGCGACGAAGAAGGCATTGATCCGGAGGCCTTTCGCAAAGCCTGTCTCGATGGTCGCCTGAAGGCACTCTATCTCAATCCTACTCTGCACAACCCAACCACTCGCACCCTCTCCGAGCAGCGGCGCAGCGACCTTGCAACCGTCGCGCAGCGCCACGGCGTGCCGATCCTGGAGGATGATCCCTACGGCCAGCTAAGCCGCAAGCAGGTCCCGTCGATAGCCGCTCTTGCTCCGGATATCACCTGGTACATCGGCTCTCTTTCGAAAAGCGTTGGAGCCGGTCTCCGGCTCGCCCACGTCCTTGCCCCGGACCGGAGCGCTGCATGGCAGTTCGCTCGTTCACAGCGCACGTCCAGCGTCATGATTTCCCCGCTCACGACAGCCCTGGCCACGCGCTGGATCGAAGATGGCACTGCCAGAGCCCTGCTTCGGCACATCCGAAGCGAAAGCACGGCCCGGCAAGAGCTGGCCGCCCGCTATCTGAAAAGCCAGAAATTTGAAGCCGACCCTGACGGATTTCATATCTGGCTTGCCTTGCCGAAAGGCTGGTCTCGTCCGGCCTTTGTCAGCCAGATGAGGAACCAGGCTGTCGGCGTTGTGGAAAGCGACGCCTTCACGATTGCCGGAAAGGCGGATGAATCCGTACGGCTCTGTCTGGGCGGACCACATGATCGCGCTCAGATCGATAGCGCGTTCAGGGTCATTTCCGAGGCATTGGCGTCAACGCCGGACAAGACCTCCACCTACTTCTGAACAAAAAAGGACTGCACACAACCCTCTGCCAATCTGCCGCAGGCGATCGGCTTGCCATGCAAGCAATTTGCTTTATCTTTGACTGCAAACATATCCATTCATTCAAATATTGACTGGATTAACGTCTCCGGCTCGAACCGGAAGACCTCTCGCAGGAAAAGGTGTTCCATGACCACTCCACAAAGCTGGCCGCAAATTCCGCCGATCCGCACCGGCATCAAGGGCCGCTGCCCGCGTTGCGGCGAAGGCTCCATCTTCGACGGCTTCCTGAAGCTGAAACCGAAATGCGACCACTGCGGACTTGATTACAGCTTTGCCGACCCTGCGGACGGGCCCGCGTTTTTCGTGATCTGCTTTGGCTGCATTCCCGCAGTCGCCTTTGCGATCTGGCTCGAAATCGCGTTTACAGCCCCTTACTGGGTGCATTTGGTGACGACCCTGCCGCTGATCCTGGTGACCTGCATTCCTATGCTTCGACCGCTCAAGGGCTGGCTGGTCTCAAGCCAGTATTTCTACAAGGCGGAAGAAGGCAAGCTGGCCACACCCGTTTCCCAATCCTCGGAAAGCCAGGTCTGACGTTCGGAAGCCCCAAGCCGGACCGACGACCAGACTTTCCCGAGGCAGGCGGTGACATCGGACGGGCGATGCACCGCCTTTTCTTTTCTGAAATTGAGAGGCTATGGAGCAAGTGGCCCATCCTTCGAGACGGTGCTTCGCACCTCCTCAGAATGAGGATGAGTGTGTTGCTCTGCTTGCGTCTGAATGCACGTTCGCCTCATCCTGAGGAGCGAGTTCGCTCGCATCTCGAAGAATGGGCCGCAATTACCTAACAAACCGGCTGTCAGCGTCAGACGGCCCTCACCCACACGGCCGTGTCGTGAAACGCCGCGCCACCATAGGGCGCAACCGGGTCGGCCCCGGTAAGCGTGTTGATGCCGCGGCCGTCCTCGAAAGCATCGTTCGGCCAGATCCCTTCCGAAATCACGGTTCCGGGCGCGACGGTCGCAACATATCGCGCATGCAAAGTCACGACACCGCGCCGGTTGCCCATCTTCACCTTGGCACCGTCTTCGATGCCGAAACGCTCTGCCTCTTCCGGGCGCAACCAGACCTCCGGTCTGCCTTCCTTCTTTTTCGAGCTGTCGGTCTCGTTGAACGTGGAATTCAGGAAAGAGCGGGCTGGCGATGTCACCAAGCGGAACGGATGCTGCTCGTCTGCAAGTTCGATGCTGTCCCATTGGTCCGGCAACTCCGGCATCGTCTGCCAGGGACCGAAAATTGTGCCATCTTCCGGCTTGTTGGGAGCAGAGGAACGACCCCAGTCAGCCTTGAAGTGGAACTTGCCGTCTGCGTGACCGAAACCGTTGAGATAATGCGCCGTTTCGAAATCAGGTTGCAGATCGATCCACTTTCCAGCTTCCAGCTCTGCGAGCGTTCCATAGTTGGAATTGCGCAACAGCCAGTCGATATGGTCGCGCGCGCTCATATCGAATCCGGGATGAGGTTTTGAGTCAACGCGCCTGGCGATCTCGTTGATAACAAATATATTTTCCCTCGGACCTTCCGGCGGCTCAACAGCTTTGGGACCCAGCATCAGATACTGGTGTCCGCCGCCTTTATAAAGGTCGTCATGTTCCAGAAACTGGGTTGCCGGCAGCACGATGTCTGCCATCTGCGCTGTCTCTGTCAGGAAATGCTCATGGACGACGGTGAAGAGGTCCTCCCGCGCAAACCCCTGCTTTATCAGGTCCTGCTCCGGTGCCACGGAAACCGGGTTGGTATTCTGAATCAGCATCGCCTTCACCGGCGGACCACCAAGCAACGCCGCTTCGTCGCCGGTGAGAATACGGCCGACCAGGCTCTGGTCGAGGGCACGCACAGCCGGGTCCTTCAGCGAGCCAGCTTCGATCATTTCCTTGTTGAGCTGATAGATTGCACCGTTGTTGTGGAAGGCGCCGCCGCCCTCTTCCTTCCAGCAGCCGCTGACAGCGGCAATGGAACTGGCAGCATGCATGCCGACTGCACCATTGCGGGACCGGGTGAAGCCGTAGCCGAGCCGGAAATAGGTCTTCTTGACGGAACCGATCAGCTGCGCCAGCTCTTCGATCCTTGAGACGTCCAGCCCCGTGATCGAAGCAGCCCACTCCGGTGTCTTCGTTTTCAGATGCGCTTCCAGCTCGGCTGGACAATCCGTGTAGGTTTCCAGGTAATCCCGGTCGGCATGGCCGTCGCGGAAGAGCACATGCATGACAGCGCAGGCAAGCGCGGCATCCGTGCCGGGTTTCAGGATGATGCCGATGTCCGCCTGCTTCATCGTCTCGGTCTCATAGACGTCAACAACAATAATGCGCGCGCCGCGTTTCTTGCGGGCGGCAATGGCATGGGTCATCACATTGACCTGGGTCGCAACCGGATTTGTGCCCCAGATGACGATCTGGTCGGAAACCGCCATTTCACGCGGATCGGGTCCGGCCAACTTGCCGGTGCCGGCGACATAGCCTGTCCAGGCCATGTTGGTGCAGAAGCTGTCGAACTGACGTGAATAGCCCTTGGTATGACGCAGGCGGTGGATACTGTCCCGCTGCACCATCCCCATCGTACCGGCATAGTGATAGGGCCAGACGCTTTCGGCTCCGAATTCGGCTTCCGCAGCCAGGAACATTTCAGCGATCAGATCCAGCGCTGCATCCCAGGAGATTTCCTCAAAACGGCCTTCACCTTTCTTGCCGGTGCGCCGCAGCGGCTTCAATAGCCGGTCCGGGTGATAAAGCCGTTCGGGATAGCGCGCGACCTTGGCGCAGATCACGCCTGCGGTATAGGCATTGTCCCTGGCACCATTCAGCCGGCGAACGTCGCCATGCGGATAAAAATGCACCTCCAGCGCGCAGGTCGACGGACAATCGTGCGGACAGGCGGAAAAAGTGCTCTTGGGCGGCTGCTGGGTCATGATGCCTTACTGAATTCCTCGAACATGAGCCCGGCAAGGTTCCCCCAGCGCGGCCACCTGTCAAGTCGGATGGCCGCTTTTACCCATTATCCGGGTGGTTCGTTTCACCCGCGTGGGCCGAAATCCGCGACTGTGACGACCCCGTCGCCGTCGCGGTCGATCATTTCGATCCAGGAGGCTGCGTTGTCGAGAAACTCGGCTTCAGAAACCTTGCCGTCGCCGTCGATATCATTGACTTCAAGGCGCATGCCGTTTGCCGGGTTTCTTGCACCTTTCCCCATTCCCTTGGGCTCATTCTCTGCCTGATCCTGGGCTCTTGCCTCATCGAAGAGGACATATTCCTCTGCATCCAGAAAACCATCGTCGTTGGCGTCGAAACTGGCAAAGACATTGCCGCGCCGTTCCCGCGCTTCTTCCGCGGTCACTGCACCGTCACCATTCAGATCCCAGTTTTCGATGAAATGCGCCCCTGGCCCTTCTGCGGCAAAACATGAGCCCACGGTTGCCAGAATGAGGGCGGCTCCGAGCGTGATCGATTTCATGTGATTTCCTTTCTTTCCAAGTTTCGAATTTTTGAATGTTTCATTTCCAAAAAAAGTGCGTGGATGTCACGCACTTTTTCCGGTCAGCTGCCGCTGCAGGGAGATCTCCCCCCACGCCCGGCTTCTGGCCTTGCGCCGGGTGGAGGACCTCCGTTGCGCGAGCCAAAGCCTGGTCCATGGCCAGATCCAAGGCCCGGGGGCGGTGGGCGACCTCCATGCAGAAAACGTGGCGGGTGTCCCCCCTGCGCCTGAACAAGCATGACGGCAGCCTCGCTGTTGTCCGACAACGCCGCAAAATCGACCGTGGGAAGATCGCTCTCGTTCTGGATCTCGCCTCTCATGCCAGCTCGTTTCAAGCGCATGAAGCTGCTGTCGGGATTGCCCATCCAACAGCGCGGAATGAAAGGAAATGCATCCGTCAGCACATAGTGATACGTGCCGTTCGGATACTCCGGCGTAACCGCAAAACGCCCGTTGCACTGGTCAAGATCGCCGGCGCCGGCAACATAGGCCCAATCCTGTGTGAACTTGCCGTTGTAGCGCCCGCTCGGCCCGCCCGGCCGATTGCCTTTCTTCACCCTGTAGCTGCTGTTCAGCTTCTTGAGACCCGAATTCCGCTTGGGGTCGGAATAGCCGTAAGGGCCGTAGATGGGAAAGCCGTCCGCGGCAAATCCCAACAAGGCAGGCACTGACTTACCATCCTTGGAGGCCATGACGCCGGTCGGAATGCCATGATAATGGTAGGTGCCATCCGGTTGGACATGGGCGTTGTACCGATCAAGACCCAGCGTGCAAGCACCGCCCAGCGCCTCGTAGTTCCATCCCGAGCGACGGTCGTTTTGCCAGAACTCCGCCGTGCCAGGGTCCATGACCACACCGTTTACCGCAATGCCAAAAACCGCCCCCTGCGCCCTGGTTGCGCTGGAGTTCTTGTGCGGCACCAGAGGGACCTTCAGATTGTAGTTCTTTTTCGAAATGGAATGCGGGTTCCCGCGGTTGGGAAATTTTCCGGGTGGTTTCACCGGATAGCCATCGGCATGAATATGACGATAGTTGCTGTCGACTGAAATGTCTGCCGACGCTTCGGCCTTCGGCAGCAAGAGGTTCCAGATTTCCTCCATAACATGCGTCTGCTCGATGGCTTGTTCACCTTCCAGTGGCGCCATGCTGTCATGCGCGGCAGCCGGTACTGCAATCAGCACTCCGGCCAGCGCTATCGATATGCGCATCGCTCTCTCCCGATCTCTTCGCCCACAAATTGAGTATGAGGCCTTTGGAAGCAGAACGCTGTCAGACAATCGCATCAAAGTGTAACGCGATGTAACGGCTGAGAGGTGGCACAAACAGAAAAAGCCGGCCCCGACGGGACCGGCTTTTCAGTCAACTCATTGCCCGCAGGTTAGCCGACGAGTTCAACACCGGAGAACCAGAACGCGATTTCTTCAGCAGCGGTTTCAGCTGCATCGGAACCATGTACGGAGTTTTCGCCGATGGACAGGGCATAGGACTTGCGGATCGTGCCTTCTGCAGCGTCAGCCGGGTTGGTTGCACCCATGACTTCACGGTTCTTGGCAATGGCATTTTCGCCTTCCAGAACCTGAACGACGGTCGGGCCAGAAGACATGAATTCAGTCAGTTCGCCGAAGAACGGACGTTCCTTGTGAACCGCATAGAAAGCTTCAGCTTCGCGCAGGGACATCCAAACGCGCTTGGAAGCAACGACGCGCAGGCCGGCTTCTTCAAGCTTGGCGGTGATGGCACCGGTCAGGTTGCGCTTGGTGGCGTCCGGCTTGATCATGGAAAACGTGCGTTCAATCGCCATGGTTTCATCTTTCTCGTTTCAGCAGCGGGCCGGCGGAGTGCCGGTTCCGGATTTTTAAAAATTTCGCGGCCTTAATAACGGTGTGCCGTCACGCCCGCAAGGGGGCCGGGTCATGACATTTTGATGTCGGTAACCGGTTTGTGGCTCAATATGGTGCTGGCCAACATACGAACGGCTGCCTAGTCTGCGCGCAAATGCAAAGGTCGAGCGGACGGTTTGCAGCGCTCCTCTTCGGGAATGACACCATGGTCGAACTCTTCGCCATCCTGCCAACGCTGCTTTATGCGGCCGTCGCATCGCTCTGGCTCAGCCTTGCCGCCCCCTCGGTGGCGGCCAATACACATGAGATCGAAAGCCCGCAAACTTTCCCCACTTTGGCAGGGCAACTTGCCGCCCTTTCGCCCGAACAGCTGGAAGAGCTCTTCGTTTTCGTTGCGGGCAACACGCTGTTCACGCTCTACCACGAGAGCGGACATATGCTTGTCTCGGAACTGGAACTTCCCGTTCTGGCCCAGGAAGAAGATGCCGTCGACAATCTGGCCACCGTTTCCATGCTCGGCGCGGACACCGACGACATGGATCTTTATCTCACACAGGCGATGATCGGTTGGTTCCTGATTGCCGAGGAAGACTACGACGACCTGGTTTTCTACGATGAGCACGATCTGGACCAGCAACGCGGCTACAAGATGCTGTGCCTGATGGTAGGGGCCGACGAAGACGCCTTTCTGGATCTTGCCAGAGACCTGGAGTTGCCGGAGGAGCGGATCGAAAGTTGCGCCTTCGACTATGAACAGGCCTCGGCTTCGTGGGAAATCGTGACCGACCCTTATCTGAGAGACAGCGATACGCCAGGGGGCAAGATCAAGGTCGTCCATGATCCGGCAACAAGAGACCTGGAAGCCATGGCCGTTTTCCTGAAGGAAAGCGGACTGGTGGAGATGGTCGCCAAGGAATTCGACACTTTCTACGAGCTGCCGAAGACAGTCACCTTCCGCTCGACCGCCTGCGGCGAGGAAAACGCCTTCTGGGATCCGCAGACGCGGGAAGTGATCCTCTGCCATGAACTTCTCGCCGGCCTGGCCGAGATCTATCTGAGTGTTCCGGAAGAAGATGAAAAAGCTCAGAGCGAGGACTGAGCATTCTTGCGATAAGCGCCTGGCGCTTCGCCATATGCCTTCTGGAATTCCCTGTAGAAGTTCGAACGGGTCAAAAACCCGGCCCGCTCCTGTATCCGGCCGACAGGTTCGTCCGTCGTAACCAGCAGTCGTTCCGCTTCCGCGAGGCGGACCAGATTGACGAACTGGCTGACATTGACGCCTTCAACTGCGTTGACAGCTCTGGATAGATCCCGATCAGGAACCCCGACCCGCCGGGCCAGCCGCGTAAGTGTGAGCGATGGATCCCGGAAGAACTCCTGGTCCATTAGAACCTTTCGGGCAGAATCGACAATCTCTGCCCGCTGCGCGTCATTTCCAACGCTCTCTTCAACCTTTGCCCGTGACTGCCCGAAGCGGGCACCCAGAACACCAAAGGCTGCTCCGACTGCAAGGACCAGAAAGAACAGGCTTGCCAGCGAAATCGCAAGCGCGGCGGCAACCTCGCTTTGCTGCGCGAACAGGTAAGCGACCAAGGCGTCAATCAGCAGTGTTGCCAGCATGATCAATATGGAAAAGCCGAGCAGATTGCGAAGCAGACCATTCTTGTTCGTCGGAGCCTGGCAAAACACATCCGGCCCCTGGCTCCAGAGCCTTGCAAGCGCAAGCGCATAGACCGCGTAGCTTGCGCCGATAAGCCCATCAACGTAACCGGCAACCGGCACAGGCAAATGCATTGCAACTGTCACGATGGCAGCCGCACCAAAATTCAACGCCACGAGTTGCCGGGTTCTTTCACCCGAAACGGTCAGCGAGACGAAAGCCAGATAAACGGACGGCGCTATCCACACCGGCAACACCCTTTGCACGGTCAGGAGTTCGACAACCCCGAAGGCGAAGCGCGCGCCCACGAGGGCGGCTTCCAGCGTCAGCAGACCGAAGAGCCAAACGAACATCCCTCTCGCGACAGACGGCAACAAGTGCCAGTTCAGTGCAGCGATGCCGAGTGACAGGAAGACAGCTGCAAGCAGAAAGGAGACGGGAATGCTGATCATGACCGGTATGCGCAAAGAGGCAGTTTGAACGTGCTGTCCTTTATCATGATTGAGGACAGGACCGGCAGCCTGCAGCAATTGTCAACAGATCCGCCACCGGACATTTGAAGGGCATCGCAACTTTCAGATGGATTTCCCATGTCTCCTCACCTCGCCGGATGGCACTCTTACACGCGCACATTCCTGAGTGCTGCAATCCTTGTTGCAGGCCTCATCGACCCGGTCCTGTCACAGGCACAGGACACCTCAGCCCTCCCCTATGGTCCTGGTGTAACCAGTCTGACGATCGAGGACGATCGGCAGGATCGCCCTCTGGCCGGAGATCTCTGGTATCCGACACAGACACCTGAGGTCTTCAGCCAGGCAGACAAGAGCCAGGTCTGGCAGATGGCTGCTGCCGATCCAGACGGCAAACCAGCGGACGGACGTTTCCCGCTGCTTGTCCTTTCACACGGAATGTATGGCAACACCTTCAATCAGGCCTGGCTGGGCTCGGAGTTGTCGCGGCGCGGTTACCTGGTCGCCATGATCAATCATCCGGGAACCAGTACATTCCTGCGTGATCCCGATCAGGCACGTGAACTCTGGGATCGACCGGTGGATCTATCGAGGGTGATCACTTTCCTGCTGGAAGACGAGGCAACTTCAAAGCGGATCGACCCGGACCGCATCTACGCGGCAGGGCATTCTCTTGGCGGGTACACCGTGATGCTGTTGGCAGGTGCCAAGTTTGACACTGAACGGCAAACGGCAATCTGCACCGGCGAAAACCAGCCAGTGGTGTGCGGAGTTTTCGCAGGATGGTCCGTTGCCAAAACCGCCGCCGACAGGAAACAGATGTCCGTTTCGCGCAAGGATAGCCGTGTCCGGAAGGTCATCAGCATGGACCTCGGTGGCACGCCCCTGTTTTCAGAAGAAAGTCTTCACGCAATAAACATTCCGGTCCTGGTACTGGGTTCGGAACGTGCGGATATGCTGAACCAGGAAGTCGAATCCCGCGCTCTTGCGGCCGCCTTGTCTGCAAACATGGTGCACTATCTTGAACTGGAAGATGCCGGGCATTTCGACTTCATGGGCGTGTGCAAACCGGAGGCCTTCGAAATCCTGAAGGAAGAAGAGCCCGGCGATGAAATTGTTTGTGTCAAAGGTTCCCGGGAGCGCGAGCAGCAACACAGGCGGATAGTCGCCGAGATCCTCGATTTTCTGGAACCTTGACCTTCAAACCGGCGGGCCAACGGTGCAGCGATGCCACAGCCCGCCACCGGATCGCCCGAAGAACAGCTTTCCACTTGCATCCGCATGGGCGCTCCGCCAAACATCCGCCTCATGTTGCAGATTACGGACCTTACATATCGGATCGGAGACCGCCTCCTGATCGACAGAGCCAGCGTTACGCTTCCCGGCAAGGCCAAGACAGGTCTTGTCGGTCGAAACGGTGCGGGCAAATCAACGCTGTTCAAGATCATCACCGGGGATCTTTCCACCGAGACAGGCTCAGTGCAGATCCCGAAGCGCGCGCGCATCGGTCAGGTCGCACAGGAAGCACCGGGGACGGAAGAAACCCTGATGGAAGTGGTGCTGGCCGCGGACAAGGAACGCAGCCAGCTGCTGGCAGAAGCCGAAACACAGACAGACCCGGCCCGGATTGCCGAAATCCATACACGGCTCGCCGACATCGGCGCCCACACGGCTGAAGCCAGGGCAGGCTCGATCCTGTCCGGCCTTGGCTTTGATGCCGCCGCGCAGCAAAGGCCGTGTTCGTCGTTTTCAGGCGGATGGCGCATGCGCGTTGCCCTGGCTGCGGTTCTTTTTTCCGAACCCGACCTTCTTCTGCTCGACGAGCCGACGAACTATCTCGATCTTGAAGGCACGATGTGGCTGGAAAACTATGTTGCCCGCTACCCGCATCAGGTGCTTCTGATCTCCCACGACAGAGACCTTCTGAACAAGGCTGTCGACAGCATCGTCCATCTCGACCGGGGCAAGATGACCTACTACTCCGGTGGCTATGACAGTTTCGACAGGCAACGTCGCGAAGCGATGATCCTTGCCGAAAAGGCAAAGGAAAAGCAGGACGCCCAGCGCAAGCATATGCAAGCGTTTGTCGACCGGTTCCGCTACAAGGCCAGCAAGGCCCGGCAGGCGCAGTCACGCCTGAAAATGCTTGAAAAGATGCAGCCGATTGCCGCCCTCACGGATGAGAGCAGCAAGCCGATCCATTTCCCCGATCCGGACAGCCAGCTGGCACCGCCCATCCTGAAACTCGAAGGCGTGGCAACCGGCTATGGCGATACCAGGATCCTGTCGCGGCTGACGCTGAATATCGACACTGACGACCGGATTGCGTTGCTGGGCGCCAACGGCAACGGCAAGTCGACATTCGCCAAGCTGATCTCCGGACGCCTTGGTGCCATGGATGGTGAGATCACCAAGGCGTCGAAGCTGAAAATCGCCTTCTTCGCGCAGCACCAGCTTGACGAGCTCAAGCCTGCTGAAAGCGCCGTTGCGCATGTGCGTGCCCTCATGCTTGATGCGCCGGAGGCAAGGGTTCGGGCTCGCGTTGCACGCATGGGTCTTCCGACCGACCGGATGGACACGCCCGCGAAAGACCTGTCTGGTGGTGAAAAAGCCCGCCTCCTCCTGGGGCTGGCGACATTTGACGGTCCGCATCTGCTGATCCTCGATGAACCGACCAACCACCTCGACATCGACAGCCGGGAAGCGCTTGTGATGGCGCTGAACGACTTTCAGGGAGCCGTGGTGTTGATCAGCCACGACAGGCATCTCGTCGAGGCTTGCGCCGACCGGCTATGGCTGGTGGCAGACGGCAAGGTGGAACCCTATGACGGCGACATGGAAGACTATCGCCGACTGATCCTGCAAGGTCCCGAGGCGGTTCAGAAAGCCCGTGACAAGGCCGCTGCGGAAGCCGACAAGGCAAATGCGCAAGAAAAACGCCGCGATGCTGCCGTCAAACGCGAACTTCTGAAACCGTTGAAACAGAAGATCGATGCCGCTGAAAAGGAAATGAAGCGTCTGCAGGAAAAGATCATCAAGCTGGACGAAGCCCTTTCCGATCCGGAATTCTTCACGAGGGAACCCGAACGGGCTGCGAAATTCGCCAAGGAACGAGCCTTCTGCGAGAAGAAGCTGATCAAAACCGAAGAGGAATGGCTGGAGCTTTCCGCCGAATTCGAGGAGGCTTCCTGATGGCCAAGATCACGACACTCGGCTTCGATGCAGACGATACGCTCTGGCACAACGAACGGGTGTTCAGGCTGACGGAAGAACGGTTCGCCTCATTGCTCGGCGACTACACCGACAAGGATCACCTAGCCGAGCGGCTGCTGGCCGCGGAAAAACGCAATGTCCTGCATTACGGCTACGGCGTTAAGGGCTTTACCCTTTCCATGATCGAGACAGCGATCGAGGTCACCGACAGGCAGGTGCCCGCCGATGTCATCGCCGAAATCCTGGAAGCCGGGCGAGAAATGATGTCCCATCCCGTCGAGCCTCTCCCTTACGTTGAAGAAACGCTGAATAAGGTGAAGGCGTCTTTCAAGCTGGTCCTGATCACCAAGGGGGACCTGTTCGACCAGGAACGCAAGGTGACAGCCTCCGGCCTCGATGTCTATTTCGACGCAATCGAGATTGTTTCAGAAAAGACCGACGAGACATACCGCTCACTGTTTTCACGTCACGGCAGTGGCCCGGGTGAAGCGCTTATGATCGGCAATTCGCTGAAATCGGACATCCTGCCGGCGCTGGACGCAGGAGCATACGGTGCTCACGTGCCCTATGACCTGACCTGGGCACTGGAAGAGGCGGACGAGCCACGTGGCCATGACCGGTTTTACCGATTGGACCACATCGGCAAGGTGCCGCAACTGCTCGCTCGTCTGAGTTGAATTGCGGTATTTCGACCGAAAAATTCCTGTCGGAAGTGAAACCAATTAAAGTCTGACGGGTTGTCGTAAGTGAACATTCAGACACTGCGGGCACGTTTGCGGAGTTACCGCGGGCGTTTTCGCAAAGCTCGATTTTTCGCACGCTTCAGACCAGGATACGTAATGTCTCTCTCCAGAACCGTCACCCTATTCCTTGGCGCAACAGCGCTCGTCGTTGCCCCTTCCCTGTCACCGGATGTGCCTTCGCTTTCCTTCCATGTGGACAAGGCGTTCGCCAAGAATGGCAATGGAAACGGCAATGGTGGTGGCGGCGGCGGAAATTCCGGCGGCAATGGTGGCGGCAACAAGGGAAATTCCGGCAACAAGGGCAATAGCGGCAACTCCAACCGCGGTGGGAACTCCGCTTCCAACGGCAACGGCAACAAGGGCCTTGGGATCTTCAACCGCGGCAATGGTTCCAAGCAGGCCAAGTCGAACAACGGCAACGGAAATGGAAAAGGCCTCGGCGGCTTTCTGAATTCCGTATTCGGAACCGAAAATTCAAAGAGCTCCGGCAAGCGTCAGACTGCCTCCAGAGGCAACAGTGGCACCGCGAGCCATCGGCTTCCAAAGGCTGAACGCGCGACACTGGCAAGCATTGCCGTGACCCCACAGGCAAGCCCTGCAGGCAAACCGAAAAACTTCAATGCAAAACTTGGCCGGTTGAATTCCCTCAATCGCAATTACCACGCCTATATCAATTCCAACGACCCGCATCTGGCGGCCATCCAGGCCTACATAAATGACAGCCTTGCCTACGAGCGACTTTCCGCAGATCTGCAAGGCCTCGAACAGGACCTACTGACTGCACGTACGCTGTTCGACGGGTTGCTTCAGGACGTGGACAGCTATGACGGCTTCGCCTACGAAGGCCTGACCTCGCAACAGCTTGAAGACCGGCTTGCCGAACTTGAAAGCCTGGATACGGCTGAATTGTCAGATGACGAGCTGACCGCTCTCGAAACTGAAAGACTGGCGCTTGAAACTGCTCTTCAGAGCGACGCCTATTCGGATTTCAAAACGGCTGAAACCAACTACGAAACGGAAAAGACCGGCCTGGATGGGTTGGCCGCTGATGTTTCTGACGAAGCGCTGGAAGAAGCACTTCTGGCGATGGCAAACGAGAACCGCGTCCGGGAATATGGCGACGACTACGTCGACGAGGAAATGCTCGACTGGGCCAAGCAGGTTCTCGGGGTTGGCGATTACGACGGCAAGATCGATGAAATCCGCGATGCAACCGAGACCCCGGACGACGGCACGGACCCGATTGATCCCGATGAAACCGCCGTCAACGACGATGGTACGGACGGTTCGGACGCCGATCCGGATGAACTGCGCCTGATCTCGACGTCCAACTAGCACCAATCCGGCGGGGCGGTCTGTTTCAGTCCTTTTGCTCGACAGGACCGCCCTTCTCGACCCAGTCTGCGAACCCATCTGTCAGATGGGCAGCTTCAAAGCCCATATCCTGAAGCGTCGCGACAGTGAGTGCAGAGCGCCAGCCTGCAGCGCAATGGAAGATGAAGCGTTTTTCCTGCGAGAAGACCTCCTTGTGATAGGGGCTCTCCGGATCCACCCAGAACTCGATCATGCCGCGTGGGCAATGAACGCTGCCCGGAATGAACCCAAGCTTCTGACGTTCACGCACGTCTCGCAGGTCTACGAACACCACATCCGGATCTCCTACCAGGGCGATGGCAGCGTCGGTGTCGACTTCCTCAATCCGCGCCTTGGCTTTGGCGACCATGTCGGCCGATGATATCTTCAGCTTCTTCATGAGGTTTTCCTCCAATATCGGCATCGCGCACCGGTGCGCGCCTCACTTCTTAAAAGATTGCTTGCCCATCTCAGGGTCTGTGCCGGCCTAGGCCTTGCGTTCCCAACCGCCGGCTTCGGTCTGTTGCCAGTAAGCGATTTCAAACCCTTCCGCCTTGGCTTCCTTCCAGCGATTGCGCGCTTCCTGAACAGCCTCGGTATCGTTGCCATCAAACATGTAGATCGCCCGCTTGTAGGCGCTCAGCGGTGGCGGTGCTGCCCTGTCCACCAGGAAGCGCACGTCGGCTTCGTTCGGATTATCCTGCTCGGACGTGAGATATATCGGCTGATGTTCGGCGTAACCGTCTGCCTTGGTGCCATGTGGCAGAAAACCGTCGTCGGTAAAGGTCCACAAATGGGCATCAAGGGCGCTGCATCGCTCCTCGGTTCCCGTTTGCACGACAACTTTCCAATCCCGCTCCAGGCACTTTTGCAAAAGCTGCGGCAAAGCCATCTCCAGCGGCTTGTGCAAAAGGTGATAGAATACAACTTCAACGCTCATGCCGGACCCTGTCTAGACACATCCTTGTACCTTCGCTTTCCGTTATCCACCGCCATGCCGGAATGTGGTGCAGGCCTGCAACACTTGCCTGTTCAAATTCCCCCGACGGCAAACATGACATGGACAGGCCATAAGACTCGTATCATTAACCCTTCGAAAATGTCGATTGGCTAGGGTTCGTCCCCGGGGACGATCCAATGATCATTTGATTTGGCCATGGATCAAAAAGTTTGGCTGGTGAGCGGTTTTCCCGAGCCGGCGCAAAAGGGGATTTGGTGAATGCTTGCGCGTGTCGTTGTGTTTTTCGCATTGGTTGCTGTCGTTGCAGGCGCGACACTTGGCATGGGTCTTCTGGTTGAACCGGCAACGGCCTGCCAGACCTACAAGACCTGCTGATCCAGGGTCGACAGTCAGATACGAAAAACCCGCCTTCCCGGCGGGTTTTTCTTTGCCCAGCGGCATTCCAGTCCTGGCGCCCTCCACCAGTAGAAAATGCGAAGGGCGCCAAGATGGACCTCAGCCTTCGTAGTGATCCGCGACAAGCTGGTTGAGCAGACGCACGCCATAGCCCGAAGCCCAGCTCTGGCAGATATCGTCCTTCGGAGCGCCGAATGCGGTTCCGGCGATGTCCAGATGCGCCCAGGGCACGTCATTCGTGAAACGCTGCAGGAACTGGGCAGCGGTGATGGACCCGGCCCAGCGGCCACCGGTGTTCTTGACGTCTGCGTTGGGCGTGTCGATGATCTTGTCGTATTCCTTCGACAACGGCAGGCGCCAAAGCGGCTCACCGCTCGACTTGGCAGATGACAACAGCTTGTCGGCCAGACCGTCGTTGTTGGAAAAGAGACCGGCATTCAGATTGCCGAGAGCAACAAGCACGGCACCGGTGAGCGTTGCCAGATCGATCATGATCGCCGGTTTGTACTTTTCCTGCGTGTACCAAAGTGCGTCGGCAAGAACCAAACGGCCTTCCGCATCGGTATTCAGGATCTCGATCGTGGTTCCGGACATGGCCGTGACGATGTCACCTGGTCGTTGCGCGTTACCGTCCGGCATGTTTTCCACGAGGCCGATGACACCGATCACGTTTGCCTTGGCCTTGCGCCCCGCGATCGCATGCATGGCGCCGATGACTGCGGCAGCTCCGCCCATGTCGCCTTTCATATCTTCCATGCCTGCGGCCGGCTTGATGGAGATGCCGCCAGTGTCGAACACCACGCCCTTGCCGACGAATGCAACCGGGGCGTCACCCTTCTTGCCTCCGTTCCAGCGCATCACGGCCAGCTGCGGTGGGCGGGTCGAGCCTTGGGACACGCCAAGCAAAGCAGCCATCTTAAGCTTCTTCATTTCCTTTTCGCCGAGAACCTCGACTTCGACACCAAGGGCCGTCAGTTCCTTGGCCTTCTCGGCAAACTCCACCGGACCCAGCACATTCGCCGGTTCGTTCACAAGGTCACGGGCCAGAATAACGCCGTCGGCAATAGCTTCAGCAGAAGACCAGGCCTTCTTTGATGCCTTGGGATCGGCAACGGCCAAGGTCACCTTCATGTTCTTGGGTTTGTCATCGTCTTTCTTGGCAGTCTTGTAGGTGTCGAAGGCATAGGCCCGCAGCTTCACGCCCATTGCGAACTCTGCTGCCAATACACCGGACGGATCTGCATCGCCCGGGACATCCAGGAGCACCGTTGCTGCGTCTGCCTTGGTCTTCTGCAATTCTGCAAACACCGCGCCGCCAAAAGCCCGCCAATCGTCGCCAGTCAGCTCGCCGGCATCGCCAACGCCGAATACGATCAGCCGGTCGAGACCCGATCCGGCAGGAGCGACCAGATCAAGACTTGCCTTCTTCTTCCCGGTGAAACCTGCGATACCGGCCGAACGTTGCAAGCCTCCCTCGAGACCCGAGACAACTTCTGCAGCAACCGGCCCAAGGCTAAGGTCGCTACCGGCCAGGATTACGGCCACCCCACCCTTCGGCGTTTCGGCCTTGGAGAAGTTCAGTTTTGCAAGCTTGGTCATGCTTCGGTCCCGTTGGTTTTTCTGGTTGGAGCGGTTGGGCAGTGGAAAGAGAAGGTGCCTTATCCCGTAGATTGTGATTTTCCTGTCAAATCATGGGGTTTCAACAGCTTTTCGGCAAGGGCGACAAAAATTAATGTATATTTACCATTCTTATTCATGCGCCATTCACCACATTCCGTGTTATTCGGTCTCAGGCTGATTATCGTCATTTTTGCAGGGACATGTACCGGCACCGTTATGAAAACGCTTGAACGTTACATCATCCGCCGGACTGTTTACGCTTTCACCCTCACGATTGCAGCGATGACGGGTGTGGTTTGGGCAACCCAGGCCTTGCGCCAACTCGACCTGGTGACCTCAAAGGGTCAGACCATTGTCCAGTTCATTGGCATAACCATGCTTGCCCTGCCCTTCCTGATCGTCATCGTGGCTCCGTTCGCCCTGATGATCGCGCTGATACTGGTTCTAAACTCCTTGTCGGGCGACAGTGAGCTGATCGTGATCGATGCCAGTGGCGGCTCCAGGTTCCTTGTCTTGAAACCGGTCATGCTCTTTGCCTTCGTGGTCATGTTGCTGACCGCGAGCATGTCACTTTATGTGGCTCCGACAGGACTGGCTCAGCTGCGCACAGAGATTACCCGAGTGCGCGCAGACCTTGTAGCCAACATCGTCAAGCCGGGCCGCTTCATCACCGTCGAGGACGGATTGACGTTCCATATCCGCAACCGTTCAGGCAAGGGCACTCTTGACGGTCTTTTAATGCACGACACCCGCGACCCGGAGACGGCCTTTACCTATCAAGCAGACACCGGGCTGATCGTCGAAGCTGCCGATCGCACGCTTCTTGTCATGCAGAACGGAACAATTCAGAGACGTCCAAAACAGCAGGGCGATATTTCAATCGTTCGCTTCCAGTCCTATGCATTCGATTTGTCGAACCTTATTCCTGAAGCTGGCGAGCCGGTGTTCAAAGCCAGCGAGCGGACCACCCTTAACCTGATGTCACCAGGCAGGAACGACGAATATGCGCTGAAGAATCCGGACAAGTTGGCGCAGGAGCTCCACGAACGCTTCAGCCAGCCGCTTTACTGCCTTTCCTTCGGCCTGATCGTGTTCGCGTTTCTCGGCAAGGCCAGAACGACACGCCAGGGGCGCGGGTTCGCCGTGCTCGGGGCAATCTGTTCCTGTGTCCTGTTGAGGACCACGGGCTTCGGCGTAACCGCCATTTCCGGTGGTTCCACCGCGCTTCTCAGCCTGCTTTACATTGTTCCCGTTGCGGGCGCGGTGTTCGCCCTCGTCTCCATCTTCCGCGAACAAGGCGGGTCGCAGCCACGCTGGCTGGTCGATCTGCAACATTCTGTTCAGGACAGGATTGATGCACTGAGTGATCGCTTGAACGGTCGCAAGCCGGGAGGCGTCGCATGATCCTTGGACGGACCCTGTCGCTGTATTTTTCAGGGCGTTTCCTGAAGGCTATCCTCGGTCTCTTCCTGTTTGCCGCCGTCCTGATCTATCTGTTCGACGTCCTGGAACTGGTTAGACGCGGTGGTGACCGCGAAGGATTTTCCGTCCTGCGCGTTGCCATGATCTCGGCCTTGCGGGTGCCTCTGCTGCTGGAACAGGTTATTCCCTTCACCGTCCTGTTCGGTGCAATTGCTGCCTTCGTGACGCTGAGCCGAGGCCTGGAACTGGTCGTGGCACGGGCTTCCGGCATCTCGGTCTGGCAGTTTTCTCTTCCCGCCATCCTTGTCGGGATCGTTCTCGGTATCCTGTCCATCACTGTCTACAATCCTGCGGCTGTCTGGTTTCAGCAGAAATCGGACGAGGCAGCTGCCGGTTTGTTCGGCTCGGAACAAAGTTTCCTTCTGCAGTCCTCGAACGACGTCTGGGTTCGGCAGGACGGCCTGGACGGAGAATCGGTGTTGCTTGCCAAGCAATTGCTGGAAGGCGGCACGCTGCTGCAGGGCGTCACCATTTTCACGTTCGACAAGGACGGTACCTTCCGCGAGCGGATCGAAGCTGACGAAGCACGGCTCGGAGACCAGATCTGGTACCTGGACAATGCCATCGTCTACACGACCGAACAGGATCCACAGCCTTACGGGCAATATCAGATCAGCACATTCCTGACTGCGACTGAAGTTCGTGAAAGCATCGGATCCCCCGAATCGATTTCGTTCTGGAATTTGCCTCGTTTCATCGAACTGGCCAGAAACGCTGGGTTACCTGCCTATCGCTACAATTTGCAGTATCAGACTCTCCTCGCCCGCCCGCTTCTTTTGGTCGCTATGATTTTGATCGCAGCGGCGGTTTCCCTTAAAGTTTCGAGGTTTGGCGGTTTGGGAAGTATGATTCTGGGTGGAATCCTTTCCGGGTTCGTGCTTTACGTTCTAACCGAACTTGCCAAGGACTTCGGGGGTGCGGGTATTGTCCCTCCCTTGGTGGCGGCCTGGGCGCCGGGAATATTTGGAGTACTCATGGGTTTGACAATTCTCTTGAATCAGGAAGACGGGTAAAGCGATGACTTTTCCGGTTTTTCTGACAACAGAGACTTGGGCCAAAAAAGGCAGACTGTTGGCTGCGGCGAGCTTGTGCGCCATTGCAGCAACCCTTTGCCATGGGTACGGATCACCAGCCGCGGCACAGGACCTGACAGCAGGTCTGGCCGGTCAAGTCGATCCCGATGCCGAACTCCTGCTTGAATCAAGTGAGATCACCTACGATTTCGACCGCGATCTCATCGTCGCGACCGGAGATGTTCAGGTCTATTACGACGGCAGCACCGTGCAGGCGCATCAAGTTGTCTTCGACCGCAAGAGCCAGCAGCTGAAGGCGTCGGGCAATGTGATCTTCATCGAATCCAACGGCAATGTCGTGCGCACGGAAGAAATGGTCCTGTCCGAGGACTTTTCAGAAGGCTTCGCACGTGCCCTTCAGATCGACACGACACGGCGCACACGCTTCCTGGCCGAGCAAGCCCGGCGCGAAGGCAACAACATCACGACCATCGATAACGGCGTCTATACGGTCTACACCAAACCGACCAACCCGCCGGACAAGCCGCCGCTCTGGCGCGTGCGGGCCGAGAAGATCATCCACAATCAGCAGGAAAAGATCATCCGGTTCGAGAACGCAGCGTTCGAGGTCTACGGTCAGCCGATTGCCTACCTGCCCTATCTGTCGATGCCGGATCCGTCCGTCACCCGAAAGTCCGGTTTCCTGATGCCCAGCGGCATTGTGTCCGACAAACTCGGGTATGGCGTAAGCGTTCCCTATTACTGGGCGCTCAGCCCCTATTACGATGTGACGACCATTCTGACTCCGCTCACCAAGCAGGGCGTGTTCGGCGATGTCGAATATCGTCATCGGTTTGCCGCTGGCGAAGTGAGTGTTTCTGCGGCTGGCCTGTTTCAGGCACAGCCGAGCAATTTCACGACGGACCGCGCTGACGATCGCTGGCGCGGTGCGGTCAATTCGACCGCCTCTTTCAGCATTGCGCGCGACTGGACCCTCGGCTGGAACCTGACCTACAAGAGTGACCGTCAGTTCTTCAAGGACTACTCGTTCACCAGTTTTGGCGACAACGGCGAGACCTCCACGATCTATCTGGAAGGCAAGACCGACCGTAACGCGCTGTCTGTCAAAGCCTATGCGTATCAGATCTCCCAGGAGGACTATACGGACAGCCAGTTCAACGCCAATGGCTTCTCTCCGGTCGGCAGCTCCCTGCAGGACAAGCAGCCGCTCGTTCTGCCCGTGATCGACTATGACTATGTGTTCGCGGATCCGATCCTCGCCGGTGAGTTGGCACTGACTGCCAACTTCACCTCGCTGACACGCGATGAAACGGATGCTTTCTCCATTGATGGCGGCACAACCGCGAAATTCCGTGGTATCGACGGCACCTTCTCGCGCGTGTCCGTGAAGGGGAACTGGCGCCGCACATTCATCGATCCGCTTGGACAGTCGTTCACGCCGTTTGCCTATATGCGCGGTGACCTGTTCTTTCTGGCCTCACCTGATTCTGACGTGACCGCTCTCACCGGCGAAAGTTTCGTGGGCCGTGCAATGCCCGCAATCGGCCTGGAATACCGGTATCCGTTCATTGCAACCTTCAACGGCGGCAACCAGATCCTGGAGCCTGTCGCCCAGGTTGTGGCCCGTCCGAACGAGCAGCGGATAGGCGAACTGCCGAACGACGACGCGCAAAGCATCGTCTTTGATACGACGACCCTGTTCGACTACGACAAGTTCTCGGGCTTTGACCGCGCCGAAGGCGGCACACGTCTTAACGTCGGTCTGAACTACAAGCTGCAACTGGATAGCGGCTACTATGTCAGCGGCCTGTTCGGTCGGTCCTATCAGCTTGCCGGCGACAACTCTTATGCCATTCCGGACATACTCGGTGCGACGCAGGATTCCGGTCTGGAAACTTCCTTGTCCGATTACGTCGGCAGCCTCTATCTGGACACGCAATACGGTGTGAAGGTCGGCGCCCAGGCCCGGCTCGACAAGGAAGATTTCACCGTTAACCGGATACAGGCACAGGCCAGCGGTATCTACGGCCCGGTCGTGTCTTCCCTTGCCTATGCGTTCCTGAACGCGCAGCCGGATGTCGGGATCGATGATCCGCGAGAGGAACTGCTAGGCTCCGCGAGCCTTCGCCTTGAGGAAAACTGGCGCATTTTCGGCTCCATGCGATACGATCTGCAAAACAGCAACATCGTGCAGGACGGTCTCGGGATCGGTTATGACGACGAAGGTTTTTCGCTGTCCGTCACCTATGCTGAAGACCGCAGCCGCAACGATGGCGATGACGTCAACCGGACGCTTTATTTCCGCATCGGGTTGAGGACCATCGGCACGACACAGGTTTCAAGCGGCGCTCTCAACTAGGCCATCTGACTGACCGTAGGTCATCATGCCGCCATGAAAAAAGGCATGATGCGTGGAACCTTTGAAATTTCGGGCATGATATGCGAAACATCATGTCATAAAACAACGAACTTCGGTTTGGCCTCAAGCCAGCATGGATGGTTATTCAATGCGACTTCGTATCGTTCCGGTATTCTTTGGACTAGCTTTGATCCTGGCAGCGCCGCTGGCAACGCCTTCCCATGCAGCGATCAAAATCATTGTCAACGATGTGCCGATTACCGACTACGACATCAGCCAACGCGCCCGGCTGATTACAATGACCCAGCGCAAGTCCGCATCCATCGCCAAAAAGCAGGCGGAAGAGGAACTGGTCGACGACCAGGTCAAACTTGCCGAAGCCGAACGTGTCGGCGTTGACGTCAGCCAGTCGGAAGTCGACAACGCTTTCAACAACATTGCCCGCAATGTGAAGATGTCTCCGGCCCAGCTTTCCAAGGCGCTTCGCAGTGGCGGTGTTCAGCCCGATACCTTGAAGGAACGCCTCAAGGCGCAGCTTGCCTGGAACCAGGTGTTGCGGTCCCGTTTCAGTGGCCGGATCGAAGTGGATGAATCCGACGTGATCGCGGCCCTGAAGAAGACCGACGAGGAAGACCGTCAGAAGTCAGTGGAATATGACCTCAAAAGGGTCATTGTCGTGGTACCGAAGAACTCCTCCGGTGGTTTCAAGTCCAAGCGCAAGAACGAGAGCAACCAGATCCGGGCTGCTTTCAACGGCTGCGATGAATCCGGCGCCATTCTCGGCAAATACAGTGAAGTGGTTGTGCAGCCTATCGGACGCCGGCTCGAAACCGAGCTTCCGGAAAACATGCGCGCCGAAATCGAAAAAATGACACCGGGCAAGTTGACGAAACCTTCCACCACGCCCGTCGGTTACGAAATGATCGCGGTTTGCGGAAAACGCGAAATCGCGTCGGACATAGCCGTTCGCACGGAACTTGAAAACGAGCTGCGACAGAAGGAAGGCGAAAGCCAGTCCCGTCGGTATCTCCTGGAAATCCGCCGTCGTTCCACCATCATTTATCGCTGATCCTACATGCGCTCCAACCAGAAGCCGATCGCCGTCAGTATGGGAGAACCTGCCGGGATCGGCCCGGACCTGGCTCTGATTGCATGGGCTAATCGCAAAGCTCTCGGATTGCCGCCATTCTACATTCGCGGTGACGAAGCCCTGCTGCACGAACGTGCACAGAAAATGGGTCTGAACGCGCGGCTCAGGCTGGTAGCGCAGGACGAAGCCGTAGCGACTTTCACCAAAGCTTTGCCCGTTGTACAGACCGGGCCGGCCCTACCTGACCAGCCGGGTGTGGAAGCACCTGAAACGGCAGCTTCCGTTGTTGCTGCTATTGAAGGGTGTGTCGACGATATAAAGTCCGGCCATGCCTGCGCCCTCGTGACCAGTCCGATCAACAAGGCTGCGCTTTATCGAACCGGCTTCGCCTTCCCCGGGCATACGGAATATCTGGGCTCCCTTGCAGAGATGCACTGGCCCGGAGAACCGGCAAAACCCGTGATGATGATTGCCGGACCGGAGTTGATGGTGGTTCCGGTCACCATTCACATTCCAATTCGCGATGTTCCGACATCTCTCACGACTGAACTTATCGTTGGGACTGCGGAAATTACCGCACGCGACCTCAAGACCAGGTTTGGCTACACGTCGCCACGATTGGCGATTTGCGGGCTGAACCCTCATGCGGGTGAAAACGGCTCGATGGGAACAGAAGACCGCGACATTATAGAGCCAGCCATTTCTCGCCTGCGAGCGATGGGTATCGAGGCGACAGGTCCGCATCCAGCCGACACTCTGTTTCACCCGCCTGCACGGCAGCATTATGACTGCGTGCTTGGCATGTATCACGACCAGGTGTTGATACCGGCGAAGACCATCGGTTTCGATGAGAGTGTCAATGTCACGCTGGGCCTGCCTTTCGTGCGCACCTCTCCCGACCATGGCACGGCATACAACCTGGCTGGAACCGGCACCGCCCGGGTCGACAGTTTCGCTGCGTCCTTGCGCATGGCGGATGTGCTTGCCAACCCCGAGCGGTTCTAGGGCGATAGCGATCAATGGCTCAGATAGACGACCTGCCCCCGTTGCGCGACGTCATCGCCGCTCATGGTCTCAATGCGAAAAAGTCGCTGGGACAGAACTTCCTTCTCGATCTCAATCTCACCTCTCGCATCGCCCGATCTGCGGGCAGTCTTGAAGATTGCACCGTTCTGGAAGTCGGCCCTGGTCCCGGTGGGCTGACCCGTGCCCTGCTGGCCGCAGGAGCGAAGCGGGTGATCGCGATTGAAAAGGACAGCCGCTGCCTGCCGGCTCTTGCCGAAATCTCGGCACACTATCCGGGGCGCCTGGAAGTCATCGAAGGCGATGCCCTTGAAATCGATCCGGTGGCCCTGACTGGAGGAGACAAGGTCCGCATTGCCGCGAACCTGCCTTACAACGTTGGCACCCAGCTGCTTATCAATTGGATCACGACACCGCAGTGGCCGCCATTCTGGTCGTCGCTGACGCTGATGTTCCAGAAGGAAGTCGGTGAGCGGATCAGCGCGCCCCCCGCGTCCAAGGCCTATGGCAGGCTTGCAGTTCTGGCAGGCTGGCGCTGCAAGGGCGGGATCCTGTTCGACATCAGCCCAAAGGCGTTCACGCCGCCCCCGAAAGTGACGTCGGCTGTGGTTCATCTGACGCCAAATCCTTCGCCCCTGCCCTGCGACCTGAAAGCCCTTGAAAAGATTACCGCTGCGGCCTTTGGCCAGAGACGCAAGATGCTGCGTGCCAGCCTCAAGTCACTGACACCGGACGCAGAAGACTTGGTCACAAGGGCCGGGTTGAAGCCGACGGCCCGTGCCGAAGAAATCGACATCGCAGGGTTCGTTGAACTTGCCAACACGTTCAGGGCCGCTCAGGCAGTTTGACGACTGGCAGGATGCTGGAAAGTTCCGGTTTACGGCACTTGCCCGCCTGAACGGCTTTCAGGTTGTCCGGGTTATCCAACCCGAGATCCCGCATCATCCAATCCGGCATTTGGTTTCTTCGGTCAGCCTTGTCCGGACCGGTGTACCAAACGTTTCGTTTTCTTGAAAACAGGACCCTTAAAAAGCTGACCATTGTCTCATCTCCCGTTGATGACGGGCAGAAGATGTCAGAACCTTTTTAGAATGTAATTGAATGATGCTGCATGATATCATTCAAAAATGAATGAAATCGATTTTGACTGGGATGCCGTACGCGTCTTTCTTGCTGTTGCCGAGAATCAGAGCCTCAGCAAAGCCGCCCAGGTTCTTTGCCTGTCCCAACCAACCGTCGGCCGCCATATTGCGCGGTTAGAAGAACAGTTGGACGTACAATTGTTCGATCGACGCCAGACCGGCTACGAACTGACGGGTGGTGGCCGACGTTTGATCAAGATTGCCAGATCCATGGCACGCGGAGCGGCGGACTTCAGGCGCGCGGTTGATCTGGAAAAGGTCGGCTCAAAAGAGCAGGTCTGCAGGATCACGCTCGGTGAATGGGGGCAGCATTATCTGACACGGCACGTCGACCAGATAACCGATGGTCTTGACGGTGTCCGGATAGAATTTTTCGCGGACGATGCCTTCTGGGATCTCAGCCGGAACTCCGCCGACATCGCCATCGGGAACAGACAGCCCAAACATCCGCACCTGATTGTCCAGAAACTGGGTGAGATCCAGTTTCACGTCTACGCCTCAAAGGACTACTGCCGAAAGCGGCCGGACGCTGTTGACCCCTCGACCTGGCAGGAACAGATCTGGGCGGGATATTGCGGCAGCCGGGCGCGGCTCAAGTCCTCGCAGTTGCTCAACGCCATTCTGCTGGGCAAGACATGCCGCTACGCCGTCAACAATTCCGTATCGCTCTGCAATATTCTGAACGCCGGGCACGCCATGGGCGTTCTACCAGACTGGATCGCGGAAACGGAGGGTCTGACACGCCTGACCGCTTCCCCACTCGATCAGGGAGAGTCATGGATGAGCTTTCACGAAAGACTGCGTTTCCACCCGATGCTGTCGGAGGTCAAGGATCGCGTCGCCAAGCTCTTTCGGCAAAGGTTTTCAGAAACAGCCTCTCGAGCAGAGCAAAGGGATACAGCTCATGTCGCAGGTGCAGGTTCTTCGTCTTCCTAGCTTCTATTGACGCTGAATGGCCAGTCCAAACAGCGCTTGAGACGTCAGGATTTTTCGGCCAGCTCGTTTTCCAGATCATCGACCATGCCCTGAATGAGCGGACCGATTTTCGGCGAGCGGAACTGCTTCAATCTTTCTGCTTTCAGGATTGCACGAACGTTTTCGTAAGCGCGTTCCAGATCGTCATTCACCACAACATAATCGTATTTCGACCAGTGGCGCATTTCACCAACTGCAGTCTTCATCCGCTTGAGGATAACAGTGTCCTCATCTTCAGCACGCCGCTTCAGCCGTGATTTCATTTCCGCGATGGACGGCGGCAGAATGAAGATGGAAACGACATCGTCACGCATCTTTTCATAGAGCTGGAAGGTTCCCTGAATATCGATGTCGAACAGGATGTCCTTGCCATTTTCAATAGCATTTTCGACCGGTCCACGCGGTGTGGCGTAGTAGTTGCCATGCACCTCGGCCCACTCCAGCAGCTCATCGTGCTCGCGCATCTGCTCGAACCTGCCGGCATCAATGAAGTGGTAGTGCACGCCGTCAACTTCGCTGGACCTGCGTGGCCGCGTGGTCACGGAGATCGACAGGGCAAGATTGTCTTCGTTCTGCAGCAGGAGGCGCGCGATCGTCGACTTTCCGGCTCCGGACGGTGACGACAGCACCAGCATCAGGCCACGGCGCTGCTGCTCGGCCTGTTCCGCACTGACAGTGGTTCCCGTTGAGGTACCGGCAGGTGCGTCGGTCATGTGGCTCACTCCAGATTCTGTATCTGCTCACGCATTTGATCGATAACGGACTTCAGGTCCAGCCCAATGGCTGTCAGGTCCACGTCGTTGGACTTTGAACACAAAGTGTTGGCTTCCCGGTTAAATTCCTGAGCCAGGAAATCCAGGCGCCTTCCGATTGCTCCACCGGTGTCCATCAATTCACGCACGGCTGCCACATGGGCATGCAGGCGATCCAGCTCCTCACGGATGTCAGCCTTGGTTGCCAGGAAGACAGCTTCCTGATGCACGCGCTGCGGATCCAGTTGACCGTCCGAGGCATCCATCAGCTCTGCGAGCTGTCGCTTCAGCCGTGCCTTTATGGCATCCGGTTTGCGCGCAGGCAGATCCTCGGCGGCCTGGGTCAGTTCGGCGATCCTGTCGATCTGATCTCGGATCACCCTGCCAATTGCCTGCCCCTCGCTGTGGCGCATGTCGACAAGGTCAATCAGCGCAGCATCGAGGGTCGTCAGAAGAGTGTTGTGAAGCGCTGCCTGAACCGCTTCGTCTTCTTCGGGCTCCTTGAGCTCAAAGACGCCTTTTTGCGCCAGAATGGCGTCAAGCGACGGCGGAGCAAGATCAGGTACCCGGTTCTTGAGGAGATCGATTGTCGCAAGGAGAGCTTCAAGAGCCGATTCATTGACCTGGAGCTGCTGTTCGGACTGGTCTCTCTGCATGGAGAGCCCGACGGAAACATTTCCGCGCCGAAGAAGCTTGCCGCAACGCTCGCGGATCTTCGGTTCGAGCGTCTCCAAACCCGTCGGTATGCGGATACGAAGGTCAAGGGACTTGCCGTTGACAGATCTCAGTTCCCAAGTCCAGCGAACCGGTCCGGATTCTCCAAGGGCCCGTGCAAAGCCCGTCATGCTGGCAAGTGCCATGTGCCCCCCTTTGCGAATGTGCCGCCACCGGCCCGCCGCAAAGGCGGGCTCCGGTCAATTGGATGTGGCTGGCTGCGTTTCCTGGTTCTGCTCCGCCTGACGACGGTCTCTTTCCACCTGACGCCACTTGCGGACGTTTGCCTGGTGCTGCTCGTAGGTCTCGGCAAAGATGTGGCCACCGGTTCCGTCGGCCACGAAATAGAGATCCTGCGTGCGGGAAGGATTGGCGACCGCTTCCATGGCTGCGCGGCCCGGATTACCGATCGGTCCTGGCGGCAAGCCGTCGATCTGGTAGGTGTTGTATTTGTTGTCCGCCTTCAGCTCGGATTGCTTGATTGCCGAGCGGTCCTTGAGCCACGCTTCACCGCCATAAAGACCGTAAAGGATCGTAGGGTCGGACTGCAGGCGCATGTTCTTGTTGAGACGGTTCACGAAAACACCGGCGACACGCGGTCGCTCGTCTGCCAGGGCTGTTTCCTTTTCCACGATCGACGCGAGAATAACCAGGTCTTCCGGCGTTTCGACCGGCAGGCCTTCCGTCCGGCGACCCCAGATTTCGCTCAGCAGCTTGGACTGCGCCGCTTTCATCTGGTTGAGAACTTCCTGGCGCGAGGCGCCACGTGCAAAGGTATAGGTTTCGGGAAGCAGTGCACCTTCTTCCGGAACTTCGGTAATCTCGCCTACAAGCACTGGGTGCTCGCGCACGCGCTCGATGATCTGGGCGGTGGTCCAGCCTTCCGGGATCGTTACCGAATGGGTGACGGCATTGCCCTCCACCAGATCGGTCATGATCTCCTGCATCGAGACGCCGGGCGCAAAAGCGTATTCACCGGCTTTCAGTTTGGTGGCGTTCTTGTAGAAGCGGATGCCCAGGTTGAAGATCCACTCGTCCAGCAGATTGTCGCTGATGACGCCCTGCCCTGAAAGCCTGTCGGTAATACCGGAAAGCCCGGCACCTGAAGAAATCACCACGGTGGCGTCCTTCTGCAGCGGGCCTTTTTCCTCGAATTTCTGTTTGCCGAAATAAAGCGCGCCCCCGAACGCGGCAAGTCCGAACACGGTCAATGTGATGACCATGTTGATCAGAATGACGAAGGGGTTGCGTACGTGCCTGGAGCGTTGCGGAGGCGCAGGCGCCGGTTCCGGCTGCAAGGCTTCACGCGGGCTTTTGGGCTTAATGCGCATATTGGGTCGCACCTCCAAGATTGAGCCCCCAAATCCCTGACTTAGGCTCAAACGGACCAGTTGTCACAATCAAAGTTTCAGGCCGGCCCGAGAGAATCGGACCGGCCTGAAGAACTTGAATGGGTTATGCGGCAACTTTGCGGAAGACAAGCGAGGCATTTGTGCCGCCGAAGCCGAACGAGTTCGAAAGGGCGACATTGATATCCAGCTTCTTCGGCTTGTGCGGCACCAAGTCGATAACCGTCTCGACAGACGGATTATCGAGGTTGATCGTCGGCGGAGCCATACCGTCACGCATGGCCAGAACCGAGAAAATGGCCTCGACCGCACCAGCAGCACCGAGAAGGTGACCGATGGAGGACTTGGTCGATGACATTGTCAGATCGGCGGCATGTTCTCCCGCAAGCCGGGTGACAGCACCAAGTTCGATCTCGTCGCCAAGCGGCGTCGAGGTTCCATGAGCATTCACATAGTCGATGTCGGCCGGCGTGACCTGGGCGCGCTTCAGCGCAGCTTCCATGCAACGGTAGGCACCATCGCCATCGGAGGACGGAGCGGTGATGTGATAAGCATCGCCGGACAAGCCGTAACCGATGATCTCACCGTAGATCTTTGCGCCGCGGCGAACTGCATGCTCGTATTCTTCGAGCACGACGACACCGGCACCTTCGCCCATCACAAAGCCGTCGCGGGCGACGTCGTAAGGGCGGGAACCTTTTTCGGGAGTGTCGTTGAAAGCCGTGGAAAGCGCACGGCAGGCAGCAAAGCCCGCGAGTGCAAGACGGCAGACCGGAGATTCCGTACCGCCGGCAACCATGACATCCGCATCACCGAAGGCAATCAACCGCGATGCATCGCCAATGGCGTGCGCGCCGGTCGAACACGCGGTCACGACAGCGTGGTTCGGGCCCTTCAGGCTGTGACGGATCGAGACATACCCGCCGGCAAGGTTGATCAGACGGCCGGGAATGAAAAACGGAGAAATGCGGCGCGGGCCTTTTTCGGCCAGCAGATTGGCGCCCTGCTCGATGCCCTGAAGACCACCGATGCCGGAGCCGATCAAAACGCCAGAGCGCACCTGTTGTTCGTAAGTCTCGGCCTTGTAGCCGGAATCGGCCATTGCCTGATCGGCAGCCGCCATCGCGTAGACGATGAAATCATCGACCTTGCGTTGTTCCTTGACGTCCATCCAGTCATCCGGATTGAACGCGCCTTCAACGGACGAGTCACGCGGGATCTGACATGCGATCTGGCAGGCCAGATCGTCAACTTTGAAATTCGTGACCTTGTTGGCCCCGCTCTGTCCTTCAAGGATCTTTTTCCAAGTGACATCGACACCACAGCCAAGCGGCGTCACCATGCCCAACCCAGTTACGACAACTCGCCTCATACACCCGCACTTACGTTGGAAGGGCCAGGCGGGGTTTCGCCCCGCCGGCCCGATCTTCAAACATTCACAAGAAGGGAGTTACCCTTACTTGTTGGCTTCCAGGAATTTGACAGCATCGCCAACGGTCAGGATGGTTTCTGCTGCGGTGTCCGGGATTTCTACGCCGAATTCTTCTTCGAACGCCATGACCAGCTCGACCGTGTCAAGGCTGTCTGCGCCCAGGTCGTCGATGAAGCTTGCACCTTCAACAACTTTGTCAGCATCTACGCCGAGGTGCTCAACGACGATTTTCTTTACCCGATCCGCGATATCGCTCATCTTTCACTTCCTTAGTTTTCATCTATTCGTCACTCGCGAAACTGCCCCCATCCGGTTTGCAAACAAGCGGTGGCGCGAACTCGCGGTCTTTAAGATGTCGCCGCACACCAGGCCAGTTTATTTGGCCAACTGTGCAATTCGAAACAATCGGCGGGTTGGTAACACACTTTGTTGACCTTTACCAGCCGATCCAGACCGCTTGTGAGCGGCCCGGATTCTTTTTGCCTGCTCGGCAAAAATTCCTTTTAAATCATAGCCATGCCGCCATTAACGTGCAGGGTCTGCCCGGTCACGTAAGCGGCTTCATCGCTGGCCAGGTAGACGGCGGCTGCGGCAATCTCTGCGGAAGTGCCCAAACGCCCTGCAGGCACGCTCGTCAAAATCGATTCTTTTTGCTTGTCGTTCAGCGCGTCGGTCATTGCCGTTTCGATGAAACCGGGCGCAATCGTATTGACCGTGATGTTGCGGCTGGCGACTTCCCGGGCAAGCGACTTGTACATGCCGATCATGCCGGCCTTGGCCGCCGCATAGTTGACCTGACCGGGGTTTCCGGTGACGCCGACGACGGACGTGATGCCGACGATGCGGCCGGACCGACGCTTCATCATGCCCTTGATTGCGGCGCGGCACAGACGGAAGCCGGACGACAGGTTCACTTCCAGAACCTGGTCCCACTCTTCATCCTTCATGCGCATGAAGATGTTGTCGCGCGTGATCCCGGCATTGTTCACCAGGATGTCGACAGAGCCCATTTTCTCTTCAGCCGCCGGCAACAAGGCATCAACAGCCGCACGGTCGGACAGATTGGCCGGCGTCACATAGGCGCGTTCGCCGAGATCAGCAGCAAGCGCTTCCAGTTTTTCAGCCCGCGTGCCGGACAAGGAGACGGTTGCGCCCTGTGCATGGAGCGACCGGGCGATTGCTTCGCCGATCCCACCGGTGGCACCGGTGACAAGCGCGTTTTTCCCTTCCAAGCTGAACATTCGGGATCCTTCCATTGTTCCTGTTTGGGTCCGCGGCGGACCAAATCGTCGCCTCGGCCGTTATAAGCCTTATCCGGAGATCTTTTCCATAAGGGCGTCGATGTCTTCCGGAGAATTGACCGCCATGCCGGTGGCTTCCTTGGCGATCCGCTTGACCATGCCGGTCAGCACCTTGCCTGCCCCAACCTCGACAAAGGTGTCGACACCGTTGTCGGCAAGCCAGGTGATGCTTTCGCGCCAACGCACGGTACCGGTCACCTGCTGAACAAGACGATCGCGAATTTCATTTGCGTCAGTGATCGGGCGCGCAAGCACGTTTGCGACCAGCGGCACGACAGGAGAGCGAATTTCGGCATTCGCCAGAGCTTCGGCCATCTTGTCGGCAGCCGGGCCCATCAGGGAACAATGGAACGGTGCGCTGACCGGCAGCATCACCGCACGGCGCGCGCCCCTGGCCTTGGCAATCTCGACGGCGCGCTCGACGGCGGCCAGATGCCCGGAAACAACCACCTGCCCCGGCGCGTTGTCGTTCGCGGCCTGGCAGACTTCGCCCTGTGCGGCAGCCTCGGCCACTTCCGCGGCAACATCAAACTCCAGCCCGAGCAACGCAGCCATTGCGCCCTGACCGGCCGGAACCGCATCCTGCATGGCATCTCCGCGCACGCGCAGGAGCTTTGCAGCGGTCGCAATATCCAGGCTGCCGGCAGCAGCCAGCGCGGAATATTCACCAAGAGAATGTCCTGCGACAAAGGAAACACTGCCGGCAAGATCGAGGCCGCGGGCTTCCAGAACGCGCATGGTCGCAAGGCTGACCGCCATAAGTGCAGGCTGAGCATTTGCTGTCAGCGTCAGCGTTTCTTCCGGACCAGTCCACATGACATCGGACAGCTTCTGGCCAAGCGCCTCGTCGACTTCGTCGAAAACGGCTTTTGCTTCCGGGAACGCATCGGCAAGGGCTTTACCCATTCCAACGCCCTGACTGCCCTGGCCGGGAAATGTGAATGCAATGGTCATCTGGAAACGCCTCCGTGACTCGTGAGCGGACCTTAGTTGTTCTTATAGCGAAAGGTCGACGGCTTATTAGAAAGCGGAGAAGACAGCCCGTGCAGGCTGAAATCGAACTTGGCGCGAGGCTATGATACGGTCTTGACCAAACTGTCAAGGCCCACAGGGCAATCATTTCCGCTTTTCGGGCGGTTTTGCCGGTTTTCCTTTGTCCTGATTATCCCTGAAATGCCCGGCAACCCAATGGGCGTTGTCTTGCGCGCGAAACCGGTCCTCCCCTTACCTGCTTCGGGAACTCGATATATATAGACAGTCAGGCAATCTTCCAAATCGGCAGCATTCGTATCGTCTTCCGATTTTCGATCCTTTCGGGCGTATGCTGCTTGCAATTTCCGCAAAACAGAGTATAGAGCGCGCTTCATCCGGGGTTTGGCCGGGGGCTGAACGGAAGGGCATGACGCCAGGATCCTTGATCGGATCCGACTTCCCGTGTTCCCGCTCTCGTTAGAATTCTCGTGCCTTTCCGGGGCTACGAGGAGGCTCTGCGCCGATCCCGCGTTGTCAACACGAAGAAAGGCTATTTCCATGCCTCTTTACGAGCACGTATTCCTGGCTCGCCAGGACGTTTCGGCCCAGCAGGTCGAACAACTCGTCGAACAGTACAAGGGCCTCATCGAAGGCGCTGGCGGTACTATCGGCAAGGTGGAAAACTGGGGTCTGCGTTCCCTCGCATACCGCATCAAGAAGAACCGCAAGGCTCACTACACCCTCATGAACATCAACGCTCCGCACGCCGCGGTTGCCGAGATGGAACGTCAGATGGGTCTGAGCGAAGACGTTCTGCGTTTCATGACCTTCAAGGTCGATGAACTCGACGAAGAGCCGTCTGCAATGATGCAGAAGCGCGACCGTGACGACCGCCGTGGTGGCGATCGTGGTGGCCGCTTTGGTGGTGGCGATCGCGGCGGTGACCGCGGTGGACGCGGTGGCGACCGCGGTGAGCGCGCTCCGCGCCGCGCAGAAGGGGAGTAAGATTGATGGTTGATATTGCACAGCTCCCGAGCCGCCGTCCGTTCTTCCGTCGCCGGAAGACCTGCCCGTTCTCCGGCACCAACGCGCCGAAGATCGATTACAAGGACATCCGTCTGCTGCAGCGCTACATTTCCGAGCGCGGCAAGATTGTTCCGAGCCGCATCACCGCGGTTTCCGCGAAGAAGCAGCGTGAACTGGCCCGTGCGATCAAGCGCGCCCGCCTGCTCGGCCTGCTGCCGTTCGTGATCAGCTAAGCGTTTCTCGAAAATCTTGAGACGTTTCTTTCGGGGCTTCCCGGAAGACCCGAATTGGGGCCGCGGGCAAACGGCCTCTAACCATCCTCAACGGGTGGGACAGTAGGAGAAATGACATGCAAGTTATCCTTCTTGAGCGCATCGCCAAGCTCGGCCAGATGGGCGACACCGTTCGCGTACGCGACGGCTATGCCCGTAACTTCCTGCTGCCGCAGGGCAAGGCACTGCGCGCCAACAAGTCGAACCTCGAGCGTTTTGAGCGTGAGCGCGTTCAGCTCGAAGCTCGTAACCTTGAGCGCAAGAACGAAGCTGAAGGCGTTGCCTCCAAGCTCGACGGCGAATCCCTGGTGATGATCCGTTCCGCTGGTGAAACCGGCCAGCTCTACGGTTCCGTTTCCACGCGCGATATTGCTGACGGCCTGACCAATGCCGGCTTCTCCGTTTCCCGCAGCCAGGTTGAACTGCGCAACCCGATCAAGACGATCGGTCTGCACAGCGTTCTGATCCAGCTGCACCCGGAAGTCGAAGTCGCCATCAGCGTCAACGTTGCCCGTTCTGAAGACGAAGCTGTCCGTCAGGCTGCCGGCGAAGATCTCTCCACGCCGGAAATGGACGTCTTCGAATTCGAAGAAGACGAAGAAGCAGAAGACACCGAAGAAGGTGCAGAAGCTTCCGAAGAAGCAGCGGAAGAAGAAGCCTAAGCACTTCGCTTCCCTTGTGGACTTTAGAAAACGGCGCTGGCTTCAGCGCCGTTTTTTTGTTTGCCGGCAACTTTTTGAAATGATGGCAAGCCACGCCTAATCCTAGCTTTTCAGTTTCCGGTTTAAGGCCTTGAAACTGCTCGAAAATTCATTAACCAGCTATTAATCTTCTCAAAAATATCATAAATTTCAATAACTAAGAGGTAGGCCCTTGAGTCTTCAATCGAGTTCAGAGTCAAGCTGGATTCGATTCTTTCCCCGCTGATTTGTCCAAGCCGGTGGGAATCGAAATCAGCCATTTTTGAACCTTGAGCCCTCCCCCGTCACAGAGTATTCCCAATGAACTTGGGTCAACGGGGGTCGTTATGAAGGGCACGCTACAGAAGGTCGAAACGGAAGAAGACATCCAGCGCTTGGCACCACACAATGCCGAGGCGGAACGTCAGCTTCTGGGAGCGATTCTCGTTAACAACGAGACGTTCTACCGGGTCTCAGACTTTCTGGAACCACATCATTTTTTCGTGCCTGCTCACCAGGATATCTACGAGAAGATCAGCCATCTGATCCGCGCCGGCAAAACCGCGTCGCCGATCACGCTGAAGACCTTCTATCCCGCCAACGCGAAGATTGCGGATCTGTCCGCGACCCAGTTTCTTCTGCGCCTGGCCGGTGATGCCGCCTCGATCATCAACGCCGAAGACTACGGCCGGACCATCTACGACCTGGCGATCCGTCGCAATCTGATCCGCATCGGCGAGGACATGGTCAATATCGCCTTCGACGCCCCGATCGATGTGCCCCCCTCCCAGCAGATCGATGATGCCGAGCGCCGCCTGTTCGAACTTGCAGAAACCGGCCGCAGCGAAGGCGGGTTCGTCGCGTTTGGCGACGCCCTGACCGAAACCATCGAGATGGCGCACGCCGCCTATAACCGCGAAGGTGCCCTTTCCGGTATTTCCACAGGCCTGCGCGAACTGGACCGTTTGATGGGTGGTCTGCAGCATTCGGACTTGATCGTGCTTGCCGGTCGTCCCGCGATGGGCAAGACCTCCCTGGCAACCAACATCGCCTACAACATCGCCCAGTCCTACAAGTCCGAAGAACAGCCCGACGGCTCGATCAAGACCGTGAACGGCGGCGTTGTCGGCTTCTTCTCTCTGGAAATGTCGGCCGAACAGCTGGCCACCCGTATCATTTCCGAACAGGCGGAAATCTCGTCCTCGAAAATTCGCCGCGGCGATATCACCGAAGCGGAATTCGAGAAGCTGGCCGCCTGTGCCCAGACCATGCAGGCCGTCCCGCTTCATGTGGACCAGACCGGTGGTATTTCCATCGCCTCGCTGGTTGCCAAGGCGCGGCGTCTTAAGCGTCAGCGCGGTCTCGACCTGCTTGTGGTCGACTATATCCAGCTCTTGTCGGGCTCGAACAAGAACTCCGGCAACCGCGTTCAGGAAATCACCGAAATCACAACGGGTCTGAAGGCGCTTGCGAAGGAACTTCACGTCCCGATCATCGCGCTGTCACAGCTCTCCCGTCAGGTGGAATCGCGTGACGACAAACGACCGATGATGTCGGATCTGCGTGAATCAGGCTCCATCGAGCAGGACGCCGACGTGATCCTGTTCGTGTTCCGTGAAGAATATTACCTGTCCAAGACCGAGCCGGAATTCGGAACTGTCGAACACGAAAACTGGCAACGGGATATGGAGCGGCTCAAAGGCAAGGCAGAAGTCATCATCGCCAAGCAGCGTCACGGCCCGACCGGTACGGCGAACCTGCACTTCGAAGGCCAGTACACCCGCTTCTCCGATCTTGCCGAAGAAGATCACCTGCCCGAACGCTACGAATAACAGACGTCTTCGCGATTTTGGACGGTCCTTGAGACAAGGTGCCCCGATAGCCGCCTGATGCCGCATTCAAGCTCTCGTCTGCGGCTCACTTGCGGCATTTGGCAATGGACACGCCGTCGCTCACGATTAAGCCACTGTTAAAACTCCTCACTTACTTTAAGTAGAAAGAATTTCGCCTAAAATCTTTTCCAGGTGACCGCATCTTGTATTCGTCGGCACAAAAACTCCTCGAAGAAGCTCGCATCTTTCCGCGTAAAAGATGCAAGTGGTCCGGCCTTTTGAAGCAGGACGCGACCCATCGCCCCTGCGTGGTCGAAGACATCAGCGTCGGTGGTTGCCGCGTTGCGACCAACACCAAGGGGCTTGAACGGCATCAGCGTATCACCATCGAAATCGAAAGCCGGAAATTGCGGTTTTACGGTGAAATTCGGTGGGTGCGCTCCGGCGAAGCCGGCGTCGAATTCCTCTATATGGATTGAGCTTCCGCTCTTCAGCGCACTTCCCGGGGGGAGCGCTGCAGTGCGCTTCACTTGGTCACGCTTTTGGCGGTTTGGCCGTTGGTGCAAATACGCCCCGATGCGCTAAGCTCACTCTCGAATTTCAGACATTGATTCTGACTGGAGAGATATCCGGACCGTGCCTGCGACGATTGAACAAGCTTTCCCATCCAATCTTTACGGCGGACGACTGACGATCGATCTTGATGCGATCGTGTCGAACTGGTCCTTGCTGAAAGGCAAGGTAAGCGACAGCACCGATTGCGCTGCCGTTCTGAAGGCCGATGCCTATGGAACCGGACAGGACAAAACCGCTGCAGCCCTCTACCAGGCGGGATGCAGGACGTTTTTCGTCGCGGTGCCGACCGAGGCCCTGACGTTACGTGCAAGTCTTCCGGACGCCGTCATCTACGTGCTCGACGGGCTGTTTCCGGGAACGGCCGACCACTTTCTGACCCATGACATCCGTCCCGTCCTCGGCAGTCTGGAAGAACTTCTGGAATGGGGGGAAGTCTGCAAGGCGTCGGGCAAGAACAATGCCGCCGCTGTCCATGTCGATACCGGCATCCACCGTTTGGGCCTGTCTCCGGCTGAACTCACCCGCGCTCTGGGTGACAACGCCGTTCTGGGGCCGTTCCAGCCATCACTGGTGATGAGCCATCTTGCCTGTGGCTCGACACCCGACCACGACATGAACCGGCGGCAACTCAAGCTGTTTACAGAGACAACCGCCCCCTTCCCTCACATTCCGCGGTCGCTGGCAAATTCAGCCGGGGTGCTGCTTGGCCCGGACTACCACTTCGACCTTGTCCGTCCCGGGATCGCGCTTTACGGCGGGCAGGCCATCGAAACCGAGCCCAACCCGATGAAACCGGTCGCCAAGGTGGAAGCACGCATCATGATCGTGCGCGACGTTCCACAGGGCGATACGATCGGCTATGGCGCGAAACAAACCGCAAAGCGCCCTTTGCGCAATGCCGTCGTGGCCGCCGGTTATGCCGATGGCATGATCCGCCGTGCCGGCTCCACGGACGACCGCCCGGGCGGCTTCGGGCTGATCGGCGGTTACAAGGCGCCGATCCTCGGCCGGATTTCAATGGACATGATCACTCTCGACGTGACGGATGTGCCTGAACACCTGCTTCAGCGCGGCGCGTTTGTGGAAATGCTGGGGCCAGGTGTTGCAGCTTCCGATCTTGCCGCTTATGCGGAAACCATCGACTACGAATATCTGACAAGCCTCGGACGTCGGTTTGAGCGCGTCTATGCGCCCCTGACCTGACCGGAGCCGAGAGCGAAAGGCAATTTGCATGGCACGGCGCTCCACATCCTTCGTCTGCCAGTCCTGCGGCGCGGTTACCGCCAAGTGGGTTGGCCGTTGTGAAAGCTGCGGTGAATGGAACACCATCGTGGAGGAGCAGACCGGCGGCGGCGTCGGTGGTGGGCCCGGCAGGGCTTCCCGCAGCAAGGGCCGTGTCATTCCCCTTGTCGGCCTTTCCGGCGATGCCAAGGAAGCCCCGCGCATCCAGACGAAGGTGCCTGAACTTGACCGGGTGACCGGCGGCGGCTTCGTACGAGGGTCTGCCCTGCTGGTCGGCGGCGACCCCGGCATCGGCAAATCGACATTGCTGATCCAGGCGGCTGCGCAACTGGCAAACCTCGGGCACAAGACCGTCTATATTTCGGGCGAAGAAGCCATTGGACAGGTTCGGCTCCGGGCCGAAAGGCTGGGGCTCGCCCAGGCCCCCGTGGCACTGGCTGCGGAAACAAGCGTTGAAGACATTCTGGCGACGCTGGAATCCGACACGGCGCCGGCCCTACTCATCCTCGACTCCATTCAGACGCTCTGGACAGACCAGGTGGAATCTCCTCCCGGCACCGTGACGCAGGTGCGTGCGTCCGCCCAGGCGATGGTGCGTTATGCCAAGAAGAACGGCACCACTCTTGTTCTTGTCGGCCATGTGACCAAGGACGGACAGATTGCCGGTCCGCGCGTGGTCGAGCACATGGTCGACGCGGTGCTCTATTTCGAGGGCGACGGCGCTCATCAGTATCGTATCCTGCGCTCGGTCAAGAACCGCTTCGGCGCGACGGATGAAATCGGCGTTTTCGAAATGACGGGAAAGGGGCTGCAGGAAGTCCCCAATCCTTCTGCCCTGTTCTTGGGAGACAGAAACACGTCCGCGCCCGGTGCAGCCGTTTTCGCCGGTCTGGAAGGCTCAAGACCTCTCCTGATCGAGATCCAGGCGCTGGTGGCGCAGTCTTCGCTGGGAACACCGCGCAGGGCCGTCATTGGCTGGGACAGCGCGCGGCTTTCCATGATCCTGGCCGTGCTTGAGGCACGGTGCGGCGTCCGCTTTTCACAACATGATGTCTATCTGAACGTCGCCGGTGGTCTCAAGATCAACGAGCCTGGAGCCGATCTTGCCGTGGCAGCAGCGTTAATCTCCTCACTCAGCGGACTTGCCCTTCCGGCCAATTGCGTCTATTTCGGCGAAGTCAGCCTGTCGGGGGCCATCAGGCCGGTCGCCCAAGCCCCTTCCAGACTGAAAGAAGCCGAGAAACTCGGCTTCGATCAGGCTTACTGTCCGGAGGGCAATCTCAAGGACGGCACCGTGTCTTCGTTCAGGACGACAGGCGTGCCGGAACTTGGGGACTTTGTTGCCAAACTTTCGGCGGAGGCTAGTGCTACGGGGCAGACCTGACGCAAGATGGTGACGGGTTTGGGCAAAAAGTTTAAGCTCTTGAAAGAGCGCCAGACAGAGGATTTTTCAGGAACATGCCGATAACGCTGCTGGACGGACTGCTCTTGGTCATCATGTTCATCTCGGCGGTCCTTGCGATGATCCGCGGATTTGTCAGGGAAGTTCTTTCCATCGTTTCCTGGGTGGCTGCGGCAGCTGCGGCATTCCTGCTGTACGAACGGGTTCTTCCTTACACAAAGCAGTATATCAACCATGACCTGGTTGCCATGGGCGTATCTGCCGCGGCAGTCTTTCTGGTCACGCTGCTTGTTGTCAGCTATATCACCATGCGGATTTCCGATTTCGTGCTCGACAGCCGGATCGGCGCCCTCGACCGGACCCTCGGGTTCGTGTTCGGAGCTGTGCGCGGTCTGCTGCTGGTCGTCGTCGCGATGATGTTCTTCAACTGGTTCGTCCAGCCGGAACAGCAGCCGAACTGGGTCAAGACAGCCAAGTCGCGGCCGATCCTGCTGTCTATCGGTGAACGGCTGGTGGCTGTGCTGCCAGAAGACCCGGAAAAGGCGATCCTGGACAAGATCCGGCAGAACAACCAGGCCGGAGGGGGAGCAACCCCGACTGATGAACCGGCCTACAGCGATTCAGAACGTCAGGGACTTGAACAGCTGACGACGGATAGTAACTAACAGGCCTTGGGCATAAACCAGGGACACTAACCGAGACTGGGGCAGTAACGGGCACCGCTTGAGGTGCAGCGTTGAATGAGGCATCCCGCGCCCAAATATGTGCGGGACGATGTACCATTTGCAAAGCGGCCAATGTTTCGTCCACCTGCGTGACGATGACAGACTTTTGACCGCAAGACCCGGCCGGTCCTCCCACCGGCCAGAACGAAGGAGTGTTCGCCATGGCTGGCGGAACCGACGTGCACGAACCGTTCGACATCAATGCAGATACCTTGCGCGAAGAATGCGGTGTTTTCGGCATTCTGGGTCATGAGGATGCCAGCGCGCTGACCGCGCTCGGGCTTCATGCGCTCCAGCACCGCGGGCAGGAAGCAGCGGGGATCGTCACCGTTGACAACGAGCAGTTCCGTGCGGAACGCCATCTAGGCCTTGTGGGCGATCATTTCTCCGACGCCGACACCATCGAGCGGCTGAGCGGAAAGGCCGCTGTCGGCCACGTTCGGTACTCGACGACCGGTGAAACCATCCTGCGGAACGTGCAGCCGCTCTTTGCCGAGCTGGACGGTGGCGGCATTGCCGTTTGCCACAACGGCAACTTCACCAACGCCCTCACCCTGCGCCGCCAGTTGATCCGAGACGGAGCAATCTGCCAGTCGACCTCCGATTCAGAGGTGGTCCTGCAGCTCGTTGCCCGCTCGCGCAAGGGCAAGATCGTCGAACGTTTCATCGATGCGATCACCCAGATGGAAGGTGCCTATTCTCTGGTGGCGCTGACCTCGAAGAAACTGATCGGCGCACGCGACCCGCTCGGCATTCGCCCGCTGGTCCTGGGCGACCTGAACGGTGCTCCGATCCTGGCCTCGGAGACCTGCGCACTCGATATCATCGGGGCAAAGTTCATCCGCGAAGTGGAAAACGGCGAAGTTATCGTCTGCACGTCAACAGGGATTGAATCCTTCTTTCCGTTCGGCAAACGCCCGGCTCGTCCGTGTATCTTCGAATACATCTACTTCTCCCGCCCCGACAGCGTTGTCGGCGGTCGCAGCGTCTACGACGTTCGCCGGGAAATGGGGCGCCAGCTGGCCCGGGAATCCAACGTCGAAGCCGACGTGATCGTTCCGGTGCCGGACAGCGGTGTGCCGGCGGCCATCGGCTTCAGCCAGGAAAGCGGCGTGCCGTTCGAACTCGGCATCATCCGCAACCACTATGTCGGCCGCACATTCATCGAACCGACCCAGCAGATCCGTGCACTTGGCGTGAAGATGAAACACTCCGCCAACCGGGCTCAGATCGAAGGCAAGCGCGTCGTGCTTGTGGACGACAGCCTTGTGCGCGGAACAACATCGGTCAAGATCGTACAGATGATCCGCGAAGCGGGTGCGAAGGAAGTTCACTTCCGGCTCGCCAGCCCGCCGATCAAGTATTCCGACTACTACGGCATCGACACGCCGGTGCGTGAAAAACTGCTGGCTGCAAAATACGGTCTTGAGGAAATGCGCGCCTATATCGGTGCCGACAGCCTGGCCTTCCTGTCCGTCGATGGCATCTACAAGGCCATGGGCTACGATGGCCGCGACGATGCCAACCCGCAGTTCACGGATCATTGTTTCACCGGCGATTACCCGACACCGCTGACCGATCTTTCCGAGGATCAGGACTTCGTCAGCGCCCCTCGCCTGGTCGAGGTCGGCTAAAGCGCTCAAAACTCTTTGGACCGCTTCAATTTATGCCTTTCGGCGGTACCGCCGGAGGGCAAATTGATCTAAGAGATCACGCATGATCAAAGACTTTGAAGGCCGGGTCGCTCTCGTCACCGGCGCCTCCCGCGGAATTGGCTATCAGATCGCAAAGCAGCTCGGCGAACGTGGTGCGCATGTCATTGCGCTTGCACGGACCGTCGGCGGCCTGGAAGACCTCGATGACGAGATCCGCTCCGCAGGCGGGGAAACAACGCTCGTCCCGCTTGACCTGACCGACTTCGACGCGCTCGACCGGCTTGGCGCCGCGATCTACGAACGCTGGAAGAAGCTCGATATCTTCGTTGCCAATGCCGGCATCCTGGGTGTTCTGTCGCCGATCGGCCACATCAGCCCGAAGGACTTCGAGAAAGTGACGGCGGTGAATGTCGTTGCCAACTGGCGGCTGATCCGCTCTCTGGACCCGCTCCTGCGCCAGTCGGACGCGGGCCGTGCACTGTTCCTGTCTTCCGTTCATGCAAGCACCTGCACACCTTTCTGGGGTCTTCAGTCCATCAGCAAGGCTTCCGTGGAAGCCATGGCGCGGACCTGGGCGAATGAAAGCCTGAAGACGAACATGAAGATCAACCTGGCCGACCCGGGCCCTACCCGCACAGGGCTGCGTGCCAAGGCAATGCCAGGCGAGCTTGCCACCAATCTTCCGACGCCGGATGATGTTGCGGCAGATCTTCTGCCCTTGCTGATGCCGGACATTCTGGAAACCGGCCGCCTGTACGACCGCGTCAGCGGAGAATGGATTCAGCCCTAAGGCGGATCCTGCTGGGCAGATCCAATCAAGGGTTGCATAGCCCGTTCATTCTCTTTACGCCTTCCGATCGATGATCGGAAGGGAAGCATGCCATGCGGTCAGATATCAGTGTCATCGCCTGGGATTTCGACGGCGTTCTAAACCGCAATGTCGTCGACGGCAGGTTCATCTGGGCTGACACGCTGGAGAGCGACCTCGGAATTGCACTCGATGCATTCGAACGCGGCGTCTTCGATGCCTCCTTCCTGCAAGTCATCTCAGGGAAACGGGACATAAAAACTCACCTGCAAGACTGGCTTGACCGGTGCGGCTACCTCCTGGATGCGGGAGATCTTCTCGACTACTGGTTTGCCAAGGATGATCTGCGGGATCCCTTCACCTGCAGCTTGCTTGAACATCTGACAAGCCATGACGTCGTTCAGGTGATTGCGACGAACAATGAAGATCGCCGCTCCAGCTACATCGAGCATCAGTCCGGCTTCGGCTCGCTGGTCAGCCAGATTTTCTCTTCCGGCCGCATCAAATCAGCCAAGCCGGACACCGCGTTCTTCGTCCATGTCAGCGACACTCTCAAGGTTGCCCCGTCCGAGATCTTGCTGATCGACGACAGCGCCACAAACGTTCGCGTAGCGAAGGCGCTTGGCTGGAAGGGCTTTCATTTTACCGAGGAGACCCGCCTGGAACTTGCTTCCTTTCTGGAACTTTGAAAGCATGCAGGGTATGCAGCGGCGGTCACTGCAGAGGAGCCAGGAAGATGAAACTCGGCGCGTTCTCGGTCAGTCTGGCCGTCAAGGATCTCGAAAAATCGAAGGCGTTCTACGAAGGACTTGGCTTCGTGGATATCGGCATCTCGGACGCGGACAACTGGGCGGTCCTAAAGATTGGCGATACCATCATCGGGCTGTTTCAGGGCATGTTCGACAAGAACATACTCACCTTCAATCCCGGCTGGGATCAGGATGCCAGGACACTGGAAGATTTTCAGGATGTGCGGGACATCCAAAAGACGCTGAAGGCCAAGGGATACGCTTTCACATCCGAAGCTGACGAGGCCGGCAGTGGTCGGGCCAGCTTCATGCTGGTCGACCCGGATGGAAACCCGGTTCTCGTCGACCAGCATGTGTGAGGCTGATTAAGCAGCTTCGAAAGGCGCAAAGGAACTTTCGGCGATTTCCTTCAGGTCGGCAAAGACGCCGGGAGCGCCAACAACGACACGTGCGCCGTCATAAAGGGACTGGTTGATGTCCTGTTCCAGAACTTCACCACCGGCTTCCTTGGTGATCAGCATGCCTGCAAGGCAGTCCCAGGCGTTCATGTGGGATTCTACATAGCCGATAAGGCGCCCGGAAGCCGCGTAGGCAAGCATCAGACCGCCCGAGGCGTTGCGGAAGAACACACCGCCCTTGGAGACCAGGGCACCGACGACGTTGACCGCATCCGTAACGGCAGTGCGGCCGTTGAAACCAACACCGACAGAGCCGTGAGAAAGGCTTTCGCTGTCGGAGGCACGGATCGGCTTGCCATTGAGGAACGCACCGTGACCGGCGGCAGCCTTGAAGGTTTCCTTGGACACCGGATCATGGATCACACCGACAATCACCTGGCCCTGATGAACGCAGGAGATGATGACGCACCACTGCGGAATGCCGGCAACAAAATTTGCCGTACCGTCGATCGGGTCGGTAACCCAGGTGTAGCCCGAAGACCCTTCTTCCATGCCATGCTCTTCGCCCAGTATACCGTCGTCCGGATAGCTCTTTGCGAGCTCCGCGCGGATGAGCGTTTCCACATTGCGGTCCGCTTCCGAGACGAGGTCCTGATGACCCTTCTGCGTAATCGTCAGCGTGTCCAGCTTGTGAAAATAGTCGAGACCGAGCTCGCCAGCCTTTTCGGCAAGGGCAACGGCGAATTCCAGCCGGTCGATGGACATGGTTCAAACTCCCTTAAGTGTCGATAGCGCGGCGGAAAGCTACTTTCCCGCCAGGAAAGAAGAATACTGGCAGGCAGCCTGGCAAAATGGCAGGCTGCCCTCCCCACTCAGCCCCGTTTTCTCTTCGGGGCGTAAGGGTTTTCGCCTTTGCGGTAGGACAGGCGAATGGGAGTTCCGTGTATGTTGAAGGTCTGGCGCAGCGAGTTGACCAGATAACGCGTGTAGCTTTCCGGCAATTGTTCGGGACGCGAACAAAAAACCACGAAATGTGGCGGCCGCGTCTTGGGCTGGGTCATGTAACGCAGGCGCACCCGGCGTCCGGCAACTGCGGGGGGTGGATGGTTCGCGGTGACCTTGTCCAGCCAACGGTTCAGCTTGGCGGTCGAGACACGCGAGTTCCAGGCCTCGTAGGCGGTAAAGACGCTTTCGATCAAGCGATCGACGCCCTGCCCTTGCTGGCCGGACAAAGTCGCGATCTGAACACCGCGGATCTGGTTGAAATACCGCTCGTTGGCGTCCTTGATTTTCTTCCAGGCTTCTTCCCGGTCTTCGATCAGGTCCCACTTGTTGATCGCGATCACCAGCGCGCGGCCTTCGCGCGCAACCAGATCGATGATCTGCAGGTCCTGCTTCTCGAAGGACATGGTGGCGTCCAGCGTGACAACGACCACTTCGGCGAACTTGATCGCACGCAGAGCGTCAGCCACGGAAAGCTTTTCGAGCTTTTCCTGAACGCGCGCCTTTTTCCGGATACCGGCCGTATCGAACAGCTTGATATGCCTGTCGCGCCAGACCCAATCTACCGAGATGGAATCGCGCGTGATGCCTGCTTCCGGTCCGGTCAGCATGCGGTCTTCGCCCAGCATGCGGTTGATCAGCGTCGACTTGCCCGCATTCGGGCGGCCGACGATGGCAACACGCAGCGGTCTTTCAATGGTACCGACCGGCTCTTCGTCCTCGACGAATTCACCGTCCTCGTCGACATCTACGTTGGTGATCGCCTCTTCGCGCTTTGCCTCTTCTTCTTCCGTGACCCGGTCGACATGAGGTTTCAGAGCGTCATAGAGATCAGCAAGCCCTTCGCCGTGTTCAGCGGAGATTGCAATCGGATCACCAAGACCAAGCGAATAGGATTCGTAAAGCCCGCTCTCTCCGGCCCTGCCTTCCGCCTTGTTGGCCAGCAGGATCACCGGACGGGTGGTCTTGCGTGCGACTTCGGCAAAATGGGCATCAAGCGGCGTTACACCGGCACGAGCGTCAATCACGAACAGAACCGCGTCGGCGGTTTCGATCGCCTCCTCGGTCTGCCGGCGCATGCGGCCCTCAAGGGATTCCTTGTCCGCATCTTCGAGACCGGCGGTGTCGATGATCGTAAAGCGCAAGTCGCCCAAACGGGCATCGCCCGGCCGCCGGTCTCGCGTCACACCAGGTGTGTCGTCTACCAGCGCCAGGCGCTTGCCCACAAGGCGATTGAACAGGGTGGACTTGCCGACATTCGGCCGTCCGATAATGGCGACAGTAGCGCCCACAGCAGATTCTCCTGATAGGCGGGCCTCTTCGGGCCCTGCCTCAAATGCTAGTTGAAGGCAGCGACGCCGTCATTGCCTGTCAGCACGATAATCCGGCCTCCGGCGACGATCGGTGTCACATAGACATCCGTATTGGTCCGCTGCGTCAACATGGTTTTTCCAGAAGCGGCATCCACGATTGCGATCTGACCGTCGCTGGAAAAGGCAACCAGTGCCCCATTCGCCAGGATCGGGCCAGCCCAATTGCGGCGCTTCTTCTTCTTTTCCGGACGCGGCAAGGCCGTTGCCCAGAGGGTTTCCCCGTTTTTCAGATTGAGGGCGACCATACGGTCATCGAGATCAACCATGAACAACGCGCTGCCGGAGACAACCGGCGTGTGCACGCTGCCGAGATCCTGTTCCCAGCGACGCTGGCCGGTGCGGGCATCCACCGCAACCGTGCGGCCGGCAACACCAGTGGCATAAACCGTACTGCCGGAGACAACCGGGCTCGCCGAAACGTCCGCGAGACCTGAAAGGGCAAGTGTCCTGAAGCCGCGCGACACGCCATCGATCCAGGCCGGTTCGCCCGACTTGATGTCGATGGCCATGATTTCACCGGAGGAGAACGGCACGATGACACGGTTGCCGGAAATGGCCGGATTGGCCGCAGACAACAGACCAGCGGTTTCCTCGATACCTGCATAGGTCCAGGCAACGCTGCCGTCAGACTGCTTCAGGGCATAGACTTCGTTGGACTGGGATACAACGATCACATGACCGGCACCGGCAACAGGCGCACCACGAGCCGGCGTGTCGATGTCGACTTTCCAGATTTCCCGGCCGGAGCCGGCTTCAAGAGCCGCCACCTGACGATAGCTGGTGGCTGCGTAGACAACGCCGCCTTCAACGGCAACACCACCACCAGGACCCACATCCCTTTCGCCTTCCGGACGCAGGTTCTGGGTCCACTGGCGTCCACCGCCCGTCGACAACGCTACGACTTCGCCATTCGGCTTGTAGACATAAATACGGCTGCCATCGCTGACCGGACGGGAAGACACCCGAAGTGCGGATGTTGTCAGCCCGCCGCCGGACGAGCCGACCTGAGCGCGCCAGGCACGATTGCCGGAGACGGATATGGCGACGTTGCCCGGATCGTTGGTCAGGCCACCACCGGCTGTTGACCAGGACTGCCCGCCAGTCGCAGAACCGACCTTTGCTGCCTGGCCGAGCGCTTCGGCTGCCGGATCGGCGCCGTCGAACACGGGCTGGCGCTCACCCTTGAGGATTTTCTCGCGAGCAAACGGGTTTATGTTCTCGGTAAATTCGCTGACCGATCCGCAACCGGTGAGGACGAGCGAAAGCGCAATGGCACCAAAAACACCGCGTCTGCGGAAAGAAACGGTTACAAAACTCACTGGTTGTTTCCTTCACTGTCCGCCTTGGCTTCGCCGTTGCTGGACCGGATCACGTCACTCAGGATCGACACGCGGCGGCTCACGTCTGCCGGTGTTTCCGCGTCGTCTTCAAGAGCGGAAATCCACTGACGGGCTGTTTCAATATCGCCGGCTTTCCATGCACTTAGGGCAAGAAGTTCGCGTGCAGCTGCACGGAACGGACCAGTGTCGCCGGTCAGCTTCTCGACCCGGTCGGCAATATCGCCGTAGCCTTGGGTGTCGACGGCAAGATAAGCAGCACGCAGCGCTGCAACATCACGAAGAGCATCCATGATGCTGGTATCGCGCGACAGGGCATCGAATTCGGCCAGGGCTTCTTCAGTCTTGCCGGAATTGGAAAGATCGGTTGCCTGGCGCAGTTTCGCCAAGGCCGGGTATCCACCAAGGGCATTGTCCAGTTCACCGTAAAGAGCTGCTGCTTCTTCGTAGTTCTGGGCTTCGGAAAGCCTCACGGCTTCAAAGAACGTGTCGCCAGCGCTCTGGGACTGCTGTTCCTGCCAGTAGAGCCAGCCGCGATAGCCGCCGGTTCCAACAATGATCAAGACCGCAACGCCAAGCACCCACGGACCGAAGCGGTCCCAAAGCCGACGGTATTTTTCCTGGCGGATATCTTCATCGACTTCACGAAAAATGTCAGACATGCGTGTCTATTTCCTGCATTCACTTCTTCGGCCCGGCACGTCTGCCCGGGCACGGCCCCTTCATGAGTGGCGCACATTATCCACTTGATCCGGCTCGGGCAATTCCCTGAAGGGGCTTAAATCGGTCCTTCATGGCGCAAGTGGGGCAATCCGGCACGGAATGCCGGATTTCTAACGTAATTTCAAGCTCCGCGACCGCTATCAGGCCACCGGAACGCCGATCAACAAGGCGTGCAGCTTCCACGCGAACAGTCCGTAGAGAACCAAGCCCAACAGAATCACGACAAAATCGGAGTATTTTCCAGGCTTGGCCGTTGCCAGTGCACCTATCTGCCCTGCGCCGGGCCCGCGGCGCTTGACCGAAATCCGGTCTGCCACTGCCCAGGCGAGAAAACCGCCAAACAAAAGCACCGAAGCCAGATCGCCATTTGCCAGAAGGTGAGCCAATGCCCACAGTTTTACGGCTACCAGCATCGGATGTTTCAGGACTGTCTTGATCCGCGACGGCACATAGGCAGCGACAAGGAAAATGAAAACAGGAACCATGAACAGCATGGTGACGTGGCGCAGCCAGAACGGCGGATCGTACAGCACCGGCGGGCCTTCAAAACGGGCCACGCCATAACCGTAAACGATCAGCCCCAGACCGACGAACGACAAGAGCGTATATAGACCCTTGTACGGTGTTTCGCCGAGCCTTGAGACCAGCCCATTGCGCGTTGCCGGAAACATCGGCAACGTGTGAATTCCCAAAAACAGCACAAGGCCGGCGATCAACAAGGCCATTCCCGCTCTCCCTCTTTTGCCCGCAAGCGGCCGGGTGCCCTCAGACCCGGACATCCCTTGCGGCGAAGATAGGTGGCTGGCGGTGCACCTGCAACCAGCTTCAGACGAGCAATTTGACTGCCTCAGCGGCAGCAAGCGCCTGTGGACGGCTGGCCTGGTGTTCGATTTCAACGAACGTTCCCGTTTCGGCGGATTTCAAAATCGACACCATGACATCGACCGCATGCAGTGCCCGTTCGAGCGAACAGCGGAACTCGGTGTCGTCTCCACTCAGGATCGACTGGGCCATGTCTGCCAGGCCGGCAGCGCGGTAGTTCGCACGCGGCAGGCCGTTGTCATCGACATTCGCCAAGCCGAACGGGTGCATCGCATCGTCTAGTGGTTTTGTCGTTCCATCTTCGGTGACCAGGCTTACGTCTCCGCCGAAATAGTTCGGGTCAGCCAGAAAAAGTGTTCCCCGGGTACCGTAAAGCTCCATAGGCTGGTGCCTGTGTGCCCAGACGTCCCAGCTCGCCGTCAGCGTTACTTTTGCACCGGACAGAAACTCGAGAATCGCATGGATCGTGGTTGGGGTGGTGACATCGATCTTTTCACCATTTCGAGTGCCACTCCCGATCGTCCGGGTCTTGAACGGCATGGCTGACATGGCGCACACACGCTTTACCGGGCCGATCAGATTGAGCAACGCGGCAATATAATAAGGTCCGAGGTCGAGAACCGGCCCCCCTCCCGGCTTGAAGAAGAAGTCCGGGTTGGGATGCCAATGCTCCATACCGTGGCTCATGACATGGCACGTGCCGCCAACGATTTCTCCAATCAGTCCTTCGTCAACTGCCTTGCGGGCAATCTGATGTGCCCCGCCCAGAAACGTATCCGGTGCACACCCGACCCTCAGATGTTTTTTGCGCGCAAAATCGGCAAGCGCCTGCCCGTCCCGGATCGACAGAGCCAGAGGTTTTTCCGAGTAGACATGCTTCCCGTGCGCCAGGATTTCATGGGAAACGAGATAATGGGCATCGGGAACAGTCAGATTGACGATCAGATCGACATCATCCGCCAGAAGCAGGTCGTGCACGGTGAGTGCACGCACGCCGTATTCGGATGCGCGCTCTTCCGCAGCATGACGGTTCAGATCCGCACAGGCCCTGATTTCAAGGCCATTGAACTTTGGCGCCAGATCAAAATAGGTCTTTGAGATGGTGCCGCATCCGATGATGCCGATGCCCAGTTTGTCTGCCATGAACCTCTCCGCGGATTCGATGCAGACATCCTAGAACAAAGACAGTGTCTCGGAAATCAAATGGATGCCGGGAAACGCCGCCAGGGTTACATCGGCATGGTGCACTGCCGGCAGATACCGCGCAGTTCGATGGTTGTCCGGGACAACTGGAAGCCTTCGCTCTGCGTCCATTCCCTCAGGAGAGAAATGGCCTTGTCCGGAGTAAACTCGCTGACGACACCACATTTTTCACAGATGGCGAAGGCAGCCGTGCCATGACCGGAGCAGCCCTTGTGGGAACAGGCCACAAAGGCATTGAGGCTTTCCAGCCGGTGGACCATTCCGTATTCCACCAGCTTGTCGAGAGCCCGGTAGACCTGCAGCGGCGCACGGAAACCGCTGTCGCGCAACAGATCGAGAATCGCATAGGCCGTCAAAGGTCCACCCGCGTCCGACAACGAGCCGAACACCAGGGCCTGGTTCTTGGTCAGTTCGGGATGTGTCTCAACGCTCACGGACGATCTCCTTTCGTGCTCGATCTCACCCTTCTCACGATTTGCACGCCCGGGACAAGACTGACGACAAACAGCGCCATCGCCGCAACGACGATGGAGGGGCCGGACGGGGTATCATAGGCCAGCGAACTATAGAGCCCGCCGACGACGGCGGCGGCTCCGGTCAGAGCTGCAATCACCGCCATCTGTTCCGGCGATGCCGACAGGCGCCGGGCGGCGGCGGCGGGAATGATCAGCAGCGCGGTGATCAGCAGCGCGCCGATGATCTTCAGTGAAATGGCAATGACGATTGCCGTCAGCAGCATGAAGATCAGCTCGGTCCGCTCAGGCTTCAGCCCCTCGCCCGCGGCAAGGTCCGGACTGACCGTTGCTGCGAACAGGCGACGCCAGATGACCACGAGGACACCGAGCACGATGGCACCGCCAGCGTAGATCATGGCAATGTCCATGGGTGTGACGGCCAGGATATCGCCAAAGAGCAGCCCCAGCAGATCGACCCGGACCCATGTCATGAAGGCCAGACAGACCAATCCCAGGGCGAGCGCGGAATGGGACAGCAAGCCAAGCAATGCATCGGAAGACAGCGTGTCGCTGCGCCTCAGTGCCATCAGCACGATCGCCAGAAGGATGGAAACAACCCCGACTGCCAACGTGGTGTTGACGTTGAGGAGCAGCGACAGGGCAACGCCCAGCAAGGCTGCGTGCGACAGCGTATCGCCGAAATAGGCCATGCGACGCCAGACGATGAAACAGCCAAGCGGTCCTGCAACAAGTGCCACACCTATGCCGGCAATGAGTGCACGGGTGAAGAAATCATCCAGCATTTCGAATGCCGCCTTCTTTCTCCGCAGCCGCGTCGGCAGGTGCGTGATGATGCTCGCCGGAACAGGAGGAACACAGCGAACCGTCCGCGTGGCGCACCTTTCCATCCGGCAGATGCACGTGGTCATGGTGATGTTCATAGACGGCAATCGCCGCATTGCGCCGGTTGCCAAACAGCGCATGATACCGGTCGTCACGGCTGACGTCAGAGGGGGTTCCGCGGCAGCAAACGTGACCATTGAGGCAAATCACCTGATCTGCTGCCGCCATCACGACATGAAGATCGTGAGAGATCATCAGGATGCCGCAGCCAAGCGTGTTGCGGATTTCGGAAATGAGGTCGTAGATCGCGATCTCACCGGCATAATCCACGCCTTGCACCGGTTCGTCCAACACCAGCAGCCCGGGATTGCGGGCAATCGCGCGGGCCAGCATGACACGCTGCATTTCACCGCCGGAGAGCGTGCGCATCTGGGAAGTCATCAGCCTTTCAGCGCCGGTGCGCGCCAGCGCAGCGCGGCATTCGGCATCGGACAGGGGGTTCGTCAGCCGCATGAACCTGGCGACCGTCAGCGGCAACGTCCAGTCGATGGCGAGCTTCTGCGGCACATAGCCAATCTTCAGGCCAGGCTTGCGTTCGGCACGGCCTTCGCTCGGGCTCAGGATCCCAAGCGCCATCTTGGCCGTTGTCGACTTGCCGGAACCGTTGGGCCCGATAAGCGTCACGATTTCACCCGGTGAAACCGATAGATCTACGCCGCGCACCAGCCATTCACCGCCCTTGCGGATGCCTGCGCGGTCAAGCTGAACAAGCCTGGTATCCGAATTTGTCATAGTCCTGAAAGCCTGCTGCGCTCTTTGGGAACCAACGCCCTGGCGTTACGTTATTACGTATGTAGCGTTCAAGCCACTTGCTTGCAACTTGTCCCGGTGCTGATTAACACTCAAAGCAACACCGGTGCGCCCGCAAGCGCCCGAATGTGCCAGCAGAACAGGAAGCAAAGCATGATTTTCCCTTGTATTTTGTCCGGTGGTGTCGGTTCGCGGCTGTGGCCGCTGTCACGCACCGACCGGCCAAAACAGTTTTTGCCACTGTTTGGCGGGGAAAGTCTGTTCCAGAAGACCTGCAAGCGCGTCAATCGGCCGGACTTTGCCGCTCCGATCGTGATCGGCAGCAATGCTCACCGGTTTCTGATCGGCGAGCAGCTCAACGAACTGGGGCTCGAAGCCCGGTCCATCCTGCTTGAGCCTGTCGGCCGAAATACAGCGCCCCCTGCCCTGATGGCAGCGTTGATTGCCGCTGAAACCGACCCGAACGCCCTGATCCTGCTGTTGCCCTCAGACCACCTGATCCGGAAGGAAGATCTTTTCCTGACTGCCGTCCATCAGGCGGAGACAGCCGCTCACGCAGGCAAGATCGTGACCTTCGGCATCGAACCCAGCGAAGCCAACACCGGATACGGATACATCAAAGTTGCAAGTGGTAGCGAGCCTGTGCGGCCTGTGGAAGCCTTTGTCGAGAAGCCTGACCAGGACCGTGCCGATGCCTTCCTGAAGGACGGCAGCTATGTCTGGAATGCCGGCATCTTTCTTTATGCCGCCAATACGATGATTGATGCTTTCAAGAAGCACCAGCCGGAGCTTTACGAGAACATCGTCGCCGTCATGAAGACACGGCATGGGGATCTGGATTTTACGCGACTGAACCAGGAAGCCTTCGAAGCACTGGACAACATTTCCATCGACTACGCCATCATGGAAAAGGCGGACAACGTCGTCTGCGCGCCCGTTGCACCGGAATGGGACGACCTGGGTTCCTGGTCCGCGATCTGGACGGTCCTGGACAAGGATGCCCAGGGCAATTCCGGATTGGGCGATGCCCGCTTTCTCGATAGCAACAACTGCCTGGCCTATGCTGAACGCGGGCTCGTATCCGTTATCGGCCTTGAGGATGTCATGGTGATCGCCACAACCGACAGCGTTCTTGTTGCCCACAAGGACAAGGCGCAGGACGTCAAGACCGTTGTGGAGCAACTGAAGGCAGAAGGCAGGCATGAGGTGGACCGGCACCCGAGGTCCTACCGTCCTTGGGGCTACACCGAACGCATCAACGCCGGCGAGCGTTTTTCCGTTCAGTCGATGATGATCAAGCCGGGCAAGAGGCTCAGCCTGCAAAGCCACCTTCACCGGACGGAGCACTGGGTGGTGGTGTCCGGTACTCTCGAGATCACGATCAATGGCGAAACGCGCCTGCTCAGCGAAAACCAGTCCGCATATGTGCCGCTTGGAGCGCAGCACACGTTGCATAACCCGGGCAAGATTCCGGTGCGGATGATCGAGGTGCAGTCCGGAACCTACTTGCAGGAAGACGATATCCGGCGCCATCCGGAAACATCACAAAATCCCTGACGAGATCTATTTTCCTGTGATGCGTTCTTGCCCTGCCAGATGATTTCCGGCAAGACTTCACGTCAATTCGCGACCATGCCCCAGAGGCCAACGCCACGCGACGGAGAGGAAAACGCTCATGCATCATGTCTTCATTTGCGATTATGTCCGCACCCCCATCGGACGCTATGGCGGCATGCTGTCCTCTGTCCGCGCTGACGATCTAGGTGCGATCCCCATCAGCGCCCTCATGGAGCGCAATCCGGACACGGACTGGGCCGAGGTAGATGACGTCTTTTATGGCTGTGCCAACCAGGCCGGTGAAGACAACCGAAACGTCGCGCGCATGTCGGCACTGTTGGCGGGCCTGCCGGATACAGTTCCCGGTCTGACGCTCAATCGGCTTTGTGGTTCGGGAATGGATGCCGTGATGACTGCGGCCAGGGCGATCAAGGCCGGCGAAATCGATCTGGCCATCGCTGGCGGCGTAGAAAGCATGTCCCGCGCACCTTTTGTCATGCCAAAGGCAGACACCGCCTTTTCCCGCTCGGCTGAAATCTTCGACACGACAATCGGCTGGCGCTTCGTCAATCCGCTTCTCAAACGCCAATATGGTATCGATTCCATGCCGGAAACGGCGGAAAACGTTGCCGAACAATTCCAGATCTCGCGACAGGACCAGGATGCCTTCGCGCTGCGCAGCCAGCAGCGAGCCGCCGCCGCTCAGCAATCCGGTCGGTTCGCCGAAGAAATCGTTCCCGTGATGATCCCCCAGCGCAAGGGCGACCCTATTCTGGTGGACAAGGACGAACACCCCAGGAACACAACGCTGGAGGCCCTTTCGGCGCTCAAGACACCGTTCCGTGAAAATGGTTCGGTGACCGCCGGCAACGCGTCCGGTGTCAACGACGGTGCTGCGGCTTTGCTGATCGCGTCGGAAGCTGCGGTGGCCAAGCACAATCTCACGCCGATCGCCCGCGTCGTCGGCGGAGCCACCGCCGGCGTTCCGCCGCGGATCATGGGCATTGGCCCCGCGCCGGCGACACGCAAGCTCTGCGCGCGCCTCGGAATCGCGCTGCCGGAATTCGACGTGATCGAACTCAACGAAGCTTTCGCCGCCCAGGGCATTGCGGTCATGCGAGACCTTGGCCTGCCCGAAGACAGTGAAATCCTCAATCCGAACGGCGGTGCGATTGCACTCGGCCATCCGTTGGGGATGTCTGGCGCCAGAATCACGGGAACAGCAGCCCTGGAACTGAAAAAACGGGATGGAAACCTGGCGCTTGCCACCATGTGCATCGGTGTCGGCCAGGGTATAGCGCTGGCTCTGGCATCAGCGTGAGGCGTTTCTGATCAGATCGACAGTTTGGCGTACCGGTCTTCACCTGTGCGCCAATACCGGCTCGGGCCAGTCCCCACCGGCACCGGCCGGTCTTTTGCGGCAGGTGTTGCTGTCTGAGGAAAAGGCCCTGACTGCACCCTCTTTTCCATCGTGTCGCTGACTTCGCCCAGTTCATCCGACAGCCTTTCGAAGAGCAGGCTGGGCATGCGCAGCGTCGCGACATAGTAGGAAATCGCCTCATCTGCCGCTTTTTCCAGGTCCAGTTGACCGATCTCGCGCAGGGCATTTTCCGCCATCACATGAAGTTCGACCGCGTCTTCGACCAGTGGCTGCGCAACCTCTACCGCCTGGTCGGAATGGCTAGCAACCCAAAAGGCGGCTGACGCTGAAAGGCTAACAAAAACAAAAACGTGCAAGTTTCTCAAAAGAAATCGCATTGCAACCCCAATGAATAATTAACAAAACGTTAAACTACCATTGGTCGTACAGGGCGCGTGGAAGATCTGCAACCTGTCCTTGCAGTTCTCCCTTTTTTTCGAACGCCATGGTTAACAGCGGTCTGCGTTGTTCGGAGACGTACCCTTCTTCGCTTCCCGATCCTGGAACGAACCACTGCGGACGTACTGACAGTCCTTCAGCTACATGACCTGGCCGCCCCTTCCCGGCACCGAAAATGGGGCACTGTCAGATTTGCCTGTAGGTATTTGCAGGTACGTAAAATTTTACATGCGGTATTACCGGGACTTTAGATCCTGGGACTGTATAAGCGCGGCATCAAAACGGAGGACGTCATGATCGAAAGGACCGGTGAGATGAGGCTCTCATCCCTGGGATTGCTGCTACTTTTAGCAGCTGCGGCCATGACCTTGTTTGCTGATTTGGGGCCACAGCCCTCGACTTCCGCCAAGGCCAAGTCAGTTTACCAGCAACTCGCTCATTGACCGTTTACGCAAGGTGCCGCACTGACCGATAAGGTTCACCGGCGCAGATCGTGCCCGCGATTTGCTCTGGCTGGAACCGGCACCGGTTTCATTTGCCCGGTGAAAGATATCGGCAGTCTGTGCCTTGCGGCCCCACCTCCGCCTTTTCCGCTTCGGCCGGTTTCACCCAACAGCATGATGGCTGAGCCCATGACCACGGATCCGAGGGTGATGAACAGGCCGAATGCCAGCATGATGACCGGCAGCACCGGGTCCTCTGCCGACATGACAAGCACTCTCAGATTACCGATATTGCCGAGGAAAATGCCACCGAGCACGAGGCCGGCAATTGCCGTTCCCGCCAGGCCGTTGACTGCAAGCAGACGAAACAAGGGATCTCTCGGAAGCTTCAAGCGAACCGGCCCCTTCATCGACAATGCCATGGCGCGCACTCCTCGCTCTGCGATTGCTGTTGCGATGCATGATCAGCCTAGCGCCGATCGATACCTGCCAACAACCTGTCAAATAGACCGATTAAGATCATTTTGAAGATCAGCTCATAGTTTATTCATCTTCGACGCAAGATTTGTGCAGCGCACTCTTGATTACAAATGCGTGAGCATATATTTGTTCGATATATCGAACCAACATATGACACTTCTTACGATGCCTATAGCGTCATCCGGATCGCAACCGGGCTCGTATGAAGACCGTCATGCCGGGAGGACGCTCCCAGGCACGGAGTTGTCAATGAGTGTACGCAGTCTCTGCCTCGCAATCCTTTCTTTCGGGGATGCCACCGGATACGAAATCCGGAAGGAGTCGACCGAAGGCCGGTTCAGCTATTTCGATGATGCGAGCTTCGGCTCTATCTATCCGGCGCTGGCGCGTCTGGAATCGGAAGGGCTGGTAACCGTGCGCGAGGAGCCGCAGGCAGGCAAACCTGCCCGCAAGGTCTATTCCATCACCGATGCCGGCCGGGAAGACTTCATCCAGTCCCTGTGCGATCCACAGGCGCCGGACACTTTCAAATCACCCTTTTTGCTGATCGCCCTCAACGCCGCGCAACTGCCTCCCGAGGTCATCCGCCGCGCGGTCGAACGGCGCAAGGCGCAGGTGCACGCTGAGTTGCGCCTGCTGACAGACAACGAAAAAGACCAGGAATGTTCGCACCCCGGGTCCAACTGGACCCGTGAATACGGCATTGCCTGCATGAATTTCACCCTCGCCTATCTGGAAGAACATGGCGAGGCACTGATCAGGATTGCTGAAGAAGCGGCGCAGCCGGTTGCGGCAGCCGCAGAGTAAGCGCAAGACGTTTCGGAGCTTTAGACAATGCGAGTGAAGTTTTCCTACCTCCTGGCGACCGGCATCGCGGCCGGTATCGGTTTCTGGATGTATAGCGGCACGATGGTGATCGGTGGTGTCGGCGACAGCGAACATGCCACCCCGCCCCCGGCGCTCAGGGTCAGCCAGGCGTCCACGGAGACCTTCCGTGTTCAGGTGGAACGTCTTGTGGCGCAAGACCGTCGAGCCGTTCTGGAAGTGCGCGGGCGCACCGAAGCCGAAGCCACGGTGGCTGTCAGATCCAAGACAACCGATGATGTGGTGGAGCGCCCGGCGCAGGAAGGCGCGCATGTCGCCGCCGGCGATGTGCTTTGTGTTCTCGACAAGGGATCGCGGCAGTCACGCATTCTGGAAGCCAAAGCTGCCCTGGCTCAGGCGCAACTGGACCATGAGGCAGCAACTCAGTTGAACAGCAAGGGCTTTACCGCTCAAACCCGTGTGGCTGCCCTGCAGGCCCAGCTAGATGCTGCAAAGGCACGCCTGATTGAGGCCGAGCAGGAGCTGGAACACACTGTTATCCGCTCGCCGATTGCTGGTGTCATCCAGAGCCCCATGGCTGAAATCGGCGCACAGCTTGAACAAGGCGGCATCTGCGCGACGGTGGTTGATGCGGATCCGATGATTGCCATCGGCGAAGTGTCGGAACTGAATATCTCCGAAATCTCGCTGGACATGCCGGCAACGGTCACGCTCGTGACGGGTGAATCGCTCAACGGCAAGGTGCGTTACATCTCGCCGACGGCAAATCCGGACACGAAAACCTTCCGTATCGAGATCGAGCTTCCCAATCCCGACGGCAAGGCCAGGGACGGCGTGACGGCAGTCACCAAACTGGAGCTGGCTGCGGAGAAAGCACATAAGATTTCGCCAGCAATTCTGACGTTGAACGACGCCGGCCAGGTCGGCATTCGTGCAGTCGATGAAAACAACAAGACTGTCTTCTACCCCGTCAAGGTGCTGGGTGGAGAACAGGACGGAATGTGGATCGGCGGTCTTCCCGACGAAGTCGTCGCCATCACCGTGGGGCAGGAATACGTCTCGGATGGAGAACTCGTGCAACCGGTCTTTGAGACGGCAGAGGTGAGTCAATGATAGACATGCTTGAAGGCGTCCTTCGGCGCCCCAAGACGGTATTCGTGATGATGCTGGCGCTGATCGTTGCCGGTGTCGCCACCTATATCTCGATCCCGAAAGAAGCCAGCCCGGACATCGATCTGCCGATCTTCTACATTTCGATCACCCAGCAGGGCATTTCTCCGGAAGACTCCGAGCGCCTGCTCGTGCGACCGATGGAAACGGAATTGCGCGGCCTTGACGGGTTGAAGGAAATCACCGCGATCGCGTCGGAAAGTCATGCCGGCATCGTGCTGGAGTTCGACATCTCGTTCAACAAGGACGAGGCGCTGGCGGACGTGCGCGACAAGGTCGACCAGGCCAAGAGCAAGCTGCCGGACGAGGCTGAAGAGCCGACGATCACGGAAATGAACTTCGCACTTGCGCCGACCATGATCATCGCCTTGTCGGGCAACGTGCCGGAGCGCACGCTGTACAAGCACGCCCGGCGTCTCAAGGACGAGATCGAGGCTATCGACACCGTCCGGTCGGCGGATCTGACCGGGCACCGCGAAGAGCTGCTGGAAGTCCTGATCGACACCCAGAAACTGGAATCCTACTCGATCACCCAGCAGGAGCTCCTCAACTCGCTGCAGCTCAACAACCAGCTTGTTCCTGCGGGCTTTATCGACGGCGGCAAGGGTCGCTTCAACGTTAAGGTGCCCGGTCTCGTCGAGACCGCAGAGGATGTCTACACGCTGCCGCTGAAACAGAGCGGTGAAGGTGTCGTGACCCTTGCAGATGTCGCCGAGATCCGGCGCACCTTCAAGGATCCCAACGCCTACACACGCGTCAACGGCAACCGGGCAATTGCTCTTCAGGTCGTCAAGCGTATCGGCACCAACATCATCGAGAACAACGCGGCAGTCCGTGAAGTTGTCGAACATGCCTCCAAGGACTGGCCGGAAACCGTTCGTGTCGACATGATGCTCGACCAGTCCAACAACATCTTCGAAGTGCTCGGCTCGCTGCAATCGTCGATCCTGACGGCGATCTTCCTGGTGATGATCCTTGTTCTGGCGGCGCTTGGCATGCGCTCCGCGCTGCTCGTCGGTCTGGCGATCCCGACCTCCTTCATGGTTGGCTTCCTGATCCTTGGCGGCGTTGGCTACACGGTCAACAACATGGTCATGTTCGGCCTCGTTCTGACCGTTGGCCTGCTGGTCGACGGTGCCATCGTGATGACCGAATATGCCGACCGCAAGATCCAGGAAGGCATGGAAGACCGCGAGGCCTATATCCGCGCCGCGAAGCTGATGTTCTGGCCGATCGTCTCCTCGACGGCCACCACGCTGGTAGCGTTCCTGCCCATGCTGCTGTGGCCGGGTGTTGCCGGCGAGTTCATGAGCTACCTGCCGATCATGGTGATCATCGTCCTGACCGCCTCGCTGTTCACCGCCATGGTGTTCCTGCCGGTGACAGGGGGCATCCTGGCCCAGGTCTCGCATTTCCTGAACAGATATGCCGCTGGACTTCTGGCGCTGACATTTGGCGTTCTGGCCGCCGTCATTGTCGGATTCGGCCCGTTCGTACCTATGGCTCTCGAAGGCGTCGTGCCAGCGGTGGCTGCAACCGGTATCGCCATCCTGTGCGGCCTGGTGGCCCTCGTCCTTGTCGGCTTTGTTTCCTACAAGCTGCTGCGTCCGTTTGTGCGCTGGTCTCAGGCACGAGCTGCCAAGAGGGCCGAAAAGGAACGTGCGGAAGCTGCCGCCCTTTCCGGCTCTGAAGCTTTCGATGTCAAGAAAGTAAGCGGGTTCACCGGCATCTATGTTCGCATCCTGAAGATGTTTGCAGGCAACCCGATCGGCAACATCGCCGCCATCGTGCTGCTGATCGGCAGTTGCTTTGCGATCGTCGGCGCGTTCATGGCGAACCCGACCGGCGTGCAGTTCTTCATCGATGAAGAACCGGAACAGGCGGTGGTTCTTGTCTCCGGCCGTGGCAACATGTCTGCCTCGGAAGCGCGCGATCTCGTTGTGCAGGTTGAAGACAGGATCATGTCCATTCCGGGCGTCGACAATGTCATCACCAACGCGTTCACACCCGGCGGTTCGTCCGGCGGCCCCTCCGTCGGCGACGTCCAGGACAAGCCTGCCGACGTGATGGGCGAGATCAATATCGAGCTTGCAGACTTCTGCTGCCGCCGGGTGGCGAAGGAGATCTTCGCCGACATCCGTAACGCGACCAGTGACATCCCCGGCATCAAGGTGGAGACCCGCAAGATCGAAGGCGGTCCGCCAACGGGCAAGGACGTTCAGCTGGAGATCAAGTCCACCGATTACAACGACATGGTTGCTGCTGTCGCCCGCGTTCGCGAGCACATCAACGGCATGGACACACTGATGAACCAGGAGGACGACCGTCCCCTGCCCGGCATCGAATGGCAGATCTCCATCGATCGGGAACAGGCCGGCCGCTACCAGGCAAGTATCGCTTCCGTTGGCAACATGGTCCAGCTGGTCACCAACGGTGTTCTGATCGGTACCTATCGTCCCGGAGACAGCGAGGACGAGGTGGACATTCGCGTGCGCCTGCCGGAGAACGAGCGGACCATCGACCGGTTCGACCAGCTGCGGCTGCAGACCTCGCTTGGATTGGTGCCGCTGGCAAACTTCGTCAGCCGCGAACCGGCCCAGAAGGTGTCGGAAATCGTGCGTCGTGACGGGCTCTATTCCATGTTCGTAAAGGCGGCGGTCAATCCGGAAAGCGGTTCCACGCCGACAGAACAGGTTGCAGCTCTTCAGAAGTGGCTGGATACGCAGGAATGGCCTGCCAACGTGTTTCTGAAATTCCGCGGCGCGGATGAGGACCAGCAGGAGTCAGGCGAGTTCCTGATGAAGGCGATGGTGGCATCGCTGTTCCTGATGTTCCTGATCCTGCTGACCCAGTTCAACTCGTTCTACCAGACGATCCTGACGCTCTCGACGGTGGTTCTGTCAGTGTTCGGGGTGCTGCTCGGAATGCTCGTCACCAATCAGCCGTTCTCGATCATCATGACCGGGACCGGGGTGGTGGCTCTTGCCGGGATTGTGGTCAACAATGCCATCGTTCTGATCGATACCTACAACAGGTTCCTTCATGACGGCCTTCCCCCGCTGGACGCGATCCTGAAAACATCCGCTCAGCGTATCCGGCCGATCCTGCTGACCACCATCACGACCATCGCCGGCCTGGTGCCCATGGCCACCATGATCAACTTCGATTTCTTCAATCAGGTGATCACCTATGGCGGCATCACGGCGGTCTGGTGGGTGCAGCTGGCAACGGCGGTCATATCCGGCCTTGCTTTCTCCACCTTGCTGACGCTGCTGATGATCCCGGTCATGATCGCGTTGCCCAGTGTATGGTCAAGCACCTTCTGGAAGGTGGTGTCCACCGTACGGCGCAAGCCAGGTACTGCCACCGAGGTGGTAACTCCGGAACCTGTGGCTCTTGGCGATCAGCCCGAACAGCGCCCAGCTGCAAAAGTGGTTTCCATGCCGAAGCCGTCGCAACCGAAAATCCCCCCGCAGGAGGAACTGCCGCACGCGGCAGAGTGATCCTAAGCACCTCCAAGCAAAAAGGCCGCCGGTTTCCGGCGGCCTTTTTTGTTTGCAACACGCAGCGTGTCTTCACCCGAATTCCAACCACTGCCCCTTGAATTGCGGCCCATCAATCAATATAGTTGCAATATACAACTATACAGGCTTTTGCATGTCCCAGCATTCTCCCTCCCTCGTCAACGATATCCGTGCAGCGTCCCGCCAACTGGTCCGGGAATTCGGCTTTCTTGACAAGACCATCGCCGGTACGGATCTGTCCGGTTCAGGTGTCCACGCAATGATGGAAATCGGTTTGAACCCTGGCATTACGGCCAAGGAAATCTCGACGAGACTGAAGCTCGAGAAATCGACCATCAGCCGTTTGTTGAAGTCACTCGAGGCCCGCGGGGAAATCACGCAAACCCGGTCTGAGAGCGATGGCCGATCATTCGGACTGACTTTGACCGAAACCGGTAAGGCCACCTTTGCGAAGATCGACAACTTTGGCGACGCCCTTGCCCGAAGGGCGCTCAAACGGATCAACGGGGACAAGGCACAAGAGATTTGCGATGCCATGTCCGCCTATGCGGAAGCGCTCGCCATGCCGCAGGAAACGCCGGCAGATTACCAGCCACAATTCACGGTCGCTGAAGGTTATCAAACCGGAATGATCGGCGACATTGCCGGAATGCATGCCCGCACTCACGGCCACATCGTCGGTATGGGGCCAACCTTTGAAAGTGTGGTCTCAAACGCCATGGCCGAATTCATGCCGCGCATCGGCAAACCGATGAACAACAGCTGGAGCGTGCTCGAAAACGGGGCCGTTATCGGATCGATCACCATCGATGGCGAAGACCTTGGCAACAACATCGCACATTTGCGCTGGTTCATTCTGTCCGAACGCCTGCGAGGCAAAGGACTGGGAAAAGTGCTGCTCCAGAAAGCCCTGGAACACTCGGATGCGCTTGGGTTCGATGAAATCCACCTCTGGACGCTCAAGGGGCTTGAAGCCGCACGCGTGCTCTACGAAAGAAACGGGTTCACCCTTGCGGAGGAATATGTCGGCGACCAGTGGGGCAAGGCCGTCACGGAACAGAAATTCATAAGAATTCGCCCGAAATAAATTCGCAGCCCCGCAGGCCCCCTATCACCGGGCCATATCAGCCTTTCAGCCCAAAAGGAACGGTTCGGGTCTTCGCCAGAACCGTTCCTGTGTTGACTCATCCCTTGGAGATGGAGTTCCCGCCATCACAGAGCATGGCGGAACCGGTGACGAAAGAACTGGCGTCGGACAGCAGAAATGCAGCCGCCTTGGCGATCTCTTGGGGTTCGGCCATTCGCTTCAACGCGTGGAGGCCGGCGATATACTCGCGGAATGCCGGGTCATCGCCCCCCATCTCGGTCTTCGTGCCACCAGGTAGAAGCGCATTGACCCGGATGTTTTCCGGTCCGTGTTCCACGGCCAGAACCTGTGTCAGGCCGACAAGCCCCGCCTTCGCAGCCGCATAGGCGGCCATGCCCGGAAAACCGATGGTATGGCCAACGAACGACGAGGTGAACACAATCGACCCGCCTCCCCGTTCGCGCATGGCCGGGATCTGGTATTTGGCCGCGAGAAAGGCGCTGTTGAGATTGGTGGCGACAACATGGTTCCAGGTTTCCATGCTCATGTCCGGCACCGGCCCCATCTCTCCAAGGGTGCCTGCATTATTGAAGGCACCATCGAGGCCACCAAAGGCGTCGAGGGTCGCTTTCACGGAAGCTTCGGAAAATGTGGTATCGCAGACGTCGCCAACGAACAGTGCGATCCGGTTGGATGCATGGGGCAATGACGACCGCAGCTCTTTCAGTCGGTCTTCCCGTCGGGCAGCCAGCATCAGGTTCGCACCGGTGTCAGCCAGAAGACGCGCAGCAGCCGCTCCGATGCCACTGCTGGCACCGGTGATCAGAATTGTCTTTCCATCAAGCATGAGAAGGCTCCTCATTTGTCGAGGAGGCCTAATTGAACCAGAAAAGCGCCTGCTGAAACCCGATTTGCGATCAGGCGCGCGTCAGCCGCCGTGGTCCTTGTCCCTGTCCGCGATATTGTCGAGATCTGTATCGCATTCGTCACCGTCGTCATCGAGGCCCAGCGAGGCGTCTGCGAGCACCAGCTTCCTGTGCGCACGCCAGGACAACGGAATGGTCAGCAGGTAAAGGACCGCTCCTCCCGCCAACATCCGGAAGGGATAGGAAACGGTCAGCGCCACCACCAGAACCGCAACCAGGAATAACGGCAATACAAAGTCGCGGCGCACCCTCGTGCCCAGCGTCTTGCCGGAATAGGTCGGCAAACGGCTGATCAGCAGGAAGGCAACTCCGATCGTATAGGCTGCAACAAAAGCTGAATCTGCGAACCAGTGCGGAAACAGGCCGAGAAAATCGAGATAAAGCGGCAGGAGCACGGTCAGTGCTCCGGCCGGTGCAGGCACGCCTGTGAAGAAACGTGACGCCCAGGCAGGCTTGTTCGGATCGTCCAGGGCCACATTGAAACGCGCCAGACGAAGTGCGGCGGAAATCGCGAAGATAAGGCCTGCGATCCACCCCATGTTGCCTGCATCCTTGAGGATCCAGAGATAGAGCATCAAGGCCGGCGTGACGCCGAAATTGACAAAATCCGAGAGGGAATCCAGTTCCGCACCGAAACGCGACGTTCCCTTCATCATGCGGGCGACACGGCCATCGAGCCCGTCCAGCACGGCTGCCACGAGAACGGCACCGACCGCGAATTCCCAGCGGCCTTCGAAGGCCATGCGCACAGCCGTCAGACCGGAGCACAGCGCCAGCAACGTCACCATGTTCGGAATGATCAGGCGCAAGGGTACGCGCCGGAAGCGCGGTGTTCTGCGGGTGTCGGCCGGTCCTTGATCGGGCGTCTCGTTCACGGTGGCCTCAGCTTACACGGGTCAGGGACTGAGCCGGGCTTTGCGGTGCCGACAGATCGGCCAGCACGGTCTCGCCGGCAATCATGGTCTGGCCGAGGGCAACCTTTGGCTGGGTTCCGACCGGAAAATAGACATCAAGACGCGAACCGAAACGAATCAGACCAAAGCGCTCGCCAGCAGAGAGATTTTCTCCTTCACGAACGAAGCAGACAATACGGCGGGCAACAAGACCGGCGATCTGCACGACACCGATCCGGCCGTTGCCGGTATCGATGACCAGTCCGTTGCGCTCGTTGTCTTCACTGGCCTTGTCCAGTTCCGCGTTCAGAAACTTGCCGGCACGGTAGGCGACGCGCTCTATGCGCCCGCCAACAGGTGCCCGGTTCACATGGCAGTTGAACACGTTCATGAAGATGGAGACCCGCATCAGCGGTTCAGCGCCGAGTTCCAGCTCAGCAGGCGGGCGTGCCAGGCCAACTAGGCTGACGACACCATCTGCCGGAGAAATCACCAGCCCTTCGCCGACAGGCGTCACACGCTTGGGATCGCGGAAGAAATAACAGACCCACCCCGTGAGGAAGAGGCCGATCCAGAACAGCGGATCGATGAACCAGCCGATAACGAGCGTCGCCACCAGAGCAATCGCGATGAAGGGCCAGCCTTCACGATGGATCGGCACCATGGCCTTGGAGACGGAATCGACTATCGACATCTTCTTTTCTTCGCTTTCCATTGCTGCCTGGCGGCAGGCGTATTCCCGGCCCGGGACTGAACGCACCCGTTGCGCTTTAGCTTCTGCCCCGCTTCTAGTGGCTTTTCAAGGCAAAGAGAACCTGCTTTTCATGAAAATCACACGGTTTGCGACCCACTTGAGCCAGTGGAAGCCGTCCGATAGTCGCTCTCCCAGTAGGGCGGTCGACCGTACTTTGAAATCAGGAAATCGACAAAGGCGGTCACCTTGGGCGGAACGAACTGGCTTGGCGGATAAACGGCCCAGATCGCCCCGGTGCGGGCAATCGTATAGTCTTCCATGACGGCGACCAGACGCCCGTCGCGCAGGTCTTCCCAGACATGTGCCAGTGACTTCAGACTGAGGCCAAGGCCGTGAAGCGCGGCGTCGTAAGTCAGGTCGCCGCTATCACCCTTGATGACCGGCTTCTGGATTTCGAAGGCGACCTCTCCCTCCGGCCCGTTGAAATACCAGAACGGCATGGAGGCCATGGCGATGCAGTCGTGGTTGGCAAGGTCTTCCGGTGTATGGGGTACGCCCTTGCGAGCAAGGTAGGCCGGTGATGCACACAGGGCCCTTGGATTGCCGCCCAGCTTGCGGGCCAGCAGAGAGGAATCGGTCAGTGGCGCTCCCCTCACCGCCATGTCATAGCCTTCCTCGATCACGTCCACGATCCTGTCGGAAAAGTCCATTTCCAGCCTGATATCCGGGTAGAGTTCGCGGAACTCCACCAGATACGGCAGAATGTGCTTTCTTCCGAAGAATGTGTTGCAGGAAAACCGAAGCGAGCCGCGCGGCGCTTCTGTGGAGGCTTCCAGGATCGAGCGGGCCTGTTCGATCTCACCAACTGCAGTGCGCGCGTGTTGCAGCAAAACACGGCCGGCTTCCGTCAACATCGTGCGTCTGGTGGTGCGGGCAAAAAGCTGGGATCCGAAGGACTTCTCAAGGCCGGTCAACCGCGTGCTGGCAGCTGAAGGCGACAAGCCGATTTCCCGGCCGGCAGCAGCCATGCTGCCCAGTTCCGCGATGCGGACAAAAAACTGCAGGTCTTCCAGTCTCATTGTTCCAATCTTTCGAAGAATTAATTCTACACTAGCCTCATTCTTCGAAGGAACGCAATATGAGACAAATGCTCATCCCAAGCGATGGAGAGCACCATGACACATACAGGAGACGACTACGAAGCCCGCGCCCGCGCTTCCCGCCACCAGGAACTGCGCCGCCTTGCCAAGGCACTTTCAAGACTGTTGTTCAAAAGGGGTGAAGCTGCCCCAAACACCAATGTGCCGACAACAGGCCATGTGGCCTGCGACAATGATCAGGCACCGCAATCAATTCGTGCGGCCTGACCTCCGGCAAGTTTCTGCCTCTTTTTCATAGAGGAAGACCGGTGGTGGAGACCCGGGATCAGTGAGCCTAGATCTCTCATGCAAGGGTCAGCGTCATACCGGGAACCGGAGCATGCCCTCTCCCGGTTAAGGCTCGGCCAGGCCCGGATGACCAGAAATAGCTGTCGCCAGACCTATTTCGCCGGTACGTAATCAGCCCTTTGACCACGTGTGACGATACCAAGATCGTCATTTTCCCTTGCGGCACGCAGCCGTTCCTCGGCCTCGTCCGCTTCGCGCTGGCGAGCCCACATGGAAGCGTAAAGACCGTCTCTGGCCAGAAGCTCCTGATGGGTGCCGCGCTCGGCAATCTCGCCACCTTCCAGAACGATGATCTGGTCTGCGTTGACCACGGTCGACAGGCGGTGGGCAATCACCAGCGTCGTCCGATCCTGCGAAACCTCATCCAGCGCCGACTGGATCTCGCGTTCCGTGTGGGTGTCGAGCGCCGATGTCGCCTCATCGAGGATGAGGATCGGCGGAGATTTCAGGATGGTGCGTGCAATCGCAACACGCTGCTTTTCACCGCCCGACAGTTTCAATCCGCGCTCGCCGACTTCCGCGTCATAGCCCTGAGGCAGCCTTTCGATGAAGTCATGGATCTGCGCCATGCGCGCAGCCTCCCGCACTTCCTCGTCGCTGGCGTCCGGTCGGCCATAGCGGATGTTGTAGGCAATGGTATCGTTGAAGAGCACCGTATCCTGCGGAACCATGCCGATGGCCTGACGCACGCTTTCCTGCGTCACGTTTCGGACATCCTGGCCATCGATCTCGACTGAACCGTCGGTGACGTCGTAAAACCGGAACAGGAGGCGGGAGATCGTCGATTTGCCCGCACCGGAGGGACCGACGATGGCGACGGTCTTGCCTGCTGGAACCTCAAAGTCGATCCCCTTGAGGATCGGCCGGTCGGGATCGTAGTGAAAGCGAACGTCCTTGAACGCAATCTTTCCTTCAACAGCCTTTAACGGGCTGGCGTCGGGCTTGTCCTCGATTTCGGCGGGAACCATCAGCAGGTCGAACATGGACTCGATATCCGCAAGACCCTGACGGATTTCGCGGTAGAGGAAGCCGATGAAGTTGAGCGGAATGGAAATCTGCATCAGCAGCGCGTTGATCAGGACAAAGTCGCCGATGTTCTGCTCGCCCGCCAGTACGGCCTGAGCAGACAACCCCATGCAGGCGGCCATGCCAATGCCGAGGATAACCGCTTGACCGAAGTTGAGCCAGGAAAGGGACGTCCAGGTTTTCGTCGCCGCGCTCTCATATTTCGCCATGGAGACATCGAAGCGCGCAGCTTCCATGTTTTCGTTGCCGAAGTACTTGACCGTTTCGAAGTTGAGCAGACTGTCGATGGCCTTGGAGTTGGCATCCGTGTCGCTGTCGTTCATCTCACGGCGAATGCCGATCCGCCAGTTTGAGGTCTTGATGGTGAACCAGACGTAGGCGACGATCATCACCGCGACGATGACAACATAAAGGAAACCGAACTGGTACCAGATCACGGCTGCCATGATGGCAAATTCCAGAACCGTCGGAATGCCGTTCAAGATGGTGAAGCGGACAATCGCTTCTATGCCCTTCACCCCGCGCTCAATCACACGGCTGAGCCCACCCGTCCGCCGGGCAAGGTGGAAACGCAGGGAAAGCTGGTGCAGGTGGCGGAATGTCAGGATTGCGAGCTGGCGTACGGCATGCTGGCCGACCCGGGCAAACAGCGCATCACGCAGCTGGTTGAAAGCCACTGCCAATACGCGGGCTGCATTATAGGCAAGCACCAGCATGACCGGAGCTACCAGGAAAGCAGGCAGGTTGGAGCCTTCACCCGTCAGAGCATCCGTCGCCCAGGCGAAAAAATACGGCGACAGGACCGTCACGATCTTGGCAATGATCAGTGCGAAAATGGCCAGAAGCACGCGCTGCTTGAGATCCGGCCGATTAGACGGCCAGATGTAGGGCCACAGGTTGGCCAGCGTCGTGAAGGTGCTGCCTTCGTCTGCGTTGACAGGCTTGCGGATGTGCGCTTGAGCGGAATGGCTGCCGGCAGCCGCAGCCGAAGGCTTTTGCGGCGGGGTCGCTGTCTGATCGGTCACACAAAATCTCCAGGCCGCGGAAGGCGGCCACTTGGGTTAGTCTGAAGCGGAAACCACTTGCGCACCGGCTGACTGTCCTGCCTGGTCCGGCTGCGCCGCGTTCAGGCGCTCCCAGAAGTCCTTGGTCCGGCACTCCGCCAGACTGAGCACTTGCCAATTGAGCGCGTAGTGGCAATTCCTGCCCCGCGTGTCGCAGCACAAGAGCCCGGCGTCCTTCAAAACCTGCAAATGCTGAGACACGGTCGACTGAGCCAACGGCAGGTGACTGACGATCTCACCGCAGCAGGCGCCCTGACGGCTTGCGAGCTGCTTGATGATTGCCAACCGGGCCGGATGTCCAAGTGCACGGAAGATAGCCGCGAGTTCCTCGCAACTTGCCAGACCCTCCTTGGAGGTCATGCAATTTCCACCGGCCGGCAGATCCGTCCCGCTCATGGGGCGGTTTCCTCATTCACGATTGTTTGTTTCATCGTTGATATGCGATGAATCATCAAAAAAACAAGGGGCTGATGCAAAAAGGCAGAGGATCATTCCGATCCCCTGCCTTCATTTATAACATTCGACCAAGGCGTAACTGACAGAGATAAGCAGCGACAACAGCCGAGAATTTTATAAATGCCCATGGCCGTTTTCAGACGTGCCGACAACGCCCGAAGTGCCGACAGAGGCCGGTGTCACCTCAGCCGTTGTTTTCGTCAGGTTTCGGCCAGCTCAGATCGCCTTCTGGTGTCAGGAACACTTGCCCCGGGTAAATCAGGTCAGGATTGCGGATCTGTTGCTGGTTGGCCTTGTAGATCGTCGTATAGCGAACGCCCTCTCCATAAAGACGCCGGGAGATCCGCCACAGGTTATCCCCCTTGCGGATGATAACGACGGGAAGAGACTTTTTCACTTCCGCGCCCTGGCCGTCGGCTCCTGCACCCTCACCGCTTGCGACGACCTTGGTCAGCACAATCTGCTTGTCCTGTTCCTTTTCAAAGGTAACGGCTGCACGGGCGTCGACCGAGCTGCCATCCTCACCGATCAAATCGGCGCGAACCTCGACATTTCCTTCAGAAATATTCTTGCCGCCTTCAATCAGCCACTTCCCGCCCGAACCGACCTTAGCCTCGCCCTGAAACTCGTCGCCGACGTAGACACGAACCGATGACCCAGGTTCGCCGGTACCGGCGACAAAGACCTTGTCCTTTTCGGACTCAACGGCTTCCACGGTCACCGTCGGCGCATCCGGTGCTGCTGCGGGAACATCAGCCGGTTCATTCTGGCCGGCTTGCGCAACGTCTGCGCCACTGTCCTGTGTTGCTACAGCTGCCGGCGCTGCCCCTGATGACGTCGAAGCAACTTCGGTTTCTGCTGAAGCCGCCTGTCCGGATGCTTCAGCCGTTGAAACGGCGGCACCATTGCCGGCCGTTTCCGGCTCCGTGGTGCCTGTTCCAGATGAAGTGGTGTCGGCAGACGCAACAGCGGTCTGCTCAGAGGTACCGGCGGGCTGTTCGCTCGTCTCCCGGGAGGCCGTCTGCTGGCTTGCAGAGGTCCCTGCGGCGGGTTCCGCAGCAGCAGTTTCAGTTGCGGACGTCGACCCGGAGGCCTCGGTGGCGGTGCCTTCTGCAGAATCCGTTGTCGCAGCTGTTTGCGAACCTTCGCCAGTCGAAGTGATGGAAGCCACCTGCTGCTCGGCCTCAGGCTTTTGCAAGACGTCCGACGGACCGTCAGGCGTGTTCAGAACCACAAGGGGTTGTTCCTTGCCGCCTTCCGGCAGAGAAACGGCAAGCCGTTCTTCGGACGTGGCAATCGCTTTGCCGGTATCGTCATGAACCTCCAGGCCAACGTCATAGTCGCCCGGCTTCAACGGCTCATCCAGAATGATGGTCCATTCACCGACCTCATTGGCAATGCTCTTGCCGACAACCTTGCCGTTGGCAGTCAAGGCAACGATAGCGCCAGCGACAGACCGGCCCGCAACGACCGTTTCACCGGTCGGCTCAACGCCGACAACGTCAAAACTAGGGCCTGCGCTTGCCGTTTCCGCGGCAGGCGCCTCATCTGACGCATCAGCCTTATCTGTTTCTGCAGATTGCGTCTTTGTGCCTGTATCAGAGCCTGCAGCCTGTTCGGTCGTGGCACTGTCGCCGGAGACCGATGGCGTGGCGGCAACTTCGGGACCGCTCTGGAAAGGCAGACGCCCCGTATCGCGATAGATGTAGCCCGTCACGAGAGCGGCCAGGCCAACAGGCACGGCTACGATCAAAGTCCAGATGAGTGTCTTGTTATTCATTGTGTGTCCTGCCGGGAAAGCAGCCAGGCGATGCGGCGCTTTCCAAATCCGTTCCCCTGTTTGCGCCCTTTCGGGTGCTGCCTGTCTCAGCCGAACTCCTGACCTTGATGGCCATGTTTCCTTTGCCGTCGGCTCTTCTTCAGATCGTGGTTCATGCATAGCCGTCTTTTCCAGGCGCGGCAAGAAAACCCGGTTCAGAACCAAGGCCTTTCAAACAGAATGCTTGACCTTGTGGCAATCTGAATGCCACATCTTTGCGTCATGAATACGGTTTCTCAAAATCAGCTTACAAGCGTCTGTGTTTACTGCGGGTCCAGCTTCGGTTCGGACCCTGCACACGAGGCATCCGCCACCCGTCTGGGCCAGCTAATTGCCGAGGCTGGCCTTCGACTTGTCTATGGCGGCGGCTCTGTCGGTCTGATGGGAACCGTGGCCAATGCCGCCCTCGAAGCCGGCGGCAAGGTGACGGGAATCATTCCGCGTTTCCTGGAAAAACGCGAGGTGATGCTGGACACCCTCGAAGACCTGATCGTCACGCAGGACATGCACGAGCGCAAACACCTGATGTTCGAGAAAGCCGATGCCTTCATCGCGTTGCCCGGCGGTATCGGCACCCTGGAAGAAGCCGTCGAAATGATGACCTGGGCCCAACTCGGACAACACCGCAAGCCGGTGGCACTGGCCAACCTCAACGGCTTCTGGTCGCCTTTGCTGGAACTTCTGGATCATATGCGGGCACAGGGATACATCCGTCCGGACACTGAAGTTCCTTATCTTGTTGCCCGATCCGTGGACGATATCCTGCCCATGCTGCGCCGCGCGATCAACGGTGAACCCCTGCCGGCACAAGAAGCATGCGCCTCGGTAACAGATCTCTAAAACTCTACTGAGTATAGAGGTTGGGAATACGTTCCCATGACTGTGAATATTGGAACCAATTCGATTTGCAGTCTGAGGACTTGAATAGTACCGTCGCACGAAACGCAGGAAGAACAGGCCATTAAATGCAAACTACCCTTCTTGTTGAAGATGCGGCGTTTTTCGAGAAGGCAATCGTCAAGAAACTGCATGAGGTCGGCCGCCACCAGATCATGGTGGCACGTAGCTACGAAGAGGCCGAGAACTGCCTCAATCTACCTATCGGTGAACCTGACCTTGCTCTTGTCGACCTGACCCTTCCAGACGCCCCCGACGGCGAAATCGTCGATCTTTGCGAGAAGTGGAATATTCCCACGATCGTCTTCACCAGCCGCTTCGACCCGAAAACCCGAAGCAAGTTCCTGGAAAAAGGCGTTATTGACTACGTTCTGAAGGATTCTCCCGGCAGCCTGAACTATGTTGCGGACCTGATCCGGAAACTGGCCCAGAACCCCAAGATCGGCATTCTCATTCTGGACGATTCCGCGGTGGAGCGGGACGTGATCTCCAAGATCGTCGGCAAGCACCTTTACAAGATCTATCAGGCCAGCTCTACGGACGAAGCCCTCCAGACCCTGAAGGATTACAAGGACATCAAACTTGTCCTGGCGGACTATTTCATGCCGGACAAGGACGGCTTTGCCTTTCTGAAAGCCGTCCGCAGAGTGCATGACCCGGAGAAAGTCGGCGTCATCGGCATGTCGTCCTATGCCAATCCGGACAACCGGGTGCGGTTCCTGAAATACGGTGCAGCGGATTTCGTCGACAAGAACTGTCCTCCGGAAGAGCTGCTGCTGCGTGTGTCGCAGAACCTCGATTACATCTACCGGATCGAGGAACTCAACAACATGGCGATGCGGGACTCCCTCACGGGTCTCTACAACCGCCGTTACCTTCTGGAACAGGCCACCAAGGCAATCGCGACCTGGCCGGTGTCCGAAGGACGTGCGCATTGGCTCGCGCTCCTCGACCTGGACTCCTTCAAGGCAATCAACGATTCACTCGGCCATGATTTCGGCGATGCGGTTCTGATCAGTTTTGCCCGCCACATGATGAAGCTCGCAAAGGAAGACGATATCGTCTCGCGGCTCGGCGGCGACGAATTCTGCATCGTGTTCCGGGACAAGGAAGAAGCCGAGGTTGTCGATGGACTGCAAAACCTTCTGGACAATGTTCTGGCCTCGCCCGTGCGTCACGACGGCGAGGAACATCTGATGAAGACAAGCGTCGGCGTCGCCCCGCTCGAAAGCGGCAGGTTTGGCGACGCTCTGAAGACCGCCGACCACAGGCTTTATGCCGCCAAACGCAGTGGCCGCGGCCAGCTGGTTTCTTCGGACTGACCGCATCTTCCACAGTGCTCTGGCTGCGATTACCCTAGTTTCAGCTCCGGTAGCGCCGCCAGCTGTCGTAGGTAAACACCACCAGCGCAGCCCAGATCATGCCGAACGTCATCAGCTTGGTCGGGTCCAGCGGTTCGCCCCAGATATAAATCGCCATCAGGAAGTGCATGGACGGCGCCATGTACTGCATAAGCCCCAGCATGAAGAGCGGCAGGCGCCGGGCGGCAGAAGAAAAACAGATCAGCGGCAAGGCCGTGACAATGCCCGTCCCCACGAGGGCGAGCAGAACCGGCGGATCGTTCAAGACCATTGCGTCGACACCCCAGCTGAGGCTCAACAGCATGTAGCCGGCGGCGAGCGGAAACAGCACAAGCGTTTCCACGAACAGTCCCGGGGTCGCCTTCACGGGCGTCACTTTTCGCACGTAGCCGTAGCCTGCGAAGGAAAACGCCAGCACCAGAGACACCCACGGCAAACCGCCTGCCAGGATCGCCTGCAGAACAACCGCAATGGCGGCAACGCCGACAGAAATCCCCTGCCAGGTCGTCAGTTTTTCCCTCAACACGAACAGGCCAACCAGAATGCTGACCAGTGGGTTGATGAAATAGCCGAGCGAAATATCGAGCACGTGATTATTGGAAATTGCCCAGACGAAGGTCAGCCAGTTGACGGCAATGAAAGTGGCAGACGCCGTCAGCCCCATGAGCACCTTCGGCTGGCGAAAAACCTCGCGCACTTCCTGCCAGCGGCCGCGCGCATAGAGAAACAGACCGACAAACAGCACCGACCAGAGGATCCGGTGGGACACCACAAGATCTGCTGGCACGGTATCGGTCAGTTTGTAATAGGCCGGGAGGAAGCCCCACATGCCGTATGCCGCCAGGCCAAACAGAAGGCCCTGACGGAATTCGGCATTCGCTTCGGTGCTGGTCACCGTCTGCGACATGGCATTGCCTTTCTGGCGCCCGAAAGGCGCGTGACCAGGATCAGGCCACGTTGGCTTTCATCAGCGCGAATGTAATGGAGTCGACCAGGGCCTGGAAAGAGGCGTCGACGATGTTGGAGGATACCCCGATCGTGAACCAGCGCCGGTGCGTGACTGTGTCCTGGCTTTCGATCAGAACGCGCGTGACAGCGCCCGTGCCACCATTGAGGATGCGCACCTTATAGTCAATCAGTTCCAGGCCGTCGATGGCAGACTGGTATTTGCCCAGATCCTTTCGCAGTGCCATGTCCAGCGCGTTGACCGGGCCGTTGCCTTCAGCAACCGACATTCGGGTTTCGCCGTCGATATCGACCTTCACCACGGCTTCCGAAACCGTGACCAGATCACCGATTGCGTTGAACCGGCGCTCCACCATCACGCGGAAGGATTCAACTGCGAAGTAACGCGGCACCTCGCCCAATTCCCGGCGCGCAAGCAACTCGAACGAGGCGTCGGCAGCCTCGTAGGCATAGCCTTCGGCTTCCCGTTCCTTGACCTTCGCCAACAGTAGGTCAAGACGCGGGTCTGACTTGTCGACTTCGATGCCCACCCGGGCCAACTCTCCCAGAAGGTTGCTCTTGCCGGCCTGGTCGGACACCAGCACCCGCCGCTGGTTGCCGACACTTTCCGGTGCGACGTGTTCATAGGTCTGCGGATCCTTCAGGATCGCGGAGGCATGAATACCGGCCTTTGTGGCGAAGGCGGTTTCACCCACATAGGGGGCCTGCCTGTCCGGCGACCGGTTGAGGATTTCATCGAACGCATGGGAGATTGAAGTGATCTCTTTCAACTGAGCGTCGCTGACACCGATTTCGAACCGATCTGAGAATGCCGGTTTCAGCTTGAGTGTCGGGATCAGGGTGATGAGGTTGGCGTTGCCGCAGCGCTCACCCAGCCCGTTCAAGGTTCCCTGGATCTGCCTTACGCCGGCATCCACTGCCGCCAGTGAGTTGGCGACCGCGTGACCGGTGTCATCGTGGGTGTGGATGCCGAGATGCGTTCCGGGAACAACCTCCTGCACCTTGGTGACGATGTCGAAGATCTCATCGGGCAGCGTGCCGCCGTTGGTGTCACACAGAACGATCCACCGCGCGCCTGCATGGTATGCCGTGCGGGCACAATTGAGCGCGTATTCCGGATTGGCCTTGAAGCCATCGAAGAAATGCTCGCAGTCGATCATCGCTTCCTTGCCGGCAGCAACGGCTGCGGTAACGGTCTCGTAGATCGAATCGAGGTTTTCCTCGTTGGTGCAACCAAGCGCGACCCGGACATGGTAGTCCCATGCCTTGGCCACGAAACAGCAGGCATCGGAACTTGCGGACAGCACGTCCTGAAGCCCCGGATCGTTCGCGGCCGAGCGGCCTGCGCGCTTGGTCATGCCAAACGCGGTGAACGTTGCCTTGCGCGTCCGCTTTTCACTGAAGAACTCACTGTCGGTCGGGTTGGCTCCCGGATAGCCACCTTCGATGTAATCGACGCCAAGCCGCTCCAGAAGTTCGGCAACCACAACCTTCTCGTTGACAGAGAAGTCGACCCCGCTGGTCTGGGCGCCGTCACGCAATGTCGTGTCGAAAAGAAAAAGCCGTTCCTTGGTCATATCCGTATCCTGAGCAGCGTCGGGGCTGTCTTTTATTCGTTGTCATTTGCCCCGGTGCGAACCGGTGGCCAGGTTTCCGTGTCGTGATCGGGGTGCTGGAACGAAACGAGCGACGCCAGAAAAGGCGCTGCCTCCATATCGTCTTCCGTCACCCTTTCGGGAATTTGAGCCATGCTGTCGGCATAAGGCAGCTTTGCCTCGACGCCGAACTGGATGCTGGGCGGGATTTGCGATGGATCGTCAAAGGTCCCGATGGCCAATGCAATGCCATCCGGCGCTTCATAGGTCAGCGGCGTACCGCAATCGGCGCAAAAGCCCCGGGTTGCGTGATTGGAACTCTGGAAGTGCTTCAACGATCCACGAGTCCAGACAAGCCTGGAAGTTTCGGGAACACTGACCAGTGGCGCGTAAAAGCCACCAAAGGCCTTCTGGCACATGCGGCAATGACAAATGGAAGCCTCGCCCAGTGGCCCTTCCACCTTGAACCGCAAGGCACCGCACTGACAGCCGCCGGTATGGATCTCCGTCATCCGCCCCTCACTTCCCAATGATCCGTGTCATGATCGGGGTGCTGATTGTTGGTTGCCGTGACATCATTGATCCCACCTGGCAGGTCGTCCCGATTTGACTGCGTTTCGTTCAGTTCGAAAAGATGCCCATAGAACGACACTCGCCCCTCGACACCGGACTGTTCAACCGGCGTGACTGCGGCAACATCGTCCAGGCTGCCATGGGTAAAGGAAATGTGGTCGTCGCCAATCGTATCAAAGGCCAGAGGCGTGCCGCAGGTTCCACAGAAACCCCGGCGGACAGGCTTGGAAGAGTGGAACCAGGAGGGTTCGCCGCGGGTCCATTCAAAATCGGACTTCGCAGCACCGATCAACGGCAGAAAGAAATTCCCCGATGCCTTCTGGCACATGCGGCAATGACACAGATGCGGATGACCGACCTCTCCCGTCACCTGGTAACGCACGGCGCCGCACTGGCAACCGCCGCTCAGCTTTTGAACATTATCGCCCATCAGAAACTCTCCCTGCCGTGTGATCGGAGAAAGCTGCTTCAGCACCGCCGCGCCGAACCGCGGAAAAAAGGCTGGTAACTTGCGCCTTACTCTCCTCTTGCGATGGAGATGTCCGCGCTAGCAGACAGACGAAGGTATACCGTCTTTCCGCCCGGCTCGGTCTCACCGCTTGACTTCCCAGGTTGTCACGCGGGCACCGGTTTCTGAGTCTTTTGAATCCTTTAGAAGAATTCCCTGAGACGTCAGTTCATCGCGGATCGCGTCAGCTTCGGCCCAGTTCTTGGCATTGAGGGCCTGCAGGCGTTTTTCGATGGCTGCCTGAATGCCGGCCTCATCAACGCCAGACAAATCCGCCTTGACCGGATGAACGCCGAGGAGTGCGGCAGATGCCGAGTAAACTTCCAGCTTGGCAGGGTCCTTGGAAGCCTCGACGGCGAGCGCGTGGAGCGCCTGAATGGCGCCTGCGGTGTTCAGGTCGTCCAAAAGGGCATCAAGCACCTCGGCGGCAGGGGCTGCATCCGTTTCGACCGGATCCGGCCAACGGGCGAGAAGGTTTTCCGCTTCTTCAAGCTTGCGTTTGGAGAAATCGATCGGCTCTCGATAGTTGGTCATCAACATGGCAAGGCGCAGCACTTCGCCCGGCCACATGCGGCCGCCGAAACTGTCCGTTTCCAGAAGCTCCTGAATGGTGAAGAAGTTGCCCTCGGACTTGGACATCTTCCGGCCTTCCACCTGCAGGAAGCCGTTGTGCATCCAGTAGTTGGCCATGACCTTGGTGCCATGAGCGCAGCGGGACTGGGCGATTTCGTTTTCGTGGTGCGGGAAGATAAGGTCCAGCCCGCCGCCGTGAATGTCGAACACTTCACCCAGATGGTGCGCACTCATGACAGAGCACTCGATGTGCCAGCCAGGACGCCCCCTGCCCCACGGGCTGTCCCAGCCGGGCTCTTCTTCAGAAGACAGTTTCCAGAGCACGAAATCTCCGGGGTTCTTCTTGTGAGCATCAACCGCAATGCGAGCCCCGGCCAGCTGCTCGTCCAGCTTTCTCTTTGACAGGCCGCCGTAGTCGGGCATGGACTGGGTGTCGAATAGAACTTCACCGCCCGCCTGATAGGCGTGTCCCTTTTCGATCAGCGCCGCGATCATCTCGACCATGCCGCTGATATGCTGTGTTGCCCGAGGTTCGATGCTCGGCTCCAGCACACCCAGAGACCTGATGTCCTTATGGAACTGGTCCGCAGTCTTCTGCGTCACCCGGGCAATGGCTTCATTGAGCGGCAGATCGGGAAAGTCACGAAGTGCGCGTGCGTTGATCTTGTCGTCAACGTCAGTGATGTTGCGCGCATAGGTGACGTGGTCGGCACCATAAAGATGGCGCAGAAGCCGGAAGAGCACATCGAAGACGATGACCGGTCGCGCGTTACCGATGTGGGCAAAGTCATAGACGGTCGGTCCGCAGACGTAGAGACGCACATTCCCGTCATCGATCGCCCGGAAGTCCTCCTTCTGGCGCGTCAATGTGTTGGTGAGCTTCAAGCCCTTGAAAGTGCCGGATTTCTCTGTCTCAGCGGCGCTCATGTCAAACGGTCTCCTGGCCGGCTGGCCGGGCGGTCCGTCTCAAAGGAAATTTTGCCAAGAGGGAACGGCCACAGCCAGCGGTGTCGCTAGCTGCAAATAATGGTGATCGAAATGATGTTCCGTGTGGCCGTCATCATGGAGCGCTTTATGGACCGGAAAACAGAACCCGGTCAAGGCTGCAGTTGCCGCTGAAACGCCAAATTCCGTGCCTTGTGGCCGCAACGCGTCACTCCCACGAGCGATAACGGATCGCGCGCTTTTCCTGTTGCGGCAACAAATGGGATCGGCTTTGCAATGGCAAGGAAGCTTAACGCAGTTCAATTATGCGCAAGATGCACTAGACTTTCCCCGTTGGGAATCAGAGGGGGTATTTCCGATGGGAATATTTTGCACGTGCCGTAACAGACATCTTGGTCTTCTTTTCACGCTGGCAGCGTTTTTGTCCGGACCACTTTCGGCACCATATGTCCAGGCACAAACCGCGGCACCGGCGACCAGCGAAACCCAGGTCGTTCCGCCCCCTGTTTTCGAGGAACCGCAGACGCCGATCGCCAGGGCCATTCAGGCGCAAGTTTCTACGAACCTGCCCGAAGGTCTTGCACTCTATTATGGCGAACGCGCTTTCGCACCGGTCTGGTTCAACGAGAATGGCCTCACGGAAGACGCTCATCTGACCATTGCCGCCATGGCGGCGGCGAACGATCATGCGCTCAACCCCAACAATTACGATCCCCTCGGCTTCATAAAGCGTTCGGAAACTTCCCAGAGCGAGCAGGAATGGGCCCAGTTCGATCTGGACCTGTCCGTACAGTTCCTGCGCTATGCGACTCACCTCTCCTCCGGCCGCGTTCAACCCAACAAGGTCAACAAGGCGCTGAACGTGTTTCCGGATCGGCCTGATCCGAAAGTGCTTTTTGAAAATGCCGAACAGGCTGTGGACTTCGGGGCCTTTCTGGAAAGCCTCGCACCCCAGACCGATAATTATGCCCGCCTGAAGCGGCGCCTTGCCCAATACCGGGAGAAGGCTGCTGCCGGCGGCTTTACCCAGGTTCCGGATGGTGAGGTTCTGAAACCAGGCATGAGCGATCCGCGCCTGGAGGTTTTGCGAACTCGGCTCATGGAAGAAGACATTGTCGTTGCCGGAGATCACACCGGTGATGTCTATGACGGCGCCCTGGTGGAAGCCGTCAAGCTGTTCCAAGAGTACCACGGCCTTGAAACCGACGGTGTCATCGGCAAGGCGACAATTGCCCAGCTCAACATTCCGATCCAGGAAAAGCTCATCCAGATGGAGCTCAACATGGAGCGGCGTCGCTGGATGCCGGATGATCCGGGACAGTTCTACGTCTTCGTCAATCTGGCAGACCAGAACCTGAAGGTGGTGCGGGACGGAAAGACCATTCACACGGCGCGGGTCGTTGTAGGCAAGCCCTACCACGCAACGCCGGTGTTTTCCGACCGGCTGGAATATGTGGAAATCAACCCGTACTGGAACGTGCCCTATTCCATCGCGACGAAGGAGTATCTGCCGAAACTCAAGCAGAACCCCACGGCGCTCAGCAACAAGAGCATCCGGATCTTCCAGGAAGGCAACGAGGTCGCGCCGACACACGTTGCCTGGAACAGCTATTCCGGTGGCAATTTCCCGTTCCGGCTGCGCCAGGACCCGGGTGAGGACAATGCGCTTGGTCGCATCAAGTTCATGTTCCCCAACCAGTTCAACATCTACATTCACGACACCCCGTCGAAATCCCTGTTCACCAGAGCGGAGCGCGCCTTCAGCCACGGCTGCATTCGCGTATCGGATCCTTTTGCCCTTGCGGATGTTCTTCTGGTCGATTCCGACGCCACTCCGGGTAAATGGGAAGCCATTCGCGACAGCGGCGAGCGTACGGTCGTCAAAACCAAGGTCGAAATCGACGTGCACCTCACCTACCTGACCGCGTGGATGAACAAGGACGGATCAACACATTTCAGAAAAGACATCTACGACCGCGACAAGGTGCTGCTGGAAGCGCTTCGCAGAGCGATGACAGAGAACCTCTAGAGGCATAACATACTGTTCTAATTGAACTTTACTTCCGTTTAGATATCTGAACAGTAGCTGAATGCGGCACTCAGCATGGGTTCAAGCCGGCCCCACTAATCTCCAGTCAATCGAAACGGATTGCCATCTGGAGTTACCCATGCTGAACCGCCTCTTCGTCATCTTCTTCCTGGCCCTCATCCTGGGTGGCCCGTTTGCAGCCATCATCGCAATCACCGACGGCACCAAGGCGTTTGGCCAGGAAGCCCAGCAAAAGGGCATGTGCCTGACCACCGGCACCGGCTGCGGCAACGGGAATATCATTGTCACGGTGGCCAGTCGGATATAAAAGCGCGCTCGCAGGCATTGCGGGAACCGGTGAACGTTCACCTAAAAGCGCGTGTACCTTCAAAGTTGTTTCCACTTGAAAAGAGTGGGAATCTTGTCTGAGATTGGTCGCACACAGGACATTCCAGCCTCTTTGCTTGCAGTTTACTCCGATGTTTGGCAAGGTTGTCCCATGGACTACAAAGCACTTGAAGATAAAGCAGAATCCGCGGCGGAATTCTTGAAGATGATGGCATCCGCGCCGCGATTGCTGTTGATGTGTCTTGTCCTCGACAACGAACGCAGCGTTGGCGAACTGGCAGAAAAAACCGGCATGCGCATGCCGACCGTCTCGCAGCAGCTCGCCCTTCTGCGCGCGCAGGGTCTCGTCACGACCCGCCGCGAAGGCACGACCATCTATTACCGGCTCGCCAGCGAACCGGTTAGGGACATCATGTCCGTGCTTTACAAGAACTTCTGCGCGGATGCCGAACTGCCCGGCCCAATGCAGCTGGAAGCACTGGACGCGGACTGACCTGCAAGGTCAGGCTTCTTTCAGCTCCAGCAAATCTCTGACATTTTCCCGGAACGCGGCAGCCCGCTCGATAGCCCAGTCGCAGAACCGCCTTTGCTGCGGCCGCATTACACGGCCACTTATCGACAAGAGCCGGTAACGATAGCCTGTCTGAACATGTTTTGCGGGACCAAAGGGCATTATCAAGTGCCCGCCAACCAAGGCGTCAAACGCTTCCGTGACGCCGCAAAGCACAAGGCCCTGGCCGGACAGGGCTGCTTGCATTCCCGAACTGATCCTCGAGAAGCGTACTCCTGAAACCTTTTTGCCCGTAGTGACGCTGAAGGCTAGCGACCAGTCCTGCCAGCTTGCCCATTTGGGATCAGGTGTCCTGTTGTCCAGATGCACAAGAGGCACCTTGGCCACGCTTTTCAGCTCTTGCGAAACACCATAAAGGTCCGCGAACTGCGGCGTGCAAACCGGAACAACATAGTCGCCGAAGAGATCGATCGCATCGAGTCCCGACTCGGGTGGCGGACTGTAGCGAATTGCGAAATCGAAGCCGTCGGCAGCAAGATCGATCCGTTTGTTTGATGCGTTGAGCCTGAGATCAACCGCAGGATTGAGACGATAGAAATCCGAAATACGCGGCGTAAACCAATTTTCAGCGAAGGATTCAGGGAGCGTTACAGAAACCTGGTTGGCTGTGCGCACCCGCCTCAATTCCATCAAGACGTCATCGAGAATGGACAAGCCGCCTGTCAGTCGATCCTTGACGCGTAGTGCTTCATCCGTCGGCTTGGCCCCCGATGAACTGCGCAAAAACAAAGTTCTGCCCAGATAGGCCTCAAGTCCCCTGATCTGCTGGCCGACCGCTGCTGTTGTGACGCCAAGTTCTTCCGCCGCAGCCCGGAACGTTCCTGTCCTCAGCACGGCCTCGAAAGCTCGTAATGCGTTCAGATGCGATACTTTCATACGCCTATTACTAAAGATTTTCTTTTCACGTAGCGAGACAAAATGAGCTGACCTTACGGAAAATCGGAGCGATCCTGTCATCTGCAAACCGACTGACCTTGTCATGAGGGAAGAAAAAGTTTCGCCTCATCTTCCACGGAAGGACTACCAGGATGAAGAAGTACGTCATCGAACGAGATATTCCGGGTGCCGGCAACATGAGTACCCAGGATCTCGCAGCAGCCTCACGGAAATCCAATGAAGCGCTGGCAGAATTGGCACCGTTCATACAGTGGCAACATTCCTACGTTGCCGGGGACAAGACCTTCTGCATTTATCTGGCAAAGGACGAAACCACGATCCTTGAACACGCCCGTCGCAGCGGTTTTCCAGCCAACAACATCACCGAAGTGGCATGCGAAATCGATCCGACCACTGAAAACAGTAAAGGGGCGTGAACATGCTCGCTCCCTACACCCTCTTCTGGGAACGTTTATCCGGCGCCATCGCACCACAAGTCATGCTTGAAGAACTGGATGTCAGTCATTGTCTTGTTCATGTTGACATGACAGCAGGCGATCATCGGCAGGAAGCGTACCGGTCACTAAACCCCGTGATGCGCATTCCTGCGCTCCGGTTGCCGGATGGCAAGGTCATTGGCGAAAGCTCCGCAATAATGCTTGTCCTCGGCGAAGCGCATGCCGGCTCCGACCTTGTCCCTGCACCGGACGATCCCGACAGGCCGGAATTTCTGTTCTGGCTGACATCCATGGCCGCGAACGGTTACCCGATTTTTTCGCGTGCCTGGCACCCCGAACAATTCACCACCAACGCCGAGGCCAATGAGAGTGTCCGGCAGCGTGCGGAAAGCCATCTAGCGGAGTTTTTCGCTGTCATGGACGGTGCTATTGCCAGCCGCCCCTATTTCCTGGCACGTGGCTTCACCGCACTGGACATCTATCTGGCGATGCTGAGCGAATGGTCTGCGGACCGTCAGGCCTTGTTTGAGGCCAATCCACACGTCGGAAAGCTTTGCAGGGCGGTTCGGGAAAGACCGGCCTACAGAAAGGTGCTGGAAATGCACACTGCCCCCTTGGCCGCCTGACGCCCGAACAACCAAAACCAGTTGGCCTCAGTCCTGGACGAAATCACCGCATTTCGGGGGCTGCTGATCTCCCCAGGGCATCAAGGGCACGGTTGAGGTCGAGTTTTTAGGGCTGCCTTCAATCAGCTTGTCGGAATAGACCAGATAGACAAGAACGTTTCGCTTGGCATCGCAGCCACGGACGATCCGCATTTTCTTGAACATGAACGAGCGGCGCTGGCGGAACATTTCCTCGCCCTGTTCGAAGTTCTCCTTGATGGTGACCGGGCCAACCTGACGGCACGCCAACGATACGTCAGAGACTTCTTCCGCAACGCCGAGCCAACCGGAAACGCCGCCTTTCTCCGGAACGGTGAAGTGGCAGGAGACACCGTCGATAATCGGATCGTCTATGGCGTAGGTCGCCAACTTGTGGTCGGGCGTCAGGAACTTCCAGACGGTTGATTTCTTGAAGATCAGATCAGGCTCATCCGCCGCAAGAGCAGCGCCCACGCCTTGCAGCAGCAAAGATGCGCCAAGAGCGGCGGCGACCAGAAAACGCATTAGAAATCCTCCAGATTTTCAACCGCCCAACATGTGGGGATCACGAAAGCGCGATCAAGCGTCAGACGAAAAACAAAGCGCGCGCCCATCAGGCGCGCGCCTCACAACTTCATCTTACCGGGTTTTCGACGCGATGTTAGCGGGCGTCTTCAAGAACCTTGTCTGCGGCCGCCTTTTCTTCAGGAGCCGGTGTATCCGACGGCTTTTCGTCCTCGACGATGTCCTCGGCCGATAGCTCCATCTCTTCGCTGTCTTCCGGCTGCTCTTCTTCAGAACCGAGTGCAAGCGAGGCAGCAAAATCGCTGTCCGAGACGAGATCGGATGCTTGTGCTTCTCCGCCCGTTGCCGAAGCCTCTTCCGAGACTTCCGACGCGGGCGCATCGGCGACAGCCATTTCCGCCGCAACCTGCTCCGGTGCCCCCTCACTCAGGCCGGCTGTTCCGTCCAGGGCATCGTAAAGATCGGCGATCCGTTCCCGTGTCCATATCTGGGGCTGGTCGAGGCCAAGAGCTTCGTCGTAGGCCCGGGCAACACTTACGGGCAGATGAAATTCAAAGTCGGCCTTCGAGCCGAAACGGGCAGCAAGCGCGTCACGAACAGCCTGGAAAGTATCCTTCAGACCAAGGCTCTGCTCGACACATGCAGCTGCCGCGTCCCGCAAGGTCACGACAAAATCACGGGTGGTTTCAACGGCCGTTGCCACGGCTTGCGCACCGATGGCGGATTTCCCGCGTCCCGGCATCAGCGCAGTCGGACGAAACGCCGTGATGCGGTCGAGCGCGCGCGGCCAGTCGGCCAGATGGGCATCTCCGCAATAAGGAACAGCGGCTTTCTGAACCAGATCTCCCGCGAAGATCACGCCACTTTGCGGAACCCATACGACCAGATCGCCCATCGTATGGGCGCGGCCCAGATGCATCAGCCGGACGTCCAGCCCGCCAAGGTCGATGGTCATTGAAGATGCAATGGTCATGGACGGCATGCTTACACCGGTGTTGCCGGGTAGTCCGGCGAACAGTGCCGCATCCCGCTCCCGGGCCACGCGGATTTCCTCGACGCCGCGGGTTTCCATCATCCGTCTGGTCAGATCGGAAGCAATGACCTCGCCCGGCTCGAATGCCAGGGCACCAAGTGTGTTGTCTGAATGGAAGTGCGTCAGAACGACCTGTTTGATCGGCTTGTCCGTGAGCTCGCGAACCTTCTGCAGAACCTTTTCCGCAAGGGCCGGCGTTGCCTGGGCATCGACAATCAGAACACCTTTTTCGCCGATGACCACACCGGTGTTGGAACAGCCATCCGCGCTATAGGCATAACAGCCGCGTCCAAGCTCTTCGAACCGTTCGTTTTCACCCGGAACGGCTTCGGACCTGTTTGTCATCTCTACCATAACGGTCTCGCTTTCCTGCCAGATGTCTGACTGCCTGTTTCGGCCTGCGCGAACTTTGCCGCGCTTTTTCCTGTTGACTGAAGCGTCTCAGTTTCGGTGTCTGATTCGCAATTTTTCACGCGCCAATTCCTTAACTATTCTCTCTTTATCAACAGATAGGTCAGCTCTTTCGCCGTATTTTGACTGCACCTGACAAAGCTCTTGGCCATACTTGCTTTCAATCCTGCTACTTTTTCGTAGCTGCCCGGGGTGTCTTTCCGGGGTTATTCAACCGGATATACTTGCTAGTCACAGAAAATGGCCGGATAACGGCATTGTTCATCTGCCTGCTCAATCAGGCTTAACGAATCTCCAAGGCGTCGACTTATCCATGTCCGATCAGCAAGGGTCCAAATCCACTGTTTCCCCAGGCAAGGTACCTTCCAAACCTGTCCTGAAGCTGAGCGCATTCCTGCCTTACAGGCTCAACCATCTGGCCGAGACCGTCAGCAGGTCCTTTTCCAGAATTTATGCCGACACCTACGGTATCGGGATTCCCGAATGGCGGGTGCTTGCCACTCTTGGCGAATACAAGGCCATGACTGCACGAGATATCAGCCAGGCAACCTCCATGCACAAGACCAAGGTCAGTCGGGCTGTCGCCGCCCTGGAAAAGCGCGACCTGCTTGTGCGCGACAAGAACAGGGACGATCAGCGGGAACAGACCCTGTGCCTTTCTGATCAGGGCAATGCCATGTACGAAGAAATTGTCCCTCAAGCCCTCGCCTACAGCAAGAGCCTGGAAGACGCGCTGACAGAGGAACAGAAGTCGGTCCTGGACGAGATTTTTGACCGTCTGCACGAGGCCACGCGATCCGGGGAAAGTGACTGAAATCCTGCGTGGTCCTGCCGCTCCGCCATTAACCTAACGTGAGAGCTTTCATTGCTATTGATAGGTCCAGCAGCGATAGTGCCGAGGTCGGTTAAAGACCGATACGGCGCGGCAAAAACGCTGTAGGGGATGGGTGATGAGACGTAGCTGGTCTGCCGGGTCCAAGGTAATGGCACGCGCTGTCGCGTTTGGTGCCGGGCTTGTGCTGTGCGCACATACTGTGAGCGCGGCCACCTGCTCCAGCCTGAAGGCCGAACTGCAGCGGCTGGAATCGCGTTCGACAGCACAGTCTCCCGCAGCCCAGAAATGGACCACCGCCAAATCCCAGCAGCAAAAGGCCATCAATGCCGCAGAACGGGATGCAAACTACTTCGGCTGCGCTTCAAACGCATCCCCCAAATGCAGTGGTCTAAATGACAAGATCAAGCGCATGAAGGCCAACCTTTCTGCAATTGAACGTCAGCTTGCGAAGTCCGGTGGCGGATCGTCGAAGAATGCAAAACGTGCAAGGCAGATCCGGGCCTCGCTGGCAAAACAGAAATGCGATGCCCCGACCCGCGAAGCACGACAACAAAACGCCAGCGGCGAGGACAAGCCGCAGTCTCTCCTGGCCCGCATCTTCAACCCGCAGCCGCGCGTCGAACTTGCCTCCGTAACGACGGGCGACCGGGAAATCGCTTCGGTGCGCCGGCAAGCCCGCAGCGAAACCAAACGATATTCCCTGCCTTCCGGTGGCGCATTCCGGACCGTATGCGTCAGAACCTGCGACGGCTATTTCTTCCCGGTAAGTTTTTCGACGGGCAAGAGCCAGTTTGCCAACGACGAAGCAAGATGTTCGGAAATCTGTCCGGCTGCGGAAACCGAGCTATACGTCTATCGCAACCCGGGTGGCGACCAGGCCCAGATGATGTCTCTAGCCGGCAACCTCTACTCCGAACAGCCCTTCGCCTATCGCTACAAGAGCGAATTCGTTGAAGGCTGCAGTTGCCGAGCAACCCGTCAATCGAAGGCACAATCGGCCTGGACGGATCTCAGCACCGGCTCGGGAAACAGGGTATTCTTCACCGACATCAGCGCCGGCCTTCCCAGGCGGACACTTCAGCCAAGCCGCGGTGGAACCTACGAACACGAAGAAGACCTTCCCTCTCCGCTGACCAGAACCCCGCTGACCAGAACGCAGCTTCCGCGCTTTGAAGATCCCGACACGCTCATGAACATGGAAAAGGGCTTCGACGTGTCGGCGCGGCTTGATCTCGCCGCGACACGACTTGAGCGCGACGAGGACAAGGTTGCTTCAAGTTCCGGTTTCAAGGACGGTTTCCCGGTCCTGTCGATCCATTCCCCCAAGGAAACGGATGACGAGGAACTGGCGGCTTTTTCGCCTGTGTTCAAGGCAGAAGACGACGGTTTTAGCGCAGCGCCGGACCGAAAGGCCCCTGTCAGGGTAGTCGGTCCAGAATATTTTGTCGCCCAATAAGCGGCAGCAAGGCCTTCATGTCCGGACCGTGATCCATCCCGGTCAGCACCCTGCGCAACGGCATGAACAGGCCGCGACCTTTACGGCCGGTTTCAGCCTTCAGAGCAGACGTCCACTCTCCCCAGGTCTCCAGGGTGATGTCACCCTCGGGCAGCAAGGCCTTTGCACCTGAAACGAATTCCTGGTCTTCATCCTCGATCCGGCTTTCCACGGGACCCGTGACGACCTGCCAATAGGCACGCGCGTCGTCAACTGTTTCGCAGTTGCCCCGCACGGTATCCCAAAAGTCAGCCCCCCCACTGATGCCCATCGCTGCAAGACGGCTCTCCACCGCGTCGAAGGGCAGATCATGTACGAGGCGCGCGTTGAGTGACTTCAGCTCTTCCGGATCGAACTTAGCGGAGGACCGCGAAACGCTGGTCAGGTCGAATTTCTCGATCAGGGCATCCATGGACGCAACCGGCTCGACCGCCTGACTGGTTCCGGTCAAAACGGCCAGGGAAGCGACCGCCATTGGCTCAAGCCCGGCCTCGCGCAGCGAACCTATGGACAATGCCCCCTTGCGCTTCGAAAGACCTTCGCCATCGATCGTCGTCAGGAGGTTGTGATGACCGAATACCGGCGGTTTTGCCCCCATCGCCTCGAAGATGGCAATCTGGACACCTGTGTTGGAGACGTGATCTTCGCCGCGGATGATGTGGGTCACATCCATGTCGATGTCATCGACAATTGAGGTGAAGGTGTAGAGATACGAACCGTCCGCACGGATCAGAACCGGATCGGACATGGAGGCCAGATCGATCGTCTGGTCGCCGCGGCACAGATCCGACCAGGCGACATCCGTACGTCTGGTTTCAAACGGGTTTCCGTCGTGGTTCGGCAGGACAAAGCGCCAATGCGGCTTGCGGCCTTCGGCTTCGAAAGCCGCCCGCTCTTCGGCGGTCTGCTTCAGGCCTGCACGGTCGTAGACCGGAGGTCTGCCGAGCGCTCGCTGGCGCGACCGGCGGCGTTCCAGTTCATCCGGCGTTTCGTAACACGGGTAAAGAAGGCCCGCATCTTTCAGCTTCTGCGCCGCGGCATCGTAGTTGGCGATCCGGTCCGATTGCCGCTCCTTCAGGTCCGGTTCTATCCCGAGCCAGTGAAGGTCGGTCTCGATGGAATCGGCATATTCCTGCTTCGAGCGGACGAGGTCCGTGTCGTCGAAACGCAGGATGAACCTGCCGCCCATCTTCTTGGCAAAAAGCCAGTTGTAGAGCGCAGGACGGATGTTGCCGATGTGGATATGGCCGGTCGGCGACGGCGCGAAGCGAACAGTGACGGTCATGGCGATGAGTTAGCCGGGGTTGAACCGGACGGCAACCCCAAACTACCGGACCTTATGAAGAATGTTCGGAAGACCGGTAGGTGCGCGACACGAACCCGAGCACACCGCAGAAAACGAGGCAGTAGCCCCCCATTACCATGACCTGCAGGTCGAACGAGACACCTTTGTCGATCAGCCAGCCGACGAGACCCGGACCGGCCGCGGAAGCAAACACCATCACCGAAAACGCGACAGACCGAATGGCCCCCATGTGCCGCGTGCCGTAAACCTCCGGCCAAAGCGCGCCCACCAGCGTGCTGTTGAAACCGTTCGAGATGCCGACAAGCAGCATGAAAACGAAAGCAGCTGCTGGCGCGTGGAAATTGGCGAGCACGAAACAGGCCAGTGTCAGGGGAACAAGGGTGAATGGCAGCAACTGACGCGCGGAAAACCGGTCGATCAACGGGCCTATCACCAGGGATGCACAGACCACGCCGGATGCCATCAGCAGGAAGGCGCTTGCAAACAATTCCAGCGTCCACCCTCTCAGTTCCACCAGATAGACCTGGTGGAAGAAGATTGCCGTTCCGATAAAGGCCGGCGCGTTGACACCGCAGTTGACCAGCCAGAAGCGGACATCGCGCAGCGCTTCCCCTCGTGTCCACTGGCGGCCTTCCGGTTTGGCCGAGGCCGTTTCGAGCGCGGAAGGGATGCGGTCCTTTGCCAGGAGCGTCAACAAGACCGGCAGGGCGACAACAGCCAGCACGATGGCCGATACCGTCCAGGCACCGCGCCACCCGAAGGCATTGGCCAGAACAACGAAGCACAGCGGAAACAGCGCTTCTGCCGTCGGAAAACCGAGAACGGCGATCGACACCGCCCGGCCCCGCTGCGCAGTGAACCATCGCCCGGCAGCGGTCACCGACGTGTGTGTCATCATGCCCTGCCCGCACAGCCGCAGGCCATAAAAGGCAAGTCCGACCATCCATACGGAAAACGTGTTGGCCATCGCCAGGCAGAACAGGGCGAGACCTGTCATCACCACCGCTGCGATCTTCTGTACCGGGAAGTGATCCAGGCTGCGACCGACATAAGGCAGGGTCAGGGCACTGCCGAGGGTCGCCACCATGTAAAGCAGGCCAATGTCACCGTGACTGAGACCGAACTCCGCCCTGAGGTCCCCCGCCGACAGCGAGATGAAAAACGTCTGCCCGAAGCCGGAAAAGACCGCGAGAAGGTAACTGGCGGCAAGCCAGCGGGCGTTTTCACGCAGGAAGGAGAAATAGGTCATCGAGGCAAAAGCCCACTTTCAACAAACAACTGACGATCCACAAAACAACCCACCCCGCGGAAGCGCGAAGCGCTGTCTCGAAGGATGAGGCGGTAGCTTTCTGCCACGCCCGTTCAAAATCAAACGATCAGATTCTGCGAAACATCAGCCAGGCAGGCACTTATGAATGCCCTGCCTCTCAAGAGCGATCGCGGAACCTGTTGGTGATGGGATATCGCCGGTCCTTGCCGAAGTTGCGCTCGGTGATCTTCACCCCCGGAGGCGCCTGCCGGCGTTTGTATTCGGCAATATAAAGAAGATGTTCGATCCGGTGGATCAGTGCCCGGTCGTGACCGCGTTTTTCAATGTCGCCCACCGACATCTCGTCTTCCACCAGACATTCCAGGATGTCGTCGAGAACATCGTAAGGTGGCAGGGAATCCTGATCGGTCTGGTTTTCACGCAGTTCGGCAGTCGGCACCTTGGTGATGATATTGGACGGAATAACTTCTCCACCCGGACCAAGCAGCCCTTCCGGCAGGTTGGCATTGCGCCATGCAGCCAGGTGATAGACCTGCGTCTTGTAGAGATCCTTGATCGGATTGTAGCCACCGTTCATGTCGCCATAAAGCGTGGCGTAGCCGACCGACATTTCCGACTTGTTGCCGGTGGTCATGACCATGCGCCCGAACTTGTTGGAAACTGCCATCAGGATGACACCACGCGCACGCGATTGAAGGTTTTCTTCGGTCGTGTCTTCGTTCGTGCCGGCAAACAGATCGCTCAGCGCCGACCTGAAGCCTTCAACCGGTTCGGAAATGGGCACAGTGTCATAGCGAATACCCAGCGCGTTGGCGCAGGCGGCCGCATCGGTGATGCTTTCCTCCGAAGTATAGCGATAGGGCAACATGATCGCATGGACCTTGTCGGCACCGAGCGCATCAACCGCCATTGCCGCACAAATGGCCGAGTCGATACCACCGGAAAGACCCAGTACGACCCCCGGAAAGCCATTTTTGGTGACGTAGTCTCCAAGACCCATGACGCAGGCCCGCCAATTCGCCTCATCGAGTTCCGGAAGCCTTGCAAAAGTGCCGTTCTCGCAAACCCAGGTCTCGCCCTCGCGCTTCCAGTCACTGATACCAAGAGCAGCTTCAAACTGGGGCATCTGGAATGCCAGCGAGCGATCGGCATGAAGCGCGAAAGATCCGCCGTCGAAAACAAGCTCGTCCTGCCCGCCAAGCTGGTTGCAGTAGATCAGCGGCAATCCGGTCTGGACCACACGCGAAACAACCACCTGCAGACGGTGTTCCGCCCGGTGTTCCCAGTAGGGTGAGCCATTGGGAACCAGCAGCAGCTCCGCGCCGGTTTCCTCCAGACACTCGCAAACCTCGTCGTTCCAGATATCCTCGCAGATCGGCAAGCCGATGCGCACACCGCGGAAGTCGACAGGTCCGGGCAAGGGGCCGGCAGCAAAAACCCGCTTCTCGTCAAAGACGCTATAGTTGGGCAGGTCGTACTTGTAGCGAACGGCCTTGATCTCACCCTGGTCCAGCAGCAGGGCAGCGTTATAGACTTTACCTTCCTCGCTACGCCAGGGAGACCCCAGCACGATGCCCGGGCCGCCATCTGCGGTTTCACCGGCAAGGGTTTCGGCCGCCTCCATGCAGCGCCTGACGAAAGCCGGTTTCAGAACAAGGTCTTCCGGCAAATACCCGGCGAGCATCAGTTCGGAGGTCAAGACAAGGTCGGCCCCTTGAGAGGCGGCTTCCTGACGGGCCTTGCGAACGAGCTCTGCGTTGCCGGCCACATCGCCAACAGTCGGGTTTAGCTGCGCGACAGCCAGTCTGAAACGGTCTGAAATCATCGGAAAATTACCAGGAAGTGACATTGCTTTCTGGTGTAGCCGCTAGATCGGCGAACGTCCAATCTGAATTTGCATACGTCCAGAAGTAGATTTGCCGGCACCTGTCAAAAGCCCGGTCGTGATGGGCCATGCCCGAAGGCATCGTCAGAGCAAGGCGAGCCCGGCTTGATCGGCTGAAGGTTCCAATGCTGCCGTGGACGAGATGTCCGTGACATTCAGTTTGCGCAGCGGCTGCTGATGCCCGGGGCCGAGAAGACCTTTCGAGCGCCCATGCATCTCCTGCCGTTCAAGGATTTCGCCGATGTGACGATACAAGATGACAGGAGCGATCGGTTTGGCGACGAACCCGTGAATACCGATCTCGATGCCTTCCAGAATTGTCGCGCGCTTGGCATGGGCAGTCACGATCAGAACCGGCGTGGTGCTGACCACAAGGTCCCTGTCGGCACGAAGGATGCGAAGAAACTCATTGCCGCCGAATGGACTCATGACCCAGTCGCAAAGCACAATGTCCGGCTTGCGGTCAACGACCATTTCCAGGGCTTCCGCACCATCGCTGGCTTCATAAGCCGAACGGATGCCGAAGCCCGCCAGCACGGAGCGGAGGATCGAGCGCATATGGGGATTGTCTTCCGCAATCAGGCAGGAAACCTTCGTCAGATCCCACTTATCGCGCACAACTCAAACTCCCCACTACACCCGTTTCCCTAAAAAGAAGGTATGCGCGTCGAGCGTTAAGCGAGGCTTACCTCAGGGCACGTTCAACCCGAAAAATCCGAAAAAAACGCAAAAGGGCGGCAAGTGCCGCCCTTTCAGATAACGTAACGGAAGAGGCAATCCTCTTTATGCGCTTGCCGCAAGCGGCTCGACCTGCCGGCCGTCGCGTTCCTTCTTCAGGTTTTCCGCAATCAGGAATGCAAGTTCCAACGCCTGATCCGCATTGAGGCGCGGGTCGCAATGGGTGTGGTACCGGTCGCCGAGCTGGTCCTCGGTCAGGGCGCGTGCCCCACCCGTGCACTCGGTCACATTCCGGCCGGTCATTTCGATGTGAACACCACCGGCATGCGTGCCTTCCGCACGATGAACCGCAAAGAAGGCTTCCACTTCCTTCAGGATCCGGTCGAACGGACGGGTCTTGTAACCGCCAGCGGAAATGGTGTTGCCATGCATCGGATCGCAGGACCAGACCACCGTCTTGCCTTCCCGCTCGACAGCGCGAACGAGCTGCGGCAGGTGGTCGAACACCTTGTCGGCGCCGAAGCGGGCGATCAGCGTCAAGCGGCCCGGTTCGTTTTCCGGGTTCAGGATGTCGATCAGCTCCAGCAGGCCATCCGGTGACATGGACGGGCCACACTTGAGGCCGATCGGGTTCTTGATACCGCGGAAGAATTCCACATGGGCGTGGTCCGGCTGACGCGTCCGGTCGCCGATCCAGATCATGTGGCCGGAAGTCGCATACCAGTCACCCGAGGTGGAATCGACGCGCGTCAGGGCTTCTTCATAGCCAAGCAGCAGAGCTTCATGGCTGGTGAAGAAATCGGTCGACCGAAGCTGCGGAACGCTATCGGCGTTGATGCCGCAGGCCTTCATGAAGTTCAGCGACTCCGAAATGCGGTCGGCCAGTTCCTTGTAGCGATGGCCCTGCGGGCTATCGGAAATGAAGCCGAGCATCCAGCGATGAACCTGGTCGAGGTTTGCGAAACCGCCCTGCGCGAAGGCGCGCAAAAGGTTCAGCGTGGCTGCCGACTGGCGGTAAGCCATGGCCATGCGGCCCGGATCCGGGATACGGCTTTCCGGGGTGAAATTGATGTCGTTGATGATGTCGCCGCGGTAGCTCGGCAGCTCGACGTCACCCTTCTTCTCGAAATTGGAAGAACGCGGCTTGGCGAACTGACCGGCGATCCGGCCGACTTTCACAACCGGCTGGCTGGCGGCATAAGTCAGCACGACGGCCATTTGCAGGAAGACGCGGAAGAAATCACGGATGTGGTCGGGATGATGCTCGGCAAAGCTTTCGGCACAGTCACCGCCCTGGAGCAGAAAACCGTTGCCCTGCGCGACATTTGCCAGCTGGCTCTTCAGCGCACGTGCCTCACCTGCAAAAACCAGCGGCGGATAAGTCGACAGGCGCTGTTCAACATCCGCCAAAGCCTCTTGATCCGGGTATTCCGGAACCTGCAAGATCGGCTTCGATCTCCAGCTGTCCGGGCTCCACTTCTCCGCCATACTTCCTACTCCTCACTGGACCCGCAGGTTCGTTTCACACCCTAGATCACGCGGTCCGCGACATTTTCGTTCGTTTGGGCCTGCCAATTGAAGGCAAACGTGCGGCCTTATACACTTCATGGGCCGCCAAGGCCACAGGGCAATCCCCCAAAATATACCCTGTTTCAAGGATCATTTTCGCCACTTCTGCGTGGACACGAAATCCTTGCCTTTGAGGCGGATCATTGCGGGTGGTGATCCAGGGGGGCATCGTGTGTGAAATCATACAGGATGACCTCATGCCGACACCTCGTCTGGAGCATAGCCACAGGCCCGATGACATCGCGAACCGGCTCGCTTCAGGACCGGATGCAAGCTATCTGAGAGACTGGGTCTATGGCGGCATAGACGGCGCCGTCACCACCTTTGCCATTGTTGCAGGGTCTGTCGGCGCGGACCTCTCTCCGTCGATTATCCTCATCCTGGGAGCTGCCAACCTGTTTGCCGACGGGTTTTCCATGGCGGCAGCCAACTACACCGGTTCCAAATCCGAAATCGAGGATTACGCGCGCCTCAAGGCGGTCGAGGAAAAGCACATCGCCGTGGCGCCAGATGGCGAACGGGAGGAAATCCGGCAGATTTTCCGCGCCAAGGGTTATGACGGACCAGACCTGGAAACCCTGGTCGAGCTGGTTTCCTCCAACAAATCCATCTGGATCGAAACCATGATGCAGGCCGAATACGGTCTGTCGAACACGGCGCGATCGCCAATGAAGGCAGCGCTTTACACCTTCGCCGCCTTCGTTCTGTTCGGCTCGATCCCACTGCTGCCGTTCGTCATTCCGGTGCCAGCCAGTGCAGAAACCGCGACAATCCTCACGATACTCGCCTTTTTTACCATCGGCTCCCTGAGGGCGCGCTGGTCGCAGCGGCATTGGTTTTCCTGCGGGCTGGAAACAAGCGCAATCGGCACCCTGGCCGCGGGCATCGCCTTTGCGGTCGGATACGGCCTGCAAACGCTGCTCGGCTGACGGTACAATAATGCCTAAGTGGCTGGGGAAAGAAAGTTGACCCCGAGGTCTTTCAACTTGCTGTCGATCAGCTTCGCCACTTCCGGATCGAGCACAATCTTGCGCGGATAGAGCGGATATGCACGGTCCGGCAGTACTGGCACATGCCAGCCTTCAGTCGTTTCCAGAAAATGATCGATCCCTGCTTCTCCCCAGAAACGATAGAACCCGGCCAGAACGCAATCCAGGTAACTTTGCAGGATCGGATGTTTGTCCGTGCCCCAGCGACAATGTTCGGGAGCAGCCCTAAAAAGAAACAGTTCGTCAGGCCCCGGCCGCATGGACGCGTCGCAACGAAATGCGCCGCCGACAGCTTCGACCTTCAGGTATCGTTTCTCGCGCAGTTCCAGCTCGGCAAGGCGGGTCTTGGGTTCACGCGCCATCACCCCCATGATGCGTGATCCTTCCTTTTCCCGTACAGTCAGGGCGCAGCGCCCCTGGCCGTCCGGGCTCTCGCCGCACACTTTCCATTCCCGCACCCAACCGTGGAGGGTTCCGGGCGTCACTTCAACGCCGGCGGGAATAGTGTCAATATTGACTAGGGAACCATAACCAAAATATGTGATCGTCATCTGGTGCTTGTCTAGTGCTTGTATGTTTTTCTTAGATTGTTTCCGAGGGTGTCATGATCGTTCCGTCTCTTACCCAGCAGGATATCGACCTCATGAGGGACGATACTCCGGGTGTACGTCAGCTCATTCACTTTAACAATGCGGGAACGGGGCTGGCCCCCACTCCTGTTCTTGAAGCAGTTAAGCAGCATCTTGATCTTGAAGCGACCCTCGGCGGATATGAAGCCGCAGCGGCCGCCAAGACCGCAATGGACACCTTTTATACGTCTCTGGCAGCTTTGATCGGCAGCAAACCGCAGGAAATCGCCTATATCGAAAATGCCACCCGGGCCTGGGACATGGCTTTTTACGGCATCGACTTCCGCGAAGGAGACCGGGTTGTCACCGGCCGTGCCGAATACGTCTCCAACTACGTTGCCCTGCTGCAGATGAAACGCCGCAAGGGGATCGAGATCGATATTGTCGAGGACGATGAATTCGGGCAAATCGACCTGAAGGCCCTGAAAGCCGCGATTGGTCCGAAAACGCGGCTCATCGCCCTTACGCACGTTCCGACCTTTTCCGGACTGATCAATCCTGCCGAAGAGGTTGGAGAGATCGCGCAGGAAACCGGTGTCCTTTATCTTCTCGACGCGTGTCAGTCCGCAGGGCAGATCCCGCTGAATGTCGACGAAATCGGTTGCCATATCCTGTCCGGCACCGGGCGCAAATATCTGCGCGGTCCGCGCGGCACCGGATTTCTCTACGTCAGCGACGCCGTGCTTGACCAGGTAGAACCGCCGTTTGTCGATCTTCAGGCAACGGAGTGGATCGACGAGGATCGTTATGAACTTGTTCCCCACGCACGCCGTTTCGAAACCTGGGAACGCTATGTCGCGGGGCAGATCGGTCTGGGTGTTGCCGTCAGCTATGCAATCGGCTTCGGCATGGAGCGGATCGGCAACAGGATCTGCGGGCTTGGCGCTCAGCTCCGATCTGAGCTATCTGCACTTCCCGAAGTAACCCTTCACGACAAGGGCCAGCGCAAGGGCGGCATCGTCACGTTCTCGCTGGCCGGTGAAAGCCCGGCACAGACCAAACTACGGCTTGGGCAAGCCGGTATCAACGTTTCGGTCAGCCAGGCCAGCTCAGCCCGGATCGACTTGCCGCTCCGGGGTCTTGATGCCGTGGTGCGGGCGTCGGTTCATGCGTTCAATTGCGAAGAGGAAATTGAACGCTTTGTTAAGTGTCTCGGTAGTTTTCGCTAGGTGAGCACCCTAGAAAAGCGCCTCCCCCACCCGGTGTTAAAGTTCTTCGGCTAAACAGCTGTCGCATCCGGGTAAGAGGGGATGGCGGTTTCTTGTTCCGTTTGAAGAAAAAGACATCTGAAGCAACACATCCAGGGTTGGAGGCTCCAGAAGCCGGCCGGCGGATCACGGTGTGGATCTACAGCCTTGCAGCGCTCGTGATTTTCCTGTCGACCGCTTCCCTCACCTTCATTGCCCACATGGCCTGGGGCGAAGCCGACAGGCGCGCTCTTGAAGCCGAGCAGATGCGCCTGACCAACACCTTGAAGGACATCCACCGCCAGGTCGCGCGAGACCAGGTGACGATGGCTCAGTGGGACGATACCTTCAACGCCCTTCAGACCCCTTTGGACCGCGAGTTCATCGAAGACGAACTGATCGGCGACCTTTGGGAAGATTTCAACCTCGACCGGACTTTCGTCGTGATGCCGGACGGGACCTTGATCGCGCAGGCAATCAGGGACGATGTCCTGATTGAAAATCGGCAATTGCCGGCCGAAAATCTTGTTCGGAAACTTGCCGAACAAACGGCTGCGGCTTTCAGGAAGCGGCAGGACGGTTCCAACTCCGTTTTTGCCGAATGGTACATGCCTCAGTCCGCCTTGCTGGAAACGTCTCAATCCGCCTTTGCCCAGATCGACGGATCCCGAGCATTCCTCAGCGCCATCCCGGTTCTACCCGATGAAGGTCATGTCCGGCTGGTGGGCGACTATCCGGCAATCCTGGTCAATGCCGTCTACATAGATCAGGACTGGCTGACCGGACTGAACGAACAACTCGGCTACAGGGATTTCCGGTTTTTCCCCGGTGAACCTGAACGCAAACACCCAACGAATTACCTTGTACAGGCGGCAGACGGGTCCACGTTCGGCTATTTCAAATGGGACCATTCCAAACCGGGTCGCGAAATCTGGATCATGGCCCTGCCGCTGATCGTCCTGTTGGCGTCCATCATCGCAATCGTCGCCTTCGCGCTTGCAACTAAGATCAGCCGTCTGTCTGCATCGCTTGAAGAAAGCGAACGGAAGAACCGCCACTTTGCGCGACACGACGCTCTGACAGGGCTGCCGAACCGGCATCATTTTTCCGACTGCCTCACTTTCTCGCTGGATGGCCTGCCGGATCGTGGATTTGCGATATTTGCCTGTGATCTCGACCGCTTCAAACCGGTGAACGACACATATGGGCATGAAGCCGGTGACCGGGTCATCTGTACTGTCGCCGACAGAATGCGGCTTCTGGTCGGCAAGGATGGTGTCGTCAGCCGGATTGGAGGAGACGAATTCATTGTCCTCTTCACCAAGCATACAGACAGGGACAGGCTTGCAGCACTGGCCGAGGAAATCCGCCGGTCGATTGCCGAGCCGATAGACATTGGTGGAGGGCAACAGGTCGACATCGGTGTCAGCATCGGCATTGCCAGCGCGCCAGAGTCCGGCACGAGCGAGAAAGATCTGATCCGCATGGCCGACATGGCGCTTTACCGGGCGAAGGATAAGGGCCGCAATGCCTATGAGTTTGCAGGCCCGCACAGTATCGAGGATACCAAGGCCCGCAAGCAGATGGATCTGCAAGCAATTCCGGCGTCACGCTAGCGGGCACTGCCGAAAGCGGCAAATTACATTGTCATTAATACTATAAAAGGCAGAGTCCTTTGAGGATGCACCTCACGAAAACTCCTGAGTTTTTTAATACTCCCACATCCTGTTAAGGTATTCATTGATACAATCACTTTACTCTTTAGTGGCAAGAATTCAGAATAACAAACAAAGACCCAATCGGGATCTCAACTTGACCGAGTTTAGGCGTAGATATAGCGACCAGGCCGCGAAAATTCCCCGGCAGCATATTTCCCGGCTGGCGTTTCTGCTTGCCGGATTGCTGATTGCTGTTACGTCCGTTTCGTTGCTGTTCGTCGGTTTCGTTGCCTCTCAAGCTTCCCGGCAGCAGGCCATCGCCAACGAGGAACGTCTGTTCCAGAGCACGCTGGCAGATCACCTTCGCACCATCGTTCGCGAGCAGATCGGCATCGCGTCGTCCGACCAGTCGGTGCTCAAGCTGGTGCGCAATTTCGATCCCGACTACGTTCGAAGCAGCTTCGACACCCTGTGGTCAACCTATCGCCACAGCAAAGTAATGCTGATCTCCGGAAACGGGGACGTTCTGGCTGAATCCTTCGCAGACTATACTCACATCATCCGGCGTCCCGTCTCCGAAACGCCGGAGCTTGAAATTGTTCATGAAAAACTGAAGGCGCTGTACCTGCAAAACCGCGTGCGGGTGCCTGGCGGTTTCGGTCACAAGTCCCTGCAAGGAGCAGATCCCGGGGAATATGCCGTCATGGGTTTTGTCCATATCGACGGCAAACCGGCCATATTCGGCGCGATGCCGATCATTCCGGACGACTATGAAGAGACTTTGCCCGACGGGCCTCCCACCGTGCTGCTGTCAGCCCATTATGTTGACGCCTACTTGCTCGGTCAGCTCAACGCGCAGCTGAATTTCGCCAATTTCGGTTTTGAGGAAGATGCAGGCGTGCCCGGCAAAGGGCCGCGCCATCTTGTCAAGGATCAGAATGACGACCAGCTCGGAACCTTTCGCTGGGACAGCCAGACCGTCGGCGAATCCATCTGGCCAACCATCGTCCCTGTCATCGTGGTTCTGAGTGTTGCCCTTGGCGCCCTCGCCTTCGGCATTGCCTGGCGGATCGGCCAGCTGACCACATCCCTTCAGGCGAGCGAACACCAGAACAGGTATCTGGCTCTGCACGATACGTTAACAGGGCTCGCTAACCGCCTGCAGTTCAACCGTGTCCTGGAATCCTCGGTCAAAACCCTGCCGGACAAGCCCTTTGCCGTCATTCACTGCGATCTGGACAAGTTCAAGGCGGTGAACGACACCTTCGGACATGCCGCGGGCGATATCGTCATCAAGACCATGGCGGAGCGCCTGAGCAAAGCCGTCGGCAAACCCGGTCTGGTTTGCCGTATCGGTGGCGACGAATTCATGGTGATCTATCGTGGCAGTGTTGTGCGGGAAACCTTGAACACACTTTGCCGGGCCCTTGTTGCTGCCGGCGAATTGCCCGTCCCGATCTCAAGTGGCGATATTGCGCAGATCGGTCTTAGTGTCGGCATCGCGATCGCCCCGGAGGACGGAACAACTTCCGAACAACTCGTCACCCGTTCGGACGCCGCGCTATACCAGTCGAAGAAACTCGGCCGGGGCCGGTATTCCTTCTATTCCGATTCACTCGATCTGGAAGTTGGACCAGACGGCGTGTTGACTGACCCTGAAGACGAGCCGCTGCGGCGGGCAGCGTCAGGACCTGCAGAATGAAACCGCTGCGGGGCAAGTTACCCCGCAGCGGCTCCTGACTTTCTGAATTGCTGCCGAACTACCCGCGCAGACGCTCGGTCGGTTCACGCATCGTGACGAGTTCTTCAGCAGCTGTCGGATGAACGGCGATCGTCCTGTCGAAGTCGGCCTTGGTCGCGCCCATCTGCAAGGTGATGCCGAGGATCTGAGCCAGTTCGCCGGCATCCGGTCCCATGATGTGGACACCGAGCACTTTCTGCGTGTCTGCATCGACGATCATTTTCATGAGCATCTTTTCATCGCGGCCCGACAAGGTGTGCTTCATCGGACGGAAGCTGGACTTGTAGATATCCAGATTGGGCGTCCGCTGCAGTGCTTCTTCCTGTGTAAGACCGACCGTGCCCATTTCCGGCTGCGAGAACACGGCAGTGGCAATCAGGCTGTGGTCGACCGTCCAGGGCTTGTTGCCGAAGACCGTGTCTGCAAAGGCATGGCCTTCCCGGATCGCAACCGGTGTCAGGTTGGCACGGTTGGTGACGTCGCCAACGGCATAGATGGATGCCACATTGGTGCGGGAGTCCGCACCAACCTTGATCGCACCCGCCGCATCCATCTCGACACCGGCCTTCTCAAGACCGAGGTCACGGGTATGCGGGTTGCGGCCAATGGCGAACATGATCTGACCTGCTTCCAGCGCAAGCCCACCCTTGGTGTGGCCTGTCAGAGTGCCGTCTGCCGCCTTCTCGATCCTGGAGAACGTGTCGTTGAGCACCACCTTGATGCCCTTCTTCTCCATTTCCTGGCGAACCGCGGTCCGAAGCTCACCGTCGAAGCCGCGCAGAATTTCCTCTCCGCGATAGATCAGCGTCGTATCGACCCCCAGCCCGTTGAAGATACCGGCAAACTCGACCGCGATGTAACCACCACCGGCAACCACGATCTTGCTCGGCAGTTCGGCAAGGTGAAAGGCTTCGTTCGAGGTGATGACATGCTCGCCACCCGGCAGACCTTCGTCCACGTTCGGAGACGCGCCGACGGCCACGAGAATATATTTCGCGCTCAAGGTCTGACCGGTGGACAGCAGGCGGACGGTGTGGGCATCTTCGATCACCGCGCGGCTGTCGTGGACTTCCACGTCGGTCCGCTCGAGATTGCGCCGGTAGATCCCTTCGAGGCGCGTGATCTCCTGATCCTTTGCCGCGACAAGCTTGTCCCACGAGAAGGCGCGTTCGCCGACCGTCCAGCCAAAGCCTTCCGCATCTTCGAACTCTTCGGAAAACTTCGAGGCGTAGACAAACAGCTTCTTGGGCACACAGCCGCGAATGACGCAGGTACCGCCGTAACGGTACTCCTCGGCGATACCGACCCGGGCGCCGTGTGTCGCGGCAATTCTGGCAGCGCGTACGCCGCCGGAGCCGCCGCCAATAACAAAGAGATCGTAATCGTAGTCGGTCATCAGTGCCTCATCGTGATCAAAAGTCCGCCGGCTGCCGTCCGGCAGAGCCTTGCCAGCCCCGCAGATAGGCAACCGAAGCTGCGGTACAAGTCCGGATGCCCGGTCGGGCCAGGCCATCAGGGACAGCCAAAACGGGCCATTTCCAAAAGAATTGGGCCGCTTGCGCGGCCCGAAAGCCGGACATGACCCCGGCCTCACTTATTCGTGTGAAAGGCGTGTTCCCTGCCATCGGCATGGCCGACGCGGGAGCCCTGCCCTTACTGAGCTGCGTTCAGCTTCGCCAGTTCTTCCTGAACCATGGTCACCATTTCGGTGGAAACCTTGTCCTGCCATTCACGGGCAGCACCAACGGAATACTGCGTGATGGTCGGGATCTTTTCGGTCAGCTTCTGGCCGAGTTCCGTGCTGTAGAATTCAGCAAGCTGGTTCAGCTCTTCTTCGGTGAAGGCGTCTGCCCAGGCCTTGTAAACCAGATTGTTGAGCTCGGTCCGCTTCGGCGCCAGCGTCAGCGCGACATTCTGAACGACTTCGGCGATTTCTTCCGCACGGGTCGGGTCGGACTGAATGAAAGCCGTCCGGGTCTGTTCAGCAAGGATCGGAAGAATATCGTCAAACGGTTCCAAAACCTTGGTCACAACGGCAACCTGCTTGGCTGCGGCAAGGTGGCTTTCAGAAACGGCATCCTGTGCGGCTGCGCCCGAGGCGACAAAACCAGCGGCCATCATGGCTGCGCCCAATACAGCTGCCCGCGGGAAAGATTTGATAAGCTTCATTTTTCTACTCCTAGGCGGCTTTCATCTTTAGTCTGGAAAGCCAAATCCACACCACTTAGATGGGCAAGACGGTCTTTACCCCATCTGTGCCGGCCACGTAAGCTTTTGTTGCAAGTTCAATGAAGAGGCCGTGTTCGACAACCCCCGGAATGGCAACCAGCCGGTCGCCCAGGGTCTGGACCTCGGGTATGCTTTCAAGCTGCGCATCCAGGATGAAGTGACCTCCATCCGTGACGAAAGGCTGAGCCGATCCGCCGCGCAAAGCCATGTTCAACGGCAGACCAAGATCCCCAAACACTTTCAGGATCGCGCGCCGCGTTGCTTCCAGGCCGAAGGGAACGACTTCGATCGGCAGGGGAAAGCGGCCAAGCGTCGCAACTTCCTTGCTGCCGTCTGCAATGACGATCATGTTGGCCGACGCTGATGCCACGATCTTCTCGCGCAGCAAGGCTCCTCCACCACCCTTGATGAGCGACAGGTGCGGGTCCAGTTCATCGGCGCCGTCGACGGTCAGATCAAGTTCCGGCAATTCATCAAGCGTGGTCAGCCGAATGCCGAGGCTCGACGCCAGTTTCCGCGTGCGCTCCGAAGTCGGCACACCGATAACGTCCAGGCCATCCTGTACCCGACGGGCAAGTGCATGGACGAAGAATTCCGCGGTCGAACCGGTCCCAATTCCAAGACGCATTCCGGATGTGACATCGTCGGCAGCGCGCTCCGCCGCCAGTTTCTTGTACTGGTCGCTCATTTACCGTTCCTAGGGCCAACCTGTCGGCGGAGAAGACCAAGCAATCATCTCCATCCGGCCGCCGGGTGCTTAACATGGCCGGCGTCCGCCGGTCCAGTGACATTCCCCCTCTTCAACGGGGAAACACCGCCATAGCGCCCATATCCGTGGTTTATTAACCATCATTTCAGACCAACAATAGATAATGCTTTCAATTGTCTAGGGTTTGGAAAGCACAGAATCAAATGAACATTCTTCGACTTAGACCAAGGCAGAAAGACGAATACAATAATTTAAACAACAAGATACCTGCCCCTGAGGAAACTGACAATACTTCCGAAAACCAGCCGGAAGCGCAGCTGGCGGCCAGCCAGATGAGCTTCGTACTGGACAGCCTGGAAGACGATCTGCAAGTCGCGGCCAAGACCATCAACGCCGCGGCGGAGAAGGTGCAGGACCGGCTCGTCAGTCAGATGGACAAGCTGGAGACCATCCGCAGCGACAGTCAGTCGCTTGCGGACCAATCGGCCGTTGCCAATGAGAACGCTTCGGGACTGGCCACGTCCATTCAGGATCTCACCACCTCCAGCAGCGAAATCGGACAGCAGGTCGGTGTGTCCAACCAGTTGGCACAAGAGGCGCGCGACGTCGCAGCCCAGGTCAACCAGGGTGTTCTGGAGCTCAAGAACGCGATCGATGACATTGCCAATGTCGTCAGCCTGATTTCGGACATTGCCAAGCAAACCAACCTGCTGGCCCTGAACGCCACCATCGAAGCTGCCCGTGCAGGCGAAGCCGGTCGTGGCTTTTCCGTTGTCGCGAGCGAGGTGAAGGCGTTGTCGGTGGAAACCCAGTCGGCAACAGAACAGATCGTCGCCAACATCGACCGCCTCAACCAGTCAGCGGAACTCAGCCTTGGCTCGGTCAACCAGATCATCGATGTTATCGGCAGGATACGGCCCAGCTTTGCCGCGGTCGAAGATGCGGTTCAGACCCAGGTAGAGACCACGAACCGGATCGGTGACCAGGCACAGCAGACGGCGGACTTCGTTCAGGAAGTGCTGCGCACCGCGCAGACGATCACGGAGTCTGCTGCGGCAGCAGAAGAAGGTGGCATGCTGGCGCGCGAAACCGGTGCGGAAATGAGCACGGCTTCCAAAGCGCTGCAGTCCCGCTTCACCATGATGATCCGGCAGACCGAAATCGGCGATCGTCGTCAGCACGACCGATTGCCGATCAAGATTTCCGGATCGGTGACAGCAGGCGGAACATCCGCACAGATCGAGACCCACGATATTTCGGAAGGCGGCACGCTGTTCCGGCCCGAAGGTGGCTCCAACCTGAAACAGGGCATGAATGCCCGTCTTGATCTCACCGGGATCGGCCAGGTGGAAGTCCGCATCGTCGCCGTCTCCGAACATGGTTGCCACGGTTGCTTCGTCAACAAGGATGCCGGGTTTCAGGCGGCCCTGGAGCGCAAGATCGCATCCATTCATGAAAGCCACGCTGCCGAAGTGGAACGCGTCCAGACTGGGGCTTCACGCATTTCCAACGCGATGGAAGATCTTATCGCGCAGCACCAGCTGACCATGGACGACCTGTTCGATACCAATTACCAGCACATAGCCGGCACCAACCCGCCGCAAGTGTCGACGCGCGCGTTGGCTCATCTGGAAAAGATCCTGCCAACGATCCAGGAAGAAATCCTCGGCAAATGCAAGGGTATGGCCTTTTGTGCCTCGGTCGATCGCAACGGCTATCTGCCGGTACACAATCTGATCTACTCGAAGCCGCAAAAACCGGATGATGTTGCCTGGAACACGGCCAACTGCCGCAACAAGCGCATCTTCGATGACCGGGCCGGCCTCAGCGCGGCGCGCAACACGCGCCCCTTCCTGATCCAGTCCTATGCCCGGGACATGGGCGGCGGCAATATCGTCTGGATGAAGGAGATCGACGCGCCGATCATCGTTCAGGGCCGTCACTGGGGTGGCTTCCGGACCGCGTACAAACTCTAGCGTTTTGATCGCGGAGTATGATGGTCCAGTTTCCTCAAAAGAACGGACATGGCAATATGGGCCTACATTAAATGAGAGCGTCCAAACGAGAGAATAAACACGTCTTGCACTATCGATAAAATAGTGCCGATCAAGCGCAGGACCCGTTCGAAGATTTTCTCTAACTATTGCGAAGCAGCTACCACACTTCGCAATGTCGACTTAGGGAGCCAGTATGGAAGCCCTGCCATTTTTGTGTTTGAGCCTGCCTTGTCATCGGCACCTTACTGACTTGGTCATACATCAGAATTGACTGCATGAACCTCTAAAGAATTAAAATAATAATTAATCAAAATAGTCAAAAATTTCATTGAAATTTGTAGTTACTTGAACCTGTATTACTCCACTATCAAAACCTCCCGCACCATTAAGAGCGACTTCATAAAGATATACAATTGATCCAGTTTTTGAGAACTCAAAAAGGTACGACGACATGCTTTCTGAGTAATTCTTTCGTGCCAATATTCTACACTTATCGAAACCTTCTGGAAAATACCGCAAAAATGGTTCGACCACAGCATCGAAGTTATCTTTAGGCGCCGAAATAATATTGTCAATTACGCCTATAAAATCTTCATAATTACCAGCCAAAAGCTTTTCACTGCTTCTTTTTACGTCTTCATGATCACTGTCCCACATTCCGTAGCAATCAGCTCGTGCTGACTCGATAGCTAAAGTTGACGCCAAAATTGCGGCTATCAACATCGGATATTTCATGTTCTTTCTCTCTTTCATAAACCAGCGACCGCGCAAGACTATTGGCATTGTTAGCGAGTAAATCATCCTGCGGGTAGTCTTTCACTGGCATTAAAAATGCGATGTTACCGGCGTGACAAACCGCAAAACTATGTCAGGAAAAATGCGCGGATTGGCTGCATACCCAGCCACACGCTCACTGTATAAGGTGAAGCCATTTCGCGTCGTTTATGGGTCAATGCCATTTAACTTTCCAGCCCTGCCCATCACGCCCCTTGCGGCGGAGCGGCTATGCAGCTAGGCATTGAAGGTGGCCTGCGTTCGGGTGAATGCAGGCCTTTTCCACATTCCGGGGCCGGTTTACCTGCCCGCAATCATGCCTTTCAGCATGAATGCGTTCTTGCCGTCCTGCTCCTGCATTTCAGAGGGTCTCATGTCCGTTCTGGTTTTCGATCTGGATGGCACGCTGGTGTCGTCCATGGAAGATCTCGTCGCCACCTTGAACGTCGTCATGACCTCCGCAGGACATTCGGCCATTCCTCAGGACAACGTCGCCAACATGGTCGGCCTTGGTGCAAAGGTGCTGATCCAGCGCGGCCTGGAATTCAACGGCATTTCCTGGACCGATGAAACCGTGGCGCCGCTCTATGTGCATTTTCTGGAGCATTATGCCGCCAATATCGCGGTTCACACCAAACCGTTCGACGGCGTTGTCGCGGCGCTGGAAAACTTCCGAAAAGACGGATGGAAACTGGCGGTCTGCACCAACAAGGCCGAGCGGCTGACGCATCCGCTGTTGGCTACACTCGATCTCGCCAGGCATTTCGACGCCGTCGTCGGCGGCGATACGTTTTCCGTGGCCAAACCGCATGCCGAACCCGTGCATGGTGCCATCCACCGGGCGGGTGGAGAAATCGGCGGTTCCATCATGATCGGTGACAGCGGCACCGACATCGATGCCGCCCGTAACGCCGGCATTCCGGTCATCGCGGTCGATTTCGGCTATACGGTCGTGCCGGTCCGGGACCTTTCCCCGGACCGGGTCATTTCGCATTTCGACGAGCTGGCTGGTGCAATCGCTTCGCTCAAGTCCTGAGGCAGGTTCTGTCAGACATCAGAACGTCCTGATGGCATCGCCCAGGGTTTCACGGATTTCTTCCCGGCGCACGGATAGTGCGGCGATTTCCGTATCGACATCCTCGATCCGGGTTTCGCTTTCCTCCAGCTTGCGGGCGGCACGCTTGTAGAGATCGGCACCCGGCTCCAGAGCCGCCAGGTTGGCCCGGTGGCGTTCCTGGTCCCGGCTCTCCTCATCCTTTTCCAGCCGCAAGCGCTGGATCTGGCGCTCGATCTGCGCGATCTCGTTCTGCAGCTCCGACAGTTCCTTCAGCTTTGCAGCGGTTTCCTTGTCCGGCGAGCGCCTGGAGAGATAAAGCAGCTGGTTCGCATCGGTGGAGATCAGTGAATAGGTCTCCGACAAGGTCCGCTCCTGCAGGGCGGCAACCGTTTCCGTTGTTCCCGCAGGCACTTCCACCTTCAAACGGTGGTGCGTTGCGGTGCTGTCCAATTCCTGCTCGGAGGAAAACTGCCACCCGGAACGTTTGGCATGCTCGATGACGATCGTGCGGTCACCGTCCGGGGCTCCCTTGATCGCGTATTGCGTCGAGGATCGCTCGCGCACCATCGCGTTCAGAACCCCGTCATTGACCTTGATCGAGACGATCTGGCTGTCGGCAGATGTTGACTGTGCAATCCTGACCTTCTTGTCGGTCGCAAAGCTTGCCATGCGGCTTTCGCCCGAAGGCATGCCGCTGATCTGCGCATCACCGACATATCCTTCCTTTTCGTCATAAACCGTCAGGATGCCCTGTGGCAGGCTGGTTTCGGTCTCGTTCTTGATCAGGATTGCAGCAATGGGATGCTGCAGGCCGCTTTCAGGCTGGAATACGGAAACCGTCTCGGCGGACACGACCTTGTCGACGATCGGTGCCGACAGGGTTTCCCCGCTTTCAAGTTCGACAAGCCATGGAATTGTGAAGGACGCGGTGACCGCGCCTTCGCTCACCTCGCCGACATTGGCAGCGGCCATGTTGAGAACCATTTCCGGCGCAACCGCCGAGCCAATGAAACTGGATCGCGCCGCGCCCGGCATGCGGGCCTCACTCTCGGCAACATCAAACTGCGGTTCCGCCCCCATGTCGACAGGAGGCACGTAGCCGCTGGACACATCCACCGGCACTTCCTGCCGTTGCTTCCAGTAAAGATCGTGGAGCCGCTGTTTCAGCGTTACCGGTGCGCCGGAGGACAGGGTTATCCTGACATCGTCCCAGTCTTCGCCGCTGGCGTTTTCAAGCACGGCCCAGGCCTGCAGCCGGGCCTTGTCATCGGCCATCGTCACCACGCGGTAAGCCGTCTTCCAGATGGGCGCCGGCACGACATAGGAAACCGCGACTTCGCGTTCGCCCTCGCCTGCCACTTTCAAGGCAACGGTTCGCGCGCCGTCCGATTTGCCGTTGCCAACGGCCGACAAGGCCTTGGCAACCTTCTGCTGAATGTCTTCATCGAGAAACGTGACTTCGGTATCTGCGGACAGGCCGACACCGGTGATACGACCATCACTGAGAACCGAAATGACAAAGGACTGCCCCCTGTCGCCGTCATCCTGCACCGACACGCCGAGAACGAGACCCTCGACCGTAGACCCGGCCTTTTCCAGACGCACGCGGGTTCCCTGCAGTTTTGCCAGAAGGCGTGCGGGCGACTGCAGGTCCTCAACGGTGAACGGCAGGTTCTTGAAGGTTTCCGCCAGAGGGTTCGGGCCGGGAAGAGTAATGCCCTCGACAACGCCTGCCTCGTCGAACACGACAATGCTCTTCAGCACATCGTTCACCTGTTCGAGCGGGACCGTCATGTTGATCAGACCGCTGCTGTCAATATCCGCCTTGCGCACCACTTCGGCGAGACCACCCGAAGACAGCGTGATGCTGGTAATGGGCCCATTGTCGGCGCCAAACGCCCCGGCAGGCAGGAAAAGACCCACGAGCGCGAGAGAAGAAACGCGTGCAATCATTTAAAAACACTCCAAAAAACAGTCAGCGTATCCGATCGTCTGCTTTAAATACGGCCTTTTCGCGAAGACTGATAACGGCTCCTGACATAATCTGTCACGCGATACGACAGCCTTCCGGATCCGACCGCTCGATGAATACCTCACCAGACGGAAGACCGCGCCGACAAGAAACCGCTCCACATGACGGCACCCCGATTTTCCAGACATTGCCGGTCAGACGACAAATATTTTCGCCCGGGACAGCGGGTCACCTCTTTCCGTGGCATCAGTACAAAAAGCAATTGGCTTGAACCGATGAGCCCCAGCAACAGACGTCGGCTTCAGAAAAAGGGTGTTGCGCAAGCCGTTGATTTGCCCTAGATACGCGCCACCAGCCGCCAAGGCATGGGCGATTAGCTCAGCGGGAGAGCACTCCCTTCACACGGGAGGGGTCACTGGTTCAATCCCAGTATCGCCCACCATTTTCCTTTTGATTACCTCCAGATCCGGTTGCCGCAATTTTCACTACTTTGCCGTGATCCGATTCACCACAATTGCAACTCTTGCCAGAAATCTGGGCAAATTTTCCTGAAAACCAGCCCTGCAAAAGGTGAGCGTGTATATTGGTCGGATCCGTTCTGTTGAGCGGATCCTGATGATCGGGCGTACCGGAAGTGATCCGGTTTCGTGTTGCCCGCCAGCAAAGCCCTGGCTCCGGCACTGGGCATGGATGACATGTTTCGCTCCGCGACCAAAAAAGCTGCGGCACTTTTCCTGTTATTTGCGGTCCTTGCGCCCGCAACGGTCGCTCGCGCGCAGTCCTCGCAGAACATCCAACTGCCGTCTGCCCCCCTGCTCACCGACGAGCAACAGCGACTCAATCAATCGCTTCTGCAGCAGCAGATGTTGATTTTGGAGCTCGAGCGACAACGACTGGCACAGGAAAGGCGTGAACTGGAAGAAGCGCAGCGCATTCAGCAATTGCGCGAAGAAAGAGTTCGCCTTTTGCAACTGGAAAGACAACGCCGGCTGGGCCTGCCGCAAAACAGGTCCTACTATCAGCGCCAGCAATACCAGCGCGAAGACTACCGGCCGCAGCGGGGGCAGCCGCAACAATACCAACGCCAGCAATTCCAGTCACAGCAGTTCCGCCGGCAATAAGCTCTATCGAGCAAGAAATTCAGGTTCAATCCCCAAGGTAATCCGGACAGTTTGGCTTGTCGGCCTGCCTTTGAGACCCCTTCCTGCTATTGTTCTTCAAGTGATTCCCGAAGAGCAGATAGAAGATGGCCACCCAAACCGCTCCAAATCCTTTACGCGAAAAGCTCGTCAAGGGGCTGTCCTATCATCAGTCCGGAGAGATCGAAAAGGCGCAGCGGTGCTACAAGCTGGTATTGAAAAAGGCGCCGACCAATCCGGATGCGCTCAATCTGCTAGGCGTGACCTACAGGCAATTGGGATCTCCCAAAAAGGCCGTTGAATACATCCAGAAGGCAATTGCGCAGAATCCGAACCAGGCGTCGTTCTATGCCAACCTCGCCCGAGCGATGATGGACATCGGAACGGATTCGGAAAGCATGCTCGCCGTTTCGGAAAAAGCCCTGTCGCTCAACCCGAAGGAGCGCGAGGCGCTCAACATCAAGGCAATTGCGCTGACCGGACTGCAACGGGTTGAAGAAGCGGAAGCGATCTTCAAGAGCCTGCTTGTCTCCAATCCGAACCACGGCGAAGTTTATACGAACTATGGCCTGCTTCTGCGCAAGAACAACCGTTTCGAGGAAGCACTCACCTTCTTCAAACGCGCGGAAATACTCGCACCGGACAACGTCGAGAACTGCATCGAACAGGCCCGTTGCCGCCTTGAACTGAAACAGTTCGACGCCTCGCTCGAGGCGATCGACAAGGCCCTGGAGCGCTTCACGGACAACCCGCTCCTTCTCCACGAAAAGGCCCGTGTCCTGTTCTCGATCTCCAGAGCACACGAGGGCCTGAAATACGCCGAAGAGGCCGTCAGAGGCACACCAGGCAACTATCACTGCAAGGTCACGCTCGGGGTGCATTACCTGATGCTCGGCCGCGGACAGGACAGTATCGACATTCTGCAGAAGGCAAAGGAGGAAGCGCCTGGCGGCGTGATTTCCGGCCTCGACTGGAACCTGTCGCTCGCCTATCTGTCGATGGGCAACCTCGAAACGGGTTGGGACATTCACGCGGCCCGCTTTGAAGACAAGAAAGCAACTTCCCAGCGACGGGAGTTTCCAAAGCCGGAATGGGAAGGCGAGGATATCTCGGACAAGACGGTGTTGCTTTGGGGCGACCAGGGGCTTGGTGACGCGCTCAAGTGCGGCACGATGTTTCTCGATATCCAGGCGCGAGCGAAAAAGCTCATTCTCGAAGTGTCGGCGAAGTCCGTTCCCTTCTTCCAGAATTCGTTTCCGGAGATCCTTGTCAGGCCCGGCACGCCAAAGGACGACCAGGCCCCGGAGGATGCGGATTACGACATAACGGCCAACATGGTCGATCTTGCGCGCTATTTCCGGCGAGATTTCAAGAGCTTCAAGAACGCCCCCTACCCGGTCTACAAATTCAACCAGGAAAAGGCCCGCGAATATCTCGGCAGGCTGCCGGACGCCGACAAGAAACCGATTATCGGCGTCTCCTGGCGCTCACGGAACCTGGAAAAATACCGCGCGCGCTATTACTTGTCCGCGCCTGATTTTGCGCCGATCCTTGATGCTGAAGACGCGATCTACGTCAATCTTCAGTACATGGCCCTGCAAAAGGAGCTCGACTTCCTGGTGGCCCGCTCGGAAGGAAAGTTCACCTATTTCCCGGACGTCGATCTCTTCAACGACCTGATGGCGGCCGCTGACCTGACCGCCATTTGCGATGTTGTGGTTTCGGCAAATACCAGTGTTGCAGACATGGCGGGCATTCTGGGTGTTCCCTGCGTGCGCTTCGGCCCGGTGGAACCCGCCCTGTTGCTCGGCCAGGCCAATCCGCCCTGGTATCCAAGCATGAAGTACATCTACATCGACGAGACGCATCCGACGGTGGAGATGGTACCGCAGGTCGTTCAGGTCATGCGTGAAGAACTGGCAGCCGGTTATCCTGGCAAACGGAACGAACGGCTGGGCCTGTAGAAAGCTTTGCAGGCGCTGCCAGTGAACCTGCGGCAAAGCAGTGCGATCATTCGTTGAACTGGCCGCCCCGCCTTAGCGAGCCTTTCTGGCAATCGCAACAAGCGTATCGGTCGCGTCGATCTTGCGGAGCGCGGCCTCGTAAGCCGACCTGAGTTCCGGTGTTTCCAATGCGGACAGGCTTGACTTGTGGCCTCCGGGCTTGCCGTTGGCAAGCCAGCCGAGATGGTTGGAAAGCGGATACCGCTGCACCCCTTCAATCACGACATCCGCATAGCCGGCAGCGACAAGCAGGCGCCTCAGGCTTTCGCGGGTGTGAAGAATAAGGTGCTGGCTCCAGAGGGTGAAATTCTTGAAAGCTTCGTTCTGAAGATTGGACAACAGGAAATCGGAAGCATGCGGAACCTCGACAACGAGTGTTCCAGTGTCTGTCAGCAGTGCGCGCAAGTCTCGCAAGGTTGAAAGCGGATCGGGAAGATGCTCCAGCACATGAAAGGCAAAGACCGCATCCTGCGTTGCCGGAGCGATCTGGTTTGGATTGTCCACGCAGCGATAGCCATCGGCAACCAGCGCCTCGATGTAGCCCCTGTGCAGCTCGATCCCCGTGACATCGGCACCACGACTGGCTGCCTCTCTCAGGAAAAGTCCCTTCCAGCATCCAAACTCGGTGACCGTCTTGCCCGTATAAAACTGCTTGTAGGCATCCAGACGCCGGTACTGATCCTGCTGGTATTCATAGTCCCAGTCGATGCGCTTGTAGAAGTCGTCCTTGCGGTGTTCAGCGCCTTCGTAGGTCTCGTCACCGACATAGTAATCATTTATGTAGACAACACCTGAAACCGTGTCGCGATAGACGGTCAAACCCTCCTTGTCGCGGGTCCGGGGTGCAAAAACACTCTGGGTTTCAAGGGATGCAAGGCCGAGCTGCTGCAGTGTATCGAACACCGAAACGTTCTTTTGCAGTGGGTCTACGGCCATATTTCACCTTCTCAGTCGCAAGGTGCCCGGAGAGCGAAGACGTTTGCAGATTGCACGTATCGCGATCCCCGAACCCAAATTCTTCCATGTCACCACCTGGAGTGATGACGGTCCTGTCAGTTGGCAATCATGCCCCGTGCAATCAGCAGCTCGGAGACTTCATTCAGCACACCGGCACCGCCGGCGCTTTCCAGAACCACCGTTGCCGTTGCCTTCACTTCAGCCGGCGCATTGCGCGGCGCGATGCTCAGACCGCAAGCCTTCATGCAGTCGAGATCCGCAATGTCTGCGCCGATATAGGCAATCTCGGACCACTCCAGCCCCTTTTTGGTGCGCCAGTCCGAAAGGGTTTCCATCTTGTCGAACAGATGATGCTTGTAATCCATGGCAAGCTTGCGGGCGCGCTGGACAGCGAGACTGTCCTCTTCCCGATCCAGCATCAGCAACATCATGCCGCGGCCAAGCAGACGATCGAGACCGATTTCATCATACCGGTTGCAGACGATTGACTCCGTGCCGTCTCGATTGACGAAAACCGTATTGTCCGTGTGCACACCGGCAAAGGCGGTCACCACCGCCCGCAAGGGCTGGGTCTCAGTCTCGGTCAGAAAGCCGGTGAAGGGTTCTGACCGGATGAAAGCCTCGGCCATGTCCCAGTCCTGCGAAGTATCGATCTCGATCCAGGTCGAATCCACCGGAACCAGGATCGTCTTTCCGCAGTAACGGTTGCCTGCTTCCAGGAATTCGGGAACACGCATGGCGTAGACGGCACCGTTTTCCCTGTATCTTGCAGAGATATCCTGCCGGCGCACGCGTTGTTTGCTCGGATCATGGTTGAGACCGACGCCTTCGCCGCTGGGGCCGACTTCCCAGTAGAAGCCATGGTCATCGACCACCGAGATCGCGCTGGTCGCATTCTTGGCCAGCAGCGCTTCCACAACATGATCGACATGATGCGCCTGCGTGAAAGGGGCCGTGCACTGCAGGAAAACCAGAATGTCCGGCGGTTCGCTGACAAGGCTTGGCTCGTTCTGCAGAAGATGGATCAACGCGGATTCCGAGCTCGCGGTCGGTCCGGAAAGCTCGGTCGGGCGCAAAACGGATTTTGCCCCGTATTTCTCACCGACTGTCAGAATTTCCGCTGAATCGCTCGAAACGAATACTTCAGACACGAAACGCGACCCGCGTGCAGCACGCACGGTCCGGCCGACAAGCGGAATGCCGTTCAAGGGCCGGATGTTTTTGCCCGGAAGACCGACGGAACCGCCTCTGGCAGGAATGGCCGCTACTATTTTCATTTTCTGCTCAACCACCTCGGGGAAGCTGGAGTCACTCTGGTTTGCGCGCGAACACGGTTACGAAAGATCCCCAGAACGCCGGCGACACATCCGCGTCGCCCCGTACCATGCTGTCGAACGTTTCGCGCGTGGCAAAACGCGTTCCGAAATAGGGATATTCGACCATTTCGATGCGGAATCCCGTGTCACGCAGCAGCCTGACAAGAGAATCGTCAGAGAACAGGCTCACATGAGTTGGGTCATGCAGCAACCGGAAACGATCACCGTAGACCCGGGCGGCCGCTGAAGCGAAATTCGGCGTGCCACAAATGAAGTCACCACCCGGTTTCAGGATCTCGAAGATGGTTTCAACAAAGGGGATCGGCTCGTCGACATGCTCGATGACATGGTTGGCGGTCACCACATCGAACGTGCTTGAAGGAAACGTACCCTTCTCCAGAACACCGTGCCGAAGCTCTGCCGAACACCATTGGCGAGCGACCTCTACCGCCTTCTCGGAAGGATCCAGGCCGAAACACTCGTTCTTGCCAGTGAGCTGCTCAAGCAATTCGCCAAGGCCGAAGCCGATATCAAGCACTCGTCCCGGCGACCGTGCGTTGACGTAGTCCGCGATATAGCGAACATCTTCCTTGCGCTGATCACGCTCGGCTTCAATATCCCTGACCTTGCCGTCCGGATCCGTCTTTGCTTCCCAATAGTCCTGCGGGAGCGGCCGGGCTGGATAAGCCACATAATAGCTCTCCCCCCGGTAAAGATTCAGGCAGCGGTCAATGATGGACATAAATGGCTCTTGAACAAAAAAAAGGGCCGACCGGTTCCGGTCAGCCCACCAATACCTCAATTGTCTCACGCCGCCTGCAGCGTGACTTTCCGGCGAAGCTTTTCCGCAATCGGCTTCTCGTCTTCATAGAAGCGCAGAACCCCGTCACCCCGGACCACTTCCACCCGGCGCACCTGCGAAACCAGCTCAGCGACTTCCGGCATTTCAAGCGACGCCTTCTGGTCGGACCCCCAGTCCGAGCGATCCAGCGTGACATGCCGTTCAATGGAACACGCCCCAAGAGCGGCGGCACAGACGCTTGGCAGGATGCCTTCTTCGTGACCGGAAAAACCGATCTTCAGATGAGGGAAAGCGTCCTTCAGGGTCGAAATGCCGAGCAGATTGATCTCGTCATCGCGCGTCGGATAGGTGGAGGTGCAGTGGTACAGGCAGGCGATCTCGCCGCCGGAGCGCTCGATCACGTCAACGAAGCTCTTCACCATAGCCATGTCGCTCATGCCGGTGGAAACCAGCAAGGGCCGGCCACTGCGAGCGCAATACTCCAGGAAATCCCGATCGGTCACCATCGCGGAAGCGACCTTGATATAGGGCGTGTCGTAGTCCAGCAGGAAATCGACTGAGCCTTCGTCCCATGGCGAGGCAAACCAGTCGATGCCCAGTTCCTTCGACAGCTTGTCGATGCGGTCGTAGTCGGCCTTGCCGAATTCCAGACCGCGCTTCAGATCACCGTTCGTCGCGCCGAAGACGTTTTCACGGGGACGCGCCAGCTCTTCAGCGGAATAGACGACGTCGATCGTACGCTTTTGAAACTTGACTGCGTCGCACCCGGCCTCCTTCGACTTGCGGATCATTTCGAGGGCCTGGTCGATATCGCCATTATGGTTGATACCGATTTCGGCAATCACATAGGTTCGACTGTCGGAGATCATGGCTCAGTACCTTGATGTTTGGCCTGCAGCGTTCAAGTGGCCCTGCTGACTTGCCATTTTTAAGACAGATTCTTGCCACTGCAGGCAATGTCTGTCCACCCGCGAACCCCATATTAGGGTGTATCGACCCTGCTTTCTTTGGAAAACCCAAAATAGATCATTAATAAAGCCGCGGGGGCACGTGTTAAACACGCGCCCCCGGCCAAAGATCTAAGCATTAATAACAGATTAAGCCGTTGCCGACTCAGCCGACAAACGCACGCTCGACAACGAACTCTGCCGGCTTGTTGTTTGCACCTTCGGTGAGGCCTGCTTCTTCCAGAAGCGCCTTGGTGTCCTTCAACATGTCCATGGAACCGCAGATCATGCCGCGGTCAACGGCGGGATCGAGCGGCGGCACGCCGAGGTCTTCAAACAGTTTGCCGGACTTGATCAGATCGGTGATACGGCCCTGACGCGGAAAGTCTTCCCGGGTCACGGAGGTGTAATGGACCAGCTTGTCCTTTGCGAACTCACCGATCAGCGGATCGTTGATGGTTTCCTGCACGAGGTCCTCGCCGTATTTCAGCTCGGAAACTTCACGGCAGGTATGGGTCAGGATCACCTGGTCGAATTTTTCGTAGGTGTCCGGGTCACGGATCAGGCTCGCAAACGGTGCGATGCCGGTTCCGGTGGAGAACATGTAGACGCGCTTGCCGGGGATGAGCGCATCGTTCACCAGCGTGCCGGTCGGCTTCTTCTTCATCAGCACGGCATCACCCGGCTGGATCTTCTGAAGATGAGACGTCAGCGGGCCGTCCGGAACCTTGATGGAGAAGAACTCGAGTTCTTCGTCCCATGCCGGGCTGGCGATGGAATAAGCGCGATAGAGCGGCTTGCCGTCGATCATCAGACCGATCATCACGAATTCCCCAGACCGGAAGCGGAAGCTCGCCGGGCGTGTCATGCGAAAGCGGAACAGGCGGTCCGTGTAATGCTGGACGGATTTCACTTCCTCGACGAAAGCGCCAGCCGGGGCGGCAGCTTCGAGGTCGGCGGGTTTGGCAAGTACGTTCATGTCAATCTTGGTCCGTATGTCAGCGCTCGTATTAGATTGTGCCTCATGTAGCACTAGTCCAGCCTTGACTTGAAGCAACTGCGATCCACTAAACGCACTTAGTTCAAAAAAATCATTCTAAAAATGTTCAAGATTCCGGCCTGCAGGCATTCGCTGGCCTTTCCTGACAGGCCATCCGGCGATGCCGGACGGCCACGCCACCTGCATTACACGTCAGCGTCTTTCTTCAATTGTCGTCACGGTTTCCCGAAAGAAATCGAGCTTTCCGTTGTCTTCGTGGCTGAGGATATAGGTGATGCTTTCGCATTCGCAGTTCCTGACAGGATAGAAGAACCTTTGCTCGAACCGGGTCAGGAACCATCCCTGCCCCAATGCCTGGGAGGCGAGAGCGAGAATATGTGTTCCCTTCGGAAAAACGTCCTGTGCAAGGCGCTGCAGGACACCAGCCATTTCCTCCAGCCCGGAGGCCACCTGCCAGGCAACGTCGGTTTCATCGCGGTAGTGGTCGATGCGGAAGTCCAACTGTTCCGACAGTTCGCCGAAGAGTTCCGGTGACCCTTTTTCAAACAGATCAAGCACACGATGAATGGCGATCGGTTCGGTTCGAGGCAGCGGAAAGGTTTCTGACGGAGACAGGGGTATTGCGGAATTCATTCGGAAGTTCCTTCGGTACGGCGTTGCAATTGACCGCCCGAGTTGTGCCCTCAGCTTGCTTTACAGTATACTCCTATGCTTTCTATCGTTGATATAGGCAATTCCTATGCTTGAAGTAACCCCGCTTCGCTATTTCGTCAGCGCCTTCGAATTGGGAACGATCAGCGCGGCTGCCTCGGGACACGGCATTTCCCAACCGTCCTTGTCCCAGGCCTTGCAAAAACTTGAAGACGCAATTGGAACGTCGCTGTTTGTCCGTTCCCGCACCGGGTTACGCCCGACACCGGCTGGCCGCGATTTGTATCACCATGCCCAGTCTATCCTCCGGGCTGTCGGAGACGCCGAGAACCGCTTCCTGAAAGAGCCCCCGCTTCGCCTGAGCCTCTATACGGCGCCCGATATTCTGCTTCCCGCGTTTCAAGGGGCATTCCATGCCCTACGCACCACTTATCCGACACTTGAGATGCGTTTCGAGCAGGCAGCGGCGGACGCGGAACTTTCTCTGGTCGACAAGGCCTGTTCCCCCAAGAGCCACAAGTACCGGGAACTCTACAGCGAACCTTATGTACTTGCCGTTGCAAGGTCTCATCCGCTGGCCGGGAGCAACAGGATTTCCATGAACGACCTTCAGTCCGTTTCCCTGATCTCCCGCAGATATTGCCCGAATTACGATGCCCTGCTGGCTGAATTCGCCCTGGCGGGCCTGCCGTTGAACGTTTCAGCTGAAGCGGTCAACGATCAGCAGGTACTGGAATTGGCCGGATTAGGCTTTGGCGCTGCCATCCTTCCAGCCGGTCATTTGAAGATGAAGGATACTTTGACAGGCGTCCCGCTCGACCATGAAGGCCTGGAGCGGCGCAGCGTCGGCATCGCGGTGAAAAAGACAGCATTTGCCGATGAAATGTTCCGCACCTGGATGACGGGCTGGGCAACGTTGCCAATTCGTTTGTGACATTTACGAGAATATCAGGTCTGTAAGCGTTTTTTATTTGACAGATAAATACAAACTGCAAAACTTGCTGAAAGCCAAAGACAAATGGCAATAATACCTTCCATAGAGGCACAGTAAATGTCCGGACGCGCGCACGATGAATCAGGCCAGAAGATAGCATTCGTGCTCATGGAGCGATTTTCCATGAACGCTTTCGCCAGCGTTATCGAACCTGTCAGAATAGCAAATCGCCTTTTGGGAAGAGAGTACTACCAATGGACAACTTATTCGCTTGACGGGAATCCCGTCACGGCGAGCAACGGCTGCGAAGTCGCGGTCAAAAAATCTATTCGCGACCTGCACGATGCAGACATTACACTTTTGTGCACCGGCATCGACGTCGAGCGCCTGCCGCTGGACACGGAACTCGGCAACAAGCTGCGCCGTCTGAACGCAATGGGCCGCACCTTTGGCGCCATCTGCACCGGTGCCTATCTGCTTGCCCGGTATCATCTTCTCGATGGTCGCCGCTGCACGATCCATTGGGAAAACCTGAGATCCCTGCGAGAAGAATTTCCGGATGTCGAAGTAACGTCCGATATCTTTGCGATCGACCGCAACTGCATCACCTGTGCCGGCGGCATGGCGTCGCTCGACATGATGCTGCGCCTGATCGCGATCCAGCATGGTGCCTATCTTGCCCATGAAGTTGCCGAAGTCGCGCTCTACCAGAACATGCGTTCCGGCGAATCTGCACAGCGCCATGACATCGAGGCCCGGACCGGCATTTCGAATGCCAAGATCCTCGACGCGATCCGGATCATGGATTTGCATATCGAAGACCCGCTGAGCTGCCAGCAACTTGCGATGACGGTCAACCTGTCGCCGCGCCAGCTGGAGCGCCTGTTCCGGCGTCATTTCAACTGCACGCCCGGCCAGTACTACTTGCGCCTGCGCCTTGAAACCGCGCGCGACCTGTTGCGCCGGACCAGCCGCCCGGTGCTGGATGTCGCTTTGGCCTGCGGCTTTGCCTCCACCTCGCATTTCACCAAATGCTACCGCGAGCGCTTCTTGTGCACACCGACGGAGGAACGTCAGTCCTACCAGTGGGCCAACACCAAGACGACATCCGGGGTCGGCACCGCCACCCCCATGCGGCTGATCGCCAAGTAAGACGCGGCCTGAAAAACCAGTCCTCGAACGCCGCGGTCTTCGCGGCGTTTTTTTGTAGCCCGCCATGGTCAACCAGGACGTAGCGTAGCGAAGATCCGTGATCGGTGTGCCGAGATCTGGCGAAACAAGCCGAAGAAGACAGCGAACACAACGTTGTCTCTGTCCCGGCTCGCGCTTCGCTTGGCCGGAATGTCGTTGGAAACGCAAGTCCTTGGCTGCGCTCCCAAGCGCCACAATTTCCCGCCGAGACTTCTGCCGGAAAAGCTAGAGCAGCCGCCAGAGACCCAGTGGAATGAGGTAAAGGCCAAGGGCGAGGATGGCTGCCAGCACGAGCCGGCGGAAACCGGCCTCCGACACTTTCTTGCGTGCGCGCTGTCCAAACCAGACGCCGGTCAGGGCCGGTACGACCAGCGCAGCAGAGGCCACGGCTTCCTGGCCTCCCATCAGTCCGAAACCGCCAAGTGAAATACCGAGCGCCGTCGTCGACAGCAGGAACAAGAGACCCATTGCCTGGATAAGTTCGTCTCGCGTGAGCCCCAGCGCCTGCAGATACATGACACCGGGCACCGTGTAGGACCCCGTCAGTCCCGAAAGGACACCGTTAACCAGCCCGACGACCACTCCAACCGGGACGACCCGGTTTTCCGGAATATGCAGCACCAGCCCTGCAAGCATCGGCACCGCGTAGGAAACCATCAGTACCCCCAGAAGCAGATCGGCGCCGCCTTCCGGCAACTGGGTGAGGATGAAGGTTCCGGCGGCGAGCATCACCACGGCTGACACCAGAAACGGCCAGAGACGGGGCAAGAGAACCCGCAGGTAACCACCGGACAGGCTTTGCCAGAGGTTGGTCAGGAATGCCGGCCAGAGGATAAGGACCATCGCCTTTTCGACACCGACAAACACAGTCATCAGGCCAAGCCCGATTGTCGGCAATCCGAAGCCCACAAGCCCCTTGATGAACCCTGCGCTCAGAAACACCAGCACGGCAATCAGTATCAGTCCCGGACCGGCTGCGCCTAAATCCGTCACGCCATCACCTGTTGCTGCATGGGGTCTCTTGCTTCTTCTATCCGTCGCCCGTGGGCAGAGTGTAGCCTTCGATCAGCTTGTTCAGCTCACCGGATTCACGGCGACGCTGCAGTTCCTCGTCAAAGGACTCCAGCATTCTTATACACGGTGTCGCGCGGGAGAACAGGAAATGAACCGTGTTGACAGCCGCAGACCACGGCAGGACTTCGACCTTCCCTTCGACCCCGGCTTCCTGGATCATCATCTCGCCGTCCCGGCGTGCAATGACCAGATAGTCGGCCTTATCCTCTGCCAGCAGGTACATGTTGGTCTTGAAGTCGTCGAAGGGTTGCCGATCGATGGACAGTTTGGCAGCCGCATAGGTTTCGAATTCTTCGCCAAACGATGCCCCGAACGGTGCAACGCCTCTCAGTCCCGCAAGGTCTTCAAGAGATGCAGGGCGGATATCCAGGCTGGTGCGGACAAAGACACCGACATCTTCGCGCATGACCGGCAGACTGACGCCGAACTTGGCGAGCCTTTCGTCAGTCAGATAGGCCCCCGCCAGGACGTCGATCTGCCCATGCTCAAGCAATGTCAAAAGCCGTTTCCACGGCAGATCCGGCCCCATGACCAAAGGCAAATCCAATGCTGAAAAGATTTCAATTGCGAGGTCGGGAAACACACCATTGAGGCCGACATCGGCTTCCTGGCGCATGGAAATCGGGTACCAGACACTGGAACCGTTCAACTTGACGGAGGAACAGTCATTCGTGTCGGCACTGGCAGCAGAGGACAGCGTCAAAGCCAGGCAAGCAAGACCCGAAACCAGTATTCTCTTTCTCAAATGATTGAAAACACTCATTTTATACCGCTCAAACAAAGCCATGAATGAAGTCAGACAAATCAGTGAAACTTCTTTTGACTAATCGGTCAATCAAAAAAACACGTTTTACGTGTGCACGCGTTGTATTTGCGGTTTCATTTTGACAACGGCATCTGTCGCTCTTGCAAAAATTCACAATAAGATCCCTGCGGTCATTTTCTTTGAAACCTGGAAGATGCTAGCCTTGCCGCATGAGTGCCTCCCCCCTGCCCCGGCTGCCGAATCGTATTGCTCGGCACCTCTTCCTCGAAAGACACGGCCTTGCATCCGCCCCCAAGGGAACCGGAAAAGGCGATGATCTTGCTGCGGTCATAGACCAGATCGGCTTCGTGCAGCTCGACAGCATCAACACTGTCGCCCGCGCGCACCACATGATCCTGGCTGCCCGGCGACCAGCCTACAAGGAAAAGAACCTCAAGCTTCTTGCCGAGCGTGACCGGCATCTGTTCGAGCATTGGACGCACGATGCGTCGGTCATACCGACAGAGTTTTTCCGGCATTGGCGCCTGCGATTCAGTCGGGACAAGGAAAACCTCATCAACAGGTGGCGCAACTGGCACCAGAACGAGTTCGAACGGAAATTCGACGAGATTCTGAACAAGATCAGCGACCATGGTCCGGTCACGTCGGCATCTGTCGGAGAAGACGAGCAACGCAGCAATGGCGGCTGGTGGGAATGGCACCCCTCAAAGGCAGCTCTCGAGTTTCTGTGGCGCACCGGCGAATTGTCGGTAACCGGCCGGAACGGATTTCAGAAAGTCTACGACCTGACGGAACGGGTCATTCCGGCGCAACATCTCAATGCTGTTCATGACTTTGAAGAAACGACAGATTGGGCAGCCCGCTCCGCGCTCGACAGGCTGGGCTTTGCGACCTCCGGCGAGATCGCTGCTTTCTGGGACCTGATCACGCCACAGGAAGCCAAGGACTGGTGTACGGCAGCAAAGGCTGCGGGCACGATTACCGAGATTGAAGTTGAGTGTGTCGATGGATCCTGGCGGAAGGTGTTCGCCTATCCGGAGACGCTGGATACCGTTTCCGAGCTTCCCGAACCGCCTTCGCGGGTGCGGATCCTGTCGCCGTTCGATCCTGCACTTCGCGACCGCAAAAGGGCCGAGCGCCTGTTCGGTTTCTACTACCGGATCGAGATCTTCGTTCCTGAACCGAAGCGCCAATACGGCTACTACGTCTTCCCTGTCCTGGAAGGTGACCGTTTGATCGGCCGCATCGACATGAAGGCACTCAGGAGCGAGAACAGGCTTCATGTGCGGGCCTACTGGCCGGAACAAGGCATCAGAGCCTCAAAGGGCCGAGAGGCCAAACTACAGGCGGAGCTGGAACGCACCGCCCGCTTTGCCGGCGTTTCCGACATCACCTACGAACCGGATTGGCAACGGACGGCCCTTTAGCCGTCCGCACCGTTGTTTCCAGTGCTGGCCGGTCATCCGGCCAACACCATGGGTCAATCATGTGGTCAGCTCGCCACCCTTTCCAACAGGTGCTTACGGGCCAGAGCGCGTACCTCTTCGAAAGTCCAGTCCTTCACCAGTACGCCATTGCGGTAGACCGTCTGCAACTGATCGGTTCTGCCGCCAACCGCTTCGAGACGAACCGCGCTCAGCACTCCGTTTTCCAGGACCGTCACCTGCCGACCGGCCTTGGACGCCTTGCCGGGATCGGTCGCCGGGTTCTTGGAGACATCGCGCCAGGTGCCATCAGCAGTTTTCATCGCATTTGCCTTCATGGCAAAGCGCATCGTGTCCCGGTTGACCTGCTGCAACAGTCCCCCGCCCATTCCGACGGCGATGTTGTCGACCGACCAATTGCGACGCACCAGCTCTTCCACCAGTTGCCTGATGGTGTCGAGCTTCATGCCGTCACCCTGAATGACGCGAACCGACGGATGCAATACGCGCGCCCCCTTGCTGTTTTCAGAGCCGCCGTAGTGCTGCCAAAGGGTTTCCATAACCTTCAACGGCATTTCGACAGGGTCGCCGGAATCCGGGCGGATGACGACCGTTGCCCCCGATTTCAGCACCTCGTCCTTCAACCGTCCGCACCACAGGTTCTCGACAGCATTGCCGAGATCGTAGCTGTCTGAAACGACCGCCACCAGAGCATTGGGATGGCCAAACTGCACCAGCATGTTCCGGTACGCGTCGACTTCCCGCTCACGGCCCCAACTCGTCATAGTCGAGTGTTCAGCTGCCGGGATCGAAAAGCCCGCCACATCCGCGCCGTACCAGGTCATGGCCGCTTCCAGAGCTTCCATGGTGTCGGTGCCGGCAAAGTTGACCAGATGGGCCATGCCGCCAAGAGCGGCGCTTTCGGCAGAAGATACACCGCGCGCGCCAAAATCGTGCAGCTTGAACGGAATCTGACTGTCCGGATCGTCGGATGTGTCCAGAAGACCGCGATACAGGATCTCCTTGCACTTGAAAGACAACGTCGCAACCGTCGACGGGTACCAGACCGACCGCAACAAGGCGGTTTCCACCCAGGTCGTCAGCCAGGGCATGCGCTCGTCGGTGTTTTCCACCTGCACCAGCGGCACACCACTCGGTGCCAGTGTTCCTTCCGGCAGCGCCTTGATCTCCAGCGGAAACAGGCCACCGTAATCTGTCAGGATCTGTTCCCAACCTTCCCGGTTGAAGGGAACGCCATGGGCGGCACAGATCCGATCAGCCGCCGCAATGTCCGATGTCGTGATCGGCTTGAGAAGCACGTCCTTCAGGTAGGTTTGCAGCCCGAAGAACAGGACGCTGTCCGAAAACGGATTTGGCCTTGCTTCCAGGTAAGCAGAAATCCTGCGGGCTTCCGGAGGGTATTGCTTGAAATGCGACTGCTTGTAGCTATCAGTCGCCAGAAGTGGATTTGTCATTGTGAACTCCTCACGTGACAGGTGCGATTGCCTGCGGGCCTCCCCCGCGGGCGCTGTTACAGGTCCGCCATCAGCTGGATGATGGACCAGTGATCTTCGAAGAACTGCTCGGACTTCAGATCGCCAAGGCGATGCCAATTGGCTGACCTGGCATCGTCACCACCCGTGACTGAAAACAGTTCGCGCCGTTCAGGCAGGCGAAACAGAAACGCGTGGGTGATGATGCGGCCACGCAACGACCGGTCAGGATGGTCGAAGACCCTTGTCTTGGTTCCGTCTATGAAAGACGCCAGCATCGCCGGGGGGATTTCTCCCTTGTGGTCGCTGATGGCGGTTTCTTCCTTCAACTCGCGGATCGCGGCATCCTTTATGCTTTCACTGGGATCAAGGAAACCGCCGGGCAGAGCCAGCAATCCCTTGCCGGGAGCCTGGCCGCGCTCGACCAGAAGAATGTTTCCGGACTGGATGACGACGGCATCCACCGTCACGAACGGTCCCCTTCCCCATTGCCCGGGATAGGCATCCAGGTACTCGGCCTCTTCCAGAAGTGCACGAAAGGTCTCCGTCAGAACGAAGGCTTCCAGCCACTCCACCACGCCGGCCGACAGAACCGACCGCGATATGACCGGGATGCGCTGGAACAACTGCCTGCGCACGTCTGTCGACGAGAAGGTGCCGTATTGGCTGGCCAACTGCACATTGCCCCATTCGGGAAACAGCTTGAGATAGTAGCTCGTGCGGTCCTTGCCATAGCCTGCAAGTGCGATCTCGATATCCTGCAAGCCATGCAGAACGACACCGCCCTTGTTGTAATCGGCAAGCACGGTTTCATTGACGGCCCGCTGAACCTCGGCGCACCAGGCAGCATCCGAATAGGGATGATCCGAAACAGGCTTCAGGATCAGACGGCCGGTGGTCAGCTCGTGCTTGAACACCTTTGCGAACATTTCTTCGCGTTCGGCGCAAGTGAAGGGATTTCGCGGGCTGCGCGCCTGACCGGAAGACCCGATCAGCACGATCAGCGTATCGACTTGTTCCAGAGCAGATCTGATGACGGCCTCATGGCCGGCATGCAACGGCTGAAAGCGGCCGACAAAAACGCCGTAGTGAAATTTTGACATTCGAGCCTCCCTCGAATTTTTTGGAATGCAGCCGAACTCCTCAGCTGCATCTCATCTAATACTCATTTTGAGCATTAGCAAGAGAATAATGCTCAAAATGAGTATTATTCTCTTGTCGATCCGGAAATTGCCGCGATTACGCCCGTGAGATCCCCACCTGGCGATATGTCACGCCGGAACCAAGGACCTGTTCAACGCGGTAAAATGGGCGCATAATTTCTCTGTTTCGAATGAATGAAACTTGGGAGAATACGATGACCGTCGAACGCGCCATTCTTCTCGTGGTCGGCCTGCTGATACTTGCGTCGGTATTGCTGGCTGTCTACGTCAATCTCAACTGGCTTTGGCTCACCGGAATTCTCGGCGCCCATCTCGTCCAGGCGTCCTTTACCGGACTTTGCCCGGTGGTGATGGTCCTGAAAAAGCTGGGTTTGCCGCAGAAATCCGGCTTTGCCTGAGACGGTGCAACGCCGCCAGGAAAGAAACGCGCGCGAAAAGATCGCCTTCGATCTGATCGAGAGCGATCTTGCGTCACTTGATTGTTGATGTAGCTGCTGAAGTTCCCTTCGCCATTCAGCCGGCTCAGGTCCAGCTGAGGACTACCTTGCCAGCTTCGCCGGACTTCATGGCAGCAAAACCTTTTTCGAAATCATCGACACCAAACCGGTGCGTGATGACATTGCGCACGTCCAGACCGTTCTGCAGCATGGCAATCATCTTGTACCAGGTCTCGAAAATTTCCCGGCCGTAAACGCCCTTGATCGTGATGGCCTTGAACACGATGCGTGACCAGTCGACTGGCGACTTTCCGGGTGGGATACCAAGCAGTGCAATTCGCCCGCCCATCACGAGGTTCTCGACCATCTGATCGAGCGCTACCTGACTGCCGGACATTTCCAGGCCGACGTCGAAGCCTTCCTTCATGCCGAGTTTCTTCTCGATGCCTTTCAGATCTTCCCGGGCGACATTGACCGGCACCACGTCGGCCACCTTCGTTGCAAGGTCGAGACGCGCCTGATTGATATCAGTGATAACGACATTGCGCGCCCCAACATGACGGGCAACAGCAGCGGCCATGATGCCGATCGGACCGGCTCCGGTGATCAGAACATCCTCTCCAACCAGATCGAAACTGAGTGCGGTATGAACCGCATTGCCGAGCGGATCGAGAATGGCGCCGATCTCATCGTCGATCTCGTCCGGCAAAGGCACAACATTGAAGGCCGGCAAGCGCAGATATTCTGCAAAGGCACCCTGCTCGTTGACGCCTATGCCGCGGGTTTCCGGATCCAGATGAAACTTGCCCGCGCGAGACTGGCGTGAGTGCCGTCCGATCAGGTGCCCCTCACCTGAGCATCGCTGGCCGATTTCAAGGTCGGTGACGTTCTTGCCGAGTTCGACAATTTCGCCGGCGAATTCGTGACCGGTGATCATCGGCACCGGCACGGTCTTCGACGCCCAGTCGTCCCAGTTCCAGATGTGAATATCCGTGCCGCAAATGCCGGTTTTATGGATCTTGATCAGAACGTCGTCCGGACCGATTTCCGGCACCGGCGCGCGGGTCATCCAGAGGCCCTCTTTCGGCTCGGACTTGGACAGCGCCTTCATTTGATTGCTGGTCATGACAGAACCCCCGTCGCCTTGCCGGCCTTTTCGAAGGCTTCCAGTGCGCGATCCAGATCGGACCGGGTCAAAGCCGCGTTCATCTGCGTGCGAATGCGGGCCTGACCGCGCGGCACCACAGGAAAGAAGAAACCGGAGACATAGACGCCTTCCTCAAACAGCTTTGCCGCCATTTCCTGGGCCAACTTTGCCTCGCCCAGCATTACCGGAATGATGGGATGCTCACCCTGCAGAAGCGTGAAGCCGAGCGCTTCGAGGCCTGCACGCCAATAGCCGGCATTGTCGAAGAGGTTCTTGCGCAGATCGTCACCCTCTTCCACCAGGCGGATGGCCTCAAGACCGCTCATGACCACTGCCGGTGGCAGGGAGTTGGAGAAGAGATAGGGCCTTGCCCGCTGGCGCAGCAGGTCAATAACCGGCTGAGGCCCGGCAATGTAACCACCAATGCCGCCGCCCAGCGCCTTGCCGAGCGTTCCGGTCAGGATGTCGACATCAACCCCGAAATGCGCCGGTGTGCCCTCGCCCTTCGGCCCCATGAAACCGGTCGCGTGGCAATCGTCGACCATCACCACGGCATCATATTGCCTGGCGAGTTCGGTCACCCCCGGCAGGTTGGCCAGATAGCCGTCCATCGAGAAGACACCGTCGGTCGCGATCATGATGTGGCGGGCACCGGTGGCCCGGGCTTCCTTCAGCTTCGCTTCCAGATCCGCCATATCGGAATTGGCGTAGCGATAGCGCTGGGCCTTGCACAGGCGAATACCGTCTATGATCGATGCGTGATTGAGCGCGTCCGATATGATCGCGTCCTCAGGACCGAGCAAAGGTTCGAATAAGCCGCCATTTGCGTCAAAACAGGCAGCGAACAGAATGGAATCGTCCTTGCCGAGAAACTCGGCCAGGCGTTGCTCAAGTTGCCGGTGAATGTCCTGGGTTCCGCAAATGAAGCGCACGGATGCCATCCCGTAACCCTTCGGCTCAAGAGCCTTGCGGGCCGCCTCCTCGAGAGCCGGATGATCGGCCAGACCCAGGTAATTGTTTGCGCAAAGGTTGATAACCTCGCGCCCGCCAACCGTGATCAAACCGCCCTGCGGCGAGGTGATCAACCGCTCGCGTTTGTAGAGCCCTTCGGCCTCGATTTCTCTAAGCGTCTCGGAAATATGCGACAGAAAGGCATCGGACACAGGGCTTCCTCCGGCAAAATGGATATTTCCTCCACTATGCCGGATATTTGTCCGGAATAAAAGATTCGATTTCCGGTATCACGGATTCTTGCAACTGCCCTTCTGCAAGATCCAGGCGATCGCGTCAGCCTTTCCGGCCAGGAAATATCCGCAGATACTAACGCATTACAGTGACACCCGCCATTCGAAAACCTGCATAGAGCAAGGCAATCCCGGCGCATTTGTTGACGAGACCTACAACCCAGTTCTTCATCTCGCCACGAGTCAGGCGGTCCCCCAGAAAGGCATATGCCGTGTAGGATGTCAGGTCGATCAGGAAAGTCGTCATGCCCATGATCAGGATCTGCGGAACAATGGGGGCATTGATGTCGAGAAACTGGGGCAAAATGGCTGCGAAATAGAGCAGTGCCTTCGGATTGGCGAACTCGATCACAAACCCCTGGGCGAACAACGCCTTCAGGCTGGACTGCCGCCCGGACCGTTTGACGCGGATTGCGCCTGCCGGCGTGAAGAGTGCGGTCAGACCCAGCCAGACGAGATATCCTACACCAGCCCATTTGATTACCGAGAACACCAGGTTGGAAGCAATGATCAGTGAGGCAATGCCGGTTGCCGAAAGCGCAAAATAAACGGCATTGGCAGACGCAATACCAAAAACGCCACCAAGTGCCCGACGCCCACCATTCGCCGCCCCTTGCGACGCAACGGCCACGGCCGCCGCACCGGGAGAGAATACCACGACAGCTGTCGTGACAAGAAAGATCAGATAGGTCTCGAACTGCATTGCTTTCTCCTGCGCTCGCCAGATTTGCCGAGAACTGCTGCTTCGCCTAAGCGGCCGCGACAATTTCGATTTCGATCATCCACTCGGGTGTCAGCGTTCGAACCACAATGGCCGTGGTCGGGACGCGTCGGGTGCCCAGTGCCTCCAGTCGCGCGGCCTGGTTCTTTTCGGCATGGCCGGGATCTGAAAGATAACTGGTGACGCGGACGATATTGTCGGTCGTCATATCCGCTTCAGTCAGGATCCGGCGCAGGTTCGCCCAAACCAGATCAAGCTGCTCTTCCAGGCTCTCTGGAGCCCGGCCGATTACATCAAGCCCCATGGTGCCGCTGACGAAGAGCAACCGCCCTGCACCAGTCACTTCCAGGGCATGCACATAATCCGGTGTTGCCGGGTAAATGCCCTTGTCCGGGTTGATTGTCCGCTCCATCAAGTCGAAGATCCTTCTTCCGAAATCTGTTTCGGAAATGACTGTTCAGACGAACACGATTCACCGCAACAAGGATCTGGCCGAATGAAATCAAATAAAGAGACCATTCAGAAAAACAGCACCCCCGGCCGCCCCGTGGACGCATTCGACCGAAGAATATTAAGCGAGCTGGTGCGCAATGCCCGGCAGACCTATGCCGAGATCGGGACCAAGGTCGGGCTGTCCGCACCAGCGGTGCATGACCGGGTAAAGCGGATGATCGCGTCCGGCACTATCTCCTCCACCAACGCCGCCATTGATCCCATGTCTGTCGGCAAACCGTTTCTGGCTTTCGTGCATGTGGATGCCAGCGGATGGGGCAAGAGCGAGCGGATGATGAAGCTGCGGGACTTTCCGGAAGTGGAAGAGCTCCATTCGGTCACGGGCGACTGTTGTGTCATCCTGAAGGTGCGGACGGCCAATGCCGACGCGATGGAACGCTTCCTTGCACAGGTCTATGCCCTGCCGGGTGTAAGGGCGACCAGAAGTTATGTGGTGCTGACGACGTATCTCGACCGGCCGGTGCAGGCGGAAGTCACGGAAACCTGGCCTGATGTGCCGCTGCCGGCTGCGTGAAGGTCAAGGAAGCGCTCGCGGCCTTCAGAACTTAATCACCATCAGGATCGCCCGGGCCGGGCCGCCAACGGCTGCAATGCAATGGGGCACGTCGGCGGCATAGCGAGCCGTGTCTCCTTTTCCGATGACACCTTTGGCCACACCGGACGTGACTTCAAGCTGGCCGTCTTCGGCTATCAGTTGCTCCCGCGTCCCACGTTCGTGCGGTTTGCTGTCGAGTTTGCCATCTGCCGCGAATATCAGCTCATAGATTTCGAACCGGCCTGTGTCCTGAGGCGGTGACAGGATGCGGATCTTGCAGCCGTCTCCCGCCCTGTCGAGCGCCGGGGTCTGATGTTCGTGCACGATCTCGACCCGATCCTCGGCTGCCTCCTCCCCCAAAAGACCTGCAAAGTCGACATTCAGGGCTCTGGTCAGATTGAGCAGGGTCGCGACAGTCGGGTTCGACTCCCCGCGCTCGATCTGGCTGACCATGGAGCGGGAAACGCCGGAGAGCTTTTCAACGGCCTCGAGCGAGAGCCCCTGGGCACGCCGCGCTTTCTTGAGGCGGGCCGGCAAACGGGAGAGAATGTCTGAATCTGTCATTGCGGAACTAAAATCCGTTTCGCCAGATATTGCAATTTACTTTTCCCGTCATCCAAATGTCACAAATCATGTAAGCTTTCCCTCGGCCAGGACCTGAAAACAGAAATGGCCATCGTCTTCCGGGGGGAACACATGAAAGCGATACCACGTCTATATTTTGCCACGGCCGCACTCTTTGCCCTGATCGGCATGGCCTGGGGCATCCACATGTCCGCGACCACTGATCACACACTTGCGCCAGCGCATGGGCATCTCAACCTGATCGGCTTCGTGATGATGGCCGTCTTTGGTGCCTACTACGCCCTTGCACCAAAGGCTGCCGCCTCGCGCCTTGCGCTCATCCACTACGGATTGTCGGTTCTCACCGTCATCGTGCTGGTGCCCGGGATCGTATTTGCGATCAACGCCGAAGGGGAAATCATGGCCAAGGCCGGCTCTGTTTTGGCGGTTCTGACCATGCTGGTTTTTCTCGCAACAGTGCTGCGCAACCGCGCCGATTGAATTGCCGTCGCTTCCGGGGCGCATCCTGTCGCTTTCGGAACATTTGCTGCACCGCCCTCTCCCATAGCGTTCCGGCACAAGTCGGGGCGGTGCAAAACCGCATCCGGAAAACAAGAAATCGGAAACGCTTCGGAGAGAGAACCCATGGCCAGCGATATTGAAATTGCCCGTGCAGCCAAGATGAAACCCATTCAGGAGATCGGCACACGGCTGAATATTCCCGAAGACTCTCTCCTGCCCTATGGGCGCACCAAGGCCAAGATTTCCGCCGACTACATTGCCAACCTCAATGGCCGCAAGAACGGCAAGCTGATTCTGGTGACGGCGATCAACCCGACCCCGGCCGGCGAAGGCAAGACGACCACAACGGTCGGTCTTGGCGACGGCCTCAACAGGATCGGCAAGAACGCGATGATCTGCCTGCGCGAACCTTCGCTCGGCCCCTGTTTCGGCATGAAGGGCGGCGCAGCCGGTGGCGGCTATGCACAGGTCGTCCCGATGGAAGACATCAACCTGCATTTCACCGGCGACTTCCACGCCATCACCTCGGCCCACAACCTGCTCGCCGCCCTGATCGAGAACCACATCTACTGGGGCAACGAACTGGGCATCGACATTCGCCGCGTGGTCTGGCGCCGGGTGATGGACATGAACGATCGCGCACTGCGTTCCATCGTCTGTTCGCTTGGTGGCATTGCCAACGGCTTTCCGCGTGAAGCAGGGTTCGACATCACCGTCGCCTCCGAAATCATGGCCATCCTCTGCCTGGCCACCGATCTCGAAGATCTGCAGAAGCGGCTCGGCGACATCATCGTTGCCTACCGGCGCGACCGCACGGCGATCACCGCGCGCGAACTGGAAGCAGACGGCGCCATGACCGTGCTGCTGAAAGAAGCAATGCAGCCGAACCTGGTGCAGACGCTGGAAAACAATCCCGCATTCATTCACGGTGGCCCTTTCGCCAACATCGCACACGGCTGTAACTCCGTGGTTGCTACCCAGACAGCCCTGAAGCTGGCCGACTATGTGGTGACGGAAGCTGGCTTTGGCGCAGATCTCGGTGCCGAGAAGTTCTTCGACATCAAATGCCGCAAGGCAGGCCTCAGCCCGGATGCGGTTGTCATCGTCGCCACCATCAAGGCCTTGAAGATGAATGGAGGCGTTGCCAAGGAAGACCTCGGCAGCGAGAACGTCGAGGCCGTGAAAAAAGGCTGCGCCAACCTGGGACGCCACATCGAGAACGTCAAACAGTTCGGTGTTCCGGCAGTTGTGGCCATCAACCACTTCACAGCAGATACGGAAGCGGAAGTTCAGGCCGTGCGGGATTACTGCGCCGAATTCGGCGTTGAAGCGATCCTGGCGACCCATTGGGCCAACGGCTCCGCAGGCACCGAAGAACTTGCCACCCGTGTGGCAGCCCTTGCCGAAAGCGGCGCGGCGCAATTCGCACCGCTCTACGACGACAGCCTGTCCCTGTTCGAGAAGATCGAAACCATCGCAAAACGGATCTACCGGGCAGACGAAGTTCTGGCAGACAAGTCTGTGCGCGACCAGCTCAAGCGTTGGGAAGCCGACGGGTTCGGTCATCTGCCGGTCTGTATGGCCAAGACCCAGTATTCCTTCACGACAGACCCGCAGCGCCGAGGCGCCCCGACCGGCCACAGCCTGCCGGTTCGTGAAGTCCGCCTGTCGGCAGGGGCTGGCTTCATCGTGGTGATCTGCGGGGAAATCATGACCATGCCCGGCCTGCCGCGCGTGCCGTCAGCTAACCACATCAAACTGGACGAAAAAGGTCAGATCGAAGGTCTGTTCTGAGCATTCGGAATTGATGCCGAATACCAGAAAAGGCGGGTCTCAGGACCTGCCTTTTTTTGTGTGGCGTGTGGCCAACGGTCTCTCAGCCTGCGGCGGAATGACATCGCTTCAAACGCTACACAAGAGGAACTGAAACGGCATGGATGCCACGGTCGAGCCACGCATGAAGAAAGCTGAGATTTCGGCTAGTCAGTGCGGTGTGGGTTTCGGCCGAGCAGAACGAGACCGATCGCAGCCAACAACAGGGAAAGGCCCGAGAAGACGGTCCGTGTCTGGTTCCACACCTGCCAAGGCTCGGAATAGGACCGCCAGAGCATTGCCGCTTCATTCAGGTTTTCCGGGATCGCTGCCTCAGCAAGCTCGAGGTTCATCGGCACGTTCACCAGGAACGTCAGCATGATGCCACCCAGCACATAGACGATTGCTCCCCCTACAAAGGCAACCCCGGCTGCGCGCTGGCCAGACAACAGGCTGAAGACCCCGGCAAGAGCAAGAACGAAAGGCGTGCCGAAGAAAGCGGGCGCAAAAACGGCGTTGCGGACAGACGCGTTCATGGCCTGCATGGCTGCTATCGCAATGCGAGGGTCAGTGGCATCCAGGCCCCACATGGTTGAGCAGACCCAGGCATAAAAGAAACCGAAGATGGCCCCGGCAAAAACAATCGCCAAAAGACCAGTTCCAAGTGCAAGTCGATACATCCCAAACTCCAAACCGTAATTAGGTGTACGGATTGCAATTTCCGTAACATCGATTACGGTTTTGAGCAAGCGACGGAGAGAACGACATGCGGGCGGAAGCCAGGGAACGACGGAAAGCATCCATAGAAGCGGCGGCGATCGAATTGCTGCTGGATCAGGGCTATGACAACCTGTCGATGCTGGCGGTCGCAAAAAAAGCAAAGGCCTCCAACGAAACGCTCTACCGTTGGTATGGAGACAAGACCGGGTTGTTCAGCGCCCTGGTGGATCGCAATGCAGAAAACATTCGCCAGTCACTTCGAGAGTGTATTGAAAACAACCCGTCTCCCACCGAAGCACTGCGGAACTTCGGCCGACGTCTCCTGGGCGTTCTTTCGAACCCGGCCGCAATCGCTCTCAACCGTGCAGCTGCCGCCGACACGACCGGCACGCTTGGAACTGCCCTCGCGCAAAGCGGTCGCGACGCGATCAGGCCGCTCGTAACTGACCTTGTCGCGAAGGTTCAGGGCGATGGACTGCTGACAGGCCTTGAAACGGAAACCGCGGTAGAAATCTATCTGTCCCTGCTGATCGGCGATCTTCAAATCCGGCTGGTGACACGCACCGTGACTGAATGGTCGGAAAACGACATCGACGCCCGTGCGGAAACCGCCTGGCAGGGCGTGAAGCTTCTTTCGGCAGGCAGCGCCACTGCCTTCTCGTAAGTTTAGACAGCTACAAACATTTCCCGTCACCGTACAAAATTGACATTGAACGGCCTGGCTTGATTTCCCTGTCGCGTAAACGACTAGCCGTGTCGCTTTGGAGATATCGGCGAATCCGGCTTGAGGCATAAGGTTTTGCACTAAGTTGATGGCCGTTGTGCCTGGTTGGAGCTGCCCATGTCTGACGAAGACGATATTGATCTCGCCTCCCTTTCTGACGACGAACTTGTCGAGCAGATGCATGACGACCTCTACGACGGTCTTCAGGAAGAAATCACGGATGCCGTGAACATCCTTCTGGAACGCGGCTGGGTACCTTACGACATCCTGACCAAGGCCCTTGTCGAAGGCATGCGGATCGTCGGCGTCGACTTCCGCGATGGCATCCTGTTCGTTCCCGAAGTGCTGCTTTCCGCCAACGCCATGAAAGCCGGTATGGGCATCCTGCGTCCGCTGCTGGCGGAAACCGGCGCACCGAAGGTTGGCAAGATGGTCATTGGCACCGTGAAGGGCGACATCCACGACATCGGCAAGAACCTTGTCTCGATGATGATGGAAGGCGCCGGCTTTGAAGTGATCGACATCGGCATCAACAACCCTGTCGAAAACTACCTTGCGGCCATTGAAGAGCATCAGCCGGACATTCTCGGCATGTCGGCTCTTCTGACCACCACCATGCCCTACATGAAGGTCGTGATCGACGAAATGAAGGCCAAGGGCATCCGGGACGATTATATCGTGCTCGTTGGCGGTGCACCGCTGAACGAGGAATTCGGCGAAGCCGTCGGTGCTGACGGTTATTGCCGCGACGCGGCCGTTGCTGTGGAAATGGCGAAAGATCTGATCGCTCGCCGCCACAACATGCTGGCCAACAAGGGCTGACGGCAATGTTCAAGGAGGCTGCCGAAATGTTGGTGGGCGAGCCTCTCTTTCCGGTTGAAACGGATGGGAGCGCGGACGACAAGGCCGGCCGCGTTCTTGTTATTGCCTGCGGGGCTCTGGCACGCGAAATCGTTGCCATCCGCGAAAAGAACCGCCTCGATCATCTCGATATCACCTGCCTTCCGGCGAAGCTTCACAACTCGCCGGAAAAGATCCCTGATGAAGTCCGCCGGGCCATCCTCAAGAACGCGGACACCTATTCCGACATTCTGATTGCCTACGGCGATTGCGGAACCGGTGGCCTGCTCGACAAGGTGCTGGAAGAAACCGGCGCGAGACGCATCGATGGCGCGCACTGTTATGCCTTCTTCACGGGGATAGACGAATTCGACCAGATGGAAGACGACCAGCTCGGCACCTTCTACCTGACCGACTTCCTGGCCCGTCACTTCCAGACCATGGTCATCGAACCGCTCGGCCTCGACTGGCACCCGCATTTGCGGGACATGTATTTCGCTCATTACACCCGTGTTCTTTATCTTGCGCAGACCGATGACCCTGCCCTTGAGAATGCGGCGCGGCGCGCGGCGGACCGGCTGGGTCTGCCGTTTGAAATGCGCCGAACCGGGTATGGATTGCTTCAGCCGTTTCTGGACAAGGGCCAGGCGGACTGAGCGTCGCAAAATAGCATCCGGACAAGTCGGTTTTTCACGTGATGATGCCGCTATCAGGCGTCCTGGATCAGCCAGCTTCCGGCAAACATGTTTCTCAGGAGGAAAGTCCGAGAATGGCGCAGAAAATCATCGTTTATTGGCGGGACATCCCGGCACAGATCCTGGTGAAACAGGGGCGCAAATCCGCCCGACGGGAACTGCCGGCCATGTTCATGGAAGCCATTGATGCCTGCGCGATGCGGATCGGAGCGAAGGACAGCGACGCCTACATGGCGGAGTGGCGCCGGACAGACCCGGTCTCCGTCACGGACGACCTGGAAACGGAAGCGGACGCAGCCCTGACCGACCTGGTCTCGGCCTATCCGAAAGAGAGACTGAAAACCCTGCTCGCAAATGGAGGCTCGGAACATGACTGATCAGCGCCTGTTGGCCAATGGGCGGCTTCCCGCCTCTACCGAAATGTCTCCCAAGCAGGTGGTCGAAAAGACCGAGCTTCTGGAATTTATTCCGGCGGGCACGCAGGTCTATGTCACGGATCTGGGCAACTGCTCGGAAGACATGATCGTCGATGCCGCCCGCATCCTGCGCGACAACAAGCTGACCGCCGTTCCGCATATGGCGGCCCGCCGGTACGCCAGCCGCGAGGACTTCGAGCGCCGCATCACGCGTCTGACCCAGGAAGCAGGTGCGACCGAGGTTCTGGCCATTGCCGGTGAAGCAGAAAAAGCCGGCCCCCTCATCTCATCCGTCGCCCTTCTGGAGACGGGCCTCTTCGACAAGCTCGGCATCAAGAAGATCGCCGTTGCAGGTCACCCGGAAGGCGCACCGGACATCAAGCCGGACGTCATCAAGAGCTTCCTGCAGCGCAAGCACGAACTTGCCCGCGAAAGCGATGCGGATTTCCGCATTGTCACGCAGTTCGGGTTCGATCCGCACCGCGTCAGCCTGTGGCTGGACGAGCTGCGCGAATGGGGCAACGAGTTCCCGGTCCATGTCGGCGTTGCCGGTCCGGCAAAGATGACGACCCTGCTGAAATATGCCGCTTTTGCCGGTGTTGAAAATTCCTTCAACTTCCTGAAGAAGCGCGGCGGTGCTGTCGTCTCCATGCTGTCGGGCTACGATCCTGACACGATGGTCGATCCGCTGGAGACCCGCGTCACCAGCCAGCCGAACACCCAATTGGCCCAGATTCACGCCTATCCCTTCGGCGGTATCCAGAAAACCGCCGAGTGGCTGCACAGCCGCGGGAGCTGGTCTTTTCAAACCTCGTCTTCAATCCTGACTGCCAATGAGAGCGCATAAATGACCCGCACTGTTGTCGCGTCCGCCACCAAGGAAATCGTTATCGGTTTCGATCAGCCGTTCTGCGTGATCGGCGAGCGGATCAACCCGACCGGCCGCAAGAAGCTGGCGGCGGAAATGGCCGAAGGCAACTTCGAAACCGTCAAGGCCGATGCTCTGGCGCAGGTGGCTGCAGGCGCGACCATGCTTGACGTCAACGCAGGCGTGACAGCGGTCAACCCGAACGAGACCGAACCGCCACTGCTCGTCAAAACTCTTGAAATAGTTCAAGAACTTGTCGACGTTCCCTTGTCTATCGATTCATCCGTGACCGCCGCCATCGAGGCCGGCCTCGCGGTTGCCAAGGGCCGTCCGCTGGTCAACTCCGTGACCGGTGAAGAAGAGAAGTTGGAAGCGATCCTTCCGCTGATCAAGAAATACAACGTGCCGGTGGTGGCGATCTCGAACGACGAGACCGGTATCTCCGAAGATCCGGACGTTCGTTTCGAAGTCGCCAGGAAGATCGTTCAGCATGCTGCCGACTATGGCATTCCCGCACACGACATTGTCGTGGACCCGCTGGTGATGCCGATCGGCGCCATGGGCACCGCAGGTCAGCAGGTGTTCCGGTTGCTGCGCCGTCTGCGTGAAGAGCTGAAGGTCAACACGACCTGCGGCCTTTCCAACATCTCCTTCGGCCTGCCGCATCGCCACGGCATCAATGCCGGTTTCATTCCGATGGTCATCGGTGCCGGCATGACCTCCGCGATCATGAACCCGTGCCGCCCGCAGGAAATGGAAGCCGTACGTGCGGCGAACGTGCTCAACGGCACTGATCCGAACTGCTCGGAATGGATCATGACCTACCGTGATCATCAGCCTGCCGCTGCAGGTGCGGTTGCAGCACCTGGTGAAGGTGGTGCGTCTGCTGGCGGTCGCCGCCGCGGTGGACGCGCGGCCCGTCGGTCCGCCGGCTGAGCCCAGATGTCATAACACGTTTGCGGTTCTCTCCCCTTCCGCAAACAGGGTGGCTTTTCACCAGTTTCAGGATGGAATCTCCACCCCAATCCCCTCCCTTTAATAGGGAGGGGTTTTGCGTGTCGAGGGGCACGTTTCAAATCGCGGGATCCGCGTCATTTTCACGATGGCTCCGGCTTTCGCAGTTTAGATAAAAACTCCCTCCTCCTTGTGAGTGAAGGGTCAAGGGTGGGCTTCGTCCCCGTAGTGTTTCAAAACCGGTAGTGGCAGATCGCAGACATGACCGAGACCGTCAAACAAGCCAAAGTCGTTTTCCAACCCAGTGGGCGCCGTGGAACCTTTCCTGTCGGTACGCCCCTGCTCGACGCTGCCCGCTCGCTCGGTGTCTATGTGGAGTCGGTATGTGGCGGGCGCGGCATTTGCGGGCGCTGCCAGATTTCCATCTCGGAAGGCACTTTCGCGAAGGAAAACCTGACCAGCGCAGCTGAAAACCTGGAAGGTGCCACCGAAGCGGAAACCCGCTACGCGACCTTGCGCAAACTGCCCGCCGACCGGCGCCTTTCCTGTCAGGCAAAAATCCTGGGCGATCTGGTTATCGATGTCCCGACCGATGCCCAGACCAACCGTCAGGTTGTGCGCAAGCGCGCGGAAGCCCGCAACATCGAAGCCGACAGCCCGATCTCGCTGGTATCCGTCTCGATCGCCGAACCGGACATGGAAACGCCGCGCGGCGATATCGACCGCCTGCGTGAGGCGCTGATTGCCGAGACCGGCATCGCCGACCTCACAATCGACCCGGTGCTGCTGCCACGGGTCCAGACAATCCTGCGCAAGGGCAATTGGCAGGTAACTGCGGCAATCCACGAAGACAGAGGCGTGCTGCCGACACTCGTGGCGCTCTGGCCCGGAGAAAAACCTGCCGTCTACGGCCTTGCCGTCGACATCGGCTCCACCACCATCGCAGCCCACCTTTGCAACCTTCAGAACGGGCGCACGGTCTCGTCCGCAGGCACCTCCAACCCGCAGATCCGCTTTGGTGAAGATCTGATGTCGCGGGTGTCCTATGTCCAGATGAACCCGTCCAAGCTGCCGGATCTCACAAAGGCCGTGCGCGATGCCATCAACGCGCTGATCGGCAAACTGGTCGGCGATGTCGGCGCAGAGCGCACGGATGTGCTTGATGCGACCTTTGTCGGCAACCCGGTCATGCATCATCTGTTTCTCGGTATCGATCCGGTGGAACTTGGCGGCGCTCCCTTCGCGCTCGCAGCCTCCGACGCCATGGTTTTGAACGCGCGCGATCTGGATCTGGAACTGAACCCGGGTGCACGTGTCTACATGCTGCCCTGCATCGCCGGCCATGTGGGTGCCGACGCAGCTGCTGCAACGCTTGCAGAAAGCCCTTACAAGCTCGACGAGATAACGCTGCTTGTCGATGTCGGTACCAATGCGGAAATCGTGCTGGGTAACCGGAACAGGCTGTTGGCAGCGTCCTCTCCGACCGGCCCTGCGTTCGAAGGCGCCGAGATCTCGTCCGGCCAGCGCGCGGCACCAGGAGCAATCGAGCGCATCCGCATCGACAAGGAAACGCTTGAGCCTCGCTTCAAGGTGATTGGTGTCGACGAATGGTCGGATGAAGAAGGCTTTGCCGAAAAGGTCGACACTGTCGGCGTTACCGGCATTTGCGGCTCCGGCATTATCGAGGCCGTTGCCGAAATGTATCTGGCGGGCCTCATCACGGAAGACGGTGTTATCGACGGCTCGATGGCGGAACGGACATCGCGCGTCAAATCCACCGGCCGGACCTTCTCCTATCTGATTGCTGACGACGGGGTCGAAATATCGATCCTGCAGACGGACATTCGCGCGATCCAGCTCGCCAAGGGTGCGCTTTATGCGGGTGTCAAACTTCTGCAGGACAAGCTCGGCACCTATGATCTGGACCGCATTCGCCTTGCGGGGGCCTTCGGCAGCTACATCGACCCAAAGTACGCAATGATCCTTGGCCTTATTCCCGATTGCCCGCTGGACGGTGTCTCCGGCGTCGGCAACGCTGCCGGGACAGGCGCCCGGATGGCTTTGCTCAACCGCGGCTACAGGCGCGAGATCGAGCAGACGGTGCGCGATATCGAAAAGATCGAGACCGCTCTGGAACCCAAGTTCCAGGAGCATTTCGTCAATGCAATGGCCTTGCCCAACAAGGTCGATCAGTTCCCCCACCTTCGAGCTGCCGTCGAATTGCCGGTACGCAAGGAGGCTGACGCGGGGTCGGATGCAGCCGGTGGAGAGCGCAGGCGGAGACGCCGCCGAGGTTGACGGTGTCGTTCCTTCGGCTAGCAAGCATGAACGGGCGGCAGATTTGCTCTGCCGCTACTGATCCCAGAAATATTGCTCGCGCATACGCCGCCAGATCTTTTCTCCCACGAGGCAGTCATATGGCTCTTCGAAGGTGAATTGGGTCGGGATGACTTGTGGCTCGGGCGGCTTGACGCCGCCGATCTCGAGGATCAGCTTGCGACGTACGGCTTCGGGAAACTGTTCCCAGTCGTTCACCGGTATGACGAAGCTGGCGGGCCCGCCGATGACGCAGCGCTGATAGTAGACGTCCAGGTCCGGAATGTTGAACTGGAAGCCCATGCCACCAGTAGTCATCAGCGGCAATCCATTGATCACCAGACCGGCCTCCACGGCGGCATCGCGTGCCTGGACCACAGGTGCTCCCTGGTTGTTGGGACCATCCCCTGAAATGTCGATCACGCGGCGGTCTGCCTTGAAAGGTGCATCGGCGAGGAGAGCCGAAGCATGCCAGATTGCGCCGGAAATCGAGGTTCGGCGCTGGCCGTAGGTGCTGTCCGCCAGAACCTTGTCGGCGAACTCCTGGGCATCTTCCACGCCCTCGATCACCGACCACCCGACAATTTCGCGCGCATGGCTTTCGTTGGCCCATTCGAACATCATGAGAGCGATCCGGCCGTGAGCCCCGTACCCGATCGCCCGCACCACTTCCGGGCTGGCGATGGCGGCAGCATATCCGCGGCGCTGGATCTGGAGTTCTTCAGGCGACATGGAGCGGGAGACATCGACAGCAAGGACCAGAGCGACATCGACCTGTTCCTGCGCAAGCGCGGGACCGAGAGGTGCCAGCAGCAAGGCGACTGCACCTGCAAGTGAGCGGACTTCGGAAAGCCTCCACATGCCGAAAGGATAACCGAAACCGAAAGAACCGCCAGCGACTTGACGCATCGTCAGATAAACCATCTGTGATCGGCGGCAGCCACCAGCCGATCGGACACTTTCGCCGCCCTGCCCGCGTCGGCTATAACATCGGCAAAGCAAATCTTCAGGGAGCGTTCCATGTCTGAAACCGCCGCAAATGACGAGATCCAGAAACCGATGCTCGCAACGCTTCTTCATGAAGGCGTTTACCGGATCGTGATGCAGCGGCCGGAGCGGATGAACGCTCTTTCGAGCGAGATGATGACCGCTCTAGCCGGTGAACTTCAGAAGGCGGCCGAGGATCCTGCAGTGCGTGTTGTCCTGCTTGGTGCGGAAGGCAAGGTCTTCTGCGCTGGCCACGACCTGAAGGAACTAACCGCAGCGCGCGGTGAAGCGGATGGTGGCAGGGCCACCTACGAGCGGATCATGCGCCAGTGTTCGGATCTGATGCAGCAGATTGTGCGCCTGCCCAAGCCTGTGATCGCCGTGGTAACAGGTGTTGCGACCGCAGCCGGTTGCCAACTGGTTGCCTCCTGCGACCTTGCCATCGCTACCGACACGGCCACCTTCTGCACGCCAGGCGTCAATATCGGCCTCTTTTGCTCCACGCCAATGGTTGCGCTCTCGCGCAATGTTGCGCCTAAACAGGCCATGGAGATGCTTCTGACCGGTGAAAGCATCGACGCATCCACCGCGAAGGATTTCGGCCTGATCAACCGCATCGTCCCGCGTGACTACCTGGAGCAGGTCGTCCAGAAATACGCGGAATCGATCGCCTCCAAGTCTGCCAAGACCGTAAAGATCGGCAAGGAAGCCTTTTACCGTCAGCTGGAAATGCCGTTGTCGGAAGCCTATGATTTCGCAGCACAAACCATGGTCGAGAACATGATGGCCCGGGATGCGGAAGAAGGCATCAACGCCTTTCTGCAAAAACGCAAACCAGAATGGACGGACAGCTGATCCGCCCTGCCGTTTGGAGGCAACAAGGATAAGACATGCCTGAAGCCGGTTATTCCGGACGTCCGCTGTCCGCAAAACTGGGGCTGAAACCGGGAATGATCTGCTGGCGTCACCGGATGCCGGAAGACATTTCCGCCTTGCTGCAGACACAGGCCCCTGGCGCGGTCATTTGTACCGCGCCGGAACCGGGTGTTGAGTGCGCTCATGTGTTTGTTACCGAACGGGTTGAGCTGACTGGACTACTGGAAACCTTGCGGGTCCTGCTGGCCCCGGACGGCATGATCTGGGTTTCCTGGCCCAAGAAGGCCAGCAAGCTACCGACCGACGTCACCGAAGACACCATCCGCGAGCTTTGCCTGCCGATGGGGCTTGTGGACGTAAAGGTTTGTGCCGTTGACGGCACCTGGTCCGGTTTGAAACTGATGATCCGCAAGGAATTCAGGAAAGAACAGGCGGCAAAACTGGCCTGAGTGTCGACTGTCAACTCACCGTATTACCACTGCGGTTCCATGTCATTTCAGCGGCAGGAAGATATCGGTTTTCGCTTCATGCTCCGGAACATCCGGAAAGAAGCTGAGGCGTTGAACGAACAGCGGAAAGTCCCGCAGCTCCTCGCCACTTCGTGGCAGCCAATCGCGATAAAGGGCGCGGATTGTTTCCTCAGCCAAGTCGAGTGGACCGGAATGCCTGATTACGGCGCAGCGTCCTGCAGGCAACGTTGCGGCTACCACGCCCTCCGCATTCTCTTTGAACTGTCCTGCTACAGCGCAGCAAATGCCGAACCGGTATTCTTCAGGCAGCGCCGTTCTGGGATCGTCAAAGAGTATATTGAACGTCGCGCTTCTGGAGGGAGGGCTTGCATTTGCCTTGCGCCAGGCAATGAAGCGTCTGACGGATGCGGGCACCTCTTGCGGTGACCCGCGATGCTCAAGCAGGGCGACGGGTGTTTCAGGAAAATCGATGATCCGGACGGCCGAGACATCAAGGTGCTGATCCGACATGAACTGTCCTTTCAAATTCAGCAATGGGTCATAGGTTCCGTGCCAGACAGACCAGTCGGGCGTTGATCGGAAAGCCGAAGGGCTTTGCCCAAAATCTCGTTTGAACGCACGTGAGAAGCTCTCGAGATTTTCGTAGCCCGCATCGTAGGCAATCTCAGTGACCGGTAGCTCCCCCCTGAAAGCGAGCTGCTGTCCTGCGCGTTTCAGCTTCAGGAGCCGCCGGTATTCTGCAACTCCGAGGCCAAAGAAAGCCGAGAACTGGCGCTGAAAGTGAAACTTCGAATAAGCGGCCACCCCCGCAAGCGCAGGAACATCAAGCGGACCATCCAGCGACCGGTCGATCGTTTCCAGCACCTTTTGGAACCGCTTTTTCAACTCACTCATAAAACGCCGCCTTCCGTATGCCTGTTTAGCCTCTTCCGTTTACCGGTGAGCCGCTTATCGCGCCTGACCGTCCCTGCGCAGTTTCACAATTCTTCGAGGCAGACCGGTCTGCGGCAGAAGGCCCCTTGCAGGCAGGTGTCATTTCGCATTGGATAGCGCGACAAATCTGAGGATCTCCATTCCATGAATCACGACACTTATCCGGACGCCTACATCAAGGGTATTCTCGACGAGGTGAAAACCGTCGCCATGATCGGCGCGAGTGCCAACAATGTCCGGCCGTCCTATTTCGTGCTGAAATACCTTTTGTCCAAGGGATACGAGGTCTGGCCCATCAATCCCGGTCAGGCAGGCAAGGAGATCCTGGGACAGAAGGTCTATTCCTCGCTCGACGAATTGCCTGCGGCTCCCGACATGATCGACATCTTTCGCAATTCCGAAGCGGCAGGCGTTATCGTCGACGACGTTATTGCCAGCGGCATGTTGCCCAAAGTCATCTGGATGCAATTGACCGTGCGCCACGACGAAGCAGCAGCAAGAGCCGAAGCTGCCGGTATCAAGATGGTGATGAACCGCTGCCCCAAGATAGAGTATGGTCGGCTGTCAGGTGAAATCGGATGGGCAGGTGTCAACTCGCGCACGCTTTCCTCCAAGCGCCCTGCTCTGAAAGCAGGGTTTCAGCATCGCGGGCTTTCTGGGGAAAAAAACAGCTAATTTTCCCCATTGCATCAGCTTCGCACAATGCTCGCCGGATAGCTCGTTAGTCGAGATACCGCCGTCCGGAAGCCAACCGGATGCCATCAGTAGCGTGAGGCAGCATGACCCAGGACCCGACCCTGTTTACCGCATTTGAATGGGTTCTCATGGCTATGGCAGCTCTGGTTGCCTTGCTGCTGTTCGCATTCGTGCACAAGGCCGAACACGGATCCCCCTTCGCCCACCGTGACGAGACCTGGGCGCGAGAGCAGGCACAGTCCGGCGAGCGGGAACAGAAGGGCGGCTGAACCGAAATCAATGTATACACCCCCACTTCTACCCCTGCGTGTTTCTGCTATACTTCGAGACTTCAGGGATGGGGTTTTGATCTGCGTTCAGGCGAAATTGCGCCTTTGACGACAGATACATGGGGGCAATACTAATGATATTCGCGCTCGCGACTGTCGCGTTCGTCGTCTGTATCGCGGTACTGATTCATCTGCAGAAACCATCTGCAAACGGCCCGCGCGCAACCAGGCGCACGAAAGATGACGCAACCGACAAAAGCTGACAATTTTAAGTTCAATTTATAAGAGCTTTCGCTCAATTTGCTCCGAATGCCGATGAATTTCTTTCCACTTTCTCCATAAGAGATCGTTAACCTTTTGCCTCGCATCCAAGTTTTCAAACCGGGAGGAGGCCGCTGTGTTTGCAGTCTTCGGAGATACGACATTTCTGGCATGGAGCCTGCCACTGCTGGCGGCGGCACTGCTTTTTGGTGTCTATTTCGGTGTGAAGCTGGAGAACCGGAAGGACCCTTCCGACCAATAGGCAGACATGCCCCACCCTGGCAGGAGGCAAAGGCCACCAATCCTGCCTAACGCTTTGACATACATAATTTCCTTTAGATCACAAAACCGCAAAATCGTTCTTTGACCTGCCCTGCTCCTTCGGTCAAACTGGCCGCCAATCCAACAGGGAGGTCTTTTAATGAGCGAAAATATTCCAGGTTTTTCCACTCTCGCGATTCACGCTGGCGCAGCGCCGGATCCTTCGACAGGCGCGCGGGCGACACCGATTTACCAGACGACCTCGTTCGTTTTCGACGATGTCGATCACGCCGCTTCCCTGTTCGGGCTGCAGGCCTTCGGCAACATTTACACACGCATCACCAATCCGACGACGGCTGTTCTGGAGGAGCGCGTTGCGGCGCTTGAAGGCGGTACCGCCGCACTTGCGACAGCTTCCGGTCATTCGGCTCAGCTTCTGTGCTTCCATACCTTGATGCAGCCCGGCGACAACATCGTGGCCGCAAACAAGCTCTATGGCGGTTCCATCAACCAGCTGAACCACTCCTTCAAGAGCTTCGGTTGGGGCGTGAAGTGGGCCGACCCTGCGGACATGTCGTCCTTCGAAGCGGCGATTGACGACCGCACACGCGCGATCTTCATCGAGAGCCTGGCCAATCCCGGCGGAATCGTTGTCGACATCGAGGCGATTGCGGCAATTGCAAAGGCGAAGGGTGTGCCGCTGGTGGTCGATAACACCATGGCAACGCCATACCTGTGCCGGCCGATCGAACACGGTGCTGATATCGTTCTGCACTCGCTGACCAAATTCATGGGCGGTCACGGCAATTCCATGGGCGGCATCATCGTCGACGGCGGCAGCTTTGACTGGTCTGCCAGCGGCAACTATCCGCTGCTGTCCCAGCCCCGGCCGGAATACCAGGGTATCGTCCTGCACGAGACCTTCGGCAACTTCGCCTTTGCCATTGCCTGCCGTGTGCTTGGTCTGCGCGACCTCGGACCGGCCATCTCGCCCTTCAACGCTTTCATGATCCTGACCGGCATCGAAACCCTGCCGCTGCGCATGCAGCGTCATTCGGACAATGCCAAGAAGGTCGCGCTTCACCTCGCCGCCCACGACAAGGTCAAATGGGTGTCCTACGCAGCCCTGCCGGAAGACAAGCACCACGCCCTGCAACAGAAGTACATGCCAAAGGGCGCCGGTGCCGTGTTCACCTTCGGCGTTGAAGGCGGTTATGACACAGGCGTCGCCCTGGTGAGCAAGGTGGAACTGTTCTCGCACCTGGCCAACATCGGTGACACCCGCAGTCTGATCATCCATCCCGCATCCACAACACACCGGCAGCTTTCGGATGAACAGAAGACCGCGGCTGGTGCGGGCCCGGACGTGGTGCGTATTTCGGTCGGCCTGGAAGATGTCGATGACATCATCGCCGATCTCGATCAGGCCCTTTCCGGCTAAGAGGCACCAGCTGAACAAACGAAAAGCCCGCCGATTGGCGGGCTTTTTTGCCTGTACTCCCATTCAGGCCCCGAGGCTGTAAGCACAGCGGAAATCCTGGATGGGAGAGCTGCGGCGTTCGGAGCGAGGTGCTTCCACGCGGCTGCCCGTTTCCCCAACAGTTGAGATTTCCGGAGCCTAGCTGCGAATGGCGAAAGGCCCTTTCAGCATGGCCACATAGTCAACCGCAGCCGCCAGGACGATAACCGCGAAGCCCTGATGCACCAGAGCGATGGACAGCGGCACGTGCCACAGCAACGTCAGAATGCCGAAGATCGCCTGCAGCAACAGGAAGCCCCCAACATGGGCGCCTGCCCGGCGCAGCTCCTTGCGGCGGCTCACGCGGAAGGTACTCCAGGCCAGCGCCACACCGGTGAACACCAGCACATAGGCCGTCATGCGATGCTGGAATTGAACCGTCATCACGTTTTCAAAGAAATTCAGCCAGATAGGCTGGATGGCAAGCATGCCGCGCGGAATGAACTGGCCATCCATGAGTGGCCATGTATTGAAGGTCAAGCCGGCATTCAGCCCGGCGACGAGACCTCCCAGGAACATCTGAACAAAGACAAGGAAAAGAACCAGTTTGCCCAGCCCTGCGAGCCGCTCCTGCTCCTGAATTTCGGGTTCGGGCAAGGGGCTCAGCCGCCGGGCAATCCAGAAAAGATAGGCAAAAATGAAGAGTGCGAGCGTCAGGTGTGTGGCCAGCCGGTACTGACTGACATCCACCCTGTCCACCAGACCGGATGCCACCATCCACCAGCCGACAAAGCCCTGCAAACCGCCAAGTGCCAGGCCGACAAGCAATCTCGGCTTCAGCCAGGGCTCTATCCTGCCGGTTGCCCAGAACGCCACCATGGGAACAAAAAACGCAACACCAATGAAGCGCCCCAGCAACCGGTGCGCCCATTCCCACCAGAAGATGAACTTGAACTCGTCAAGGCTCATGCCTTTGTTGATGAGCTGATATTCCGGAATCTGGCGATATTTCTCCAGCTCCTCTTCCCACTCCGCTTCGCTGAGCGGGGGAATGACGCCGTGGATGGGTTTCCACTCGGTGATTGACAGCCCGGATTCGGTAAGACGCGTCGCTCCGCCGACGACGACCATGGCCAGGATCAGCGCACAAACGAAGTAGAGCCACCATCGGATCAGGGCCCTGTTCTGTCGCAATCTCTGCAATTTGGCCGGAAGCATCTGTTCGTTCTTCACACCTTCTGCAATCGCAATCATGAGCCGCTTCCGGAAATTCTTATCGTGAGTTTGACCTTTGGCTTGCGGAGATATAGGTGCAGGAGCAAGACGGCAAGCGGTCCGGGACGTTTTGCGGCAAAAGGTCCCTCATCGCGCGGATTCACACACGGTCAACGGACACGCCCGACAATGGTTCCCTCGTTTCGCAAGTTTATCGGCATGGTGCTGCTGGTTGTTTTTGTGGTGGTCTACGCCCTCACCGCGATGGTGATCGGCGACCTGACATTGCAGCAGTCCTCGAACCTGGTCCGCTTCATCTACTTCGGCATCGCAGGTCTGGCCTGGGTCATCCCGGCAGGCGCGATTATCTGGTGGATGGAAAGAGGCGGGAAAAGCCGGACCTGACACCAAACCCGTTGGCGGCCCACCGGGCAACCCGGTAAAGCGCAAAGGGCGCCCCCGTCAGATACTGGTCGACAACAGCCGGGTCTTGAAACCGGCCGTTCAGGGAGACGCGTGGCAGCATCATCGGGTCGCGCGCGTTGACGGATTGAAGGACACCGGGAAGCGTCGTCACAGACGAGGCGAAGCCGATTTCCCGCAAGATATCCGCATCGCGCGGTGTAACCGCGTGTGATTTTCCATACGGATAGGCAAAGTGCTTCGGCCTGCGGCCGAGTTCTTTCTCCAGCCGCTCAAGGCCCCTGGTCACATCTTCACAGGCGGCATCTGCGTTCAACCGCGCCATGGCAAAATGATCGTGGGTGTGGGCACCAATGGTAACCAGTGGATCATCAGCCAGTTGGCGGGTCTCGTCCCACGTCATCATCTGCGCGTCCGCCAGGGCTTTCAGGTCGACGCCGTATCTTTCAGCAAGCGCCCGGATGATCTTGCGCTGATCACCTTCGCCGACCTCCAGTGTCAGATGATCGACGATCTTTTCGAAACACGCGTTTTTTTCTGCAAGTGTTCTGCACGGGATGCCGGCTGAATTGCCTGCCGCTGTGAAGACCACTTCATCGTTGTCTGCGATGATCTTCTCAAGGGCCAGCCACCACAGTTCGCTGGTCCGGTCGATCAGCCCGGTTGTGACGAACACGGTGAAAGGAGCTTCCAGTTCCTTCAATATCGGATAGGCGACAGACAGATTGTCCCGGTACCCGTCATCGAAAGTCAGAACCGCATAACGGCGGTGCCCGTAACCGGACTTGAGCAGGTCGACGGCTTCATCCATCGATATGATTTCATAGCCGTTTGCCCTAATCCGCTCGACCGCGAGCTTCAGAAATTCGGGCGTGATTTCCAGGTGACGGTTCGGCTGGAAAGCATCGGAGCGGGCCGACCGGACATGGTGCATCATAAACACGGCACCACAGCCCTGGGTAAACGGTGCCAGCATACGGCCGAGCCCCGTTCCCTTAAGTACACTGAATGCGCTTGTTACCGTCTTGTGCCGCATGCCCATGTGGCCGAAATGCCCACCTTGCTAGAATGTGCCAGTTAGGCACGGTTTCTTTAACAATTATTGCTAAATCTATCGAGACTTAGCTTGATCTGCCAGCGCGACGTCCTGTCTTTCCTTCATGTTTGTTCAAAATGGTTTATCCGATTTTCAATAACCGTTTCAGCCTGTCTTTCACGCGCCCTGGTGCGAGGTGAGCACCGTGTCCTCAACAGACCTTGAATTGTCCATATTCACGAGGCTTAGCGAAGCACAGGCTGACTGGCAACAACTAAAGGATGTGCTGCACAGTAATCCATACCAGTCTCCTGGCTGGCTTTGCAGCTGGTTCGAGACAGTCGGCCAGAGCCTGAATTGCACGCCGGTGATCGTTGTCGGACGGTGTCGCGGTCAGGCGGTTTTTCTGCTGCCACTGCAACTTGAACGGTCTGCTGGCATCTCTGCGCTGACGTTTCTCGGCCACCAGAACGGCAACCAGAATACGGGCCTCTGGCACGCCGATTTCTATCAAGGTGCCACGGCAGACGAGATGAAAAGCCACCTGTCTGCCGTCTGCAAAGAGGTCGATGCTGATCTCCTCAAGTTTGAAAACGTTCCGGAGACCTGGCTAGGGCGAGACCATCCGCTCGTTTTCAAAGGAGCAACGTCAAGCCCGAGCCCTGTTTTCGCCCGCGCTCTGCCCTCCGATTTCGGACAGTTGTTCAACGACACACACAGCAAGTCCTCACGCAAGAACCTGCTTCGCAAGGAACGACATCTTCAGGCAGCCGGTAATTACACGATTGCCAAAGCCACCTCCCCTGTCGACAGGCAACGTGGCTTTGATGCCTTTCTTGAACAACGCTCTGTCAGGGCAAGGGAAGCGGGCATTCCGAATGTTTTTTCGGCGCCCCCAGCGAAGACGTTCCTGTCCAGCGTGGTTGGACTGGTGGCAGCGGGCAGCGCGCAAGATCACGGCGCTCGTCCCCTGGATCTCTGGTACCTGGAAGCGGGAGACCGGATCAGGGCCACCTATCTGTGCGCCCAGCATGGCAAGACGCTTTATGCCTACAGCAACAGCGTTGCTCATGACGACATGCTGCCCAACAGTCCAGGGCTGGTCCTGATCAAGGAAATCATCGAACGGGCGTGCTGTGATCCGACCATCGACACACTGGACCTCGGCCTAGGCGAGGAACGCTACAAGACCACGTGGGCAGAACCAGTGCCTTTGAAGGACAGCCTTTTGGCGATGACCTGGAAAGGGGCTCTCCGCATGCGTCTGGAAGCCGCAAGGCTGAAAGCCAAATCCTGCATCCGCAATTCATCGATCCTGTGGCCGCTGATCCGGCGTTTGCGCAAGATGAAAGCTGGTTTTTCCGGCAACAGTTAGACAGTTGGCGACCAACTGTCGCCAACATCTTCCTCAGGCGGCGTGCCCGTCACCGTTTCTGCGCGGCCCCGGTCCGGTTCCACCAGAAATCACGACTTCGACCTTCGCGCCTGTGTTATGTGCCAGAAGATTGGCCGCACTTTGCAGTTCGTGGCCGTGGTCTGGCGCCGATGCTGCAATCAATACCCTGTCCGCGAAACTCAACATACGGGCACTCGCCAGCGACCCATCGATGGCGCCAAGATCGACAACCACAGTTTCATAGGTCGACTTGATTGCCTCAAGAGCCAGCTTGAAACGTTCCGAGTTCACCATTTCGTCCGTGATCTCAACCCGCCCGGCCTCAATGATATGCGCCTTTGATCCGGCATCGCGATAGACCACTTTGGCGAAAGGCGCCGTTCCGGCGACGATGTCGGAGAACCCTTCGGCCCCCTTCAGGTTGGTCTGATCGGGAAAGACTTCCATGATGAGAGAAGACTTGCCACGTCCGGCCGCCTTCCGGATCAGGTCGAAAGCGAGCTCGTGAGACAGGGCCTCATCATCGACGCTGAGAACGACAACGCGTCCCGCCGCTTCGACATCGTCCGCGTGCGTTGTCTTGAGCTGCTCTTCCCGCTTTGCTTGCCTACTTGTCTTGCTGGCTGAAACCACAGGAACAGGAGCAACTTCCGCGCCTGGCACCTCTGCTTCGGCTTCCTTCGAACCCCGCATGTCCCCCACCCAGTCCGGGCTGACATCGTGATCGTAGCCGGTCTTCTTTTTGCGACCACGAAGCTTGCCGGACAGGATCCCGATGCGTCCCTTTGGCCGCTGTGTCTTTTCCGAGGCCTGGGGCTGGGGTTGTGGTTCCGGGGCCTGCTCAGGAACCGTTTCTTCGGCTGGTTCATCAATGTTAACGGCTGTTTCAGGGACGCTTGGTTCAGCGTCGCGAAGCGTGTCGGCTTTGCTCCACTCGCCGGGATCGATCCTGTAGCTGGCAACGGTCTGACCGTAGCCGCCGCCCCAGCCTGGGTTTTCAGCCCGCACGGTATCCTGAGGACCTGATTGCGGCCGCTCATCCATGCGCGGTGCGACACGCTGCCCTTCGGACGAACCATCCTGCATCCGATAGAGCGCATTGCCGTTCAGAAATTCGCGCATGAGCACAAAGGCACATCCGAGAATAAAGGTGACAAGCGCAGCAATGATGGTGCTGGCAATGATTTTGGGCGAATCCGGTTCTACCGGCACGCTGGCACGGGAAATGATCCTGGCATCGGCAGGCAGAACCTGTGCACGCAAGCGGGAATCAGCTTCCTGGAAACTGAGAAGAAGCTGGTCAAGTTGCGCCGCCTTGGCATTGGCTTCGCGCTCCAGTTCCGCGAGCCGTGCCTGATCGGCGTTGGATTTTGCCGCTGCCGTCTTCAGCTCCTCAAGGCGTGCCCCAAGTGCTTTTGCGCGCTGGTCTTGCACCTTCGCATCGTTTTCCAGTCCCTGCAGGATCTTGCGTGCTTCCGATCGGATTTGCCGGTCGTAATCACCAAGCTGAGATTGAAGCGCCTTCAGTTGCGGGTGGTTGGGCAACAGTGTGATTGAGAGTTCGGCAATATTGGACTGAATTTCGACCTGACGCTCCCTCAGACGCTGAATGAGTGCGGAATTCAGCACATCGCTGGCAGTCTCGAGAGAACCGCCTGAATTCAACAACTCGCGAATGAGGTCGGCTTTGGCCTGCGCCTCGGCCTTGGAGGACTGGGCGTCGGAGTAAGCGGTACTCGTTTCGGCAAGTTGCTGCTGGTTGAGCGGGATATTGTCAGCGCCGATCAAAAGGTCGGCCCGGGCGCGAAAATCCGATACCGCCTGCCGGGCTGCCTGAACTTCCCGGCGCAATTCGACAATCTGAGGCTCCAGCGCAGCGGAGGCCTGCTCGGTCGTCTGCCGTTTTGCGCTGGATTGAACCGACAGATACTCATCAACAATCGTATTGGCGACCTTGGCCGCCAGAACCGGACTTTCGGCGGTGTAGTCCACCGCGATCACGCGGGATCCCTCCAACCGGTAGATTTCCAGATTCTCGTAATAATGCTTGAGGACCCGCTCTTCCTCGCTATTGCCTTCGGTTTCGTTTCCGAACCCGACCAGAGACAGCAGGAGATTGACGAGGCTGCCATCGTCGTTGGCATCGAACTCCGGGATCGCAGCAAGGTTGAGCTTGTTCGCGACACGACGCGCCAGATCAGCGGACTTGAGCAGTTGAACCTGGCTGACAACACCTTCGCTATCGAGCAGGGCTCGCTCTTCTTCCTGCCCTCGCGATGCACCGGGCAGATTGTCCGTGCTCTCGATGATGAGGCGCGCTTCGCCCTTGTATTTGGGCGCTACGAACTGGAGCCCCAGAAAGACGACAACGGTGACGAAGAGCGTGAGTGGAACAAGCCAGCCCAGGGATCGACCGATCGTCCGCAACAGACCACCCAGATCCAGCGCCATATCGTCTTCGGAATGTGTCTGCCGCTCAGCATTCATCTTTTGAAACTCCAAGATACCGGCAAACTATGTCGAATTATGGTAAGCGTTCGGTTAAGCTGGTTACAGTCTCCGGGGTCGCCCTGTTAATTAATGCATGCGCAAATTTGACAGGGTGCCGGACAGGTCTTTTTTCCTCTTCACCCTCAATTAACCATAAAGCGCGATCCTGTCTCCGAATTGTAGGAGAGTCGTTGATGCGAACGAGAGCGCTTGTTGTCCTGGGCTTGTGCCTGGGCCTTGCTGCATGCAGCGGGTACAGACAGCCGCCGACAGCGTTTCACGAAACACTGACCCAGCCTTATCGCTTGGACTCAAGCGATAAGCTGCGCATTATCGTGTTCGGCCAGGATGACCTGTCCAATACTTATGTCGTTGATCAAGCAGGATATATTTCTTTCCCGCTGGTCGGCAGCGTCGCTGCGCGCGGCAAGACCCAGCAAGGCTTGGCATCCGAAATTTCGGCCAAGCTGCGTCAGGGCTATATCCGCGATCCGGACGTCTCGGTGGAGGTCGATACCTATCGTCCGATCTTCGTCATGGGTGAAGTGCAAAATGCAGGCCAATATAATTACGTTGCCGGCATGACCGTTCAAAACGCCATCGCAACAGCAGGCGGTTTCAGTTCGCGGGCGCTGCAGTCAGATGTGGATATCACCCGACAGCTCAACGGTGAAATTCTAAACGGCCGTGTGCCCATTTCGGACCCGGTGCGTCCCGGTGATACAATTTACGTCCGTGAGCGTTATTTTTAGGGTCCCGCCAAGTTAACTGTGGACTCACCTCCCTTTGTTAGGGTGCAGTTTCAGTGCCCCACAGGTTCGACAAGAAACCTGGGGGTAGCAACAGGGATACTGCATCATGACAACGACCCCCATGCGGATCGTGCATTGCGTGCGCTCGCCCATTGGCGGCATTTTCCGCCATATCCGGGATCTGGCCATCTGCCAGTCGGAAGCGGGACACGATGTCGGCCTCGTATGTGACAGCAACACGGGCAGTGCTTTCGACAATCAGCTTCTTGAAGAGCTGAAGCCGAGGCTAGCTCTTGGTATTGCACGCTTTCCCATGCAACGGCAGCTGACCGTACAGGATCTGACGGCAACTGTTTCCCTTTACAAGCACATCCGGGACCTGAAACCCGACATCCTGCATGGACACGGGGCAAAAGGTGGCGCCTATGCGCGCCTGATCGGTAGTGTTCTGCGCCTGCGCGGCCAGAAAGCCGCCCGTGTCTATTGCCCTCATGGCGGCAGCCTGCACTATGATCCCAATCGCTTTGAAGGCCGGGTCTACCACACGCTGGAACGGCTTCTTGGCCGCCTGACCGACGGGCTGATCTTTGTGTCCGACTATGAAGCCGCAGCCTACGAAAGCAAGGTCGGTCACACGAAAGCCCGATCGCGCATTGTCTACAACGGGCTGACACCAGACGAATTCACCCCCGTTCCGGTGGATGAATCAGCCGCCGATTTCCTTTATATCGGGATGTTGCGAGACCTGAAGGGACCAGACCTTTTCATTGAAGCGCTTTACAACATTCGCCTGAAGAACGGCACCGCGCCCAAGGCTCACATCGTTGGTGAAGGCCCGGACGAAGAGCGGTATCGGAACATGGTGAGGAAGCTGGGGCTCGACGGCGCAATCACGTTCCATGGTGCCCTTCCCGCTCGTGAAGCTTTCAAGCTTGCCAGGAACGTCGTTGTACCCTCACGCGCCGAAGCCATGCCCTATATCATCCTGGAGACCGTGGCAGCAGAACGTCCGCTGATCGCAACACGCGTCGGCGGCATTCCGGAAATATTTGGCCGCTATGCCAATCGGCTGGTGGAACCTGGCCATATCGGCAAACTGACCACGGCCATGGAAGAAGCACTTGCAGACCCCGCCAAGATGGCTCAGCAGGCAAAAAACCTGCGCAGCTGCCTTGCTGAGACTTTCTCGGTCGACCTCATGAACGACAGAATCACCACCCTCTACCAGGAAATCCAGGGCATCGCCCCGACCGATAGCTCGACACCGGCCCAAGCTGATAGTGTCTCAGCCGTGCCGCGTGCGCAGACTGTTCTTGCCAGATCGAGCAACCGATAATGAATACCCCAGTTTTTAAACCCTCTGATGCGGTCGAACCGAAGCCTGTTCCAGGCGGGACATCCGCTTTGGGGCACAGATTGGAAAAGCATTTCAGACATACCGTTCATGGCGCGACGGGCCAAAGTAACGTCGAGGTTCTGTCCGCGGCCAACACCAGCCTTTCCGCCGATGCCTTTGAAATTGCTCAAGGCTTAGGCGGCAAGGGCGTTTCCGTTACCGTTCTCACCGGTATGGTGCGTCTGACGGATGTACTTCTGATCGCTGGTACGGCCTTGTTCGCAGTCTTTACCAGTCCCGAAACGGCTAGTTTCGGACTTGGCAACCTGTTTGTTACTGGCGCCGCCATCCTGTTTGCGCTCGCCTTTTTTCAGGCCGCAGACGTCTATCAGGTTCCGGTCATGCGCCAGGGTCTGTCGCAGATCGGACGCGTTGCCGCCGGCTGGACGCTCGTGTTCGCCATGTTCGCGCTTCTGCGGACTACAACAGGCATCGGCACGGAACTGTCAGATGCCTGGATCGGCGCCTGGTTCGCGATAAGCCTGACCGGCCTTTGCCTGTCACGCTTCATTGTCTATCGGCTGGTGCGTCACTGGATGAAATCCGGTCGTCTGGAACGGCGCGCGATCATCGTCGGTGGCGGCACGGCCGCCCAGGAACTGATCCACGACCTGGAAGCCCAGGCGGACAACGACATCCGCATTTGCGGTATTTTCGATGACCGGAACAACGAACGTTCGCCGCCAGTGGTGGCCGGCTATCCGAAACTCGGCAACATCAGCGCGCTGGTGGAATTCGCCCGTCTGGCACGCATCGACATGCTCATTGTGTGCATTCCCTTGCGCGCAGAGCAAAGGGTGCTGGAGCTTTTGAAAAAACTCTGGGTTCTGCCGGTCGACATCCGCCTTTCTGCCCACACCGACAAGGTTCGCTTTCGTAACCGCGGATCGAGCTTCATCGGAACGGTCCCATTTGTCGACGTGGTCGAAAAGCCGATAGCCGATTGGGACATGGTGGCCAAGCGGATCTTCGACCTTGTCTTCGCTTCGCTCGCCATCATCACGCTGCTGCCGGTCATGATCGCCGCTGCCATCGCCGTGAAGCTGGACAGCAAGGGACCGATCCTGTTCAGGCAGAAACGCTACGGCTTCAACAACGAGATCATCGAAGTTCTGAAATTTCGGTCCATGTACACGGAAATGGCCGATCCGGACGCCAAGAAGGTGGTGACCAAGGGCGATCCCCGCGTAACCAGGGTCGGTCGCTTCATCCGCAAGACTTCGATCGATGAATTACCGCAGCTTTTCAACGTTCTCGGCGGCAGCCTGTCGCTCGTCGGACCTCGCCCGCATGCTGTCAACGCCCATACCAACAACAAGACCTGGGACGACGTCGTTGACGGTTACTTCGCACGGCACAAGGTCAAGCCGGGCGTGACCGGCTATGCGCAGATCAACGGCTGGCGCGGTGAAGTCGATACACCGGAAAAGATCCAGAAGCGCGTGGAGTGCGATGTCTACTACATCGAGAACTGGTCGATCCTGTTCGACCTGAAAATTCTGATCCAGACGCCCTTCCGGTTGCTCAATACGGAGAACGCCTATTGAGCCTTGCGACCGACCATTTTGGCGGCACGCCTCATGCACGCGCGCCCATCGGTCTTCAGGCCAGGAGCCTGGGCAACGGCGCACTGTGGCTTGCAGCCTTTCTGTCCGGGTTCGTAATCGAGGAGCCTGCACCTTACGAACTCTACATGGCACTGCTTTCGGTCGTCTGGCTTGCCTGCGGCCTGAAACTTCGTCGTGAATTCGGTCCGCTGATCATCTGCCTGATGCTTTACATTGCAGGCGGCGTCGCTTCCATTCCCATGGCCAAGGAGATGGGTGATGCCATCATGTACATCGCCGTTTCCGGCTTTCTGGCAATCACCGCAATCTTCTATGCTGCGATTATCGCGGAAGACCCTGGCAGGTTCAGGGTCATCCAGAGCGGCTATATCGCCAGCGCCGTGCTTGTGGCTGCCATAGGCATTGCCGGTTACTTTCAGCTTTTCCCCGGCGCGTCCTATTTCACGCTCTACGATCGAGCCCGTGGCACTTTCCAGGACCCCAACGTGTTCGGTCCGTTCCTTGTGCTGCCTACGGTGCTTCTGGTCCAGAAGCTGCTCCGGCAATCGGTGCTGCGTAACCTGCACCTTTTGGTGCCGCTTGCCGTCCTGCTGCTCGGCGTCTTCCTGAGTTTTTCACGCGGCGCGTGGGGTGTGCTGTCGGCATCGGTGCTGCTGGTCTATTTCCTGGCGCTCGTCACCGAAAAGGCCGCTGCCCGCCGGGCACGTCTGGTGCTTCTCGGCGTAATCGGCATTCTTGCGGTCTTCGCACTGATCGGTGCGGCACTTTCGGTCGATACGGTCGCCGACATGTTCGCCGAACGTGCAAAGCTCGTTCAATCCTACGACGGTGCCCGCCTTGGCCGTTTCGCCCGCTACTCGCTCGGCTTTCAGCTGGTGATGGAACACCCGCTCGGGCTCGGCCCGCTGGAGTTCAACAAGTATTTCCCGGAAGACGAACACAACGTCTATCTGAAAGGATACACGACCTACGGCTGGCTCGGCGGCTCGATCTACATTCTGATGGCGCTATGGACGTTCTGTGCGCTGGTGCCGCTCCTGTTCAAAGCCCGCCCGTGGACCGCCTTCACCCAGTCCGTCTTCGCGGTGTTTACCGCGCATCTTATCCTGTCGGTGATCATCGACACCGACCACTGGCGGCACATGTATATGCTGTACGGCCTGGCCTGGGGCTTGATTGCCGCTGAAAAGCTCGGCCATGGCCGCCCTGCACGACCGGTTCCCGCCTTCCCATACCGCAAGTAACAGATGTCTGGAAAAGCCTCCAAAGAAGCGCAACAACCTGCTTGCGCTTGGCATGCGAACAAGCTAGGTAGGGTCCGTTCGGGCAGTAGCGCAGCCTGGTAGCGCACTTCACTGGGGGTGAAGGGGTCGTCGGTTCAAATCCGGCCTGCCCGACCAACACAAACTTCCCCAAATATTTTGCAGATTTTGAACGAGTATGCGGCTGGAACTCCATCCAGCGCCGCATTGCGTTTGCCGTTCAGCATTCCAACGTTTCACCCAGAAGTATCACAGTCTGTCATTTTCGCTTCCCGCAGTTGCTTGCCGTCGGATGCACGCTATGCGTAAACTTACCTACCGTGACAACGTATGGCAGCTTGCGGCCACGGCACGGAACTGGCACCTGATTATGCTGTATTCCGAGTAATCATAGCTACCAGTTCGTATTCGAATATTCCGAGTATTTTTTTGATGAGAATAGCGACAAAATTTTCGAGAAAGTCGTCTGATGATTTTTACTATTGCTACAGCGTCCTCGCGCGTAATCTGTGTTCTTCGTTCAAAACCATTCCAACGACAGACATCTATTTTCTGAATTCCAACCGCGAGCGGAGCTTGCAGCGCGAAGGTATCAATTCGTTTTCCACCCGTGATGCCGTTGTCGTCTGCCGTCGTGATCATCCAGGCGTCGTCGAGCGTCTTTTGAATGAAAAGACAAAACGGCTCTATTACGTGATCGATGACAATTTATGGGCAGCCGACCACGATGTGTCACTGCCTGAAATTTACCGGCAACGTTTGTTAAGCCTTCGCAATGGGCAGCACAACAAGCTGGCAACTGCAGCCGACACGATTGTTGTCCCTTCGTCTGCCTTGTTCGAGGTCTACGAGCAACAAGGATTTCAGGTCAAAATGCTCGATCCGTTTTGGTCAGAAGCACTTTCGACGGACTGGTGTTTTCAAGACCTGCCGGCAGATGCACCGCTCAGGATTGGCTACCTGGGAACTGCCAGCCACGCCGCCGATCGAAAATTCGTCCTTGAGGTATTTGAAAACCTGTTGGCGACAGGCGCAAATGTCGAACTGACAATCGTTGGAGATCACGATGTACCGCCGCAGCTATCAACGCACCCCAAGCTACGGGTTTTGAGGCACCTCGACTGGTATTTCTATCGCAAGCGCCTTTTCAAACACAGGTTTGACGTTCTTCTCTACCCGGTAATACCTTCGAGCTTCAACGATGCCCGATCCGCGAACAAGCTGGCAGAACATGCCGTTTGTGGAGGCGTTGGTGTGTACAGCGACAGCTGGGCCTATGCTGACTTCGTTCGTGTCAACCGCGTGGGCCTGGTCTGGAAAAACAGCGTTCGAACCTGGGTGGACAACCTGCTGTCGCTATCGATTGAACGGAACTTTCAGGATCTCGTCGGATCGCTCACACCCGTTCATGAGCGCAATGAAATTGCCGGAAGAGAACAGAAAGCCTTCTGGTCGGCGTGTTTGGATAATTCAACGAGAACTTCCTTAAGTGAGGATACCGCTTTGGTATCGACATGAAACAAAGTGATTAATTCGCGATCCTTTCCACTATAGTTTTACAGTAGTCCCTGATATTCGAGCCTCGATCTCTGTACCGTCGCCCAATTTTTCCAACGGAATGGAGAACGCTCTCGCCCTAATTTCTTCGGGAAGATCTACCTTGAAATGGCTGGATGTCCCTGCCCCGATTATCTCGCCTCCAGAGCGAATCTCGATCGAACATGCAAAATCACCAGGAAGCCTTCGGGCCCAACCTTGAGCTACCCCGTCAATAACTCCGAAAAATTGACCTTCGTACCGGACCCGAGAACTCTGCAAATAAAGCTCTGGCCCGTTTTCAATTACAGCAAGCGCCTCAGTCCTTAAACCTTCATCGAGTTTAATTCCACAAAACTTGGCAAGTTTCTCTACAAGACAATTAGGGTCCGATAGAGCTTTTTCATAGCTAATTACAAGTATCGGCACTTCGATTGACTCGACGAAGTGTACGAGATCCAACGTCCGTTCAGCCGCTCTTTTCAGTTGCTCCAGAAAGTCGGTATGCATGGAGATTTCGTTGCGTTTTGCAATCGATGCAGGATCTCTCAGTATTACAATCAGGCGAGGGTTCCTGAATTTGTTCAACTTCTGCGCAAGCAGACCAAACGCTTCGGGCCGCTTGAACCCCCATACCTTGTGCTCTTTATTGTAGTTCTCAATAATTTGATCGAAACGAACCCAGTCGCCAGCTTCCAAAGCATTTGACAATACAGTGTCTTCAAAAACAGCCGGATCTGCTTTCTCACCAAGAAAAATGCCGAACTGTCGCAAAACAGCTCCAATAAGAGAAGTGCCACTGCGGGCCACACCAACGCAGATTAGCGTTGCGTACTCATCCGAGTGTGACTGAGAACCATTTAAAACAGTAAACCCGTCATTCTTTAGATTACTCTCTTCACCTCTCACAAACACCCTCCAGAAGAACTATGTAATTATTCATATTTATACTGAAAATACGCATTATGATGCGAGAAGTTTTCATTATAATAAGGGTCCCGTTGCATGATATCACCCCAGCGCTGCCTCATGGTCATCGACTCATGCTCGAATCTTGCCACCTTCTCCGGCGAAATATCCTGGCCACGCGAAACAGACTCATGATGAAATAATTGGGCATATGGAGTGTATACATTCTTCAACCCAAGATCTCTTGATAGCCTTAGGCAAAAATCAACATCATTGTACGCAACTTTTAGGTCTTTATCGTCCAAACCTCCACATTTTTGGTATTTTTCCTTTTCAACAACCATGCAAGCGGCGGTAACTGCGAGAAAATATTGCGGAAGCTGTAATCTGTTCTGGTAGCCGATATCGCCGCCTTGATAAAATTGAAAAGCGTGATTTGCGATACCTCCCACGCCCACGATCACACCAGCATGTTGAACCGAACCGTTGGCATAAAGGAGTTTCGCCCCAACAGCCCCGATATGAGGTAGCACTGCATAGGACACCATCTCCCGAAGCCATTCAGAAGAAATAACTTGAGTGTCATTGTTCAAGAGCACAACAACTGAACCGGAAGCATGTTCAACAGCAAAATTATTCATGGCCGAATAATTAAACTCACCTGAATACGGCAAAACAGTTACAGGGTGCTTTTCTGTTACTTCACTCAGATATTCTTTTAACTCCACTTCCACACTGTCATTATCCACGATGATAACGTCAAAACGTGGATAGTCTGTTTTATCAAACAAACTGAAGACACAGGCCTTTACAAATTCTGTGCGGTCACGGGTTGGAATAATGATTGTTACGTGCGGAACCGGGCTCGGAAGCTCCCTAACGATCCTGTTGCACCCTGAAGGGCCATTCGTTACCGACACCGGTGCTTCCGGGTGATTGTCCTTAAAATATTCACGTACGGCGCGCTGACGCGCTTCTATGGCTTGCTGCATCCAGCGATCGGAAAAAGATCCCGAACCGGAGAAGCATCGCCAATGGTAGAGAATTTTCGGAATATGACGAATATTTTTCTCGTCAATCCGAGCAACCACCCGGAGCGCTAGATCATGATCCTGACTTCCCTCGAAACCTGGTCGAAAACCTCCAACATCCCTGACTATTGAAGCCCTGTATACACTGAGGTGATTGACGTAGTTCTGGGTTAGAAAAAGTTCCAGATTCCAGTCCGGCTTGAAGTGTGGATCGGTAAGCCAGCCTTCCTTCCGGATTTTATCTTCATCCGAGTAGATGAAATCTGCCTCAGGAAATTGCAGAATTTCTCTGGCAACATAATAAAGGGCATGAACTGGTAGCAGGTCATCATGGTCCATGAATGCAATGTAAGGACCCGTCGCTATATCTATGGCAGAATTTGAGGCTCTGCAGATATGTCCGTTTTCCTTCCGGTAAACGACTTTGATGCGCCCGTCGCTTTCTTCAAATTCCTTGAGAGCCTCTTGAACGGCAGGATCCGTTGAGCAGTCGTCAGCAACGCACAACTCCCAATGCGGATATATCTGCTTCTTCACGGATTGGATGGCATCTCGCAACTGAGCCAGATCTGTATTATAGACTGGCATCGCGATTGAGATCACTGGAGGATTATCCCAACCGGCAACTTCCTGCTGCATCTCTTCTCGTTCTGATATAGACGGGTTTGCTTGTGCAAAGCAGATATGTGGTCCGACACGAAGATTCTTGCCTTGAATACTTGTAGCGCTGAATACCAGTCGGAATCGGTTTCGGGAACGCTGCCTTTTACCAACGACGTACCACCAGCAAGCAGCTACAAATATTCGTGGCGAGAGAAAAGCTTCGTATAACCTTCGACAGAATTTATTAGCCCGTAAATCAAATAGATTATTATTAGACAAGATTTTCAATTTTCCTCCGCACGGAAAAATTAATTTATGAGTTAGAGTGCCCGGAGACTATTTTTCCCAAGTATTTCCCATATCCGCTGCTGGAATATTCTTCGCTCAGCCGTTCCAGATCATTCACAGTAATCCAACCGTTCTTGAACGCAATTTCTTCCGGAACGGCGATGCGGTGGCCCTGTCTTTTCTCGATGGCCTGCACGAAGGTCGCGGATTCGATGAGACTGTCATGTGTCCCCATGTCGAACCAGGCAAATCCGCGCCCCAGTTGTTCAACATGCAGGTCTCCGCGCTCCAGGTACCGGGCGTTCACATCCGTGATTTCAAGTTCACCGCGCGCACTCGGACGTATATCGGAAGCAATGGCGGCGACGTCCTTGTCATAGAAGTAAAGCCCTGTTACCGCCCAGGAAGACCGGGGCGATTTCGGCTTTTCTTCCACTGCAGCGGGCTTCCCCGACGGGTCGAACGAGATGACACCATATCGTTCCGGCTCCGCCACCTCGTATCCGAACAGGGTCGCTCCGGACTTGCGCGCTGAAGCTCGCGCAAGAATTTCCGTCAGACCATGACCGTAGTAAAGGTTGTCTCCCAGGATCAGCGCACATTCCTGTCCAGCCAGAAACTCCTCTCCGATCAGGAACGCCTGCGCGATGCCGGCCGGTTCAGGTTGAACTGCATAGCTGATGTTGATGCCCCAGCGCGCGCCGTCTTCCAGAAGGCTCTGAAAAGCCATGGCATCGCGTGGAGTTGTGATGATCAGGAGATCTCTTATCCCGGCAAGCATCAGAACACTCAACGGATAGTAGATCATCGGCTTGTCGTAGACAGGCAGCAATTGCTTGGAAATACACCTTGTTACCGGGAAGAGACGCGTTCCGCTTCCGCCCGCCAGCACGATGCCTTTCATTGTCCAACTCCAGTTCCAATTGCTTGCCCGCAAGATATCAGGCGTTTAGATACAGGCGGTCAAGCATGTCGGACAGTGCCACTTGCCAGTCCCTGGCGGAAAGGCCGTGGACACGTGACAGTTTAGAGCAATCAAGCGCCGAGTTCGCCGGCCGATTTGCAAGCGTTGGAAATTCCGACGCCGGAATGCCAATAAGCTGCGGCTGTTTGCACAATCGTTCCCCGGCCAGTTCGAATATCTTGGATGCGAACCCATGCCAGCTCACTTGCCCCTGTCCGGCACAATGAAATGTTCCGTATCCATCCTTCGGAAAATCGCCTTTCAGGACCTGTACGGATAGTTGCAATGCGATTTCAGCCAGGTCAGCGGCATATGTCGGGCATCCTGTCTGGTCAGTGACCACCCGAATTTCATCCTTCTCCCGTGCGAGCCTCAGCATCGTCCGAACAAAGTTCGCACCATGCACACCGTACACCCAGGACGTGCGCAGGATCAGGTGACGTTCTGAGACTGTGCGGACGGCGGCCTCACCGGCCTCCTTGCTTTCGCCATATACGCCTAACGGGCCGACTGTATCTTCTTCCACATAAGGCTGCGACTTTGCCCCGTCGAATACGTAGTCCGTGGAGAAATGTATCAAGACGGCACCACGCCGTTCGGCAACTTCCGCAAGATTGCGGGCTCCGTCGCGGTTGACCGCAAAGGCGGCCTGCCGGTCGGTCTCGGCACGGTCAACTGCAGTGTATGCAGCCGCATTGATGATCAGGTCGGGTGCCAAGTTCTGGACGATTTCCGCCACGGCTTTGCGATCTGTTATGTCGAGTGTCGACCTGTCGAGAGCCACGACATCAAGATCAAGTGCCCGGGCTTGCCGAATGACTTCATAACCGAGTTGGCCATTGGCTCCCGTAAGCAGAACACGGGTCATGGAACACCGGCAGTTGCACTTGAAACACCATTTGCACCAAGTCCCAGCCTGTCACCCCTATATTGACCGCTACGGATCGCCTCCCACCAGCTGCGATTGGCAAGGTACCAGTCCAACGTCTGGCGCAATCCATTTTCGAATGAATATCCGGGTCGCCAGTCGAGTTCGGCAGCGATCCGCGAAATGTCCATCGCATAGCGCGCATCGTGGCCGGGACGGTCTGTCACGAACTCGATCAATTCTCGCCGGGGTTTTCCTCCAGGCACCGCTTCATCCAGCAGATCGCAGATCAAATGGACTACATCGATGTTTCGACGCTCTGCGTCACCGCCGATGTTGTAAACTTGGCCCGGAGTGCCACGCGTCAAGACCAGCCACAACGCATCCGCATGATCTTCGACATGTAGCCAGTCACGGATATTTGCTCCCGCGCCATAGACCGGCAGAGGCTTTTCCTCCAGGCCGTTCAGGATCATCAACGGGATCAGTTTTTCCGGAAACTGGTAAGGCCCGTAATTGTTGGAACAATTGGTGGTGACCACCGGCAATCCATACGTATGGTGCCAAGCCCTGACCAAGTGATCCGACGCCGCCTTTGATGCGGAATAAGGAGAATTCGGCGCGTATGCGGTCGTTTCCTTGAAGGCCCCTGTCGGACCGAGACTGCCATAGACTTCATCGGTGGAAACATGATGAAAGCGAAAGGCTTCCTTTCGAGACACCGGCAAGCCTGACCAATACCCCCTCACCGCCTCCAACAAGGTGTAGGTGCCCACGATATTTGTATCGATAAAGGCAGCCGGGCCATCAATCGACCGGTCGACGTGACTTTCAGCCGCCAGATGCATGACAGCGTCGGGTGCCTCTGCCTCCAGCAGACCGGCCATTGCCTCCCCGTCCCGGATGTCTGCCTGCACGAACCGGTGGCGGTGTTCTTCCATGACTGGCGCCAGTGACGCTAGGTTACCGGCATATGTCAGGGCATCCACGGTGACGACTTCTGCCAGGCCTTGCGACACCAGCTTTCGCACGAGCGCCGAACCGATAAAGCCGGCGCCCCCCGTGACAAGAACTTTCATCGTTCTCTGGCCTCCGGGTACGTGAAACAGCTGGCAGCATCGGCAAGGCGTGGGAGTTTCTGATCCTTTTGCGACAGGATGGCATCGGCTTCGGGTATTCGCCAATCAATGTCCAGATCGGGATCGTTCCACACGATGCCCCGGTCATGCTCCGGAGCATAATAATGCGAGACCTTGTAGAGAACCTCCGTGTGCGCCTCCAGGGTCACCAGCCCGTGGGCAAATCCGATCGGAACCAGGATCTGATCACCGTTTTCCGCGGAAATGACGGACGAGACATGTTTGCCGTAAGTCGGAGACCCTTGCCGCAGATCCACAGCGATATCCAGTATCGCACCGCGCACGACACGCACCAGCTTGTCCTGCGCGAACGGCGGCGTCTGGTAATGCAGACCGCGGACGGTTCCCTTTTCCGCAGAGTAGGCATGATTGTCCTGGACGAAATCGATGTCTATTCCGGCGTCGGAAAGAAGCGCTTTGTTGTAGGTTTCGGAGAAGAAACCACGGCTGTCACCATGCCTCTTCGGCCGGAGAATCTTGACCTCGGGAATGTCCAGTTCAATTACTTCGAGCATGAATCCGTTTCGGGTCTCGCGGTCACGTTTCGTGGCAAGCCCCGCTTCAAGGCAGGTCTTGCCGCGAATCTGTATAAGATTTTCAAGTTCCTTCAAGGGCGAAGGAACCACAATCCGACCTCGTTTCCCAAAACGGCTTCGTGTCCGTTTACTGGAGTACCCTCACCTTACGACCGCCGCACGCGGCAGGTCCGAGAGGATTTCCGCGCCGTCTTTCCGCAAGATGACGATTTCCTCAAGACGCAGGCCGAATTGGCCGGGGAGATAGATGCCGGGTTCGATCGAGAACACCATGCCCTCGTCCAGTACGGTTTCGGAGGTCGCCGTCAAATATGGCGGTTCATGTATGTCTATTCCGAGGCCGTGGCCGGTCCGGTGTGTGAAAAAGTCACCATAGCCCGCATCTGCAATGACATCCCGAGCCGCCTTGTCGATTGATTTTGCCAAGACCCCAGGCTTTGCAGCGGCAAGCGCTGCTTCCACAGCCATGTTGACGATGGCGTGGACCTTCTCAAATTCCGCCGTAGGCGTTCCGAAGAAGCCAACACGGGTCATGTCGGACGGGTATCCCTCGAGACGTCCACCGGTGTCGATCAGCACGGCATCCCCGGCTTTCAGCTGTGTTTCGCCAGTGTGATGATGCGGAAAAGCGCCGTTTCCACCGAAACAGACCGAGGTGAACACCGGGGTCGCGCCTGCCTGCTTGTAAACGTCCCGGATGACGGCAGCGATCTCAAGTTCCGTGATGCCGGGTGTCAGGACGTCGAAGCCCGCCATGGCGGCAGTGTCGTTCAGAACGGCACTGGCTTTAAGACGGCGGTATTCGTCCTCTTCCTTTCGAGCACGCAGGAAGCCGACCGTGTCATCCGTAAACCGGCGAGAAGCCCCCGGAAGCGCGTCCAGCAACAGAAGGGCAAAATCGGCACGCATGGTTTCGTCAATGACGACACTTGGCGATTGAGGAAGTCCGGAGGCTTCCAGCAATGTGGCAAGCGCGGCATCCGGTCCATCGTCGTCACGCCAGGGGAAGAAAGGCAAGTGCGTCTTCTGGCGTGAGCTGTCGACATTGAGCGCCGGCATCAGAAAGCCCGCATGGCTCCTGGAAACCAGAAGCATCACCGGCCGTTCGTCGCCATGGGGGTCGAGACCAGCCAGATACATCATGTGACTGGACGGACCGATGGCCACAAGGTCGGTCCCGGTCGCAGACATCCGCTCGCGCAAAGCGGCAAGGCGCTGATCGGAAAGGGAAGACATTTCAGGAAACTCCGGAGGGGTTGGTCAGTCAGTGTGCTGTGTCAGCAAACAAAAAAGCCGCCCCGGAAACCGGGACGGCCTGGTTTCTGGCGTCAGTTTTTCGTTACCAGACGATAGTAGACGAAGTCGGACGTTGCACCGTTGACGTAACCTTCGACCTTCTGGTCCATCGCGACCTGATAGGCTGCCTGGAACATGATCACGATCGGCGACTTGGCCTGAACTTCCTTCTGCAGTTCGACATACATCCCGTTGCGTTTTTCCGCATCGCTCTCGGCCAAGGCAGCCTTGGTCATGTCGTTCATCTCGGCCGGAACAGCCCAGGCATTCCGCCACGTGGTGGTTGCCTGGTAGTTGTCGTCGGAGTTGTCGCTGTTATAGGCAAAGGCCTTTGCGTTGGAGTGCGGGTCCATGAAGTCCGGGCCCCAATAGAGCAACATCGCTTCATGGCTGCGCTCGCGGTACTTGGTGATAACCTGCGAACCGGTGCCCGGGATGATGTCGAAATTGATCCCGGCTTCGGCAAAGCTTGCCTGCAGCGACTGGGCCATGTCCGTGAACGGGGTGGAGTTGATCACGTCTAGGGTTACCGTGATCGGCGTCTCGATGCCGGCATCCGCCAGGATCTGCTTGGCCTTTTCCGGATCGTAGGTGTAAGGCGTCTCGTCATAGGAGCCCGGGAAGCCCTTCGGCCAGAAAGCCTGATGGATTTCCATCTGGCCCTTCAGGAAGCTGTCGGTCATACCCTTGTAATTGACGAGGTAACGCGCCGCGTCCCACACCGCTTCAGGCTGCAGCACGTCCTTCTTCTGGTTGAAGGACAGGAAGTGGACGGCTGCCTGCGGATAGGTTTCCACCTTGATGGTGTCGCCTTCCATGCCGGCGATCTGGTCCGGCGTCAGATTGCGGGCCATGTCGACATCACCGGACTGCAGCAGCAGTTGCTGGGTTGCGGCTTCGGCCACGTGACGGATGATCACGCCTTCAACCTTCGGCGCGCCCTTGAAGTAGTCGGCATTGGACTTGTAACGCACCAGTTCGCCAGCGCGGTAGGTTTGCAGTTCGAACGGACCGGAACCGGCGGAATTGGCATTGAGCCACTTGTTGCCCATGTCGCCATCTTCCTCGTGCTCCATCACCGTCTTTTCGTCGACGATGGAAGCCGGACGGGCAGCCAGGACGTTGAGGGCGAACGCCGGAGAGAAGTCACCTTCGTATTTGACAACGACCTTGTTGCCGTCGGCCGTGACCATGTCCTCAACATTTTCCGCCGTCCAGCCAAGCTGGGCAAGGATGAAGGCCGGGGTGAGGTTCAGCTTGATGACACGGGCAAAGGAGAACACCACGTCTTCAGCGCGAACCGGATTGCCGGAATGGAACGTCGCACCGTCGCGCAGGGTGAAGGTGATGGTCTTGGCATCAGCGTCAGCCTGCCATTCGGCAGCAAGGCCCGGTGCCAGAACTGTTGGGTCTTCGGCGTCATATTGCACAAGTCGGTCGTAGACATTGGTCACGAGTTCGCCGGAGGAAAACTCGTAAGCCTGGGCAGGATCGATCGCGACGATATCGTCGATGTTCTGCGCCACCACCAGAATGTTGTCCGGTGTCGCGGCACCGGCAGGCATTGCCATCGGCATTGCCAGGGCGGCCGCCAGAAGCGCGGTCCTTAAAAGTTTCATTTCTTCGTCTCCGTCTGTCAGGGGTTAGGATTTGTTCTTGTTTTTGGCGCGGCTCGGCTTCACCGCGTTCTTGTCAGGCGACACCAGCTCGATGCGGCTGGTTTTCTCGTCGCCGGCGTTGAAAATCGTGAGGGTGCCGGTCCACAGAATCTTTGCCGGAGCATCGTTCGGGTTTGACCAGGCATGCGGGGTGTTGCCCCGATAATGCAGGCTGTCGCCAGCTGTCATCACCATCGCCTCGCCGTCGAGGTACTGGGTGATGGACCCTTCCAGGATGTAGATCAGCTCCTCGCCCTCGTGGCTCACCGTTTCCGAGGCATATCCCGTTGGCACGGTAAGAATGAACGAAGAAAGCTGATTGCCTGGAAACTCGGTTGCCAGCCGCTCATAGCTTACGGCGGAACCGGAAATGGAGAAATTGGGCCGCGTGGCGGCACGGGTCAGTGCATCCTGGGCCCGTGGCTGGGCCACGAAATAATCCAGCCCGACGCCGAGTGCCCGGGCGATTCCCGCCAGAGATCCGAGTGTCGGTGTCGCGTGATCGCGCTCAACCTGACTGAGATACCCGACCGAGAGGTTCGAAGCGTCGCTCAGCTGTTGCAGGGTGAACCCCAGCTGCCGGCGCCGCGCACGGATCAGCGCGCCAACCTTTGTATCGACATCGGAAGCGGCACGTGCTGTCGAACTGCTCAAAGATTTTTACTCCCATCAAAATTTTTTTGATGTAACCAGATTTTTTTGTATGCTCCAAGAACTTTTTTAGACAGCTTTGAAAAAAGCGCATTACGAGCGCTTTCTGAAAGCTGTTTAAAAACAATAACCTGAAGACTCTAATTCAGAAAATGAGTCATACGAGTGTGGAGAACGGACTTGAAGAATCCGGTTGAACAGGGAACGGCAACAGGCCGCTACCGGCATGTCTTTTGAGCCTTCCGAGAGCGTAACCGACGCACGAGAGGGCCTGTTGACGAGCCAACTGCTGGGCAGTGCGGCGGCGCTGTTGCGCTTCTGTCTTGTAACGGCCGGAACGTTCCTTGGCCTGCTTGCAATTACGTTTTTCATCGGCCGCGTGGTGCCGATCGATCCGGTTCTGGCAGTAGTCGGAGACAGGGCCTCGAACGAAGTCTATGAAGCTGCCCGTCAGGCGATGGGGCTGGACAGGCCACTGGTCATCCAGTTTTTCTCCTACGTGGGCGACGTCTTCACCGGCAATCTCGGCATGTCGATTTCCACCGGTCGGCCAGTCGCTGAAGACCTGGGGCGGTTCTTCCCTGCCACCCTGGAAATGGCCACGATCGGCATCCTGATCGGCGTGCTGCTCGGCGTACCTATGGGCGTATTGGCCGCCACCCGCCAGGGAACCTGGATCGATCAATTGATCCGCGTCCTCGGCCTTCTCGGCTATTCCGTCCCCGCGTTCTGGCTTGGGCTGGTTGGTCTTGCGGTCTTCTACGCCGGCCTCGGCTGGGTTGCCGGTCCCGGCCGTATCGACATCTTCTACGACGGCATTGTTGATCCCTTAACCGGGCTTTACCTGATCGACAGTGTTGTCGCAGGCGAATGGGACATCTTCTGGAACGCGCTCGATCACCTCATGCTGCCGGCATCGATCCTCGGTTTCTTCAGCCTTGCCTACATCGCCCGCATGACCCGGTCGTTCATGCTGGATCAGCTTGGACACGAGTATGTGACGACCGCGCGGGTGAAAGGTGTGCCCGAGCGCCGTGTCATCTGGCGCCACGCGTTCTACCCGATCCGTATCCAGCTGATCACCGTGATCGGCCTGTCCTATGCCGCTCTTCTGGAAGGCTCCGTGATGATCGAGACCGTGTTCTCCTGGCCCGGTATCGGCAACTACCTGACCAGTGCCCTTCTCAATGCCGACATGAACGCCGTGCTGGGCGCGACGCTCGTCATCGGCGCCGTGTTCATCCTCATCAACAAGATTTCCGATGTGCTCTACCGCATTCTCGATCCGAGGGCCCGCAAATGATCGACTGGCTTCTCGACGATAGCCCCGCCTCGCGCCTGCAGGCCAATCTAGGCCGCGCCTGGCGTGTCTTTGCAGCGCTCCTGCGCAATCCGCTTGCCGTGGTGGGCGGCTTCATCATCCTGGTCCTGATCGTGATGGCGATCTTTGCTCCGCTGATCGCCCCTTACTCTCCCATCGGCCAGGATCTCGCAAACCGCCTGATGCCGCCGTCCGCGGCCCACTGGATGGGCACCGACGAGCTTGGCCGGGACATCTACTCCCGCGTTGTCTACGGTGCGCGCATCACGCTGATGATCGTCACCATGGTGGCCGTCATCGCCGCTCCAATCGGCCTCATCGTCGGTGCGGTCTCCGGATATTTCGGCGGCTGGACCGATCGGGTGCTGATGGGCGTGACGGATATCTTCCTGTCCATGCCGAAGCTGATCCTCGCGCTTGCCTTTGTGGCAGCCCTCGGACCCGGCATCGAGAATGCCATCATCGCCATTGCGATCACCGCCTGGCCTGCCTATGCGCGTATCGCCCGAGCGGAAACGATTACCTTCCGCGATGCAGAGTTCATCGCGGCGGTGCGCCTGCAAGGCGCGTCTTCCGCCCGCGTTATCCTCCGTCACGTTCTGCCGCTTTGCGCTTCTTCCACGATCATTCGCGTGACGCTGGATATGGCCGGCATCATCCTGACGGCCGCCGGTCTCGGCTTTCTCGGTCTCGGCGCCCAGCCGCCTCTGCCGGAATGGGGGGCGATGATCTCGCGCGGACGGAATTTCATTCTCGACCAGTGGTGGGTCGCCACCATGCCGGGCTTTGCCATCATCCTGGTGAGCCTCGGTTTCTGTTTCCTCGGTGACGGCCTGCGCGACGTGCTCGATCCCAAGCAGGGAGACAAGCAATGAGCGCCCCGCTTCTCGAGGTTGACGGCCTCACTGTCACCTTCCCGACGGCCCGCGGCCCGGTCGATGTCGTCAAGGGTATTTCGTTCACGCTTGGGCGGGAACGGCTCGGAATTGTCGGCGAATCCGGTTCCGGAAAATCCATGACCGGCCGGTCGATCCTGCGCCTGATCCGGAAACCCGGAAAGGTCACCGCCCGGCGCATGACCTTCGACGGCATGGACCTCCTCCGCCGAAGTGAACGCCAGATGCGCGATCTGCGCGGCGCCCGCATTTCCATGGTCATGCAGGACCCCAAATTCTCGCTCAACCCGGTGATGACCGTAGGCGAGCAGATTGCCGAAGCCCTCGTCACCCACAAGAAGCTGCCACGCCGGGAGCTGAAGGAACGGGTGCTTGCCATGCTGGAAGCTGTGCGCATCAACGATCCGGCACGGGTTGCGGGTCTTTATCCGCACGAAGTTTCCGGCGGCATGGGCCAGCGTATCATGATCGCCATGATGCTGATCCCGGAACCTGATCTCCTGATCGCAGATGAACCAACCTCCGCGCTTGATGTTTCCGTGCAGGCACAGGTCCTGGACATTATCGACGATCTGGTCACCGGCAAGGGCATGGGTCTGATCCTGATCAGTCATGACCTCAACCTGGTGTCCCGCTACTGCGACCGCATCCTGGTGATGAATAGCGGCGAGATCGTCGAACAGTGCAAGGCGAGCGATCTGCACAACGCGCAGCATCCCTACACTCGTGGCCTGATTGCCGCGATGCCGCGCATGAATGAAGACCGTGATGAGCTGCCCGTTCTCGACCGCAGTACCTGGACCACGGGAGCCGGAACATGACCGACGCCGCCATCCATCTTGAAAACCTCACCATCAGCTATGGCGACACGGCTGTTGTTCACGACGTCACCTTCGATGTTGCTGAAGGGGAAAGTTTTGCGCTGGTCGGGGAATCCGGTTCAGGCAAATCGACAATCCTGAAGGCAATCTCCGGACTGGCCCCGGACTGGACCGGCACCATTGCCGTTGAAGGAAAACCTCGCGGACATTCACCGGACAGGACCTTTGCCGAAACCTGCCAAATGGTGTTTCAGGACCCTTACGGCTCGCTTCATCCACGCAAGACCATAGATACCTGCCTTGCAGAGCCGCTCGCCATTCATGGTATTGGCGGTCGGGACGGCCGAGTGAAAGACATGCTTGCCGCCGTCGGTCTGGACCAGCGATTCCGCTTCCGCTTTCCGCATCAGCTTTCCGGTGGTCAGCGCCAACGAGTGGCGATCGCCCGCGCGTTGATGCTGGAACCGCGCGTTCTACTGCTGGACGAGCCGACATCCGCACTGGACGTTTCGGTACAGGCGGAAATCCTGAACCTTCTGAAAAAGCTGCGACGGGAACAGGGGCTGACCTATCTTATGGTCACGCATAACCTTCCGGTTGTCTCGTTCCTGTGCGACCGCCTGGCTGTCATGCGCTATGGCCGCGTGGTGGAAATTGCCGGTGTCGACGCTCTCAAGTCGGGTCAGCTCTCAGATCCTTATTCCCGCGAACTCTATGCCGCCAGCGGCGGCATCTTGCACCCTGCCTAACGTCAACCAGAATTGCTCGAGATTTCGATACATGACCGATTTCACCGGCCCTTTGGCCACGTTTGACCATGCCCTTTCCAACGCGATCACACCGGATGCGTCTTTTGATGCTCTTCTGAAGCTGACGCAGGAAACCATTGGCGTGAAGCTGTTCACGTTCATGACAGCCGACATGAATACCGAGCTGGCGCAGCGCTCCTACACTTCGCATCCGGAAGATTACCCGGTCTCCGGAACCAAACCGATCACTTATGACCGCTGGTTTGAAACCGTACACAAGGACCGGAAAAGCTTTGTCGCAAACACGCTTGCCGATATTGCGACCGTCTTTCCCGATTACGAACTGATAGGCCGACTTGGCTGCGGCTCCGTCATCAACCTGCCCGTTGTTCTCGGCGATACGCTGGTTGGTACAGTCAACATGCTTCACGAAGAACATCACTACACGCCGGAACGCGTCGCTCAGGCACAGGCCTGGCTCTCGGTTCCGGCCAAGGCTGCCTATCTGGCAAGCCAGTCGCTGTCGACCGCCTCCTAGGACGGAATAGTACACGCAGTCTCTCGTAACCCCGCCGCTCTGGCGGGGTTTGTTTTTGCATGACCTGTCAGTCCTCTCTGACGGTATCGACAGAAGGAGCTACATCGATCGTTTCCGTGGCGAGATCCAGAAGCCAGGCAATGCGTGTCTGGTATCTGACGACCACCTTGTAATCCTCTCCCAAAACTTCACGGGCGGCCTCTCTGAACGGATGTTCCTTCATCGCGGCTGGCAGAAAATCGTCGAGTGAGCCGATCTTGTACTGCGCGTCCGATGGCAAATCGAGAAGTACCCAGATTTCCGCAATCCTGGTGCGGGCGTGAACGTCGACCCTTATGATCTCGACAGGCGTGTCCCCTGCCCACTCCTTGGTGCGCTGTGCCAGAACGGCCTCTGTCCCGGTTTCGATGTAGCGCAGGTAGGTTGCCGCCAGAAGCTGGACCAGAACGACCGACAGGAAGGCAAGCGTGACCGTCATGCCGAGCGTGAACTTGACGCCCCGATGCGCTTTGCGGAAGAGCCGCTCCCGTGGGCCCAGGATGATGTAGACCAGGCTTGCAGAGAAGATGATCGCCCCGAAATTGGTGGCAAAGAGCAATGTGGCCTCATAGGCCGCCTCCTGTTCTCCGAAGTACAACAGGATCCCTGCTGCCGCGAGCGGCGGAACCAGGGACACGCCGATGGCCGCTCCAGGCAAAAGGCTGATTTCCGATTTCCTGATCTGCACATAGGCACCGGCAATGCCCGCGGCGAGCGCAACGACCATGTCTTCCGCCCCGGGATTGCTCCGGCTGAGGACTTCATCCGGCAGCAGCAGCGTTGAAGGCGCATCCGCTATCCAGACAATCAGCCACGAGATCACGATGCTGCAGCCGGCGGCGATCCAGACAGTCAGCATCAGGACGAGCGCCCTGCCAACCCATCCCATCACGATCGATGAGGCGATGCCCAGGATGGGGGTCATAAGCGGGGCCACCAGCATGGCCGCAATCACGACAGCACCGGAATTTCGCAACAGTCCCATCGTCGCGATGATCACGGCAAGCGACAGCAGCAAAGCGAATTTGCGCCAATAGGCCGCCTTGTTGGCGCCCTCGAACCTCAGAATTTCCTTGGTGGTGGAGAACTGACTGATGGACATGAAACAGCTGCTCCGGACATTATATCGTCCGAGTATGCTTCACGTAGCGTCATTCGTCATCTTAATTGCAACGACTTGGTTCACAATCTTCGATAGGCACAAGACCAAATTCCGGAGAAACATGTCTTCCGCCAGAAATGGCGCAATCCAGTCAACAGCTTACCGTCAGGCTGCAGCCTTTTTCGCGCGCTCGATCTTGCCGATGAACTCGGAAAGCCAGGCGATTTCCTTCAGGTAGACTTCCATGGAGAGCGAGGCAAGTTCCATGAGGAGGGCTTGCGGATTGGGGTTGTCCAAGCCCGTCTCCCGCAAGAAGGTCTGGTACTCGTCACTGAAAGCCTTTGGCACACGCATTTCGGCCTCACGCACTCACGGTTCTGCTGGTCTGTGCAAGCAGGCCTTCCAGCCCGCGTTTAGGAATTGTTAAGATTTCCGAACCTCTGCCGATATCGTCAGAAATGTCATTTCCTCACAATCCCCAAGAGCTGAAGGCCTGGCTTGGGATAACTCGCCCAAACACGTCAAAAATGGCCCATAGCTCCCGCTTTTCGCTTGCACTTGGCCAGCCAAATCTTCGACCCTGCCAAGAATCACAATTCTACCCCATCCAACCCGACCTCAAGAGCCCTTCATGAGCCCGTCCACAGACCTTTCCTTCGCGCCTTTGTCCGATGCCTTTGCACAAGACCCCTACCCGTTCTACGCCGCACTGCGTGACCGCAAGGGTCTGACTTACTTCGAGGATTTCGATATCTGGCTGGCAGCGAAATTCGATGACGTTTCGGAAATCGTGCAGAACGGCAAGATGGTGCGATCCATGGACCACATCGCGAGCGCGGAAGAAATCGCGGACATGAAACGCGCCCAAAACTGGCATGACATGCCGCATCATTCCCGGTTCGTGCAGTTCTCTCTGCTGGACAGCGACGGGGACATTCACGACCGGCTGCGCAAGCAGGTGTTCAGACTGTTCACGCCAGTGATGGTCGGCAAGTTGCGCGATGACATACAGGCCTATGTCGACCGCCTTTTCGACAGTCTGTCAGACCGCACCGAAATCGACTTTATCGAAGATCTGGCCGCCCATGTTCCAGGTCACATCATCGGCCGCGTTCTGGGCGTTCCCGATGAGGACTGCCCGCAACTGCGCATCTGGTCGGAAAACATTGTTCAGTATTTCGACATCGACCGGACGAATGAGCGCAAGGAACTGGCTGAACGCAACACGACAGAATTCTATCACTACCTGCAAACGCTTAAAGCAAAGCGCGAACGCGCACCGCAGGACGACCTTCTATCGCTCATGATCGAAGCTGAACGGGCCGGCCAGATGAACGAGGACGAATTCATCTCGACCGCCATGCTGATCCTGATGGCCGGTCACGGTTCAACCATCGACGTTCTCGGCAGTGGCATGCATGCGCTGCTGAAGTTTCCGAATGAGCTGCAGCGTCTGCGCGAAGATCCGTCACTGATGAAAACGGCCGTGCAGGAAATGTTCCGCTATGAATCTCCCTTGCCGTTCTTCCACCGCTATTCAACCGAGGACATGACGGTTTGCGGCGACGCGTATCCGCGTGGGACGAAGTTCGGCGTCCTCTATGGAGCAGCCAACCGCGACCCGGCCCAATTTCCCGACGCTGACCGCTTCGATGTTGGCAGAACGCCGAATTGGCACATTGCCTTTGGCCGGGGCGCACATTTCTGCCTCGGCAACCATCTTGCACGTCTGGACATGGACATCATCTTTTCAACACTGCTGAAAAGGTTCAGCACGATTGAGCTGGTTGACAACAACGTCACCTACAAGCGTGGCCTGTCCGTGAGAGGCCCGGAAGCACTCAGACTTGCCTGGCAACCCGCCTAGTTGCAGCTATTGCACTTGCTCCCGGCATGCGTGCCGCTAATTATTGCCCTTCTTGCCACGAAAGCCATTGGATACCTCATGCACCTCAAACAAGTTGCTCTTTGCCTGACCGGGCTGTGTGCCGTCTTGCCTGCACAAGCAGGCACTGTCGAGCTTGGGCCCCGCCCCGCCTACCTTGTGTCCCAGATGACTGACGGCCCGCTGAAGGACACCTTGGAAGCCTGCATCGGCAAGCCGGCAAAACGCACCCTGTTTTCCATCAGCCATCGTGGCGCCCCATTGCAGTTTCCAGAACACACGGAGGAAGGCTACCGGGCTGCGGCACTCATGGGAGCGGGCATCCTGGAATGCGACGTCACCTTTACCAAGGACAAGGAACTGGTGTGCCGGCATTCCCAGAACGATCTGCACACGACCACAAACATTCTGACGACCGATCTCGCCGGTAAATGCACCACGGGCTTCACTCCGGCCTCGGGTGAGACCCCGGCTGCGGCCGAATGCCGGACGAGTGATCTGACCCTGGCTGAGTTCTCGTCTTTGCAGGGCAAGATGGACAGTGCAGACAAAACGGCAACAACGCCTGAAGCTTACCAGAATGGAACCGCGCCCTGGCGCACGGATCTCTACGCGGGCACGGGAACGCTGCTGACACACGACGCCTCGATCCGCCTTTTCAAGGACCTCGGCGTGAAATTCACTCCGGAGTTGAAGGCCCCTGAAGTCGAGATGCCTTTTGATGGCTTTACCCAGGCCGACTATGCCCAGAAACTGATTGACGAATACAAGGCGGCAGGCATTCCGGCAGAAGACGTCTACCCGCAATCCTTCAACCTTGATGACGTTCTCTACTGGATCGAAAACGAACCGGACTTCGGCAAGCAGGCAGTCTTCCTTGAAAGCCGCCGCGATGTTGATCCCATGGATCCGGAAACATTCTCCCCTTCCATGACCGAACTGAAGGACATGGGCGTCAACTACCTCGCACCGCCGCTGTTTGTCCTTCTTGCTGAGGAAGACGGCAAGATCGTTCCCTCGGCTTATGCGATTGCAGCAAAGGAAGCCGGTATCGAGCTGATTGCCTGGACGCTTGAAAGGTCGGGACCGCTGTCGTCCGGCGGCGGCTGGTATTATCAGACCGTCAACGATGCCATCGACGGCGACGGCAAGCTTTATGAGGTTGTGGATGTTCTGGCGCGCCAGGTTGGCGTCAAGGGCATCTTTTCGGACTGGCCGGCAACCACGAGCTTTTATGCGTCCTGCCTCGGACTGGAGTGACGTGCAGGAACCGGTTTTGGCAACCAAGTTGAGAGGCGATAAGGCCTTTTTCACCAAAGTTGCCTAACCTCCCGCATCATTCCGCAAATCAGGTGTGGTCTTACCGTTGAAAACGCATCCGCTTCCAAGCGTCGATTCCCAGATCCTCTACAAGCGCTATCAGCCGCTTGACGGAGACGCGATCATGGCTGTCATTGTAGCTGTCGCGGAAAAGGTGGGCGTTCCGCGCAGCGCTTGCCAGCTGTTGAACACGTCAGACGACGTCAACAAGCGTTTTCTGTGCGGCAAGTTCCATGTTCTTGTCACACAGACAGGCCTCTTCGAACACACGCCGCTGATAGATGCTGCGCTTGAAACGATCTATGCCCGGACCGCTTTTCCGGAAGCGGCCGACCTTTTGAACGAGATTGCGGCCTGCACGCAGATTTCGGTCCGAAAAAGCCTCATCCCCACGGATTCGCTGCCAGAGAACCTGAAGACACTTTCCGGAGTGGAAAGTCTGGCTTTCTGCGAGGCTGAGGAAACCTTGCAAGCCATGGAGATCGCAAGGTTGATCACGGCGATCATCGTGGAAAGATCCCGGCCGGACGCCGTCTTTTGGGCTCCAAGCAGCTTCATGCTGAAGCCGGATGCCTTCTCGGCGCTGGCTCGCGCCTCAAACCACGACGACCTGTACCTCTTGCCCAATCCTTACGGACAACAGGTTCCCGAAACCGGCGAGCAATTGATCGGCATGATGGGGATCGGCTCCCAGTGGCTAACCGGGTACAGGGTGGAGGTGCTGCCTTGCAGGTTGCCGCCAGAGTACCTTGCCGAGATCCTCGTCGCGTTTTCAAAGTTCACGAACAAGAGTAGTCGCCTGATCGATGATGGAGACGTTTTTGGCCGTGAGGAGAACGAAAAGATCCAGGTAATCTACCATGAGGAAGACGATGACGGGTTGGGTACGATTGAACTCAAGGTCGTCCACAATCCCAAATTCGGTATCCTCCGTGAAGATGTGCCGACAAAATACGTTCGCTACGATGAAGACCTGAATGAAACCGGGAACTATACGGACGGGAACAAGGATGCAGAGCTGGATCCGCACGACCCCGTGGACGCAGCCATCCTGGAACGTTTACAGGAGCTGAAAGAAGAGCCTTCCTCTCAAGAGCTTCCAGACGTTCGGAGCGAGGAGGATTTCGAACAGGAGATGTCGGCACTGGACCGGCCAGACCAGCCAGCTACACCAGCTTACCCTGAAACTGCTACACCCGTTTCACCGTCAACCGCATCGCAAGTTCATCAGACGATCGCCACCGCAGCCCGACGGCTGGATGACACCCGCATTGCCGGAAAGACTTCCCCGTCATCAAAAAGGATGTCGGTTGCCGAATTGCGAGACTTCGTCAAGCAGGCTCAGGTTTCGAACGAAACTTCGGAAAAGGCCGGCAAAAAACCTGGCTTCCTGGCGAAACTTTTCAAACGCAAGGCAGACCAGTAAGGCGAGGTATGAAGGTCAGCGCGCCTGATCCAGCGTTCGCTTGCATTCCAGCAACTCAAAGAGGGTTGCCTGCAGGCGGCGGATATCCTCCTTCGTCACGGACGAATGGGACCCTGTGCCCTGAGCCGGTTTCTCACCGCGCAGGCGACCAAGAATACTGAAATGCCCATGACCCTGGGCTGGTGCCGGTTCCGGTGCATTGTCCGCCAGAACGCCGCTTGGCAACGGGCCGTTATGGATTTCATGCTGGCCATTTTGGGAAATCATCGCAGGGGCAGGCGCAGGCTCCGCCTGTGCAGGTTCTGCAGTGGCAACGGCCTGCAGGGCCGACATGTCTTCATGCCGGATCTGCATGACGAAGCGTGGCCCCTGCTCTTTCAGGATCCGCTGTACACCCTTGATCGTGTAGCCTTCACCGTAGAGCAGATGACGGATGCCCTTCAGAAGCTCGACATCGTCCGGCCGGTAGTACCGGCGACCTCCCCCACGCTTCAGCGGCTTGATCTGCGAGAAGCGTGTTTCCCAGAACCGCAGCACGTGCTGCGGCAGGTCAAGATCTTCTGCGACTTCGCTGATAGTACGAAAGGCGTCGGGGCTTTTTTCCTGCGAGCTCATCCGGTCTTATAATTTTCTGGCTATTTGCTGGCCTGTCCTGTCAGCGCATCATTGATCCGCTGTTTCAATACGTTAGACGGTTTGAACACCATCACCCGGCGCGGTGAAATAGGTACTTCCTCGCCGGTCTTCGGATTGCGGCCGATGCGCTCCCCCTTGGAGCGGACCACGAAAGACCCGAAGCTTGATAATTTTACTGATTCTCCGGTCACAAGACAGTCGGAAATTTCAGAAAGTACGCGTTCGACCAATTCAGAAGACTCGGTCCGGGACAGACCAACTTTCTGATAAACGGCCTCACACAGATCAGCGCGGGTAATAGTCCGATTGCCCATAACCCCTCCTCAACGACGCCATCATCTGGCTGATTTTGCACAAGAACTCCGATGCAAGGCCATACGGTACGGCCTTGCGGCGAGCCGGTCAACCGGAACTCTTGGTGGAAATCAGATTTGTCGTAGGAAGTTAGACAGGACTTACCAGCGCAGCAGAACGGAGCCCCAGGTGAATCCGCCCCCCATTGCTTCCAGCATCACGAGATCGTTCTTTTTGACACGTCCGTCCCTGACGGCCGTATCCAGCGCAAGCGGAATGGACGCGGCAGAGGTGTTGCCGTGATGCTGGACCGTGGTCACGACCTTCTCGGGAGCGATACCGAGTTTCTTGGCGCTGGCATCGATAATGCGCTTGTTGGCCTGATGCGGAATGAACCAGTCGAGATCTTCCGATGTGGTGCCCGTTGCCTTGTAGGCATCTTCAATCACGTCGGTGATCATGCCGACCGCATGCTTGTAAACTTCACGGCCTTCCATCCGGAGATGCCCAACGGTACCGGTCGAGGACGGTCCACCGTCGACGAAGAGCTTTTCCTTGTGTCGGCCGTCGGAGCGAAGGTGCGATGTGAGAACACCCCGGTCGGCGGTCGTGCCTTCGCCTTCCGAAGCTTCCACCACGACAGCGCCAGCGCCGTCGCCGAAGAGAACGCAGGTCGTCCGGTCGGTCCAGTCCAGAATGCGTGAGAACGTCTCTGCACCGATAACCAGGCAGCGCTTCGCCAAGCCTGCCCGAATATAGGCATCGGCCGTCGTCAGGGCATAGACAAAGCCCGAGCAAACGGCGTGCACATCGAATGCGGCACCGTGATAGATGCCCAGGTTGGCCTGGACGGTGACAGCCGTTGCCGGAAAGGTGTTGTCTGGTGTGGCGGTCGCCAGAATGATGGTGTCGATCTCCTGAGCATCCCGGCCGGCGCTTTCCAGCGCGCGCTTGGCAGCTTCCAGAGCAAGGTCCGAGGTCATCTGGCCTTCGGCTGCAACATGGCGCTGCTGGATGCCGGTGCGCTGTACGATCCATTCATCAGACGTGTCGACCATCTTGGAGAGATCGTCGTTGGTCAGGATTTTTTCCGGCAGGAAACTTCCGCAGCCGGTTACGGTCGAACGGATTACGCTCACAAATCACCTTCCGATGTCGGCGCGGCTTCTGCGAAGCGGCCACGATGATAATGCACAAGATCCTGGGCGATCTTGTGTGTCAGTTCGTTTTTGACCATGTCGTAGGCAAGGTCGATCGCCGAGGCATAGCCTTCAGCATCCGTCCCGCCGTGACTTTTGATCACAATGCCATTCAGTCCCAGGAACACGCCGCCGTTGACCTTGCGCGGATCCATTTTCTCGCGCAGAAGATCAAAGGCGCCTTTGGCGAAGAGATAGCCGATTTTGGACATAAAGGTCCGATTCATGGCCGAACGCAAGTAACTGCCGATCTGCTTGGCCGTGCCTTCCGCGGTTTTGAGCGCAATGTTACCGGCAAAGCCTTCGGTCACGACGACATCGACAGTGCCTTTTCCAAGGTCGTCACCCTCGACGAAACCGGCGTAATGCAGCGAGCGCAGCGGCGTTTCGCGCAGAAGCCGGCCGGCGGTGCGAACCTCTTCCAGTCCCTTGACCTCTTCCACGCCGATGTTCAGCAGGCCGACGCTCGGCTTCTGGACACCGAACAGGGCCCGCGCCATGGCGCCACCGAGAATGGCGAAATCGATAAGCTGCTGTGCGTCGGCGCCAATCGTTGCACCGACATCAAGCACCACGGACTCACCGCGCATGGTCGGCCAGATGGCCGCGATCGCCGGACGTTCGATATTGGCCATTGTCCGCAGGCAGAACTTGGACATGGCCATGAGCGCGCCCGTGTTGCCGGCAGAGACCGCAACGGATGCATCGCCTGTCTTTACCGCCTCGATGGACCGCCACATGGACGAGCGCCAGCGGCCCTGACGCAGTGCCTGACTGGGCTTGGTGTCCATCGCAATGGAGACATCGCAATGATGGAACGTCGAAGCATCGCGAACCCTTGGATACTTTTCCAGGAGCGGCAGCACGACCTTTTCATTGCCGAACAGCAGGAAACGGATGTCAGGATGGCGGACAAGTGCAATTTCCGCCCCGGGAATGACGACGTCAGCCCCATGATCGCCGCCCATGGCATCCAGAGAAATCGGAATAGTTTTCGCCATCTAGAAGGTCTTTTGACGTTTCGCTACCAAGAACAGCACCGAGTGGTGCTTCCAGACAAAGTCCTGCAGGTCCGGCAAGGGCCTAGAACGGGCGCGAACATAACGGTTTTGGCAAGACTGACAACCGTTTTCCTGATCGCGGAGAGTTCTGACGTTGAAAACCTGCATGAAGACCCAGTCCAAATCGTTCCGGCACCTGTGAATACAATGGATATCAGTTATCCGGCTGTTCCTTGAGTGCCTTCAAGGCGGCGAAGGGGGACGGTTTGGCCTCGGGCTCTTCATCGACGCTGTCGTCGTCGCCATCTCCACCCTCGAACTCCACTCCCGGCTTGCGGGGGAACGGGTCGAGCGTAAGTGCAAGTTCCTCGCAGATCACGGCACCAAGGTCGAGAACACCGTCCAGAATGACATCGGGCGGGTCGAGGGTTTCCAGGTCGATTTCAATCTCGCCGTCCTCATTGAGATCGCTGACCTTGCGCGGCCGGCTGGACTGGGGCTCGAAGGTGCGATCGACATCGATCTTCAGCTGGCTTTCGAAAGGTTCCAGCGACACCACACAGGTCTGTTCCAGCGTTGCCGTCAGCGGGCCGACGACACGCAGTCCCGCCTTGCGATACGGTTTCAGAAGAAAATCCGCCTTGAGGTCGCGAATACCATCGAGCTCATAGGTCTTTGCTATGGCCTTGAGCGCGGCTTCGTCCGGACTGACAGTGACGCGTTCGTCCTTGTCGACAACGCGGGCGGCGTTGACCTTGTACGAATAGGGGAAAGTTTCTTTTGTCATTTTTGTTTTTACCTTGGCACCTTTGTCGCGGCCTCTTGCACCGCCGGCTAGGCTCTCAGACCGGCAATGCCTTGAATTTTTCAGGGTCGGACCAGACGATGCTCCCGTTCATCAGTGCTTCCACCGTCTGCCCCTCGAGGCTTTCGGCAGCTTCCAGCATATAGTACGCCAAACGCTTCTGTGCGACCGGCTCCGGTGCATCCGGATAGATGTTGCGGCCGAGCGCCTCTGCCAGCTCCTCAACGTTTTTTGATTCAATCGCCGGAATATAGGCATCGGCACGACCATAAAAGGCTTCGCCCATGACTTTCACCTTCTTGGGCACGCGCGTGTCGCTGACACCCATTTCACGCAGCGATGCATCCATGTCCAGAAAGAACAGGTCAAAGACGTTCTGCGTAAACTCCGAGACCGACTTCCCCTCCCCGCGCATCCGGCGGAAATACAGCACTGCATGGGCCACGATCATGTCAAAACGGCCGTCGACACTATCGGGCACGTGAAAGTCGGTGTAAAAGACTGGCTGCCGTGCTTGAGCCACGATTTCACAATAGACCTTGTGCTCGGCATCGCGGGTCCGACGGCGGAACAGGCCAAACAGCATGGCATCTCCTTTTAAGTCAGGTGTTGCCTTGTGCCCTATCCCACGATAGTGACTTTGCCAAGCAACGAAATTCAAGAGCAGCCAGACCGGTCTGGCGAAACGGGAATTCTTAGATGAACTTCAAGGCAAGCGCCCTGATCCTTCCGCTTCTGGTCACCTTACCGCTCGGCGGCTGTTTTACCTCCACCTATACGCACGGGCACGTGATCACCAGCGACATGCTGAACCAGGTTCAGGTCGGCTCCAGCCGCGAACAGGTTGAGCTGGTCCTGGGAACCCCGTCGACTACGTCCAGCCTCAACGGCGATGCCTACTATTACATCTCGCAGAAAACCGCCACGACCGCCTTCATGGCTCCAGATATCGTCGAGCAGCGCGTCGTCGCGGTTTACTTCGACAAGGACGGCTACGTCCAGGACCTCGGCAACTACTCGCTTGAAGACGGCAAGATCGTCGACATCGTCACCCGCAAGACCCGTACGGGCGGTGCCGACTATGGCTTCCTGACGCAGATCCTGCGCGGTGCGACCAACCCGAGCCTTGGTCTCTGAGGCAAAAGCCACAACCCAATGCAAAAAGCCCCGGCCATCGGCCGGGGCTTTCTTTTTCCGGGGCGTCAGTGCGCCAAGATCGCCAACAGCAGCAAGGCCACGATGTTGGTGATCTTGATCATCGGGTTCACAGCCGGACCGGCGGTATCCTTGTAGGGATCCCCAACCGTATCGCCTGTCACCGAGGCCTTGTGCGCCTCGCTTCCCTTCTGGTGGGTCACACCGTCCTTGTCGGTGAAGCCGTCCTCGAAGGACTTCTTGGCGTTATCCCAGGCACCGCCACCGGCGGTCATGGAAATGGCCACGAAGAGCCCTGTCACGATCACGCCCAGCAGCATCGCACCAAGCGCCGCGAAGGCGTCGGCTGGTGTTGCCACGGCCTTGACCAGGAAGAACACCACGATGGGCGACAGCACCGGCAGCAGCGAGGGGATGATCATCTCCCGGATCGCCGCCTTTGTAAGCATGTCCACCGCACGGCCGTAATCCGGCCGTTCCGTGCCCTGCATGATGCCCGGCTTTTCCTTGAACTGGCGGCGGACTTCCTCCACCACCGCTCCGGCAGCCCTGCCGACGGCGGTCATTGAAATGCCGCCGAAGAGATAGGGCAACAGGCCGCCGAACAGGAGACCTGCAACCACATAGGGATTGGACAATGTGAACAGGGTGCCGACGTCGATGCCATAGAAGATCGACCCTTCCGCAGCATTGCTGGAGAAGAACTTCAGGTCTTCCGTATAGGCGGCAAAGAGCACCAGTGCACCTAGCCCAGCAGACCCGATGGCATAGCCCTTGGTGACCGCCTTGGTGGTGTTCCCCACCGCATCGAGGGCGTCCGTCGTGGTGCGCACTTCCGCCGGAAGATCCGCCATTTCGGCAATCCCCCCGGCGTTATCGGTCACCGGACCAAAGGCGTCGAGTGCTACCACCATGCCTGCGAGCGCCAGCATGGTCGTTACGGCAATCGCAATCCCGAAGAGGCCCGCGAAGGCGTAGGTGACCAGAATGCCCGCGATGATGATCAGCGCCGGCAGGGCCGTTGCTTCCAGTGACACGGCCAGACCCTGGATCACGTTGGTGCCATGACCGGTCACCGACGCCTGGGCGATGGATCTCACCGGACGATACTCCGTGCCGGTGTAATATTCGGTCACCCAGATGATCAGCCCGGTCACCACGAGACCTACGAGACCACAGACGAACAGATCGAACCCGGTAAAGGTCGTGCCGCCCGATGTCGTGAACTCGGTGCCGGCACCGATCCAGCCGAAGATGATGATCGCGAGGGCAACCGCGGACAGAACCGCCGTGGCAATGAAGCCCTTGTAGAGCGCCCCCATGATCGAGTTGTTGCTGCCGAGCTTGACGAAGAACGTGCCGATGATGGACGTCACCACGCAGCTAGCTCCGATCAGCAACGGCAGGTGCATCAGGTCGATGGCCTGGCTGCTCGTGAAGAAGATCGAGGCCAGAACCATCGTGGCGACGACCGTCACCGCGTAGGTTTCGAACAAATCGGCCGCCATGCCCGCACAGTCGCCGACATTGTCGCCGACATTGTCGGCGATAGTCGCCGGGTTGCGTGGATCATCCTCCGGTATTCCGGCTTCAACCTTGCCGACCAGATCACCGCCGACGTCAGCCCCCTTGGTGAAGATACCGCCGCCGAGACGGGCGAAGATCGATATGAGGGAGGCACCGAAGCCGAGCGCGACCAGCGCGTCGATCACTGTACGGTCCGTCGGGTCGTACCCCATCATTCCGGTGAGGATGGCAAAATAGACTGCCACGCCAAGCAACGCTAGCCCGGCAACCAAAAGGCCGGTGACGGCACCGGCCTTGAACGCGATTTCCAGCCCTGCCCCGAGGCTTTGGCTGGCCGCCTGGGCGGTGCGCACATTGGCCCGGACGGAAACCATCATGCCGATGTAACCGGCAGCTCCCGAGAGGATGGCGCCGATGGCAAATCCGATTGCCGCGGTGCCGGAAAGCAATAGCCAGGCGAGCACGAAAACAACGGCCCCCACAATGGCAATAGTCGTATATTGACGATTGAGATAAGCGCTAGCCCCTTCCTGGATCGCCTCGGCGATCTCCTGCATGCGCGCGTTCCCTGCATCCGCTGCCATAACGGACTGGATGGCCCACGCCCCATAGGCAATGGACAAGAGGCCACAAATGATGACGACAAGCTCGATCATACTTCCTCCCAAAGCTGCGGCGGACTGATTTTCTTGTCGTTTTTTGCCGCCTGACGGCCCTTCACATCAATTCCTCGACGTGAGGGAGGGTAACGATAGCAGCAAAGCGGCGCGCCTCGTCAAGCTCTCACATTGTTTAATTCAAAACTTCCGTTACGGTATTGTTTGATGCAGCGCAGTAATTATGCTGCGCTGACGAAATGGAATTTCGAAGGTACTTTAAGCGGTTGTATCCGCTCTTCTTTCCGCAACTGCAAGCCAGATAAGCAAGCCGATGCAGAGCACCACAAAGGGAAACACCAGAAGGGTGACCGTGTTCCAGCCGTAGACATTCAGCAAAGCACCGGACGAGAACGATGCGGCAGCAACAAAGCCGAACACCAGGAAATCGTTGACCGCCTGCACCAGGTTCCGCTCTTCGGGCCGATAGGTATCCGTCAGCATGGCGGTGGCTCCGATGAAGCCGAAGTTCCAGCCAAGGCCGAGCAGGATCAGCGCGATCCAGAAGTTGGCAAGGTCGACCCCCATCAACGCGACCACGGAACATCCGGCCAGCAGCAGCAGGCCAATCGAGACGATCCGCTCCTTGCCGAAGCGACCGATGAGATTACCCGTGAAGAAACTCGGACCGAACATGGCAAGCACATGCCACTGAATGCCAAGCGTGGCGTCATTCTGCGACAGGCCGCAGCCGATCATGGCCAGCGGCGTGGCCGTCATCACCATGCTCATGAGCGCATAGGAACAGATACCGCAGGCTGCCGCGACGATGAAACGGCGTTGCGACATGATCTGGCGCAATGGACGTCCTCCCGCCTGGGCATGGCTGTGCCGCTGCGGCTTTGGAATTCGGAGAAAAGCCACGAGGAAAAAGGCAATCAGGGACAAGCCCGCCTGCGCCAGATAGGTTCCGGCGAACAGGATTGGCGAGAACAGGTCCTTGGTGGCGATAACCGTTTGCGGACCAACCACCCCTGCCAGAACACCACCGGCAAGCACCCATGAGATGGCCTTCGGCTTGAAGGCGTCACTTGCCGTGTCCGCTGCCGCAAAGCGGTATTGCTGCACGAATGCGCCTGCAAAACCGCTGATGCAGCACCCGAGGGCAAACATCAGAAACTCGTCCTGGAAAACCGCGAATGCCGCCAGCAGCCCGGCGATAGCGCCAAGCAAAGCTGCCCCCATGAAACCGGTCCTGCGGCCGTAGCGGCGCATGATCATGCCGGCGGGAATGGTTCCGAAAGCTGTTCCCAGAACCATCGCCGACACGGGCAAGGTTGCCAGAGACTTGTCCGTATCCAGCATCGAATACCCGACCAGCGGCGCCGTTGCGATCACGATCGACGCCGAAGCCCCACCAATTGCCTGCGCCAGAGCCAATAGCAGCGCGTTTCGTTTTGCCAGACTGTCGTCGACAAAGCTATCGGGGGTCGTCACGGTCATTTGGATACTTTCAGGAAGGCAGAAGTTTGCATGGCACATAACACGCCAACAGCCGACCGCGAAAGACCAGAAGTTTCATTTGCAACTGGAGACCAGCCGAGAGCTGTAACGTGCGACACGTCGCGGCCAAGCGGCACGAAAGCGCAACACCATAGGAAGCAGGCATTCGGGCGATGGATCCGGCCTGGTAAAATTCCGGCACCTGTCCTTTGCAATAGCTAAAAGTGACTGAAGCCCGCAAAGCGACCGTAGTCGACAGGTTGCCCGGCTTCCTCAAGCCGAATTCGGCCCTCACCTGCCCGGGCATGACCGATTTGCGTAACGGGACAGCCGGCAAGATGAGCAACCCGGCAGAAGGTACCAGAAACGTCTTCCGGCACCGACATCAGGATTTCGTAATCGTCGCCACCGTTCAGGCAACGGGCAAAGTCTTCTGGTGACTTGATCTTGAGATGGGCGAGCGCCTGTGAAAGCGGCACCTGATCCAGGTCGATCGTGAGGTCCAACGCCGAAGCGCTGGCCATATGCGCGCAGTCGGCGAACAGGCCATCTGACACGTCCATGGCAGCCGAAGCATAATCGGTCACCGCCCCGGCAAGCCTCGTGCGCGGCCTCGGCAGCAGGTAACGGTCGAGAATATGGGCTTCTTCGCTCTCTGTCAGATCATGATCGCGGCAGAAGTCGGGATTGAGGCGCGCCTGAAGACCGGCAGCGGCGTCACCAATGGTTCCGGTAACAAACAGAAGATCGCCCGGTCGTGCCCCGGACCGCCGAACTGCGCTGCCGGTTTCAACCTCGCCAATTGCCGTGATCGACACCTGCAGACCATTGCCGGAACGAACCGTGTCACCGCCCAGAAGATGGAAATCATAGGCCGCCTGGTCAGCCGCCAGGCCGTTGCAGAACCGCTCAAGCCAGTCGACCGTCCAGTCGGACGGCAACGACAGCCCCATCAGATAGCCGCGTGGACGTGCGCCCTTCGCCGCAAGGTCCGAGAGGTTGACCCTCAGTGCCTTGGCGGCAATCGCTTCCGGTGCATCTTCAGCAAAGAAATGAATATCGGCCGCCAGCACGTCCTTGGTCAGAACGAGGTCATGGCCTTCCCGCGGTGTCAGCACCGCGGCATCGTCGGTCAGACCGAGACTGCCCGGGTCTTTTGCCAAAGGGGCAAAGAAACGCCGGATCAGCTCGAATTCGCCTGGCCGGTCAGCGCCCATGATCAGGAGGCGCCGTCCGTTTTCTTTTCCTCGAGTTCGCCGCTGCGCAGTTCATGCGCAAGACGGTCGAGCACGCCGTTGACAAGGCCGGGCTCATCATCATCGAAAAAGGCCTTGGTAACGTCGATATACTCGGAAATGATCACCTTGGCCGGAACATCCTTGCGGCGCAAAAGCTCGTAGGAGCCGGAGCGGAGGATAGCCCGCAGCAGGCTGTCGATACGCTTCAGGGGCCAGTCTTCGGCCAACGCGGTGTGAATGTAGGGATCCAGAAACTTCTGGTCCTCCACAACGCCGGCAAGGATCTGCTTGAACCATTGTTCGTCGGCTTCGCGGTACTGCGCACCGTCGATTTCCTTGCCGAGGCGAAAGGCAGTGAATTCGCTGACGACACTGGTCAGCGGCGCACCGCCGACGTCCATCTGATAAAGGGCCTGAACAGCAGCAAGGCGAGCCACGCCGCGTTTGTTTGCAGGGCGCACAGTTTTTCCAGCCGGTTTTTCCGGGTCGGCCTTTCCGGTCATTCTTCTTATACTCCAAGCCGCTCGCGCAGGGCGATCATGTCGAGGGCAGCACGGGCAGCCGCGCCGCCTTTGTCCTTGTCGTCCACCTTCGCGCGGGCCCATGCCTGCTCACCGTTTTCAACGGTCAGGATACCATTTCCGACAGCCAGATCCGCATCGACGATCAAATCCATGATCACCCGGTTCGATTCATTGGCAACAATATCGTAATGGGTGGTCTCGCCGCGAATGACGACACCCAGCAGAACGAAGCCGTCGTACAGTTCGCCGTCGTTTTCCATTGCCGTCAGAGCCATGGACAGGGCAGCCGGAATTTCCAGGACGCCCGGTACAGCGATCCGGTCATAGCTTGCGCCGGCAGCCTCAATGGTCTTGATCGCGCCTTCTGCGAGAGCATCGGCCAGATCTTCGTAGAAACGGGCTTCGATGATCAGAAGTTTCGGTGCAGCGCTCATGGGTTTTCGTTCCTATGTAAGGCCGCGACAGGAACCACGTCTGCCCCGGTTTGTCCAGTCTCATTCGTAAAGGACCACGATATCCCGGTGACGAGTTCGTCCCGTGGTTAAGGCGGTAAATGATATTAGCTCTTCTCGAAGGTGTTGGGACCGTCCCCTACCCGGTCTTGGAGAATTCCGCAAGACGGGCGGCGTAGCGGGCCATCATATCCACTTCCAGGTTGATCTTGTCACCGACCTGCCGATCGGACCAGGTCGTGACCTCGAGCGTATGCGGGATCAGGAAGACGGAGAAGAGCAACCCGTCGACCTCGTTCACCGTCAGGGACGTGCCATCGAGCGCAACCGAACCCTTCTTGGCAATGAAGGGGGCTGCTTCCGCCGGTGCTTCGAACTGGAAATAGACCGAATCCGGATGGTCTTCACGCTTTGTCACCGTTGCAAGTCCATCGACATGGCCAAGCACCAGGTGCCCGCCCAGCTCCGCACCCATCGTCAGCGAGCGTTCCAGATTGAGTTTCTGCCCCACTTTCCAGGATGCGACGTTGGTCAGAGCCAGGGTTTCGGCGGCCGATTCCACTTCGAACCAGTTGCCATTGGAGCCGTTGTCCTTGGCTGTCACCGTGTGGCAGACGCCAGAACAGGAAATCGAAGCCCCGATGTCGAAGCCATTCGTATCGTAGGCGGTGCGGATCCGCGTCCGCATTCCGGCAGGGATCTTGTCGATAGCGAGGATCTCGCCGAGGTCGGTCACAATTCCGGTGAACATGTCAGGCTCCGCGCCGTCTGAGATAAACAAAACTGTCCGGACCGAAACGGCCCGCATCGACCCGCTCGAATTTGGGGTCTTTGAGAACATCTGCAAGGTCAAGACCGTGCAGAGCAGGTATGCCGCCTTCGCCGATTACGATATCCCCGGTAACGACACAAAGATCATCCACCAGGTCCGCCGCCAGGAATGACGACGCCAGACGGGAACCGCCTTCAACCATCACCCGCGTTATGCCGCGTGTTGCCAGCGCACTCAGGATGACAGAGGGCTTGATGCCGGTTTCTTCAGCGGGCACCCGGATGACATTGACGCCAGCAGCCGCCAGGTCCGCCAGCTTGTCAGCATCCGCCGCATTGCCACACACAAGCCAGACAGGCACGTCGACGCAGGTTTGCACCAGTTTGGAAGTCAATGGCAGCCGGGCACACCGGTCGATGATGACCCGCACAGGAGAGCGATCAGCGAGGCCCGGAAGTCTGCAGGTCAGTTGCGGGTCATCGGCAAGCGCTGTGCCTGAACCGACCAGGATGGCGTCGCATTCGGCGCGAAACCCATGGACCTTGCGCATCGACAAGGCACCGGAGATCTTGACCTGACCTTCGCCTGCCCGGCCGATAAATCCATCCCTGGAAACAGCCAGCTTCAGGAAAACCACTGGACGCTGTTTCAGTTGCCTGTAAGTGAACCCCCGGTAAAGCGCATGCATGGCCTTTTCGCGCACACCCACTTCCACCTCGATGCCCGCATCGCGCAGCATGGCGACACCACGGCCAGCGACACGCGGGTTCGGGTCCAGCATGCCGACAACCACGCGTTTCACGCCCGCCTCGATCAGAGCCTTGGCGCAAGGCGGGGTTCGTCCGTAGTGGGAACATGGCTCCAGGGTGACGTAACAGGTCGCCCCTTTGGCCCTGTCCCCCGCCTGGTTCAAGGCATTGACTTCCGCATGCGCCATGCCGGGACGGGACGTGACGCCTCTGCCCACGAGAACAGCGGCCCCTGCGTCGAAACGGACGATGAGCGCAGCCACGGAAGGATTGGGCCACACACGACCGAGACCACGACGGGCAAGGCGTTCGGCGGCCGCCATGAAACGAGCATCAAGATTGGAAAGTTCGGACATCAAGAACCGGATACTGCAGGTCAGGAGTTTTTGAGCGGCTGTCCGTCCGGATCGCTCAGCTCATCCAGAAGGGCTTCGAAATCCTTCGCCTCTCGGAAATTCTTGTAAACGGAGGCAAAGCGGACATAGGCAACGTCATCGATGCCCTTCAGGCCTTCCATGACGTGGTTGCCGATGGTTTCCGCGGTGATTTCGGTTTCGCCCGAACTTTCAAGCTGGCGAACGATGCCGGAGACCATGCGTTCGATCTTGTCAGGATCCACGGGACGCTTGCGCACCGCGATCTGCACGGACCGCATCAGTTTTTCCCTGTCGAAGGGAACGCGGCGCCCGGAGCGTTTGAGCACAAGGAGTTCGCGCAGCTGCACGCGCTCGAAGGTGGTGAACCTGCCGCCGCAGGTATTGCAGATCCTGCGGCGGCGGATGGCTGTATTGTCCTCGGTCGGGCGGGAATCCTTGACCTGGGTTTCCTCACCCCCGCAAAACGGACATCTCATGTCTTAAAGCTCCTGAGCGAGCCCGCGATTAGCCCCCGTAGATCGGGAACCGGGCCGTCAGTGCTTCTACCTTGGCTTTGACCGCCGCTTCAACTGCCGCGTTGCCCTCTTCACTGTTTGCGGCCTTCAAACCGTCCAACACTTCCGTGATCAGCAGACCGACTTCGCGGATTTCCGCAACACCGAAGCCGCGTGTGGTCGCTGCCGGGGTGCCGAGACGAACGCCAGACGTGACAAACGGCTTTTCCGGGTCGAACGGGATACCGTTCTTGTTGCAGGTGATGTTGGCCCGGCCGAGAGATTTTTCAGCCACCTTGCCGGTGGCGTTCTTCGGACGCAGATCCACCAGCATCAGGTGGTTGTCGGTGCCGCCGGAAACGATATCCAGACCCTGCTCCTTCAGGACTTCAGCCAGAACCTTGGCATTTTCCTGAACGGCACGGGCATAAGCCTTGAATTCCGGCTGCAGTGCTTCCTTGAAGGCAACGGCCTTGGCAGCAATGACATGCATCAGCGGGCCACCCTGAAGACCCGGGAAGACGGCCGAGTTGATCTTCTTGGCGATCGCTTCGTCGTTGCTCAGGATCATGCCGCCGCGCGGGCCGCGCAGGGACTTGTGGGTGGTGGTGGTGACGACGTGGGCGTGCGGCACCGGCGACGGGTGAACGCCACCAGCAACCAGACCGGCGATGTGCGCCATGTCAACCATCAGATAAGCGCCAATGCTGTCGGCGATTTCGCGGAACCGCTTCCAGTCCCAGATACGGGAATAGGCAGTGCCGCCGGCCAGGATCAGCTTGGGCTTGTGTTCGTTGGCAAGGCGCTCGACCTCATCCATGTCGAGAAGATGGTCGTCCTCACGCACGCCATAGGAGACGACGTTGAACCACTTGCCGGACATGTTGACCGGGGAACCGTGGGTCAGGTGACCACCGGAGTTGAGATCCAGGCCCATGAAGGTGTCGCCAGGCTGCAGAAGAGCCAGGAACACTGCCTGGTTCATCTGGCTGCCGGAGTTCGGCTGAACGTTGGCAAACTGGCAGCCGAAAAGTTCCTTCGCGCGCTCGATTGCCAGCGTTTCGGCAATGTCGGCGAATTCACAGCCGCCATAGTAGCGCTTGCCCGGATAACCTTCGGCATATTTGTTGGTGAAGATCGAGCCCTGTGCTTCCAGCACTGCGCGGGAAACGATGTTCTCCGAAGCAATCAGCTCGATTTCATGCTGCTGACGGCCGAGTTCCTTGCCGATCGTGTCGAAGATATCCGGATCGGCTTCAGCAAGGCTGCGGGTGAAGAAACCGGACTGCAGGGACTGATCGGAGCTTTCCATCAAAGACATAGCGCCATCCTTGTGTTCTTTTGATAGATCAGGAGCATCGGCGGCCAATGTCCGGAAGGACGCTTTCGACCGTCATGCCTGTGTGAGGCGAGGAATTAACACACCCCCCGACCAGAACCAAGGGGCATACCGACGCGTCCAGTTTGGAAAACGACACAGCTGCCAAATCTTGAACGAAACAAGTTTTCGCAACCTCGACCCAAATCTAAACTGACAACCCAACAAGTTACGCTTGCAACAGACCCGACCTTCGGCGCCGATCATTTGACCGGCACCAAAACAATACCCGGGCACAATTGAAATCTGCTCTCGCAAACCGATCTGGTGCGCCGTTCTTCTCAAAACGATTTAAATCGCTTGTTGTTTTATCGAAACCTGTTGCGGAAGCAGAGACTTAAGACAAACCATCAATAAAGGGTCGGGTCAGGTCTGTTCTGCGCAGCCAAGCCTTCCTGTTCAAGGCGGCGGCGAAGTTTTCGAACGGCAATCCGCTTCAGATCTTCCTGAGCTGCTGAAGCCGGCCCGAAGACCGACACTTCAAAACCGGTCGCCGCGTCAATGGCAGTGACCTTGACCTGCTGACCGATCGGCCGAAACTCAAGATAAATTTCACCAGGCCGCTCTTCGCGACTCATTGCCGTTCTCCTGATCCAGCACCCCGTTGTCGAACAAGCATGCGAATGGAGCTAGAATCCATGAAACGCCGGCCTGATCAAGGCCGACGTTTCTGGACAGGAAACAATTGTTTGACGCTTGGCGACACCTACAGGCGTGCTTGCTCACCCGTTCCGTAGAGATCGTCGCGGTCGTAGATATCATCGCGGAAATGCACCACACCGTCGGCATTTGCCCAGGCGGTGATGTAGGTGAGATAAAGCGGAATCTGCGACTTCAGTTTCACGTCTTCACGATCACCGGTGCGGATGACACCATCGACGCGCCCCCGATCCCAGTCAGGAGTTGTCGACTGCAACAGCCAGGTCACCAGCTCTCGCACATTCTGTACGCGCACGCAGCCCGAAGAATGGAACCGGTTGGCTTCGCCAAACAGGGTCTTGGACGGCGTATCGTGCAGATAGACCTGGTGTTTGTTGTGGAAGTTGATGCGCACCGACCCGAGCGAGTTTTCCGAGCCCGGATCCTGGGTGAAGCGATACTGGGTCGCCTCATCCGTGTTCCAGTCGATCTGTTGCCAGTTCAGCTCGTTGTTGCTCCAGTCGAAGATGCGGATATTGTTCTTCGCAAGATACTGCGGATCCTCTTTCATCTTCGGGATCAGGTCCTTGCGGATGATCGACTTCGGCACCGTCCAGTACGGATTGAAGTTCAACTCGTAGATCTTGCTGTTGAGGATCGGCGTCTGGCGGTCGATCTTGCCCACAACGGCCGTGTGGCGCGAACGGACCATGCCGTTTTCAACCGCCTCGATCTCTGCTGCCGGAATGTTGACCATCACGTAGCGGTCGCCCAGGAAACCGGACATGGACCGCATACGGATCATGTTGGTTTCGAGCTGGCGCAGACGTACGTCGGCCGAAATGTTCAGCGCAGTCACGGTGCCGTCGCCCATCACACCGTCCGGAATAAGACCGTGACGAAGCTGAAAACGACGCAGACCTGCATCCACGTAAGAATCGAAGGTGTCGGAGAGGCCGGCCTGCTGTTCAAGATCGCCGGAAACGATCAAGCGGCGGCGAAGTTCCACGACGCGCGGATCCTTGGCACCGATGCGAAGCGCCTTGCCACCAGCAGACACTGTTCCCCAGCCACCGGCCTGGACAATGCGCTGATAACGATCGATCGCTGCCGCGATATAGTCGGCCGTCTGCGGCGACAACGTCGGAGCAGAGGATTTCACTTCCGTGATGTGATCCGTCGCGATGTCAAAGTTATCCGCCCATTCAACCTGCTGGTTCTGTGCGAATGTCATCGGGGCCGTCTGTGCCTGCGCACCAGTTGCGATCATGACTGGAGTTACCACGCCCAGCATCATCATGCTCTTGAGCGTTTTTCCAGCAGTCCACTTCCAGTGACGCTTTATCCCGAACGGTCCGGATAAAAGGTTCATCGCCGACCCCATGTTGCAGCGCCATTCGGCGCAAATGTTCTTCAAATACGCGGGATTGAGACCAACAAAACAGGCCACCCCGGCGGTTCCTGCTCCCAGTCCTAACGGAAGGGAGTTAACAAATCGCTTGATTTTTTAACCATCTCGGATTCAGGAGCACTGCACAAAGCCATTCCAATGTGACCACAAGATGTCAACTTTGCCTCAGCAGTTAAAACTGCCTGCACCATAGCTTTGTTTCTCCGCCGTTCGAGAATTCTGGCTGTGCAAATTTGCGTGAGGTCGGCAACTTGAGGCTGAAAAACAGAAAGCACCGCCCAATGGGCGGTGCCTTGTCATCTGAATGTTCCGCGAATGTCTTACAGGCGGTAAAGGATCTGGTCGGTCCAGAACCGCTCCAGACGGCGCAGGGACTTGTTCAGTGCCACAAAGTCCTGCGGACCAATTTCGCCGACCTGTTCCACGGACAGCATGTGACGCTCGTAAAGATCGTTCACGATCTTGGCCACTTCCCGTCCCTTTTCCGTCAGGCTGACGCGGACAGACCGGCGGTCCATACGCGAACGCTGATGGTGGATGTAACCGGTCTCGACCAGCTTCTTCAGGTTGTAGGAGACATTCGACCCCAGGTAGTAACCGCGTGTCCGCAGTTCACCGGCGGTCAGTTCGCTGTCGCCGATGTTGAACAGCAGCAGTGCCTGCACGCTGTTTACGTCGGACCGGCCCATGCGGTCGAATTCGTCCTTGATGACGTCGAGCAGACGCCGATGCAGTCGCTCAACGAGCGTAAGAGCCTCTAGGTAAAGCGGCTTGATCTCAAGCTCTTCCCCTTCACTCTGTGCAACAGCGTCGACTGCCCTACTTGCGGTGATCATGTGATTGCGCCTCTTTTAGTACCTGTCGTTGGACGGATATTTTTCCCGCCTTGTTTCGCAATCTAACCGAGCGATTCTAAAATCCGCTTAAGAGACACGCTGAATCATCCGTTAACTTCCAAGGGGCGTTTTAGACTTCCCTTTAACAAGTTGTTTACGATGTTCCGCGGAGGAACTTCACAATCCCTGAGAAATCCTGGGCTTCGCCACCTGTATTACAGAACAGCGAGTAGAGCGCTGCCGCTTCCGCGCCCAACGGCGTTGCCGCGCCGGCCGAATTTGCTGCTTCCTGAGCAAGTTTTAGATCCTTGAGCATCATCGCGGCTGCAAACCCAGGTTGATAATCCCGGTTCGCAGGAGACGACGGCAGCGGACCCGGCACCGGGCAGTAGGATGTCAGGGACCAGCACTGACCGGACGCCGTCGAGGAGATGTCAAACAACTTCTGCTTGTCCAGACCCAGCTTCTCGGCGAGCACAAATGCCTCCGATACGGCAATCATGGAAATGCCGAGGATCATGTTATTGCAGATCTTTGCCGCCTGACCGGTTCCGGCGTCGCCTGCATGCACGATGGTCTTGCCCATGATGTCGAGATAGGTTTTCGCCGCTTCGAATGCCTCGGCAGATCCACCGACCATGAAGGTCAGCGTTCCACCCGCGGCGCCGGCAACACCACCGGAGACCGGTGCGTCGACCATTTTCATGCCTCTTGCCTCTGCCGCAGCGCTGACCGCACGAGCGCTGTCGACGTCGATAGTCGAGGAATCGATCATGAGAGTGCCGGGCTTGGCGTTGTCGAGAATACCGCCCTCGCCTTCATAGATCTGGCGGACATGCTTTCCGGCGGGCAGCATGGTGACGATCACGTCGGCAGCAGCAGCCAGGTCAGCGACACTAGCTGCCTTTTCACCACCCTCCGCTTCGTGTGCCGCCATGGCCGCATCGGACAGATCAAAGCCGTGTACCTTGTGCCCTGCCTTGACGAGATTGATCGCCATCGGTCCGCCCATGTTGCCAAGACCGATAAATCCGATAGTGCTCATGATGGTTTCCTCCCAAAGAGATTTCATGTTGATTTTGAATCTGTTGGCTGGCCGTCTTGAACTGCCGTTCCAGGCACTTCAAAAACTGATTCAACCGCCGTCAGCCGGCATTGGCCTTGTTTTCCCTGTCCATCAGGAAGGCCAGTCCGGCATAAATTGCGATTGTCAGCAGGTAGAAGGCGATTTCATATGGCCGGCGGCCGTAGAGATCGGAAAAGGCTGTGTGCATGACGATCTGGCAGAAGCAGCGGAAAATCCACATTACCGTGCCCCAGGACACGGTCAGCCAGAGGCCGGTCGCGGCCACCAGATCCAGGACGGCAAAAAAGACGATGGCTCCCTGCAGCGCCACGGGCATGTCCCAGAACCACAATCCACGCCATTCGACGATGCCGATAATGCGGGCCCAGTAGATGACGCCGCCGCCGATGAGAATGATCGCAATGCCGCGCAGATACCAGATCAGCAGCGTGCTCCAGGGTGGGCGGGAATCGATCAGGTCCTGAAAGCTGGTAATCATGTGCTGTCCGGGTCAGGTTGAGCTCAGCTGAGCGGCAGATCTCCGTCAGCAGGTTCCTCGAAATACGACGCCAGCTCGGCGCTGTCCACTTGGCCAAACTGGGCAGGCGACCATTTTGGCGCCTGATCCTTGTCGACCAGCACAGCACGAATGCCTTCGTAGAACTCCGTGCCCTGCAGAATGCGCGAGACGATGCGATATTCAAGCTTCATGCATTCATTGAAGGAAAGCTTGCGGCCACGCTTCATTTGCTCGAAAGCAACCAGAACGCTTGTTGGTGATTTTTGCCGGATGGCGGCAGCGGCCTTCCCCGCAAATTCACTCTGTGAAGCATCCAGACGCGACAGAATGTCTTCCACCGATGCAGCCGAAAAGATCTCGTCGATAACGTCGAGACTTTCGCAGACGGGCCCCTTCTCCGGCGTCATCAGATACGGCGCAAGCACTGCGCCGATATCGTCTGCTGTTTCAAGGTCCTGTTCCAGGTCAGCAAGGCTTTCTTCCGAAACCGCGTGGGTCAGGACGCCGGTAGCTAGAGCATCGCCCTGTTTCAGCCTGCCGGAGCTAAGTGCACAGTAGACGCCGCTGTTCCTGGGCATGCGCGGCAGGAAGAATGTCCCGCCGACGTCCGGAAAGAAGCCAATTCCGGTCTCAGGCATCGCAAACAACGTCTTTTCCGTGCCGATGCGATAGCTGCCATGAACCGACACCCCGACACCGCCACCCATGACAATCCCGTTGACGAGAGCGACGTATGGCTTCGGATAGGCCTTGATCTGTGCATTGAGCATGTACTCGTCGCGGAAGAAGGCGCTCAGGCCGTCGGTCTGCCCGTTCATTCGGGCATCATAGATGCTGCGAATGTCGCCACCTGCGCAGAACGCCTTGTCGCCAGCACCCGTAACGACGATGTGTGCGATTTCCGGATCTTCCGCCCAGCGCGACAATTGCTCGGCCATTGCCAGGACCATTGCGTGGTTGATCGCGTTCAGTGCCTTCGGCCGGTTCAAGATGACAAACCCGGCCTTGCCGCGCTTCTGGAAAAGAATCTCGTCGCTCACTGGCGCCTCGCAAAAAGAAGAGTCGTTTCAACGGAATGGGACGGAAAACTCGATCAGTCCTTCAGCAGCTGCCGCGCAATGATCAGCCGCATGATCTCGTTGGTGCCTTCCAGGATCTGATGCACCCGCACATCGCGGAAATAACGCTCTATGGGATAGTCGCGCAGATAGCCGTAACCGCCATGAAGCTGCAGTGCTTCGTTGACCACCTTGAAGCCGGTGTCGGTAGCAAGCCGCTTGGCCATGGCCGCAAGCTTGGTGGCGTCATGCGATTTCGCATCCACCGCCGAAGCGGCCTTGTGCAAGAGCAGCCGGGCTGCTTCCAATTCGGTTGCCATATCCGCCAGGCGGAACTGAAGTGCCTGGAAGTCGGCAATCGGTCGACCAAACTGCTTGCGTTCCTGCACATAGGCCAGGGCGTGATCGAGACAGGCCTGTGCAGCCCCCATCGAGCAGGCGCCGATGTTAAGCCGACCGCCATCGAGCGCCGCCATCGCGATCTTGAAGCCCTGCCCTTCCGATCCGATCAGATTCGACTTCGGCACCCGGCAATCCTGAAAATTGACCTGGGCCGTCGGCTGGCTCTTCCAGCCGAGCTTCACCTCGTTGGCACCGAAGCTGAGACCGGGCGTCCCTTTTTCGACCAGGATACAGGAAACGCCGGAAGGTCCCTCACCACCTGTGCGGACCATTACCGCATACAGATCGCTTACGCCGCCGCCGGAGATGAATGCCTTGGAGCCGTTGAGGACATAATGGTCACCATCATCCTTGGCGCTGGTACGCAGGCTCGCTGCATCCGAACCCGAGCCCGGTTCGGTGAGACAGTAGCTGGTGAGCAGGTCCATGGTGCAGAGCCTGGGCAGATACTTCTGACGCAGGTCCTCCGAGCCATAGGAATCGATGATCCAGGCTACCATGTTGTGAATGGATATATAGGCCGCCGTCGACGTACAGCCCTTGGACAGTTCCTCGAAGATCAGCGTTGCATCCAGCCGGGTGAGCGCGGAACCACCGACATCTTCCTTCACGTAGATGCCACCGAACCCAAGCTCGGCTGCCTTGCGCAGGGTGGGAATCGGGAAGTGGCTTTCCTCGTCCCATTCCTTGGCAAATGGCGCCAGTTCATCCCGCGAAAAACTTGCCGCCATGTCCTGAAAGGCGCGCTGATCTTCGTTCAGTGAAAAGTCCACGGGTTATCCTCCCTCAAGCGGTGGCGGCGCACTTCCTCCTCCGGAAAGGTTTGCGCCCTGTCTTCGCGGCAGCACTAAAGCACATTTGACGCGAACGTCAAACAATCTCTTTTTCTTTATTAAATTCAGTTATTTTACAGAATGTTGGATTGCGTCAATCTGCGTGATAGATTGGCGGCTCACTTCGATCAGAATACGCTTTCCAACATCTCCTAGCGAACAGTCAGTGCCGATGCCGTCAAAATCTCCCCTCCCGCCGATAACCTCCGACCACATGGACACACTGCTGGCCGGCACGCGCATGCGCCGCAACCGCCAGAGCGACTGGTCGCGCCGCCTGGTGCGCGAAAACAATCTCACGGTCGATGACCTGATCTGGCCGATTTTCCTGGTGGACGGCGAGAATATCCGTCAGTCCGTTCCGTCCATGCCGGACGTTGTTCGCCTGTCCGTGGATGAAGCCGTCCGCGACGCCGAGAAGGCAGCGAAATTGAACATTCCCGCGCTGGCACTGTTTCCCTACACCGATCCCGGTCTTCGCGATGAAACAGGTTCCGAGGCTCTCAATCCTGAAAACCTGACCTGTCGCGCCTTGCGCGCCATCAAGGCGGAAGGCCTGAACCTGGGCCTGATGACGGACGTCGCCCTTGATCCCTACACCAGCCACGGTCATGACGGATTGATGGAAGGCGAGACGATCCTGAACGACGAGACCGTGGATCAGCTCTGCCGGCAGGCCCTGGTGCAGGCGGAAGCCGGATCAGACGTGATCGCCCCGTCCGACATGATGGATGGGCGCATCGGCGCCATTCGACAGGCACTCGATTCTCAAGGTCATCGCGGAACCCAGATCATGGCCTATTCGGCGAAATACGCCTCCGCCTTCTATGGTCCGTTCCGCGACGCTGTCGGCTCATCGGGGACCCTGGTTGGCGATAAGCGCACTTACCAGATGGATCCGGCCAATACGGACGAAGCTCTGCGGGAAGCCGAACTGGACATTGCTGAAGGCGCCGACATGGTGATGGTCAAGCCGGGCATGCCCTACCTCGACATTGTCCGGCGGATAAAGGACGAGTTCCAGGTGCCGACCTACGCGTATCAGGTGTCAGGCGAATACGCGATGATCAAGGCCGCGGCCGGAAACGGCTGGCTGGACGGTGACAAGGCGATGCTGGAAAGTCTGCTCGCCTTCAAGCGCGCCGGCGCCGACGGCATCCTGACCTATTTCGCACCGAAGGTGGCCGAAATGCTGGCAGCCTGGAAATGACCTCAGCCGGGGCCACCACCGCTGACAACGTCACATTCGACAAGGTTCAGGAAGCGGCTGCACTTTTGAAGGGCGCCGTAATCGAGACACCGTGCCTGCCTGCTCCGCGGCTTTCGCAGCTCACAGGGGCGGATGTCTTTGTAAAATACGAAAACATGCAGGTCACCGGCGCCTTCAAGGAACGTGGTGCGCTGGTGAAGCTCTCCAGCCTGACGGCGGATGAAAAGAAGCGCGGCGTGATTGCGGTTTCGGCCGGCAACCACGCCCAGGGCGTTGCCTATCATGCCGGACGGCTTGGCATACCGGCAACCATCGTCATGCCGGTTCTGACGCCATTCGTGAAGATCTCCGCGACCCGCAACCATGGTGCAGAGGTGGTCCTGGCGGGAAACACGCTGGCCGAGGCGAAGGAAGAAGCCGACAGGCTGGCCGAACAGAACAATCTCGTCTGGGTGCATCCCTATGACGATGCCCATGTCATTCACGGCCAGGGTACCATCGGCATCGAGATGCTGGCACAGCAGCCGGATCTCGATGTGCTCGTCGTGCCGATCGGCGGCGGCGGCCTTATCGCCGGCATCGCCACGGCGGCAAAGGCTCTCAAGGCTTCCGTCGAAGTGATTGGCGTTGAAACGACGCTCTACCCCGGCATGTGGGGCGCCTTCTATGGCAAGGACGTGCGCTGCGAAGGCGCGACCATCGCAGAAGGTATCGCTGTGCGCGACATCGGCGTCCTGACGACCGAAGTCGTCAAAAGGGTCGTCGATGATATCCTGCTTGTTTCGGAAAGCAGCATCGAGCGGGCGATAAACGCCTATCTGACCTTGCAACGAACCATTGCGGAAGGCGCAGGCGCCGCCGGTCTCGCGGCCTTGCTGACCGAACCCGAGCGATTTGCCGGCAAGAGGGTTGGCCTGGTTCTTTGCGGCGGCAATATCGATCCGAGACTGCTCTCCAAGATCGTGGTCCGCGAACTTGCACGCGATGGCAAACTGGTCTCGATCCGGATCGACACGCCAGACCGCCCCGGCGTTCTGGGTGAAATCGCAACCGTGATCGGTGACATGCAGGGCAACGTGGTCGACGTTGAACACCATCGCCTGTTCCTCAATGTTCCCGCAAAAGGCGCAACGCTGGACGTGACCTTCGAGGCCTTTGACCGCCCGCATGGCGAGCGTATCGTCGCCGCTCTGCGCGAACGTGCCTTCGTGGTGCGTTACCTGGAAATCGGCGAGCGGATGGACTGAAGGGCTGCCACCTCAGTCCTTCATTACACGGCTATTGATGCGGACATTCCACACACCGACCTCATCCTGAGGAGGACCGGAGGACCGTCTCGAAGGATGGGATCCTTGCTCCGGAGTATGCCGCCCATCCTTCGAGACAGCGCTCCGCGCTTCCTCAGGATGAGGGGTTGGCGTGGATTATCCGCGGAACGGTTCGGCTTCACCCGGCAAATGATTTGCCAAACCCGCTCCAAATCACCACATGTTGATCATCGAACCCAAGGGAGCCGAACCATGTCAGCTGAAACCACCTCCGATTATGCCCGTCAGGACGTTTTCGATCCTGTGAGCAATCCGGAGCTGTTTTCCGGCGTGCGCAGCCGGCGCATCTTTGCCTTCTTCATCGATCTGATCGTGATCACGTTGTTCACCTTCGGTGCCGGCTTCGTGGTGTTCTTCCTGGGTGTCTTTACGCTGGGTCTCGGCTTCCTGCTTTACGGCATCTTGCCGACGGCGGTTGCGCTGCTCTATGTCGCCTTCACCCTTGGCGGACCGCAGGCTTCAACCTTGGGCATGCGTGCGATGGGACTGGAAATGCGCCTCTGGTATGGCGCAAAGCCCTACCCGCTTCTGGCAGCCGTCCATGTCATCCTGTTCTGGTTTTCGGTCTCTTTGCTGACGCCGCTTGTTTTGCTGGTGTCACTGTTTTCCGACCGTAAACGCCTGCTGCACGACCTCGTACTGGGAACGGTAGTGATCAACTCGGCCTCCCATCAAGGCTATGTGCGCGGTCAGGCGTAAGGTCAGTTCAAGAGAGCCAGCGACAGGTTCAATATTCCGGCAAAGCAGGTCCAGAGCGCATAGGGAATGAAAAGCTGCGCGGACAAACGATCGGTTTGCCAGCTTCCACCGATAAAGTTCAGGATCAGGTAGAGCATCGCCGCGATCACGGCAAAAGCCGTCCACATGAAGTGGAGCGTGAAAAAGAGTGGCGACCAGATCCAGTTGAGAACCATCTGCCCGTACCAGATTTTCATCACGCGGCTATCGGGTGCCCGAAGGAATGTCCGCCAGCCGGCAATCGCTATCAGAATGTAAAGAATGGTCCAGGCAGGCGCGAACACCCAGTTGGGTGGATTGAACGGCGGCTTCTGCAAGCCCTCGTACCAGGCGCCAGGGGTGTTCAATACGCCGATCGTGATGCCGACACCCAAAACAACTGCCAGAAACAAGACGAGCGAGGGCAGGTCTTTCGGGAATGAAGGCGAAATTGGGTTCTCTGATTTCATGACTTCTTCAACGCGGTTCGCCAGTCCGGGTTCCCATTAATCGGATCAAATCGCGGTAACGGCGTATGAACTTTGACAGTGTCATTGCCTCAAAGGAATATATCAACGGCAATATTATCTTAAGGCTCTTCCATTGCCGGGACCGCCTGCTTTAAAGTGCAGGTTCGTGAAATTGGCCAAGGTGGCTTTGGGCAGGTGAATGGACTCAGTTGATATTGCAATGGCGCTGACCTTCGTGGTGATCGCGTCCACTGTCGTCCTGTACGCCGTCGAGCGGTACGCGATTGAAACAATAGCCCTCGGGTCCGTTTCCGCCTTCATTGTCATCTTTTCGGTTTTTCCGGTCGAGAGACCGGACGGTTCGCTTATCACCACCGGCGACTTCCTGTCCGGCTTCTCAAATCCGGCGCTGATAACAGTCATCTGTCTCCTGATCATCGGCCAGGGACTGTTCCAGACCGATGCGCTGGAAGCACCGGCAAAGGCGATCGTCAAGATGACGCGCGGCCGGTCGCTGCGGGCTGCGATCCCTGTTCTCCTGACTGTCGCGGCGCTCAGCGCATTCTTGAACAACACCCCTGTTGTGGTGATGTTTCTGCCGATCCTGACAGCTGTTGCCGCCACGGTCGGCCAGTCGCCGGCCCGTGTTCTGATGCCCCTGTCTTTCCTCGCGATCCTTGGCGGCATGACGACGTTGATCGGCTCGTCAACCAACCTGCTGGTAGCAAATTTCGCGGCGCAAAGTTCCGATCTCAAACTGACCTTTTTCAGCTTCACGCCAATCGGACTGATCATCGCCGGTGTCGGCTCGATCTATGTGCTGTTCATCATGCCGAAGCTGCTTCCGGTGCGCAAAACCATGGCGGAAGAGTTCCAGAGTTCCTCCGGCAAGCAGTTCATCGCCCAGATTGAAATCACCTATGGTCATCCGCTGGTGGGCGTGGAATCCGTATCCGGCATGTTCCCGCAGTTGAAGGACATGACGGTGAGACTGGTTCAGCGAGGCCAGAAGCCAATCCTGCCCCCGTTTGAAAACGTGGTGCTCTCTCCCGGCGATACGGTGATCGTGGCGGCGACGCGTGCAGCCCTTGCCAATGCTCTGGCTCGCCGGCAGCCGCTGATGGAAGCTGATTCAGATACCAGCAACTCCGGCCGCGAGGCTCAGGCACCTGCCGGCACGATCAGCCTGGCGGAAGTGGTGGTGGCCCCCGCGTCCCGGCTGATGGGACGCACCTTGCCCCAGTCGGGCTTTTACACCGACACCGGCTGTCTGGTGATGGGCATCCAGCGCCGCAGCCGCATGCCGCGCATGGCGATGAACGACATTCGCCTGGAAGCGGGTGACGTGCTTCTGGTGGCCGGCAGCGAAGAGGCGATCGCGCGCCTGCGCGGTAATCGCGACGTGCTGCTGCTGGACTGGTCGATGGCCGAAGTACCGCGCAAACGCTATGCGCCACGGGCGCTTGTCATCTTCGCTCTTGTTGTCGCGCTGGCTGCCAGCGGCCTTGTTCCCATTGTCACCACCGCCGTGGCCGGGACCTTCGCCATGATTGTATCGGGATGTCTCAACATCCGCCAGGCCATGCGCGCCATCGACAGCCGCATCTTCATGCTGGTGGGCGCCTCACTTGCGGCTGCCGTTGCACTGGAGGGAACCGGCGGTGCGAATGCGATTGCTACCGGACTGGTTCATTTGCTCGCCGGGGCATCACCGACCGTGATGCTGTCGGCCCTGTTCTTCATCGTGATGATCCTGACGAACTTCCTGTCGAACAACGCGGCGGCTGTCCTGTTCACACCGATTGCGATCAATCTGGCAAATCAGATCGGTGCGAGCCCCGAAGCCTTCGTCGTCTGCCTGATTATTGCGGCCAACTCGTCGTTTGCGACGCCGATCGGCTATCAGACCAACCTGATCGTGATGGGTCCGGGTCACTACAAGTTCAACGACTTTGTGCGGGCTGGCACACCGCTTGCGCTCATTTTATGGTTGACCTTCTCTCTGGTCGCGCCATGGTATTACGGACTATAGGACCGGGAATAGAGAACAAATCTAAAGGTTTCGCGGGACAAAACGGTGACACGGCACCCCACAGATCATCCGCAGTTCTACCTTACGGCGCCAGCGCCCTGCCCATATCTTGAGGGAAAACAAGAGCGCAAGGTCTTTACCCATCTTGTCGGCCATGGCGCTCCCGCCCTCAACGAGGTGCTGACGCAGGGCGGTTTCCGGCGCAGTCAGAATATCGCCTACCGCCCGGCCTGCGAACGGTGCCAGGCCTGCATCTCGGTTCGCGTCCGTGTCGACGATTTCAAGTGGAGCAAGTCGTTCAAGCGGGTCTGGAAATCCGGATCGGACATCGTTGGTGCCCGTCTGCCGCCCAGCCCGTCTGCCGAACAATACGATCTCTTCCGCGATTATCTTCAAGCCCGACACGAGAACGGCGGCATGACGGAAATGAGCGTCCTCGACTACGCAATGATGGTCGAAGACACACATGTCGAAACGATTGTCCTGGAGTATCGCCAACGCGGTCCGAACAGCTTCATCACCGGAGCCGGCGAAGGCCCGTTGTTGGGCGTTGCCCTTTCCGACCAGCTCTCGGACGGGCTGTCGATGGTCTATTCCTTCTATGACCCCGACTACACCAAGACGCCGCTCGGCACCTACATGATCCTGGATCACATAGAGCGGGCCCGGAAAATGAACCTGCCCTACGTTTATCTTGGCTATTGGGTCAACGGCTCCCAGAAGATGGCCTACAAGGCCCGCTTCAAACCTCAGGAACATCTTGGCCCCAACGGCTGGCTCGTTGTCGACGCTGAGGCCTATCAAACGGAACCGCACTCGGAGGAATGACCGTGTGGAAGGCGGCGCACGCCTGCCCTCTCCTCTAAATTGCGGCAGCTCCCCCACCCCATCACCTCATCCTGACGAAGCGCGTCAGCGCTGTCTCGAAGGATGGGCGACACACTCTTGAGCAAGTGGCCCATCCTTCGAGACGGACCTGACGGTCCTCCTCAGGATGAGGTTGGAAGGGGGGGGCTGCGCTCGGGAAACGGCTGATAATTTTATCGACATCACCGAACTGCGACGAGAGCATTAAACCGTCGTGTTCCTAAGGAATAAACGAGCGGATCTGCCTGAAGACCGAGTGGAACATTTCCTCGGTGAGGCGGCCTGTGTTGGTGTTGTAGCGAGAGCAGTGATAACTGTCGAAAAGCGTCAGTCCCGTTCCGGGAAGCTCGTGCCGGGCGCCGTGGGCAAAGGCGAAAGATGCCCGACGCTGATCCAGGGCCGACAGAAAAGTTTCATGCGCGATCCGGCCGAGAGCAAGCACAGCCTTGATCGACGGATTGGCATCCAGCGTCGACAAAAGATACGGGCGGCAGGTCTTGATTTCCGCGCCGGTTGGCTTGTTCTGCGGCGGCAGGCAGCGCACCGCGTTGGTGATCATCGAATCCTTCAACTGCAGACCGTCGTCCGGCCGGGCCTTATAGGTCCCTTCGGCAAAACCGAATTCGATCATGGTCTGGTAGAGGAGATCTCCCGCATAGTCCCCTGTAAAGGGGCGGCCCGTGCAGTTCGCCCCTTTCATGCCCGGGGCCAGGCCGATGATCAGAAGACGCGGCGCGTCGGCTCCGAATGACGGAACCGGCGCGTTGTGCCAGTCGGGATAGGCAGCTTTCAGCTCTTCACGCAGGGCAACAAGTCGGGGACAGGCCGGACAATCTGATGGGGGATCGACTGGCCCATGGTCTGCGATATAGTCGGACATTGCCCGATCAAGCCTCAGTAGTCGTCGTCCTCGTCGTCTTCATCGACTTGCGCGGGGGTCTGCGGACGGGCAGGACGTTCGGACGGATCACGGCCGATCTTGTTGGCAAGGCTGGCCAGATCGATGAAGTGGTCGGCCTGGCGACGCAGGTCGTCAGCGATCATCGGCGGCTGGGTCTTCAAGGTCGACACCACGCTCACCTTGCGGCCCTTGCGCTGCAGCGCCTCAACCAGGGAGCGGAAATCGCCGTCGCCTGAGAACAGCACCACGTGATCAACGGACTCGACCAGTTCCATGGCATCGACGGCAAGTTCAATGTCCATGTTGCCTTTCACCTTGCGGCGGCCGGCACTGTCGACAAATTCCTTCACCGGTTTGGTGATGACCTTGTAGCCGTTATAGTCAAGCCAATCGATCAGCGGACGGATGGAGGAATACTCCTGATCTTCGATCAGTGCGGTGTAATAGTACGCCCGCAGGAGATACGCCTGTCCCTGGAACTCTTTCAGCAAACGTTTGTAGTCGATGTCAAAACCAATTGCCTTGGCCGTTGAGTACAAGTTCGCTCCATCAATGAACAAAGCAACTTTTTCTCGAGCGTCAAACATCTTATTTGAAACCTTTCCGAGTCATACACGTCGCTCTTGCAATTTGGCGTAGAAGGAACTGGCTTCCCGCGACCAATTCCACGCACACTCTATAAGGCGACGTATATTTTGCTGTAAGTTTACCGCGTATTCCGTGGCGTCACACAGCTTATCGTTTTGTTTTGTCAACGGCCTTCTGATTCTGAAAAGGGCCGTTACTAGTGGCCTACACCATAATATTGGAGTGCCGCAATGCAAAAGCGAGTAGCGTGCGCCAAATCAGGCAAAAAAACCGCGGATTCTTTGCCTATGCGTTCCGGTATCTGACCTCCTCCTCTCAAATTTGACAAGGGGTTGCTTTTTGGAAACGTGAACACTATACGCTGGTTCTTCAAGTTCCTTAAGCCTATGGAGACGTCGAATGGCGCGCGTGACCGTCGAGGACTGCATCGACAAGGTCGAAAACCGGTTTGAGCTGGTGCTGCTTGCTGCGCATCGCGCTCGCATGATCTCGAGCGGCTCGCCGCTGACCATTGACCGTGACAACGACAAGAACCCCGTTGTTGCGCTGCGCGAGATTGCCGAGCAGACCGTCAGCCCGGAAGACATGAAAGAGGACCTGATCCACTCGCTGCAGAAATATGTGGAAGTGGATGAGCCCGAGGCCGAAGCCGTGCCGATGGTTCCGTCCTCGAACCAGCATCAGATGACGCAGGTCAACAACGTTGACGACAGTGCGGTTGAATTCGACCGCATGTCGGAAGAAGACCTTCTGCGCGGCCTCGAAGGCCTCGTTCCGCCGGAGCGGACCGACGACGTCTGATTTGAGTTCACAAGTTCGTCTGAAGCGCGACGGGGTTTCCTCGGCGCTTCGGGCGATTTTTGTCTGTCCCGCTGATGTCTCAGCCGTTTGCCAGGGTCGGTTGCGGCCATGATGCGTCAATACGAACTCGTTGAACGAGTTACGCGCTACAATCCGGACGCCGACGAAGCCTTGCTCAACAAGGCTTACGTCTATGCCATGCAAAAGCATGGTACCCAGACGCGTGCGTCTGGCGACCCCTATTTCTCCCATCCGCTTGAAGTTGCCGCGATCCTCACGGACCTGCGTCTGGACGACGCCACCATTGCCGTTGCCTTGCTGCATGACACGATCGAGGACACCGACGCGACCCGGGCCGAGATCGACTCCCTGTTCGGCGAGGAAATCGGCAAGCTGGTCGAAGGCCTGACAAAGATCAAGCGCCTGGACCTGGTTTCCCAGAAGGCCAAGCAGGCAGAAAACTTCCGCAAGCTTCTGCTTGCGATTGCCGATGACGTCCGCGTGCTTCTGGTCAAGCTGGCTGACCGTCTGCACAACATGCGCACGCTCCACCACATGCCGGAGCACAAGCGTGGGCGGATCGCGGAAGAAACGATGGAAATCTATGCGCCGCTCGCCGGACGCATGGGCATGCACGACATGCGCGAAGAGCTGGAAGACATTGCCTTCCATACGCTCAACCCCGAAGCTTATGAAACCATCACCGACCGTCTGGTCGATCTGCGCGAACGCAACCGCGATCTGATCCTGGACATCGAGACAACGCTGACCGAACGCCTTAGCGAACGGGGAATGGCCGCCCTCGTGAAGGGCCGAGAAAAACGCCCCTATTCCATCTTTCGCAAGATGCAGCGAAAGGCTATCGGCTTCGAGCAGCTGTCCGATATCTACGGGTTCCGCGTCACTGTCGGCACCGTGGAAGCCTGCTACCGCGTGCTGGGTGTCATTCACACGACCTGGCCGACCGTTCCCGGCCGGTTCAAGGACTATATCTCCACGCCCAAGCAGAACGACTACAAGTCGATCCACACCACGATTGTCGGACCGTCCCGCCAGCGTGTGGAACTGCAGATCCGGACCATTTCCATGGACCGGGTGGCGGAATACGGTATCGCCGCACACGCGCTTTACAAGGACGGCGAATTCGGCGGACGCAATATCGCCCGGCATACGGAAGACTGCCGCGCCTTCGAATGGCTGCGCCGCACGACCGAACTGCTGGCTCAGGGCGACACGCCGGAAGAATTCCTGGAAAACACCAAGCTGGAACTTTTCCACGACCAGGTCTTCTGCTTCAGCCCAAAGGGCCGTCTGATCGCCCTGCCCCGAGGCGCGACGCCGATCGATTTCGCCTATGCGGTTCATACCGGTATCGGCAACACATGTGTCGGCTGCAAGATCAACGGCAAGATCATGCCGCTGGTGACCGAGCTGCATAACGGCGACGAGGTCGAAATCATCCGTTCGCCCGCGCAGACCCCGCCACCGGCCTGGGAAGCGATTGCCGTTACCGGCAAGGCCCGCGCCGCGATCCGCCGCGCCACCAGGGAATCCGTGCGCAAGCAATATGGAGCCCTTGGCGAACATATTCTGAAGCGCGCATTCGCCAGAGCCGAAAAAGCCTATTCGGAAGACCTGCTGGAAGCGATCCTCGATCTCCTCCACCAGGCCAGCGTCGCCGACTTGCTGGCTGCCGTCGGACGCGGGGATCTTTCCGCCCAACTGGTTCTGAAATCGGCTCACCCGGACTATCAGGACGAGCGCGTTGCCATTTCCGGCCCGCCACTGGAAGAAGGCTGGTTCGGCCTGAAACAGGGCCACGGACTGAAGTTCCGCATTCCGCCCGGCGAACTGGATGCAGACAAGGCAGCTGCCGGCGAGAGTGGAGAGCCTGAAGAAGGTCCTGCCCTTCCCATTCGTGGTCTGTCCGGCGACATCCCGGTTACTTTTGCTCCCGATGGCGGTGCTGTTCCCGGCGACCGTATCGTCGGCATCTTGACCCCGTCCGAAGGACTGACCATCTATCCAATACAATCGCCGTCCCTGAAGGAATTCGACGACCAGACGGAGCGCTGGGTCGACGTTCGCTGGGACATCGACGTCAACAATCCGGAACGATTCCCAGCACGTCTGGACATTTCGGCTGCAAACGAACCTGGTTCCCTGGCAACCATCGCGCAGGTGATCGGCGAAAACAGCGGCAACATCGACAACGTCAAGATGATGCAGCGAGCCTCGGACTTTCATCAGATGATCATCGATCTTGAAGTCTGGGACCTGAAGCACCTGAACAGGATCATAAATCAGCTGCGAACCAAGCCTAATGTTTCCAGCGTCAGCCGTGTGAACGGCTAGATTACAAACGGTAGCAGGCACATAAGGACAAGGCGGCTTGCCGGTGAGTGACACAGCCGCTTGGCCATGGAAGGCCCGCCGCCGCCAAAGAATTTGAGGGGATCTGATAATGACACGCGATGAAGTTCTGGCCGTATTCCGCGAGGCCGGCGCCTTTCTGGAAGGTCACTTCATTCTGACCTCCGGTCTGCGCAGCCCGGTATTTCTGCAGAAGGCCCGCGTGTTCATGTATCCGGACAAGACGGAAAAGCTCTGCAAGGCACTCGCCGACAAGATCCGCGCCTCCGGCCTTGGCCAGATCGACTACATCGTATCGCCGGCGCTCGGTGGTCTTATTCCGGGCTACGAAACTGCCCGCCATCTTGGCGTTCCCGCCATGTGGGTGGAGCGTGAGGACGGGGAGTTTCGGCTGCGCCGCTTCGAAATGCCGCAAGGCGCCCGTGTCATTGTTGTAGAGGATATCGTCACGACCGGCCTATCGAGTCGGGAAACGGTAACCTCGTTGAAAGCTCTTGGTGCTGAAGTCCTCGGTGTTGCCTGCCTGATCGACCGCTCCGGCGGCGAGGCTGACGCCTCGGTTCCGGTGATTGCTCTGGCAGAATACAAGGTTCCGGCCTATGAACCTGACAACCTGCCGCCGGAACTTGCCGCCTTGCCAGCTGTCAAACCTGGCAGCCGCGGACTAAGCTGAACGATAAAAGACGGGAACGAACCTTAGACCATGCTGTTTCGCCGGAGAAATAGGCCAACACGGATTGAGCGACTGCGCGTTGCCGTCTGGCCCCGGAACAGCTGGGCGCGGTCGACCCGCTATTTCGGCAAGCGCGTCTTGCGCCTCACGGCGACACCTCACGCGATTGCCCTTGGCTTTGCCGCGGGCGCCTTCGCCTCCTGCACACCTCTTGTCGGCTTCCATTTCCTGACCGCTTTCGCACTTGCCTACCTGGTGCGCGGCAACATGATAGCAGCAGCGCTTGGAACGTCCGTCGGCAATCCACTGACATTCCCGTTCATTTGGGCCTTCACCTTCAAAATCGGGCAGTGGATCATCCACGGGCGCGCTCCAAAGGCGGACCCGCATCAGGTTCACCAGCAGTTTCAGCAAGGTCTTTTCGAAAAATCTCTCGACGCGCTCTGGCCAATGCTCAAACCGATGTTCATCGGTGCGGTTCCTCTTGGATTGATCGTTGGAACGGTCTCCTATGTGGTCGTTTACAAGAGCGTCGAGGTCTACCAGCGCCGCCGCAGAAACAAGCTGGCCGACAAGGGCGCCGGCAAACATGGCCGTTTGTTCCCTGCCCCGGGCAACACTGTCGAAGAAGACGGCAGCGCTTGATTTTCGTGGACGACCTGTCCAACTAAGACCGGGACCAAGAACCCATCCCGCCGCAACCTGGAAAGCAAGGCCATGATCCTTGGAATTGGCAGCGATCTGATCGATATCCGCCGGATCGAGAAAACTCTCGAAAGATTCGGCGAGCGCTTTACCAACCGGGTCTTCACAGAAATCGAGCGGACAAAATCTGACAGGCGCGCCGAGCGCGCCGCATCCTATGCAAAACGATTTGCGGCCAAGGAAGCCTGCTCGAAGGCACTTGGCAGCGGCATTCGCATGGGGGTCGCCTGGCGGGAAATGGGCGTTGTGAACCTTCCTTCCGGCAAACCCACCATTGCCCTGACCGGTGGCGCTGCCGAACGATTGCAGGCCATGGTACCCTCCGGTTTCAGGACCACCATCGATCTCACAATTACGGACGACTACCCGCTGGCGCAGGCCTTTGTCGTTATTTCAGCCTGGCCTACCGACTGGCCCGAGCCGCAAAAGGCGGATTCCCCCTGAAAGCCCTGCCTTAAGGGCCTTCCTCTCATTGCGTCGGCAGGCGCTAGCGGATAAGAGTCCGGCTGTGAAAGGCGCTGCCGAACAGAACGCCGGACGATTTTGATCAAGGGACAAGATGAGCGTGACGGAAAACAAGAAGGATAAGGACAGCGGCCTCGCCGAAACCATCAAGGTTGTTGTCCAGGCGCTGTTGCTTGCCCTGATCGTGCGAACATTCCTGTTCCAGCCGTTTAACATTCCATCCGGCTCGATGAAGGATACCTTGCTGATCGGCGACTATCTGTTCGTCTCCAAATTCAGCTATGGATATTCCCGCTATTCCTTCCCTTTCGGCCTGGGCCCGTTCAGCGGCCGCATCTGGTCTTCCGAACCGGAGCGCGGTGACGTCGCAGTTTTCAAACTGCCGACCGACACGTCCGTTGACTACATCAAGCGCGTGATTGGCCTGCCTGGCGATACCATTCAGGTGATCGACGGCGTGGTGCATATCAATGGCGAACCGGTCAAACGCGAAAAGATCGATGATTTCATCGAACAGTCTCCATCCGGTATCGTACGCCGGGTTCCGCGCTATCGGGAAACCCTGCCGAACGGCGTTTCTTATGAAACCCTGGACCTGACGACACGCGGAGAGGTGGACAACACCCGCGAGTACAAGGTGCCCGAAGGCCATTACTTCATGATGGGCGACAACCGCGATAACTCCGTCGACAGCCGTTATCTGAACAGGGTCGGCTACGTTCCGTTCGAAAACTTCATGGGCCGTGCCGAAATCCTGTTCTTCTCCGTCAAGGACGGAACTCCTGCCTGGCATATCTGGTCCTGGCCGTGGAGCGTTCGCTGGGAACGGATTGGCCGGACACTCTAACCGGGGCTTTGGCGGAACGCCGCCGAAGCAGGCTGCATGAAAAGACAACTGCATCAACCAGGTCCGATTTCGGCCCTGAAAACGGCACTGCAATACGAGTTTCAGGACCTGGAACTCCTGCGGGTCGCGCTGACCCATGCCAGTGCCCTTGCACCGTCTGAAACAGTGTCGGGCAGTTATCAGCGTCTGGAATTCCTTGGAGACCGTGTTCTCGGCCTCGTGATAGCTTCCATGCTGCACAAGCATTTTCCCAAGGCTGACGAAGGTGAGTTGGCGCGGCGTTTCAACCACATGGTCAAGCGCGAAACCTGCGCGGAAATTGCCCAGGAACTTGGTGTCGGCGATGCGATGCGCATCGGGCTTGCAGAAGCACAGACCGGGGGCCGGAAGAAAACTGCCCTGCTCGCCGATATTTGCGAGTCGGTCATTGCCGCGATTTACCTGGACGGCGGGTTTGAGGCGGCCGAAAGCTTCATTACGCGCCTTTGGGAGCCGCGTATGCTATCCTGGTCGGGTCCACTGCGCGACGCCAAGACAACGCTGCAGGAATGGGCACAATCGAAGAGCCTGCCGACACCGCGATATGATGTAACAGGCCGGGACGGACCGGACCACGCACCGAATTTCACCGTGTCGGTGACCGTTCAGGGGCTGCCGCCAGGCGAAGGCAAGGGTGGCTCCAAACGGATTGCGGAACAGAATGCGGCAGAGGCCGTATTGCGCCGGGAAGGCGTCTGGAAGGAATAAGACAGCTTGAACGATAACACGACCAACGATGGTCCGATGGACGAAGATGACGACAACGGCTTTCAGGCCCCCACCGGCCGTTTCGACATGCCGCTGCCTGAGCCGCTGCCGGAGATGCCTGCTGATACCAAGGCGGGTTTCATTGCCCTGATAGGCGCGCCCAATGCCGGCAAATCGACGCTGATCAATCAGCTTGTCGGCACCAAGGTCTCCATCGTTACGCACAAGGTGCAGACAACACGCACGATTGTGCGCGGCGTGGCCATGCACGGCGCGGCACAGCTGGTGTTCATCGACACGCCGGGCATCTTCAAACCCAAGCGCCGGCTCGATCGCGCCATGGTCGACACCGCCTGGGGCGGTGCGCGCGATGCCGACCTGATCGCGCTTCTGGTCGATGCCCGCAAAGGCCTGACCGAGGAAGTGGAGAACATCCTCAAGCGCCTGTCCAGCCAGCAGGCACCGAAGGTTCTGATCCTCAACAAGACCGATGTCGCCAAGCGTGAAAAACTTCTGCAGCTGGCGCAGAAGATCAACGAATTCGTCTCTTTTGAAGAAACCTTCATGGTATCGGCTCTGACCGGCGACGGCACCGAAACCATCCTCGACTATTTCGCGTCCAAGGTTCCGGACAGCCCCTGGCTCTTTCCGGAAGACCAGCCGTCGGACCTGCCCCTGCGCATTCTTGCCGCCGAAATCACCCGCGAAAAGCTGTTCGAGCGCCTGCATGAGGAACTGCCCTATATCTCCACCGTGGAGACGGAACAGTGGCAGGCCCGCAAGGATGGGTCGGCCCGGATCGAACAGACCATCTACGTGGAACGGGACAGCCAGAAGTCCATCGTGCTCGGCAAACGCGGACAGACGATCAAGGCGATTTCACAGGCAGCGCGCGAAGAGCTCTCGGAAATCATCGAAGCTCCCGTCCACCTGTTCCTGTTCGTGAAGGTTCGGGAGAACTGGGCCGACGATCCGGAGCGTTACCGGGAAATGGGACTGGAATTTCCGAAATAATTTGCGCGGATCGCCGAATCCGCCAAACTCCCGGCCTGACATGAAACGGGAAACGGCCCTTGGAATGGAGCGGACGCGGCGTGGTGCTGACCACCCGCAAACACGGCGAAAACGATGTCATTCTGGAGGCCATGACGCTGGATCATGGCCGCCATCTCGGTCTCGTCCGTGGTGGCCGCTCGCGGCGGCACCGGCCTGTTCTACAGCCCGGCAATGAGCTCGCCCTCACCTGGAAGGCGCGCCTTTCCGACCATCTCGGTCAATTTCACATAGAGCCGGAAACCCTGCGGGCGGGTGACCTCATGACCAGCAGCCTCGGTCTGGCCGCGCTTCAGCATCTGGCCTTTTTGCTCCGTCTCCTGCCCGAACGCCACGCCTACCCGAGATTGTTCAATGCGCTAACGGTGGTTCTGGACCATCTGGAGGCTTCGGACGCGGCAGCCGCGCTTCTGGTCCGTTTCGAGCTTGAGGTATTGCGCGACCTCGGCATCGGTCTCGATCTTTCGTCCTGCGCCGCCACAGGCAGCAACGAAGACCTTGCCTACGTGTCGCCGAAATCCGCCCGTGCGGTCTGCCGGGAAGCCGGCACGCCCTATCATGACCGTCTGCTGCCCCTGCCCGGCTTTCTTCTTGAGGGGCAACGGCAGGCCGGCAGTGAGCTGACCTGGGCTGATGTCACCCAGGGGTTCGACCTGACAAGCTTTTTTCTGAACAGATACCTGCAGGAACATGGCACCAGGGACGGCGGTACACGAAGCCAGGTACTCTCGGCCCTTGAGAAGCGTTACCGAACCGAATTTCCCTGGAATTTCTGACCGTTCAGGGTCACGTGCTAACTTGAACCCGGCTGCTGCGGCTGCCACAGCGAACTGCCCTCGCCTTTCGGAAGAAGGATCATCTCAACGACAGCGGAGACCCCACTCAGCGGTACATATCCGATGTAATCCGTGTAACGACTGTCGACCGAATTGTCCCGATTGTCGCCCATTACAAACAGATGACCGTCGGGCACGACATATTCTCTTGTCGTGTCCATTTCTCCTTGCGGATCGAGATCCAGAACTTCGTAACTTCTACCGTTTGGCAAAGTTTCCCTGAACCGCGGAGCAGAGATCTCTGAGCCGTCTCGATGCTCGTAGCGATAGTCTGCAAGGGCCTGACGTGGAACAGGCACATCATTGATCAGCACCACGCCGTCCTGAAGCCGTATGCGCTCGCCAGGCAAGCCGATGACCCTTTTCATATAATCGTTCGCTCTTTTGGCGGCGATAGTGAAAACGATTACGTCTCCGCGGACTGGCTCATAGTGCTCGCCCATTGAGGGGAAGATTTTTGTCGCAAGAACAACTTCATCGACCTCCAGGGTCGGACGCATGTTGCTTGAAAGATTGGAATAGGTTTTCAGGCGCAGCAGGTAAAAATCGTTCCAGGACACCGCGACCGCGACCAGAACCAGCGCTACCAAACCGACCAAGAGCCAGCGAAAAGATTTGCGTTTGGCAGCCATGCCCCCCCAGCAAAGGAACCACACGATTGGCAGTGCGGCTGAATAAACCTTTCAACGGTCTAAGGGACGGTGCTGATTCCTACAATCCTTTCCTGCAACCAAAGGTATTTAGACGACGCGCCTTCATCCTGCCTGGGCAGCCTCCAAAGCAACCGGAGGGTCGTCCGATTGCATAGTGCCGCTGGAAAGGGTCATGCCTTTGGCAAACAGGCGCCCAAGATCCGCTTCGGAAAGCGGCCTGGAAAACAGGTAGCCCTGCACTTCGCTTGTGCCGAGACTTTTTAGAACGGACAGTTCTTCTTCCGTTTCAACGCCTTCGACAACGCAGGCAATGCCCATGTCGCGACTGAGGGCCAACAGCGACTTGACGATGCCATATCCGGCTGTATCCGGCCGAATTCCGTGGACGAAACTTCGATCGACCTTGATGCAGTCGAGGGGCAGCTTGTGAACATGGGAAAGGCTCGAATAACCGGTGCCGAAATCGTCGAGTGACAGACGGATCCCGGTTTCCTTCAAGGCCAGGATCGCCCGGCTCGCTTCCTTGAAATCCCACATCACGGAAGTTTCCGTCACTTCGCAATGCAGTCGCCCTGGCTCAAATCCGAAGCTCTCCAACAGGTCGAGTATCTCCTGCACGAAACCACGGGACGACAGGTTGCTTGCCGACAGGTTGAAAGACAGCTTCAGATCGGCTGGCCAGTGACGAGCGGCTTCAAGCGCCTTGCGCAACAAGACCAGCGTCAGCCTGTTGATCACTCCGCAACGTTCGGCAATGGGGATGAACTCACCTGGCGGCACATTGCCCAGCAACGGACTGTTCCAACGGGCAAGACATTCCACACCCGTAATCCGATTGTGTGCCACATCCACAATCGGTTGAAAGGCAACCGACAATTCGGCTTCAATGTCCGCCGACTGCAGCGCCTGGGTAACTCTGGCGTGGGACAGCATCTGTTCGCTGTGGCGCGGTCCGAACACGGCAACCGGCTCGTTCCGATTAAGCTTTGCTTCCTGGAGAACGTAGACGGCGTGTTCCAGCAGGTCCGTCGGTGACAGAACGCTTTCATCCAGATGAGCTATACCGGCGGCATAGTTCAGCTTCATGCTGGCTTCCGGCAGTTGGCAACTCTCCGCAAACAGTTCGTCAAAGAAACTGCTGACGTCCGAAAAGGCAGCTTCGTCCCCAACGGCTAATAGAGCGAACTCGTCACCGGCAATCCGGGCCACGAACATTTGCGGTGCAAGTTTGGATTTCAGCCGCCGCACGACCTCAAGAAGGATCTGATCTCCGGTATTGAGCCCATAGATGTTGTTGATGGCCCTGAGGCCTCCCAGATCGAATACACATAACGACAGCGGTTCCCCCGACTGGCGAGCCGACCTGAAGCTTTGGTCCAGTTCCAGAAGAAAGCAACGCCGGTTGGGCAGACCGGTCATGTGATCGTGGTTCGCGATGTAGTAGTTCAGATCACTCAGTTTCTGGGTTTCATCCTGCTTGTGTTCCAGTTCCTCGGAATGACGTTTCAGATCCCTGCCCGTGCGGATCAGTTTGATGAAGCCGCGATAGTGGTTGTTCAGGATGAAGAAGGCCCCCATGGAAGCCGCTATCCCATAGAGCGCGAAATAGGTGAAGACATGCTCGCCTGCGACGGCAAAGTATATAAAATACAAGGTGTTGGCGCAGAAGGCGTTGATGAGGGCAACCGCGCGAAAATGGATCAGGCAGAAAAGCAGCACCAGATTGGCGACGGCAATCGTGAAGACCACCTGAACCTGCAGGTATGGCCCGCCATAGGGAAAAAGCGACAGAACCCAGATCGAGAAAATCGCAGGCGAAACCACCGCCAGGACCTTGGCCTGCTTCTGCCAGGCAAGAATTTCAGCGTGGCTCGGCGTTTCTTTCTGGCGCCTGCGAACCGTCACGATCCGCTGCACGGCGAAGGCGGTCACGAGTAGCGGCACCACAAGCGTCAGAGCGATCGGAGCAACCGACCAGTGCGTCACCGACAAACCCCAACCGCCAGCCAGGCTCATCATGTAGAGGAACGGTGTCTGGCGCTGGATGAACTGATATTGCGCAAGGGCAACGTCCGGGTCGCCACTATCACCAGCAACCCACGTTTTGAAAGCCGTCAAGGCCGACGTCAACCAGTTTGAACCCATTCAGGCATGTTCCAAAGTTTAACCCGGCATCGGTAAAATCCGCAGCCTTTCTTGGATTAATACCGCTCTCTCCTTGACATGACATTAAGGAAGCTTCGCAGTTTTCGATATTTTACTTCGAGTTTTTCTTTGAATGGACTTCTTGCTCGCACGCCTTCCGTACTCTCCTGCCTTCGCCTGTGGCGGATAGAAATTCACCCACAGACGTGTGAAATCCGTTGAAAATCCGCTGTTCCCGGCCATTCGAGGCAGTTAGCGAATTGCACCTCGTGCCTGAAACAGCTAGCAAGCAAGTATGGGAAAAGAGACGACACCGCCGCCAAGCGGCATTGAGAGCATCAATCTCAAGAATGCGCTGGAAGAGCGCTATCTGGCCTATGCACTGTCGACCATCATGCACCGGGCCTTGCCGGATGTGCGCGACGGTTTGAAACCGGTGCACAGGCGCCTGCTTTACGCAATGCGCCTTTTGAAACTGGACCCTGGGTCCGGCTTCAAGAAATGTGCCCGTGTTGTTGGTGACGTGATCGGTAAATACCACCCGCACGGCGACCAGGCGGTCTACGATGCCCTCGTTCGTCTCGCCCAGGACTTCGCGCAGCGCTATCCGCTGATCGACGGACAGGGCAACTTCGGCAACGTTGACGGCGATAACGCGGCTGCCATGCGTTACACCGAAGCGCGCATGACCGACACTGCCAAACGACTGCTGGACGGCCTGGACGAGAATGCCGTCGATTTTCGCGAGACCTATGACGGTGAGGACAAGGAGCCGATCGTTCTGCCGGGCGGTTTCCCGAACCTTCTCGGCAACGGTTCGTCGGGCATTGCCGTTGGCATGGCGACCTCCATTCCGCCGCACAATGCGTTCGAGCTCTGTGAAGCCTGCCAACACCTGATCAAGAACCCGAATGCGGAAACCGGCGAGCTGCTGGAGTACATCAAGGGCCCGGATTTCCCGACCGGCGGCCTTCTGGTGTCGGACCAGGGGTCCATTCGCGAGGCCTATGAAACCGGACGCGGCAGTTTCCGCGTTCGTGCCCGCTGGGAAGTGGAAGATCTCGGCCGCGGGCAATGGACGATCGTCGTCACCGAGATCCCCTACCAGGTGCAGAAATCACGCCTGATCGAAAAGATCGCTGAACTGCTGACGGCGCGCAAGCTGCCGCTTCTGGACGATATCCGCGATGAATCTGCCGAAGACATCCGCATCGTCCTGGTGCCGCGTTCGCGCAATGTCGACGCAAATATCCTCATGGAATCCCTGTTCAAGCTGACGGACCTGGAAAACAGGTTCTCCTTGAACATGAATGTCCTTTCCATGGGCAAGGTGCCGATGGTCATGGGCCTGAAACAGGTCTTGCGCGAATGGCTCGATCACCGCAAGGAAGTGCTGATCCGCCGTTCCGAGTACCGTCTCGGCCAGATCAACCATCGTCTGGAAGTTCTGGAAGGCTATCTCGTCGCCTATCTGAACCTAGACGAGGTCATTCGCATCATCCGCGAAGAGGACGAACCCAAAGCCGAACTGATGCAGACTTTCGAGCTGTCGGACGTTCAGGCGGAAGCCATCCTCAACATGCGCCTGCGCTCCTTGCGCAAGCTTGAAGAAATGGAAATCCGCAAGGAACACGACAAGCTGTCGGCCGAGAAGGACGACCTGACCAAACTGCTCGGTTCCGATGCGCGTCAGTGGACCAAGATCTCCAAGGAAATTGCGGAAATCTCCAAGGTCTATGGCCCTGAAACCGAAATTGGCAAGCGCCGGACCGACAAGTCCGAAGCTCCGGAGACGGACCTGATCGACATCCAGCAGGCGATGATCGAAAAGGAACCGATCACCGTCATCATTTCCGAAAAGGGCTGGATCCGGGCGATGAAAGGTCACCAGACGGACCTTTCCGGTGTTGCGTTCAAGCAAGGCGACAAACTGAAACTGTCGCTGCATGCGGAGACGACGGACAAGATCCTGCTGTTCTCCACCGGAGGCAAGTTCTTCACGCTTGGTGCCGACCGCCTGCCTGGCGGACGCGGCCATGGCGAGCCGATACGTCTGATGGTGGAAATGGACGAAGCACAGGACGTGGTGAACGCCTTTGTTCACAAACCTGGCCGAAACCTGCTCCTGGCAACCACCGAAGCGCGTGGTTTTGTCGTCAGCGAGGACGACGTCGTTGCCAATACGCGCAAGGGCAAGCAGGTTCTCAACCTCAGCGCTCCGGCGGAAGCATCGATCTGTGTCGAGGCATCGGGTGACCAGGTGGCCATCATCGGTGAAAACCGGAAACTGCTGGTATTCCCGATGGCACAGATCCCGCAAATGGGTCGCGGCCGCGGCGTGCGCCTGCAGCGCTACCGGGACGGTAACATCTCGGACATTCGGGTCTTCAAGGGCGAAGACGGCCTGACCTGGACCGATAGTTCCGGCCGCAGTTTTACCCGGACAATGGAAGAGCTTGCGGACTGGCGCGGCGAACGCGGTCAGGCCGGTCGCCTGCCGCCCACGGGTTTCCCCCGGTCGAACAAGTTCGGGCCCAGCAAGCTTTAAGGCAAAACCCCCGGTCGTTTTACGATCGGGCTAAACCATGCTGGCGGCGCAAAGCTGCCGCCAGTGACCGGGTGTCATCCCGAATGTTCGCTTGAAGTGACGTGTCAGATGACTTTGATCCGCAAAGCCGCTGGCAAAGGCCGCGTCGGCAAGTGACGCTCCCTGATGCAGCTCGGTCTTGGCCTTCTCAAGACGCCGCATGACGAGATACCGGTGCGGGCTCGTTCCAAAGACCTTTCGAAACTGCCGCGACAGGGAAAACCTGTCCATCTGCGCCAGGTCCTCCAGTTCCTCCATGGCTATACGGTCTGCACAGCCTTCTCTCAGGTACTCGGCGCAGGCCTTAAGGGACGGCCAGTTCAATGAGGAGACACCTGCCATGCGGTCATCGGCATGACGAGCCAGGCAAGCTGCCAGGTCCGCAATCAGGCAGTCGCGCCGGAAAGGACCCATTTCGTGATCGATATCGGTCAGGGCGTCCGCCAGATCTTTCCTGAAGCCTGCGTCGGAGATGACGGGTGAGCCGATAAACGGCAGGCGCGCGTTGCCCGAGACAGCCAGGGTTTCACAAATCAGCTCCGGCGGAATGTAAATCATGCGATAGCGGAGCCCGCGTTCAGTCCCTGCACCACCATCATGCAGCTCGTCCGGATGAATGACGATCACCTGCCCTGGCACCGAAGCACGTCTCTCACCGCGATAACTGAAAGTCTGTACGCCACTCATGGTCAAACCGATGGCGTAGGTGTCGTGCCGGTGAGGTGTAAAGCCGTTGCCGTGAAACCGGGCATCAATGCGCTCGATCCCCTCTTCCGGTGGCGCTACCTGGATCCTGTCCGCTTTCACTTCGCACAAACGTTCAAGACCACTCGGCTTCGGCTCCGCTAGGTCCTTGCTTTCGCCTTCAAGATGAAATCCCCGCGTGGAGTTGAAAGTCATGTTCGAAACCAAGTTCGTCGTTGTTGTCCGAGAAGATCTCGCTGTCTGGCAGAAGCTGAATGTGACTGCTTTCCTGTCAACCGGCGTTGCCGCTGCAAAGCCCGGCATAATCGGCGAACCCTATAGCGATGCGGCGACCAATGTCTATCACCCGATGAGTGTCCAGCCGATCATCGTCCTGAGTGCCGACGCGGAAACACTCGGCAAGATCCACAGGCGGACGCTGGACCGTTCAGTTCCGGCAAGTCTTTACATCGAGGAAATGTTCTCCACGGGCCATGACAGTGCGAACCGGGAAGTCTTTTCGCGCTTTGGCCCGGACGATGCGAAAGTGGTCGGCATTGCCTTTCATGCGGACAAGAAGGTCGCAGACAAAATTTCCAAGGGCGCGAAGATGCACGCCTGAACACCTCCAGACTTTACTGGCCTCGAAAATTACCCCCCTCCCGCCTTCTTCAAAAGTCGGATCAATCTTCACTCGACTGCGCATGTCTTTTCCGGGCACTGTGGGGCAAAGAAAACCCGGGAGGACTTATGATAGGGGCGTTCACGTTCAATACCAGTCAGCGCATCGTCTTCGAAAATGGAGCTGCTGCGAACCTGGCAAGCCACGCGGCTTCCTTTCTGGGGCCGCGCCCCTTTCTGGTAACGGATCCCGGCATTGTTTCCCTCGGCCTGCAGGCGTCCTGCGAGACATCCCTGGTCGGAGCGGGGCATGACATCGCCCGGTTCAGTGACGTCGTCGCCGATCCGCCGCGGTCCCTGGTCGATGCCGCCGTGGAAGCGGCCCGCTCGCACGGCGCAACGTCGATCATCGGGTACGGCGGAGGTTCCTCCCTGGATGTCGCAAAGCTTGTCGCGCTGCTGCTGGGCAGCAACGAGGATCTGGACGAAGCCTGGGGCATCGGAAACGCCAAGGGGCCACGGCTGCCGCTCATCCTCGTTCCGACCACAGCAGGAACCGGCTCCGAGGTCACTCCGATCTCGATCATTACAGTGGGGGATGAGGAAAAGCGCGGCGTCGTTTCTCCCTTCCTTCTTCCCGATCTTGCGATCCTCGACCCGCTGCTCACACTTGGCCTGCCAGGCCCGGTCACTGCGGCAACTGGGATAGATGCCATGGTCCACGCGATCGAGGGATACGCCTCGAAATCCGTGAACAACAACCCCGTCTCCCGAACGCTTGCCGTTGAAGCCTTGAAACTGCTTGGCGCCAACATTGAAAAGGCCGTGTTCACACCGGACGACAGGGACGCACGTGGCGCGATGTTGCTCGGCTCCATGCTTGCCGGCATGGCTTTTGCCAATTCACCGGTGGCCGCGGTTCATGCGCTTGCCTATCCCATCGGCGGCACGTTTCACGTCCCTCACGGGCTATCCAACGCGCTGGTTCTGCCACATGTCCTGAAGTTCAATAACGCTGTTGCTTCAGAAACTTATGCCGAGATTGCGCCAATTGTTTTCCCTGGACTTGCCGAGGTAAACGATGCCAGGGCGCGCTCTGACCTGTTTGCAGATAACCTGGCAGACCTGGCTGCAAAACTGGACCTTCAAACACGCCTGCGCGATGTCGGAATCAGCGAGACTGATCTGCCCAAAATGGCGAGCGACGCCATGAAGCAAACCCGCCTGCTGGTCAACAACCCGCGGGAACTTGGCGAAACGGACGCGCTTGAAATCTACAGGGCGGCGCTATGAACATCACAGCTCATCCACAAGCGGCGAGGCCGGAACCTTTAAACAGGTCCGAATTCAAAGCTTTTCAACATATCCCCACAAGGTGGATGGATGTGGACATCTACGGGCACGTCAACAACGTTCAGTATTTGAGCTTTTTCGATACGGCTGTTAACAGCTGGTACGTTGATAAGAAACTGCTCGACCCGTTAAAGAGCCCCGAGATCTTTCTGGTGGTGGAAACCGGCTGCCATTACTTCGCCGAACTAACCTTTCCCGCCATCATATCCGCAGGACTGAAGGTTGAAAAACTTGGCTCAACTTCTGTAATTTTCAGGGTTGGATTGTTTGCCGGCGAAAGCGAGACGACAGCAGCTCACGGCCGCTTTGTCCATGTCCACGTGGCCCGTGAAACTCGCAGACCCTGCCCTATTCCAGACTGGAAACGGGAAATCCTGGAAGGTTTGACGGCTTAGATACCGGACAAGTCCGTCGAGACGGTTACGCTGTGAATGATCACAGGCAATCCACGGGAAAAGTCCGGGATCGGCGTTTCCACTACCCACAGGCACTGCACAGCTCTTCCACACGTTATGCGCAAGCTTTCAACAGGTTACGCACAGTCATGGAATTGTCACGCAGCGCCGCTGTGGATAGCGAAAATCAGCTGAAGTTCTTCATCAAGCGGGACTTTTCGCGCTGCCAATCGCGTTTCTTCTCAGTCTCGCGCTTGTCATGCAGCTTTTTACCCCGGGCAAGGGCCAATTCCAGCTTTGCCCGGCCCTGCTCATTGAAATAGAGCTTGAGTGGGACAATCGTCTTGCCGTCCTTCTGGACGGCACCAGCCAACTTGCCGATCTCGCGCTTGTGCAGCAGCAGTTTGCGCGGACGGCGCGGTTCGTGATTGAACCGATTGGCCTGCAGGTATTCCGGAATATAGACGTTGTAGATCCAGATCTCGCCCTTATGTTCGGCGGCGTAGGATTCTGCAATATTCGCCTTGCCGTTGCGCAGGGATTTGACCTCCGTGCCTTTCAGCTCGATGCCTGCTTCCAGCGTATCTTCGATTTCGAAATTGAACCGGGCTTTCCGGTTGTCGGAAATGATTGTCCGCCCCGGATCGCCCCCTTTTCTCGGAGCCATTTTTTTCCTTCCGGCGCCAGCGCCTTGAAGTTCGGTTCGTCTCGAAAAGGCAAACAATCGAGACGAACGTCAGTTCCCGGCAGCCAGTGCCATTCCTTTTCCGGTCAGTTGATCAGCCCTGCGTGTGCCATTGCAGCGCGAATCTCGGCTTGTGCTGCTTCCGTCACCGGCAGAAGAGGCAGCCGCAGCTCTTCGTCCACCTTGCCAAGCAGGGAAAGCGCATATTTTGCGCCACCCGGGCTCGGTTCCAGGAACATTGCCCGGTGTAGCGGCGCAAGGCGGTCCTGGTATTCCAGCGCCTTCTTGTAGTCACCGGCAAGCGTGGCAGCCTGGAATTCGGCACACAGGCGCGGTGCAACGTTTGCGGTCACCGAAATGCAACCGACACCACCATGAGCATTGAAGGCAAGTGCGGAAATATCTTCACCGGAAAGCTGGACGAAATCCGGACCACACAGATGGCGCTGACGGCTGGCCTTTGCCATGTCAGCTGTTGCATCCTTGACGCCCTTGATGTTCTCGCAGGTTTCAAACAGCTCTGCCATCGTTTCCGGCAGCATGTCGACAATCGAGCGGCCTGGAATGTTGTAGATGAAGATCGGGATGCCGACGGCATCGTTGACGGCCTTGAAATGGGCCTTCATGCCAGCCTGGTTCGGCTTGTTGTAGTAAGGCGTCACGACCAGCAGCGCATTGGCGCCGGCCTTTTCGGCGTGTTGCGCGAAGTCGATTGCTTCGATCGTATTGTTGGAACCTGCGCCCGCCATGACGGGAACGCGGCCCGCGGCCGCTTCTACACACAGTTCGACAACGCGCTTGTGTTCATCATGGGTCAGCGTCGGGCTTTCGCCGGTCGTGCCCACTGGCACGAGACCGGAGGAACCTTCAGCGATCTGCCAGTCCACGAACTCCTGAAACCGTTTCTCATCGAGCGCTCCGTCCTTAAACGGGGTAATCAGCGCTGGAATTGAACCTTTAAACATCTCGGTTTCCTCTTGGATGACTGTCGTGGTTCCGACGGGCGGAAGGGCATCTGTTTCAGATGGAGGCGCAACATACTCATCTGCCGAACAAGGAGCAATGGTTCCAATGCTATAGAACTGCTGCTTTTCGACTTTTCTTGCCTTAACTGCGCTCTTCCAGCGACACCTGACCTCATCTTTTCAATGCCTGATACGAAGTCTTCCTATTGGCACCCGCCCGCAATCCACTCTATCTTTGAAAAAAACAACTTTTGGATGGAAACGTTACGGGAGACACCCATGACTTCTGCGCCGCAAGAAGCGCTTGTCAGCTCCAGCACCGCCCCGATGCCCCCAGTAGTAGACTTTACCTGGAAAAGCCCGGATGGCCTTACTTTGTCAGGCTGCGAGTGGCCGTCTGCCAAACCGGCATCAGACGAGGCAGCGTCCCAAATTCCCGTTCTCTGCCTGCCGGGACTTTCCAGAAATACGCGAGATTTCAATGAGATCGCGCGTTTCCTTCAAACTTGCGGCCACAGGGTCATCGCCCTCGACTATAGGGGACGAGGCAAGAGCGACTGGGATCCCGATTGGCGCAATTACGCCTTGACCGTTGAAGACAAGGACATCGATGCTGCCATTGCAGAACTTGGACTGGACCGTTTTGCCGTTCTTGGAACTTCACGGGGTGGCTTGCATGCCCTGGCAATGGGCTTGCGTTATCCCGCATCCCGAATGGCGGCCGTTATCTTCAATGACATTGGTCCGCATATCGAGATGCGCGCGATCCACCGGATCGCCGCAACACTCGGCCACCACATGAAATGCGCCTCCCATGAAGACGTCGCAGCCAACCTGGAACACACGCTCGGATATCAATTCCCTGCCTTCGGAAAGGCTGACTGGCTCAAGCTGGCCGGCCAGCTTGCGAGCGAGCAGGACGGACATGTGATGATGGACTACGACCCCGCCCTCGCCCATCAATTGGCAAGTCTCGATGATGCCACGCCCACACCCGACCTCTGGCCTCTTTACGAAAAGCTGACCGACAGACCGGTTCTGGTGCTTCGCGGAGAACATTCGGATCTGCTGAGCCCGGAAACATGTCGGCGGATGACGGACAACCACCCGAACGCCACAGCAAAAACCATTCCCGGCCAAGGACATGCCCCTGTTCTGTGGGATGGCGAGACGCACAAGACGATTTCGGATTTTCTGAAAAGCGTTTGAATCTGGCGGCCACCTGGCCTTGTTCCGCTTAGCATTTCTGAGCTTCTGAGCTTCTGAGCTTCTGAGCTTCTGAGCTTCTGAGCTTCTGAGCTTCTGAGCTTCTGAGCTTCTGAGCTTCTGAGCTGCAGCGACACTCTGTGCGTCGCATTTTACAGTACTTTTTATCCGACAAGACAAAAGAAAACCCGGCGTTTCCGCCGGGTTTCCCATCAAACCTCGAGTGAGGGTTGATTAGAAAGTGCGCTGCATACGAACACCGAAGAGGAGTTCGTCAACGTCAGATGCGTTGTCCGGGTCGGTGTTGGCGTAACCAACGTCAGCACCCATTACGAAGCCAGAGACCGGCTCCCACTGTACGGAACCGTCGATTGCCCAACGGGACAGGTCGGTTGCGCCGTTCGGCTGATCGATGTCCATGTAGGAACCGTCGAGAGCAAGACCGATCGTGGAAGTTGCCTGGATGTAAGCACCAGCCGACAGGGAGTAGCCGGTGGAGGTGCCGCTGGTCGGGCCGTAATCGGAGACTGCTACGCCGCCAACGGTGCTGCCTGCGCCGATGTAGGACAGAGCGCCGTCTGCGTAGAAGCCCTGGAAGAAGATGTTGGAGCCCGGGGAAGCCATCGGGATGTTGACAGCAACACCACCGCCGATTGCCCAACCGAAGGAATCGTCAGCACCGTTGTTGGTTGCGCCGGTCTGGTGTGCGTTTGCACGATCCGGGTAAACCTGGTGCAGAGCACCGGACAGCTGTGCAGAACCCCAGCCCTGGGAAACGCCGAGAGCAGCGACCAGGTCCGGTGCACGAGTGCCGCCGTAGGTGCCAACTTCACGATGCGAACGATCTTCCAGAGCGATCGTAGCGGAGAAGCCGTTGCCGAAAGCTGCGGTGTAAGCGATCTGGTTGACCGTCTGGTCGGACCAGTTACGGCTAACAACACCCATGAAGGTCTGACCGGTGAAGATGTCGAAGTTCGAGGTCAGAAGACCTGCGGTCAGGCCGCCCCACTGGATGTAGGCGTTATCGAGGCTGGCAGAGTTAACTGCGTTCGTAACGGTCGAGTACATGGAGACGTATGCACGCAGGGTACCGAATTCGGTTGCAGTGCGAGCGTCCAGGTACAGGTAGCCGCGAGACAGCCAGGAGTAGCCGTCAGAATCACGGTTGCCCCAAGCGCCGTTGTCCAGCGTGTTGTTGACGATCACCTGGGTACGAACACGGCCGCCAACGCGGAGGCAGGTTTCGGTGCCCGGGATGTAGTAGAAGCGTGCGCCGTAAGCGTCACAGACGCGAACGTAATCAACCGGCTCCGGAGCAACCGGAAGATCGGCTGCCTGTGCGGTGGTGGCAGCAGCAGCAGCTGCAGCGCCGAGCATCAAGCTCTTGAGTTTCATATCTGACCTCCAATCAGTCATTTCAATTGGCACCAAAGAAAAGCGCCATTGTCCCCGCGAATTGTTTCTGAGTTTGCCACCGACCGGAGGTTGGACGTCCGAGGCAGACAAATCAGTGCGGCTCGAAGCCGCTCGCAAGGATGACCATACGCATCCAATTTCCCGGTTCAATACAGAATACGGTTTGCACCTACCGCAGCGGCTGTTTTCAAAAACCGGTGTTGCGCGAATGTCACAAAATCAGATCGGAAATTTAGAAACTGTTAGGAAACTCGGCAAAATCGCCGGTTTGACCGGCACTTGACCGGGAGGCTAGAGGCCTCGCCCCATGCGGATTCTCGGAGAATCAAAATGGGGACGGCCCGGCAGATTGAAGCCTGCCGGGCCGCGTGACTGACTGGAGTTCAGAGGATCACAGCCAGAAATCTAATCAGATGATTAGAAAGTGCGCTGCATACGAACACCGAAGAGGAGTTCGTCAACGTCAGATGCGTTGTCCGGGTCGGTGTTGGCGTAACCAACGTCAGCACCCATTACGAAGCCAGAGACCGGCTCCCACTGTACGGAACCGTCGATTGCCCAACGGGACAGGTCGGTTGCGCCGTTCGGCTGATCGATGTCCATGTAGGAACCGTCGAGAGCAAGACCGATCGTGGAAGTTGCCTGGATGTAAGCACCAGCCGACAGGGAGTAGCCGGTGGAGGTGCCGCTGGTCGGGCCGTAATCGGAGACTGCTACGCCGCCAACGGTGCTGCCTGCGCCGATGTAGGACAGAGCGCCGTCTGCGTAGAAGCCCTGGAAGAAGATGTTGGAGCCCGGGGAAGCCATCGGGATGTTGACAGCAACACCACCGCCGATTGCCCAACCGAAGGAATCGTCAGCACCGTTGTTGGTTGCGCCGGTCTGGTGTGCGTTTGCACGATCCGGGTAAACCTGGTGCAGAGCACCGGACAGCTGTGCAGAACCCCAGCCCTGGGAAACGCCGAGAGCAGCGACCAGGTCCGGTGCACGAGTGCCGCCGTAGGTGCCAACTTCACGATGCGAACGATCTTCCAGAGCGATCGTAGCGGAGAAGCCGTTGCCGAAAGCTGCGGTGTAAGCGATCTGGTTGACCGTCTGGTCGGACCAGTTACGGCTAACAACACCCATGAAGGTCTGACCGGTGAAGATGTCGAAGTTCGAGGTCAGAAGACCTGCGGTCAGGCCGCCCCACTGGATGTAGGCGTTATCGAGGCTGGCAGAGTTAACTGCGTTCGTAACGGTCGAGTACATGGAGACGTATGCACGCAGGGTACCGAATTCGGTTGCAGTGCGAGCGTCCAGGTACAGGTAGCCGCGAGACAGCCAGGAGTAGCCGTCAGAATCACGGTTGCCCCAAGCGCCGTTGTCCAGCGTGTTGTTGACGATCACCTGGGTACGAACACGGCCGCCAACGCGGAGGCAGGTTTCGGTGCCCGGGATGTAGTAGAAGCGTGCGCCGTAAGCGTCACAGACGCGAACGTAATCAACCGGCTCCGGAGCAACCGGAAGATCGGCTGCCTGTGCGGTGGTGGCAGCAGCAGCAGCTGCAGCGCCGAGCATCAAGCTCTTGAGTTTCATATCTGACCTCCAAAAGTCAATTTTCATTGGAACCGAACCTGACCCTCAAGGACCTGGCGGGCTCCATCCCCGCGATTTCGTACAAAAACAATTCAGTCGAAAAAGTCCGAACTATTTTTTCTGGCGATTACTCGCCGTCGCAGGGCTTAAGAACCAAACTCGAGTTGGTACAGCAAGTCCAAACTGCTGAGTGGCAGCACTGTCAGGCAGCTGTGTGTTTTTTCTGCAACATGCTGTTTTGCAACCAGTTTTCCATTACCCAAGGGAACCATCAAACAAAAATTCGCGGAAAATCCCGGGAAAATCACTATTTCGCGATGAGACACCCCAACCCCACCCCTCCGAAACACAACACAGAAAAACAAAGAACTTCTATCTAAAAAGATAATGCTCAATCAAAAAATAGATCATACTTCTAAAATAGAATATACATGTCCTTCTTATTTAAGATATTTTCTTAATTTATACTTTATTAACACCTGAAAACAAGTTCAATGGAGAATTTCAACACCCTTCCCTTAAGGAAAATACGACACCACTCAGACGAGTGGAGAAAATCCGCTAAAACCTCGCCAAGGTAGGTGTTTCTTGTCTTCCACATACTTTGTCGCGGGATTCGATGCTGAAAGATTCGCCCCACGGCGATGAAAACCGCATGTTTTTCGGAAGATTCGCTCATGCCATGCGAACTCTCGCAAAACAAGCGGATGCGCAGGCGGGGCGTGTCGATCCGCATCTTTGATGCAGACCGGTCCGCAGGCCTTTATGTGATGCCGACAATGAAAGGGTTCGATTTGGCGCGCTGTTGTGCGATTAGCGCAAGAGAACCGTTATTCCTGCACTGTTGCCGTTGGCATCGAGCACCGTCACATCCGCAAAACCAGGCGTGTCCGGCTGCCAGACAAGTTGCCTTTCCCGCTGCCTTGTATGGAGGGGGCGTCCGTTGACAAGGAAGGAGAACGGCCCTGCACCGCCCTTGAACTTGACGACCAGCGGCTGCGCAGACTGTTCCAACGAACTGTCCCGTGCAAACCCAAGATCCAGCTCGGCTCCGTCCGGCGGATAGGATATCTGCAAGGTGTCACCCGTGCGAACCGTGCCGCGGTTTTGTGGCAAGCGGGCAAAGCGAAGCGGTTCGGGAACCTGTTGCCCGGCGACACTCATGGCTTCCGCCGGACCGTCCGGAAGCGGAACCCTGTCGGGTCCCAGGATCTGAAATGCCTCGAAGAGAATAGGTACGGCGACCGAAGCTCCCGTCGCCCCGGGCACTGGCGTGCCATCCGGGCGCCCCGACCAGATCGCCACCACATGACGACCGTCATAACCGACAGCCCAGGCATCACGATAACCGTAGGCTGTGCCCGTCTTGTAGGCGACGTGGTGTGTTTCTGCACTCTGCGGCTGCGGCAATCCGGAAAGAATATCGCCCACCATCCAGGAGGCCTTTTCCGAAAGGACGCGGGCTGAAGACACCGGCGTCGTACCCTCTTCGCAGTCTTTGCGGCACACGGACAGGGCTACCGGCTCGCCACCTCGAGCCATTGCGGCGTAGGCCTGGGTCAGGTCCCGCAAGGTCATGCCGAGACCGCCAAGGCTGATAGCAAGCCCCGGTGCGATGCCTTTCTCCATGACGGGATTGGCACCGGCACGTTTCAGCCGGGCAATCAGCCGTGCCGGCCCGACCGCTTCCAGCAACTTCACGGCTGGTGTATTGAGCGACAACTGAAGGGCTTCGCGCAAGGTGACCGTGCCCTGGTAGGACTGGTCAAAGTTCGTCGGCTGGTAGCCACCAATGTTGGTCGCCCGGTCTTCAATGAAACTTTCCGGCAGACCGACACCTTCTTCAAAGGCAAGACCATAGATGAACGGCTTCAGCGTTGATCCGGGCGAACGTGTGGCGCGGGTCATGTCGACATGCCCCTGGCGGCGCGTGTCCAGAAGGTTCGGCGCGCCAACGCTTGCCAGAATTTCTCCGCTCTGGTGATCGGCGACCAGAATGGCCAGGGAAACTGGCGATGGCATCGTCTCGCTCTTCCGTCTCGCCAGGGATTCGATCGCACGCTGAAGCTCAAGGTCGATCGTCAACCGGTGGACAGGCAAGAGAGGCGCATCGGCACGCGCCTGCCGGCTTTCGTGCGGCGCCAGGAATGGCATTGCATAACGTATCGTCCGGACCGGTTCATTCGCTGCCGAAGCCGCATCCTCTTTGCCGAGGACACCAGCCACTGCTGCCCGGCGCAAGACACGGTTGCGGGCCTTGCGCGCCTGCTCTGGAAAACGGTCCGGCCGCCGCGCCTCCGGGCTTTGCGGCAATGCCACCAGCAGCGCAGCTTCCGCCGGCGTGAGACGCCCAGGTTCCTTGCCGAACCAGGTAAGGCTTGCCGCCCGAACCCCCTCCAGGTTGCCGCCAAACGGCGCCCTGAGAGCATAAAGCCGCAGGATATCTTCTTTCGAAAACTCCGCTTCCAGCTGAACGGCCCTGAGAAGCTGCTCGTATTTACGCTCAAGCGACTTCGTCGGCTGCTCTTCCAGCAAACGCGCAACCTGCATGGTCAGCGTCGAACCGCCGGAAACTATGCGGCCGTTCCTGAGACTTTGCAGGGCAGAGCGAGCAAGCGCCAGCGCGTCAAACCCGCCGTGTTCGTAAAACCGCTTGTCTTCGAACGCCAGCAACATCCGGAAATAAAGCGGATCTATTTCTGGTAGTTCCACCGGCAAGCGCCATTTGTCGTCCTGGCTGGTGAAAGCCCGCAGAAGGCGGTCATTCCGGTCCAGAACGACAACCGACAGAGGCAGGTCGCCGACACGGGGCGGCGCGGACAGCGACGCATAGTCGTGCCCGACCTTTGTAATCAGGCAGACAGACAGTGCGGCGGCACCAAGACCGGCGGCAGCGAACCACCGCCGGATCATGAGCCAATTCCGCCGCGCCAACGTTTTCATCGTACGGCCGCCTTACCGCGTTGGGCCGAGAACAACCAACCTGCCGGTTGCCGTGATGGCGCGGCGGTCCGGACGGTACATATCCTCTACCGACGCCGGCGGGTGCGAATAGTCGCCCGGGGTTGCAGCCCGCGCAAGATAGGCAAAGGTCAGTTCCTTGCTGCTCCAACGGGTCTGGTCCACGGCCACTTCGAAACGGTCCCTGTAGAATGCCGAATGTTCCGGCTGATCAACCGTATCGAGGAACGACAGGCCACCGATATCGCCGGAACGCACAAGCCGCGGATTGTCGATCACCAGGCCGGCAGGCAGGCGGTCAACGACCATCAACCGGCCTGGATGATCCGTCAGGGCCCGTACGGTGACGACAACCGCAAGCCGGGTGTTGACCGGAACGGCGGCCGGATCGATCGGATTTCCGTCAAGGTCGTAGACCGTGCGTTCAACCGCATAGTCCTTGCCACCTGCGGGCTCGGGCACCAGCGGCTGGCCGGCCACGGAGACTAGAAGCTCCGTTCCAGCGTCACCGTTGTTCTTCACCTCGACCGGGAAGTCGGCAACCTCGCGGCCAGCCAGCGACCAGGCGAGCCGTCCGGGCGTTACTTCACCACGAACGGAGATCCGGGCGTCTTGCGCGGATTCGTTGAGCGCATTCGCTGCCAGGAGCATCCAGGCCATATCTTGTGTCGACCGGTATGGCTTGTTGGCCTGGGCCGTTTTCAGGAAGTCGATGGCTTCCGTCTTCAGACTGTCTTCCATTGACGCCGAAACGACATAGTCCGTCACGCCCGCGCTGTCGCGCAGGACGGAGCCGTAGTCGTCGCGATAGTACTTCGGAGCCTCCTTCGGCAGAGCGGCAAGAGCCGCCCGGAAACCGGTGGCCGCCCGGTCACGCTCGCCATAAAGGGCAAGCCCGGCAGCAACCTGTGCCTTGGCAAGCGGTGTTGCGAAGTTCTGCAGCTTGGCATCCAGGTAGTAGCGAAGATCGCCCATGGAGGCGCGGCCGTTGCGGGCCAGCACGTAGAGCGCATAGGCGATGTCTTCGCCGCCATCCTGGAAGTCGGAGGAATAGGCCAACCTGTTTTCCAGATTGTCCAGTGCCGAAGTGAACGCAAGATCAGGCACCAGATATCCCTTTTCGCGTGCACGGGTCAGGAAGTCGGTAACATAGGCATCCAACCAGGTATCACCGCCGCCGTAGCTGTTCCAGAGACCGAAATCGCCGGAAGAGGACTGGTTCGACAGGATCTTGGCAATGGCCTTGACCACCCGTTCCCGAATGGCACTATCGCCGCCAAGCCCCGCAGCCTCGGCAACTTCGCTGAGATAAAGCAGCGGCAAGGCACGACTGGTCGTCTGCTCGGTGCAGCCATAAGGATAGCGGTCAAGTGCCGCCAGCAGGCCGGCGACATCGATGCTTGCAGCACCACCGGCAGACAAGGTGATGTCAACCGTATCCGCCCGCAGGCCGTCGAAGGTGTCCGCATCCAGCGAGAGGCTGTCTCCGGATGCCAGTGAGAAGCTGGACTGACGGACAACTTCAGGCTGGGTATCTTCAACCTCGAGGCTGAAACGCTTGACGAAAACTTCGCCCTGCGGCCCGGTCAGCGACGCCACGACTTCCGACTTCGTCAGTATGTCTTCTGCCGAAACCGAGAGCAGCACCAGGGCTTTCTTGCCGTTTTCCAGATCCAGCGTACGCGACTGATCCGTGCTGCCGCCTTCCAGCCGAAGGCCGTCAGCGACCGAGACTTCGAGTGCATAAGAGCCGGAAGGGCCATCGACGTTGTCGATTTCCAGGGAAATTCGCGACTGGTCTCCCGGTGCAAGGAAGGCGGGTGCGCTTGCCGTCATCACGACTGGTGAACGCACTTCCACTTCCTGGTCGGCATGACCGACGCCATCTTTTGTCCAGGCAACCGCCATCAGTTTGACGGCGCCGTTGAAGGCCGGGATATCGAAGGAGACGGTTGCTTCGCCAGTATCGCCCACGGTTACAAGTCCCGAGAACAGGGCAAGCGGTTCTTCATCCGGCGGAGGTGCATCGAGCCGCATGCCTGCGGCATCTCCTCCGGAACGGACGCGCCCGCGGGTTCCAGCCATCCGGTCAATCAACTGGCCATAAAGATCACGGAAGTCGGTGCCGAGACGCCGCTGGCCGAAGTACCATTTCTCCGGATCCGGTGTCTTGAAGCCGGTCAGGTTCAAAATGCCGACGTCAACCGCGGCAATCGTCAGATACGCCTGGTCTCCTGCTTTCAGGTTCGCGAGTTTCACCGGAACGTCCAGTGTCGTCTCGGGCAGGATCCGGTCAGGCGCAGACAACTGCACGTCAAGCGCCCGGTCACCCGGGTCGACCTGCAGCCAGGACAGACCGACTGCCCGTGACGGCATTCGCTTCTGGTCCAGGTCCATCGGCCGGTAGAGGCTGGCCGTGATATAGGCCCCTGCCCCCCAATCGTCGCTGACAGGAATCTCGACCTCGGTTTCCTCGGCAGTCACTTCAACGGTCTTGCTGGCCAGCAATCCGCCGGAAACAACATTGACCACGGCAATACCGGCCATCTGCGGCTTGAGGCGCAGCTTGGCGGTGTCGCCGGGCCGGTAGCTGGTCTTGTCGAGGCCAACGTCCAGATAATCAGGCGTATCTGAGGACGCATCGGCAGAATACCAGCCGGCATTGAAGGTGACGCGCGTCGAGGTCTGCAGCGTTCCGCTGCCTTCAACGTCGAGACGGTACTCACCCCATTCGACCGGAAGGGATAGCTGTGCCGGCTGTCCAGCAGTCACCTGCACAGTGCCGGTGGCAACACGGCGGGTGGTGGTGATCGGCTCATAGGACCAATTGCCGTCATAGCGGTACCATTGATACCGACGATCGACCTTGGACAGGGTCCAGCCGATGTCCGCTCCGTCGACTTCCTTGCCGTCTTCATCGATGACGATTACGGAGAAATCGGCAGGACCGCCTTCATCGACACCGCCGTCGAAGGCGGGTTTCACGCCAATGCGTGGTCCGTCAATGGCAACAGGCAGGTCCATGTCCCGTTCAACGTAGCGGCCACCCGCTTCCACCAGGCGTGCGATCAGCTCGCCGGTATAAAGCATGGTGGTCTCGGGAAGTTCGGGCATGAAGACGTCGAAGGTAAGCTTCCCATCTTCATCGGTCTTCAGGCCCGACGACAGGGAGCCACGCTGTGTATAGGCATCCGCATCGGCAATGCCGAACTGATAGCCCGGGTGGGCTTCAAGCGTGCGGATGGGCCGCACGATGACATCACCTTCCAGCGTCTGGCCGCTGGCCGGAGAGCCGTAGAGATACTTGGCGTCCAGCGATACCGCTGTCGGTCCGGTACGGTTGAAGGCCTTTGCATCTGTTTCAAGTTCGAAATCGACTCGCTCGGGCTGATAATCTTCCACCAGGAAGGTCTGCTCGGTGAGAGCCCTGCCCTTCGGATCGGCGAAAACCTGCCAGGACCAGATACCCTGCTGAGCCGACGCTGCCAGCGTCACATCCTGAAGGTGGCCACCGAGCCCGCCGTCGTTCACGGTAAAGCGGGCGTGCTCCACACCGTCAGGCCGATTGAAGATGAAGGTGAGTGGAAAGTCTTCCTGAGCGGTTGCACTTGCATTGCGCAGCAGAGCCTGCGCGTGAACGGTTTCGCCGGCCTTGTAGATACCGCGATCCGTCCAGGCAAAAACGTCTAGCGGCCCCGGCGCTGCACGTCCTTCGACACCCCGGTCGGACAGATCGAACGCCGGTTTGCGCAGGTCGAGGAAGGAATAGTCGCCCTCGGACGTTTCGACCACGAGAATACCGGGGGCCTGACCACCTCTGCCGCGGGTAAGGCCGACGGCAAATTCCGCAAAACCTTCCGCGTTGCTGACAGCTTCACCGAGAATGTCGTTGTTGACGGCCAACAGGCGTACGGTCACGCCCTCCAATGCCTCAGCGCTTGTGAGAGAGCGGATATTGGCGGCAATGCCGTTATCGCCTGATAGGGCCGTCAGGCCCAGATCGGACACAAGGAACCATTGCGTTGCCAGCGTGCCCCAGCGGTTCTTCTGATCGAGCTTTGACCGCGCAGTCATGGCATAGACGCCCGGTTTCAGCTCGATGCCGGTTTCCGAAATCGGTATGGCGGTCGTGATGTCCTGGTTCAGGTCGTTACCGGTCTCGACAATTCCGGACCAGACCTTCTGACCCAGTTCGTCCTCGATCTGGTCTGCCCGCCAGCTGTCGAGCTGCCGCAGGAAGCGGTTGTCACGCAGAATATCGGCGATGGAGCGGTTGCCGATGCGGTAGATCGAGGTCTCGACTTCAGAGGTGTTCACGGAAACGATCGGAATGGTGGGGTCGCCACCAGCTGGAAGAACGTAGGAACGGCTCAAAAAGCTGACGGAGGGAGACCGGTCTTTCACATAGACAGTCAGGTCCGCGGTCTTTTCCAGCTTCTCGCCATCGGCTGCCGGCAAGCCGCTGCGTGCGGTGATCTGATAGCGGCCGCCATGCTTGAGACCATCCGCACAGATTTGGCTGCCTTCCGCCTCGATCGCGAAAGTACCCTCGCCGCTTACGCTGACATAAGGGCTCATGTCTTCGCCAAGCGGCAGTTTTTGCGAGAAGACCAGGCAAATCCGAGGCGACGCGCTGTCGGAATCGACTTCGTGATCAACGATCCGGAAGCCGTGCTCGGCAACCAGATCCGCGTATTGCCGACGGACGCTGGAATTTTCCTCGACCGCCAACGATGCCCGCAAGGCCTTGATCGCGGTCTTGTATTCGCTGCTGCGGGTCATCGCGCGGCCCACAAGTTCAAGTGCCAAGGCGCGCTCAGGTGCGCTGACCGACCGCAGATAGGCATTGATCGAGGCTGATATCGCGTTCTTGCGCTTGGTTTCCCTGTCCTGCCAGTTGTCTGGATCCTGCAGCAGCAGGGCGGTGGTGAGCTGGGTCCAGGCATCAAATTCACCCGGTTCCAGCTTGATCAGCTGCAGGAAGTCGGCTTCTGCCAGTGCGCCGTTACGCTCGCCGAGTGCGTCCTGACCGTTCCGTCGCAGCTGATCCGCAGTCTGCCCGTTCGGGCGCACCGAATTTGCAATGCTGAGGGAATAGGTCTGTGCGCTTTCCAGCTGGGATTTGGGAATAAAAACCAGCTCTGCCTTTCGGTCTGCGCTCTGGTCGGCGCGTGGCGCCTTGACTTCAACGACCCGTCCGGCGATCGCACCGGCAAAACTCTGCAGTTCGCCATAGTCGGTCTTCAGAAAACACCAGCCTGCAGAGGTGTTGAAGGTGAAGGCGCGGCACTGATTGTCGCTGAGGCAGACGGATTTGCACCCGTCCAGATCCACGTCTTTCACGGTGCGATAGTCACCACCGAAGAAATCCGCATCATCGATGGTGACAATACGCCGGTCCTGCGCGCCTGCTGCGGTGGCCAAGACACCGGCGAAACCGGCGCTCGCTACAAGAAGCAGCGCGCTTTTGGCAACCTTCTTGAAACGATGCTTGAAATTGAGGGAAAGCTTTTGGGAAACAAACGAAAAAACGAACATGGCCAATCCTCCGGGGCCTATAATTTCCCCTATCAAGTCACTGGATCGTGACAAGGACAAGGCAAAATAGTTTTTAGAGTGAACTCTCCTGACACAAGGGCGTGGTCGCGCAAATGCAGACGAGATGGTCCGAGAGTTCAGCCAATCCTGCTGACCAGTTCCTCGATCAGCAGCGCAACTTCCTGGGCCGCCTTGCTGGATGGTGCGTCCTCGGTCACGGCGCGGCCTCTGCCCATTGCAGAGGCAAAGACGGTCCGGTTGCCCAGGCGGGCATTGAGCGCGTCATATCCCGAAGCGGCGATGGCGTCCGCCATCTCGCCTGTCAGGGACGCGCGGGGCGGCACGCGGTTGAGCACCAGAAGTGCGGGGGTATCTTCACGCGCAGCCATCTCGATCGTCTGCGAGGTTGCCCAGAGATCGACCGGCGTCGGCTGGATCGGAACGATCACGAAGTCAGCGGCGTCGATTGCCGGCTTGGCATCACTGTCGGTCTTGGGCGGTGTATCGATGACAACGTACCCATGGGACTTTGCGAGCGAACGCGCCTCACGCCTTGCGCCCCAGCCTGACGCGGTGCGGAATTCAAGACCGGTATTGTCTTCGCCAAAGTTGTCTTCGCGTGCCTCGAACCAGGTCCCCAAAGAGCCTTGCGGATCCACGTCGAGGATTGCCACCGGTTCGCCGGACTTTTTGGCAAGCGCAACGGCAAGATGGGCCGCAAGGGTTGTCTTCCCCGACCCGCCTTTTTGCTGTGCAACCGTCAGAATCCGCCCGGACATGCCTAAACCTCCAGAATTTCGCCAATATATTGCGCTGATGTTTTTCGCAACGCAACAAATCTATGTCTTATCCAAATGAATTTACGTTGCGTTTCCGGAATTATGGCTATGATCACCAGTGGTATTTTTTAAAAACTGCCGTCAAGGGAGGCGCACCTGAAGGAACTGCAAGAGCGAAGCTGGGCCTTGCGATGGCGCAATCCGGCGTTCTGCAAACGCCTTTTGTATGACGCGCTGAAACGGCAGCCGGAACCGGATCCCGGCAACCGTCCCCTTCAGTTCAATCTTGCATGGCTGGAGCGTTGGTCCGGTCATTTCGATGCGGCGGCAAAACTTGCAGACAAAGCTTTCTCGATGATGGATCCCAGGCAGGATCCGGAAGGCTGGTCCGAGCTTCTGGTCATCAAGTCGGTTTGCGTCTACAGCCTCGGTGAACTCAGCCAGGCCGATGCCATTCTGGGAGAAAGCCTGGAGATCCTCGGGGCGGCAACTCACGGACGCGCCGGTATCGAGCCGCTGACCGTGCTCGCCAACATGTGCGCCTATTATCATGACTACGAAAAGGCTCAGTCCAAGCTTCAGGAAGCCATGGACATCGCCGATCGGCTGGGCCTTGTTTACGAGCGTTCGCACATCCTGCAAACCCTATCGCGCACTGAATTGCGATGCGGTAGCCCCGACGCAGCCGTCGAAGCGGCAAAGGCGTGCCTGGAAGATGCCCTGGAGCATCGCAACGCCGTGAACCTGCCTTACGCCTATGAAGTGCTGGGAGCGGCGCTGGTGGAAACCGGCGCATTGAAGGAGGCGCGCGCCTGCGCCGCCAAGGGCCTGGCAGCGGCACAGTTCAGCCAGGATCATCGGGTCGCCTGCCACCTTTACTACGTGCTCGGATTGAGCCTTTTCGAAGAGAAACGCTATGACGAAGCGCGTGCCGAACTGGAAAACGGTCTGCTGAACGCTGCCGGTGCCGACTATCACCACTGGACGCGAAACTTCTACCTCAAGCTCTCCCAGACCCACGAAGCCCTGGAAGAACACCGCAGTGCACTCGACTATCTGAAGGCCTATGTGAAACTTCAGAAGAAGATGTTCACCGAGGAAACGGAACGCCAGAGCAACGATTTCCGGAACCGTCTGGAATTCCGGCTTGCACACAGCAAGGCCGATTACGAGAGGGAATTGCGCACCAGAACCGAAACCTTGAACACGGAATTGCAGGAGGCGAACACGAGCCTTCTTGAACTCAACGCCCAGATCGAATTCAACGCACTGCACGACGCGCTGACAGGTGTCGGCAATCGGCGCATGATGTCGAAATTCTTCGAAACGACCCGGCTCAGCGTGGGCCCCGGCGTCAAGGTTGCCGCCATTCTGATCGATCTGGACCGGTTCAAGACCGTCAACGATCACCATGGCCATTCGGTCGGTGATCAGGTCATCAAGGCAGTGGCGGAACGGTTGTCGGATTTGCTGCAACAAGATGAGACGATCATCCGGATGGGCGGCGACGAATTCCTGATCCTGTCGACACGGCGCACTGACGCGGACAGTCTATCCGCCCTGGCAGACAGGATCGTTTACGACATCAACCTGCCGATCCCGATCAAAGGGGCGGTGGACAGGACAGTCGGCGCAAGTGTCGGGGTCTCGGTTCAGGCGAACGGCCCGGACCTCGAATATGAGCTTCTCAGGACCGCGGACGAGGCCATGTATCAAGCCAAGAAAACGGGCCGAAACAGAAGCTGCCTCCATTCCAGTGTGCCGCTTTCCATTCCCCAGAACGCTTCCTGAGCGGCACCTGTCAAGCAGGTTCACCCTATTTCAGCCGGTCGTCCGTGGGCTATTTCCCCCCCAGCACCGAGTACACATTCCAGGACGGACGTCCTGTTACCGGGAGGCCGTGGCGTGCCTCGGCCTTGCGGATGCCTTCACGTGTGGCCGGGCCGACCTTCCCGTCCGGTTCACCGACGTTGAAGCCGTTGCGGTTGAGAAGCTTCTGCAGCTCCACACGCTGAGCACGGGAAAGACCGGGGTTGTCCGTCGGCCAGGGTGTCTTGAACGGATCGCCGCCTGATACGAGTTCCGACAAAAGGGCGATCGCCAGACCGTAGGAGGTTGATGCGTTGTAGGAACGCAGAGCCCGGAAGTTGCGGGTCACCAGGAAGGACGGGCCACCCGCTCCTGCCGGCTGGATCAGCGCTGCATCCAGATTGCCGGAAAGAGCGCCGCCGTCGATTTTGGTGAAGCCTCTTTTGGCCCAGGTCGACAGGGACGAATAGTTCTTCAGACCCGACGGCCCACTGTAACTCTTCGGTGCCTTGACCTCGTATCCCCAGGGCCGGCTGTTGCTCCATCCGGCATTTTTCAGAAAGTTTGCCGTTGAAGCCAGGGCATCGGGGACGGAATTCACCAGATCCTTGCGGCCGTCGCCGTCAAAGTCGACCGCGAGACTGTTGTAGGTGCTTGGCATGAACTGGGTTTGCCCGAAAGCCCCTGCCCAGGAGCCGACGAAGTCTTTGGCCGGTACATCCCCTCGCGAAGCAATCTGCATGGTCTTGATCAGTTCGCCCTGGAAGTATTTCTGACGCCGTTTGCCGGCGCAAACCAGATTGGCCAAAGCATGTGGGGTGTAGAAATCGCCGCGGAAGTTGCCGTAGTCACTCTCGATGCCCCAGACCGCCAGAACCACGTGCCGGTCGACACCGTACCGCTTCTCGATGGAGGTGAGTGTGCTGTTGTGTTTCTTCAGGTTTGCCTTGCCGTCCTGGATCCGCTGCGCGTCGACCAGAAAGGCCATGTAATCCCAGATTTCGGTCTTGTGCTCGGGCTGGGACGTCGAGAACCGGATGACCTTCTCGTCAAACGTTGCACCTGACAGCATGCGCTCGGCGATGTCCGGCCGGACGCCTGCGGCAACAGCCTGTTTCTTCAGGGATGCAACACAGCTTTCGATCGCAAAGGCCGATCCTGCCATGGCCATCATGGACAGACCGGTTCCGAACGCAACATTCACAAGATGATTTCGCATGCCCTGGCGCACAGCCCCCTCCGCAGCTTCGAAGCAATTTCCGAACGCTGACACGCTAGCGCGACATAAATGCGGCAAAAAGGGGGTACCTGCAGTTATCAAGATAAACCCGGTGCCATTACGGCGCCGGGTTTATCACTTTCAGGTCAGACGGACCTATTTGCCTTCAATCAGCTTCCGGCGCAGCCAACCTGAGGTCTGATCCATCAGGATCACGACAATGATTGTCAGGATGATGATGTAGCTGGTGTTTTCCCAATCGCGCGAGGTCTTCATGGTTTCGACCAGCAAGAGACCGATCCCCCCTGCCCCGAGAGCACCGATGACCGTGGCTGACCGGGTGTTCGATTCCAGGTAGTAGAGGACCTGGGAGACGAAGACCGGCAGGATCTGCGGGATCACACCGTAGCGATACCGCTGGATCTGATTGGCGCCGGTCGCCCTCACGCCCTCGACCTGCTTGTTGTCGATGTTCTCCAGCGCTTCGGAAAACAGTTTGCCGAGCGAACCGGTATCGGTGAATGCAATTGCCAGAGCTCCTGTCAGCGGCCCGAGACCGAAGGCGCGAATGAAGATCAGCGACCAGATCAGCATGTCGATGCCGCGCAGGAAATCGAAGAGGCGGCGTGTTCCGAACCGAAGCAGCTTCGACGGCGTGAAGTTGCGAGCTGCAAGAAACGCCAGCGGCAATCCGAAGAATGCGGCCGTGAGAGTGCCGAGAACGGCCATCATGATGGTTTCGAACAAGGCGGTAAGAACCTTGCCGTGCTGCCAGTCAGGGTTTTCCAGAAACTCGTTCACGATGAACCAGATGTTCGACGTTTCCGGATCCATTCGGTCCGAGCTCAACGCCAACGCATAAAGCTGGCTGAAGGACATGCCGTAAAGTGGTGAGCGGAACGGAAACCAGAAGTTCTCCCAACCGCCGAAATAGTTGTGAACCTCGATCTTCGTCTTGGTGACCTGAAGGCGCCGATCAAGGGTCGGGCGAACATCGAGCTTGCGCGGGTCGATCTTGATCCAGTCCGGTGCCGGCCCTGCCGGCAGAACCGTTTCGACACCATCGGCAGTCGCGGTGCCCTCCACCACGCCATAGCCCGGTATGGTGAACAGGGCTGTCCTGCCATCGATCTCGACCTTGTAGCCATCGCCGAGGTCAACCACACCATTTTCGCCGCTGAGCTGCACCCAGTCGGGCACCTTGGCGTTGTCGTAGGTAGCGGTGCGCTCGCCTTCGATCGCAACTTCGAACTCGTTGTCCCGGAAGCTCTTTGTGACGTGAACTTTGTAGGCGACGCTATCCGTTGCCAGGATCACCGCCCGTTCCGGCTGGGCACGAGAGAGCAGTTCCGGCACCCCGAAGGCGAACCAAGTGTAAACGAGGTAGGTGAAGATCGCGAGCGGTACGACGACAGTGAGCCATGCGCGCCGGCGAACCTGATTCCAGACGAGTGCCTGGGTGACGGGTGTTTCGAGCGTATCGACGGTCATGAGATTTCCCCTCAATGCGCCCGGCCGGACCCGACCAGCTTGCCGCGCAGATAGGACGACAGTTGGTCGATGGCCATGATGGTTATGAACAGAAGGACGAAGATAGCGGCGGTTTCATCGCCTGCACCCTTGCCCCAGCCGATCGTGCGGCGAAGTTCCTGGCCGATGCCGCCAGCGCCAACGAAGCCGAGAATGGCAGAAGCACGCACATTGATTTCAAGGCGCAGCAGGAAATAACTGAGATAGTTCGGCGCCACCTGGGGCAGCACCGCAAACCGGATGCGTTGCAGCCAGCTGGCCCCACAGGCCGACAGGCCCTCGATGGGCTTGCGATCGATGTTCTCGTTCACTTCGGAAAAGAGTTTGCCGAGCGCACCTGCGGTATGAAACGCAACGGCGATCATGGCTGGTACAGGGCTGGAGCCGAGTACGAAGATCAGGAACAGCGCAATGATCAGTTCGGGAAAGGCACGTGTGATGTCCATGATGCGGCGGACCACCGGGATCAACGGTCCCCAGCTGTCGACGTTTCGCGTGGATGCCATGGCCAGCACCACCGCCATCGCGCCGCCCAGAAGGGTCGCAACCGCGGCAATGTTCAAGGTTTCCAGCATGGCCGGAACGAACTGCAGCATCAGCGAGAAAAAGGCCGGGCCGGCCTCAAAGGCCTCAACGACGATCTCGCCCGGATAGTCGAAGAACTTGGAAAGACCCTGAATAAATCCACCGGAATTCATCGAATTGGATTTCGAATAACCGGAGACCAGAACCGCTACGACCAGCAGCAACCCTATCAACGAATAGAGCTGGCGGCGTTTGCGCATGGACAGGATTTCCTGCTCGAGTGCGGCAACAGCCATTGTTTGGGACCTTTACTTGATGCTCACTTCATCCGAAGCGGGGTGGCTTAGCTGGATCAACCCTTCGAAACCTGGCGATCCTGGCCCTGTGGAGCCACTTCTGGCGGAAAGTCGATTCCGCTGGCCGATACTTGAGAAAACGCGGGCCGGAGACCGGCCCGCGCGGAGATCGGAAATTCCGATTACTCGCTCTTTGCCTTACGGGCAGCGACGATGGATTCGTAAGCCGCATGGGTGATCGGTTCGAAGCCGCGTGCTTCACCGGCCATCACGCCGTAACCACATTCCTTGTCTTCCTTGACGAGGTTGGCCATCAGCTCGGTCATCTTTGCCTTGATGTCGTCCGGCAGCTTCTTGGACAGGACAACCGGGCCTTCCGGGATCACCGGCGAACGCCAGATTTCCTTGATCTCGGTCATGTCGACCAGACCCGCATCGGTTGCCTTGCGCAGAGCGCCGGAATTGTAGCCGTCTTCCCATTCGCCAAGACCGTCAGCCCAGGTCACGCCGCCTGCGATGTCGCCGTTGAATACGGCAACGATGGTCTGCTCGTGACCACCGGTGAAGACGACGTCGGAGAAATACTCACCCGGCTTCATGGAGTAGCCGAGTTTCGGAATTTCGATGGACGGGATCAGGTAACCGGACGTGGAGTTCGGGTCGCCGAAGCCGAAGGTCTTGCCCTTCATGTCTTCCAGGGAGTTGATCTCGCTGTCGACGCGGGCAAAACCGATGGAGTAGTAGCCGTAGCTGCCGTCGTTGTTGACCTTGACCAGAACCGGCTCAACGGCTTCCGGGTCGGTCAGGAAGACTTTTGCGTAGCCGGAAGCACCGAGCCAGGCCATGTCGAGGTTACCGCCGAGCAGGCCTTCGATAACGCCGTTGTAGTCTGCCGGAGCAAACAGCTTTGTCGGAACGCCGAGCAGTTCCTCGGTCTTTTCGCGCAGGCATTCGTTGGCACGCAGACGGTCGGAAGCATTTTCGCCGCCGAGCAGGCCGATACGGAATTCCGTGATTTCCGCTGCACCGGCAACAGAAGCGTTCAGAGCGATCATGCTGACGGCAGCAAGCGCAGCAACTTTAGCAACGAGTTTCATTTGGGACACTCCCCGAGAGTTCTCAATTTTGATGACGTTAAGCGGGTGCGCAGCCGGATCAGACCGCTGCTGCCGCCGGGGTCATCGCACCGGCGGATTCTCTGGAACCGGACTGGCCGGCATCGATGGCGGTGGATGTCGCCGCCTCGTTAAAGCTCTCATCGGCACCGTAGATTTCGCGTGCGACAGCCGTGGTCAGCGCTTCCGGCGCCCCGTCGAACACGAGGAAACCGTCGCGCATGCCAATCACCCGGTCGCAATAGGTCCGGGCAGTGTCGAGCGTGTGCAGGTTGCAGATGACGATCTTGTTGTCGCGCTCGTGAATTTCACGCAGCGCATCCATGACGATCTTGGCATTCATCGGATCGAGCGAGGCAATCGGCTCGTCCGCCAGGATCATGTGCGGGTCCTGCATAAGAGCGCGGGCAATCGCAACACGCTGCTGCTGACCTCCGGACAACTCCTCGGCCCGCTTGGTGGCTTCCTGGGCAATGCCCAGTCTGTCGAGCGCACCAAGCGCGGAATTGACGTCTTCCTGGCTGAAGATGTTGAAGAGGCTCTTCAAGGTGCCGTGACCGTTGAGGCGCCCCAACATGACGTTGGTGACAACATCCAGGCGCGGCACCAGGTTGAACTGCTGGAACACCATGGCGCAGTCGCGCTGCCAGCGGCGCATCATGCCGCCTTTCAGGCTGAGAATGTCCCGGCCATCGAACAGGATCTGTCCGGCGCTGGCGGGGGTCAGCCGGTTGATCATGCGCAGCAAGGTTGACTTGCCGGCACCGGAGCGACCGATGATCCCGACCATCTGCGGTTTTTCGATATTAAAACTTACTTTGTTGACCGCGGTCCGAGACCCGAAGGTCTTGGTGACTTCCTGAAATTGAATCACGCGCCAGCCCTGTCCGTTGTGTTCGTCGTGCTGCGCGACAAGAGCCACCGGACCATTACAGAAAAATGACATTCCTTTGTCGGGGAGCCCAAAATTTTATGACAAATCAATGACATCCCTGCCTGAAGCATCGGCAGAACAACCATCTCCGTCGGGAATTCCGCAGCGCTCTCAGCGCTTTCCGAGCCCCCTTGGCGTCACACATGCCTGGCTGAAATTTACTCGGAAATCAGTGCTCAAATACAAGGCTTCTACCCGCCAAATGCCGTTTTCACCGCTGTGGATGCATGCAAAAAAAGTAACGGGAGTCACGCCAGTGTCATCAAAGCGTCACGACCGGCGCCAGCAACACGGCTACAAACCGTTTCCGCACTCCTTCCAACGCTATATGGAGCATCCATGTCCGCCCCGACCCAGAAGCCTTCCCTGACCGAAGCCCCGAACATTCACCCGGAGGCCAGGGTGCTGAATTGTGATCTCGGCATCTGGACCGAGGTTGGCGCACGCACGGAAATGCGCGAAAGCAGCATGGGGGACTATTCCTATATCGTGCAGGAAGGTGATGTCGTCTGGTCGACCATCGGCAAGTTCTGTTCCATCGCCCGCCGCGTCCGCATCAATCCGGGAAACCACGCAACCTGGCGCGCCTCCCAGCATCACTTCACCTACCGCGCTGCTGCCTATGACCTTGGCGAAGACGACGCGGATTTCTTCCAGTGGCGCAAGGACGACTGGGTCACCATTGGCCATGATGTGTGGATCGGCCACAATGTCACGGTGCTTGCCGGCGTCTCGATCGGCACCGGAGCTATTGTTGCAGCCGGGGCAGTCGTTTCCAAGGATGTCGCCCCCTACACCGTTGTTGGCGGTGTGGCCGCCAGGGAAATCAAACGGCGTTTTACCGAACAGCAGGAACAGGCGCTGATCGATATCTCCTGGTGGGACTGGTCCCATGAAGAGCTGAAGCAGCGGCTGCCCGATTTTCGCAAGTTGTCGATCGACGCGTTCATCGAGAAGTATCGCTGATCCTGCAGGTGGCGCGGACACCTGCTCAGGTGAGCCGTGCCTTCTTTTCCCGCTGCAAAAAATTCCCGGGACGCGTTACACTTGCACCATGCAAACAGAAACCGCCGTTCTTGAAAGCAGTCTTGGACCGTCGCTGCGGCGCTGGCGCGTACTGAACCGGGTCAAGCAGGAAGCTCTGGCGTATGAACTCGGCGTCTCGCAGACGAGGATATCGCGCTGGGAGAGTGGCAAGTTGCAGCCGGACGACAGCAACAGGGCGAAGATCACCCGTCTGCTGAGGGCACGTCCGGAGAGCGCCGCCGACAAGGCCCTGCTTGATCTTGTCTCCCGGTCCGCGATTCCCGTGCATCTGGTCTGCGACCTCACACACAGGCTGCTGGCCATGTCCGTACCGCGTGCCTGCGAATGGCGCGCACCGGTGAACGAGTTTCTGAACCGGCCCCTGTGGCGTTTTGCGTCCGAAGGCATCCGGGCAACAGAGCACAGACTGACAGACTATGGCTGGTTCGAGCCGGATGCTCCTGACATTGTCTACCGAACGGAACACGTCGATTTCCCGGAAATGACCATCCCGGAGAGCATCATCCGGATTTCGCGCCTGCCGCTGTCAGACGGACGGTTTGCGCGGCTGGTCCGTGAAGAACAGGATGCTGCATAAATTATGCGGTAACTCGTCTGGCGCGGTGGCCCGCAATAATCTGGCCACCATGACAAAGACGCCCCCTTCCCTCGATCTTCCTGAAATTTCCCACACCAGACTGACGGGCCTGCTGGACTTCCTTCAGGCTGCAGAGCAGCTGAAAGACACAGTTCGCTCGGGAACGACAACCGGCGGCAGGCCGGAGAGCACTGCCGAACATAGCTGGCGACTGGCCTTGATGGTTCTGTTGTTCGAACCAGAGCTGAAAGAAATCGACTTGCTCAAACTCCTGAAGCTGACGCTTGTGCATGACCTGGGCGAAGCCATCTCCGGAGATGTCCCCGCTCCACTCCAGACGCCGGGTGACGACCGTCAGGAACGCGAGAGGCGGGACTTCCTGACCTTGTGTGAGCTGCTGCCGGGTGACGTGGCTGGGGAGCTAACCTCCCTCTGGGATGAGTATGCAGCGGCACGAACCGTCGAAGCCCGACTTGCCAAGGCGTTCGACAAGCTGGAGACCATGCTTCAGCACGTTCTGATGCCAAGGCAAGCGCCTTCATTTTATGAGTTCAACCTCGGTTACGGCCGTGATCGCACCGATTGCAGTGCTCTCACGCGCCAGTTGCGGGAGGAAGTCGACGAGCTGACCCGCACCATGATGACGGGCGCCGGACGGGAAATCGCCTGATTGCACCAGAGACTTTGCCGCTCAAGTGTGCCTGGTGCCTTGCCGGGCGGTCAGCAAAAAAGGTCAGGCAGGTTCTTATTTTTCGTGTTTGGGTTTACCCTTCTGGTTGTGCCGTCCAGTCACTGCCGGAGGAACCAGCATGTACACCATTCTGCCCCGCAGCCAGGGTGCCGTTCTCGGTGTCGAGATTTCCGGAAAAATCGATATTGATCAGGAAAAGAACCTGATCGCCAAGGCCGAGGAGATGATTGAAGATCAGGGCAAGATCAGCGTTCTGGTCGTTCTTGGCGATCATGTCGGCGTTTCCTTCGAGGCCGCCAAGGCGGACATCCGGTGGGTGCTTGCCAACATGCAGCATCTCAACAAGATCGCCATCGTTACGGACAGCAAGCTGCTTGCCACCCTCGTTGCGATCGACGCCACGTTTGCACGGATGGTCGGCATTCAGGAAAAGCACTTCGACCGGGATGAAATCGATATCGCCTGGCACTGGATCGAAACGCCAGTCTGAGGTCAAGCCGTTGGCGATTTCTGCCACTGAGGCTGCCGTCCAGCCTCATCTGGCAGGTCAGTGCGGAAACTCAGGCGTCAGCGAGCTGTTCATCACTCAGGAAGGCAACCTGGTTCACCTTGCCGTCCCTGACCTCGATCATCTGGCCCTGAGGCACTTCCATCCAGCATCCGCGGGCTTCATCCAGCGGTTCGGACACCACCATCACACCGTCGTCATACACCCGGTAATAGAGCGTCGGTGCCAGGTTGTCAGAAGCATAGCGGGCGGCATAGAGCGTTTCACCATCCGACCAGCCGGCAGCAAAACGCATGTGCGGCGTCGTTCCGGCGTATTTGGACAGGGCTTCTGCTTCGAACACAGCTCTCGCCATGGCCGCGCGCGGGTGGAGATTGAGTCCATAGGCGAGCGCGACCAGAAACAGACTTTCGCTGTCGGTGCCGCCAATGCGGTCGCGGTAAAGGTCGTCCGGGATCATGTTGTCGAGGCGACGCTTCACCTTGTCGTAGCCGCCGACCTGACCGTTATGCATGAAGGTCCAGCGCTGGAACGTGAAAGGATGGCAGTTGTCTCGCGTGGTCGCCGTTCCGGTTGAGGCGCGCACATGTGCCAGGAAGTGGCGAGACCGGATGTGCTTGGAGATCTGCAACAGGTTTGGATCCGACCAGGCGGGCCGGACGTCCTTGTAGACACAAGGAGTGTCCCGGTCGCCGTACCAGGCAACGCCGAACCCGTCGGCATTGACCGATGTCTTGCAGGACAGCGCGTTGCGGCTCTGGTCGATCAGCGAATGCGCCGGATCGCAAATGACTTCTTCCAGGTATTTGGGAGCTCCGCTCCAGGCAGCCCAGCGGCACATGTCGACTTGGTGTCCTTCAAGCAGCGTCTTGCATGGCCTTGAACCGGGCCGTGGTTTCATCGCACGCGTAGTAATCCGCGGCCGGATAAGGATGCAGCGCCAGATCTTCGACGGCGGCAATGATCTTGTCCGCCTTGTCTACTGTCATGAGCACTGAAAAATTGAGCCGTGTCCAGCCGGGTTTCTTCAGTTCTTCACCGGAAAGAATACCGGCCCTCAACGCTTCGGACTGTTCCGGACCGATATCCAGCAACCGATGGGCATAGGGCCCGGCACAGGCGCAGCCACCACGGGCCTGGATGCCATAGATGTCCGACAGCATGCGGGTGACGAGCTGCTGGTGCACATAGCCTCCGCGTTCCAGATCCTTCACACGGAACGAGAACACGGGTAGCACGTGACGGGCCTTGTCGTTTCCGAGGAGTTCGATCGCCGGATTGTCACGCCAGACCGCCAGCGCCTTGGCGCGCCAGGCGGCGTTCCGCTCGTCCATGAGCCGCTGCCCAATGGCTTCCTTGACCAGAAAGGCGAGCGCCGCCCGGATATCGCCGATCACGTTCGGCGTACCGGCTTCCTCGCGGGCTGAAAGATTGTCTGAATAATCATGAGCCCAGGGCGAGACGAAGCGTACCGTTCCTCCGCCCGGAAAGACCGGCGTCGCCTTGCTGACAGCTTGCTTGCGCACGATCATGACGCCTGACGCGGCTGGCCCACCGATGAACTTGTGCGGCGAGACAACAACCGCATCTTTCTGGGCATCCGTGCCGGCTTTCATATCTACCGGGAGGTAAGGGCCGGAACCCGCGCAATCCCAAACGCTGAGCGCGCCGTATCGCTTCAGAATGCGTGTGACCGCCACGTCGTCGGTAACGATGCCGGTTACGTTGGACATCAGCGAGAATGCCCCAACAATCAGCCGGCCGGCCCCCGCCTTGCGCAAGACAACCTCCAGCTCCGCAAGATCAGGACCACCAGTCTCCGCTTCGTCAATCTCGATCACCTCCGCTCCGCTTTCGCGCCAGGGCAGAATGTCTGAGTGATGTTCATAGGGACCGATCACAACAAGTGGCTGTTCGCCCCGCTCTGCGGCGGCTGAAACACCAAGAAGATGTACAAGCCGGTTAAGGCCTGCGGTTGCCCCCGAGCCGCAAAAGACCGTCGCGTAGCCCTGGTCAGCCCCGCAAATGCGGGCGATTTCAGATCGCGCGGCCTCGCGCATTCGAGTCATTGCGCTGCCGCAGTAGGAAGCCTCGGTGTGGCTGTTCGCGTAGACCGGCAGGACTTCTTCCAGAACGAATTCCTCGACCTGACGCAGAGCCCGCCCGGAGGCGACGTAGTCGGCATAGATCAGCTCGCGCTCGCCGAACGGACCTGAAATGGTCGCCCCCTCGCCGATCAGTCCCGCGCGCAGGCGGGAAATCAGGTCCGGAGATTTCAGTTCCTCGATGAAATGATCGAGTGCCGTGCCTGTTTTTTGGGTCATCTTGTGCTCCGAAACGTCTTTTTCGGATCATACGACCCCTTTCACTGGGACAACTTCACCTCATTCGATTGTTTTACGCTCCAGATCGTGTCAATTGATCGAACATGGAGAAAAAATTCGATCATATTGATCGCGCGCTGCTGCGCGCCCTGCAACGCGACGCACGTCTTTCGCAAAGAGACCTTGCCGACAAGGTCGGTCTTTCCCAGAACGCCTGCTGGCGCCGGTTGAAAACGCTGTACGACAGTGGATTGATTGAAGGACATACGATCCGGCTGGACCCGGCGCAGCTCGGGTTGAATCTCACGGTCTTCGTGATGATCCGGACCCGGCACCATTCCAAGGAGTGGCTGGAAAGGTTCAGGGGCGAAGTGGTGGCCATTCCGAATGTGATCGATTTCTACCGGATTGCCGGAGACTACGACTACATGCTGAAAGTGGTGGCCGAAGACATGAATGCCTTCGACCGCGTCTATCAGCGCCTGATCGAGAAAGTCGATCTGGATACGGTCACGTCGTACATGACCATGGAATCGATCGCGGATGCCCGCGACCTTCCAATCTAGGTTTTCTCAGCGGCGGCGTCCGCCACCTCCCCTGCGCGCACCGCCACCGCCCCCATGACGTTGCGGGCGTGCCTGCGGACGTGAGCGCTGAACGTTGCGCTGCCGATTGACCTGACGGTTGCCTGCCGTTCTCGCCCGGTTGTCCCTGCTCAGGTGTGCAGGCGCCTGGGGTCGTGCCGCCGGACGTGTCGCAGGGCGGGTAGCGGGCCGCTGCACATTCGGCTTCTGGATATTCGGTCGTTGCACATTGGGGCGCTGAATGTTGGGACGCTGCGCCGGGCGTTGGACGTTTGGGCGCTCCACATTCGGCTTTTGAACATTCGGGCGTTGGACGTTGGGACGCTCGATATTCGGGCGCTGGCCGGCAGGCAGGTTGGTCGGGCGTTGAACATTCGGCCGGTTCTGGATCTTGTCGCCAAGGGGGCGGTTGGCAAGGGCTGCCCCTGCACCGGCGCCGATCGTTCCCCCGGCCAGTCCGGCACCAATGTCACCCACGCGGTCCTGGATTGCCTCGCGGGAGGGCGCAGCAACTTCGCCCCAACGACCACCCTCGAATTTCTGCCATTTCTCGCCATCGCGGCGATAGACGCTACCATCTCGGCCGGCAAAGACGTCACCACGGCGATCAAGATTTGCCACACGGCCCAGATTGCCGTCCTGCTTCCAGCGCTGCACGGCACCAGCCTGGATATCGCGCGTGCGTGACCATTCCGGCCCGCTTACGACCTTTCCGCCCCAGGAGCCGTAAATGCCCCGGGCTCCACCAACCACGACACGATTGCCGGTGCGCGGATTATAGGCGCTGATGAAGCCTGCACTGCCGCGCGGGCCGCTGATGGCGGCACCACGAATGTAGCCGCCCGTACGCGGATTATAGATGCCGCCGCCGGCGATGCCGCGCAGCGGACCGTAGGCATAGCCATAGCGTCCGAAAGTGCCACGGACCGGATTGTAGAAGGCACCGATCCCGTAGCTCACCGGACGCGGGAAGTAGATCGGGCGCAGCCCCGGGCGGTACCAGGGCCGATAATAATAGCCTGTGCCGTAAACGAAGACGCCCCAGGACAGGAACCCAGCCAGATAGCCCATCGTGTAGCCGTACCAGACCGCTCCCGGTTCGCTGTCGTAGATGCGCACATAGGTGGTGTTGTAGACCGGGGAAGACGGCGGAATGGTGTAGATCTCGTCAGGAACCGCCGTGGCAACCGTAAATGGTCCTTCCGGGCTGTCTCCGACAAACCACACTCCGTCCTGCAGCACGTAGTATTTCGCACCGACCTGGATCACCTGGTCGCTGGTATTGACCGCGTAGGACATCGACGTGCCGTCGATCTTCTCGAATTCCGGATCACCGGCATAGGAGACATCCGCACTGACGGAACCGACCTCCACACGAGCCGTTGTCGGAATGCTGGCTTTCAGCCGTGCCTGCGAGGCTTCAGAAGTGCCTGGAATGGACGAACGGACCGAATAGTAAGGCGCGTCTTCCGGCAGGTTCTGAAAATCGGAGGGCATGTCCGGAGTGGTGAAAGTCCACGGCCCATCAAGCGAGGTGGACTTAAACCAGCGGCCGGATACCAGAATGTACCAGGTGGACGTGGATTTCAGGAAGAACACGTCGCTTTCGGTGTTTGACGCCCATTCCAGATCGGTGCCATCCACCGGTTCCAGAGCCGGTTCGCCGTCAAAGACGATCATTTCGGCCGGCGTGTCTGAATAGATCACCTTCGGCGGAGTATTGTCCGCGAACGGTTCCCCCGGAATCGCTTCCCGGGTTTCCTTCCAGTTATCGTCATCCGGAAGAGACCCGATCAGATCCGGCAGCTTGTCGACCGCTTCCCACCCTGCCGAGACGTCCTTGGTTTTCATCCAGGATTTTTCATCGCGCAGATAGAGTTCGCCGCTCTCGTCGATTTTCAGAATGTCCCAGTTGCTGTTGACCACGAAGCTGAGCCCCTGATCACCCTTGACTGGCGCAAAGATCGGCGTGCCTTCGGTCTGCACGAGAATGGACGGCTCGGTCGAGACATAGATAGGCGGTGCTTCCGAACTCAGGCCCTGGACATCCTCCATGCGCTGGTATTCGGCAAGGCCTGCGGTGATCCGATCCTCTTTCACGGTGATCGTACCGGTCGGCATGATCTTGCCGACCTGAAGCGACAGGTCAGTGAGGGATTCCCGGTCCAAGGCCGAAAAGTTCAGTTCCGTTACCTGGATCTGGTTGATGTCAACTTCGCTCTTGTCGGTGTCGGCCACGGTCGCGCCGCTGACACCGATCACACCAAAGACAGGCTTGGCATCCTTGTCCTTGATGTATTCCGCTGCCACCATCGCCTTCAGGGTCTTGAAGTTGTCCCACTCGGTGAATTGCGGCTGGTAGAGCACCAGCGTCGCCCCGGCGTCGGTCTGGAAAGACCGCGGCCAGCCGGTCGTCTGTTCCGGCTCGCTAAGCTGAAGATACTGTCCGCTGACAAACCCGTTCTGGCCGTTGTAGCTGATTGAACACCAGGCCCCGCTGTCATCGCAGTTCTCCATTTCGACCTGCGTGCCGGACGGCACCGTTCCCAGTGAGCCGAAGTTCGTTCCCGGGCCTTGTCGGAAATTCACGTTGGCGGTCGTCAGGGCCGGCGCGGCAAGCACGCCGTTTACGAAAACCGTTTGCAAAATCAAAGTGGAAGACAAAAGAACGGAAAGAGACTTACGCATTGGGACCTCCCGGGGGCCGGTTCAACCAACCCTGTCGATGTCGGTGCATGTGTCTGTGCACGTGACGGGAACCTGTGCGTTCCCGAGGCAAGCTAAATTTCGTTGTCACGCCTATTCCCTGTGAGGAGCGTCACGGGTAAATCTTACGTGGAGTGATATTCTATCCGCAAGATCACGTTGAAAAAAACTGCATTTCGACCAGGAGTTTAAGGGAATGGTGAAGCGTTACGCTCTGGCAGCCGTATTGGCGGGCTTGGTCTCGATCGGCTCTTTCCCGTTCGCTGCTCCGCAGAAAGCCTGGGCAGAGATATTTTATTGCCAGAGCACGCGCACACCCAACGGCAGCGAGCCCTACTGCAACTTTATGCTTTTCGACAAGGCCTTCACCCGCCACATGCAGGTGATCGTCGCCCAGGGCGCGCGGCGTGACGTGGCCGTGAACGGCCGCTACGACGTCTTCTGCGTCCTGGTGCAAAACCACAGGAACGTGCCGGACAATTTCGCCTACCGGAAACAGCAGTGCAAGAAGTCGGACACGGGCCGAGAATACCAGGTGCCGATCCGCGCCATCAACCTGCGGCGCGGACGGGATGGCTTCAGTTCCAACAACGTGCAGTCCCTGTTGCCGAAGGAACGCTGGTAGCCCTTTCTCGTCTGCTGGGTTGGCAAGAAAAAAGCCGGCACGACAAATGTCGTACCGGCCAGGCTTCCAGAGGAAAATCGTCTTGTCAGCAGGCGACGGAGGAAAGCGCCTGAGATCGTAGCGTCACGGCCTGACCCGTACGGGCAGACTGCTGTGCCGCCAGCCCCATTTCCACGGCCCGCCATCCGTCTTCAAGCGTTACTTCAGGTGACGGCTTTTCACCGCGTACGACAGCCACGAAGCCTTCGTGCTGATAGAATGTCGAGCCGTTGTGGTCGCCTGCATCGAGGATCATCGGGTCAACCGGAATATCGATCTGACGTGGCCCCTTCGGGTACCTGGGCGACACGACAAGCTGAGGCACCGGCGGCTCGCCGAGGTGTTCTGGCCAGAAGCGTCCGGGACCCGGCACGAAGGCTTCGATCTTGCCTTCCGGGCCAACGGCCGACACTTCTTCCTGGTAGCGGGAGCCTTCGGCAAACATGCAAAGTTCCAGCATGGCCCGTGCACCGTTTTCGAAGTCGACGATCACATAGCCATTGTCGAGTATGTCTGGCTGCTCGCCATTGTAGACCTCGTCCTTGTGGTTGGCATCCTGGCCGGCCGACGCCATCACGCGGACTGGTTCGCATTGCATGATCAGCCGCATGAGATCGAAGAAATGGCAACACTTTTCAACGAATGTACCACCGGAGTAGCGGTTGAACCGGTTCCATGCGCCGACCTTGTCGAGGAACGGAAAACGGTGCTCGCGGATGGTCAGCATCTTGATGCCGCCAGTGGCTGTTTCCGCCTGCTCGATCAACGCTGCGATCGGCGGCATGTAGCGGTACTCCATCGCCACCCACACGGGCGCCGGATAGGACGCCTTGAAAGCCTCCAGCTCGGCAACATCCTTGGGATCGGTGAAGAGAGGTTTTTCGACGAGAAGCGGCAACGGGCGCTTGCGGCGGATTTCTTCCATCTGCGGCACATGGCAGTGGTTCGGGCTGGCAATCAGGATGCAGTCCAGTTCGTCCACTTCCAGCAGTTCCGAAACGGAATTGGCAAATCGCGCAAGAGGCGCAAATCTTGCGGCCGCTTCCGCCATTCCGGCGTCCGGCTCGAAGATCACCGTTACTTCGGTGTCCGGCAGGAGTGCGATGTTGCGCAGGTGCTCCTGCCCCATCATCCCACAGCCAATGACACCATATCTTACCTTTGCAGGCATTCAGTCCTCCATGCGCGGTGGCATTTCTCGTCCACCTATTTCAAGCGCTGCACGTAATGCGCCCGGTCCGTGTCGAACCAGGTTCGCGAATATTCGACCGGCTTGGGGCGATCCGCCCAGCTGAACCGTTCGACAAAGCCTGTGAGAGTACCCGGCGTCTTCTGAAAGAGTTCCGGCGTCCAGTCCGGCAGCGCACGGATGGTCACCCGGTCTTCTGCACGCACGATCCAGAACCCGAGGTGTTTCTGGTAAAAGCGATAAAGCGAGTCCGACAGAAGCTCGCGCCGCACAAATCCCGCGTCGCCGTCGAGCCAGATTTCCTCCACCGCGATCATCACATCGTTGAGAAACCTCAGCCGGCGGATACGGGTGCCTTCGGCGCTGGTACCGAAAAGCGGCAGATCGTCCGGCTTGTCCAGGCGCTTTACGTCCAGAATATCCGCGCGAGGCAGACCACCTCCGGTCAGGAGTTCCAGACGGAACATGGCGTAGACGCTCTCATGCGTGCCGCCCTGCCGTATGTAGTTTCCCGACCCCTGGATCCGCTCGAGTAAGCCTTTTTGCGTAAGGTCGGCGAGTGCCTTGCGAAGGGTTCCGATGGAGATGCCAAGCTCCTCTGCCATGTCCCTTTCAGGCGGCAACCGCTCCCCGTCGATCAGCCGCCCGGCCGCGATATCCCTGATCAAAAGCTCGCTTATCTGCACATATAACGGCAGCGCGGTAGAGGTTTGCGAGGCGGTTGGCATGGCGGTTCGAAGGTCTCGTTTTCAAAATTGATACACTATTGATTTACATCAAAACGGGTGATATGCAAGAAGAAATCGAAGGCAGAATGAAGCCATTCGAAAACAAACGAAAATAGCGAAACCACAATCGCGCCCATGTTGCCGCTTGCGGGTTTCGGTATTCGAAAAGATGGTCCAAGGGAGGCACTTCATGACCGTAGTCCCAGTCACGTCACCGGATCTTGATGCAGCGGAGGTATCCTGGTTCGCCGCATTGTGTTCCGACGACTATCAGTTTCTGGGCGTACCCGAAGGCCATCTGCGTTCCTCCTGGGAGCATTGCTCTTCGATCGTGAAAACAGCCGAGCAGCAGGGCTTCCGCAACATCCTGTGCCCGTCGTCCTACCAGGTGGGCCAGGACACCCTGTCCTTCGTCGCCGGCTGCGCTCCGATCACCGACAAGATCAACCTGCTGGCAGCGGTTCGCTGCGGCGAGATGCAGCCGATCATGCTGGCACGGACCATTGCCACGCTGGACCACATGCTCGAGGGCCGGTTGACGGTCAACATCATCTCGTCCGACTTTCCGGGCGAGCAGGCCGACAGCAGCTATCGCTACCAGCGTTCGCGGGAAGTGGTGGAGATCCTGAAGCAGGCCTGGACGCAGGACGAAATCAATTACGAAGGCCAGGTCTATAACTTCAAGGGACTGACCACGGACCCCGCCCGGCCTTACCAGACCGGTGGCCCCCTGCTCTATTTCGGGGGTTATTCTCCGGATGCGCTGGACCTTTGCGGTCAGCATTGCGACGTCTACCTGATGTGGCCGGAAAAGATCGAGGAACTGGAAGGCCGCATGAAGGCGGTCAACGCAGTCGCCGAGAAATACGACCGTACACTCGACTATGGCCTGCGCGTGCACATGATCGTGCGCGACACGGAAAAGGAAGCGCAGGAATACGCGGACTATATCGTCTCCAAACTTGACGAGACCCAGGGAACCGCCATTCGCGAACGGGCACTGGATGCCAAGTCGCTGGGGGTGAGCCACCAGGCCAAGAACCGCGAGATCGCCGATGAATTCGGTTATATCGAACCGAACCTGTGGACGGGTGTTGGCCGGGCGCGGTCCGGTTGCGGGGCAGCGCTGGTCGGGTCAACCGATCAGGTGATGTCCAAGATCGAGGCCTATCAGAAGATGGGCATTCGTGCCTTCATCTTCTCCGGCTATCCGCACCTGGAAGAAGCCAGGCATTTCGGGTCCAGGGTCCTGCCGAATCTGAAGACATGTTCCCTGCCGCACGCCTATGGTCGTGTACCGGCTCAAACGCCGGCAACCCCGCTTGGCCAAGGAGTGCGCCGCTAATGGACCGCGTGAAACTTTCTGAAACCCTGGACTTCTCCCGGCTGATCTATGGCATGTGGCGCATCGGCGACGACAGCGACACGTCCCCCGCTTACGTGGAACGCAAGATCCAGACCTGTCTCGACCAGGGCATCACAACCTTCGATCAGGCTGACATTTACGGCGGTTATGCCGCAGAGGCCGTGCTTGGCGGGGCGCTGAAGGCCAATCCGGCCCTGCGTGGTCAGATGGAAATCGTCACCAAATGCGACATTGTCGCGCCGATGGGACGGTATTCGGATGCCAGGGTGAAATACTACGACACGTCCCGATCTCACATCGGGAAGTCGGTCGAGTTCTCCCTCACGGAGATGGGCATCGAGACCATCGACCTGCTGCTGATCCATCGCCCGGACCCGCTGATGGACCATCACGAGACCGGCGCCGCGCTCGATGACCTGGTCAAGAGCGGCAAGGTGCGGAATGTCGGTGTCTCCAACTTCCGCCCCTGGGACTGGGAGCTGCTGCAGTCGGCGATGTCGAACCGGCTTGTGACCAACCAGATCGAGATCTCACTGAAGGAAATCGCGCCGTTCACCAATGGCGACCTCGCGTTCCACCAGCGCCTCGGCACCCGGCTGATGGCATGGTCCCCCCTCGGCGGCGGCTCGCTGATTTCCGAAAGTGGCAAGCTTGGCACCGTGATGGACGAAATCGCTGCAGACGCCGGTGTAGACCGGTCCGCAGTCGCGGTCGCCTTCCTTCTGGCTCATCCGGCGCAACTTTTGCCGGTCATGGGCACGAACAATCTGGAGCGCATTGCCCAGATCTCCGACGCGCTGAAAGTCAGCCTGGATCGCGAAACCTGGTACCGTCTTTACGAAGCGGCGCTTGGAACAGAGGTGCCCTGATGACCATGCAGAATGCCAGTCATACCGTGACCTTCGAACCGGACGCCGACAACACCCGCCTCTTGCGGGATGCGTTCGGTCGATTTGCCACCGGTGTTACGGTGGTGACCACCGGCTCGGCCGACGGCCCCGTCGGCATTACAGCCAACAGCTTCTCATCCGTCTCCCTGGAACCGGCGCTGGTCCTGTGGATGCCGGATAAGGGATCGCGAAGGTTCAGGTATTTCGAAACGGCCGAACATTACGCCATTCACGTGCTCAGCAACGAACAGGCTGAAGTCTGCAACGGTTTCGTGCGCAATGCCCATGCTTTCGATCAGCTCACCTATACGATCGACGACAACGGCGTGCCCCTGATCGAAAACTGTCTCGCCCGCTTCGAGTGCAAGCGCTTCACCGCCTATGAGGGCGGCGATCACCTGATCGTTCTTGGGCAGGTGCTGCAGGCCGAGATGCGTTCAGGCGAGGCCCTGACGTTTTATGCAGGCAAACTCGGACAAATCGCTCCAAAATAAGGGCGGAAAACGGGGCGGTGACCGGCCCGTTCTGGAGGAAAGTGAGAAGCCTTCTGTCTCAGGAGAACGCAGAAGACCGCTTCACCACTTTTAACATGATCAGCTTCGCGGTTCTCATGTTCGCGCACATGACGGCCGGTTGATCCAGGGAGGAGCCCGAATGGGCATTTTGCTGGCGGTTCTTGCACCGCTCGACTTCGTCAATTCGCTGCTGTTGCGAATTGGCCGGGGCATCGGCATCGTTGCCGTCGCCCTGATGGTGATCGCGATCCTGGTTCAGGTCGTGTTCCGCTATGTCTTCAACAATGCCCTGCCCTGGCCGGACGAAGCAGCCCGTTTCTGCATGCTCTGGATGACAGGTCTTATGGCACCAACGGCGTTCCGCAGAGGCGGTTTCGTTGCCATCGACATGTTCACCCATTCCCTGCCTCGCCTGCTGGGGAGCGCCATATCCCTGCTCCTTCTGCTTATTTCACTTGTGGTGCTCGTCGTTGCCCTGAAGATCGGCTTTTCGGAAGTCACCGGTTTCGGAGGCCGTTTCGCAACCGCCTCGCTTTATGTTCCGGGCAACCTTTCCTTCAGCGAATGGATCCGCGTGCCGCGCAGCTGGATGATGGCTTCCATCCTCGTCGGCGTATTCCTGCTGACGCTCGTCAACATCGAGCTGATCCTGCGCAACATCATCGCCAGCTTCGGTGGCGCCGACCGCATGCCGGTCATTCCCGATCCCGACATGGCAGGAGCTGACTGATGCTGATCTGGTTCCTTCCCGTCTTCCTCGTCTTCCTGCTGATCGGACTGCCTGTCTTCTTCGGCCTTCTGGCGGCCCCTGGCCTGTTGCTCTGGCTGAACGGCCAGGAAAAAGACATCACGCTGCTTTACCGCAACGTCTACAACGGCATGGACAGTTTTCCTCTGATGGCGATTCCGTTTTTCATGCTCGCAGGCGAGCTGATGAACAAGGGCGGCATCACCATGCGGCTGGTCGAGTTCAGCCAGGCCCTGATGGGACATCTGCGCGGCGGCCTTGCTCATGTGAACATCCTGTCGTCGATGCTGTTTGCAGGCTTGTCCGGTTCCGCTGTTGCCGATACCTCCGCTCTTGGATCCATGCTGATCCCGGCAATGGAGAAGCAGGGTTACACAAGGCGCTTTGCTGCGGCAATCACCGCGGCGAGTTCCGTCATCGGGCCGATCATTCCGCCGTCGGGCATCATGATCATCTATGCCTATGTAATGGGCGAGAGCGTTGCTGCGCTGTTCCTGGCCGGTATCGTACCCGGCATCATGGTCGGCATCGGCCTGATGCTGATGGTCAAGGTCATGGCCAACAAGTACGACCTTCCCAAAGCACAGAGGATCGTCAACCCCGGCCAAACCATGGCACCGGTGGAATACTGGTTCTCCTTCATTGTGCTGAGGGCAAACCTGGCTGCCCTCTTCACGGTGATCGCGGACCTTGTGATCAACCTGACCGGGGTCGCTTCCCTTTCAACGACGACTTCCTTCATCCTCTTCGCGGTCTTCCTGGCGGTTTCCCATGTGCTCTTGTGGAAGCTCAGAAGTGCTGTCTCGGAGGATTTTCGGGTCGTGTGCAAGAAAGCAGTTGCTCCGCTTCAGACGCCGATCATCATTCTCGGCGGCATTCTGCTGGGGGTCTTCACGCCAACGGAAGCGGCCGCGGTCGCAGTTGCCTACGCGCTGGTTATCGGCTTCTTCGTTCTGCACTCCATCAAGGTCTCCGAGATCCCGGGTGTCCTGAACAGGGCTGGCATAACCTCTGCAGTGGTGCTTCTCCTTGTCGGTGCGGCGATGGCCTTCAAGACCGTCGTCAGCCTCAGCCACGCTCCCGAAATCATGGCGGAGTTCGTTCTCACGCTGTCGGAGAACCCGCTGATCCTGCTGTTCCTGATCAACCTGCTGCTCTTCGTTGTCGGCATGTTCCTGGATGCAGGCCCTGCCATCATCATTCTCGGCCCCATTCTCGGACCGATCTTCGTCAACCTTGGCGTCGATCCGATCCATTTTGCCATCATCATGAGCGTCAACCTGACCATCGGCCTGGCAACGCCGCCCATGGGACTGGTGCTCTTCGTTGCGGCTTCGGTTTCAAGGGAACGGGTTGAAACCATTGCCAAAGCCATCCTGCCGTTTCTGGCGGTGGAAATCGCGGTGATCTTCCTGATCACCTACATTCCGGCACTTTCGATGACGATCCCGCGTCTGACCGGATTTGCCAACTGATCCTGAGCTTTCTAAGGGAGGAACCTAATGCTCAAAACTGCACTGAAAACGCTCACCGTCGCGGCGATGCTTGCCGGATCGTCGCTAAGCGCGCTTGCCGCGGACTACACGCTGCGCGCAACCGCCAATTCCAACGAAAACGACGAAGACTACGACGGTCTTGTCGTTTTCAAGAACTTCGTTGAGGCCGCTTCCAACGGTGCCATCGAGGTCGAACTGTTCATCGGCACGCAGCTTTGCTCCAACGGCGCTGAATGCCTTCAGGGCATTTCCGACGGTGCGATCGACATCTACATCTCCACCTCCGGCGGCGCGGCGGGTATTTTCCCGTATGTCCAGGTTCTCGACCTGCCCTATATGATGAGCGACGACCGGATTGCGGAGCATGTCCTGTCGGGTGAATTCACCCGCACCATGCGCACGATGGCACTGGAAGATTCCGGTGACACCATCCGCCTGATGACCATCGGCAACACCGGCGGCTGGCGCAACTTCGCCAACACCAAGCATCGTGTGGCCAAGCCGGAAGACCTGAAGGGCCTGAAGATCCGTACCGTGGTGGCCGACCTGCCGCAGGAACTGGTCAAGGCACTTGGTGCTGCTCCGACGCCGATCCCGTGGCCGGAACTGTTCACCTCGCTTCAGACCGGCGTTGTCGAAGGTTCCAAGAACGGCATCACCGACATCATGGGCATGAAGTTCCCCGATGCCGGTCTTCAGTATGTCACCCTCGACGGGCACGCTTACATGGGCGCCTTGTGGTGGATGAACAACGAGAAGTTCCTGTCCATGCCGGAAGACCTTCGCCGCGTCGTGGTGGACGGTTTCTATGCCCTGCAGCAGGCAACCTTCGCCTCACCGAAGCGCAAGTCGATCAAGGCTTATGAGGACTTCGTGGCCGGTGGCGGCGATCTCTACGTCCCGACCCCGGAAGAAAAGGCAGCCTTCAAGGAAGCAGCCGCTCCGGTCTATGACTGGTTCAAGGGCAATGTCGGACGCGGCGGCGAGATCTTCGGCGCTCTGGAAGAAGCCGTGGCTGCGGCCGAAGCCGACATCAACGCCAATCGCTCTGCCGATCTGAACTGACGAAACACCGTGTCACGCCTTGCCACTGCAGGGCGTGACACATCCCAGTACATGCACCGCTCCGGAATCGTGCCTGCCGTAAACTGGACAGGGATCGGCACACGTCCCATGGTGAAGCCGTGGGAGACCCGGGAGAGCCAGAACTCAATGGTCCGGTCCGCCCAGCACTCGATCACGCGAGTTCTGCGCCGATCAGGAACGAACCGCCGGCTTTCAATTGAACGGATACATCCAGACCTTGTAATCACCGACCAGGATATGCGCCTTCTCAATCTCGTCTTTGGTCATCTTCTTGACCACCTCTTCCAGAGAGATCGCGGCGTCGGGGTCCCCCCCGATGGCGGAGAGCGTGTACCACATGTAAGCCCGCACGAGATCCGGAGCCGGCATGCCCCGGCCCACCTCATAGTACCAGCCGACACCGGACTGGGCACCCGGGTGCCCCTTCATCGCGCTTCTGAGATACCACTCGAATGCCCGCTGGTCGTCGCGCTCGACACCCAGCCCCATTGCATACATTACACCGATCAGTTCTTCCGCATCCGCGTTGCCGGAGCGTGCCGCCGGCCAGAGTTCCTTCATCGCCTCTTCGTAGCGATTGGCCTCCATCAGGTCGCGCGCGGCTTCGATTTCGGCCTGAGCAGAACTCGTGCACAACACAAGAGCAAAAAGAGCGGCGGTCAGCGTGGTTTTCATGTGTTGCGGTTGCTCCCTCTGGTCTTCGGCTTGTCGGCACCGGCGATTGCTTCCGAATTGCCACCGCCCTTGAAGGAAGACGATTTCATCGCCTTCGACAGAAAGCAGGCAGCCCTCGGCCAGTTGCTTTTTTACGACAAGATCCTCTCCGGCAACAGGAATATTGCTTGCGCCACATGCCACCACCCGACCCTTGGCACCGGGGACCGGTTGTCGCTCGGCATCGGCGAAGGCGGCGAAGGGTTGGGGCTCATGCGGATTGCCGGAACCGGTGACAGCCGCATTAAGAAACGGATTCCGCGAAACGCTCCAGGTCTTTGGAACTTGGGAGCAAAAGAGCTCCACGTCCTGTTTCATGACGGCCGCCTGTCGATTGCCGATACCTTCGAGAATGGCTTCAACTCGCCGGCGGAAGAATGGCTGCCCACGGGCTTCAATTCTCTGCTCTCCGCCCAGGCTGTCTTTCCGGTGACGGCCCAGTTCGAGATGGCGGGCAATCCGAAGGAAAACGAGATCGCCGGGGCCATTTACGACCGCATCGACAACGCCTGGCCGATCCTTGCCAAACGCGTCCGCATCATTCCGGAATATGGCCGCCTGTTTGTCGAGGCGTTCGATCATATCGACGCTCCGGAAGCGGTCACGATCGTTGAAATCGCAAATGCGCTGGCAGCTTTCCAGGCAATTGAATGGCAGAGCTTCGACAGCCCGTTCGACGCGTATCTCGCCGGCGACGAAAGCGCTCTGGATCCGGCCCAGAAGCGGGGTCTCGATCTCTTCTACGGCAAGGCCGGGTGCTCCTCCTGTCATTCGGGCAAACTGCTCAGCGATCAGAAGTTCCACGCCCTGGGCCTGCCCCCCTTTGGTCCGGGCCGCACCCGCAGCTTCGATCCGATGGTGCGCGATGTCGGCGTGATGGGAGAAACCGACCGCCTGGAAGATGCCTACCGGTTCCGGACCCCGATGCTGCGCAATGTCGAGCTGACTGCCCCTTACGGCCACAATGGCGCCTACCCCACGCTGGAGGGGATCATCCGGCATCATCTCGACCCCGATGGAATGCTGAAAGCCTGGACACCGGAAACCGCAGCCCTTCCACAAGCGCCCTGGCTGCGGGCGATCGATTTTGTGGTCTGGAATGACGCTCGTGAGATGGCGCGTCAGGCCCGATTCAGGGATATTGAGCCTCTCCCGCTTTCGGATGCGGAGATTGCCAATCTGGAGGCTTTCCTGAAAAGCCTGACCGGCACGCAGTCCGTCACAGCTCCGCCCTTCGGCATCCCTGCCACTGTCCCGAGCGGCCTTCCCGTCGACCGGTAAACATCAACAAGGACAAAGAACGTTTCATGGTTGCTCCATTGAAAGACCGGGCTAACCGGCTGTTCCCGGGTATTGCGATTGCCGGGCTTGTCGCCATCGCCGCGCAATTCCTCAACGAGCACTACGGGGCACCGGCCATGTTGATGGCCATCCTGCTTGGCATGCCGCTGAACTTCCTGTCGGAAGAACAGCGCACGGGCGAAGGCATCGCCTTTGCAGCCCGCACGCTGCTTCGTGTCGGCGTTGCCCTGCTCGGCGTCCGCATCAGCGTGGAAATGGTGCAGCAGCTGGGTCTGCCGTTTCTGCTTCTGGTGATCCTCGGCGTCCTGGTTACCATCGGCTTTTCCCTCTTGATCGGCAGGCTGTTCGGACGAGACAGGTTGTTTTCGTTTCTGACCGGCGGCGCGGTCGCCATTTGCGGTGCCTCCGCGGCCATGGCCATAGGCTCCATCCTGCCGAAACGCGAACATGCCGAACGCGATCTCGCCTTTACGGTGATTACCGTGACCGTCCTGTCCACACTGGCGATGATCTTCTACCCGATCCTCACCTCCTCCCTCGGCCTTTCCATGGACGCGACCGGTGTCTTCCTTGGCGGCACGATCCACGATGTTGCCCAGGTTGTCGGGGCCGGTTTTTCGATCTCCGAGGAAACCGGAGACCTCTCGACGCTGGTGAAACTGATCCGCGTCACCATGCTGGCGCCCATCGTTCTGGTCGCGGCGCTCATCCTGCGCAAGAGTTCGGAGCCGGGCAGCGCCCGTCCTCCGATCATGCCGGCGTTTGTTGTCGCCTTCCTGGTGCTTGCCGCACTCAATTCCTTCGGCCTTATTCCGGACGTTGCCAAGGAGGCGGCCGGACACGTTTCCCGCTGGGCGTTGCTGGCCGCAATTGCGGCAGTGGGCATGAAAACCTCGATCCCGAAACTGCTGGAAGTCGGCGGCCCGGCCATCTGGATGCTGGTCACGCAGACAGCGTTTCTGGCGCTCTTCGTTCTGGGCGGCATCTGGCTGATCGGCTGACCTTTCAATCGGCCTTGCCGCACCCATATAACGAAGCAGAACCCCGGTCTTTTCAAAGGCCGGGGCTTTTCTTGTGCGGGCGAGTATGGAATATAGCTCGCACCTCTTTAGGCGGAACGGCAGATGCGCCGCAACAGGCCGGACCGGACTTGTTTCCGCCCAAACATTTCGAAAGCGTTTGGATGAAAAGCTACATCACCACCCCGATCTACTACGTCAACGGTTCTCCGCATATCGGTCACGCCTTCACCTCCGTGATGGCCGATATCCTGAAACGCAACCGACAGGCGCTGGGGTATGACATGATGCTGTCCACCGGCGTGGACGAGCACGGACAGAAGAACCAGGAAGCAGCGGAAAAAGAGGGAATGTCGGTTGAAGACTACCTCAACATGCGCTGTGCAGAATTCCGCGATGTCTTCGACCGTCTGGACGTGGCTTACGACTATTTCGTGCGCACCAGCCGCGAGGGCCACAAGACGGCCGTCGCTGGAATGGAGCAGTCGATCTTTGACAAGGATCTGATCGTCAAGAAGAACTACACCGGCACCTACTGCAAGGGCTGCGAGGAGTTCAAGAAGGAATCCGATCTGACCGAAGAGGGCCAGTGCCCGCTGCACCCGACAATGAAGGTGGAGCAGACGGAGGAAACCAACTACTTCCTGAAGATGGAACCGTTCCGCGAGCGCCTTCTGCAGCACATCGCCGAAAATCCGGACTTCGTTCAGCCCGAAGCGTTCAAGAACGAACTGAAGCAGATGCTGTCCGAGCCGCTGGAGGATCTCTGCATCTCCCGGCCGAAAGCCCGTGTGACCCTTGGTATCGAACCGCCGTTCGACACCGAGTTCGTCACCTATGTCTGGTTCGATGCGCTGGCGAACTACCTCACCAACATCAACTGGCCGGAAGCAGGCTACGAGAGCTGGTGGGCGGAATGCGAGCATCTGATCGGCAAGGATATTCTCAAGCCGCATGGGGTCTACTGGCCGATCATGCTGATGGCCGCCGGTGTGCCGCTGCCGAAGAAGCTGTCCGTCCACAGTCACTGGGTTGGTGCGGGCGGCGTGAAGATGTCGAAGTCCATCGGCAACGTCGTCGATCCGATCGAGGTCATCGAGAAGCTGGGCGTCGACGCCTTGCGCTGGTACCTCGCCCGGCACATGCGTGCGGACAGCGACAGCCAGATTTCGGTCGACTTCATCACCCAGTCCTACAACACAGAACTGGGTAACAAGATCGGCAACCTGCTGTCGCGGGCGGCCAAGTTCTCCAAGGCCCGTTTTGACGGCAAACTGCCGGCACCGGGTCCGCTGTCAGCCGAGGACGAAGCGATCCGCAAGTCCGTGCTTGAAGCCACCAAGGGCATGGGCGAATGGGTCAACCTTGCTGAAATCCCGGCTCGCATGCAGTCGATCATCACCGTCGCCGACGAGATGAACAACTACTTCGCCGAGCAGGCTCCCTGGGATCTCATCAAGAACGAGGAGACCCGCGAGCGTTGCCAGACGGTGATCTACGTGACGCTGGACTGCCTGCGCGTCGTCATGGAAGCGCTGACACAGGTCATCCCTGCATCTGCCGGCAAGGCTCTTGCCATGCTGAACGCACCGGCTGTCGCCTGCCCGTGGAAGCCGGAACTTGACCGGCTTGAAGGCAATAGCGATCTCGGCGAAATCGAGACACTTTATCCGCGGGTTCAGTAAGCCCGTCACGGCTTGATCAAAAAAATGAAGCGCCCCCTGCTCGGGGCGCTTCAGATAACCAATCGCGCGGAAAGCGATTTCCAGCCACAAAGTGTACGGCGAACGAGCAGAGGCTCTAGAGCAGACCTGCGATTTCCATGGCTTTGTCGATCTCGCGACGGGTTGCCTCAGTCACCGGTGTCAGCGGCAAGCGGACATCTTCGTGGCAAAGCCCCAGTCTGGACAGGCCGTATTTGGCGCAGGCTGCGGGTGGCTCGAGGAACATCGCGGAGTGGAGCGGCAACAGGCGGTCCTGATACTCCCGGGCAAGTTCGAGGTTTTCTGCAAGTGATGCGCTCTGAAACTCGGCACAAAGGCCTGGAGCCACGTTGGCGGTCACTGAAATGCACCCTTGCCCGCCATGGGCGTTGAAACCCAGTGCGGCGGCGTCCTCTGCACTGAACTGCATGAAAGCCTTGCCGCAAAGTGCCCTTTGCTTGCTGACCCGCTCCATGCTGCCGGTGGCATCTTTCACGCCGATAATCCGCGGCCAGCGTGCCATCTCGGCCATGGTTTCCGGCAATATGTCGATCACACACCGGCCCGGGATATTGTAAAGGATAATCGGGATCGCGCTGTTGTCGTGGAGAACCTTGTAGTGGCTGAGCAGGCCTGCCTGGTTGGGCTTGTTGTAATAGGGCGTCACGACCAGCGCCGCATCTGCGCCAACGGCTTCAGCGTGCTGAAGCATGTCGAGGGATTGTGCCGTTGCGTTGGAGCCAGTCCCGGCAACAACCGGAATGCGGCCGGCCACGAGATCGACGACCCGCTTGATGACGTCCTTATGCTCGATCTTGGAGACAGTCGGGCTTTCGCCCGTTGTCCCGACAGCAACCAGCCCGTCGCTGCCCTGGGCAATGTGCCACTCAACGAGACGTTCCAGCGCTTCGATGTCAACGCTTCCGTCCCTGAACGGTGTGACAAGGGCGGGAATGGATCCCTTGAGTTCGAGCATGTGGCGTCCTCCCGGATCCGCGCTGTCTGAAAGCACGGTCCCATGTCCATCGATAGTCATTCCAGATCGATGTGCCACCAAAAACCCGTCACTGGCAACCTGCCCCGTCCCTCATGAACATCTTACTGCATCATGATCCGCGATCAGGCAGCCAAAAACTCCAGGCGATCATCGAACCGCGCAGGTGTTATTTCCAGAATTTCGGCCGTTACGACACCTTCAGCAACGAAAGGGTCTTCGGCAACAAATCCTTCAAGTTTTTCCAGGCTAGCGCCGTGCGCTATAATCCCGCCGCCGCGGTTCGGCTGCAGGCTGCCGACCATCAGGAAATATCCTTGCTCGAACCCGCGTTGGATCCAGGCCTTGTGGCCTTCCATGAGTTCGCCTGCCCGGGATTTGTCAGCAAAGGTGAGTGTCACGACAAACATGTCATTCTCCATGTAGGTTTTTACGAAAGGCAAAGGCGAGTTACTGGATCTTGTTCTGCTGTGTCCCGGCAATGACGCCGTCCAGCCAGCTCAGGATTTTCGAGACTTCACGCTCGACATAGGCCTTGTCCTTGAATGCCTGGGCGAGTGTCGCGACACCCTGGCTCCAGCCAAGGACATGCATGGCGTAGTCCCGCGAATTCTCACCGCAGCCGAGTTCGCGAAACTGTGTTTCAAGCCAGTCGCCGAACAGGGCCATGATCTCGTTGGCCTTGTCCCGTGAGGGATGATCGATCTTTGCCAGCTCCGTCGTCAGCGTACCGACGGGACAGCCGTAAGCCATGATTTTCGCCTGGTTGACGATGACGATCCGGATAAAACAATCAATCCGTTTCCGTGCTTCATCCGCCGTCTCGTCCCATTTGGCAAGCAGCTCTCTGCGATCCGACAAACGCTTTTCGATCACGGCATCGAGGATCTCGTCCTTGGTCTTGAAATGATAATAGAAGTTGCCGCGCGAGATTTTGACCGCTGCGGCAATGTCCGCGAAGGACGTCTGCGTAAAACCTTGGGCATAGAAAAGGCTGTCCGCCGCATCCACGATCTGACGCCGTGTCTCGCCTGCCGCAACCATATCCATCTCCCTTCGTATTTCCGCATCATTCATTAGGACAAGTGACCTATTGACGAATTAGGACGGCCGTCCGAATAAGTCAAGTGAAGTTCATCAGGAAAACACGGATGCCGCGCGAGACAGGCAGTGTGGCGCTGCTGCGAAGGGTCATTTCAAGCTGACACGAAGCGATTTTCGCTTCCCTCACATCAATGTGAACTCTGGTTGCAGCAACTCCTGACACACCCTGTCAGTAGCTGTTTTTTAGGATGGGTTTCGACGGTCACACCTGATCTACAGGAAGGCAAAACGCAAAACTTCCATCACTCTCAACGACTTGGTGACTTTCCGCACCCGATCCAATCGATTGAAGATTAGTCTCAACAATGTTTCTTTTTATCAACAATACGCAACCAAGTGCCTTGATCGCGCATTTGTGCACAGGACCGGTGCAATTTCCGACATTGGAATGCCCCGTTCGCTGCCTACCTAGAAGTCGCTTGGTGGCAGACACAGGTCCGGCTGGAGGCACAGCAGCCGGTTCCCGCGTGGAGGGATTGACATGACATTGCTGGATGAGCGGACGCATGAAGCGCCTCTTTCCGCCGTTACCGACCTGTTTGATCGGGTCAGGGCACAGACACTTGCTCTCGCCGCCCCCCTCAGTCCGGAGGATATGGGGCTGCAATCCATGGAGGATGCCAGCCCACCCAAGTGGCACATGGCACACACCACTTGGTTCTTCGAAGAATTCATCCTGAAGCCTTCGCTGCCTGGCTATCAGCCACGCGATGATCGTTTCGCCGTGCTCTTCAATTCGTACTATGTACAAGCCGGCCCGAGACATACCCGGTCGAGACGGGGCCTGCTTTCGCGACCCAGCGCCGCCGACGTGCTTGACTACCGCTCACATGTCGAAGACGCCCTGCGTGAAGGAGTTGCCCGAAACGCCTTTTCGCTCGAACAGGACAAGCTTGAAGAGCTGATTACCCTCGGCTGTCATCATGAGATGCAGCATCAGGAACTGCTGGTCACCGATCTCCTCCATGCGTTTTCCTTCAATCCGCTGCTGCCTGCCTATGTCGAGCCAAAACCGGCACCGGTCAGCGCGGTTGAAACCGCCGAATGGGTTTCCTACGACGGTGGTCTTCTCGAAATCGGCCACGACGGGACCGGCTTTGCGTATGACTGCGAAGGGCCACGTCACAAGGTCTGGCTGGAGCCCTATCGTCTTGCGGATCGTCCCGTAACAAACGGTGAGTGGATCGCCTTCATGGAAGATGGTGGTTACTCAACCCAAACGCTCTGGCTGATGGAAGGCTGGGCCGTGCGAGAGAAGAACGGTTGGGACAGCCCCCTCTACTGGTGGCAGCAGGACGGTCAATGGTGGACCTATACCTTGCAGGGACCACGACCGGTTGATCTTGCGGCACCGGTTGTCCACGTCAGTTACTACGAAGCGGAAGCCTTTGCCCGCTGGGCAGGTCGCCGGTTGCCGACGGAAGCAGAGTGGGAAGCCGCTGCAGAGCCGACCCCGATCGAAGGCAATTTCCTGGAAAGCGGGGCCTTTCAGCCTGTTGGCCGCAGACCCGGCCTTTGGGGCGATGTCTGGCAATGGACCAGCAGCGCTTTCAGTCCCTACCCAGGTTTCCGACCACCCGAGGGGGCCATTGGCGAATACAATGGCAAGTTCATGGTCAACCAGATGGTGCTGCGCGGCGGGTCCTGCGCGACCCCGAAGGAACAGTTGCGGTCGTCGTACCGCACCTTCTTCTATCCACACCAACGCTGGCAGATGCTCGGCCTGAGGCTGGCGGGAGATCAATGATGACCAAGCATGTTTCTCCCGAGAACCAAACGGACGAGAACCAGTCGGATATGTTTCGCGACGACATCCTCTCCGGTCTCCTCAAGGACCAGAAGGCGATCAGCAGCAAATGGCTCTACGACGATGTCGGGTCACATCTGTTCGAAGCAATCACCGAACTGGATGCCTATTATCCGACCCGAACGGAGATCTCGATCCTCGCACAGAATGCCAGGAAATATCGCCGTCTACCGGGCGCACGCGGAGCGATGGTCGAACTGGGCAGCGGGTCCAGCCGCAAGACAGACCTGTTGCTGAATGCCTTCCCGGACCTGTCCGTCTACATGCCGATCGACATTTCAGCCAATCATCTGAAAGCTGCTGCCGAACGGGTGCGCCGCGCATACCCGTCATTGGCGGTAATCCCGGTTGCTGCCGATTTCACACAGCCCTTCGGACAACTGCCGTTGCTGCCCGAGTTGCCAGTGCTGATCTTCTTTCCCGGTTCCACGATCGGAAACTTCGAGAAAACCGAGGCAGCGGCACTCCTGGCGAACATTCGCTCAGCCATGCCGGAGGCCAGCTTGGTTATCGGTGTGGACCGGCCAAAGGATGCAAAAGTCCTGCAGGAAGCCTATGACGATCCGGCCGGGATCACAGCAGCCTTCAACCAGAACCTTTTGCAGCGGATCAACAGGGAACTGGATGGCGATTTCGACCTCGCCGCCTTCGCACACAAAGCCATCTGGAACGAGGGCGAAAGCCGTATCGAGATGCATCTGGAAAGCCTGGGTCAGCAGCAGGTCTCCATCGCCGGGGAAACCGTCGCATTCGCAAAGGGCGAGACAATCCACACGGAAAACTCGCACAAATACAGCGAGGAAGCGTTCGAAGGCATCGCCCGCGAAGGCGGATGGCAGATCACGGACGTCGACAGCGACGAGAACAAATGGTTCTCGGTCTATACGTTGCAGGCTGCTTAAGCCCTTCTACTTGGGTCACCTAACAGAGGCGGGTGAGGCAAAGTTTCAAGGCCTCACCCGCCACTTACTCAATGGTTCAGCCTGAAGCTTATTCGATCTGTGCGATGAATCCGGCCAGCACCCTGTTGAACCGGTCCGGATACTCCCAGAACATCATATGGCCACCAAAGGCCTGCACCGAGCTGTTGGGCGTATGGACGGCAAGGTAGGCCTTGGCACTGTCGGACCAGTGATCGGCGATCACGAAGGCCGACGGCAGCTTCGCATCGACCTCCTTGGCCGTCTCTAGGTAATTGCTGAAATTTCCGGCTGCCAGATAAGCCGCGGCCACGAATGGTGGCGACTTGGTCGACTGGTCAACAATCCAGCGGGACAGTTCCGGCGTGTAGTCCTGTTCGATCATGACCTCGTCGGCATACCAGTTGATGACGTTGCGTTGGCCTTCAGCTGACTGAATGCCGCTGTAAAGTTCCGCAATTTCCGCGACGCTTCCCTCAGCCCAGTCGCCGTCATTGCCGGTTAGCGGTGTCGGCGAAAGATCGATGCACATATGGGCGGACGCAGCATCCACAGACCTTGTCTTGATGAATTCCCAAGTGGTCAGGCAACCGAATGACCACCCCACCAGCACCGGCTTTTCGACCTTGAGATGATCAAGCAACTTTGCAAGGTCAGCCCCCTGGGTAACGTAGTTATTGCCTTCCAGTGTCAGCGTCGAGCGGCCGTGGCTTCGAGGATCGAAGGTGATGACCCGGTGGTCTTTCGCAAAGGCTTCGATCTGATGTTCGAACACCTGTGTGGTGAAGGTCCAACCGGGAACAAACACGATCGGAAGACCCGATCCGTGATCCTCGTAATAGAGATCGACCCCGGGCTCGACTTCAAAGAAGTCACCGGCAATTGCCGGAGCTGCCATTGCAAGTGTCAACAGCACCGACCGGGCACATGTGGCCAAAGTTCTCGATGTGTAGTCAGTCATGTCTCTCTCCCCTTATGGTCACAGGAAAAGCGCAATGCCCCCAATGGATTATATCATTAATAAAACCTTAACGTGTATTATAATTTCAACAATCAATTTATACGTGTATTTTTATCAGTGACGTTTTGAGCAGGTACCGAGAACCGTCATCGCCGCGTCAAACCGCTTGGACAGGGACATTTTCCTGCCTTGAGTGTGCTGGCAGGACGGGCAAAACCGTAGGGATTTCCGGTAGAAAGGGAGGGATCGTTTTCAACGCGAAACATTTGTTTCACAAATTGACAATGTAAAAAACAAATGGAACAGTAACCGGATGGAAACCATTTCGCCGCCCCATCTTCGCACCGCAATTTCGGCCAATTATGCCGACCTGAGCGATGCATTGCGTACGGCAGCGGATTACATTGCGGAAAACCAGGTGGAAATCGCCACCCGCAGCCTGAGGTCGGTCGCATCGGCCAGTGGTGTTTCGCCGGCGAGCTACACCCGACTTGCAAGGGCACTGGGTTTTTCTGATTACGAAGCGTTGCGCGAACAGGCCCGGAACGAGTTGAGCCACCGTGGGCGAGACACGTTTCAGGACAAGGCCAGGAAGCTGCGCTCGGATGCCGACCTGCCTTTGCTGCCACGCCAGGTCTCCGCTTGCATCGACAACATCAAGGCACTGGTGGACGACATTGACCCGGCCGTTCTGGATGCTGCCGTCGACCGGCTCAGCCAGTCCCGCAAGATCATCCTGATAGGCGCCCTCGCCTCAGCAGGTTTTACCGACTATTTCGCCTATCTGGCCAAGTGGTTCGATGACAGGTGGGTCGTTGCCGGGCGCAATGGTGCCACTCTGGGCAGTACGCTTGCCGGCATTACATCGGCCGACACGGTCATCGTCCTGTCCAAGCACCCTTATGCCCACCGTTCGGTACGCGCGGCAAAAGTGGCGGCAGGAAATGGTGCACAGGTGATCGTCCTGACCGACAGCCACGCCTTTCCAGGGTTGCAATTCGCGAATTACCACTTCATACAACGCACTGAAAGTCCACACTTTTTTTCGTCTTACGCAGCCACGCTTGTGCTTATCGAAACCATTACAGGCATGCTGGTTGCGCGGGCCGGAGCCGAGGCGGAAGCCCGGATCCAGGAGGTCGACAGACACAATCGTCTGCTCGACGAATTTGAAAACGTCTAGCGTGGATCGCCATGCCGGACACAAGAATTCAAACAAAGGGAAGCCAAGTCAAATGATGATGAAACTGAACCTTGCGGGCGCCGTCATGGCGACCAGCATCGCATTCACCGGCGCAGCCTCTGCAGAGCAATTCATCACCATCGGCACTGGTGGTGTGACTGGCGTTTACTATCCGACCGGCGGAGCCATTTGCCGGCTCGTCAACAAGGGCCGCAAGGACCATGGCATTCGTTGCTCCGTGGAATCCACCGGCGGGTCCGTCTACAACATCAACACGGTGCGTGAAGGCGAACTGGAGTTTGGTGTTGCCCAGTCCGATTGGCAGTATCACGCTTACAACGGCACCTCGCAGTTCGAGGAAAAAGGCCCGTTCGAAGACCTGCGAGCCGTCTTCTCCGTGCACCCCGAGCCGTTCACCGTCGTTGCCCGCGCCGATAGCGGCGTCACGTCCTTCGAGGACCTGAAAGGCAAGCGGGTCAACATCGGCAACCCGGGTTCCGGTCAGCGCGGCACCATGGAAGTTCTGATGGAAGCGATGGGCTGGTCCACGGATGACTTCGCGCAGGCGACCGAGCTGAAGGCTGCAGAACAGTCTGCCGCCCTCTGCGACAACCAGATCGATGCCATGGTTTACACGGTCGGCCACCCGTCCGGTTCCATTCAGGAAGCAACAACGGCGTGCGATTCCAAACTCGTGAACGTTGACGGCCCGGTTGTTGGAAAGCTGATCGAAGACAACAGCTACTACCGCAAGGCCACCATCCCGGGCGGCATGTATCGCGGCAATGACGAAGACGTCACCACCTTCGGTGTCGGCGCGACCTTCATCACGTCCGCCAAGGTGGACGATGAAGTCGTCTACACGCTGGTCAAGTCAGTGTTCGAGAACTTCGATGCCTTCAAGAAGCTGCATCCTGCCTTTGCCAACCTGAAGCCGGAAGAAATGGTGAAGGACGGCCTGTCCGCACCGCTTCATCCGGGTGCTGCGAAGTACTACCAGGAACAGGGCTGGATCAACTAATCCTTGCCAACATTTCGGGTCCGGACCATGTCCGGGCCCGTTTCTCTGCTGCGGCCCATTGAACGACACTTTGGCCAAGGCATTTCTTGAATGAATTAACAGATGCCACGGGCTGCGTGGCTGTCGGGTGCCAGCCGAGCGCAATGCCGACGTTGCGCTTCAGCCGGAAGACCGGGGGAACTTCATGTCTGAACAGAACCAGCCGAACGGACGGGACCAACGACAGGGACTATCCGAAGAAGAACTTCAGGAACTCGTCGCCTCCTCCGATTCCGGGTCCAGGAACCCTGCCGGATCCGTCGGGATGATGATCGCCACCGTGGCCCTGATCTGGTCCTGCTTCCAGGTTCTGCTCGCCTCCCCCATCGTCTACTACGTCCTGCCGTCGGACATCATCAACAACAGCCGACAGGTGCATCTGGCGTTTGCGATGTTCCTGGCATTCATGGCCTACCCCGCACTGTCGAGCAGCCCGAGACACCGCGTCCCAATCCAGGACTGGGCCCTGGCGTTTTTCGGCGCCTTCATTTCGCTTTACGGCTTCTTCTTCTACGACAAGATCGTTGCCAACGGCGGCTTGGCCGACGACACCGACAAGTGGTTCGCCCTTGCCGGTATCGTGGTCCTGTTTGAAGCCGCGCGCCGGGCACTCGGCCCGGCCATGGCCATCGTTGCAACCGTATTCCTGCTCTACGTCTTCTTCGGCTCCTCAGAATGGGTCCCGGAGGTCATCCGCTGGAAGGGCGCTTCGCTGCAAAAGGCGATGAGCCACATGTGGATCACGTCGGAGGGTGTCTTCGGTATCGCGCTCGGTGTCTCCACCAAGTTCGTCTTCCTGTTCGTGCTCTTTGGCGCCTTGCTGGACAAGGCGGGTGCGGGCAACTACTTCATCAAGATGGCCTTCGGCGCGCTCGGTCACCTGAAGGGTGGCCCGGCCAAGGCAGCCGTTGTCGGCTCTGCAGCCACCGGCCTCATCTCCGGCTCATCCATCGCAAACGTCGTTACCACGGGCACATTCACCATTCCGCTGATGAAGCGCGTCGGCTTTACCTCTGAACAAGCCGGATCGGTCGAGGTCGCATCCTCCGTGAACGGCCAGATCATGCCGCCGGTGATGGGCGCCGCCGCCTTTCTGATGGTCGAATATGTCGGCATTTCCTATGTCGACGTGATCACTCACGCCTTTCTGCCGGCCGTGATTTCCTACATCGCGCTGGTCTATATCGTGCACCTTGAAGCCGTTAAGCGGAACATGCCAACCATCGGGCACAAGACCGTTTCAACCCTGCGCACGATCATCGGCATGTTCGTGTTTTTCGCGGCCTTTGCCGCTCTTTGCTATGGCGTGCAATACCCGGTCGGATGGATTGTCGCCCTGGTACCGGAAGGCGCGTCGTGGATCCTCGCGCTACTGGTTTTCCTTGCCTATATCGCTCTGTTGAAACTGGCTGCCAGCGTCGATGACCTTCATCCGGACGACCCCAATGCCAAGGAAATCACGCTTCCGGATATTTCCCAGATCTACAAGGCTGGTCTCTACTACCTGCTTCCGATCGTCGTGCTCGTCTACTTCCTGATGATCGAGCAGAAGTCACCGGGCCTTTCAGCCTTCTGGGCAACGGCTCTGCTCTTCGCGATCCTTCTGACCCAGCGTCCGATCAAGGCGATCTTCCGGGGCGAGAACGAGACGGTCGAAGCCTTCAAGGAGGGCGTCAACGACCTCGTCCACGGCATGATCGACGGTGCCCGCAACATGATCGGCATCGGCCTTGCGACCGCAACAGCCGGCATCATCGTCGGCACGGTCACCCTGACCGGCATCGGCCAGGTGATGGCAGATCTTGTCGAGTTCGTATCCGGTGGCAATCTGGTGCTGATGCTGGTCTTCGTCGGCGTCCTGTCGCTGATACTTGGCATGGGTCTACCGACAACGGCCAACTACATCGTGGTGTCTTCACTGATGGCCGGGGTCGTGGTCGAACTCGGCGCGCAATCCGGACTGATAGTTCCGCTCATTGCCGTGCACCTGTTCGTCTTCTATTTCGGCATCATGGCGGACGTAACGCCACCCGTGGGTCTAGCCTCCTTTGCCGCGGCGGCGGTGTCAGGAGGCGATGCCATAAAGACCGGGTTCACGGCATTCTTCTATTCTCTGCGGACGGTCGCCCTGCCCTTCGTCTTCATCTTCAACACCGATCTTCTCCTGATCGACGTCACGGTGACCCAAGGCATACTCGTCTTCATCATGGCGACGATTGCCATCCTTGTGTTTACCGCAGGCACCATGGGCTATTTCCTGACCAAGAACAGGATCTACGAGAGTGTTGCCCTGGTGCTGGTCGCCTTCGTGCTGTTCCGTCCGGATTTCTTCATGAACCGGATCCAGCCTCCGTTCGAGATCGTCTCGCCGGACCGTTTCGTCCAGGCAGTTGGCGATGCACCTGCAGGCAGCGAGATCCGTCTGGTGCTGAGTGGTCCGGATTTCGACACCGGCAACACGATGGAAACGCGCATTGCGATCACGCCCGGAAGCGAAGACGGGGGCGAAGCCAGATTGCAGGCGCTTGGCCTGACGACAATCGAAGAAGACGGTGTTCTGAAGCTGGAGGAACCCTTCCCGGGGACGCCCTACTTCGAACAGCTCGGAACGTTCGACTTCTACGGCGACGAACCCGTGGTCGTTAAAGAAGCTCGCCTCGAGGCGGATCAGTTGCCGAAGGAGCTGATCTATATCCCGGGGCTTCTGCTTCTGGCCCTTGTCTTCATGCTCCAGCGCGCCCGCGCAGGCCGGACCAACCGTGAAGAAGGAGTAGCGGCATGACGAAATCCATCTTGTGCGCCGTCGACGTCCAGCAGGTCGACGACACCAAGGTTCTGGAAACGGCCGACAAGCTCGCCCGTCTGGACGGTGCCCAACTCGATGTAATCACGGTCGTCCCGAGCGCCGGCATCAATCTTGTCGCTTCCTATTTCGACGAGAACTTCCAGGGTCAGATGGTGGCGGAAACCCAGAAAAAGCTGGTCGAGAAGGTCTCAAGCGTCCTCGGGGCGGAAAGAAACAGCGAAATCCGGCATCTGGTCGCCACCGGCTCCATTTACGAGGAAATCCTGGAAGTCGCGAAAAAGACCGGGGCAGACCTCATTGTCATTGGTGCCCACCAGCCCCATCTGAGCGAATTCCTGCTCGGACCAAACGCAGCGCGGGTCGTCCGTCATTCGAAATGTTCGGTCTATGTGGTGAGGAACTGACGCCTCAGCCGGCTTCCAGCAGCGCGGATTTCAATCGCTCGGCCTCCGTGCCGAGTGGCCGCATGTTCGGCCAGGCGATGTAATAGCCCATTCCCGTCTTGAGCGTAGCACCTTCCAGCGGTACGAGCCTTCCCGAAGAAATCTCTTCCCGCAACAATGGCAAGGCGCCAAGCGCAATGCCGAGTCCTTTCAGGGCCCGCCCTATAGACTGATTGTAGCTTGCACATGACTGAACAGGCCAATCTTTCAGATCCAATCTCCCTGTCCGCTGGATCCAGCCTGTCCAATCGATCCAGTTCGGAGCAAGACGCGGGTAGTTGAGAAGCGCCGGCTGTTTCCCACCACCTCCTGACCGCAGGGCGTCAATAATTTCCGGGATCCCGACAGGTGTCAGGACCTCCTGAAACAACAATTCCGACCGCCAGCCCGGAAACCGGCCGTCCCCGTGCAGGATGACAAGGTCGTGCTCTGGTTTGAGCAGGTCTCCCAGATCGTCTGCTGTTGCCAGATTGAACAGGCAAGCTTCGTCTGACAGTGCAAATTCCTTGAGCTTAGGCTGGAGCCAGAAGGCAGCAAGTGCCGTCACAGACGCAATCCGCACGACAGGCCTCTCCGGCACTTTCAGTGCACTCAGCGCCTGCGTCAGATAATCCAGCGTCATGCCGGTCTTCTCGGCAAGATATGTTCCTGCTTCTGTCGGCTGAAGCCTGCGGCCGGACCGCTCAAACAGGTCGACGCCCAGCCAGTCTTCGAGCTGCCGAATGCGTTTGGAAACGGCGGCCTGGGTCACGAAGAGTTCTTCGGCAGCCTCTGTAAAGTTCAGATGACGCATGGCGGCTTCAAAGAAGACCAATGTGTCGAGCGGCGGGAGTGATTTTCGATAGGCTTGCATTACTGGAGGTTATCCAATGACCCGATTTTTTCCAGTCTTTTAAAGAATCGAAGCTCGCCCGATATTCCATCCAGTTGAACTGGAGACGATGACAAATGGCGGAACTGGACTGGCACGCGGAGCGCAGCGACCTTCAGGGACTGGCGCAGCTTGACCGCGCACCCGAGGTGGAAGGGATTGATCTGGTGGCCGTGCGCACATACCGGCAGCAGCGTGTGCGGCAGAAGATGGCCGAATATGGTGTTGATGCGGTAATTCTCTCCGACCCGGTCAACATCCGCTATGCGACCGGCACCCGGAACATGCAGGTTTTTTCCATGCGCAATGCCCCGTCGCGCTACCTGCTGCTGACCCAGAACCGCTCCATTCTTTTCGAGTTCACCGGCTGTCTTCATCTTGGAGAGGGCTATGAAACCGTCGATGAGGTTCGCCCCTCGAAAACCGCAAGCTTTGTCGCTGCCGGTCCTCATATTGCAGAGCGCGAACGCGCCTGGGCGGCGGAGATGGCCGATACCATTCATGAGCTGACAGGCTTGAAGGACGCCACGGTGGGGCTGGAACGGCTTAATGCGGGAACGGCCATCGCGCTGAAAGAAGCCGGGCTCAACGTGGTCGACGCGCAACAACCCGTGGAGATGGCGCGCGCGATCAAATCGCCGGAAGAAATGAAATGCGTAATTGCTTCGTTGCGCGCTACGGAAATAGGCGTCGGCAAGCTGCGTGAAGCAATTCGCCCGGGGCTTACCGAAGCCGAACTCTGGTCAGTGCTGCACAAGTCGATCATCGCGCAGAACGGCGACTATGTCGAAACGAGGCTGCTGAATGCTGGCGCGCGCACCAATCCATGGTTCCAGGAAACATCTGACAACGTCATCGGCGCGAACGAGCTGATAGCCCTCGATACGGATGTTGTCGGCTGCCACGGTTATTATGCCGACTTTTCACGCACCTTCCACTCCGGTCCGGACCGGCCGACGGACACCCAGCGCGAACTTTACAAGGTCGCCTACGAACAGGTTCACTACAACATGGGCATTCTGAAGCCCGGAATGAGCTTCCGGGAATATGCCGACCGGGCGTGGAACATCCCCGACCGCTACTATGCCAACCGTTACTATCTGTCTGCCCATGGCTGCGGCATGACCGGCGAATACCCCTACCTCTATCACCATGGCGACTTTCCGGACGCCGGTTATGACGGTGTCGTGGAACCGGGCATGACACTGTGTGTCGAAAGCTACATTGGCGAGGATGGTGCCAAGGAAGGCGTCAAGCTGGAGCAGCAGGTCCTGATCACCGAAACCGGCATCGAGACCCTGTCGAGGTTTCCGTTCGAGGCACATCTGCTGACCTGATGAGCAGCTCAGCTCCGGAGCGCCAGGACAAGAGCAAACAAGCCGACGAAAACGAGGCTGGCTGCCCAGACCCTGTCCAGGTTGAACCACGCCTTTTGCAGGAACCGAAGGCCCAGCCAGAAATAGACGCCGATGGCCAGCAGGCCACCGGCAAGCGCCATGGCGAGCGTGTGGACCGCAGCCACGAGCAACGCCATCCTCAAATCTGCCCCCATGAGAGCACCGGCCGCCGCGTGGCCTGCCTCCTGCTCCATTGCGCAGATGCCCAGGTAGATAGGCACCAGCATGAGCCCTGCCCCATGAGCGATCGCCACCAGAAAAGACCACAGGCCAAGCTTCGCCGGTGAAATACGGGCCAGAAAGCGCGGATGGCGATCAGCGATCAGCAGGTACAGCCCCATGCCGATCACCAGACAAGCGGCGCCAATGCGGATTTCCCGTTCCAGGGAAACCAGCGTGATCATTGCCGAAAAAGGCAAGAGAATAACCAGCATTGCCGCCAGATGCCCGACCGCCAGCAGCAACAACGCACGCGGCAGGGCCAACGCGCGTTGTTCCATCAAGGCAGCCGACACCGCCAGCGGCCAACCCATGCCCGGGTTCACGCCGTGATAGAGACCAGACGCAATGACGGCCCACCAGAGAGCCGACAAACTCGCCTCTTCCAAAACCTAGACCGAGGGGAAGCAGAAACTGTCGGTGGAGCAGTCCCCGCCTTCAAGCCGGATCTGGTGCGACCTGTAGCCCGCCGGGAATTCGACCCAGAAATCCGGATCAAGCGTCAATCCGCCACCCGCTCCAACACGGGCCATCACCATCGCGGCGCCGCGCTCGCCCGGATAGAACTGTTCGTCCCAGGTGGAATAGAGCGAGTTGGTCCAATAGACGCGCTGACCATCCCGGCTGATTTCGACCATTTGCGGTCCGTAACCGAAGTCCTTGCCGTTCGGGTGTTTCGTCTTCTTCACGATCCCGCCGATCTCGACCTTGCCGGCGAGCGTCGGGTTCATTGGGTCGGAGACATCATACTGATGCATTTCACCGGTGCCCCAGCATGCGACATAGAGATATTTGTCATCGAGACTCAGGTCGATGTCGGTCACCAGCGGTGGAACTGCGGAAAACCCCTTCAGCATTTCGGGCAGGTCTGCGGGATCGGCCGGCTGTGGGTCGATGGTGATGGTCTTCCTGGCTTCAAACGTGCCATCGTCCTTGCGCCACCAGGTGAAGATCGCCCCTTGCAGGTTGGTTGTGTCGACGACAACGCCACAAAAGCCGTATTGTTTGGCGGGATCGTGGGCAGGGCGAACCTCGAGCGCCATCTGGTGGTTTTCGCCCAGATCGATGGTCTGGATGTTCTTTCGCCCGCGCAGATCCCAGAAATGCAGGCTGTGGCCGTATTTGTTGGACAGAAGATCTTCCGCGACAAGACCGTTCTCGAACTGCGGCGGCAGCCCCCACTCCGACGACACCATGTAGTCGCGCGGCAGGTTCCACCAGAAATCATAGTGTTTGTCCTGGATGCCACGATCCATTTCATACCGGCCGAGAATGTCGAAGGTCTCGCAGTCCATGATAAAGATGCCCGGAGGCCCGTCGGTGCCGTCCGCACCGCCTCCTCCAAGGGTCGAGACATATATGCCTTCCGGCCCGCAATGAATGGTGTGCGGACGGGAATAGCCTGTCTTGGCGAAGACTTCTTCCGGTTCGATGATCTTGTGAATTTTCGCTTGAAGCGGCTCTTTCACGTCAATGACGTAGATGCGCGACGACCGGATGCCCGGGATGATCAGGTAACGGCGCTCGAGAAAGGCGTGTCCTGTCAGTGGCGACAGCGCCGAGGAACAGGCGTTCCACCCGAAATGGTGGAATTCGTCTCCCTTGTTCGGCATGAAGACGGTATGCACGATCTTGCCGTAGTCAGGACTTTGCGGATCGACATTGACGACATCCAGACCATCGGGTTGAGAGAAATCTGGACTGAGCATCAAGGTGAAAGCCAGCTTCTCAACCGGCGCTTCCATAGCCATGCGCGGCGTCGGATAAAAACTCGGATCGGGCCTTAAATTCATGTCGTCCTCCCTAAACGTGATGACATTCAAGACGGGATGTCCGCATTCCTTTTCTTGTTGTTACCGACCTCCCGAATTCGTCTCCTATGCTGCTTGTCCTGCATTTTGCAGCCGGGCCGCGCCAATGATCACGGTGCCGACCATTGGCATTTCCAATTGCGACTTTAGTACAATGCCTGAAATACGATCAGGGGTCGATGGCGAAAACGCATCCTAACTTTGATGAAGAAGAAAGAACAGAAAACCTCGAAACAGGAACTTATTGCGACCCGGTTTCAACCAGGCTCGATTTTGCGCAATAGTATGCCTCAGAACAAAAATCGCCCCTAGGCAATCCTGCCATTGCCGCCTATTTAATCGTAAGATTGCGATGGATCGAACCAACCTTGGCTCCGATCCACGCCTTCCTTTACTGCCCGACCCGTTCCGGAGACCCTTTCACATGAGTGACCCGACCTACACCCCGCCCAAAGTCTGGACCTGGGAACAGCCGAGCGGCGGCCAGTTCGCCAATATCAATCGGCCGATTTCCGGTTCAACCCACGAAAAGGACCGGCCTGTCGGCAAGCATCCGCTTCAGCTTTATTCTCTGGCGACCCCGAACGGCGTCAAGGTGACGGTGATGCTCGAGGAGTTGCTCGCACTCGGTCACAAGGGCGCTGAATATGATGCCTGGCTGATCAAGATCAACGAAGGCGATCAATTCTCCAGTGGTTTCGTGGAAGCCAATCCCAATTCCAAGATCCCGGCCCTTGTCGACCACTCGACCGAAACCCCGACGCGCGTGTTCGAATCCGGTTCCATTCTGCTGTATCTGGCCGAGAAATTCGGTGAATTCCTGCCCAAGGATCCGGCGAAGCGCACCGAAACGCTGAACTGGCTGTTCTGGCAGATGGGATCCGCCCCTTATCTTGGCGGCGGCTTCGGCCATTTCTACGCCTATGCGCCGGAGAAGTACCAATACCCCATCGATCGCTTCGCAATGGAAGCCAAGCGCCAGCTTGACGTCCTCGACAAGGCGCTGGCTGATCGCCCTTACATCGCCGGTGACGACTACACCATCGCCGACATGGCGATCTTCCCCTGGTATGGCGGAATGGTTCTTGGCCGCGCCTATGATGCGGCGGAATTCCTCTCCGTTCACGAATACAAGAATCTCCTGGCCTGGGCCCAGAAGATCGATGCCCGCCCGGCGGTTGTTCGCGGGCGCAAGGTTAACCGGACCTGGGGAGAAGATCACGAGCAGCTTCCGGAGCGTCATGATGCCGCGGATCTGGACGCAAAAGCCGCTCTGGACCCTGCTGCAGAATAAATTTTCGTCCGGCAGCGGCTCTTTCCCCAGGAACCGCTGCCGGGGTTTTACGCACGACCAGTCTTTGGTCATTTTGCCTTGATATGTGTATAGGGCCGGGAAAATTTACTAATTCCGGGCCCTATTTGAGTATTCCGACTGCCGAATGCCCTCGCCCACAGTTTCCGATACCCCTATTTTGTAAATCCCGTGAAATTTATATCGCGCTGCTCTCACTGTGCAGTGCGGTAATACCCTCCAAATTCAATCGCAAGACACCTTGTCATAAGTAATATTTTCGTTTCTAAATTCGCAGCACGTTTGTGAGGGACAGGACGCACGGGGGGAGTTTGTTAGCCAATCCGGCCAACTTGCCCTTACCAAAGGCCAATTCCTCGACACTTGCTGGAGAGACGTATGCCAGAAGCCCTAAAGATCGGCACACCAAAGGAAACCTTCCCCGGGGAGAACCGTGTGGCGATGACACCCGAATCCGCAAAGCAGCTGCAGAAGCTTGGCTTCTCCTGCCTTGTGCAAAGCGGAGCCGGGACCGCCGCAGGATTTTCCGACCAGGCTTATGAAGAAGCCGGCGTTGAAATCGTCAAGACTGCCGCAAGTCTTTGGAAGAAATCGGACATCGTAACCAAGGTCCGGCAGCCCGATGACAAGGAATTGGGCTATCTGACAAAGGACAAGACCCTGATTTCCTTCTTCAACCCGGGTGGGAACACCCACGGGCTGGAAAAGGCGAAGGAATCGGGCGCCAGCGTCATTGCCATGGAGATGGTACCGCGTATCTCGCGTGCCCAGAAGATGGATGCTCTCAGCTCCATGGCCAACATCGCCGGATATCGCGCCGTTATCGAGGCGGGCAACAATTTCGGCCGCTTCTTCACCGGCCAGATCACTGCTGCGGGCAAGGTACCGCCTGCGAAGGTACTGGTTGTGGGAGCAGGCGTCGCGGGTCTTGCGGCCATCGGCACGTCCACGTCGCTCGGCGCGATCACCTATGCATTCGACGTGCGCCCGGAAGTGGCCGAGCAGGTCGAATCGATGGGCGCTGAATTCGTTTATCTGGACTTTGAAGAAGAACAGCAGGATGGCGCTGCGACTGGCGGTTATGCCAGCGTTTCCTCACCAGAGTTCCGCGAAGCCCAGCTTGCAAAATTCCGGGAACTGGCTCCGGAGATGGACATTGTCATTACCACGGCACTGATCCCGAACAGGGATGCACCGAAGCTGTGGCTGGAAGACATGGTCAAGGCCATGAAGCCGGGCTCGGTCATCGTCGATCTTGCCGCCGAACGCGGCGGCAACGCGGAAGGAACGGTCAAGGACGAGAAGGTCGTCACCGAGAATGGTGTCACGATCATCGGCTATACCGACTTCCCCTCGCGCATGGCAGCTCAATCGTCCACGCTTTATGCCACCAACATCCGCCATATGCTGACCGACCTGACGCCCGAGAAGGATGGTCAGATCGTTCACAACATGGAAGACGACGTCATCCGTGGCGCGACCGTGACCCATGAAGGCGAGATCACCTTCCCGCCGCCACCTCCCAAGGTGCAGGCAATCGCAGCGAAATCGAAGGAAAAGCCGAAGGAACTGACGGCGGAAGAAAAGCGTGCGCAGGAAACTGCCGCCTTCAAGGCGCAGACCAAGCAGCAGGTGACCCTGCTGGCGGTCGGTGGCCTGCTTCTGCTGCTGGTGGGCCTCATCGCCCCGGCCAGCTTCATGCAGCATTTCATCGTTTTCGTGCTCTCGGTATTCGTCGGTTTCCAGGTGATCTGGAACGTCAGTCACTCGCTGCACACGCCGCTGATGGCTGTCACCAACGCCATTTCGTCGATCATCATTCTCGGTGCGCTGATGCAGATCGGATCCGGATCGTTCCTGGTCATCCTGCTGGCAGGCCTGTCCGTCTTCATGGCCGGGATCAACATCTTCGGCGGTTTCCTCGTCACCCGGCGCATGCTCGCCATGTTCCAGAAATCCTAAGGAGGCCGGCAGATGGAATTCGGTTTCACGACCGCCGTTTACGTTGTTGCGGCTGTTCTGTTCATCCTGTCTCTGGGAGGCCTTTCCGGCCAGGAAAGCGCCAAGCGCGCCATCTGGTACGGTATCGCCGGCATGGGACTGGCCGTTGTCGCCACCCTGATCGGTCCGGGCTCCGGCCTGTGGCTCCTGTCTCTCATCCTGATCGCTGCCGGCGGCATCATCGGTTATTTCGTGGCGCAGCGCGTCCAGATGACCGAAATGCCCCAGCTGGTCGCCGCCATGCACTCGCTCGTGGGTCTGGCCGCCGTGTTCGTCGGCTACAATGCCTATATCGAGCTCGGCAACGTGCTGGCGATGGGCGAGGAAGAACGCAATACGCTTGAGGGCTTCGCCGCCATCCTGGCGCACAAGACCCCGATCGAACAGTCGATCCTGAAGGTTGAAGTGTTCCTTGGCGTCTTCATCGGTGCCGTCACCTTCACCGGCTCTGTCGTCGCTTTCGGCAAGCTGGCCGGCAAGCTGACCTCCAAGGCGGAAAAACTGCCTGGTGGCCACATGCTGAACGCCGGTGCGGCCGCACTCAGCGTCATCCTGTTGCTGATGTTCCTGAACGGCGCCGGCATCTGGACGCTGGTTCTGATGACGCTGCTGGCGTTCTTCATCGGTTACCACCTGATCATGGGCATCGGCGGTGCCGACATGCCTGTTGTGGTGTCGATGCTGAACTCCTATTCGGGCTGGGCCGCGGCCGCCATCGGCTTCTCGCTTGGCAACGATCTGCTGATCGTCGTCGGCGCGCTCGTCGGTTCTTCCGGTGCGATCCTGTCCTACATCATGTGCAAGGCGATGAACCGCTCGTTCGTCTCCGTTATCCTCGGCGGCTTCGGCAACACCACAGGTCCGGCCATGGAAGTGGAAGGCGAACAGATCGCCATCGACAGCGATGGTGTTGTTGCGGCGCTTGAAGATGCCGACAGCGTCATCATCGTTCCGGGCTATGGCATGGCAGTTGCCCAGGCACAGCAGTCGGTCAGCGAACTGACCAAGCGCCTGCGCTCCAAGGGCAAGGAAGTGCGCTTCGCGATCCATCCGGTCGCAGGCCGCCTTCCCGGCCACATGAACGTTCTGCTGGCCGAAGCCAAGGTGCCGTATGACATCGTTCTGGAAATGGACGAGATCAACGAGGACTTCCCGTCAACGGATGTCGTGATCGTCATTGGTTCCAACGACATCGTCAATCCGGCTGCCCAGGAAGACCCGAACTCGCCTATCGCCGGCATGCCGGTTCTGGAAGTCTGGAAAGCGAAACAGGTCTTCGTTTCCAAGCGCGGCCAGGGTACCGGTTACTCCGGCATCGAGAACCCGCTGTTCTACAAGGAGAACACGCGCATGTTCTACGGCGACGCCAAGGCCAGCCTCGACAAGCTGCTGACCCAGATCGGCTAAGTCTGAGTGACGAGATATCGAGAAGCCGTCCCGGGAGACCGGGGCGGCTTTTTTGATGACAGAGCCACGCTTCCTCCACCGTCATTCCGGACAAGCGCAACACAAGTTGCGCGCCGATCCGCAACCCAGATATCAGCGTGAACCCAGCGAACACCGTTGCTCTTTCAAGCTCTGTGTGCCGTTGGCACGAGTATGTCTGGATTCCGGATCGGCGTTCGGCTTCGCCTTAATTGTCCGGAATGACGGCCCCAAAAAACAAAGGCCACCGGGATCACTTCCAGGTGGCCTTTGTGTTGTTTCTAAAAAAGTGTGCTACCCGCGCAGGCGGGCGCCGTCCTTGTCGAAATAGAACGACTTGCCTTCCGCGATGCCGAAGCTCAGCTCAGCACCCGGCTTGATCTCGTGCTGGCCGAAGAGCCGTGCAGTGATCTGCTGGTCTTGCACCTTCGCGATCACGTTGGTGTCGCCGCCGAGCTGTTCCACATGCTGCACAGACGCTTTCAGTTGCCCCTGGTCGCTCAGGAACAGGTCTTCCGGGCGCACTCCCAACGTGCGGGCATCGCCTTCACTGACCAGGCTTGCAGGCATGAAATTCATGGCCGGAGACCCGAGGAACCCTGCCACGAACTGGTTGACCGGGTTGTTGTAAAGCTCCATCGGGCTGCCGATCTGCTCGACGCGGCCAGCGCGCAGGACCACGATCTTGTCGGCCAGCGTCATGGCTTCGGACTGGTCGTGGGTCACATAGATCATTGAGGTCTTGAGTTGCTGATGCAGGTTGGCGATCTCCAGCCTTGTGTTCATGCGCAGCGCTGCATCAAGGTTCGACAGCGGCTCGTCGAACAGAAACAGTTTCGGATGGCGCACGATGGCCCGGCCGATCGCGACACGCTGGCGCTGGCCACCGGAGAGTTCCGACGGATAGCGGTCGAGATAGTCCTCCAGGTTCAGCATGCGGGTCGCCTCTGCAACGCGCTGGTCGATCACCTGCTTGCTCTGCTTTTCCTGCTTGAGCGCCAGTGTCATGTTGTTGCGCACGTTCAAATGCGGATAAAGCGCGTAGCTCTGGAACACCATGGCAATGCCGCGTTTGGACGGCGGCGTCGTGTTCACGATCTCCCCGCCGATACTGACCTCGCCGGAGGAGACGTCTTCAAGACCTGCGATCACCCGCAACAAGGTGGACTTGCCACACCCTGACGGTCCGACGAAGACGACAAACTCGCCGTCTTCCACTTCGAGATTGATGTCCCTCAGGACATGGACGTTGCCGAACGACTTGTTGACGTTGGTCAGGGTTAGCGCCGTCATGGCGTTAGCTCCTTTAGCATGACTGAGTGACCGGTGCGGATGCTATCGTCGGCGGCAAGGCAAATTGCCAGCGACCGGACGGCATCCAGCATGTGCCGGTTGAGATCGATGTTTTCCGAAATCGCACGAAGCATGAAAGCCTGCTCGGCGTCGCAAAGTTCCTGATGGCCGGGTTCACCCGGCAGATCGATGCGCCGGTCACCTTCCGGGTGATGGACCAGAAGCCCGCCGACCCTGGTGTGGCCGTCAACATCGGCCGATGCGCCCTTGTCGTCCTCGACTATCGAAACGGAGCCTGCGGGTGAAACGACATCCTTCACGAAGAAGGCGGTCTCGGACATCATCGGCCCCCACCCGGCTTCGTACCAACCGACCGAGCCATCGTCGAAGAAGACCTGAAACTGGCCGTAGTTGTACATGTCCGGGCCGATTTCGTCGGACAGCCGCAGCCCCATGCCGTGCACCTTCACGGGTTCGGCGTCGGTAATCTGGCACCAGACATCGACATAATGCACACCGCAATCGACGATGGGAGCAGTCGTCTGCATCAGGGCCTTGTGGGTTTCCCACTCCGCTCCCGAGCTCTGCTGATTGAGGTTCATGCGGAAGACATATGGTCCGCCGAGCCCCCGCGCCTCCTCAATCAGCCGTACCCAGGACGGATGATGCCGCAGGATATAGCCGACCGCGAGTTTGCGGCCGGTTTCCCCGGCACAAGCGACCACCCGCTTTGCATCGGCCACGGTTGTCGCCAGCGGTTTTTCGACAAATACATGAGCGCCTGCCTGCATCGCCGCAACCGCATAATCCGCATGGGTATCGGAATAGGTGGAGATCACCACCAGGTCCGGTTTGGAGGTGTCCAGTGCCTGCGCGTAATCCGTGAACACCGGATAGCCGGCAAGATCCGGATGGGTCACCCGTCCGGAACGGTTGACGAGACCGACGATCTCGGCGTCCGCATGTTTGTGGTGAGCCAGGGCGTGGGAAAGTCCCATGTTGCCAAGGCCGACGATCAGAACCCGGATCATTTGACAGCTCCCGAGGTGATGCCGCGAATGAGCTGGCGTGAGAAGATGACGTAAAGGACGAGCACCGGCAGGATCGCCATCGAAAGCGCGGACAGGACCGCGTTCCAGTCGGTAACGAACTGGCCGATGAACACCTGACTGCCAAGGGTCAGGGTCTTGGTTTCTTCAGCAGGCGCCAGGATTAGCGGGAACCACAGATCATTCCAGATCGGGATCATGTTGAAGACGGCGACCGTCGCCATCGCCGGGCGCACGAGCGGCAGCACAAGGCGGAAGAAGATCGTGTATTCCGAGAGCCCGTCGATACGTCCCGCGTTCTTCAGATCGTCTGACACCTGCCGCATGAACTCGCTCAGGATAAAGACAGCCAGTGGCAACCCCTGCGCCGTATAGACCAGGATCAGCGCCATCAGCGAGTTGACCAGACCGGTGGCAACCATCATTTCCAGAATGGCCACGGTGCCGATCCGGATCGGGATCATGATGCCGAGTGCCAGATAAAGGCCCATCAGCATGTTGCCCTTGAAGCGGTATTCGCTAAGGGCAAAGGCGGCCATCGCCCCGAACAGCAGGATGAAGGTCAAGGACACCACAGTGACGATCATGGAATTCTGGAAGTAGAGGAAAAAATCCCCCTGCTTCATGACCGTCTGGTAGCCGATCATCGAGAAGCTTTCGGCATCCGGCAGTGCCAGCGGTTCCCTGAAGATCGCCTTGCGGGTCTTGAAGCTGTTGACCAGTATCACGAAGACCGGGAACAGCGCGATCAGCGTATAGAGGATCAGGGCACCGTGCATGGCGGCGGTGTTGAGCGGGTTGGTACGCGCCTTGTTCATGTGACGACCTCCCTTACAGCTGATATCTGCGCATCCGGGTCTGGATGCCGAAGAGGTAGAGACAGACGCCGATCAGGATGATCGCGAACATGGCGCTTGCGATTGCCGAGCCCATGTAGGGATCGCCCAGCTGAAGCTGGAATCCGAAGAACGTGCGGTACATGAAGGTGCCGAGAATATCGGTCGAGAAGTCCGGCCCGGCCAGCGCCCCCTGTGCCGTGTAGATCAGGTCGAAGGCGTTGAAATTGCCGACGAAGGTCAGGATCGAAATGATGCCGATGGACGGCAGGATCAGCGGCAGCTTGATCTTCCAGAAGGCCGACATGCCGGTGATGCCGTCAATTTCGCCGGCTTCCAGTATCTCTTCGGGAATGGACAGCAGCGCGGCATAGATGAGCATCATCGGGATGCCCACGAACTGCCAGACCGAAATGAGCGACAACGTGGTCAGTGCGTACTCTTCCTTGCCGAGCCAGGGCGCGAACAGGAACTTCAGACCGACGGCATCCAGCATGGACGGAGCAATGCCCCAGATCGGCGACAGGATCAGTTTCCAGGCGAAACCGACAATCACGAAGGACAGAATTGTGGGAATGAAGATCGCCGAGCGGTAGAAGGCCGCAAACCGCAGTCGCGGATGGCTGAGGATGGCCGCCAGGGCGATGCCGATCGGGTTCTGAACCAGCATATGAATGATGAAGAACCAGAAATTGTTCCCCAGCGCGTTCCAGAACTGATCCGACCAGAGTGGATCGCCAAGAAGCGTGGTGAAATTCTGCAGCCCCACGAAGACGCGCTCCTGGTCAATCTTGCTGTAGAGGGCAAGACGAAGCGTGTTGAAGAGGGGAAAGATCATCACGGCCGTGTAAACAAGGACCGCTGGGGCCAGGAACACGACGATATGCCAGCGGAAGCGAGGCCTGCTCATAAAAAGCTCCGGTCAAATGCCCCGGGCAGGCAGTAGCCTGCCCGGGATATAGACTTTCCTTGGGCAGGCAGAGGCTTGCCCGGGACACAAACTTCCCTTGGGCAGACAGAGGCCTGTCCAGGTCCAGAGTTCCCGGACGATGCGAACACCGCCAGGGAACCGTTTGTCATTCGTGCAGATTACTTCTGCGGCTCGTACCAGCTCGCCAGACCGTCCTGCAGCTTCTTGCCGAGTGCTTCAGGCGTTTCCGTGCCCTTGATAGCGGCGGCAGATGCGCCCCAGGTTTCGTTTTCCAGGTTCGGCGTGCCACGGGACAGGATCTGGTAGGTGGACCTGATGGTGCTTTCGCACTCGCCGCGCCAGCTGGCGAATTCCTTCGCAAGCGGATCTTCCAGTTCAACCGGCGTCTTGGACAGCGGGAAGAAGCCCGGCAGAGCGTTGCCGAAGATGGTGGCGAATTCAGGAGACGCCACCCAAGCCAGGAATTCCTTTGCCTGTTCGGGGTGCTCGGTCTTGGCGTTCATGCCGATGCCGATGTCGGTATGATCGGAAATGTAGCACTTGTCGCCTGCGTTGCGGAGCGGCGGCTTGAAAGCGCCCATTTCGAAATCGGCCTGTGTGTTGAAGCCCGAAATTTCCCAGCTGCCGGCCGGATAGACCGCTGCACGGCCAAGCGTGAAAATGTTCTGGCTGTCCGGATAGGTCTGGGCCTCGTAGCCATCACCCAGGTAAGGTGCCCACTTTGCCAGCGTGGCGTAAGGGGCAACCCACTGCTCGTCGGTGAGCTTCTGCTCGCCGGCGATCAGAGCCTTGCGGCCTTCCTCACCCTTCCAGTAGTTCGGACCGATGTTGTTGTAGCCCATGGTGGCCGCTTCCCACTGGTCATTGGTGCCCATGGCCATCGGGATATAGGTGCCGTCTTCCTTGATCTTGTCGAGAGCGGCGAAGAACTCTTCCTCGGTCGTCGGGACTTCGATGCCCAGCTCGTTGAAAGCATCCTTGTTGTAGATGAAGCCGTGGATCACGGCAGCCATCGGCACGCAGAAACTTGCCGAACCGTCGTCCGTCTGCCAGGCGGCCTTGGCAACGTCAGAGAAGTTGTTCATGGCGTCCATGTCGGACAAGTCCGCCAGGTGTCCGGCATCATAAAGCGCCAGCGAGGCATCGAACGGACGGCAGGTGATCAGGTCACCCGCGGAGCCGGCATCAAGCTTGGAGTTCAGTACGGCATTGTATTCTGTCGGTGCGGACGGGGTGAATTTCACCTTGATGCCCGGATGCGAGGCTTCAAAAGCCGGAATGATCTTTTCCTGCCACAGCGCCAGATCGTCGTTGCGCCAGCTTTCGATCGTCAGCGTGACATCTTCAGCAAAAGCCGTCGACGTAAAGAGCGCAGTGCTGGCCATCGCCAGAGCTAGAATATTGCGTTTCATAAGACACCTCCGAAAAGTTCCATCCATTGCGGGACGTTCAAAATTGTCCGCTCACGGCGTTGGAGCCCGTCCCGCTTCCCGGCGCGGCCGGCCCTAATGGGACCTTCCGTTGCCATTCGCGTTTTTGTTTTACCGCCAGATACAGAACAATATGCGCCGGAGAGCATCAGCCCTCCTGCTCATTTCATATAATACCTATTTGATACCACTTGTCGACCTATTAGTTTGAAATCGTGAAAATCATTTTTCACAGGCCGAATCGCCCATTCACGCAGCTTATTGGTATTATATTGGATTTGTTTTTTCAGCCTTTCAGGCTCAGAGGTATTGTTTCGCCACGTTCAGCAAACGCCGAAATCCGGCGGATTTCCGCCTGTCCGGTATTGTCTTGTAAATAACTGGCATTACTCCAGCCGGAACAAATGCTTTGACCCTCGTGCGAGCTGGTTTCTGCACAGGCCAGTCCTGCACGGTCGCGGGAGCTGTTCAGTCGAGATCCCGCTTCAGAGATCAGGCATAACGATCTGTTTTCTAAAAGAAATCAGAACCAGCCGCTTGAAACAGGCCTCCACACCCAGACCCGTTTTCCGAAACCGACCCGGGCAACAGCGCACTTGAATGGTTGCGATTGAAAAAGAAATGGCGGATGCCGCCTGTGCCGCTGCGTCTTCCACAGTACAGCCCCAAAAACTCGCTCTTCCTGAAGCGCAACAGTCGCGCCGGCTCACGCCACCTCGTTACCACCTGCCCCAACTGCCCGCCTTTTCCGATCAGGGCAGCGCCCCAACCGGGCAGGCCTAATCCTTGTCGAACAGGAAATAGTCGGGCCACAGATCCTGAAAAGTGCCGATATCGATCTGAAGCTTGTTGAGATGGTTGTTCATATTGGCAACCGCAGCATCTGCATCGCCCTTTTCGATCGCTTTCAGAACAGCGGCATGTTCGCCGACGATCAGTTGCATCCGGCCCTCCTGCGGCAGCGTCAGCCTGCGGTAGCGCTCCACCTGCAGCCTGATCTTCTCGATCATGTTCCAGATGCCCGGGTAACCGCTGGCTGCGGCGATACCGGAATGAAACGCATTGTCCGCCTCGTGGAAGGCCTGTTCGTCGCCTTTGTCGGCCAGCTCCTGTTCGCGCTGGACTATCGCCCGCAGCCCCATCAACTGGCTCTTGCTCGCCTTCATCGTGGCTTCGCGAACGCAGACTTCCTCCAGCGCTTTCCTCGCGACGATGGCCTCGCGCAATTCGGAAACGGGAATCCTGGCAACGAAGGTGCCGGACTTCGGGAAAACGTCGACAAGGTTCTCTTCCGCCAGCCGCAAGATCGCCTCGCGAACCGGCGTTCGGCTGATGCCGTATTTTTCGGTCAGGTCTTTTTCCGCCAGCGGCGAACCGGGTGGCAGCGTGACATTTATGATCGCGTTACGCAGGTCCTGGTAGACGATTTCCGAGTTGCGGGCCGCCCGTCTGGCAGTCCCGGAAGCTGCACCGCGTGGGGGTGCATTTTTCGCTCTCGGCTTGCGCGTCTTGCCTCCGGCAGAAGGCGTTTCATCCAGTGATACGGCCATCGTCTTTCCTGAAACCAAGAGGTTCGAAGATGCAGCTGATCTGAGCCTATCTGCTTCGAATCCCTACAGTTTCTCCCCCTCTTTTCCGGTTTACTAGCAATCCAGCAAAGGGATGACCAGCCGAATTCGTTTGCATTCTGACAATATGTCATATACGTAAAATAACTTGTATACCAGTTATACAAGATAGGCCGATTGAGTGGAGGAGCTCGACCCCGGCCGACGGGAGGACAGACATGATTGGAAGAACGATGAAGCGCGGCCTTCTGGCCGCCGCGATGACACTTGCCCTGGCTGGGCAGTCCTGGGCCGCGGACCTGAAATGGGCGCATGTCTATGAGGAAGGATCCAGCTACCACAAATGGGCGCTGTGGGCCGCAGACCAGATCAAGGAAAAAACGGATGGCCGCGTGACCATCTCGGTCTACCCGGCCTCGTCACTTGGCAAGGAAGCAGAGATCAACGAAGGACTGACCATCGGGTCCGTCGACATGATCTATACCGGGCCCAACTTCGCCGAACGCGATTACGGTCCGATCGCCATTTCCGACTATCCCTTCATGCTGAAGAACTATGATCACTGGAAGGCCTACCGGGACAGTGACCTCTTCAGCGACCTTTCCAATGGCTACAAGGAAGCGACCGGTCACACGGTGATGGCCATCACCTGGTACGGCTACCGCCATGTGACATCCAAGTTTCCGATCACAAAACCGGACGACATGAAGGGTCTGAAGATCCGTGTGCCGGATTCGCCGCTGATGGTGCTGTTCCCGAATGCGGTTGGCGCCAACCCGACACCAATCGCCTTTTCCGAAGTGTACCTGGCGTTGCAGCAGGGCGTTGTCGACGCCCAGGAAAACCCTCTGCCGACGATCAAGTTCAAGAAGTTCTACGAGGTCCAGTCCAACATCAATCTGACCGGCCATATCGGCAATTCGCTGATCATCGTCGTTTCCGAAAACGCGATGGGGCAGCTTGGGGACGATGCGGCAACCGTGGACGCTGTTCTGAAGGAAGCCGCCGCGCAGAATGCGGACGAGATCTATCAGTCGGAACAAGACCTTGTGCAGTGGTTCGTTGATCAAGGCATCCAGATAAACGAAGTCGACAAGGCCGCTTTCCAGGCTGCTGTCGAGCCGATCCTGACCGATGAATCCAAGGTTCCCTATACCCAGGAACACTACGAGCGGATGCAGGCTCTCGCTCAATGACGCAAAGCAACGATGCCGTGGCTGACCAAACGAAACAGGCCACCGCACAAACGGAGCAAGGGCGCGCGGACGGCGCGCCCGAACTGCTTCACTTTGACGAGACCGAAACCGACCTCAGCGCGCTGAAATGGATCGATGCCCCCGGCATTCTGGTCTTCTGGGTCCTTGCCGTGGTCGTTTTCCTCCAGTTCTTCACTCGCTATGTGCTGAACGATTCCCTCGCGTGGACCGAGGAAGTGGCCCGTTATCTGCTGATCTTGGTCTGCTTTCTTGGCGCAATCACCGCGACGCGGCGTGGTGCGCATATCACGCTCGAGTTTCTGATGCGCATGGTGCCACCGCGTCTTGCGAAAGGTCTGACTGTTCTGTCCCAGACGATCACGCTCGGTTTTTTCGCCTCCATGACCTGGATCGGTATCGAACTGACCCAGAAAACCCGGCAGAAGATGATTTCCCTGCCGATCCCGAAGGCCTGGATCTACACGATCTGCGTCGTCGCTCTCGGACTGATGGCGTTCTACTCGGCCATCTGGCTTTGGCGCCGCCTTCGCCAAAGCCCCGAAGACCTCGTCCGCTCGCTGGACGACCACCTGCCAACCGATTGAAGAGTTTTCGCCGATGGCCGTCCTGTTCATGATGATGCTGCTGTTCGCCCTGATGATCATCGGGGTGCCGGTCGCAGCCGCCCTTGCCCTCGCCTCGCTCGCCTTCGTGCTGATGGAAGGCCTGCCGCCGATGATCGTGCTGGCAAACATGGTCAACGGCATTAATTCGTTTCCGCTTATTGCGGTTCCCTTCTTCATCCTTGCCGGCAACCTGATGAACTCTGCAGGCATCACGACCCGCATCTTTGCCTTCGCCCGCGCGGCGGTCGGCTGGATGCACGGCGGACTGGGTCATGTGAATGTCGGTGCGAGTGTCATCTTTGCCGGCATGTCAGGGGCCGCCGTGGCGGATGCGGGAGGTCTCGGCAACATCGAGATCAAGGCCATGCGGGACAGTGGCTACGATACGGATTTCGCGGTCGGCATCACAGCTGCCTCTTCCACTATCGGGCCGATCATACCTCCGTCTTTGCCCCTGGTTATCTACGGCGTCATTGCGGACGCTTCCATCGGCCAGCTTTTCATGGCCGGCATCGTTCCCGGGCTCATGATGGCACTGGCCCTGATGGTGATGGTTGCCTGGTACTCCCGGCAGAGGAATTATCCGCGCGATCTCAATTTCCGCTTTTCGCGGCTTGGCCAGACCTTTCTCGACGCCCTGCTTCCCCTCATGACACCGACGATCATCATCGGCGGCATCATGTTCGGTATTTTCACTCCGACGGAAGCGGCGATCGCTGCCGTCGCCTGGTGCATTTTTCTGGGTGTCGGCGTCTATCGGACGCTGAATTTCAGAAAGATCCTCAAGGTTTCCTTCGAGACGGTGGAGACGACCGCAGCCATCATGCTGATCGTGGCCGCTTCCACGATTTTCGCCTGGATCCTGACGGCCAACCAGACCGCACGCCATTTTTCCGAGCTGATGGTGGCATTGACGGACAACAAGGTCGTTCTGCTACTGATCATCACGCTGATCGTGCTGGTGATCGGCCTGTTCATGGAAACAATTGCCGCCATCACCATTCTGACGCCGGTGCTGCTTCCGGTGGCCGTCGGCCTGGGTATTGATCCAGTCCATTTCGGGATCATCATGATCCTGAACCTGATGATCGGCCTTCTGACGCCCCCGGTCGGCATGGTGCTTTACGTGCTTTCAAAAGTGGCGCAAGTGCCTTTCGAGCGATGCGTGACGGCAACGGCTCCCTTCCTCGTCCCGCTGATCACGGTGCTGCTGTTGCTGACTTTCGTTCCGGCCTTTTCGATGTGGCTGCCGACACTGGTCTATCGGTAGGCGCAAATCGGCTCAATTTTCGGAAGTGCGGTTCACATCCATTTACCGGTGCCGTGTTTGACTGTGCCAATATTCCGCTAGGGAATTTTTGGCACAGCTAGGGGGCCGGAATGTTCGACAGGTTGGCATTTTCTTTTGCGGCATTTGCAGCCGTCACTTTGACGCTCGACGGTGTACGCGCCCAATCCACGGAACCGGTGTTCTACCCGGGTACGAACGAGGGTCTGTTTCTGATCGTCACCGACATCCACTTCGACCCGTTCAGTGATCCGACCCTCGTGCCAGAACTGGACAAGAGCCCGGTCTCCGGGTGGACAGACATTTTCAAGGGGGCCGCGGAAAGCATCAAGAGTTACGGCAATGATGCCACCTACTCGCTGATGGTCTCCGCCCTGGATGCGGCGGCAGCCCAAGGCATGACCTACGACTACGTGCTCTATACCGGTGACTACCTGAGTCACCATTTCAATGACACCTACCAGAAGACAGCGGGCGACAATCCGCAGGGCGTGACCTCGTTTGCCATCAAGACCACGCAATATGTTTCCCAGCTTCTGGGCGATACCTTCGGCGACATCCCGGTCTACGGCGTTCTGGGCAACGAAGATTCAGCCTGCGGTGACTATCAGCTCGCTCCCGACAGTGCATTTCTTGCAGGTGTCGGCGAGCAGTGGGCGAAGCTGAGCCGTCAACCGGGCGGGTTCCAGGCGTTCAAGCACGACGGCTTCTACAAGGTTACGCATCCAACGGTGCCGGATCAGGACATCATCGCCCTCAGCAACGTCTACTGGGCAAAACACTATTCGGATGCCTGCAATACCAATGGCGGCGATCCTGGAAAGGACGTCATGACCTGGCTGGATGAGCAGCTTGCCGAAACGCAGCAGGCCGGCCGCAAGGCGCAGCTACTGATGCATGTTCCACCTGGGGCCGATGCCCGCGATACGGCGCGCCATGCAGACAAGGAGACGTGTGAGGCCAGTATCCACCTCTTCTGGCACGAGCATTACCTCACGGACTTTCTGGAGCTGATGTACAAATATGCCGGCACCGTCGACTACACGTTTTCCGGCCACACGCATATGGACGGTTTCACTGTCATCAATGATGCTTCGGGTGAACCGTTGATTGCGAACCAGATAACGGCATCGGTCAGCCCTGTTTTCGGCAACAACCCGGCCTTTGCGGTCTTTCTATACGACAAGACCAGCGGCACGGTGAAGGACTCGGCGACCTTCTATCTGACGAACCTCGAAGCTGCCGCCGCCGGTGCAAAACCGGACTGGCGGCTCGAATATGACTATCGCTCCACCTATGCGGTTCCGGATCTTTCCGCCGCCAGTCGGGCTTCACTCGCCAAGACGCTTCAGAACGACGAGCCACTGCGCCAGCGGTTCAGCGATCTCTATGCCGTTCAATCAGCGACCCCGGAAATCGATCCCGTCAATTGGCAGGCATATGGCTGCGCGCTCGATGCCACCAGCCTGGACGCCTACAAAACCTGCCTCTGCAGCAGCAACTGACCGTGCGCGCACTTTTTAATCAGCCTGAGCAAGTGGGAGGTTGAGCTCCCCACGCACTCAGGCTGCCAGGCGTCGGCCTTCAGCATCGAACAGATGTGTCTTATCGAGATCCAGCGCGATGCCGATCGGATCACCGGATTTCAGCGCGAAATGCCCGTGCTCGCGCACCAGGACCTGACCGATGCCTGGCACACTTGCGTGAATGTTGGTGTCCGAGCCCAGATGCTCGACCAGTTCGGCCGTTCCGGAAATATGAGCGACGTCTTGGGCGACGATGTTGAGATGTTCCGGACGGACCCCCAACTCCCTTGCAGCTGCTTGCCCATTGCTCAACCCGAGGCCGAGGCTGGCGCCGTTCTTCAGTGCAACGCCACCTTCCTTCGGTTCGATATCGAGGATGTTCATGGTCGGAGACCCGATGAACTGGGCAACGAACTTGTTGGCAGGGGTGTCGTAGAGCTCCAGCGGCGTGCCGACCTGCTGGATGTCGCCCGCATTCAGGACCACGATCCTGTCGGCCAGCGTCAGGGCTTCCACCTGGTCGTGGGTCACATAAATCATCGTCGACTTCAGACGCTGGTGCAGCCGGGCGATTTCCAGGCGCATTTCGACACGCAGTGCCGCATCGAGATTGGATAGCGGCTCATCGAACAGGAAGGCGCTTGGATCACGGACGATTGCTCGACCCATGGCGACACGCTGGCGTTGCCCGCCTGAAAGCTGTTTCGGCAGGCGTGCTGTCAGATTGCTCAGGCCAAGTGTCCTGGCAGCTTCCTGCACCTTGCTTACACGCTCCTCGTTGGCCGCTTTGCGGATTTCCAGCGAGAAGCCCATGTTCCGCGCCACATCCATATGCGGATAAAGCGCATAGGACTGGAAAACCATGGCCATGTCACGATCACGGGGCGGCACTTCGTTCATGCGTTTGCCGTCTACCGTGAAATCGCCTCCGGAAATCGGTTCCAGGCCGGCGATCATGCGCAGCAGCGTGGACTTGCCGCAGCCGGACGGGCCGACCAGCACGATGAATTCGCCATCATCGATGGAGAGGTTGATATCGCGCATCACCTCGACGGAGCCATAGGCCTTGGCGATGTTCTTGAGTTCGATACGAGCCATGGTCTGGGTCTCCTACCCCTTGACGGCGCCAGAGGTAAGCCCCTGGACCAGATAGCGCTGGATGAAGATGAAGAACAGACAGGACGGCACCAGTGCGAGCACGCCGGCGGCCATCATCTGCCCCCAGTCGACAGAGAACTTTGAAACGAAAGTCAGAAGCCCGACGGGGAAGGTCATGGTGTCGTTGGAGTTGATCAGCATGAGTGCGAAGAGCAGCTCGCTCCAGGCGGCGGTAAAGACGAAGCCCAGCGTCGCCCCAAGCCCCGGAAGCGTCAGCGGCAGAATAATCTTCCTGAGCGCTTCGAAGCGGCTGCAACCGTCAATCATGCCGGCCTCCTCCAGATCCTTCGGAATGCCGTCAAAGAAGGACTGCATCAGGAAGGTGGCGAAGGGAATGTTGAAGGCCGTGTAGACGATGATCAGGCTGGTAAGCGAGTTCAGCAGGCCGATCGCTGCAACGATCTTGTAGATCGGGGCAATGATCATCAGAAGCGGAAACATCTGGGTGATCAGCATCAGGGCGATGATCAGCCGTTTGCCGCGAAAATCGAACCGCGAGAAAGCGTATCCGGCAGCCGCCGCAATCGCCGTGGTGATGGCCGCGGTGCCAATGGACACGATTACACTGTTCTTGAAATAGGACAGGAAATCCGTTGCGATCAGAACAGTCTGGAAATTCTCGAAGGTAAACTCGCTCGGAAAAAGCGCCGTCCCTTCCGTGAAGATCAGCTTGTCCGGCGTGATCGCGATCTTGACGAGCCAGTAGAGCGGGAAAAGCGCAAAGGCGACGTAAAACGCCAGAGCCAGATATTTTCCCGTGACCGCCAGAGGCGAGCTATTACGAAGCGCACTCATCGAAGCACCTCAGATCTTGACCAGTTTCCGGCGCAGCACCAGCAGGATTGCCGCATAGATCAGCAGCAGACCCAGGAGCGCGACCGCGATTGCGGAGGCATAGCCGAAATCGAGTTTCCGGAAGGCTGTTGTGAAAATGTAGGTCGACAGGATCTGCGTCGAGTTTGCAGGTCCGCCGCCGGTCATGACGAAGATGAGATCGGCGAAATTCGCGATCCAGATCGTCCTCAGCATGACGGTGATTGCGATCATCGGTGCCAGGAACGGCAGCGTGATCTTGGTGAAGGTCTGCCAGGCGGTCGCGCCATCAATTTCCGCAGCCTCGTAAAGTTCGCCCGGGATGGACTGCAGCGCAGCCAGCAGCGTGATGGCGAAGAAGGGAATGCCGAACCAGACGTTTGCGGTCACAGGTCCCCACATGGCCAGGTCCTTGTCACCCAGGATGTTGAACGGCTCCGAAAGGATCCCTAGAGCGGCCAGCCAGTGCGGCAGTGGTCCGATGGTCGGGTTGAAGAGCCAGGCCCAGGTGAGAGCCGACAGGAACGTCGGTACGGCCCAGGGCAGAAAGACCAGTGCCTGAACAATGCGCTTGCCGTGGAACTGTGTGTTCAGCAGCATCGCGAGGCCAAGTCCCAGGAAGAACTGGAAGAAAATCGACCCGAGCGTCCACCAGTACGTGTTGGTGAGCGCCAGCCAGAACTTCCGGTCAGACCACAGGGCCTCGAAGTTGGCGAAGCCAACCCAGCCCGACTGGAACGGGCGCAGCAGGTTGACGGCCTGGAAGGCATAGGAAACGCCGATCACCAGCGGCACCAGCATCACCAGGGCAATCAGCACGATTGCCGGGGTCAGGTAGAGATAAGGCTCCACCATGTAACGGAAGTAGAAGGTGGGCCGAGCCCGGGATTTTTTCCCGGGCACGGCAGTGTCGATCGTGGTCATTGCGCGGCTTTCCAGCGGCCATATTCTTCCGTCAGGAACTCGGCCCATTTGTCGGCCACTTCCTGAGCGGAGATTTCACCCAGGAGGGCTTCCTGGCTGGATTCCAGGGCGATGGAGTCCGCGAAGTAACCGAACTGCTCCAGATAGGTCGGCATGACCGTCGGGATGTACTGGTCGCCGTTCAGGGTGTCGAACCAGCCCTTGAACTGCTCGGTCTTGAAGTACGGATCCTGCTCTGCACCTTCATGGATCGGAATGACGCCAACGCGCTTTGCCCATTCCTTGTTGGTTTCCGGGCTGGACAGATGCGCAATCAGCTTCCACGAAAGGTCTTCGTTGCTGGTCGTGTCGAACATCGCCCAACCGGCGAAACCGATGGTCGGGAAAGCCTTGCCGGCCGGACCGACAGGCATCGGAACCACAGCGAAGTCTTCCGGCGCCATACGCTCGGCAACCGCGATCAGCGCATCCGGGTCCTGATCAAGGAACGCACAGGTTCCCGAATAGAAGCCGGCCACGATCTCGTTGAAGCCCCAGCTGACGGAATCCTTCGGGGCATAGCCGTTCTGGTACATGTCGATCAGGAACTGGATGCCTTCGACGGACCCCGGCTGGTTGAGCGTGCTCTTGCCATCCGCGTCAAAGAAGGTGTTGTCCCCGTTCATGGTGGCGGCCATCATGATCCAGCCGTTGAGCCCACCAGGTCCGCCCCGGAGACAATATCCGTATTTTCCGTCCAGTTCGGAAACGGCCTTGGCCGCATCCATGAATTCCGCCATCGTGCTCGGCGGATTTTCGACACCGGCTTCCGCCAGCAGCTTCTTGTTGTAGAACATGGCGCGCAGATAGAAGCCGTAAGGGATCATCCGTGCCGTCTTGCCGTCGGTCTGGCGGCCCATGTCCAGAGTTTTCTGGGTCAGCGTGCCACCATATTCCCAACCTGCGATCTTGTCGTTCAGATCGACCAGCCTGTCCTTGTAGATGCCCGCCCAACGGTCCGGCATTTCAACGACATCTGGAATGTCGCCACCGGCCACCATGGTTGCCAGCTTTTCAAAGGCCTGGCCCCAGGGCAGCGAGACGATTTCAACTTCCGTGCCCGGGTTGGCAGCCTCGAAGGCGTCCACTTGCTTCTGCAGTACTTCCGTGCGCTCCGGGCTGGTGATCACTTCCACCAGCTTCAGGGTTTCCGCGCTCGCTGCCGAGCCTGCCAGAAACGCCAATGCGCTAATTGCTCCTATCAGTCCCCTCATGGTTCAACTCCGCTTCTTTCAGGTTTGGTTTGAATTGCGCCGTCTTATGTCCGGGCGCTTTTGCTCAGAGCCGCCTCGAAGTCGGCCCAAAGATCGTTGGGGTCTTCCAACCCCAGGCTGAGGCGTACTATCCGGTCGGACACGCCAAAGCGTTGCATTGAATTCTGCTCGCCCGCCTGGTTGAGGCCGATGCGTGTCGGCAGGATCAGGCTTTCGAAACCACCCCAGCTGACGCCAAGGCGGAACAGCTTCAGGCTGTCGGCAAGGTTTGGGATGTCGACATTGTCGTTCAACGCGACGGACAACAGGCCCGAGCGGCCGGTCAGACCGGGCACGATGTTCGGACCGGGCGAATGCACAGCGCTGACATGCGGGTGGCTCGCCAGCCGGTCAACAAACAGGTTCGCGGTCGCCTGGTGCTGGCGCATGCGCGGGCCGAGGGTGCGCAGTCCCCGGGTCAGCAGAAAAGCCTCGAACGGGGCAAGCTTGCCGCCGAGCAACGGCAGGGTCAGGTCCCGGATCCGGTCGATCAGGTCCTGGCGTGCCACCACCACGCCGGCAACCGTGTCGGAATGACCGGACAGGTACTTGGAGGCAGAATGCAGAACGATGTCGATGCCGAGGGTCAGTGGGCGCTGGAAGAGCGGTGTTGCCCAGGAGTTGTCGATTACGGTGATCGTGCCGTGCTTTTTCGCATGTGAGGCGACAAGTCCGAGATCCAGCGTCTTGAAGACGACGGAGGTCGGGCTTTCCAGATAGGCGAGCTTCACGCCCTTGAGCAGATCCGGATCCGACTGGAACTCCTCAATTGAATGATAGGTAACCCCGACGCCAAACGGGCGCAGCATACGCTCGAACAGGCGATAGGCATCCGGATAGACATGCTCGATGCAGGCAATTCGGTCACCCGGCTTGACGAAGGCAAGAACGGTGGAGGAGACCGCTGCCATGCCGGACGCAAAACCGACAGCAGCTTCGCCCTCTTCCGCCTGGGCCATCAGCTTTTCAAAGGCAGCCACAGTGGGGTTCTGAACCCGTGTATAGAGCGGCTCGTTGGAGCGGCCCGCCATCCGGTCTTCGAAGGCCTTGTAGTTGTCGAAGGTGAAGAGAGACGTCTGCACGATCGGCGGCGCCACAGCGCCTCCTGTCTCGGCAGCAGCCGCCAGCAGCGTCTCGATCGAATATCCACCCGGCACAGCGTCAGCCATCGTGTTCCTCTGAAATTTTCTGGGTTTCGGCACAGACCATATCGATGATCATCTCGGTCAGTTCCGCTGCCTTGTCCTCGTCACCGGCGATGATCGCGTCGGCAAGCGGGCGGTGCAGCGGGATGGTGTCCTGGCCGAGATGCGGCTTGCCGAACGGTGTTTCGTAAATGTCGTGAAAGGCTTTCTGGATCTGTTCGATGAACTGCCTGAACAGGGGATTGCCGGTCGCATCGTGAACGGCGTTGTGAAACCGATGGTCGGCCGGGCGCCAGTCTTCACCGGCTTCGAACACAGCCATCAGTTCCGCCGCCCGGGCATTGATGATGCGGCGCTGTTCCGGCGTTGCGGATCTCGTTGCGATGCGCACCGACTCGATTTCCAGAGGCCGTCGAACCTGCTGCATTCGCAACAGGCTCTCGGCTTCATGTTTGATGGTGAGGGCCACGCGCAGTGTATTGGTTGATATTTCCGCGATGAGCCTTGTGCCGGCTCCTTTGTTGCGGCTGACGACACCCATGCTTTCCCAGGTCTTGAGTGTCTCGCGAATGGTCGACCTGCCAAAGCCGAGACGGCGCACAAGCTCCAGTTCCGGCGGCAGACGATCCCCGATCTTGAGGCCTTCCTGCTCGATGAGGCTGATCAGGGCTCGCGGCACATCCCGCGGCTCACTCGCTGCTGCAGACCCCGTTTCCGGTTTCGGCTGTTGTGCATTTTCCGGCATGGACAGATGTCGACCTTCTTTGTTTGCCATCTCACGTTACCACTTTGTCTGACATTGTAAACACTTTGTCTGACATAATTTTTGGACCAAGCATGAAGCACGCCAAGACATTGATTTCTTTCATACAACTCAGATTCACCAACCACTCCCGGAATGGAACAATGGCGTTCTGCCTCATGTCGGCGTCTCCGCGGAGCAAGCCGGGCGCCGAGATCGGAGAGCCTGAAAGCCGGTTGGAGACACAGTCCTCCATCGCGAACGTCTGTTCCCTTTCCCTGGTTCTCCTTTGCGTTCTGTCGGGAATGGCATCCGATCTGCATTGCCCGCTGCCAACGCAAAAAGCCCGGCACGCTGTGCCGGGCTGCTGATGGTTCCAACAGGACAGTTTTGAGGGTCAGCCGACCTGGGCGGTTGCCTCGATTTCGATCAATGCATCGTCCTCGATGAGGCCGGCCACCACGACGACCGACATGGCCGGGAAATGCCGCCCCATCACCCGACGGTAGGCTTCACCGACTTCTCTCTGCCGGGCAAGATATTCACGTTTGTCCGTAATGAACCATGTCAGGCGAGCGATATCGGTCACGGCGCCACCGGCGGCCTCGACGATAGCCACAATGTTGGCGAGCGTCTGTTCCATCTGGCCGACGAAGTCACTGGTTTCAAAGACCTGGTCCTTGTTCCAGCCGATCTGGCCGCCGATATGGAGCGTCTTGCCCTCCGTCAACATGCCGTTTGCATAGCCTTTTGCCGGGGCCCAGCCGTCGGGTTGAATGCTTTTGACCGTCATTGATCCTGACTTTCCTTGTCTTCCGGATCAGCTGAAAATCAATCCGACTGGATTGAACTCTCAAGGCTGATCGCTCCCTACCTGTTGAACCGGTCGGCGCTCAAGCGAGTGCCGACTGGTCCAGAAATCGTTGTTTTACCTGTTCCGGCCATGGCTCCGGTTTGCCGCTGCTGTCCACGTTGACGATGGTCAGCTCAGTCTGGAAGCGCACCTCGCCATCGCATTGCGCGCTGATTGCGATGCCGCAACTGGTTCGGCCAACCTTGGTCACGTTCAAGCCGAGCACCAGAAGATCGCCCAGTTTGCTCGGAGCCATGAAACGCGTACGGATTTCCGCAGTCGGTACGGCTCCCACCTTGTGTATGTCCTTGAACGGCCATTCGACGACCTTGTCGAAAAAGGCTTCGACACAATCGTTCATCATCTCGAAATAGCGGGGATAGAAGACAATCCCCGCCGGATCGCAATGCTTGAACAAGATGGGTTGCTCGAACCGGAACATCACTCAAACTCCGATGTACTTGGCAGTGACGTCGTCGGTCAGAGCATCAATACCGCCAGTCCAGACGGATGTGCCGCGCTCCAGAATCGTCGCCCGGTCGCAAACCTGGCGCAGTTCCTTGATCGACTTGTCGATGACGAGGATCGCGAGCCCCGTTTCCGCCTTCAACTGACGGATCACGGCCCAGATTTCCTGGCGGATGACAGGGGCCAGACCTTCGGTCGCTTCGTCCAGGATCAGCAGCTTCGGGTTGGTCATCAGGGCTCGGCCAATGGCGAGCATCTGCTGTTCGCCACCCGACAGCGAACCCGCCCGCTGGCTGCGCCGTTCACCAAGCCGCGGAAACATGCCGATGACGCGTTCGAAGGTCCAGTCGCCGCGCCGTGCCGCCGCGATCAGGTTTTCCTGAACGCTCAAGGTGCTGAAACAGCGACGCCCTTCCGGAACAAGGCCCAGTCCCAACCGGGCAGCCTTGTGGCTCGGCAGGCGGGCAAGGTCATGACCGGCAAATGTCAGCGAGCCTTGCGCGGAGAGCATCCGGCAAATGCATTTGACCGTGGTCGACTTGCCCATGCCGTTGCGGCCGAGCAGTGCCAGCACTTCGCCCTCGCCGATTTCCAGATCCACGCCGAAAAGTGCCTGGCTGGCGCCATAGGAGGCCGTCACGTTGGACAGTGTCAGAAGACTGCTCATGCTTCGTCTCCCAGGTAAGCTTCCTTGACGGCGGCGTTGGACCGGATTTCATCGACCGTGCCGGTGGCAATCACCTCGCCGTACACCAGCACACTGATACGGTCTGCCAGCGAGAAGACCGCGTCCATGTCGTGTTCGACGAGAAGGATCGGCGCTTCGTGCCGGAGCTGATCGAGAAATCCGGTAAGCAGCTTCGAGCCTTCAGAGCCCATGCCTGCCATGGGTTCATCCATCACAAGCGCCTTTGGTTTCTGCGTCAGCGCAACGGCCACTTCCAGCTGACGGCGCTGACCGTGACTGAGCTCCGCCGTGCGCATGCGTGCCTGGTCCAACAGGCCGACACGGGCGAGCGCTTCTTCGGCGGTTTCACGCAAGGAGGTGTCCCTGGTCACGTTGGAGAAGAACCTCCAGGGCCGACCGCTGGCGCCCAGTGCCCCGAGCAGAACGTTCTGGAGAACCGTGTCTTCCATGGCCAGCGAGGAGATCTGGAAGGTACGCCCCAGGCCGGCACGCGCGCGGGCGCGTGTCGGCTGATGCGTGACGTCCCTGCCCAGCAGGCGAACCGACCCGGCATCAGGCCGCAGTGTTCCGCAAATCTGCCCGATCAGGGTGGACTTGCCGGCACCATTGGGACCGATGATCGCGTGTATCTCGCCAGGCTTCAGGTCGATGGAGATGTCACGGCTGGCTCGCAAGGCGCCAAAGCTCTTGGAAATGCCGTTTGTTTGCAGGACAGCATCAGTCATGAACAGCCTCCCGTCCGCAAATCATGCCAATCACACCGCCCTTGCCGAAGAGCACGATGACCAGAAGCAACAGCCCCAGGTAGATGTGCCAGAAGTCGCTCAAGGCTCCGAGCCAGTGCTCCAGCGCAACAAAGACCAGCGCACCGACCACAGGCCCGAAAAGCCGTCCGACCCCACCGATGATGATGAAGATCATGATCTCGCCACTGGTTTGCCAGCTGAACATCGTCGGACTGACGAAGCGGTTCAGGTCAGCAAACAGCGCTCCCGCAAGACCCGTGATGGCGCCGGACACAACGAAGGCAACGAGCTTCAGCCGCACCGGGTCCAGTCCCGCGGTCTCCACACGAACGGGAACCTGCCGGGCAGCATTGAGAGCAAGACCAAATGGAGACCCGGACAGCCGCCATGCAAACAGCAGCACAAGGCACAAAAGCCCCAGGCAAAGCCCGTAGAACTGGATTGGGTCCAGCGTATTGAGCCCCGGAAATCCGTTGCGGACATAAATCGACAGTCCGTCCTCTCCGCCATATTCCGCCCAGGAAATGGCAAAGAAGAAGAACATCTGGCCAAAGGCCAGCGTGATCATGATGAAGTAGACCCCTGCCGTTCTCAAGGACAGGATCCCGATCACCAGCGCAGCCAGGGAAGACACCACGACGGCCACAAGCCAGATCACCGGCATGGACTTCGTGCCTTCGATCAGGAATGGCCACTCGGTGAGCGCGGTATAGTTCTGGGCATGGTAGGCGAGGATACCCATGGCATAACCGCCGAGGCCGAAGAAGACCGCGTGACCGAGACTGACCAGCCCGCCAAGGCCGAGCGCGATGTTGAGGCCAACGGCCGCGATCGCAAAGACGACGGCACGCGTCATCAGCGTAATGGTGAAGGGTTCTTCCGCCGAGATCGCCCAAAAAGGGATCGCGACAAAGAGCGCCAGCGTCAGCGCATTGAGATAGCGTTCCCGGATCATGCGCGCGCTCCGAACAGACCGGCAGGACGCAGGATCAGCACCGCAGCCATGAGGATATAGATCGCCATGGAGGCGAGCGAGGATCCGACGGACGTGGCTGTCGACGGATCGAGGAACAGCTTCAGGATCTCCGGCAGGAAGATGCCGCCGAGCGTATCGGTCAATCCGACCAGGATAGCGCCCACAAGCGCCCCCTTGATGGAGCCGATGCCGCCAATGACGATGACGACGAAAGCCAGGATCAACACCGGTTCCCCCATGCCGACCTGCACCGACTGGATGGCACCGACCAGGGCGCCGGCAAGACCTGCCAGAGCAGCACCAAGCGCGAACACGATGGTGTAGAGCCGCGCAATGTCGATGCCGAGGGCCGCGATCATCTCGCGGTCATTTTCCCCTGCCCTGATCTGCACACCGAGACGCGTTCTGGAAATCAGCATCCAGAGACCGAGCGCCACGGCAAGGCCGACGGCAATCAACGTCAGCCGGTAGAGAGGATATTCGATGCCGCCCGGCAACGTGACCGGACCGGACAGGAATTCCGGCACGTCGAGAAACAGCGGAAAGGAACCGAAGATCCAGCGCGTTCCTTCGGAGAAGATCAGGATCAGCGCAAATGTCGCCAGCACCTGATCCAGATGATCCTTGGCGTAAAGCCGGCGGATGACCACCAACTCGACCAAGGCGCCCGCGATGGCAGCACCGGCAAGTGCCGCCACGAGGCCCAGCAGAAACGATCCGGTTGCAGCCGCAACAGCCGCCGCGCAGAACGCCCCGATCATGTAAAGCGAACCATGGGCAAGGTTGATCAAACCCATGACGCCGAAGATCAAGGTCAGCCCGGCGGCCATCAGAAACAGCATGATGCCGAATTGCAGGCCGTTCAGAACCTGCTCTATGAGCAATATCAGTGACATGAGTACCCCGCCCCTTTGGCCGGCGCGGTTTCCCGCACCGGCTTTTGGGTCAATACCTTACATGTTGCACTCGGACCAGTAGGCATCCGCATGGCTGGTCAAGGCCTTGCCGATGATCTTGTTGGTGTAGACGTCACCTTCCTTGATGACTTCGCGGACGTAGATGTCCTGGATCGGGTGATGGTTCGGACCGAACTTGAAGCCGCCACGAGTGGAAGCGAAATCGGCTTCTTCCAGCGCCGCGCGGAACGCATCAGCATCCTTCACGTCCGCCTTGGCCATGGCCGACAGCAGCAGATTGGCGGTATCGAAGCCCTGCGAAGCGTAAAGCGACGGCAGGCGGCCGTACTCGGCCTGGAAGCTCTCAACAAAGGCCTTGTTGGCCGGGGAGTCGATGTCCTTGCTCCACTGGCTGGTGTTCTTGACACCAAGCGCCGCATCGCCAACGGCCTGCAGAATGCCCTGATCGAAGGAGAAAGCGGGTCCGATGACCGGCAGGTCGACACCGGAGTCCTTGTACTGCTTCAGGAAGGAGATCCCCATGCCGCCCGGCAGGAAGAAATAGACACTGTCTGCACCGGAGGCACGGATCTGCGCGATTTCAGCCGCGTAGTCGGTCTGACCCAGCTTGGTGTAGATTTCGCCCGCGAACTCGCCCTTGTACATGCGTTTGTAGCCGGTCAGCGCGTCCTTGCCGGCCGGGTAGTTCGGCGCAAGCAGGAAGCTGTTCTTCAAGCCTTCGAAATTGGCATAGGCGCCGGCAGCTTCATGCAGGTTGTCGTTCTGCCAGGCGACGTTGAAATAGTTCGGGTGGCAGCCCTTGCCGGCCAGCGCGGAGGGGCCTGCGTTCGGCGACAGGTAGAACTTGCCCTGCGCGGTTGCGGACGGCACCACGGCCATGGCGAGGTTCGACCAGATGATACCGGTCAGGACGTCCACCTTTTCCGACTGGATCATCTTGTCGGCCAGCTGCACGGCGATGTCCGGCTTCTGCTGATCGTCCTCGATCACCACTTCCAAATCCGTGTTGCCGGCCTGTTTAACAGCCAGCATGAAGCCGTCGCGCACATCGATGCCAAGGCCTGCACCACCACCAGACAGAGTGGTAATCATGCCGACCTTCACCGGTTCCGCGTTGGCGCTGGAAAGGCCGAGTGCGAGAGCGGCTGCGGCCGCCATTGTTACAAATTTCATATGCTGCTCCTCTTGGTCTTGTGACCTGCTATTCCCATTCGGTTTTTTAGTTTGGACCGCCGTGCTTCGTTTTTGCGGCACGGTCAGCAAGGGGCTTGTCTTTATTAGTGTCCCGCGTGCCCCACGCGAGGGTCTGGTCAGGCGTCCGGACGCAGCCGGAAGCGCTGGATCTTGCCGGTTTCTGTTTTCGGCAAGGCGTCTGCAAAGATGATCGAGCGTGGATACTTGTAAGGCGCGATCGTCGCTTTAACGTGATCTTTCAAGGCCTTGGAAAGGTCGTCTGAGGCTTCGTGCCCAGCAGCAAGAACCACATGGGCCTGCACGATGGAACCGCGCTCCTCATCCGGCGCACCGATGACGGCACATTCCTGGACAGCAGGGTGTGCAAGCAGTGCCGCTTCCACTTCCGGGCCTGCAATGTTGTAGCCGGCGGAGATGATCATGTCGTCATTGCGGGCGGCAAAGTGCAGATGGCCGTCCTCGCTCATGGAAAAGCTGTCACCGGTGATGTTCCAGCCATCCACCACGTACTGCCCCTGGCGATCGTCCGCCAGATAGCGACATCCGGTGGGACCGCGCACTGCAAGACGCCCCACTTCACCGGGAGCGACATCCTTGCCGTCCTGATCGAGGATCCTGACTTCGTATCCGGAAACGGGTTTTCCGGTGCAGGCAGGCTTGTGGTCGTCGAAGCGGTTGGAAATGAAGATATGCAACATCTCCGTAGCGCCGATCCCGTCCAGCATGGGCTTGCCGGTCTTGGCCATCCAGGCGTCATAAACGGGACCCGGCAGAGTTTCACCGGCGGAGACCGCGGCGCGTAGCGAGGAAAGGTCAGCCCCCTCCTCCATGGCCTGCAGCATCACGCGATAGGCGGTCGGTGCAGTGAAGCAGACGGTCGCCTTATATTTCTCGATGATCTCGATCATGTTCGGCGGCGTCGCGCTTTCCAGTAGCGTGGCTGCTGCGCCGAACCGCAGTGGGAAGATTGCAAGCCCCCCAAGACCGAAAGTGAAGGCCAAGGGTGGTGAGCCGACGAAGACATCGTCCGGTGTGACACCCAGAACTTCCTTGGCATAGCCGTCGGCAATGATCAGCAAATCCCGGTGGAAGTGCATCGTGGCCTTGGGCGTGCCCGTGGAGCCGGACGTGAAGCCCAGCAGGGCGACGTCATCGCGTCCGGTCGGGACAGCGTCATAGAGCACGGATTTTTCCAGCGCGAGCCGGTCCAGCTCCGCATCATGGTTTGACGTGCCGTCGAAGCCGATCACCTTCTTCAGGAAGGATGATGTCTTGGCACAGGCGACCATCTCGTCCATGAGACGCGTGTCGCACAGTGCGAACTCGATTTCCGCCTTGTCGACGATCTTGGAAAGTTCGCCCGCGCGCAGCATGGGCATCGTGTTGACGACAACGGCACCGGCCTTGGTTGCGGCGAGCCAGCAGGCGACCATTGCCGGGTTGTTGGCGGAACGGATAAGCACCCGGTTGCCCGGCTTCACACCAAGATCTTCGGTGAGTGCATGCGCCAGCCGGTTGGTCCAGTCCGCAAGTTCCTTGTAGGTTCGGCGGCGGCCATTCCCGATCAGAGCGGTGTGATCCCCCAGTCCCTGTTCCACCATCCTGTCGGTAAGCTCAACGCCTGCATTGAGACGTTCGGGATACTGAAACCCATCGAGCAGGAAATCGGGCCAGCTGTCTTCCGGCGGCAGGTTGTCCCGGGTAAAGGTATCGACGTGTGCGGAGGGACCAAGCATGGATCAGTCTCCCTGAAAGGCGCCAAGGGTCTGGCGCGCGATGATGATCTTCTGAACGTCCGACGCACCCTCGTAGATGCGCAAGGCACGGATTTCTCGATAGAGCTTTTCGACCTGCATGCCCGAGCGAACACCATCGCCACCGTGAAGCTGCACGGCCTTGTCGATGACCTTCTGTGCCTGGTCGGTGGCAAAGAGTTTTGCCATGGCGGCTTCCCGCGTCACGCGGGGGGCGCCGCTGTCCTTGGTCCAGGCGGCACGGTAAATCAGCAGGGCTGCGGCATCGACATCCAGCGCCATGTCCGCGATATGCCCCTGCACCAGCTGCAGGTCGAACAGCGGCGAGCCTTGGATTTCGCGTGTCGTCACCCGTGAAAGCGCCTCATCCAGCGCCCGGCGGGCAAAGCCCAGGGCGGCGGCGGCGACGGTCGAGCGGAAAATGTCCAGGACAGACATCGCAATCCTGAACCCTGCGCCCGGCGTGCCGATCATGTTCTTTTTCGGAATGCGGCAGCCGGTGAAACGCAGTGTGGCAAGCGGATGGGGCGCGATTGTTTCCAGGCGTTCGACAACCTCGAAACCTTCAAGGTCAGGCGTCACGATGAAGGCCGACAAACCCTTTGCGCCGGGTGCTTCGCCGGTTCTTGCAAAAAGCGTGTAGACGTCGGCGATACCACCGTTGGAAATCCAGGTCTTTTCGCCGTCGAGCACATAGGCATCACCATCGTCGGTGGCGGTCATGGTCGAATTGGCAACGTCGGAACCGGACTGAGGTTCGGTCAACGCGAAGGCGGAGATTGCCTTGCCGGTGCGCGTCTGCGGAAGCCACTCGGCTTTCTGCTCGTCCGTACCGAACAGGGAAATTGCACCGGTTCCGAGGCCTTGCATGGCAAAGGCAAAATCCGCCAGGCCGTCATGGCGGGCCAGCGTTTCTCGAATGAGGCAGAGGCTGCGCACATCCAGCTTGCCGTCCGGGGCACCGCTGTGCTGCAGGAAGCCTGCATCACCGAGCGCTGTCACCAGATGACGGCAGGCTGCGTCCGTGTCCGAATGGTCAACATGAGCCAGATGCGATCCTGCCCAGATCTCCAGTTCTTCAGCGAGACGCCAGTGCTTTTCTTCGAAGAACGGCCAGTGGAGGAAAGATTTATCCGACATCAGTCGCCCTCGAACACCGGCTTTTCTTTTTTCACGAAGGCTTCGTAAGCCCGGCGGAAGTCGTTGCCCTGCATACAGATCGCCTGCGCCTGGGCTTCCGCCTCGATGGCCTGATCCAGGCCCATGGACCACTCCTGCGCCAGCATGGTCTTGGTCATGGAGTTGGAGAAGGTCGGTCCGGCAACAATACGGCCGGCCATATCCATGGCCGCCTGGTCCAGCTCACCCGCCGGCACCACCGCGTTGAAGAACCCCCACGCATGACCTTCCTCGGCCTTCATCGAACGACCGAGATAAAGCAGCTCCGCCGCACGGCCCTGCCCGATGATACGTGGCAGGATCGCGCAAGCACCCATGTCGCAACCGGCAAGGCCGACCTTGTTGAACAGGAAGGCAACCTTGGCCTCCGGTGTCGCAACGCGCAGATCGGACGCCATGGCCATGATGGCACCAGCACCGGCGCAAATGCCGTCGACCGCGGATATGATCGGCTTGCCGCAGTTGAGCATGGCTTTCACCAGATCACCGGTCATGCGGGTGAAGGCCAGGAGCTCCTTCATGTTCATCTTCGTCAGCGGGCCGATGATATCATGCACGTCGCCACCGGAGCTGAAGTTGCCGCCGTTCGGCAGGATCACCACTGCATGGACATCGTCCGAATAAACGAGATCCCTGAACCAGTCGCGCAGCTCGGCGTAGCTTTCGAACGTCAGCGGGTTCTTGCGTTCAGGGCGGTCGAGCGCGATCCGCGCAATGCCGTTCGCGATCTCACATTTGAAATGCGTCACGTCACTTCGCATTGCCGCTCTCCTCTTGGCTTTGACGTTTCAGGACCAGATCGAGGCGGCTCGAAAGCGCCGCGATATCTTCCGCCGACCAGCCGTCCAGCAGCTCGTCGATCCAGGTTTCGTGATGGGTTGCAAGTTCCTCGAAGGCGGCTCTGCCCTTCGGCGTCAGCCGGGCCACCTGGGCTCGCCGGTCACCTGGAACGGCGACACGCAGGGCCAGACCTTCCTCGGTCAGCTTGTCGACAATGCCGGTGACATTGCCGTTCGACACCTTCAGGAACGTGGACAATTCCGACATTTTCAATCCGTCGGGAAAGCGGGCGAGCGCCGACATGACGTCGAACCGCGGCAGCGTCGTGCCATGCTGGTCACGCAGGTTCCGGCGGATTTCGGCTTCGATGCCATTGACGGATTTCAACAGCTTCAGCCACAGGCGCAAACGCGTCTTGGACAGGGCTTCCTGTTTCGCTGCGGTTTCCGCCATCACAACTCTCCTCCCGAAAGTGTCAGCGCGTGACCGTTGATGGACACCGCTCCATCAGAACACAGATAAAGCGCAGCTTCGGCCACTTCCGACACCTGGATGAAGCGTCCCTGTGGATTGTCCGCTTTCAGGCTGTCAGCCGCGGCTTCCCGGCTCATGCCGGTCTTTTCGACAATCGTGTCGATGGAGCGATGCAGCATCGGCGTCTCGATGAAGCCGGGGCAAATCGCATTGACGGTGATGCCGGTTCTGGCCAGTTCCCGCGCCAGCGAGCGCGTCAGCCCGACGACAGCATGTTTGGCGGCGCTATAAGCGCTTACATAGGGATAACCCCGCAGCCCGGCGGTGGAAGCTATTGCGATCATCCTGCCCCAGCCGCTCGCCTTCATGTCCGGCAAAACGGCCTGCCAGACATTCGACACGCCGAAGAGATTGACCGCCAGCATGGCCTGAAAGTCTTCCGCCGTGGTGCGGGCAAAGGGTTTGCTGCTGGCAGCCCCTGCGTTGGCGACCACGACATCAACCGGACCATTGACCGTCCGGGCGGCAGCAACGGCTGCCTGGACAGCCTGCGCATCGGTTACATCGCATACCTGGTACGGCAGCTTCTGTTCGGCAAGGCTTGCTTCCGTCCTGCCGAGAATGGTGACCTTTGCGCCTTTTTCAGCGAAGAGGTGGGCACAGGCGGCACCGACGCCACTGCCGCCACCGGTAACAAGGATATGGCGGCAAGCGACACTCATACCTTCAACATCTCCGCTTCCCGATCGGCCAGACGCCACATCTGGTCGCGGCCCGCGAGATACGGCAACGGCCAGTCGGTGGCGTTCCGGTCGCCGATCTTGGCAGCTTCATGCAGCGTCCAATACGGATCCGCCAGATGCGGACGGCCGACGGCAACAAGATCCGCCCGGCCCGCCATAAGGATCGAGTTGGCGTGGTCTGCCTCGTAGATATTGCCGACAGCCATGGTCGGCAGCCCGCCCTCGTTGCGGATACGGTCTGAGAACGGCGTCTGGAACATGCGGCCATAGACCGGACGCGCCTTCGGGGTTGTCTGACCTGCGGAGACGTCGACCAGATCGACGCCGGCATCACGGAAGCGGCGAGCTATCTCGACCGCGTCGTCCGGCGTGATGCCTTCCTCGCCCACCCAATCGCAGGCAGAAATTCGAACAGACATCGGCTTGTGATCAGGCCAGACAGCGCGCATGGCGTTGAAGACCTCCAGCGGCCAGCGCATGCGGTTATCCAGTGACCCGCCGTAATCGTCCGTCCGTGCGTTGGACACCGGCGAAATGAAAGACGACAGCAGGTAGCCGTGAGCCGCATGAAGCTCGATCATGTCGAAGCCGGCGCGCTCAGCCATTTCGGCTGCGGCAACGAACTCCGCCTTGATCGCGTCCATCTCGGCAAGTGTGATCTCGCGCGGCACGGCATTGCCGTCTGACCAGGGGATCGCGGACGCGGAAACAAGTTCCCAGTTGCCGTCGTGAAGCGGCTTGTCCATGCCTTCCCAGCCGATCCGCGTGGACCCCTTGCGGCCGGAATGGCCGATCTGGCAACAGATCTTGGCATCTGTTTCGGCATGCACGAAATCGGTCAACCGTTTCCAGGCTGCCTCGTGTTCTGGCGCATAGAGCCCCGGACAGCCTGGCGTGATCCGACCCTCGGCGCTGACGCAGGTCATTTCGACAAAGACGAGACCTGCCCCGCCCTTGGCACGCTCGGCGTAATGGACCATGTGCCAGTCGGTCGGCGAACCATCAACGGCCTTGTACTGCGCCATCGGCGAGACGACGATGCGGTTCTTCAACTCCATCTCGCGCAGTTTGAACGGCGTGAACATGGGTGCGCGCACGGGAGAATTCGGGGAAACGCCGGCCTGGTTCATGAACCAGCGCTCGGCAGATTCCAACCATTTCGGATCCCGCAGACGCAGGTTCTCGTGGCTGATGCGCTGGGAACGGGTCAGCATGGAATAGTTGAACTGGACCGGATCGAGATGGAGGTAACGCTCGACGTGTTCGAACCATTCCAACGAGTTGCGCGCTGCCGACTGCAGACGCAGCACCTCCAGGCGCCGGTCTTCCTCGTAGCGCTTGAAAGCAGCGGCCATATCCGCTTCGGTGTGCAGGTATTCCGCGAGCGCAATTGCCGATTCAAAGGCAAGCTTGGTGCCGGAACCGATGGAAAAATGCGCCGTTGCGGCAGCATCGCCGAGCAGAACCACATTCTCGTGGCTCCACTTCTCGCACAGAACACGCGGGAAGCGGATCCAGGCGGAGCCCCGGATATGCTTGGCGTTGGTCATCAGCGGATGGCCGCCAAGGTGATCCTTGAAGATTTCCTCGCAGGTCCGGATGCTGTCTTCCTGGCTCATTTCGCCAAAGCCGAAAGCGTCAAAGGTTTCCTGCGTGCACTCCACGATGAAGGTCGCCGTTTCATCATCGAACTGGTAGGCGTGCGCCCAGACCCAGCCGTGTTCGGTTTCCTCGAAGATGAAGGTGAAGGCATCGGCAAATTTCTGATGCGTGCCGAGCCAGACGAACTGGCACAGGCGCTGATCGATGTCAGGTTTGAACGTGTCCTGATAGAGCGTGCGTGTCTTGGAATTCAGACCGTCGCTGGCCACTACGAGATCGTAGTCCTTGCGATAATCCTCGGCGCTGTCGACTTCGGTTTCGAACTTCAGGTTGATGCCGAGCTCGCGGGCGCGCTCCTGAAGGAGCAGCAGCAATTTCATGCGACCGATGCCGCAGAAACCATGCCCTGTGGAGACGAGACGCTCTCCACGCATATGAAGGGCAATGTCGTCCCAATAAGCGAAATTCTCGCCGATGGCCTTGGCGCTGACAGCGTCGTTCACCGCAAGGTTCTGAAGGGTCTCATCGGAGAGCACCACGCCCCAACCGAACGTATCGTCGGCGCGGTTGCGCTCGATCACGTCAATCTCGTGGGATGGGTCTCGCAGTTTCATCGAGATGGCGAAATAGAGACCGGCAGGTCCCCCGCCCAGACAAGCAATCCGCATACGAACCTCCCCTGCTGTGGTATGCTCAGCGAACCACAGGGAGATATTTATTTCAAGCCTAAAATTTCAAGCTTGAAATAAATGACGGTATCGATCTGCAAATCATCTTTTTTGTCAGGCTGGATACAGGTCCGGAACCGTTCAATGCGTCTCAGGAATTCGGGATATTGCCAGTCGATTCCCGCACCACAATCTCCCCGGCAATCGCTTCGTCGGCCGCAGCCTCCCCGGCAAAGATCCTTGCAACCGCTGACCCGGCCAGCTGTTCAATGGGCTGACGCAAGGTGGTGAGACGCGGGACCACGAGAGCTGCCAGTGCAATATCATCGAAGCCGGTGACGGAAAGATCCGCCGGAATGGCGATCTTCAGATCGCGGGCGCAGCGCAAGACACCGATGGCCTGCTGGTCACTTGCGGCGGCAATGGCTGTCGGGCGCGTTTCCCGGGAAGCGTCTTTCAGGATTGACCGGCCGATGTCTTCACCGCTGTCGTAATCAAAATGACCTTCGTGGACAGTAAGCGTGATCGGATCTTCCGGCGTTGACAGGGCCTTGATCCGGGCAACAAAGCCCTCCCGCCGCTGGCGGGCCACTTCCATGGATTGCGGGCCGGCGATATAGGCGATGCGGCGATGGCCGAGGCCGACGAGATGATCGGCGATTTTCGCCGACCCGTCGAAATGGTCAGTTGCGACCAGCGGATAGGGACCGAAACGGCGGTCGAGCGAAACGATCGGCACGTCGGCCTTGTGTGTCTGGCCACCGTCGGAGGTTGCCACCACGATGACCCCGCACACGGCCCTGTCCAGCAATGCCGCGATCTGGGTCTGTTCGGCTTCCGCATCGTCATGGGAATTTGCGAGCATCACGGAGTGGCCCCGCTTGGCGGCTTCCATTTCGATATTCTTGGCGAGCTGGGAAAAGAAAGGGTTGGTGATATCCGGCACCACGAGGCCGATCACGTCGATGCTGTTGGTGCGCAAAGCCCGGGCAGCCAGGTTGGGCTTGTAGTCCAGCTCCTTCATAGCCGCGAGCACACGCTCCTTCAGGGGCTGCTTGACCGACTCGTTTTTGGACAGAACGCGGGAGACAGTACCAACGGACACACCGGCTTTGCGTGCGACGTCTTTGATTGTTGGCATGTTTTGCGTTTCTCCCCGCGCCCCAGGCGATGCCCCCCTTGAACCATTCCTCGGTGATCTGATCAAGCAAATGAATGCATTCAGGCAATGCGTTGGGCGGGGAAAGCCTCCATCTCGTCCAGACGTGGCAACGATGTTGCCGCTCCCTTACGGGTTGTTGCCAGGGCCGCCGCCTGCATGGCGAACGAAAATGCATCCTCAATCGACTTGCCCGAGGCTATTCTTGCTGCAAAAGCACCGTTGAAACAGTCACCGGCGGCAACCGTATCGATGCTGCGAACCCTGGGCGCAGGCAAGGCGCCGGTACTGCCGTCGATTGACCAGGCAACTCCGTCTGCCCCCATGGTGACGACGGCCCCGCGCAAGCCCAAGCTGCGCAACGCACCTGCCGCCTCGCGGGCTTCGGCCAGTGTTTGCGGTTCTGTTCCCAACAGGCCGCCTGCCTCACCCGCATTTGGTGTCAGGATATCGAAGCTGGACAGAACTTCAGCGGGCCAGGCAGGGTCCGGCGCGGGTGCCGGATCCATGATGACCAGCGCACCCGCCTCACGGGCAATCCGCGCGGCGGCCAGCGATGTTTCCAGACCGATCTCGTTCTGCAGAAGCAGGACGCGGCTCTTGCGGAGGATATCTGCATATCTCGAGACATTTTCCGGTGACAGCCTGCCATTTGCACCGGCGGAGAGGCGGATAATGTTCTGCCCGTCAGGGCCGACATCAATGAAGGCAAGACCGGTTGCGGTGTTGGTCATTTCCTCCAGAAGGATCGCAACCCCTTCTGGCCGGAGGGCTGCGGCGGCTTCCGCGCCAAAGCCATCTTTGCCGACGGCACCGATGAAGTTGACACTGGCTCCCAGACGGGCGGCGGCGACAGCTTGGTTGGCCCCCTTCCCGCCCAGCGAGGTGACGGTTTCGCGAACGGAAATCGTCTCGCCAATTTTCGGCCAGCGGTCGAGATAGCTGGTGAGGTCGATATTGATGCTGCCGACAACGGTAACGGACGTCAAAACGCAACTCCGCTGATGAGAATGATGTTGGCGTAGGGGGTCACCTCGCCGGTGCGGATCACGGCCCTGGCCGTTTGCGTCCGGTGCTTGAAAGCCTCGTGCGTAAGCCTTGAAACGGTAATCGCCTTACCCGTCTCCTCCGCCCAGGAAGCCACTTCATGCTGCATCAACGAGGTCAGTTCCGCAGATGCCTCCTCTGCCCAGACGGCACCTTCAATGACGAGTTCGGACTTCAGTGCGGTCAGCAGTTCGCGAAAGCTCGGCACCCCTGCAGTGACGGCAAGGTCGATCACCTTCACACCGGCCGGGACAGGCAGACCGGCATCGGCAACAACGATTTCGTCCAGGTGCCCGAGAGAAGCAACAAGCGAACTCAGGTGGCGGTTCAAAAGGGCTGTGCGTTTCATTTGGATGCGTACTTTGCACGGTAGTAGTCGAGGATGACGGCAACGATGATGACGACACCGGTGATCATCTGGCGCATGAAATCGCTGAGGCCGATCAGGATGAGCCCGTTGGCGAGGACACCGATGATGAAGGCCCCCAGCAGCGTCCCGATGACCGATCCGCGCCCGCCGCTGAGACTGGTGCCGCCGATGATGACGGCAGCAATGGCATTGAGTTCAAAGCCGATGCCGGCAATCGGGCTGGAGATGTTGAGGCGTGCCATATAGACGACCGCGGCAATCCCGGCGGTCAGACCGCAGATGGTGAAGGCGGCGATCTTGTAGCGAGCCACCGAATGACCGGCCAGCCGGACGGCTTCCTCGTTGTTGCCGATACCGTAGATCAGACGGCCGAAGACCGTGAAGTTCAGCACGAACCAGGCAATGAACACCAGCACAAGCGCCACCAGGAACACTACCGGCACACCGTAAACCATGGCGGACCCGAATTCCTCGAACGCGAAGGGGAAGGAATAGATGGTCTGTGCCTCGGAAACCTGCAGCGCTGCGCCGCGGGCAATGTTCAGCATGCCGAGCGTTATGATGAAAGACGGCAGCGACCAGTAGGCACTGATGGCGCCGTTGAGAAAGCCGCAGAAGACGCCGGTCAGGGTGGCTGCGACCACGGCTAGCGCGATCGCCTCAGCCGGGCCAAAGCCGGGCAAGGTAATCGCCTTGCCGGCAACAACGGCGGCAAAGGCCATGACGGATCCGACAGACAGATCGATGCCGCCGATCAGGATCACGAAAGTCATGCCGACGGCCAGCACAAGGTTGATGGTGATCTGGGTCAGGATGTTGGTGATGTTGTTGGGCGTCAGAAAGTGCTCGGTGAAGAGCGAGAAAAAGACGATCAGCGCCAGCAGAGCCAGGCCGATGCCTGCGTTGTGCAACACCGTCCGGATGGAGAACTTCGGTGCGGCGGCGGCCGTTTCACTCAAGGTTTCGGTTGTCATTTGTCGTTTTCCCCGGCGCTCGGCGTTTGCCCGTAGGCCAGTTTCAGAATGTTTTCTTCAGAGAAATCCGGGCGTTTCACTTCGCCCTGGATCTCATGTTCGGCAAGCACCAGAATGCGATCGGCCAGTGTCATCAGCTCCGGCATTTCCGAAGAGACGACAAGCAAGGCAACCCCTTCTCGGGCCAGGTCTTTCAGAATGGCGTAGATTTCCGCCTTGGCGCCGACGTCCACACCGCGTGTCGGCTCGTCGAGCAGCAACACCTTCGGATTGCGCGCCAGCCATTTGGCCAGAACAACCTTCTGCTGGTTGCCGCCGGAAAGGCTCGAGGCAGGATCCGAGGCCCGTCCGTATTTGAGGGTCAGCCGGGCCGCGCTTGCGATAGCCTGGCGCGTTTCCTCGGCCAGCTTCAAAAGCCCTTTGCGCGAGACCGAGCCCATGTTGGCCAGCGATATGTTGGCAGCAATGGGCATGTCCAGAATGAGGCCTTCGTCCTTGCGATCTTCGGTGACGAAACCGATGCCCGCAGCAATGGCGTCACGCGGCCCCCTGAAGCGTACTTCCGCGCCATCACGGTAGATCTTGCCGGACTTGAGCGGATCGATCCCGAAGATGCCGCGCAGGATTTCGGTACGCCCTGCCCCGACAAGTCCGGATATCCCGACAATCTCGCCGTAACGCAAATCAAGCGAAAACCCGTTTGTCCCGGGATTTGCAACGGTAAGAAGGTCTTCCAGCCTCAGTGCGCTTGCGCCAAGCGCATGGCCATCGGGCTGTTCGTCCTGTTCGGCGGCAAGCTTGCGCCCCACCATCCGCTGCACAACACCTTCCGGAGTGGTCTCGCTGATCAGATCGGTCGCAATGGTCTTGCCGTTTCGAAACACGGTGACACGGTCACAGATGGCAAACACTTCATCGAGGTGGTGCGAGACGAATACCACGGTGACCCCGTCCGCCTTGATACCGGCAACGATGTCAAACAGGCGTCTGGTCTCGCGTTCCGTCAGGGTTGCGGTCGGCTCGTCCAGGATCAGGATCCGGCTTTTCGACTGCAACGCCCGGGCAATTTCGACCAGCTGGCGATGCGCAATTCCGAGAGAGCGGACTGGAGCGGTGACGTCCACATCCGTCAGTCCGATTGCATCCAGTGCCTTGCGCGCGCGCCGGTTCATTTCCTTGCGGTCCAACAGACCGAGGCTGTTCTTCGGCAGATGTTCTATGGAGATGTTTTCGGCGATGGTGAGGTGTTCAAGCAGGTTGAATTCCTGATGAACCACCTGAACGCCATGATCCTTGGCGCCATGCGGGCTCATGGGGCGGTAAGGTTCGCCAGCCAGGGCGATCTGACCCGCATCGTAGGGAAACACGCCAGAAAGGATCTTGATAAGGGTGGATTTGCCGGCGCCGTTTTCTCCGACGAGCGCATGAACCTCGCCTTCTTCCAGAGAGAAACTGACCCCGTCCAGTGCCTTGACGCCACCGAAATGCTTTTTCAGACCCTCGACCGTCAGGAAAGCACGGTCCGGTGCAGCGGCGGGCGCTGCGGCAAGCGATGCTGCTGCCATGGTGCGTCCAGTCGTTTTTTGATGGATAAACAGCTCCCGCCCTGAAGCTGACCGGGCGGGAGCGTTCTTGAGACTGCTTACTTCGCAGTCACCAATTCGATCGGCGTCTTGACCCAGCCCTGAAGCTGTTCACCGGTCGAAACGACGTCGAGCGCCATGTCGATGGCATTGGCCGCCATGTCGGTGCCGAACTGGTCGACGGTAGCCAGCATCCGGCCGTCTTCGATCATCGGGCCGACTGCAGGAATGTTGTCGAAACCAATGACTTCAATGTCGGTGCGGCCGGCGCTTTCCAGTGCCTTTACAACGCCAATCGCCATGGAGTCGTTGGCCGCCATCACGCCCTGAACGTCGGGATGCGCTGTCAGCATTGTGGCGAAGACCTGGTTGGCTTCTTCGGTTTCCCAATGCGCTGTCCGGCTGTCGAGCAGGTCCAGCTTGTACTCGGCAACAGAGTCTTCGAAGCCCAGGCGGCGCTGCGTGGCATTGTCCGCACCCGGGTTGCCCTCGATGATGACAACCTTTGCGCCCTCACCCAGCTTCTTGCCCAGTGCATCACCGGCAAGCTTGGCACCGCCGCGGTTGTCCGGACCGACGAACGCGAGTTCTACGCCCTGTTGCTTCTTGGCTTCCTCATCAAGCGCCACATCGAAGTTGACCACGACGATACCGGCTTCCATCGCCTTTTTCAGCGGACGGACCATGGCGCGACTGTCGGCGGGAGCGACAACGATGGCGTCCACACCCTGCGTGATGAAGTTTTCGACCGCATTGATCTGGGATTCAAAGTCGGTCTCGTTCTGCATGCCGACGGCCTTGAGCTCATAGTCGCCACGGCGCTTCTGGTGCTCCTCGGCACCAACCATCATGTTCTGAAAGAACTCGTTGGCCAGTGATTTCATGATCAGGCCCACCACCGGCTTGTCGTCGGCAAGAGCGGTTCCACCAAGCAAAGCGAGGCCGGTCGCTGCCGCAGCAGCGATTTTCAATAACTTCATGATTTTCCTCCCAAAAAGGCTGCACCTCTCACGCCATTCCAAGGGCGCTATCAGGCTGCACAATTGAAAGCACGGCCGAATTACAACGTCAATATGAAACGTTTCATTTTTTTGAATGCATTCATTTCATGCGTAGAAATAGCGAGTGATTTCAGGATCTTTCACCTGAATTTAAACGTGAAAAAATTTACTCGGGAACGTTATGGCGCAGCAAAAAGGGGGCCGAATCCAGCCCCCTGACTTCCTGCCTGACTGCAATGGCACAACCTGTTGCAGATGCACAAACCGGATGACAGAGCGCGCAGTCTTACAGGTTTCGAGGCGTCAGCGACCGGAACGCGAAGGCGTGATGCGCAATGCAGGGCCTACTCGCCATCCACTTGGCACCCGCGGCCCTGGTTTGACAGCCTCTACTCCTCGCGGCCCTCGTTTTCCCGATCGCGCTCGTAGTGTCTGGAAATCGGAAATTCCGGCAGCCAGGCTTCGCGGCGAATGGTCCAGAGTTCGTAGGTCGGGGTCATTTGGTCGGGTGCGTCCAGCGCTCCCAGATGCACCTCGGTTTCATCACCCGTTTGCGAAAAAACGGACGACCCGCACCGAGGACAGAAAAACCGCCCCCGATACGCGCCCGTTTCACCTTCGTGGCTTACGGCATCCTGCGGAAAGACAGCAGAGGCGTGGAAGAGCGCCCCGTGATGCTTGCGGCAGTCAAGACAATGGCAAAGGCCGACCCGATACGGTTCGCCTTCTGCCACGAACCGGACATTCCCGCACAGGCAGCCACCGGTGTATCGCTTCATGATCTCGTCGTCCTTCGGCCGTCTGGATGTCGCGCAAATCTGTTCGGACCTGTCGATACATGATCCGGCCAAGGCTGATCAATCCTCAGATGCAGCGGCCGCCGTCAACTTCCATCGCAACCCCGGTAATCATGCCCGCCTCATCCGAGCACAGGAAACAGGCCGCGTTGCCCATGTCTTCCGGTGTCGAAAAACGGCCGATGGGAATGGTAGAGAGGAACTTGGCACGCATCTCCGGCGTGTCTTCACCCATGAAGCTTTTCAGAAGCGGCGTTTCGCCGGCCACCGGGCAAATTGCATTGACCCGCACGCCCGACGGGGCGAGTTCGACCGCCATCGTCTTTGTCGCGGTGATCATCCACCCCTTGGATGCGTTGTACCAGTTGAGCCTGGGACGCGGGCTGAGGCCTGCTGTGGAAGCCACATTCAGGATCGCCCCCTTGCCGGCTTCCGTCATGGCCGGGACGAAGTGCTTCGCTGTCAGATAGACCGACTTGCAATTGACCGCGAGAACCCGGTCGAACTCTTCTTCCGTGACGTCCTGCATCAGTTTAGGCAGATGCGTGATACCGGCATTGTTGACCAGGATATCGACCCCGCCGAGCAGCGAGGAGGCAACATCGGCCAAGTGGCTGACGCTGTCATTGCTGGAGACATCCGTCTTGATGGCCAGTCCGCCAACTTCTGCGGCAATTTCCTCTGCAAGATCCAGGTTCAGGTCGGCGACCATAACCTTTGCGCCTTCTGCTGCGAACTTGCGCACGATGCCGGCACCAAAGCCCGAGGCCCCACCCGTGACAATCGCCTTCTTTCCTTCAAGTCTCATGCAAACCTCCCGATCTTGGTTCCTTGCTCTCCAGCGTCATCCCGGCTGAGCGAAGCGCGAGCCGGGATCGGGGAGCTACAATCAATTGTTCTTTGTACGCGCATCGAATTGAGCGTCGGGGCGTTCATCCGTGAAACGCCGCAACGGTCTTCAGCGTGGTGAAGCCGTAAAGCGCTTCGAACCCCTTTTCCCGGCCGTGACCGGACTTGCCCATACCGCCGAACGGCAACTCGACACCGCCACCGGCACCGTAGTTGTTGATGAAAACCTGGCCGGTCCGGATCTTTTTGGCGAGCCGCATCTGGCGGGCACCGTCGCGGGTCCACAGGCTCGCGACAAGGCCGTAGTCTGTGCCATTGGCAATCGAGATTGCTTCTTCCTCGTCGTCAAAGGGAATGATCACCTGCACCGGGCCGAAAATCTCGTCCCGTGCCAGCACGTGGGCGGGTGAAACGCCGGCAAAAAGGGTCGGGCAGACGTAGTTCCCGCCTTCCGGCGCATCCTGCAACACACCTTCCGCCACCTTTTGCAGGTCCGCCCCCCGCCCCAGAAAACCGGAGACTATGTCTTTCTGCTTGGCCGAGATCAGCGGTCCGACGTCGAGATCGTTCAGTGCAGGCCCGACCGTCAGCGACCCATAGCGAGCCGCCATGCGCTCGGTCACCTGATCGAGAACAGACCTGTGCACCAGAATGCGAGAGGAAGCCGAGCAGGTCTGCCCGGCGTTCTGGATGCCTGCGTTCACCAGGAATGGCAGGGCAGCATCCAGATCGGCATCCTCGAACACAAGCTGAGGCGACTTGCCGCCGAGCTCCAGCGTTACCGGCACGACATTCCGGGCTGCCGCCGTCTGCACCTGAACACCGGTTGCAACCGAACCGGTGAAAGAAATGTGATGGACACGCGGATGCGCGGTCAAGGCTGCACCGGCTTCCGACCCGAGACCCGGAACCACGTTTAGCGCACCGTCAGGCAAACCGGCCTGGCGGGCGAGATCGGCAAAGGCGAGCGCCGTCAGGCAGGCGTCTTCCGCCGGTTTCAGCACACAGGCATTTCCTGTTGCCAACGCCGCACCAACAGACCGGCCGATGATCTGCATCGGGTAGTTCCAGGGCACGATATGCCCGGTAACGCCATGCGGTTCGCGCAAGGTGTAGACCGTATACCCATCGAGATAGGGAATTGTCTCGCCATGGAGCTTGTCTGCAGCCCCGCCATAAAACTCCAGATATCGGGCAAGAGCGACAGCGTCTGCACGTGCCTGCTTCAGCGGCTTGCCGACGTCGATGGATTCGATCCGCGCCAGATGGTCGACCTTTTCCAGCACCAGCTCGCGCAGGCGAAACAGGAACCGGCCGCGCTCGGCGGCGTTGGTCCGCCCCCATTCGCCTGCCATGGCGGCTTCGGCCGCATCGACCGCTGCATCGATATCGGTCGCTCCACCGCGGGCAATCGCACCGATGCGAGCCCCGGTCGAAGGATCGTTGAGCGGCAGTTCTCCGCCTCCTGCCGGATCCACCCATTTTCCGCCGATCAGGCATTTGGCCGGATCGAACCAAAGGTCCAGTTCCTGGGTCATGGGTTCCTCCCCTAAAGGATGCCGGCCGGAAGGACCGGTGCGGCAGCAACAAGTTGTTGTGTATATGGATGGTTCGGCCGGTCGAAGACCGTGTCCGTCGGCCCTTGCTCGACAATCTTGCCGGATTTCATCACCAGCACCCGATCTGTTATCGAACGGACCACGCTGAGATCGTGGCTGATGAAGAGGTAGGTCAGGCCAAACCTGTCGGCCAGATCCGCCAGAAGGTCGAGCACCTGGGCGCGAACGGACACATCGAGCGCCGAAACTGCTTCGTCGAGAATGATCAGGTCCGGCTTGATGATGAGCGCACGTGCGATTGCGATGCGCTGACGCTGGCCGCCGGAGAATTCGTGTATGTACTTGTGGGCATCCGCCGCGCTCAGACCGACGCTTTCAAGAGCTTCGGCAATTGCCGCGTCTCGCTCCGCCCCTTTGGGCGGGTCAGAGAGCAGATGGAAAGGCTCCGTGATCAGCCTGTCCACCCGCCAGCGCGGATTAAAGCTTCCATAGGGGTCCTGAAAGACCACCTGCATGCGCCGGCGCACGATCTGGTTGGCGTGTTGATGGGTGAAGACAGGCAGGCCGTCGAACAGAATTTCGCCGCCCTGCACTTCTTCCAGACCCAGGATAGCCCGCGTCAGTGTGGACTTGCCGCAACCCGATTCACCCACAAGACCGAGGCTCTCGCCCTTGCGGATCTCGAAGCTGACGCCATCAACAGCACGAAACTGCGTGGTCTTGCCCCACCATCCGTGTGTATGTCCGGTATAATCGCGCACGACATCACGCACCTGCAGCAGGGGCTGCTCCAGCGTTTCGTTGCCGCGTTCGGGCACATGGGCGGAGGCTTCCAGCAACGCGCGCGAATAGGGATGCTGCAGATTGCCGAAGAGCGTCTTGGCCGGACCGCTTTCGACCACCTCGCCCTGACGCATGATCACCAGATCGTCGGCAAGGTCGGCCACGACCGCGAGGTCGTGGCTGATCAGCATCAGCCCCATGCCGTCCTCGGCGACGAGACGCTTCAGAAGTTCCAGGATCTGTGCCTGGGTCGTGACATCCAGAGCGGTGGTCGGTTCGTCGGCAATCAGCAGCTTGGGCTTGAGCGCAATGGCCATGGCGATGACCACTCTCTGGCGCTGACCGCCGGACAGTTCGTGCGGATACCGGCTTAACGGAAACCGTTCCTGCGGCAGTTCCGCGCGTTGCAGGGCATCCGCTGCGCGAACCATTGCTTCGGCTTTCGAAACGCGCTCGTGGATCAGGATTGTCTCGGCAACCTGGTCGCCGATGGTCTTCAGCGGATTGAGCGCGGTCATCGGCTCCTGGAAGACCATGCCGACGTCCCGCCCGCGCAGGCCACACATTTCAGCTTCGCCAAGCGACAGGATATCCTTGCCCGACAGATAGATCGAACCGGTGCAGGAAGCGCCGCCCGGCAACAGCTGCAGCACGGAAAAGGCTGTGATCGACTTGCCTGATCCACTCTCGCCGATCACCCCGAGAATACGGCCCGGCGCCACTTCCATTGAGACATTCCGGAGGATCTGAAGACCGTGAATGGAAAGCGACAGGTTCCTTATGGTCAGAAGGCTCATGTCCGGGCCCTCCTGAGTTTCGGATCGAGACTGTCCCGCAGGCCATCGCCAAGCAGGTTCAGTCCAAGGACCGTCAAAAGGATGGCAAGGCCCGGAAACAGCGCCAGATGAGGCGCGAGCGATATCATCGTCTGGCTGTCTGCCAGCATCCGCCCCCAACTGGCAGTCGGCGGCTGTGCTCCGAGGCCGACATAGCTGAGCCCCGCTTCGGCGAGAATGCCCAGAGAGAACTGGATCGTGCCCTGAACGATCAGGAGATTGGCGACGTTGGGCAGGATGTGTTCCAGCGAAATACGCGCCGAGCCTTTGCCCGCGACCCGCGCCGCCAGAATGTATTCCCGGTTCCAGAGCGACAGCGCGGCGCCCCGCGTCAGGCGGGCGAAGACCGGGATATTGAAGATGCCGATGGCGATGATGGCGTTGAGCGCCGACGCCCCGAAGACGGCAGTGATCATGACCGCGATCAGAAGGCTTGGAAACGCAAACACAAGGTCATTGGCGCGCATGATGATCTCGTCCATCAGGCCGCCTTTCCTGGCAGCTGCCGCAAGACCGAGCGGCACACCAACAGCCATGCCGATGCCGACAGCCACCAGGGCAACGGCAATGGACGTTCGTGCACCGACCATGATCATGCTGAGAATGTCCCGCCCGAACTGATCGGTACCGAAGGGGTGCAGCCAGCTTGGCGGCTTCATTCGGTTGGCGATATCCAGCACCGTCGTGTCATACGGAACCCATACGAGGCTGATAAGCGCGGCGGCCGTGAACAGAAGCGTCAGAATGGCGCCTGGCAGCAGTGTGCGGCTGTGGAACAGGACGCTCATCAACGTCGCCTCCGCAGTCTCGGATCGACCCAGGCGTAGGCCATGTCGACGGTGAAGTTGACGACGATGACCGCAAAGACCAGCAGCATCACGACGCTTTCGACCACGATCAGGTCGCGCGCGCTGATAGACTGAAAGACCAGCCTGCCGAGGCCCGGCAGGAAGAAGACGTTTTCAATGATGATTGCACCCGCCAGCAAGAAGGAGAATTGCAGCCCGAGGATCGTCAGCACCGGAATAAGGGCGTTGCGCACCGCATGACGCCAGAGTGCCTGTCCCTTGCTGAGACCCTTGGCACGGGCAGTGCGGATGAAGTCCTCTCCCAGCGTGTCCAGCAGGCTGGAGCGCATGACCCGTGTCAGGATGCTCGCCTGCGGCAGGGCCAGGGCGATGGCCGGCAGTGTCAGCGCTTTCATGGCAGCGAAGAATCCCGCGTCCCACCCGGGAAATCCGCCGGCAGAAAACCAGCGCAGATTGATGGCAAAAACCAGCACCATCAGCATCGCGAACCAGAAGTTGGGGATGGCGATGCCGAGCTGTGTCACGCCCATGACAGCGCCATCGGCGTGGGAGCCCCGGCGCGAGGCAGCCCAGATGCCGGCCGGAAAGGCGATCAAGGTGCTCAGCACCAGAGCATAGACCGCCAGCGGCAGAGACACCCAAAGCCTGTCGGCGATCATGCCTGCAACGGGCGTGCGATATGTGTAGGACGTGCCGAAATCGCCAACCAGAAGGCCACCCGCCCAGGCTGCATAGCGCTCTAGGATGCTGCCGCCAAGGCCCAGTTCCTCGCGCAGGGCTGCAAGCGTGTCTTCCTGGGCGTTGAGGCCAAGCATGTAGGACGCCGGATCACCCGGCACCACTTCCAGCGCCAGGAAGATTATCACCGACGCGGCCACGAGGCTGAGCCCCAGGGACAGAAGGCGTTTCAGGAAATATTGCAGCATGAACGCGTCGCGTGCCTATCGGCAGTCAGATACCGGCAAAAGGAAAGGAGTGAAGGTGGATGCCCGCACACCGGGCGCGAGCATCCGCTTTGCGGTATGGGTCAGTCTTCCCAATAGACCGCCGTCAGATCCGTTGCCTGGGTCGGCTGGTTTTCCCAGAGCCCCTTAATCTTGGCGTCGGCGATGGTCGGGAATGCGAGCTGGAACAGGTAGGTGTTGACGTAGTCCCTGGAGATCGTCTCCTGAGCCTGTTTCAGAAGGTCGGAGCGTTTTGCCGGATCGTTCTCCGCAGTCAGATCGGCAATGAGCTTCTGGAAGTCCGCATTGTCATACTGGAAATAGTAATCCGGCCGGGCATAGATGCCGATATCCATCGGCTCGGTATGGCTGACGATTGTCAGGCCGAAATCCTTGCCCTTGAAGACTTGCTCCAGCCACTGCGCCCATTCCAGGTTGGTGATTTCCGTTTCGATACCGACGGCACGGAGCTGAGCGGCGATGATCTCTCCGCCCCGGCGAGCATAGGATGGCGGCGGCAGCTTGAGTGTGGTGGTGAAACCATCCGCATAGCCGGCTTCGGCCAGCAGCTTCTTGGCGAGGTCCGGATCGTACTGGCTGCTCCCCGTCAGATCGACGTAGTCAGGGTTATGCGGCGCGAAATGCGTTCCGATCGGCGTGCCGTAGCCGAACATCGCGCCATCGATGATCGCCTGCCGGTCAACCGCGTGGGCAATCGCTTCGCGCACCTTGATGTTGTCGAGCGGCGGCAACTTGTTGTTAGCTGCAAGAATGGTCTCGCCTTCGGTCGAGCCGACCAGCACCTGGAAGCGGGCATCGGCCTCGAACTGCGGCAGGTTTTCCGGCGCCGGAAAACCGACGAAGGCGTTGACGTCTTCCGCCATCACGGCCGCGAAGGCAGCCGTCGGATCGGAAATGAACTTGAAGGTGACCTTGTCGAGCTTGGCCGGTTCACCCCAGTAGTCGGCGTTCTTTTCCAGATCGATCCGGTCGCCCTGTACCCAGTCGGTGAACTTGAACGCGCCCGTTCCAACCGGCTTGCTCTTGATATCGCCAATGGATTCCGGAGCGACAATAACCGCATCGCCCCAGGCCATGTTGAACAGGAAACTGCCGTTCGGCTCCTTGAGCGTTACCTTCACGGTCAGCGGATCAACGACTTCCACGCTCTCGATACCGGCAAACAACGCTTTCTGGGCGTTCTGACTGTCGTCTGCGCGGGCACGATCGAGGCTGAACTTGACGTCGTCTGCTGTCAGATCCGATCCATCGTGAAATTTCACGCCGTCGTGCAGCTTGAAGGTATAGGTCTTGCCGTCCTCGGAAATCTCCCAGCTTTCGGCCAGCCCGGGATTGACCGAACCATCCGGACCGAAGCGGGTCAGGCCTTCGAAGACGTTGGAGTAAAGGACAGAATCAATTGCGCCTGCAGCGGCACCAGTCGGGTCCAGATGTGGCGGTTCCAGTTGCATGGCAACCACGATATCGCTCTTTGCATGGGCCATTCCCATGCTCGCTGCCAGCGCCAAAGCACTGACCAGACCCAATCCAAACTTACGCAAACGCATGACTTCCCCCTTTATTGAGGCTGCTTTCGCAAGGCCTTGCCAACAGCTCGATCAGCGAACGGCCCATGACCTTCGCAGAATCGAGCATGTCATCCACTCCCACATATTCGTCCGGTTTATGTGCCAGATCCAGAATGCCCGGGCCATAGGCGATACAATTTTTCAGTTTGCCGATACGGTCGATATGCTTCTGGTCGTAGGTACCCGGGCTGACGACATATTCAGCTTCACGGCCCATGGTTTCGGCAATGGCCTTGGCGACGGTCCGCACGACGGGCGCATCCTTTTCGGTCATGGTGGGCAGCACCCTGTGCAGTTCCCGCAAGTCGTAGCGGAACTTGTCGCGCCGTCCTTCAACCGTCCTCAGAACTTCCAGGACTTCCGCCTGCACGTCGTCGATGTTCTCTTCCAGCAGGAACCGGCGATCGATCACCATCCGGCAACTGTCCGGCACGCAGGGGCTCGGAAGACCCGTGAAATCCGCATCGCCTTCCGATTGACCACCGTGGATGGAATTGATGTTGAGCGTCGACTGTTTCGCGCCTTCCGGCACCACCGGCATTTCGGTGCGCTTTTGCGCGAGCGCCGGAAACAGGCTCTGCTCCATCTCATCGATCACCGCTCCCATGTGCCGGACGGCACAATCGCCGAGGAACGGCATCGAGCCATGTGCGATCTCTCCGAATGTCTCCAGCTCGGCCCACCACACTCCTCGGTGTCCAAGGCAGATCCGGTCCTTGTTCAGCGGCTCGGGAATGATGACATGCTGAACCCGGTCCGGACTGAAATAGCCCTTGCCTGCAAGATAGGCGACGCCGCCGTAGCCCCCCGATTCCTCGTCGGCCGTTCCGCTGATCTCGATAGCTCCGGCAAAGTCCGGACAGACTGCAAGGAATGCCTCGGCTGCAACGATGCTGGCGGCAAGGCCGCCCTTCATGTCGCAGGCGCCTCGGCCGTAAATCTTGCCGTCGACAAGTTCCCCGCCGAACGGATCCTTTGTCCAGCCGTGGCCGACGTCGACAACGTCGATATGACTGTTGAAGTGCACGCATTCGCCTGGCCGGTCGCCATCCCGACGCGCGACGATATTCCAGCGCGGATACTTGTCGCTGTCGCCGGGTGTTCCATGCGCCCGGATCAGTTCGATGTCGAAGCCGGACCTGGACAGTCGCTTCTGCAGATAATCGCAGATATCGCGGTAGTTCTCGCCGGGCGGGTTGAGCGTGGGAATGCGCAGAAGGTCCTGGGTCAACGCGATCAGATCCTCGCGCCTTCCGTCGATCTCCCGGATCAGGTCGTCTGCTAGCGCCATCCCGTCTCAGCCTCCCCTTGGTAAAAGCAACGAGAACTATGCTACCGTCAAACTACGGTGCCAATACCGTAGGAACACGGTGAAACATGACAGACCTCGACCAACTGGCCTTCGAAAACGCGCCCATGGGTTTGGCGCTGACCGAAAACCGTATCATTCGTGCCTGCAATCAGACATTCCTTGAGATGTTCGGGTTCAAGAAGTCTCAGCTGATCGGGCAGAGTTTCCGGCTGCTCTACGGCACGGATCAGGAATTTCACCAGATCCGCGACATTGGCCTGGAGCCCTTGCGACGGTCCCTGCCCTACACGGACGAGCGGTTGATGCGCCGGTCCGATGGAACGCCAATCTGGTGCCGGTTTCGGGCGCGAACGCTGACGCCGGAAACACCGCTGGCACGGATCGTCCTGAGTTTCGCCCTGATCGACAATGCTGCTGCCGGGCCGAAGCTGACACCGCGCGAACGCGATGTCCTGCTGCTTCTTTCCCAGGGACAGACCAGCAAGGAAATGGGCCGTGTCCTGAGCCTGTCTCCAAGAACCGTTGAGGATGTGCGCGCGCGGCTGTTGAAGAAGTTTCAGGTCAAAAGCGTTGCCGTGCTGCTGTCCCGGCTTTCCGGACAATAGACGGCACGCTTCTGTTCACTTGTTACTCGCCTGGTTTCAAACCATTGGGCTTGAAGGCCCCGCCGAAGGGCGACGGATTGGCTTTCACCGGCGCTTCAACCGGCGCCGTGGACGCAGGTGCCTGGTTCTGCTGTTGCGCTTCCATCTTCCGGCGCTGCTCCTCCAGAAGTTCCTGCTGACGCGCGCGCTTGTCATCGAGGATCTGCTGTTTGCAAACGCCAGCATCGTGCTGCGAACCCTGATAGGTGGCAAAGCCTGCAACACCCAGAAGGATCACGAAGATCGTCAGCGGGTGGACGAGCGTTCGCAGAACCGGATTGCCGTAAATGCGGGAACGCGCAGCAGTGCCGGTCCGCATCACTTCCTTCCGCCGCATGTGGGCTTCGTGGACCACTGCCCCGATCAGCGTAATACCGATGATGATGACCGCGAGCGCCGACAAGGAAGGGTCTGTCCCATGACGGACCTTGGAAGCCAGTGCCGTGGTGAACGTATTGCCGGAGAGGATCGTGAAGACGGTGGTGTTGTAGTTCTCGAAGGACGCCAGGAAGGTCAGGAACGCGGCAGAGCCGATGGCAGGCCACAGGAACGGCAACAGGATCTTGCGGAAGGCCTGTCCCGGCGTCGCGCCGAGGTCGAGCGCGGCTTCCGTAAGGATCGGATCGAAGCGCTGCAGTCTTGCGAGAAACACCAGCATCGCATAGGCGGAAATGAAGGTGACCTGACCGGCAAGCGTCAGAAACATGCCGTTGTAGAAGATCGAACCGTAGTCCGCCCCGACGGACCTGCCGAAAGCGCCCCAGAAGACGATGGTCGAGATGCCGAGAACGACGCCCGGAATGAGGATAGGCGTGATCAGCACCGTGTAGAGCGCCGCCCGCAGGCGCGGTCCGAGCTCCGATAGCGCAAGCGCTCCCGCCAGCCCGATCGGCACGGCAATGACCACCACACTGATGGCGATCACCAAGCTGTTGGCCAGCCCGCTCATAAGACGGTCATTGGCGAAGAGGACGCCAAACCAATCCGTCGTGAAGCATTCCCATGGCGTGATCCGCGGGAAAGAGGACGAATTGAACGCCGTGATCACCATGATGATCAGCGGCCCGAACAGGAAGGTGAAGAAAAGCAGGGAGAAGCCTGCCGCGACCACGCCGCCGCCTGTGCCCCGGTTCATCGGCCGATCTCCCCGATGGAGACCTTGAAGATCCGCATCAGCATCATGACGAAGGAGATGCAGACAATGAGCAGGATCACCGCATAGGCCGAACCGCGTTGCCAGTTGGCGCTCTCGTTGAACCACTGGTAGATGAGTTGGGTGAACCAGAGATTGGAAGGACCGCCGAGGATCTGGGGTGCTGCAAGCGCCCCTGCCGTCAGCATGAACACCATGGTTGCCCCGGAGGCGATGCCCGGCTTGGCAACCGGCAGCACCACCCGCCAATGCACCCGCCACCAGCTTGCGCCCATGTCCCTTGCCGCTTCGATCTGGTTGCGGTCGAGCGCCTCGACGGCATTGAAGATCGGGAACACCATCAGAAGGATGTAGGCGTAGGTCAGCCCGGAATAGAGCGCGACGTCAGCCCGGATGAAATCGACAGGCTGATCCCACAGACCCACCGACATGCCGATGCCGTTGATAAGGCCCGTTGAGCCGAACAGGACACGAAAGGCGAAGGCACGCAGGATCTCGTTGACCCAGAAAGGCACGATCAGGCCGATGACCATCATCCGCGCCGCCACGCCAGTGGCCGAATGAGCGAGAATGAAGGCGATGGGGTAGCAAAGCAGAATGTCGATACAAGTGACGAACACCGCCGCAATCAGGGTCTTGAACAGGATACCGATATCGAGCGTGTTGACCGTGCCGTCATTGCCTTGGAAAAAATAAGAGTAGTTTTCAAGAGTATAGACATCTTGCGGTCCACCGACTTCAGCTGCCGGCAGGTTGAACCGGAAGGAATAGTCGAGCATTGCCACCTGCGGCAGCGTGATCAGGCAGATGACCCAGAAGAGGACCGCCACGGCGACGAACGATGCAGCGCCAAGACCATGCTTGCCGGAAATTTCCCTGAATACGTTTTGAAGCGCTTTCATCCTCACGCTCCCGCAAGTGCGCCATGCGGCAGGACGATTGCCTGCTCAGGCGTGAAGCCGAGCGATACAGCACCACCGGAGAGATTGTCCGGCGCACCGCCGAGGTTGACCCGGGTGAGCCGAAGCTGGACACCGTTCGCTTCCAGGAACATCTGCCGCGAATTGCCCTCGAACTCTTCCTTCACCCAGTTTGCTGTCAGGCTGTTGGGGGCGCCTTCGCCAAGGCTCAGTTGCTCAGGCCGAATGAACAGGATGCAGTCTTCGCCCGCCTTGTATTGGCGCCCACCTGCTGCCCTTCCCTGCAGGCGGCCGAGTGGTGTTTCAACGGAAACCAGCGCTTCCGACTGCTGGGCAACCTTGCCTTCGATGGCATTGGTCTCGCCCACGAATGAGGCGACAAACGAAGTCTTCGGCCGATTGTAGATGGTTTCCGGCGGGTCGACCTGCTCGATAACGCCGGAGTTCATGACCGCGACACGGTCCGACATCGTCAGGGCCTCACCCTGATCGTGGGTGATATAGATAAAGGTCAGTCCGACGCGCTGCTGGATCGCGCGCAATTCGGTGCGCATGTGGTGGCGCAGCTTCAGATCGAGCGCGGACAGCGGCTCATCAAGAAGCAGAATATCCGGCTCGACCGCCAGCGCACGGGCAATCGCCACGCGTTGTCTCTGACCGCCGGAAAGTTCGTGCACCTTTTTGTCGCCGACACCGGGAAGCGCGATCATGTCCAGAAGTTCGTCTGCCCGCTTGCGCCGGTCCTTGCGGCCGATGCCCCGGACCTCCAGTGGAAAGGCGATGTTGTCGGCAACGCTCATGAGCGGAAAGAGAGCAAGGTTCTGGAAGATCAGCGCTGTCGGGCGCTTGTTCGGGCCGATGCCCTTCATATCCTGTCCGCCGATCAGCACCCGGCCTTCGGACGGATCGGAGAAGCCGGAAATACACCGCAGCAAGGTGGTCTTGCCGCAGCCGGACGGCCCGAGGAAGGAGAAGAACTCGCCGCCCTTGATGACGAGATGTGCATTGTCGACCGCGGTATAGGCCCCAAAACGAATGGAAACGTGATCCAGAACAATATCTTTTGTGGCCATGGCGCTCTCAGAAGGACGGCGGGAAAGGGAGACGGAAAAAGGGCGGCCAGGCGCCGGACGCATTGCACCCGGCACCCGCCATTCAGAAAGCCGGAGAGGCCTTAAGCGGACAGGAACTTGTTGGTGTATTCGGTCCGTTTTTCCGAATACCACGGGGCTTCCGCCGGCCAGGCGTTCAGGTTGTCCAGCGCTTCACCCGGGTAAGCATCGGCAAAGTTCTTGGCATAGATTTCGCCGCCGAATTCGGCCGCGCCGATTACCGGTGAATTGTAGCCGTGGGTCTTGATGGCTTCGCCGGCGAGCTTGGCGTCATAAGCCGTCTCGATGAAGGCGTAGATCTGGTCGATGTTCTTCGCACCGGTCGGCATGGCTAGCCCATCAACCCAGGCCATCGCACCTTCCTTCGGCGCCCGGTACATGACCGGCTCACCTGCCGTTTTCAGGGCAAGCGGAGGTCCGTCCCAGGTCTGGCCGACGATCACACCTTCGTTCAGGAGACCGTTCTTCTGGGTATCCGCATCGTTCCAGATCAGCTTGATGTTCGGTTTCTTGGCGATGGCGGCCTCAACGACCTTGGTCCAGACCTCGTCCATCTTTTCCGGGCTCTCGTAAGCAGCCCACATGGAACCCGGCTCCAGTTCGCCGCGGCCTTCGAGGCCGAGACCGAGGCCAAGCAGCATGGAATGTCCACGGCCCATTGTCTTACCGGCATTGGCTTCATCCCAGACATCGTAATAGCTCGGGAATTCGCCGCCCGGAACAAAGGCGTCCGTCCGCCAGGCAATGCCTTCCGTGCCCCAGATATGCGGCAGCCAGAAGACGCCCTTGCCGTCGAAGTTCCAGTGGGTTTCGCCAAGCGCCATTGAAGGGTTGACCTTGTCGAGCGCGACCTTCGACATGTCGAACGGCTGCAAGAGGCCAAGTTCTGCCCACAGAAGGTTGCGGTTCACGGTCGGTGAAACGATGTCGAAGCCTTCGCCGTTGGTGGCCTTCAGCTTGTTGATGATCTCTTCATTGGAGCCGATGCCGGTGAAGTTGATCTTGATGCCGGTCTTGTCCGTGAAGCCGTTGACGAAGCTTTCCGGCAGATAGTCCGACCACATCATGATGTTGATTTCACCGGACGAGGCCAGCACGCTGGAGCTGACGATTGCCGGCATGGACAGCCCTGCGCCTGCCGCGGCTGCGGTTTTCAGGAAATCGCGCCGCGTTGCGGATGCTCCCTTTTTAAAACTGATCATGACTTCCCCTTCACTGTTGGTCTCACCAAACTGTTCCTCGTTCTGGCGCGTTACAGGCCGCATTTTTTTGGAAAGGGTCGCATTGCCCGGACGATCCTGCGCCGCGTTGCAAGAAAGGATATTGCGGTGCAATATTCACCCTTAGAGCCAGAGAGTGAAAACTATGGAGCCAGAGGAATTGCCGGGCTTTGCAGGTTCGGGAAACAGCTTCAAACTGCCGCCTTCGGGCCAACCGAATTCAGGGACGACCAAAAAGTTCAAATGCTTGCCACCTATTTCGACACGCCCTTCGATCCGGGCAGACGATTGCAGCACCAGATTCAGGAACGGCTTATAGAGGCCATTCTGGACGGCGTGTGGCCCCTGCACGAACCGCTGCCGGCAACCCGTGTCTTTTCCAGCGAGATAAAGGTGTCCAGAAACACGGTCGCCATCGTCTATGAGAGACTGGTTGAGGACGGTTATCTTAAATCGGTCAGCCGGCGCGGGTATTTCATCAACGAACGGCACATCCGCGAGCAGCTCAACATCCGGGTGGATGATCACGCCAAGGACATCCTGCCCACTGCGGAGCACCCGTTCAATCCGCAAGCCTTTCTGACCTACAGCTACGCGGCCCAGGAAAACATTTCAAAACCGGCCGACTGGCAGTCCTATCCCTACCCTTTCATCTATGGCCAGCTTGCTCCGGACAAGACATCCGTCGCGCGCTGGCGTGATTGTGTCCGGTTGGCAGGCACTGCCCAGCACGCCCCGACCTGGATCGGCGATCTGGTCGATCAGGACGACCCGATGCTGGTCAACCAGATCATCCGCCGGATGCTGCCGCAACGGGGCTTCCGGGCAGAGCCGGACGAGATTCTGGTAACCGTCGGCGCCCAGAATGCCCTCTTCCTGGTGGCACAGCTCTTTTGCCGGCCCGGGGTCAGGACGGACATGGAAGAACCCGGCTATGTGGACACCCGCAACATCTTCCAATCCTTTGGGGCAGAGCTGAAGTATCACCCGGTCGATTCAAACGGCATGCGGGTTGGAGACGAATTGAAGGGGGCACGACTTGTTTATGCGACACCTGGCCATCAGTCCCCAACCAACGTCACCATGTCGATAGAGCGGCGTCTGCGGCTGCTGGCCCATGCCGAAACGCATGATTTCATCGTCCTGGAAGACGACTATGAGCATGAGCTGAATTTCATCGGCGCACAAAAACCGTCCTTGCGCAGTTTCGACCGTACCGGACGTGTCATCCACGTTGCCAGTCTTTCCAAGGCCCTGTTTCCGGGATTGCGGCTCGGTTTCATCGCTGCGGACAGGCGCATTATCAGAGAGCTTCGGGCACTCAGACGCTTGATGTATCGGCACCCCTCAGCACTCGACCAGCGGGCGATGGCGATCTTTCTGTCCGAGGGCCATTATGATTCCCATATCCGACGTCAGCGAAAGGTGCTGTCGCAGAAATGGAAGAAGATCTTCAGGCTCATCGAAACGCATCTGCCGACCTGTCAGGCAACGGTCACGACGGGCGGGTCAGGCGTGTGGATCAGGCTACCGGAGAGTATCCGCGCTGCGGAACTGCAATCGAGAGCCGCGCGGCAAGGTCTGCTGATCGAGGCAGGAGATGACCGGTATTTCTCCCCGAATAGTCCTCGAAACCGGATCCGCCTGGGCTTCGGTGCAATTTCTGAAGAAAAGATGGAGCCGGGCATCAAGCTGCTCGGACAACTTCTGGCGGACAGCAGGTAGCGACCCCGGCTCAAAGCCGGGATACCCCGTGACTGGCAGCTTACAGCTCTGCCTTGCCCAAGACCTTCTGGAGGACATCGATCATCATCGAGAGATCTTCTTCCGATGTAGTGAGTGCCGGGGCGAAGATCAGCGCATCGCCGGTTGCTTTGACATGCAGGCCTTCGTCGAACAGCTTCCGCTGCACCAGAGATCCCTTTGCTCCCGGCGTTTCGCCCGGTGTCAGCTGAATACCGGACATCATGCCGTGACCTCGCAGGTCGTGGACATGAGGCAGATTGCGAAGGCTGAAAACGCCATCGAGGAATGTTGACGAGAGGCTTGCCGCCCTCTCGAAAAGACCTTCGGTCCTGTAGATGCCAAGTGTTGCCAAAGCCGCGGCGCAGGCAACCGGATGGGCGGAGTAGGTATAACCGTGCATCAGTTCCGGCCGATCCGCGGTGATGGAATCAATGACGGCCTTCTGGATTTCCGTCTTCACCGCGACAGCGCTCATGGGGATCGCACCGTTGGTAATCGCCTTCGCCATCGTCATGACATCCGGTGTGACACCGAATTCCTGGGCCGCGAAGGCCGAGCCCGTCCGGCCGAAACCTGTGATGACCTCGTCAAACACGAGCAGAATGCCGAATTTATCGGCGATCTCGCGCAGCTTCTGCAAGTACCCGACGGGCGGCACGATAGTGCCGATAGAACCCGCTATCGGCTCGACGAAGACCGCGGCAATGGTCTCGCCACCGTAGGTCTTGCAGATCTCTTCCAGATCTTCGGCAATCCACGCTCCGTCTTGCGGTTGCCCCCTCGTGAAGCGTTGATCCTCGTTCCAGGTGTGGCGCATGTGAACGACGTCGCAAGTAACGCCGGAAAAGTCCCGCCGGTTGTTGACCATGCCCGCCAGTGACGTGCCGCCAAGGTTGACCCCGTGATAGGCCCAGGCGCGCGAAACAAAACGGGTGCGCTGAGGCTCGCCTTTGGCCTTGTGATAGGCAAGGCAGATCTTGATGGCGGAATCGACTGCCTCAGACCCGGAAGACCCGAAAAAGATGCGGTCGAGACCTTCCGGCAGAATTCCGCTGAGCGCCTCGGCAAGTTCGAAGGAAATCGGCGCCGCGCGCTGAAAGTGCGGGGAATAATCCAGAACCTGAAGCTGCTTGTAGACGGCTTCGGCAATCTCCTTGCGGCCATGCCCCGCTGCACAGGTGAACAGGCCTGAAGATCCGTCCAGGATTTCCCGCCCCTCAGGCGTCCAATACCGCACGCCCTCTGCCCGCGCGAACATCTGCGGTTCCTTGTGGAAGAGACGGTTGTTGGTGAACGGAAGCCAGTGGTGATCCATGTTGATCGGCATCTGGGTCATGGCGCAGGGTCCTTCAGATCGGAGCATTCCCATCACTCCTAGGACCAGTCGCAAACCCGCCGTAGAGCCAGCGCTTGAATTCATAGGAGCCAGAGGCCCAAAGCCCGCTTTTGGCGTTGTGCTGGCGGGGCAGCTGCCTATGGTCCGGTCAAGCGACTGTTTCAGATACTTCGGAAAGGCAGGCTCATGAGCGGCACAATCCTCATTACCGGAACGACCTCCGGCTTCGGTCAGGCGATGGCCCGGCTGTTCGTGCAAAACGGATGGAAGGTTATCGGTACCGGCCGGCGCGCGGATCGGCTGGAAAAGCTGAAGACGGATCTCGGCGAGGCATTTCACGCGCTTGTCTTCGACATCATGGACGAAGCTGCAACAACCGCGGCCCTCGCCAGCCTGCCGGAGGACTTTCAGGAGATCGACATTCTCGTCAACAATGCCGGCCTTGCCCTCGGCACGGCTTCGGCACCGGCGACGAAACTCTCCGACTGGAAGACCATGATCGATACCAACATCACCGGTCTCGTCACCATCACCGACAAGCTTCTACCGAAACTGATCGAGCGCAAGGGCATGGTCGTGAACATCTCCTCCATTGCTGCCAACTGGCCCTATCCGGGCGGAAACGTCTATGCGGGAACCAAGGCGTTCCTGCGCCAGTTCTCGCTTGGCCTGCGGTCGGATCTTCACGGCAAGGGGGTTCGGGTTACCTCCATCGAACCGGGCCTATGCGAAAGCGAATTCACGCTGGTGCGTACCGGTGGCAACCAGGAAAGCTACGATGCTCTTTATGGCGGCGCCAACGCGATCCAGCCGGAAGATATCGCCAGCACGGTCTATTGGGTCGCGACACAGCCCCCGCATCTCAACATCAACTCGCTGGAACTGATGCCCGTCAGCCAGTCCTGGGCCGGCTGGCAGATCGCCAGAGAGGGCTGAGGTGAACCTGTGGCAGCGCTGCTCGTCCACGGAAAAAGCGGATTTCTATCAATCTGTCCACATGCGCCTTGTCGTCCCTGCGAAGGCAGGGGTCCAGTAATCGCATGAAGTCGCATCTGCCCCTCACCAGCCACATAGGATACTGGATCCCGGTCTTGACGCTGACGCGACAAACCGGGACGACACGCAGGAGATGCCGCGCGTCCCTTCTTCAAAAACGCCAACGGCCGAACGCGTTCCCGCGTCCGGCCGTGACTGTTCATACAAGATCCGGAACGATCAGGCCTTGGTCACCTTCTGGGTCTGGCTGCCCAGCTTGTCGATGCCAAGCGTCATGACTTCGCCGCCCTTGAGGTAGACTGGCGGCTTCTGCCCCATGCCAACACCCGGGGGCGTGCCGGTGGAGATGACGTCGCCAGGCTGCAGGCTCATGAAGCGGCTGAGATAGGAGATCAGGAACGGTACCCGGTAGACCATCGTCTTTGTGGAGCCGTTCTGGTAGCGCTTGCCGTCCACTTCCAGCCACATGCCGAGATCGTCGAAGTCGCCGACTTCATCCGGCGTTACCAGCCAGGGGCCGATCGGGCCGAAGGTATCGCAACCCTTGCCCTTGTCCCAGGTGCCGGACCGTTCGATCTGGAATTCGCGTTCGGAGACATCGTTGATCACGCAGAAACCGGCGACATGGCTCATCGCATCGGCTTCCTCGATATAGGCACCGCCCTTGCCGATAACGACGCCGAGTTCGACTTCCCAGTCGGTTTTCTGCGAGCCGCGCGGGATCTTGACGTCGTCATCCGGACCGACAATGGCCGAGGTCCACTTGTTGAAGACCACCGGTTCCGGCGGCACATCCATGCCGGATTCGGCAGCGTGGTCGGCATAGTTGAGGCCGATACAGATGAACTTGCCGATATTGCCGACGCAAGGCCCGACGCGCAGATCCTGTTGCGGAGCGCCCTCCACCAGTGGCAGCGAAGCGACGTCGAGCCCCTGCAGGCGTTGAATGCTTTCAGGCAGAAGAGCATCTCCGGCGATATCCGCGACAACGGAAGAAAGATCACGAACGCGGTTGTCGGCATCGAGAACACCGGGTTTTTCCTGTCCCGGAGCGCCAAATCTCAGCAATTTCATAAAGGATCGTCCTTGAGTGGTTGGAGCCCGGTTGCGCGTGCAACCGGGCTCGATGGGGTTGGTTACGACAAAATCGATCAGTCGTACAAGACAGCAGCGATCTTCGGATCGTCAATGTTGGATTTGTCGTAGTAGTAGAAACCAGTGTCGATATGAGCCGGAACTTCCTTGCCCTGCGATGCTTCGAGAGCTGCTTTCACGGTCTCGTAGCCGATGCCGACCGGGTTCTGGGTGATCGCACCGGCCATGACGCCGTTGCGGATCGCATCCTTCTGGGCCTTGCCACTGTCGTAGCCGATGATGACCACGTCGGACTTGCCCATTTCGGAGACACCGTTGACCACACCAAGGGCAGACCCTTCGTTGGCACCGAAGATGCCCTTCAGGTCCGGATTGGCTGTCAGGATGGCCTTGGTGAGTTCTGTCGACTTCAGATGGTCACCGCCGCCATATTGAACGGTGACGACCTCGATATCCGGATGATTTGCCTTCATCTGGTTGACGAAACCGTCGACACGGTCAATGCCGGTCCGGCTCGTCTGGTCATGTGCCACCACGGCAACCTGGCCAGCACCGCCGATCAGCTCTGCCATCTTGTCGGCAGCCAGTGCTGCTGCAGCAATGTTGTCGGTTGAAGCCGTCGACACCGGAATATCGCTGTCGACACCACTGTCGAACGCGATGACCGGGATGCCCTTTTCCTGAGCCTGCTTCAGAAGCGGAATGGCAGCCTGACTGTCGAGAGCGGCAAAGCCGATTGCCGTCGGGTTCTTGGCAAGGGCAGCGGCCAGCATGTCGATCTGGCGGTCGACCATGGTTTCGTTGTCCGGGCCTTCAAAGGTGATGGTGACACCCAGCTCCGAGGCGGCCTGATCGGCTCCAGCCTTCACGGCCTGCCAGAACTGGTGCTGGAAACCCTTGGAGATGAGCGGAATGTAGGTTTCCTGGGCGAAGGCAAAGTTCCCGGAAAGCATCAGGGCAGCGGCACTTGCAGCTCCGATAAGAGTACGTCTGTTCAGCATATTCCTCTCCTGTGGTTGGGTTGGACGGAAGGTCCGGTACCGGGGTGTGACCACCCTCTTGTGTGTTGATGAAACTCAGGCTTTGCGCCTGCGCACCATGTCCGCGTAAACGGCCAGGATGATGATTGCGCCGGTCACCACCGTCTGCCACTCCTGGGCGACGGACAGGACCCGCAAACCGTTGGTCAGGACGGCCATGATCAGAGCGCCGATCAGGGTCCCGAGAACCGTGCCCCGCCCACCGGAAAGCGACGTACCACCAATGACGACGGCTGCGATGGCTTCCAGCTCGTAGCCGAGACCCAGCGCCGGCTGGGCGGAGTTCAGGCGCGAGGCGATCAGGATCCCGGCAATGCCGCAGATCGCACCGGCCAGCGCATAGACCGACATTTTCCAGAAGTCGGTGTTGACGCCGGAAAGGCGAACCGCCTCTTCGTTGGAGCCCAGCGCGAACGTGTAGCGGCCAAGAACCGTACGGCCGAGTATGTAGGATGCTACCCCTGCCACCAGGAACAGGATCAGAACACCGTTCGGGATCGGTAGTGCCGGGAAAATGTCGCCTATCAGCGAGCCACGGGAAATCAGGTCGAAGCCGGGCGTGTCGTTGAAATAGATCGGCCGAGTTCCGGAAATCACCAGCGAAAGGCCTTTCAGGATCAGCATCATGCCGAGGGTCGCGATGAACGGCGGGATTTTCATCTTGGCAATGAAGGTGCCCGAACACAGGCCGCAGAGCGCACCGGTCGCGATGGCGGCAATCACACCGAGCGGCAGCGGCATGCCGAGATTGGTCAGAACGACGCCTGCGATGACCGCGCAGAACGTCATCAAGGTTCCGACGGAAAGATCGATCCCGCCGGTGATGATCACCAGGGTTGCCGCAACAGCCAAAACGCCATTGACCGAGGTCGCCTGCAGGATCGCGATCATGTTGGAGGTTTGCATGAAGTTGGGTGAAGCGATCGAGAAACCGATCAGCAGAAGAACCAGGCTGGCGAAGGCCAGCAGCTTCTGGTGCGCCCCTGTCTCGATCAGACGTGCAACGAGCGACGGCGAGGAGGACGGGTTGACGGCGGTCATTGCTGGTATCCTTCTGGCTGCATGGATGGCGCCCGAAGCGTCGCCAGATGCATGATGTCTTCCTGCGTGGTGGCTTCACCGCCCGGCAAGATGCCGGTGAGACGACCTTCACACATGACGGCAATGCGATGGCTGAGACGCATGATCTCCGGCAATTCCGAGGAGATGACGATGATCGCCCTGCCCTCGTTGGCCAGTGCCTTCAGCAGTTTGTAGATTTCCGACTTGGCACCGACATCGATGCCGCGGGTCGGCTCGTCGAAGATCAGGATGTCGCAATCCCGGTAAAGCCACTTGGCGATGACGACCTTCTGCTGGTTTCCGCCGGAAAGCAGGCGGACTTCCTGCCGGTCGGACGGTGTGCGGATTTCCAGTTTGGCGATATAGTCCTGCGCCGTCTTGCGCATGGCATCGTCATTCAGGACGCCAAACCGGCTGGAAAAGCGATCGAGGCTGGCCAGCGCCACGTTGGTCCGAACATCCATGCCGGTGGCCAGACCGAAATGCTTGCGATCTTCCGAAAGGTATCCGATCCCCGCCTTCACGGCGTCGGAAGGTTTCGATATCGAACGGGGCTTGCCGTGAACCCGGATCTCGCCGCTGTCGCGCGGATCAGCTCCGAAAATCGCCCGTGCCACTTCCGTCCGCCCGGCTCCCATCAAGCCGGCAAAGCCAAGGATCTCGCCTTTCTTGACGGAAAAGCTGACGTCGCGAATCTCGCGCCCCCTGTTCAACCCACGTATGTCCAGCACCGTCTCGGCGTCGGACAGATCGGGGATGACGATGGCCTCGCTGGTCAGCTCCCGGCCCACCATCATGGAGATGATCTTGGAAACAGGCGTCTGCGCTGCATCAACCGTGCCGACATAGGAGCCGTCACGCATGACCGTCACCCGGTCGGCGATCTGCTTGAGTTCGTCCATCTTGTGGCTGATGTAGATGATGCCCACGCCACCGGCCTTCAGCCGGCGGATGATGGTGAAGAGTTCGGCGATTTCCGCATCATTCAGGGCGGCGGTCGGCTCGTCCATGATGAGGACGCGTGACCGGTAGGACAACGCCTTGGCGATCTCGACCATCTGCTGACGGGCAATGGTGAGTTCACCAACGATCGTCTTCGGGTTCATCTTCAGGTTCATCGACTTGAAGATCTCGAGCGCCCGGGCGTTGAGCGCCGTCTCATCCAGACGGCCGAAACGCTTGCGCGGTTCCCGGCCGATAAAGATGTTCTGCGCGACCGTCAGATCATTCATCAGGCTGAGTTCCTGATGAATGATACCGATGCCCAGCGCCTGGGCGGCCCGTGGACCATCGATCTCCACTGCCTGACCGTTGACCAGCAGCTCGCCCCCGTCCCTGGGGTAAATTCCGGACAAGATCTTCATCAGCGTCGACTTGCCGGCGCCGTTTTCGCCCATCAGAGCATGCACTTCGCCGCTGTTCAGGTCGAAGCTGACATTCTTGAGGGCGTGCACACCGGGGAAGCGTTTTTCGATCCCCGTCATCCTCACCAGATTTGTCATGCGCGATCCTCCCAAACCGCGACAAAGGAGCCACCGTCAGATGGTGACACCTCCATCGACCAGAAGTGCCTGCCCGGAAACGAACCGGCTTTCGTCGGACAACAGGTAGACGATCATCGGCGTCATATCGTCGACGGTTGCCAGACGGCCCATTGGCTGCCGGGCGATGAAATTCTTTTCCGCTTCCACCGGATCCGGTGCAGAAGCAATGCGGCCGCGCAAGGACGGAGTATCGACAGTGCCCGGGCATAGCGCGTTGCAACGAATGCCTTCCTTAACGAAATCCGCTGCGACGCCCTTTGTGAGGCCAATCACGGCTGCCTTGGTGGCGCCGTAGGCCGTGCGCATCGGAAAGCCTTTGATGGACGATGCCATCGACGACATGTTCAGGATTGATGCGGTGCCGGTTGCCTTGGCGCGTTCGCGCATGCCCGGCAGGAAAGCTTGCGTCATCCGGTACATTGAGGTGACGTTCAGCTCGAAGCTGAAGGCCCAGTCGTCTTCGGTGATATCGAGGACAGAGCCGTTGTGAACGAAGCCCGCACAGTTGAAGAGCCCATCGAGCGCCGGCAGTTTTTTTGCCAGGTCGTCAACGGCTGCGCGATCACAGACATCCAGTTTCTGGATCTCGATACCGGGGCATTCGCCGGGGAGCGTCGACAGCGTTTCCTCGTTGATGTCCGCGGCGTAGACCTTTGCGCCTTCCCTGGCACAGGCAATCGCGCTTGCACGGCCGATACCCTGCCCGGCTGCCGTCACCAATATTGTTTTATCTTTCAAGCGCACTGAAATCCTCCCGAAAGTCCGCGCATCGTCACAACGTTCTGCCGGATGCGGCTACATCACCGCACCGATCTGCCACGGCACGAACTCCACTCCGCCGAAGCCGAGTTCCTCGCTTTTCGATTGTTTTCCGGAGGCAACGGCGATGATCATTTCGAAGATCTCCTCGCCCTTGGCTTCCAGACTGACATTGTCGGAGATCACGTCACCGCAATTGATGTCCATGTCTTCCGACATCCGGCCATACATCTCGCTGTTAGTGGCGAGCTTGATGCAAGGGGTCGGCATGTAACCGGACACGGAGCCGCGCCCCGTGGTGAAGACGATGATATTGGCACCTGAGGCGATCTGACCGGTCACCGAACATGGGTCAAAGCCTGGGCTGTCCATGAAGACGAACCCCTTCTTGTCGACGGGTTCGCCAAACTTGTAGACGTCCACAAGGGGGGCAGAGCCTCCCTTGGCCGCTGCACCAAGAGACTTTTCCAGGATTGTGGTCAATCCGCCGCGCTTGTTGCCGGGCGACGGATTGTTGTCCATCTCGCCGCCATTGCGGGCAGTGTAGTCTTCCCACCAGCGCACACGCTCGATCAGCTTCTTGCCGACATCGACGGAAACCGCCCGGCGGGTCAGAAGGTGCTCCGCGCCGTAGATCTCCGACGTTTCGGACAGGATCGTGGTACCGCCATGACGGACCAGAAGATCGGAGGCAATCCCGAGTGCCGGATTGGCGGTAATGCCGGAATATCCGTCCGAGCCGCCGCACTGCATTCCGACGGTGATTTCAGAAATCGGCACTGGCGTGCGCTCGGCCTTGTTGGCAAGTTCGGCAAGCGCCCGCAACTCTTTCAGCCCGGCTTCAATGGTCTTGCGCGTGCCGCCGGTCTGCTGAATGGTCATGTAGCGCAAATCGCCGTCAGGGCGGATCTTGCGGTCACCGACGAGATCGGCAATCTGCATGACCTCGCAGCCAAGACCGATCAGCAGGATAGCTGCGAAATTCGGATGCTGGGCATAACCGGAAAGCGTCCGGAACAGCGTTGCGTAACCTTCGTCCTTGCCGGACATGCCGCAGCCGGTTCCGTGAACGATTGGCACGATGCCGTCGACATTCGGAAACTCGTCCAGCAGACCGGACTTCTCGGCAGCCTCCGCAATGAATTTTGCGACAGACCCCGAGCAGTTCACCGAGGTCAGAATGCCGATGTAATTGCGCGTGCCTGCTCGCCCCGTTTGCCGGCGGTAGCCGAGAAAGGTGCGCTCTTGCGTTGCGGGCTCAAGCGGGATCGAGGCTTCGGCGTGCTGATAGTCCTGGCTGTGATCGCCCATGCCGAGGTTATGAACATGGACATGCTCCCCCGGCTTGATGTCTGCCTTCGCCTGCCCGATGATTTGACCGTACCGAATGACGTTTTCGCCAGCGGAGATCGGCTTGCGGGCAATCTTGTGGCCACGCATGACCTGCCCGGGTAGCGGACAGTCAACATGGGCAACGCTTGCGCCGGCCGCAATATCCTGAAGGGCGATGACCACATTGTCATCGGCATTCAGAAGGATCGAATTGGCATGAGGCTGCAACACGTCTCTCTCCCCGCTACGGCCGCTACGGTTGGTCCGCCTTGTCATTTCAAGATGACAAGACCCTTCTCAACCCGCTGACATCAATCAGCTTTTCACTCTTCTCCGAGCTCTCTCCATGGAGCATCGGCACGGCCGGTCTTTCTTCACGATTAGCTTGACAGGGTAACTGTGTCAACTAACATGTTAGCATTCAATCGAGTTGACAATGTCCCTGACCAACGAACAAGATTTTCCCGAGATCACCCTGCCCGACATTGGCAAACTGTCCGGCTCGCTCGCACAGCGTGTCTATGAGGCGCTGCGCTCGTCGATCCTGGCGATGGACCTGCCGCCGGGCACCCTTCTCAGGAAACAAGTCATCTGCGAGCAGCTTGGTGTCTCCCGCTCGCCGGTGACGGAAGCGATCACCCGGCTAGCAGGCGAAGGCCTTGTCGAAGTCATTCCCCAGTCCGGCTCCCGCGTGACCAAATTCTCCATGTCGGAAATCCGCGAGGGTGCTTTCCTGCGGGAAGCCATCGAACTGGCGGCGGTTTCCAAGGTGGCGGCGGAGCGCACCGAAGAGCAGTTGACGGAGTTGAACCGCAATTTGCGTCTGCAGGCTCTTTGCCTGGAAGACCACGACGAAACCGGCTTCTACCGGGAAGACGAGCGCATGCACGAGCTTATCTTCTCCTTCACCGGCTACCCGAAGCTCCACAGCCTGTCTGCCACCGGGTGGATGCAGGTCAACCGGGCACGGCAATTGCTGTTGCCCATGCGTGGTAGGGCCTTTGAGGCCTATGACGAGCACCGGGTCATCGTGGAAGCAATCCGCGACCGCGATCCGGAACGGGCACGCCAGGCAATGCAAAAGCACCTGAGCGAACTTGTCACGCGCCTGGAACCGCTCGCGGAGACCAGACCGGACTTGTTCGACTGAAAACCTGGCCCGTGGCCCGACACCAGACCGCAGATCATGCGGCGTTCAAACAGCTCCTGAGGAAACATCCAGAGGAAACACATGACCGCTCTAAGAACACAGCGGCTGAACAGCAGAACCGCTAGGCCGATCGACCTGACGGAGATGGGTTTCGGCGGCGCGCCGCTCGGCAATCTCTACCGCAAGGTTTCGGAAGAAGATGCCCAGGCTGCCCTTCAGGCGGCCTATGACAACGGCATCCGCTACTTTGACACGGCGCCGCAATACGGCCTGGGCCGATCGGAAATGCGCTTTGCCACTGCCATCAAGCGTTTTGGCCGCGAGAACATTCAGCTTTCCACCAAGATCGGCCGCCTGCTGCTGGATTGCGAGCCGCACGAGGTGACCCCGGAAGCCTTTGTCGATGTGCCGCAAAAGCGGATCGTCTTCAACTACAGCTATGACGGCGTCATGCGCAGCTACGAGGCAAGCCGTCAGCGACTGGAGGTCGCCAACGCGGACATCCTTTTCGTGCATGACGTCTGCGCCTTTTCGCAAGGCTCTCAGGAAGCCAGCGATGCCCGCGTCCGCGAGCTCTTCGATCTTGGCGGCTACAAGGCGCTTACCGAGTTGAAAGAGGCCGGAGACGTTGCGGCCATCGGCGCAGGGGTAAACGAATGGCAGGTTTGCCAAAAGCTGCTTGGCCTTGCCGATTTCGACTGTTTCCTGCTTGCCGGCCGCTACACGCTTCTGGAACAGGACGCCCTTGAGAGCTTCCTGCCGCTTTGCGAGCAACGGGACGTCGGCATCATTCTGGGTGGGCCCTATAATTCCGGCATTCTGGCAACCGGGGCCGTTCCCGGTGCGAAATACAACTACGCCGATGCACCGCCGGAGATCCTTGAGCGCGTGCGCAAGATCGAAGATGTCTGCCGCAGCCATTCAGTGCCGCTGATCGCGGCCGCGCTGCAGTTCGTGCTTGGACACCCAAGTGTGAAGACCGTCATCCCCGGCGCGGTGAACGCGGCCGAGGTTGAAGCCAATATTGCTCTCTTGAAGACCGATATCCCTGCCGCACTCTGGTCAGACCTCAGGTCTGCTGGCCTGATCCGCCCCGATGCCCCCTTGCCGAGCGAGACCTCCCATGTTGCGTAACCTTCCCCCCATCCTGAGCCCCTCGCTGCTTTATGCCCTCAGAGCCATGGGGCACGGCGACGAGATCGCCATTGTCGACGCCAATTTCCCGGCGGAAAGCTCCGGTCCCGATTGTGTTCGTCTCGATGGCATATCGGCAACAGACACGCTGAAGGCGATCCTGTCGGTTATGCCGCTCGACACGTTCGTCGCCGCGCCCGCCCGGACGATGCAGGTGGTCGGTGATCCGGACGCGGTGCCGGAGATTGTCGCCGAGTTCCAGACCATCATCGATGACACCGCCGACAAGCCGGCCAGGATTTCAACGCTGGAACGCCACGCCTTTTATGAAGCGGCCAGCCATGCCTTTGCCGTGGTCCAGACAGGCGAGACCCGCCTCTACGGCAACATCATTCTGACCAAGGGCATAATCGAGCCATGACCTGCAGACATCACGTGCCATCCAGCCCCTGCCTTTAGCTTCAGGCGCACTTAGACTCGCCGCCCCGGCGTCAATCCATTCACCTTCTCGATGATCGACGCGGCGTCGATACCGAAATGGCGGTAGAGATCGCCAATCGTACCGGTCTGGCCGAAATGTTCGACACCGAGCGGGATGGTCTGGTGGCCGGCAACACCGCCAAGCCAGGCGAGCGTTGCCGGGTGGCCGTCAATCACAGTGATCAGTTTGCAATGACCGGGCAGATCGCCCAGCAGTTGCTCGATATGGGACCTGGCGGCCGCGTTGCCACGAGACCTTGCTCTTTGCGCCGCCGTCCAGCCCGCGTTGAGGCGGTCGGCGGACGTGACGGCAAGAACACCGACATCCCGCCGGTTACCGGCGAGTTCTCCCGCCGCCTTGATGGCTTCGGGCGCAACGACACCCTGATAGGCGATCACAACTTCGCAGTTGGGGCCGGGTTTGCGAAGCCAGTAGGCACCGTCAATGGCGCCCTGGCGGAAGGCATCGTCGGCCCGTTTGACGGGCTGTTCGATCGGGTTGGTCGACAGGCGCAGATAGACGGAGCCCCCGGTCTCGTCGCGCAGCCAGGTGCGTTCGTCCGAATCACCCTCGCCGTCGCGCTGCAAGTAATCGAAGGCCCATTCCATGATCACGGCCAGTTCGTCGGCAAAGGCGGGTTCGAAAGCGGCCAGTCCGTCCTGGCTCATGCCGATCAGCGGTGTGCCGATGGACTGGTGCGCACCGCCTTCCGGGGACAGGGTCACGCCGGATGGCGTACCGACAATCATGAAGCGGGCATCCTGATAGCAGGCATAGTTGAGCGCATCGAGCCCCCGGCAGACAAAAGGATCATAGACTGTGCCGATGGGGACCAACCTTTCGCCAAAAAGCGAATGAGAAAGACCGGCAGCGCCCAACAGCAGGAACAGGTTCATCTCGGCGATGCCGAGTTCGATATGCTGGCCTTCCGGCGTGAACTCCCACTTCGCAGTCGAGGGAATCCTGTGCTCGATGAAGGCATCCGCCATGGCCTTGCGGGCGAAGAGCTTGCGCCGGTTAACCCAGGGACCAAGGTTGGTGGTGCCGGTGACATCCGGTGAGGTCGTAACGATACGCTCGGCCAGTTTGCTGTCGCCCTTGGAGAGATCATCCAGAACCTTGCCGAAGGCCATCTGGGTGGAAATATCCCGGTCGGGGGCAAGCTCGATGGCAGGTACGGCGATCTTGTCGTCAGAGAAACGGCGGGTGCCTTTGGCAAAGAACGGCACCTGATCCAGAAACGCCTTCAGCGCTCCAACGTCCGGCACTGTCGCGAAGGGCTCCCATTCCTCGCCTTCCGCAACGCCCATGTGTTTCTGCCACTCGGCCATCTGGGTCTTGTTCATCAGGCCGCCGTGATTGTCCTTGTGGCCGGCAATCGGCGTGCCCCACCCCTTGATAGTATAGGCAAGGAAGCAGGTCGGCTTGTCGTGATCGATGGCGGCGAAGGCTTCCGCCATGGTCTCGGTGCAATTGCCGCCGAGATTTTCCATGAGATCCGCCAGTTCATCATCCGAGCGGCGGTCGATCAGCGCGGTGACATCGCCCTGATCACCCAGGTCGTCCATCAGGCGTTTGCGCCAGACGGCTCCACCCATGAATGTAAGCGCGGAATAATCCTGGTTGGAGCAATCGTCGATCCACTGGCGCAGCTTGTCGCCGCCGGGTTCGGCAAAGGCCGCGCGCTGCAAGACCCCGTATTTGACCCGGACCACCTGCCAGCCGAAGGCATCGAAGATTTTCTCGACCCGATCAAAGAGCCCCTCACGAACGATACCGTCGAGCGACTGGCGGTTATAATCGATGATCCACCAGCAGTTCCTGAGATCGTTCTTCCAGCCCTCCTGAAGAGCTTCATACACATTGCCTTCGTCGAGTTCAGCATCGCCGACCAGAGCGATCATGCGGCCGAGCGGCTTGTCGCCCGACCAACTCTTGGCTGCGATATAGTCCTGTACCAGCGACGCGAAGGAGGTAATCGCAACACCGAGCCCAACCGAACCGGTGGAGAAATCGACATCATCGATATCCTTGGTACGCGAAGGATAGGACTGAACGCCGCCGTAGCCGCGGAAGTTTTCCATCTTTTCGCGCGTCTGATTGCCCATCAGGTACTGGATCGCATGGAAGATCGGCGAGGCATGCGGCTTGACCGCCACCCGGTCTTCCGGCCGGAGAACAGAGAAGTAGAGCGCCGTCATGATCGAAACCATGGAAGCTGAACTTGCCTGATGCCCGCCGATCTTGATGCCATCCACCTTCGGACGCACGTGGTTGGCGTGATGGATCATCCAGTGCGACAGCCACAACAGGCGCTGTTCGATGGTCTTCAGGTGTTCGGTGCTCATGGAGGCGTTCCCGTTAAGTGCGTACTTGCCGTTACTCTAGCTTCGGGCAAGAACCGGTTTCTTGCTATTTCCTAATCTTTTCGGCTAAGTCTTGGAGAGTTCCACCAAGAATGAGGCCTTCCTTGGCGATTTCCGACACTCTCGACACATTTGATATCCAGATCCTGCGGGAGCTGCGCCAGAACGGCAGAATTTCAATTCAGGATCTTTCCGAACGTATCGGCCTGAGTGCGACACCGGCAGCCCGCCGCCTGAGGCACCTGGAAGACCGCGGCATCGTGACAGGATATTGCGCGCTGATCGACGAGGTGAAGCTCGGCTACGAGGTTTCGGTCTTTGTGTCCGTTCAGCTCGACAAGCAGATCGACGTCACCCTGGACCAGTTCGAAGCCGCCATTCAGGCGTTTCCGGAAGTCGTCGACTGCTGGCTGATGACCGGCAACCGGGACTATCTTCTGCGCGTGGCAACCACCGGGCTCGCCGCCTTCGAAACCTTCCTGACCGGAAAGCTGACCAAGGTGCCTGGTGTCGCCAACATCGAAAGTTCCATTCCGCTGCGGCGGGTGAAATCCGGCGTGGCACGGACGCCCTGATTTGGGCTGTCCGCCACGTTCCCCGACTCTCACTTCCACCGCTCCCTCATCCTGAGGAGGGCCAACGGCCCGTCTCGAAGGATGGGCCACTTGCTCCGGAATGTGAGGCCCATCCTTCGAGACAGCGCTTCGCGCTTCCTCAGGATGAGGTTGAGAGGAGGAGAGGATCTGGTGGTCTTTGGAAAAACCTGGTTGTTGACTGAGCTCAGGCTGCCGCCGCAACAGGCACCTGCGGCATGGCCTGCGCCAAGTCTTCAAGAATGTCGTCGAGATCTTCCAGGCCCACGGACAGGCGCACGAGGCCGTCGCTGATGCCGTGGGCGGCGCGCTCTTGCGGGGTGTAGGTGGAATGGGTCATGGACGCAGGATGCTGGATCAGCGTCTCGGCATCACCCAGGGATACGGCCCGCTGGATCATCTTGAGGCCATTCATCATGGAAATACCAGCTTCCAGACCACCCTTCAGTTCGAAGGCAATCATGCCGCCCGGCTGGCTCATCTGCCTGTTTGCCAGTTCGTGCTGCACAAAGCTTTCAAGTCCCGGGAAGTAGACCTTTGAGACCGCCGGATGGTCTTGCAGCCATTCGGCGACTTTCTGCGCGGACGCACAGTGCCTGTCCATGCGCAGGGCAAGCGTCTTCAAACCGCGCAGGATCAGCATGGCACTGAACGGGGCCATCACCGCGCCGGTCATGTCCTTCATTCCGACGAGACGGATCTCCTGGATCTGGTCGGCCCGTCCGGCAACCAGACCGGCCACGACGTCACCATGACCACCCAGATACTTGGTGGCCGAATGCAGAACGAGGTCGGCGCCAAGTTCGATCGGGCGGGTGAGATAAGGCGTGGCATAGGTGTTGTCGACGATTACCGTCGCACCGGCCTCATGGGCGATTTCCGAAACGTGGCTGATGTCGACAAGGCGCATGTTCGGGTTGGCCGGGGTCTCGAAATAGACAACCCGGGTCTTGTCGGAAATGACGGTGCGCAGGTTTTCCGGATCGGTCAGGTCCACATGGGTGATCTTGATGCCGAACTTGGTCAGGCCATGGCGCATATAGGCAAAGGTGCAGCCGTAAAGGGTTTCGTCGACGATGATCTCGTCTCCCGGTGCCACGAGCGTCCAAAGGGTCGCGGTGATCGCGCCCATGCCGGAAGAAAGCGCGAGACCGGCTTCTGCTCCTTCCAGATCCGCAATGCGGCGTTCCAGAAGATCCAGCGTCGGATTGGAAATGCGGCTGTAGATATGCCCTGCCCGCTCGCCCGCGAACATCTCGCCGCCGGCTTCCGCCGTCTCGAACACGAAGGTGGAGGTCAGATGCAGCGGTGGCGTCAGAGATCCCTCGTTTTCAAGCGGATTGTAAGCGAGGTGGATCGCACGGCTGGCAAAACCCTTGTAGGCACTCATGGCTGTCTCCCTGATTTCAGCCTGAGCAATATGATCCAATCATGAGGGTGATAGATTTCAAAATCTGTCAGTGCTAGCCTTCAGATTAGCATAATCTGCCAATCGAGCTTCAAATGGACAAGAAAGACAGACAGATCATTCGTGCGCTGCAACGGGATGGCCGCATGACCAACCAGGACCTGGCGGAAGCGGTCAACCTGTCGCCCTCGCCCTGCTTGCGCCGGCTCCGGAACCTGGAAGCCTCCGGGGCAATCAAGGGGTTTTCGGTGGATGTGGATGCTGCCGCCTACGGCCTGCCGATCACCGTCTTCGTCCGCATCCGGCTGGAGCGACACAACGAGGAGGATGTGCGCCGGTTCGAAAGCCGGATGCAGACTATCGAGGAGGTTCTGGAATGCCACGTGCTGACCGGTGCGATGGATTATCAGCTGCGCGTGGTGGTGTCGGATCTTGAAGCCTATGAGACCTTCATCCGCAACCGCATTCATCCGATCGGCGGCATTGCGTCGATCGATACCAGTTTCGTTTATGGCACCGTGAAGAAGACGGCGGTGTTTCCACCACTCGCCTGACCATACGGCAATGTTGCTATTCCTGCCGGAATTTCACTGGCGGCGATTTCTCCGGCAACAGTCCGGACCGGAAACGCTGCAGCACCACCTGCAGAAGCAGACCCACCAGCAGCATGCGGATGAACGAACTGCGGGTCGCCCATTCCGGCGGCAGGCGGTTGGTGAAGATTTCCGTCACGGACCATAGCGTCCAGATGGTCAAGGCACCAAGGATGGCACCCCTGTTGTTGCCGGAACCACCGGCCATCAGCATCACCCAGACAAGGAAGGTCACCAGCAGCGGATCGGTGGCCGTGGGCGACAGGAAGCGGAAATAATGCGCTGACAGGCCACCGGCGATCCCCATGATAGCGCAACCGATGACAAAGGTCTGGATTCTGAATTTCTCGACGTTCTTGCCGACGGCCGCCGCAGAAGCCTCGTTGTCGCGGATCGCACGCAAGCTGCGCCCCCACGGGCTGTCGTGCAGGCGCGAGGCTGCCAGATAGACCAGCAGCACCACGAACCAGACAAAGCCGAGAAACACGATGTCCCCCATGCGCCCGGTGGTGAGGTCCGCCAAAGGCCTTGGAATGCGGGACAGGCCCAGACTGCCGTTTGTGAGCCAGCTTTCGTTGACGATGACGAGCCGCAGGATCTCGGCGATCCCGATGGAGGCCATCGCCAGATAGTCGCTCTTGAGACGCACGCAGATCTTGGCCACCGCCCAGCCGGCAAGCCCGGCGAGTATCGCAGCCCCGATCAATCCAATCGGTACAGGCAGGCCAAAGCCTCCGAGATGCTTGGACGAGGCCGCGGTTGTCAGGATCGCGGAGGTATAGGCCCCAACACCGTAGAAACCGGCGATACCGGCGTTGAAGAGGCCGCCCATGCCCCATTGTACATTCAGGGCAAGGCACAGGATTGCGTAGATACCGCCCAGGATCAGAAGACTGACCGCATAGAAAAAGAGACCGGTGAGTTCCATCAGAGCAACCTCCCCTTGAAGAGCCCCTGGGGCCGGAAGATGAGCAGGCCGATCATCAGGACGAAGGCAACCGCCGTTTTGTAGGACGGGGAGATGAGCGCATCGTCACCGATCCAGTGGTAGGAGGACAGTTCCTCGGCCAGGCCGATGATGAAACCACCTGCCATGGCCCCCATCGGCTTGCCGATCCCACCCAGAATGGCGGCGGCAAACATAGGCATCAGCAGGTTCCAGCCCAGATTGGGGTGAGCACTGGTGTTCAAAGCGGCAAAGGTTCCGGCGATAGCCGCCAGAGCCGCGCCGATGATCCACGTCCAGCGAATGACCTTGGCGGTATCCAGACCGGAAACTTCGGCCAGTTCCGGATCGTCGGCAACTGCCCGCATGGACCGGCCGGTTCTTGTGACGGTCAGGAAGTAGTGCAGAAGCACGGCAATGATCGCTGTCGAGATCACCGCCTGCAGATGCAGCACCGACACCCGAAAGGTATCGAATAGGACCAGCGGCGGTTTAACGCCTGTCGAAAACACCTGGTTTTGAGAACCCCAGACCAACTGGACGATCGAACGGAAGACCAGCGCAATGCCGAAGGACGAGATCACCGTGTAAATGGTCGGCAGCTCGCGCAGTGGCTTGTAGAAATAGCGGTCGACCAGCAGCGCCGAGACAATCGTGAGTGCCATGCCGAAGGGGATCAGCAGAAGCGGATTGACCGGGACGATGGCAGCCATGGCCAGCACACCGTAAGTGCCCAGGGTCATCAGATCGCCGTGTGCAAAATGGGCAAAGCGCAGAATGCCGAAGATCATGGAAATCCCGACAGCGCCAAGCGCGTAGATGCTGCCGATGGCCAGCGCCGGGAACAGATAGAAATTCACGAACTCGATCATGCAGCCGCTCCCCCGAGGAAGAGGCGCCGCACGTCTTCATCCGCCAGCAACTCCTTGCCGGTCCCGCTGGCATAGTTTCGTCCGTTCACCAGAATATGGCCGTGATCGGCAATCTGCAGAGCCTGGCGGGCATTCTGTTCCACCATCAATATCGTGATCCCGGTTTTGCGGATGTCGAGAAGCAGATCGAAGATCCGCTCCAGATAGGCAGGCGACAGACCGGCTGTCGGCTCGTCCAGCAGCACCAGCTTCGGGTCGCTCATCAAGGCGCGGCCCATGGCAACCATCTGCCGCTGTCCACCCGAAAGCTCGCCAGCAGGCTGTTTCAACTTGTCCCGCAGGTCGGGAAACAGGGAGAGCACACGTTCGCGCGTCGCCGCTTTATCCTTTGGTGGAGCTGCATAGGTTCCGACATCAAGGTTCTCGTCTACGGACATGGTCGCAAAGACGTTTTTCGTCTGAGGCACTGCCGATACACCGAGCGGAACAAGAGCGGACGTCTTGCAGCCCGCCAGTTCCTTCGCGCCAAGTTTGATCGACCCGGCGGAGACGGTGGTCAGTGCGAAGATGGTTTTGAGCAAGGTCGACTTGCCGGCGCCGTTCGGCCCGAGAATGACCGCGATCTCGCCAGGCTCAACGGTCAGTGAGACCTCTTCGATGATGGGCGGGCCGCCATAGCCGGCGCTGACGTTTGTGACGGAAAGTCGCTCGGTCATAGCTGCGCCTCGTATTTTCCGCCGCCGAAATAGGCTTCGATCACGCGTTCGTCGTTACGCACGTCTTCGACCGAACCTTCTGTCAGCAGCGTGCCCTGCGCCATGACCAGCACGTGGTCGCACAGCTTGGAAACGTAATCGAGGTCGTGCTCGATGAGGCAGAAAGTCAGCCCCCGCTCCCGGTTCAGCATCAGGATCTTGTCCGCCAGCTTGGAAAGAAGCGTGCGGTTGATGCCGGCACCGATCTCGTCCAGCAGGATGATCTTCGGGTTGCGCATCAGGGCGCGGCCGAGTTCGACCAGCTTCTTCTGACCACCGGAAAGATTGCCTGCCTTCTCGTCGATGACATGGTCCAGTTCAAGCAGGCGGACAGTGTCCCGCGCGGTCTCATAGATTTCCTGCTCCTCGGCCTGGTAGTGGCCGCGGCGGAAGATCACGTTGAAGACATTCTCGCCTTCCGGCGCCGAGGCAGACGCCATCAGGTTTTCGAGAACCGAGAGATGCCCGAATTCGTGAGGTATCTGGAAGGTGCGTGCGAGGCCTGCCTTGGCCCGTTGATGGGGTTTGAGCGCAGTTATATCCTTCCCGTCCAGAAGCACCCGGCCGGCACTGGGCCGGATTGCACCTGCAATGACGTTGAAGGCGGTTGTTTTTCCCGCACCGTTCGGCCCGATCAGGCCGGTGATGCGGCCTGCGCCGATCTTGAAGCTTGCATGGTCAATAGCCCGCAAACCACCAAAATCGACGCAGATTTTGTCCAGCTCAATCACGCTGTCGCCTGGTCGACTTATTCGACGATTTCGACTTGCTTGTAGCCGTCGCCGTCCACGACGAACTTGCCGATGTAGCCACCGACATCGCCGTTTTCATCGAACTCCGCAGAGCCGCTGGCACCGTCGTAATCGATGTCCTTGCCTTCCTTGATCAGCGCAATCGCCTTTGCCCATTCACCCGGGCCGACTTTCTCGCCCGGAGCCATCGCAACTTCCTTCAGAGCTTCGGCAATCTTTGCACGGTCAGTCGAACCGGCCTTTTCAACAGCCAGCAGTGCCAGGAAAGTTGCGTCATAGGTCTGGTCGACAAAAGCCTTGTCGGCACCTTCGCCAAATTCGGCGTTGAAGGCATCATGCAGTGACTGCTGGGCCGGGTTTTCAGCCGGAGACGTCGGTGAGGAGAAGAACGAGGTCTTCAGGGCATCTGCGCCAACGTTCTGGATCAGCAGTTCGTCACGAAGACCATCCGTGCCGATGAATTTGGTGAAGAGGCCACCTTCAATGGCCTGACGGACGATCTTGCCACCGCTGTCGCCGGCATAGGCGATCACAACCAGCGCCTCGGCATCACCCTTTGCCAGACTTGCAAGTTCCGAACGGTAGGAATCCTTCTTTTCTTCGTGCTTCGCCTCGGCGACGATTTCACCACCGGCTTCAGTGTAGGCGTCGATGAATGTTTCGCCGATACCGACGCCATAGTCATTGTTGACGAAGGTGAGCGCGACTTTCTTGATGCCTTCGTCCATCACCATCTTGGCGAGGATTTCACCCTGATAGTTGTCTGAAGGCACAATGCGGAACACCAGTCCGTTGTCTTCCAGGAAGGTCATCGCCGGAGAGGTCGCGGTTGGCGAGATTTGCGGCACGCCCGCCGGAATGATTGCAGCTTCTGCAGCGGCAATGGTGGTGCCAGACATGAGCGAACCCATGATGATCGGCACGTTTTCCACGTTCACAAGTTTCTGGGCAGCATCGACCGCCCCCTGGGCGGTGCCGGTGGTGTCACCGTAGACGGCAACTGCCGTGCCACCCAGCAGACCGCCCTGCTCGTTCACCTGCTTGACCGCGAGATCGGCTGCATTTTGAAGCGGCGGAATGAAATTGGCGATCGGCCCAGTGATGTCCATCAGGATACCGATCTTGGTGTCGTCCGCCAGTGCGGCGGTGCCCGTGCCCAGCAGCGCTGCTGCGGCCACAATTGTCGTCAATTTTCTCATGCTGTCATCCCCTCATGGCTTGACCTTGAACTCCTGCACAGCCTGTTCTTTCCTCCTCGACAGGCTTTGCCTTTTCAGTCGCGCAGGACCTCCGTTTCGAACCGGCCCGGCAGGCTGACTTCCAGCAGTTCCAGGTCGGCAGTTGCTTCCGCGTATCGCGTCGCCATGTTCGGCGGGATCACGAAGGCGTCTCCGGCAGACAGGCGGTAAGGATCTTTGCCTTCGCCCTCCAGGGTCATTTCGCCTGCCAGCACAAAGTTGAATAGAATATCGCAGTCATGACGCGTCCAGGGAGAGGCCTCCCCGACCGGACGAGCCACCATAACAGATGCCACGCCTCGGGTGTTGTCACAGATGGTGGTGTCGCGCCCCTCAAAACCCGGAATGCGGAACGGTTCAAAAACGCCGTCCTGTGCCAGGCTGTGCACGAATTTCTGTCCTTGCCACTCCCGATCCGGCCGCTCATGGGGCGTCGGCAGGGTCATCTCGTGGTCGATCTCGGTAATGTGCTCGGCTGGGACGCCGATCTCGATTACCTCGATCCCTTCGGCTGCGTGCATCACGCGGTGACGGATTTCCGGCGGCTGGATGAAACAGTCACCGGCCCTCAGACGGCGCATGCCGCCCTGATCTTCATAAAGAACGTCGACCCATCCGTGGACACAAAAGATCAGCTGAAACCCGACCTTGTGGAAGTGAACCATGTCCGGAACCGGTCCGTCCGGAACCCGGATATGCGAGGCGATCATGGCGCCGCCGAGCCGTGTCGGCACAAGATCCCGATAGGACATGCCCGCCCGGCCGATCACCCATGGGGCCTGGTCTGCCAGACGGCGCACCACGAAGGCGTGCTCGGTTTCCGGCATCACCAGCGGCGGATTGAGTTCGTCGATTTCGACACGTGTCCCGCTCGGGGAGACCAGCAGGCGCTCACCATCTGCAAATTCATCCGGATTTTCCGTCAGAATTCGCAGCGTGCCTGGTGCTTCGCTTGCACCCTTTTCCACCCGCACGCGCAAGCCGTGACCGGAGAACACCGCAATTTCCGGGCTGTCGGCCGGATAGATCATGTCCAGCCGCATGTTCAGCTTCTTGGTGAAGAACGGCAGGTCCTTGGCAAGGTCCTGGGTCGGTAGTCTGACTTCCGCGCGGGTTTCCGTCATGTCCTGTCCATCGCTCCCTTTACCCCCGCTTCAGCCTGCCTGTGCAGAGGATATTGTGTTCTGATTGCCGGCATCCTCATGTGCTGCGAGGTAGGCCGCCTCCCCTTCAAAAACGAACCGCAGGATCCGGTCGCTTGCGGCAACCGCGTCCCGGCGGCAGAAAGCCTGGTAAAGCTGGGTGTTACCGGCAACGATCAACGGATGGTTCGCCTGATGGGCAAAGGTCATCAGGCGCACGGCCTGCACCTGGGTCATGTAGCGCTGCAGCGCCTTGCGCAACGAAACATTCGGCACGGCGGCAATCCAGCTGTTGCGGAATATCTCGCAGGCCCGATGCAAATGCTCGGTATCCCCCGCCGCCATAGCCGAACCTGCATCCTCGAGGATTTCGTGCAGTCCCTTCAACTCGTCTTCCGACAGGCTGAGCGCTGCCATGGCGGCTGCCCGGGGCTCAAGAAGACGTCGCAGATCGAAAATTTCCAGAATTTCCCGGTGGTCGAGACGCGGCAGCACAAAGCCCCGCGTTGTCGGTTCCAGATAGCCTTCATGGGCAAGACGCATCAGGGCATCACGAGCCGGCATGCGGGAAACGCCGAATTCGGCCGCCACGGCGGTGTCGACAAGGCGGATATCCTGACCAAGCTCTCCACGCTGGATGCGCCCCATGAGCAGGTCGTGGATCTGTCCGCTGGTGCTTTGTGCACCCGAAGTGGAGGCGGTTGATTTTCCTGCTGTCACCGGCAAGCCTCCCTTGTCACGAACCTCGTCACCACGGCAAATTCGTATACAGAACAATTCAAGCCTAAACAGACGCTCAGCCTATTCAACCCATTTTCAGGCATTTGAAAAGTCCTTTAAGCTTGAACTATCTCAAAAACTGTATACGAATATTCCAGTGAGGGTCAATAGCGTGTTTGAGACGGAAACGGATCTGTTTCAGCACCCCGATTGACCGAAGGAAACGACATTTCGGGGGACCGCATGACGACCAGGGAAGACGGCTACTTCCTCTATCATTCCATCGGCCAGTATCCCGGCAAGGAAGCCGGATTGAGCGCCGCGATGGCGGAGCTGGCTGCCGTCTGGAGTGCTCCGAACGATCAGCAGTGGCCCTATCTGCTCGGCAAGCGCGGAGAGTTCATCGATTACTGGCGCGCGATCATCGATGCACCCGCCGGGTCCGCTACGACCTGCGAGAACGTGACCCAGGGCGTCGACATCGTCATGCGGGCGCTGCCGGACGGCCTGCTGCGTGGCCGCAAGGTGCTGGTGGCCGCAGACTGTTTCCCTTCCAACCACTTTCTTCTCACCCGCCTGCAGGAACGGCTCGGCTTCGAGCTGGTAACCGTGCGGGCCCGTCAGGGCGCAAATTTCGTCGCTGACGAAGACATGATCGCCGAGTGGGACCGCGATGTCGCGCTCTGCCTGATCACCTGGGTCAGCTCCACAACCTCAAGACGCTCGGATCTGGAAACCCTCGTTGACCATGGCCGCTCGATGGGCAGCATCATCGGTGTGGACATCACCCAGGCCGCAGGACTCCTGCCCTATTCGGTTGAGGCGCCGAACGTGGATTTTGTGGTCTCGACCAGTCTGAAATGGATGTGTGGCACGCCTGGAGCCGGCATCTTGTATGTCCACCCGGACCTGATCCGGGATTGCAGGCCGGAGCTGTGCGGCTGGTTCAGCCAGGACAACCCGTTCAATTGGGATATCGACGCCTTCGAATATGCCTCTGACATCCGCCGCTTCGACAACGGCACCCCGTCGATCATGCCTTCGGCCGCCTCTGTGCCCGCCCTGAAGTGGCATGCCAGCGCCGACAGGGAGTCCATCCTGCGCAGCAACCGGCACCTTTGCGGTATCCTGATCGATGGCGCGGATGACCTTGGCCTGAAGCTGCTCACACCGAGATCAGAAGAAGATCGTGGCGGCAGTCTCATGTTCGGACTTGCTTCGCCAGAACAAGCCGTGCAGGTGCTGAACCATCTGCGTGGTGCCGGTTTTTCCGCCGACACCCGGGGAGCAACCCTCCGGCTCTCCCCCGGCATCCAGACGAGCGAAGAGGCCACACGCGAAGTCGTGGTGGAACTGGGGAAGGCACTGGCAGGATGAACCGGGAGGCCGTTTCGCCGGAGCCAGCACAAGCGGCCCATCCTTCGAGACGGCCTGACGGCCTCCTCAGGATGAGGGTGTGGGTGTAGCGGCGCGGAGAGCCGTTCCTCTGAACTCGAACTCGTTCCCGCCTCATCCTGAGGAAGTGCGGAACGCTGTCTCGACGGATGGGCCGCAAACTCGGCAAGAGCCGACGCAAATCCGGGCCGCACTCGACTGCTCGCTTCGCCAGCAACGAGGCGAAGACTTGCCTTGAAACCCGGATACTCTGGAAATGGGTCCCCCCGGGTCCCGCTATGCTCGCCAGGGGGATAATCGAGGGGAATGTCCCTTCATTGAGTTCCGGGACACCCTTCCCTCAAACAAAGCTCTCAACCGTCTTCAGCGCCCCATCGAGATCCGTGCCCTTTTCATCCTTGAGGGCAGCGTCACGCAGGCGGGCAACCCAATCAGGACCATCGTCCCGGTTTTCCACCATCCTTGCGCCGGCCAGAACCTTGTCGAATTTCGACAGGCCTCGTGCATGAGTGTCGGAATAGCCCTTGATAAGCCTGCGGCAGCGCAGGGTTTCCACGGCCATAGCATAGCGGTCCGGCAGGTAACCGGAGACCATCTTCAGCCAGCTTTCCAGATGATCCTGCTCCATCCGGTGGCGCAAGGTCTTGCGGCGCCAGCCGCGCAAACCACCGAGGAAATAGAGCATTGCAAAGCCGCGCAGGCTATCGGTGCGGATGCGGCGACCACGGTTGAACCAGCGGTCGATGCGGTTCATCCAGACCGGATCGTTCTCCATCTTCCGGCCCATCTTTTCCGGCAGCAAACCTACGATTTCTTCCGCACGCGGGTGAAGATAGTCGGTCAGGTGCATCAGCTTGCCGTCCTTCACCTGCATTTCCGTTTCAATCCGGTCGAAACGCTGCGACCGCGTTTTCAGGTCAGCAACCCGAATGACATCGTCATAGGCCATCGCATTGGCGATGTACTTGGCAGCCTCGCGGGAGAGCTCGTAATCCTTCTCCGCGCTATCCCGGCTGACGAGACTTTCCAGGCTGCCGAGATACTCCGCCCCATAGTCGGTATCCTGGAAATCGACGACTTTCTGCAGCCCCGCCCGTGCCATCTCGCGAACAGGCTCCGGCAGAGCCGCGACCTTTGCTTCCAGAGATGCCCAGGCCTTCTGCGCCATATCCGGCCCGGCCGGTCTGACAATTTCCTGCCTGGCCGGTTTTGCGGCTTCAACCTTCGGCTCTTCGCCATTTTTCGCCAGATCGTAACCTGCGGCGAAAGCCCTGAGGCTTGCCTCAACGCCCTTGCCGCCAGCGCGAATGGCCTCTTCAAAAGCCGCCCGTTCGAAGGGCAAAGCGCCGGAGCCAGCCAGTGCGCCAAAAAGCGAAGCGGAAATCACGGATCCGACTTTCAGGGCAGCCGTATCCATATCAGCCAGAACAAGCTTCTGTGCAGCCAGTTCAGCTGCCGCTTTTACCTCCTCCGAAGACGCCATGCCGTCGCCCGGCACGGTTTTCTCGGAGACCGCAAGCATGCGGTGGGTCGAAGCGATCAGCGTGGTGCGATCGGGGGTCACGAAACCGCGAATGATCGCACGCCCGGCCTCCATCATTTCCGCGGCAATGATAATGTCGACATCGCCGGCAGATGGCGCGAGCGAAAAGACGGGGGCCGCGACATCGCCCGGCGCCATCTCCATATAGTAGATGGTCGCACCGGTTCTCTGGGCGACACCGGCCACGCTCGTTGCCTGGCAATGATAGCCTTGTGACCTGGCCAGGCCCTCGATCCAGTTGGTCAGAACGCCGCCGCCCTGACCGCCAACGGCCAGAATGGCGAGTTTGATGATCCCTTCGAGCGCCGGATCTGCCGGTCTGGCTTCCAGTGGCAATGAAAGCGACATCACGCGCCCTCCCCGGTAAAGGTCAGACGGGAGCTGGCCCGTCGTGTCTGCAGCCAGGAAATGATCCTTGTGCGAAGCCCCGCATACCAGGCTTCAAAGCCTGTCGGGTTATGAACCACTTTCGCCTCATAGAAGGACGGACACAGGATGGCGGCGTCGGCGACTTCGCCGCAGTTGCCACAGCCCACGCAGGACTGGTCGATATGTGCCACCGGATCATCCCGCAGCGGGTCATCGAGTTTCTTCAGCGAAAGCGACGGACACCCGGACAGACGGATGCAGGCGTGATCGCCAGTGCAGATGTCCTGATCGACGCCGAACCGCGGCACCTCGACCCGCTCGCCGCCTGCAATCGCCTTGTTGCGCTGGGGCTTTTCCCGGCGTTGGCGGTTGAGCATGCATTCGGAGGACGCGACGATCACCTTCGGACCATTATATTCGGTGGTCAGTGCCTCGCGTATGGTTTCGCGCATCCGGGTGACATCATAGGTCCGGTCGATCTGCCGGATCCACTTGACCCCCGCTCCTTGCAACGCCTTGGTGATCGGGTTGTTTGTCGACTTGGTCTTGTTCTTCGCCCGGCTGGAGGGAATGTCCTGCCCCCCGGTTGCCGCCGAATAATAGTTGTCGACGATGATCGCGACGCTGTCGGACTTGTTGAACACCATGTTGCCGATGGAAGTGCTGAGGCCGTTATGCCAGAAGCCGCCATCGCCGATGATCGAAATTGCACGCCTCTCGCCGCCGCCGTCAAAGGCCGCGTTCGAGGCCGGCCCGAGGCCGTAGCCCATGGTGGAGCCGCCAATTTCGAAGGGCGGCAGGCAGGCAAACAAATGACAGCCGATATCACCGGTGATCTGATGCTGGCCGACTTCCTGCTCCACCATCTTCAACGAGGCAAAGATCGGACGTTCCGGACACCCGGTGCAAAAACCCGGCGGACGGATCGGCACGGTCTTGGAAAGATCCGGCAGTTCCGGCTTGGGTGCGTTTGGTGCCAGCACCTTGCCTGGCAGAAGCTCGGGCGCGTACTGGCGAACGAAGGTATCCAGACCGTCGAGCATGATCTGGCCGGTGTATTCACCCGCACGCGGGAAAATACCCTTGCCTTCCAGCTTCGTCGTCCGGCCTTCCTTGTAGAGCATCGCCCCGAGCTGCTGCTCGATAAACTCCGGCTGGCCTTCCTCGACCATCAGCACGGCTTCCTTGCCGGCGCAGAATTCAAGCAGTTCGGATTTCACCAGAGGATAGGTGACATTGAGCACATGAAGCGGGATGGATGTGTTCCCGCTGATATCGGCAAGTCCTAAGCGTTGCAGCGCCCGGATGACACTGTTGTAGATGCCGCCGAGACAGACGATCCCGACCTTGCCCTCTTCCGGGCCGAAATGCTCGTTCAGACGATTTTCCAGAATGAACTTTTCAGCAGCAGGCCAGCGGTTGTCGATCTTGTCATGCTCATGCGCATAGGACATCGGCGGCAGGACAACGCGCTTGAAATCGCGCATCGGACTGGAGAGCGCGTCGCGCACGGACAGCGGCGGCGGAACGTTGTCCCGGGTTTCGAACCGGCCAGTGACATGGCAGGAGCGGATGCGCACCATCAGCATCACCGGCGAATTGCTGGCTTCCGACAGGGCAAAGCCGTCGCCAACGGATTTGACGATGGATGCCAGGTTCGGGCGCGGGTCGAGCAGCCAGAACTGGGATTTCATGGCAAAGGCGTAGGAACGCTCCTGCATGATGGAACTGCCTTCGCCGTAATCCTCGCCGACGATGACAAGCGCACCGCCGTTGACGCCGGACGAGGCCAGGTTGGCGAGCGCATCGGAAGCGACATTGACGCCGACAGAGCCCTTGAAGGTGACGGCACCACGAATGGGATAATGCACGGAGGCAGCCAGCATGGCGGCGGCAGCAGCTTCCGAGGCATTGGCCTCGAAACGGATGCCGAGTTCGCCCAGAAGATCCTCCGCATCGGCCAGCACATCCATCAGATGGGAGATCGGCGCCCCCTGATAGCCGCCGACATAGCCGACACCGTTTTCCAGGAGTGCCTTGGTGATGGCCAGAATACCCTCACCCGTGAAGGTGTCTCCTGTTCCCTTGCGAAGATGCTCTACCTCAGCCTTGAACGACCTTTCGGCCATCGGCCCCTCCTTACGCGATCAACTCATATCGGGTGCTTGCGCACGTTCTTCAAAATTGCCTGCAGCGTGGCGACGAAGGCCCGCTGGTCCGCGTCGCTGATGCCCTTGAACATCTGCCGGTATGCACCAGCCAGATGCGGCCAGAGCTGCTCATGCGTGTCGCGCCCCTTGGGCGTCAGATGAATGCGGACAGCACGGCTGTCGTCCTTGTCGGCAACGCGCCGGACAAGCCCATCCCGTTCCAGTGCGTCCAACGCCCGGCTGAGCGTCGACACTTCGACGACCGCATAAATGGCAAGTTCCCTGATCAGCAGGCCGTCGATCACGGACAAGACGGCAAGCGTACGCATCTTGGGTGTCGTCAGGCCCAGATTGGCCATTTCGTCACGCAGCGCCGCGTTGTAGCGGCCCATGATGCGGTTCATCAAATAGGGCGGGAAATTCTCCAGCCCAATTTCGCCAAGCCGCTGCACACGTGCTTCTTCCGTGATGACGTCCGTCCGATCCTCGTTGCTCATGCACCCATCCATTTCGCCAGATTGTAGCCGGACCCGCCACCGAGCCCCGGCCCCGGATGGGTCGAAGCGCCGATCATGTGCAGGTTCCGGATTTGGGTGGCGCTATTAACGGAATGAGCAAAGGGGCGCCAGATGAAAAACTGATCGATGCTGCAGGCCCCGCCATAGGGATCTCCACCGACCAGATTGATATTGATGCCGTTCAGATCCGCTGGCGAATAAGCCCGCCGTGCAAGCTTGATCTGATCGAAGTTGCGGATATGCCGCTTCAGGATTTCTTCAAGCCGGTCGGCAAAGGCCTCCCGGGTTGCTTCGGTCCATTCCGGACCGGTCTCTATCCTGCCCGCGGCGTCGCCCTTGATCCTGCGCGGAGCGTCAGGGATCTGAAGCCACAGGATCCCCTTGCCTTCCGGCGCCCTCGAGGGGTCCAGACGATGCGGCTGGCCAACACATATCGTCGGAACTTCAGGCAGAAGGCCCCGCTCGGCCTCGTTGGCGGACTTGGAAACACTGTCGATGCCGTCCGCAAGGTGGATCAGCGCAACATCCTCAAGCCCTTCGACGATCCAGTCCGGGTCACCATCCAGAGCATAGTGAAGCTGGAAATTGCCGCGGCCGTAGCGGTATTTCTGCGTGGCTTCCGGGAGTGCTTCCTGTTTCAAAAACCGCTGATAGAGCTGCGTTGGCGTGACGGAGGCAATCACCGACCGCGCCTTGATGGTTTCACCGCTTGCCGTTTCGACGCCGACCGCCTTGCCGTCCTTCACCAGGACACGTTCGACATCGACACCGGTGCGGATCTTGCCACCCTTGGCCTCAATCAATTTTCGGAACGCCTCCGGCACGGAGCCGGAGCCGCCCTTGGCCACTGGTGCGCCGGCAGCTTCCAGCGCAAAAGCAATCACCCGGCCCATCTGACCCGAATAGGTACTTTCCGGCGTCAAACCGGTGTGCAGGACCCAGGGCGCCCAAAGCGCCTGCAGGGTTTCGCTCCGATAGCTTCCTTCCAGCCAGCCGCGAGCCGGCTGCAGGCAGGTACCGAGCCATGCCTTCAATCCGCCAAGACCACGTTTCCAGGCTTGGGCGAGCATCAGGCGCGCCATCTTGCCAGACCAGAGCGGGCTGCCCAGCAAGGCAAACAGAAACTCCGCGTCGGCTTCGATACCGCCGACGTCGGCCGCATGCTGCTTGCCGTCTCCGGCTGCAAGTTTCTCGAACGCAGCCACATTGGCCGCGCGGTCCATCGTCAGCTTCAGCGCCTCCCCTCCCGGCCGTAAGACAGCGGTCGGATGCGGCGTGTGGCAGAATTCAAGACCATGCCGGCCCAGATCTTCCGCCAACTCCGCATAGGCAGGTGAGGTTATGAAAAGAACGAAGGTGGCCGCCATCACATCATGACGGAATCCGGGCAGCGTGATTTCCTCTGTCCGCATACAGCCGCCAAGGACGTCTGAGCGTTCCAGAAGCAGAACCGGCTCCCCTCTGCGCGACAGCATTGCTGCCGCGACGAGGGCATTTATACCGGAGCCGACGATTACGTGCGGAGCGGCCATTTCGAGACGCCTCAGGCTTTCGGAACCAGAGCCAGTGCCCGGATGGGGCTACCAGTGCCGCGTTCGATTTTCAGCGGAGCGGCAATCAGGATCGCCCCCTTCGCCGGCAGCTTGTCGAGATTGGCAAGCGATGCCAGACCGAAGCAATTGTCCCTGTGCAACAGGTTATGTGCCGGGAACGGCGGCTCCATGCCACCGGCCTGACCGGCATCAGTGCCGATGCACTGGCTGCCCCAGCCTACGATCTTCTTCGACAGCAGATATTCAATCGCATCCGGCGTCGGTCCGGGGCTGTGCGGACCCGCTTCGTCGGCATTGAGGAACGCAGCTTCATCGCCGGCGCGCTTGTCCCAGTCGGTGCGCATCACAACCCACTCACCGGCACCGATCTCGCCGTGCTCGGCTTCCCAGGCCTTGATCAAATCTGCAGTCAGCAGAAAATCAGGATCAGCAGCGCTTTCCCTGGAACAGTCGATCACATTGACCGGCGCAATCAGACGCTGCACATCCAGCGTGTCCGTAAAGCCGTCGCTGTAGTCCTTCCCGGTAATCCAGTGATGTGGCGCATCGAAATGCGTGCCGGAATGCTCACCCAGAACCATCCAGTTCCAGGCGAAGAAAGGACCGTCGGCGTCATATTCACTGATCTTGTGAATCTCGACCTTCGGCGTATTCTTTGCAAAATCAGGCGGAAGTTGCAGGATCGGCGTATTCGGACCCAGAACGCCCGTGCAATCCACCACTTCCACTTCTCCGGACAGGAGTTTAGCTCCAAGCCCGCTGAGCGCGCTCTCTGCAGACATAATCGTTCCCTCTGTACCTCTGTGGCCTGTCGGCTCGTTATCACAATTCAATGCTAGACAGATTTATTTGTATTTGCAATTATCTTCTGCGAACGACGGAGGGGATTGATCGTGACCGAGGTGTTGGACGGCGTCATTATCGGCAGCGGGCATAACAGCCTTGCCTGCGCTGTTCATCTTGCAGCTCAAGGCTGGAAAGTCGGTGTTTTCGAGCGCGCGGGGGAACCTGGCGGGGCGGTCAAATCGGGCGAGTACACGCTACCCGGCTACCGCCACGACTGGGCGGCCATGAACCTTTCCCTGTTTGCAGGTTCCGCCTTCTTCAAGCAATACTCCGAGGAACTGGGCAGCCACGGGCTGGCTTTCGCGCCAGCATCCAATTGTTTCTCTTCCGTTTTTCCGGACGGCACCTGGCTTGGCGTCAGCAATGACCTGGAAACGACGGCTTCGCGAATCGAAAAGATCTGCCCGGAAGACGCACGTGTCTGGCGGGCGCTGACGTCGGAATTCCCGGGACGCGCAGAGACCTTGTTCGCGCTTCTCGGCAGCCCGGCAAAAAAACGTGCATTTGCATATATATTGTTCAAGGAGTGGCGAAAAAGCGGTTCGGAAGGCGTGCTGGACCTTGCCCGCTTTCTGCTATCCTCGCCGCGCGACTGGCTGAACACAACCTTCACATCGCCGAAGGTGCGTGCCCTTCTTGCAGCCTGGGGGATGCATCTGGATTTTGCACCCGACATTTCAGGCGGCGCGCTGTTCCCCTACCTGGAAGGCATGGTCAATCAGGCCTTCGGCATGGTCCTGGGTCAGGGCGGTGCGGATACGATCGTCAAGGCCATGGCTTCGCAGATCGAGGCTTCGGGCGGATCGCTAACCTGCAATGCAGAAGTCACGCGCGTGATCGTCGAGAATGGACAGGCACGCGGCATCGAGCTCAAGGACGGTCGGCAGATCATGGCCCGCAAGGCGGTGATTGCCAACGTCGCCCCATCCGCCTTGCTGAAACTTGCGGGCGAAACCGGCAACGCGCGGTATGACCTCGGCCTGAAGAAATCAGCACATGCGCCGGGCACGATGATGATTCATCTTGCCATGGACGCCCTGCCAGACTGGACCGCAGGCGAAGAGCTGAAAAAATTCGTCTATGTGCACATGGCTCCGGACCTCGATCAGATGGCACGAACCTATGCACAGGCCCAAGCCGGCCTTCTGCCGGAAGAACCGGTGATTGTCTGCGGTCAGCCAACCGTCGTCGATCCTAGCCGGGCACCGGAGGGAAAGCATGTTCTCTGGCTTCAGGTCCGCATGGCACCCGGCACCATCAAGGGGGATGCCGCCGGCAAGATTGCGGCCACCGACTGGACCGAAGCGGCGGAGCCGTTTGCCGAACGCGCACTCGATATTCTGGAACGTTATGCCCCCGGCACGAGGGCCAAGATCCTCGGCCACCATATCGTATCGCCCGCCCTGCTGGAGGCGGACAATCCCAACCTGGTCGGAGGAGACCAGGTCTGCGGAAGCCATCATCTGACCCAGCATTTCATGTTCAGGCCCGTACGCGGCTTTGCCGACGGAACGACGCCGGTTGGAAACCTTTACCACACCGGCGCGGCCGTCTGGCCCGGTGCGGGAACCGGCGCAGGGCCCGGATATCTGCTTGCACAAAAACTTGCCGGATAGCGACAAAAACAAACGCACCGGCACCAGAGGTAAAATGGGGAACAGTAACCATGAGAGTTTCAAGACGCACACTGCTTAAAAGTGCGGCCGCCAGCGGATTGCTGACAGCCGTCGGAACACCGGTAGCATTCGCCAGCGACATCGAAGAACTGGTGATCGCCTATAACGTCAACCTGCCGAGCTGGGATCCGACGGTCGGCCCGTCCGCGGTCAACCCAACCATCCAGGGCATCTACCAGTCCGTGTTCGACATGTTCATTCATCAGAACACGGACCTCAGCTTTGCACCGGGCATCATCACCGGCTGGGGCTGGAACGACGACAAGTCGAAGATCTGGATGGATGTGCGCGAAGGCGTCACCTGGCACAACGGTGATCCGCTGACACCGGAAGACATCGTCTGGTCGCTGGAACGCGCCGGCAATCCGGACACGGGCAATCCGATCCAATTCATCTGGGGCAAGGTCGGCAACTTCCAGATCGACGGCAACAAGATCACCGCCGACGTCAAGGAATACGAGCCCACCATCTTCAAGTGGATGAGCTTCCTGACCGGCTATGTGATGCCGAAGAAATACTATGAGGAAGTCGGCGCAGACGGTTTCGAGGCCAAGCCGATCGGGACCGGGCCTTACATGGTCGACAAGTTCGAGCGCAACGCCTTCGTCCGACTGAAAGCCAACGAGAACTACTGGGGCGGCGCACCGGAATTCAAGACGGTCACGATCAAGTTCGTGACCGATGCGTCCAGCCGAACCTTCGAGGTTATGTCGGGCAATGCGCATGTCACGCTGGAAATGCCTTACGAGGAATTCGACCGGCTGAAGGAAAACGACGGCATCGTCGGCACCGCAGCCCCGATCTCCGACATCGGCATGATTTTCATCAACGATGTCGATCCGATGCTGGACGAAAACGTTCGCAAGGCGATGGCCTATTCCATCGACAAGAAGACCATCATCGAACGTCTCCTGTCGGGATACGGCGTGCCCATCGACACGCTGCAGACACCCGACTATTCCGCTTATGATGCCTCGATCACCGTTCCCTACGACCCGGACAAGGCAAAGGAACTGCTGGCGGCCTCCGGCTTCGGTCCGGACAATCCGGTCAAGTTCAAGATCCAGACCACCCGCGGCTTCAAGCCCAAGGATTACGAGATCATTCAGGCCATCGTCGGCTTGTGGCGCAAGATCGGCATCGAGGCGGAAATCGAAGTCTACGAAATCGCGAAGCATTACGAATTGCGCGCGGCCGATACGCTGGCCCCGGCAGCCTTCTACAATTGGGGCAATGCCATTGGCGACCCGACCACCTCGACCGGCTTCGCCATGTTCGGCCCCTCACCTCACTCCGTCTGGGATGGCGAAGAGCTGATGCAGAAGATCCTGCCGCTTTGGGGCGAGGCTGACGAGGACAAGCGCATCGAAGGCTGGAAGGAAGTCGATCGCCACATTGCAGAAAATGCCCTGGTCATTCCGCTCCTGCAGTATGTCCAGCCGATCCTGCACAGCGACAAGGTCAAGGTCACGCCGCACGCTTCTGGCGCGCTGCTGCCTGCGTTGATGACGCGTTCCTAAAAATCCGGAATTTTCGAACCCGCCTTCGCCGCAACACCCTTTAAAGCTTGCTCCCGGGGTGTTGCGGCGACTTTTTCCGATTTTTGGGCCAAATACCGTCATGCAAATCGTGCGCGCGCTGCTGACGCGCCTCATCACAACGCTTATCACCCTGCTTGGGGCCGCGATCATCGTGTTCGTGGTCATCCGGGTCGTCCCTGGCAACCCCATCGCCATGATGCTGCCGCCCGGGGCGACAGATGCCGACATTGACCGGCTGAAAGCGCTTTACGGGCTCGACAAGAGCATCTTCGAACAGTTCGTGATCTGGATCTCCAACGTGATCCAGGGTGATTTCGGCACGTCCATCACCCTGCGCCAGCCGGTCTACGACCTGGTGATAGGCCGTTTGCCGGCCACGCTGGAACTCTCGGTCATGGCCTTGCTGATCGCCGTCATCATCGGAGGTGCTGCCGCTCTCACTGCAACGCTCTACCGCGGTTCCAAGGTGGAAGGCGGGATCGACGTTGCCGGCGGCATTGCGCTGTCCCTGCCGGATTTCCTTTGGGGGTTAGCGCTGATCCTGCTCTTCGGCGTGCTGTGGCCGCTGTTTCACATTTCCGGCCGGATATCGCCTTCGCTCGGGTTCGAGTTCAGCTCCAACTTCTATCTCTTCGAAGCGCTCGCCCGGTTCCGGTTCGATGTGGTTCTGGATCTCATGGGGCACATGCTCATGCCGGCGCTCGCACTGGCAATCCCGCTGGCGGCCATTATCCTGCAGCTCCTCAAGCAATCCCTGAAGGAATGCATGCACGACGACTACATCACCCTGGCCCGCACAAAGGGCTATTCGGAAAGCTCGATCATCCTGCGTGATGCCTTGCCGAACGCGATCCTGCCCACGCTGACGCTGATCGGCGTGCAGTTCACCTTCCTCATAGGCGGTACGGTCATCATCGAGCGTCTATTTTCCTATGAAGGTCTCGGCAACATGGCGATCGACGCGGTGATCAACCGAGACCTGCCTTTGATCCAGGGCATCGTCCTGATTTTTGCCCTGCTCTTCACGATGGTCAATCTGGTGGTGGACATGGCCTATGCCGCCCTGAACCCGAGGCTGCGCCATGCGTGACGCCCGAGGACATATCCGTCGCCTGCCTGGCCTTCGGCTCTGGCTCAGTGGCGGCTGGCTCACCTTCCTGGTGCTGGCAGCCGTCTTCGCCCCCCTGATCAGCCCGCATGACCCGCTGGCGCAAGACCTGTTCGCCGGACGCCTGCCGCCCTTCTTCGAACTAGGTGCCGATCCGGCCTATTTGCTGGGAACCGACAGCCTCGGCCGCGACGTGCTCAGCCGCATGCTCTATGGCGCAAGACTTGCGCTGATCGTGGCGCTGGTCGCCGGGACGCTTACCTGTCTTATCGGCGCAACGCTTGGCCTGATCGCAGGGTTCTACCGGGGCTGGGCGGATCTGGTGATCTCGCGCTTCATCGACATCTGGATGGCCTTCCCTCCGGTTCTCTTTGCAATCCTGCTGATTGCGGTTCTGGGAACCGGACTGATGTCCGTCATCATTGCCATTGTCGTCATTGACTGGACCCGGTTTGCGCGTGTTGTCCGGGCTGAAGCGATGAGCCAGGGAGCGATGGACTATGTAGCTTCGGCGCAGGTTGCCGGCCGCACCCGTTTCGGCACCGCCCTGACCGAGATCCTGCCGAACGTCCTGCCGACCATCGTCGCCCTCTTGACGCTGGAAATGGGTATCGCGGTGATCGTCGAAGCGATCCTGTCCTTCGTGAACCTGTCCATTTCCACGGACCAACCGACATGGGGCGGCATGATTGCCGAAGGCCGTACCTCGATCTATCAGGCCTGGTGGGTTCTCGTGTTTCCCTTGTTCGCGCTTTTCCTGACGGTGCTGAGCTTTTCCCAGCTCGGCGAAGGCCTGAAGGACCATTTCGATCCGGTGCTGCGATGAGCTTTTTGTCCATTCAGGACCTGACGGTCCAGCTGAAGAACGGCATGCCGCTGCTCCGGCATGTCTCGCTTGATGTGGAGCCTGGTGAGGTGCGTGCACTTGTCGGGGAAAGTGGCGCAGGCAAGAGCATGATCGGCAAGGCTGTTCTCGGCATTCTGCCGAAGGCCGCAAGGTTGACCGGGGGCAAGATCCTGCTCGACGGGGAAGACCTGCAGACGCTCTCCCAAAAGGCAAGACGCCAGCGGATTGGCGCCCGCGCGGCCCTGATACCACAGGACCCGCTCACCGCGCTCAATCCATCCCGCCGTGTCGGGCCGCAGATCACGGACAGGCTGGTGGATATTCTCGGCTGGAAACGCCCGGATGCCGAGAAACGGGCGTTGGAGCTGTTGGAAGAGGTCCACATCCAGTCACCGCAACGGGTGATGAAGGCCTATCCGCACGAACTGTCCGGCGGCATGCGCCAGCGTATCCTGATTGCGTCCGCCTTTGCCGCCGAACCGAAGCTGATCATCGCCGACGAGCCGACGACAGCGCTCGACGTGACCGTTCAAAAGCAGATCCTCAAGCTGATCCGCGAAATGCAGCAGCGCCACGGCACCGCTCTGCTGTTCGTCACCCACGATCTGGGTGTCGTCTCGAAGATAGCCCAGTCACTGACAGTGCTCTATGCGGGCAAGGTGATTGAAGAAACCTCCGTCGAGAACTTCTTTGCCGCGCCTTCGCACGCCTATTCGAAGGCCCTGCTCGCGGCAACGCCGAAATACACAGACCCGCAAGGCTCACTGACACCTGTACCGGAAGGCGTGACGAAAGCGGTGGAAGCTGAAGTGGCTGCCTTCGACGCACAATTGAAGGCAGGAGCCCGGCCATGAGCGATATCATCTACGAGCTGAAAGACCTGCACGTCTCCTTTCCGGACATGTCCCGCAAACCGCTTCTGGGAGCGGCACCGCGGATCGACGTACTGAAAGGGCTATCCTTCGATATTCCCAAGGGCGAAGTCCTCGGCATTGTCGGAGGGTCCGGATCAGGCAAATCCACGCTCGGCAGGGCACTGATCCGCCTGATCGAACCGGACAGTGGTGCGATCCGGTTTGAAGGCACCGACATCACCCATCTTCATGAGGACAGCCTGCGGCCCCTGCGCCGGCGCTTCCAGATGATCTTTCAGGACCCGATGTCTTCACTCAATCCTCGCCGGCGTGTTGGCGGTATCATTGCCGGGCCACTGCGCCTTCAGGGACTCGACAACATCAAGGGCCGGGTCGACGAAGCACTCGACATGGTTGGCCTGCCCCGGCATTTCGCGACCCGCTATCCACACGAGTTGTCCGGCGGTCAACGCCAGCGCGTCGGGATAGCAAGGGCAATCGCCCTGAAACCCGACTTCATCCTGGCCGACGAGATCGTGTCCGGGCTCGATGTGTCCTCCCAGGCCCAGGTCCTCAACCTGCTTGAGAGCCTCGTCAAGGACCTCGGTCTCACCCTGGCCTTCATCAGTCATGATCTCTCAGTGATCCGGCGGCTGTGTACCCGCATCCTGGTGCTCTACAAGGGCGAGATTGTCGAAAACTCCGAAACGGCGGAACTCTTCGCCAATCCGAAAGCGGACTACACACGCACTCTGCTCGACGCAATTCCGCTGCCCGATCCGAAACAGGCCTGGCTCTGAAACAATAGCCCGGCACCGGTCCGGAATGCCGGGCCGATGCCACAAGTCCGGTTGGCCCGTGGAATGCGTCTTCGTTCGCCTGGGGCCGAGCTAGTGCGCTTTACCGGTCGTTGATTATTTCTTTCACCGCTTGCCATCTTGCCGGATGCTGGCGCTCCGGCCATTTGCTGTTGGCGATTTTCCTCCATCCGGTCACTTCATTTCTTCCATGGGGTGACCTACTCTATCCTTTTGACAAAGCGCATCATTCCAAGGGGAGACGACACGATGGCCGCCATTCCGCCTGTTTGCGATTTTGGCTGGAAAGCACCCGATTTCGAATTGCCCGCGACCGACGGCAAGACCTACAAGCTTTCAGACATTGCCGGCCCCAAGGGCACGCTGATCATGTTCATCTGCAACCATTGTCCCTATGTGGTTGCCGTCCGTGACAGGATCCTGCGCGATGCCCGTGACCTGCAGGCGATTGGCATCGGTGTTGCTGCAATCAGTGCCAATGACGTCGAGAGCTATCCCGAAGACAGTTTTGAGAAAATGACAGAACTTGCACAGCGGGAAAACTTCCCTTTCCCTTACCTCTTTGACGAAAACCAGTCTGTCGCCCGCGCCTATGACGCGGTCTGCACACCGGATTTCTTCGGCTTCAATTCAGCGCTGGAACTTCAGTACCGTGGGCGACTTGATGCCTCCCGCAGGGAGACGGGGCCAGCAGACCTTCGGCGTGATCTGTTCGAAGCGATGCGACAGATTGCAGAAACTGGCAAGGGACCGGAAGACCAGATCCCGTCCATGGGATGCTCCATCAAATGGAAGGCTGCATGAATCCGATTCTGATTTTCGACCTCGATGGCACGCTGATCGACAGCGCCCAGGATCTTCATGCAGCGGCATGCCGCCTTCTGGAAGGCGAAGGCCTGTCGGCGCTACCGCTTGAAACCATCCGCTCCTTCATCGGCAACGGTATTCCGACGCTGGTTGACCGTATCATCGATGCCACCGGCCTGCAGACGCGAGATCGCACACGTCTCATTTCGAGCTTCCTGGAGGATTACCAGGCGCATGCGACCGATCTGACGACCCCCTACCCTGACGTCGAAGCCACGCTCAACCACTTGCTGCAGTCCGGACACACGTTGGCGATCTGCACCAACAAACCGCAGCGGCCCGCCGAGAAGATTATCGAGGACCTGGGTTTGTCGCGTTATTTCCAGGGCCTGGTTGGCGGAGACAGCCTGACGGAGCGCAAACCGGACCCGGCCGGGCTGCATTACCTGCAATCGTCCCTCGGTGGCGGTCCGGTCGTTTATGTCGGCGACAGCGAGGTCGATGCCGAAACGGCTGTCAATGCGGGCATGCCCTTTGCACTGTTCACCGAAGGCTACCGCAAACGTCCCATTTCCGAAATTCCGCATGCTGTGTCCTTTTCGAGCTTCAAGGACCTTCCGGCACTTGCGCAGAACCTGTTGTCAGCCCCTGCCTGACACAGGTTTTCGACACGTTTGCAGCCTTCAGTGCAGACATTGAGCTGGCTTGCCGGGGAAGCTATGATTGCCGCCGCACATGACGTGCGCCTTTCACCCGATTGACGGACCTGCGTTGACCAAGGCACTTCGACAGTTTTTCCTCCTTGCGATTGCCGGCACAGCATGCCTTTCCGGTTTCGGGTCTTCCTACGCAGCCGAGCCTGCGGAAACGGTCATCATGGCACCTGTTCTTGCCGCCCGGGCGGCAGCCGAGACAGTGCGCAAGGAACATGGACCGTTTTACACGGTCCTGGACGAGGCTGCCTTCCTGCAGCAGATGTGCAGCACTATCGAGGCGGCGGCGAACAAACAGGGCCTGCCACCGGGTTTCTTCGCCAAGTTGATTTGGAAGGAAAGCCGTTTCGACCCCAATGCGATCAGCCCGGCCGGTGCGGAAGGCATTGCCCAGTTCATGCCTTACACGGCCGCCAACTGGGGCCTTGAAAACTCATTCGAGCCAGTGGAAGCCATTGAAGCTTCTTCCCGCTTGCTGGGATATCTTTTTAAAGGTTACGGCAACCTTGGGCTGGCGGCCGCGGCCTATAATGCCGGGGAAGACCGTGTCGACAACTGGCGCCGTGGGCGCGGGCGCCTTCCCGATGAAACCCGCAATTACGTTTATTCGATCACCGGGCACAAGGCATCGGACTGGAAACAGGGCAAAGGGCCGGACGTCGACTTTACCCTGGACCAGACGCAGGATTTTCAGACGGCTTGTCAGGACTTCCGCCTGATCGAAGCGCCATTGCAACGCCGACTTGCCAATACCTACTACAATCGAGGACTGGCACTGGCGAAGTCGAAAGATTATTCAGCCGCGCTGCTTCGCTACACTGTTGCCATCCGGCTTCGCCCCGAGTTTCCGGAAGCCTACAACAACAGAGGGCTGGTCTACCGCATGATGGGCGATTATGGCGCTGCCATCGCCAATTATGATGTCGCTCTGAAGATGCGGCCCGGATATGCAGCAGCCTACAACAACCGTGGATACGCCAAGCGCAAGCTTGACCAATACCGGGAAGCGATAGCCGACTACGACAAGGCCCTGGCGATCAATACCAATTACGCCGCTGCGCGTTTCAACCGTGGTTTCGCCCAGGCTCAACTTGAAAATTATTCCGCGGCGATTGCCGATTACGACGTGGTCCTGAAGCTTGTCGCCAACCACCCCCTTGCCCTTTACAATCGCGGCAAGGCTCATCTTGCCGCCGGTCATCTGAACAAGGCCGAAGACGACTTCAACTCTGCGATCGCCCACAGCGACGGATTTGCCAAGGCCTATTACAGCCGTGCGAACTTGAGGCTGCGACTGGGCCAACGCGACCAGGCCAAAGAAGACTACCTGAAGTCCGTCTCACTCGACGCCGGCCTGGGGCGCGGCAAATACGCCATCGCTTTCGACTGACACCTGCGACTTGACGATTGCCTGCGGGGCAGCCTTGCGAACTGCTATTCCTTGGGCACCTCGGTTCTGACCAGCGGCAGGCTGAACCCGCCCGTGTGATACTGGTGGCAAAGCGTGCATTCTTCTCCAGCCGCACGTTCCGTGTGGCAGGTCGCGCAAGTGGCCTTGTCAATAGGGGTGAAGTTCGGTGCGTGGATGGCAGGGTCACCTTGCTCGTAGCTCTTCAGATAGGTGTCCGCCCCCGTGGTGAGCGCGTGGCACGTCACGCATCCTTCCGTTCCAACTGCGCTGATGTGCGGGTCGTGAGAAAAGCGCGTGAAACGTGTCGTCACCTGAGCGGGATCGAAGGGGTGCCAGCGCACGGCCTTTTCAACGCCAGCCGTGTCGACGCTGTGGCACTTGGTACAGCGTCCCACCGCGCCCGGGTCACTGAGCGAGGCAAATACGGGATCCCGCAGGGCCTTTTCCTGATCCGTTGCCGCATGGCTCGAATAATCGAGCCATGTTTTCAGGAAGGGGTCTTCATGTCCCGTCGGGCGATACCGGATCGTATGGTCCTGCCGGTACCAGCCGCCGTAAAGAGCCCAGTTTTCCGGATCGAATGGTTCCTCCCGGGTTTGCGCAGAGGGGTTGTCAGTTGAAGTCGATGTGTCGACAGGTTCGGCCGCATCGCTCAACAGGCCCGTTCCGCCTTCGTCTGCTGCAAGGATGTCCTCACCGGCAAGAATATCGTCACCGGCAAGTATTTCCTCTCCGCCCGCGGGTTGGCCGAGAAGAGCGTCCCCATCGGAACCGCTCGAAGCGTCGTCCTCCGCCAGGATGTCCAAGCCGTCCGACACGTCGGAGCCTGAGTCATCCGCTATGGCAGGACCGTCTTCAACCAACGAGCCTTCGTCTGCAAGAATGTCATCGTCGGTATCTGTCTTGCCGGCCAATGCGTCATCGGCTCCTGCAGGCGCCAGCAACAGGTCCTCGGAAGCCAGCTCTGCGCCATCATCCGCTCCGCCACCGAGGATGAGGCTATCCGTACCATGGCCTTCGCTGGCGGCATCGTCTGTCCCGGCCAGAATATCGCTGTCGTCCACCCCGGAAAGGGTGTCCGGCGCGGCCTCTTCGGTTTGTACCGCTTCGTTCTCTTCAACCTCCTGCCGGGCTTCCTCGAACGCGCGGGTTGGCGTTCCGTCGGCGTGGCGGGCTAGGTCCTCAGCGAGATCCGGCAACCATTCCCGGTTGGCGGCGGCGATCACGTCGTGTGGCATCACACCGACCATCAGCGCCATTTGCCTATGGTCCGTCATGGTTTCGCTGTCCGCTGCCCCGGCGCCCATGGCGGCAGGAAGGCCATCACGCTCGATATTCGCGAGCAACTGCTTCACCGCCCAGGCCAGCGTTTGGACCCTTGCCAAAGCGTCCTCATCAGCCTCCCGCAGATCCAGAAGATCCAGGTCCGACACTTCTCCCACGATATCCCGGCCGTCCAGCACCAGCGCCAGAAGCGCCCGCATGAAGGGCGTAATTCCTGCCTCGGACCTTTCCGGCCAGGACCCGACGTCGATCCCCCGTTCCGCAAGCGTTTCGACGTCCAGGCCCGGAACAGAGAGGAAATTCGTGCCCTTCGGTCCGCTCACGATGGTCTGGCCGAGAATGTCGCCACTGTGACAGGTCGCGCACATGCCTTCGAAATCTCGAACTGCCATATAGCGGCCATCGTTCCCCGCCTCATGGCAGGTCTCGCACATGGCCGGAACCTTGCCGGCACCATCGGGCTTCTCGGCGGTATCCGGGAAGTGCTTTCCGAAATGCGACTTGTGGTCAAAAATGATGCTGGTGCGCTGGTAAAAGGGATAGCCTGCGAATTGCGGATGACTGTCCTCGAAACGCCCGAACTTCTCGACATGGCAGGTCTGGCACCTGTCATTGGAAACTTCGGTCAGTTTGCCCAGGCTTCCCTGGTGCTCCTGGTGACAGGTGGCACAATAGATGTTCTGCGACCCGGCATCAGCGCTACCTTGCGTCTGCCCTGCCATCGGCAGTGAGAACTTGATGCGGTTTGTCCAGCTCTGATCACGCCCGGTGCCGACTTCCGCCGTGCGGGCAAGTGTCATCTGCCGGAGCTGTTCAACCGGCGTCGTATGTGCCGTGAACGGCTGCGAACCAACGTCGTGACAGGTGGTGCAAAGCGCTGCTGTCTGTTTCGGTCCTGCAGCTGTCGCGGCAAGGCCATGAAGCCAGCCAAGGCCTTGCGGACGTGCGTCGGCGTGGCACGACTGGCAATCTGTCAGGTTGGCGTGCTGGGCTGCAAGCCGGCCCGGCATCAGATAGTTCTTTGCCACTCCGCCGGAGAGAATGATCGCCACGAGCCCGGCAGTCAGCGCCGTGAGCCAGACAGCTGCCCGCCGCCTGCGCTTGCGCAGGCTCGGCTTCGGCACGCAGGGTTCCTGGTTCAGACAGCAGCTTCCGTCCGGCAGCGGACCATCTTCGCAAGGTCCGCCTTCCTGGCTCGAGCGCCGGCAAATCCAGCGGTCACCGTCCTGTACAGGCTGGCAGGCAGGCCCCGCCCTGCAGTTTCCTTTCCGGTCCGGTCCCAGACGACACGGACACCCGTCGGCAAGATGTCCGCAGACCCAGTCGTCCTGCGGCCGTTCATAGCGGCGTTCCTGAACACCAATTCTGCGTAACAGGCTCATGGTCAGGCAATTCCGCTCGAAAAGGCATAGGCAACAACGACATGCGCCAGGATTGCCAGGATCAGGGCATACGTTGGCGGTACATGCACAAACAGCCAGAGTTTCAGCAATCCGCCGTTGGCATACTGGAAATCAAGGTCGTTCTTGGCGCGCACCAGCAGGCGCATCCGTTCCAGACGCTCCTTGCCCTTGTCGTCCAGATACCGCTCGATCGATTGCAACTCGCCCATGATCCGCGAAATCGGCAGGCTCGACTGGCGCAGATGCGCGAATACATACCGCGGCCGCGCAAAGAACCGGCCGAGCTCCCGCTGGTAGACATTGGCAAGGCTGACGGAACTGCCGTCTTCCAACGACGCCAGCGCCAGAGTTTCCGCTTCGTCCGCGATTTGCGCGCGCAACACGGGAATGCGCTCGAACAGGACCCGGTCACCTCTGCCTTCCAGGCGCACTGGAACGATCCGGGCCAGAAAACCGCCGACACAGCCACTTGCCGAAACCAGCACGAACAGGATCCACAAGAGCCATTCCAGCGGCGCATTCGGAAACCGCAGATGCGTATGCACCAGAAAGACGCCGATGGTCAGGAACCCGAGGTAATAATGCACCTGCAACCAATGGCGCACGCGCCCGAGCGGCAACGTGCTCAACTGCTTGCGAAACGTCAGCAGCAGCATGCCGGCCATGACCGCCACCAGAACCCAACCGTTGAGGAACTGGCTGTCGCGCAACGAGATCCGGTAAGCCTGGTTTACGGTCATGAAAACCGCGAGCAAAACAGCGGCCGCACCAAGCTTCAACAGGATGTTGCGATTGAGGAGCCAGCTCATTTCAGCCACTCCAGCAGTCTTTCGGTGTCGCGCATGTTGACGCGCGCAAGCGCGTCATGCGGACAGGACTGGACACAGGCTGGGCCCGTCAGCTGATCGGCGCACAGATCGCATTTGGTTGCCCGGCTGATGGGCTGCCCTTCGCGATCCGTCACGAACTGCCCGTTCTCGTCACGGATCTCGACCATCCGGATATTGCTGTATGGACAGGAATTGGCGCAGGTCGCACAGCCGATGCAGGTGTTGTCGTCAATGACGACAGTCCCGCTGTCCTCGGCCCTGTGAATGGCGCCGGTTGGACAGCCGATCAGGCAAACCGGATCGGTGCAATGCATGCAGGCGCTCGCGATCATCGCGTTCTCGAACCGGCTCCCCTGCCGAACGAAGCGGGGGTTGTTGTCGTGGGCGGTCGCGCAGGCGCGCACGCAATCGTCACAGCCGACACAGCGCTCCAGGTTGATCAGCATGGCTTCCTCACCGTTGATGAAACGGTGATCGACGAGGAAGTCCATCATGCCCTGGCGCAGTTCCCCGCGCGTGCCGTCACGATCATCCGGTCTGCCCTGCCGCAGGAAGGAAGGATCGAGCCCCGGCAATACATGTTTCTGGACCAGATGCGTCGGAATGCGGATGACGTCGACATAGCCGATGGCGCGCAGGCTCGTATCCAGAACCGGAGAAACCTTGTCCCGCGCAAACGCCGCAATCGCATCCAGTCCGAAAACGTCGTTTTTCGACAGATGGCCAATGGTCCTGTCACCGTGATCGATCCGTTCGCTGACCCGGGCAAAGCCACTGTTGATCAGCAACAAACCGTCGACGTGACTGCCCTGTTCACAAATCACCGGCTCCTGCTGGATGATGTGCTGCGCCCCATCTTCCTTGGAAATTTCAGTCTTGAACCGATGGGTCCAGTTGAAATTGCCATAGGTTTCGAACAGGGCCTCTTCTGCGATTTCCGCCAGCGCTGTGCTGTCGACATGGGCAAAGACCGGGCATTCCTGCAACCGGGTCAGCAAACCGCGTTCATGGTAAAGCTGGTCGATCTGCTTGCGGAAGCCATCCGACCAGTCTCGAATTTCGCGCAGCCCCTGCCAGCGCAGCTCGAACAGGACAGTGTCGTCCTCAAGGGCATAGATGGTCGCGCGCCTCGGGCTTCGGGTCAGGGCGGCCAGCTCGCCAAACATCTGCGGGGCTTCCAGCAGGAAAGTCTCGTGCTTCGCAATCAGCTCGTCCGCGTCGACACGCAGGGCAGCTTCCACCGTATTTGCTCGTGTGACTTCATTGATTGAAGCGGCCGCGGACGAAGGTCTGCGAGACCGCCGCCGCGCAGGGCGGTACTCTGGCGGACGCTTGCGCGCGAACAGTTGCGCAAGCGACCTGCGCCAGGATTTCTGTTGCTTGCGACCCGAGCCGGCGGTCGGCGCAGACGCAGTCAGGCCGAACACGGATCCGGACAGAATGATGAACAGCGAACTTCCATAGTCCCCCTTGCGCAGGACAGTTTCGCCCTTTTGAAAGGTCCTGATCCGGCCATCATTCGCAATGACGCTTGCAACCGGCAGCCACGAGGGAAAGTCGGCCGGATTGACGTCGGCAAACGCCGGCAGGGCCAGGACACGGTCCACCGTCTCCCGGTCCAGCGGTTCCTTGCCGAATGGCTCGTCCCAGCGCCGGTTTCGCTCGTCGCGAAGCTCCTGATCCAACAGTCCGGCTCCCTACTGCGTCACGGGTCCCTTGAACTTGTCGGCTCCCGGAAGGTACTTGTCGACCGCGGCGAACGTCGTCCCGTCGTAGGTGTCGGCAAACTTGAGGCCGAGCACGGAGATCATTGCCGCGGCATCGGTCAGCTCATCCTGGTTGTTCAGCTTGAGCTTGGCACCACTTGCGATTTCCTGGATCTCACCCAGTTCGGGCGCTTCGGGCAACAGCTTGGCAAGACTTGCCATGACCTTCGTGGCATTGCTTGCCCGTTTGGCCATCTTCACGGCGTAGTCTTTCTTCTCGGTCGCCTTGCTGACGCCGATCAGTGCCGTTTCCAGCTCGACGATACGCCCGACGAGGAACAGCATCCGCTTGCGTTCGATGGACGCTTCCGGGTTGGACTTGCCCTTGTTGTACCAGGTGTTGTGACGCACCTCGCCCTGGCTCCAGCTAACCAGTTCAAAGGCACTGCCGGGCGTGTGACCGCCGACATTCACCAGTTCCTCGTTCGGCACCAGGTGACAGCTGAAACAGTTTTTCGCCAGTGCGTAGGTCATCTTGGGCCGGATCATGCCGGCTGCCTCGGCCTTTTCCCAGCGTGCGGCAATTTCCGCCTCGGTTTCCTGACCTTCCTTCTTGCCGCTGAAATCCGAGTGCACCTTGTACCATTCCTTGGCAGGACCATGGCAGGACTCGCAGGAATTGCCGGCAATCGCCTTTTCCTTGCCGTCCACCGTCTGCATGGTGAAGTGACAGTTGGTGCAGAGGCTTTCCGCCTTAAGTCGCTTCACGCCCATGTTGGCGGCGATCTTTTCGGCATCCTCGCTCTTGGGCAGATCCCTGAAGGTGCTGAAGTGATGCGTGTTCTGCCAGATCGAGGTTTCCTTCTTGTGGCATTCCGCACATTCGTTCGGTCCGACAATCATGCTCGGGTCGGCCTGAGCCGGGGCAAGTCCGGCCAGCACGAGATATCCGACAGCGCACACGGCAAGGCAGGACGCCGCCTGGCGCAAGCCCTTCAGTAATCCAGCCATATCCAATCCCTCAATCCTTTGATCCAAAAATGATGGGCACCCTCTCGCGTCGTCAGGCGTCCAGAATGACATTGCCTCCCGGGCAAGCGATACACATGAGCACGGACCCTTGCGCCGGGCTGCTGGCGGGCCGCGTGACATAGGTCACGTCGCCTTCCTTGAGCGCTGTTGCGCAGGTTCCGCAGTTGCCCGCCCGGCAGCCGGAAGCGACCCGGATGCCGTTGCGTTCGGCCAGATCCAGCAGCGTTCCGTCCTGCTCGTGCCAGGAAACCTTCTTGCCGGAGCGCGAAAATTCCACCTGCACGCTTTCAGCCGCCTCCCGTGAACTTGTCGGTGACTTGACGGTTTTGACGGACGCAGGCCCGAATGCCTCGAAGTGGATATCGCTGTCCGGTACACCCCAATCGCGCAGCTGCTCCGTCAACGAAGACATCATCTGCGGAGGGCCGCAAACATAGAACTCGTAGTTGGAAGACGTCAGATACCGCTTCAGGACATCAACTGTCAGGAAGCCCGGGCAATCGTAATCCCGTCCCTCAACGCAAGCATCAGTCGGTGCGCTGTAGAGCACGCGGTAATGGACGTTGTTCCGCCGCTCGGCAATCTCCCGAATTTCGTCGCACAGCACAATGTCATCGCCGCTACGCGCGGCGTGGAAGAAATGCACTTCGCGGTGGCTGCCGGCATCGTCAAGCGCTTTCAGCATGGACAGCACCGGTGTCAGGCCGACACCACCACCAATCAGGACAACCGGCCGTTCCGATTGCAGGTCCAATACGAAACCGCCCTTGGGCGCTTGCACATCGACGACATCGCCTTCCTTGAGGTTGGCATGGAAATAGGTCGAGGATAGCCCGCCAGGTACGGTTTCACCGGCATCCGGCGGCGGTGGCAGTTTCTTGATCGTGACCCGGTACCGGTCCAGGCGGGAGGGACTGTCGGACAGGGAATAGCACCGGATAACAGGTGCTGGCTGATCTGAAATCGGCAGTTCGAACGTCAGGAACTGGCCCGGCAGAAACGGTGGAAGCTCGCCTCCGTCATGCGGCTGAAGATAGAACGAGCAGATATCGCCGCATTTGTTTTCGACACGCTTTTCGACAATCCGGAACTTGCGCTTGCCGGCCCAGGTCGTTCCAGACTTGAGCCTGTCGACTTCCGCATTGCGCAGGGCAGCCTGTGCCAGATCGTTGAAATGCTGCAGGTGCCTGGCGTCCAGGCGTCTTTCGCGAAAGACGGCCGCCAGAGATGAATAAATCCCGAGGCAGAGCTGAAACAGGGCGAGCGCAACAATCGTACCACCGCCGATTTGCAGTGCCAGGATCATGAGCAGGCCGCCTTTCCGACCAGAAATGAGCCGATGTTTCTCATCAGAACCTCGTTCTCAGTTCCATTCGCAGTCCCGTTCCCGCCTTCCGGTCCTGTCCGGCGGAAACAAACCCGTCGACCTGAATGCTGCTCCTGTTGTTGAGGGCATGCAAGAGTTGGCCGCCGAATGCGACCACACCGGCGTCGCTGCCGTCGGTATCCTTGCGACCACCGAGTTCCATAACAAGCTGTGTCTTGTCCTCGTTGAAGAACATCTGGTGGCCGATAGATCCACCGAAGACGCTGTCTGCCCGGTTGGAAAGTGCAGACCCGCCCAGACCAACAGCCGGAGCGGCAAACAGGATGCCAACCTGACCCAGAGGACCACCCGTGAGGCTGTCGCGGGCAGCGGAGGTGTAGTTGCCGATAGCCCAGAAGGCATTGGCATAGACGACGTTTTCGGACGCCGTCACGGTACGCGAAACTTCCGAAAACATCAGCACGCCGTTGTCGACAGCCGGGCCTCGCTTTTCGATCGCGGTCGAGGTGTTGATCCGGAACGCCGTATTGTAAAGCCCGAACCGCTGTACGGCGGACGCCCCGAAATAGAAGCCGTCTCCGCCCTCGTCCTCATCGCTGATGACATAGGCAAGATCCAGATTGGCCGTGCTCTTGCGGAAATCGGCCTCGGTGAACAGGCCGAGAAGGAAGGCACTGTCGTCGAGTTCATTGTCGCCGCGACGGATATTGTTCCAGCCGAAAACGCCGGTGGCCCTCAGATCCGGCGTCAGGCCGGGAATGACGATCGTGTCGCGCGTGATGCCGAGCGCGTCGACACTGTCGTTGATCATCATGCCTTCCTGAAAGAACAGGGGCTGACGGCCGACGGAAAATCCGAAGTCGAAATTGCGGTTGTCGTCCGGATCGAGGTTCGGGAAAATCTCGCCGAACTCCCCCTCGAAGAACAGTGTCGTCACATAGGGATTGAGCCCGTTGACATATTCAACGCCGCCTTCATCCGTATAGAGAATGCCCGTGTTCCGGCGTTTTTCCGTCAAGGGCGAAAACCCGATGAGGATCCGCTCGGTGGGTGTCAGTTTCAGATTGGCAAAGATGTCGATACGGCTCGCCCAGAACTGGCGCGGATCTTCAACGCCGTTGGCATAGTGGCCAATTGCGGTGCGCGCGTCGCCGAACACCCAAAGCGCCGGTTGCCAGATTGCCCCGGTCGGCAATTCAATACCGGGCGCAAGATTTCCGCTGGCGAGGAATTTCTCGCCGCGCTGGAAGATCGGTGGCGTCGGTTCGGGCTCCTCATCTTCCGCTATGATCGGAACTGCATCGGTGCTCAATTCGCTTGAATGGTGGTCACCGGCAATCAGGGGGGCAGGCCCGCTGTTTTCTTCCTGATGCTTGCGGACTTCCGCTTCCGTGACCATGGGAATTGGGTCGTCGCTCAAGGCACTGCCCGCTGCCCATACCTGCCCGCCGGCCTGCAGAAGAAGCGCAGCCGAAGCCACCGTCGTGATTGCCCACGCACTGAACCGCCGTCCCCGAGTTCTGCTTGCCTGATACCTCATTTGAGCACGACACTCGCCTTGCGCGTCCACAGCACGGAGCTGCCCTGCACCACCTTGCGCGCGATACCGGCCGGGCTCATGCCGTAGTCGAAGCCCGCTCCCTGAATGGCTGCGATCAGGTTGACCGGCACCATCTGTGAAATCAGCTTCACCGAGATGGAATAGCGTTCACCCGGCTTCAGGTTTTCGGCGGGAACGGCATAGGTCGCGGTGCGGCTCGCCCCCGGCTCCAGGTTCTGCTTGTGCTTTCTGGCCCCGCGCGGCCTGCCGTAGATGGTGGTTGCCCGGCGTTCCGGCCGAACGAGCGGCAGAACGTCCGTCGAAGTGTTCACCGCCAGCACCTGTTCGCGTTCACCGCCACGCAGCAGGCGGACCACGAACTTGGATTGCAGGCTGAACAGGTCCTTGTCGAGCTTCAGCTCGCCATTATGAACGTAAAGCGAGTGGGCATCGCGAACGTCGCCATTGGGGTCCCGGTCACCGGACACATAAACCGTGTTGCCCTTGCTGTCCTTGACCGTCACCTGAAGGAATATCAGCCGTTCGGCGTCAAACCCGGTCGGCACACCGTGTCCGTCCGTGCCGCTGCTGACATCGACGGAGAACTTGAGAGCCCGGCTGGTGTTGTCGACAATGGTGATGTCGCTCAGCTTGAAGCCGTTGCGCAGCACCTGAAGCCGTGCCTGACGCGCCTTTTCCAGCCGCTCGAACTGGGTATCCAGGATCTCGCGGCCATCATAACGATCATCGATGGACGACCAGGCTTCGGGAAACTTGTAGCCGTCCTTGACGTTGTCCTCGAACTTGTCCGTTCCCCAACCGGCACCGACATTGAACTGCAGCCATTCAGCCAGCGTCTTGAACTCCGCCGCCTCGACGTTGTGCGGGAAAATGCCCGGATGAATGATCGAGTAATCAGGGCCTGCAAACATGTGGTTGGTCAGTTTGCGGTTACGGGTCGGGACATCGCCAACGATTGCGGCGGGGCCGTAATCATAGCCGGAGGCAACGCCCTGAACCTTGCCCATATGGCAGTCCTGGCAGGTCTCGCCTCTCTTGGCGGCCGGCGAGCGCTTGTATTCGGCAAAAGCCTCTTCCAGCTTGAAGCCGTTGAACAGCGTCACATCATGACAGGTGCCGCAAAAGCCTGGTTTGGTGAGCGCGAAGAAAGGCTTGGCCTCGGTATGGATGCTGCGTCCCGGATCATCCTTGCTTTGGGAAACCCGGTATTCCTCGGGCGTGTTCAGAACGCGCTTCAGCTCCTCGCCGCCCTTGGGGCCATAGACCGGCGAGAACACATCCCCCTCTTCCAGCGCGAACCGGCCACTGATCTTGCCGTAGTTCCGGCTGACTCGGTGGCAGGCAACGCAGGTGATGCCTTCCCGTGAGGTCGGATTGCGCTTCAGGTTTGAGACATAGAGCGACTCGCCAATGTTCATGCCGACCGGGTTGTGACAGCGAATGCAGAAGTCGCCATTGGTCGCGCTGGTCTTCATGTTGATGGTGGTCTGCATCGCCATGTAGATCGGGCTCAGCTGCGCATAGGCATGCTGAGACACGGACCATTGCTCATACTGGCCAGGGTGGCAGGTCGCACAGGTGTTTGCAGAGGGATACTTGCTTTCCAGGAAGAGCTTTTCATGCTCCGCATTGGCTGTTCGCCGGATCGTTTCTTCTTTTTTCTTGCCTTCAACGGTTTCAGTCAGCCCGGTTCCGCCGCCGCTCAGAATGTCGTCATCATCGCCAACTGTCAGAAGGTCATCATCGGAGAGAAGATCGTCGTCTCCGGCCAGAAGGTCGTCGCCGGAAACATCGGCCCCGTCGCCCGCAAGCAGGTCATCACCTTCAAGCAAATCATCCCCGGCAAGCAAGTCATCGCCAGCCAGAAGGTCATCTCCATCAGCCTTGGGATCATCACCTGCCAGCAGATCGTCACCATCGGAAACAGAGGCGGCACCGGGTTCCTCTGCGGTCAGCAGATCATCGCTTCCGTCATCGGAAGGCAGCAGGTCGTCACTGCTGTCCGTCAGAATCGCCTCATCCGAAACCGCGTCTTCGGCGGGCGTCAGCAAGTCATCATTCTGTTCGGCTTGCGCCAGGATCAGGCGATCACCGGCGCTCCTGCCGTTTTCGAGCTGGGATACGAAATCGACCAGCGCCCGCACATCACCAGATTGGATAAGTTGCTGGTGATACTGCCGAAATTCTTCTGAAAATGCTGCCGCGTGATCAACACTGCCGGCGCCGGAAAGGATGAGTATTCCGAAAAGAGGCTTCAAAAACGGTCGAAAAAATTCCGATAAACGCGACATTCCAGATCCACACAAAACATGTTCTCAGGCCATCGCTTACACCGATCCCCCAACTCAAAATCACACTACGGAAACCTCAGGACAACATCAAAAGAAAACTGTTCACAAATTAGCCGCATTTTCGCCTTGGTAAATTCGCGGCTAACCGCAGAAACAAACAGAGCAACGCACTGTCGCGTCGCTTACCGGTGCCTTCAAATTTCGGGCAATGGCGTGAATCAATTGCGTTGCCGGCAGCATTCGCCCGGAAGGTCACAAAGTTGCTGCAGCTGTGTTTACGCTCGCAACAACACATTCTCGCAAAACAATGTTTGCGTCACACCAGCACACAGACTGGGTTACCTGCAGCGCAGCGAAATAGAACTATGAAGGTGGGAAGAAGGAAAGTGGCGGAGAGGAAGGGATTCGAACCCTCGAGACGGTTGCCCGTCTACTCCCTTAGCAGGGGAGCGCCTTCGACCACTCGGCCACCTCTCCGGTCCGTCCCGTTTAGTGCCCGAAGCCTTGGGAAGCAAGCCCTTTTTTGATTTACAGAGTAGGTTTTCCACGCCCGCAGCTCTGCACCTTCATGCAAGAACATGCAGAGAACAGATACCGAATTGCAGATAGACTTCTGCAAAACACCGGCAGTTTGGTTCTGATTTGTTCCAGGTAAGAGAAGATCAGACTTGGTCTGTATTTTTCTCCAACTCAAAGACCTTTTTGCAAAGCTTGTTGTTCCACCGAGCGCCATCCGCACAGTTGAGAATTCGCCGATGGCAGTTTGGACAATTGCCGCCACAGTGTCCTTGCTATCGGGCCATCAAAAGAAATGACCGTAACAGTCAAGTGAAAACAGCCTATCGAACTATACTATTTTGGCCTTTAAAGATGGACGAAACACACCCTAAAATTGTATAACTAATCAAATTTAGTGGGTGCTCTGCAAGTGAGGTGAAACGTGTCTCTGCTTTCACACATCCGAGGCTTCTTTACTAACACGTCAACAAAAAATCGAAAATCCAAGCAGCTCCAGCCAGCTGACTGCTCAGATCAGATTGATCCAAAGAAAATATCCAAACGAAAAAATTTCTTCGAGACGCCTTGGATCTCTCTCTTGGTACTCCCGTTGACGACCACGCTAGTAGGCGTTCTTGCAGCTCTATATCTTAATGACTGGCGAGCAGCTGAGAACCAAAAACAAAGAACGATTGGTTTGCTCAAAGTAGCAATTCAGGAATGCGAAGCCATTATGGAATCCATAAGCAGTCTTCAAATTCAGACAGAACCAGTGTTTGTCCCCACGATTGGAATATCTCTCCTAAATCTTCAGACTGACTCTGAAGCTCTTAGCTCCATGGCGGTTGATGAATTTAGTGAATTCGTTACACAATTAGTAAACATCCAATCAAATCTCAACGACTACAATAGACTGGCCAACGACTTTCGATTTTTCGCAATCCGTACCCCCACTAACGCGCCGCCCCCTATGCTTCCAATAACAAAAACTCCTGATAAGCCGGAAACACCAGAGGAATTACAGAACCGGCTTAAGCAGGCGTCTTTGGAAATTATTGAAATGCGACAAGAACACTTAGATCGATTGAGTTCCACATTGCGATCATACCAGAATGCTGTTGAAAGCTTCTGCAAGGTTGGCAATAGAATCTATGACCGTGCCAGGGGATAGACAAGATAGATAGCCCAACGTTTCGCAAGACTATCGCTATCGAACCACACCCCTTGAATCGGACCATTCATAGAACCGCAAATGCACGGCGCGTTAATTGGATAAGCGCCGTTCATTGGACAAGCGCCGTAAGGCGTCAAACAAGCAATACCTAGGGGAGGAGTAGGTGTAGGTTGCCCCTGAAGAGAAGCAGGACAACCAACCGAGCCAGCTTTTGAAATTGCGGCACGCTCAATATCGACATTATCGTGCACATTAAAACTTCGCGTCTCTAGCACCTTACCGACAGACTTTAACACATATTCCGCAATAAACGGATCTATACCTCCGCGGCGCCCATACTGCCCCACATGTTCGAGCTCATGCGCTAATAGTTGGTATCCAAAGCAGCTTGAGAAATCCACATAAGAGGTAAAGTATATTTCGTTACCTATTGTTATATGCTGCCCGTGCCTCGTATTTATATTGAATGCAAATCTAACATCGTTCAAATTAAAGTCGAAATAGGAGGACAATTGCCGCTGTAAACCGAACGGTATTTTTGAATATTTCCCAGAAGCCTGTCTCCTCAAATCGGAAATATACTCATCGACCACAGGGCGAATAAATGCGTAGCCGCCTCTGGCTATAACTTCTTTAGCGCAATCCCCTGGTCGACTTAAGCATTTTTGAATGGTTTCTTGAGGCACAATGCCGCCTTGCTGCAAGGGGCCAGTAAAAATTGCGCCCGTTATGGCTCCGCCGCCAACTTGACAAGTGGCCTTACGCGCCTCACAGACCGGATCATTTCCGCGGATGGTACAACCGCCGAAGGGATTCGAGACTAAGCATCGATTACAATTCTCGTTTGGATCACATCCTAATCCCGAGCCGACCGGCAAAAAAAATACCAAAATTTGAATTAAAACAGCAACATAGAACGTTTTATATCCACACATCCTAAGCATTGCAGCCCTCCAGCCAAAGAGCACTAGGCAAAGTTTAGCATTCAAAACAAAAAATCAGTAGTTGTATTTTAAACTATGGCGTTGGTTCATCATTTGGCAATTCGCTCGCCAGGTTTCGCTTTTTTCCTCCCCACCCGGCCACCGTCACATCTTGGAGTTGACTTTTGGCGCGCCACCGGCAAAACGACCCTCTTTCATCAATGGGTTTGGGTTTGGGTGATACTTGAAAAACGTTTTTGTTTCGCTGGGTGGCGGGTGTGACGCTGCGACAAACCTCAAGAAGCTGGGCCTGAGGCATGAGCAATACCCCTTCGATTGGCTCTGGAACCTTGATGCGGGCCTGGACTACGTCTCGAAAATCATCGCGACAGACTTCAAGGGCCTTACCAGCAAGCACGACTATACTTACGCCTCGCATCAAATAAATCCGGTTGAGAAGTTCCTCATTTTCAAGGACTACCCGAAAATCGCGCATCTGCACTCCAATCCACACGACAACAGTGACGTATTGGCCGAGTACAAGGTTCGGATTGACAGGTTCAGGAAACTCATCAAAGACACCGGCAAAAAAACGACCTTCATTTACTATCGCAACGCGGCAGTGGCGGAAGAAAATTCGATAAACGACTTTCATGCAGAAGTTTCGCATCTGAAAAGCGAAACAACCCTTTTTGAAGAGATGATGGCGCGTCTGCATCCAGACAAAACATTTTCTCTGGTCAGTCTCCTTGCAATACCCGCGACCTGTTTTGACAATCACGCCCTCAGGGAAAATTTGCGGCGCGCCTGCTCGTGCAACCGGTCTGCAAGAACGACATTCGAAATTGTCCCGATGCGTGACGATCGCTACCCGGAACAGTTCAGTGCCTGGACAGACGAGTGGACTGCTGCGCTCAGACGAGCCAAGGCTGTTTCGCCAGTGGACATAATGCGCGGAAAGATGTCGAAACGGAAAATTCGCACCCGCAAGAAACTGACCAGGCTTCTGCCTCGGGCTTCTGCCAGGCTGTTGGGTTAGGGAACGTTTTTCCAGAGGTGGTTCATCGCGCTACCAGAAAGTCTCAAACCCTTCTCGCATGATGATTGACTGGCCTGCCGCCGTCCGCGGGAACAGACCCAGTTCCCGTCTTCCCCTTCATAATTCAGCCGCAGTCCTCTGGTGCGATGGACATTCTTCAACTTGGCCGGGTATCGGAGAAATGCCATAGCCGAGCTCGCCCCTCCGACGCATCTGACACGGTTTGTCGCGGAAAGGTTTCCGTGGATCTGTGCGCTCTGGCTGCACCTTGCGCTCTATGCGTTGTTGAGCGATGCGGCGCTGTGGCGGACGATCCTGCCAGAGCCGCCCGAGCCTGTCTCCGTCGAGATCATTCCCGAATACCTGCCGCCAAGTCTGCTGGAAACCGCGCTGGAAGAAACCGACGAGAGCCAGTCGCAAACTGCGGCAGTCTCCCCGCAATCCACTGCTGATCCGTTGTCAGGTTCGAACGCGCCTTCGGAACAGGTGCCTTCTTCGAATGCCATCTTGCCCGCGCCCACGGACCCATCTTCTTCGAGGACCAGGCCCGAGCAGGAATGGGTTATTGCAAATGCCTATTTTGCCAATGATGTCCTGAACGACCCACGCTCCGCACAGGCACGCGAGTTTCTGCCAACCTTGACCAGTGAAGACGGCCGCGAGCAGATTTGCGCGCTGGAGGCAATGGAGCAAGTTCGTCATGCACGGCCGGGGTTCAAGCCGACACGGCTTGCGCCACATGCTTTCCGCAATTCATTTCAGCAGGAAGATATGATTGTTGTGCCCGCCGGAGCCCTCAGAAGCAACCGGGTCTGGTACGAGATCGCCTATCGATGCCGGCTGGACGCCAGCGGCAAGATCGTCAGCGGGTTCGAATATGCCCTTGGTGCACCAATCGACCGCTCGATCTGGGATGAGTACGGTCTGGCGCCGATCCATTGACTGGAGCGGTCCCGGCAAGGGGCCGGAAACTGGACGCGGCAGAAAACTGTGCTGCCGCGTCAGGTTGTGGATACCGGTTCAGGTGCCGTTCGGCCGGCAGCCTTGATCCGGTTCAATGCATCGACAGCCATTCACGAGCCGACCGCTGAGCTTCGGCGATTTCGGAAGTGGACATTTCACCGGAAATTTCCTTGCGGTAGCGAGCTGCGTCCTTGTTGCCTTTCAGAGCAGCAATGTTGAACCACTTGTGCGCTGTGATGAGATCGGTCATGCCGTGACGGCCGCAAGCGCTATCCAGACCCATCTGGAACAGGATGTCCGCGGTAACCGGCTTTTCGCCCATGATGGCCATATCGGCCGAGTGCATTTCAAAACGAGCCATAACGCTCCCCTTTCGTCTGTCTGACTTCTGCGGAACAGCTCCGATCCTTCTGGATCCACCGTTCCGGTTCCCTACTGCCAACCGGTCACTTCGCTGAACACAATGGTTTGGCAAGGACCGATCTAAGAAACACAAGCTTTCGTGAAGCTTTCCCCGTTGTTTCTTGAGGTCTACTTCATCAGCAGCAGTTAAAAGGGGCGTTAAAAGACAGGTTTAACGCAATGCAAACAAAATTTTAAATAAGTCTGAAATTCATATTGCGGTAAGTATATGGTTGCGATTTTCCCTTTTTAATCAGTCACATTCTCCGAAAATTTGACAAGGCCCATCAACCTTCTATTCACCATGGATTCGTTTCCACAATTCTTTGTCCGACTTTATTTCGTTCCCTTCCTTTCAGAAAACCAGACTTTACCTCCCTTCGGCGTTCAGGAGGATTTTCGGACGACCTGACGTTGGGTGACGGCTTTTCAGCACGTTTCCCGGGCTATACATTCCCTTTCCGTAAACGGAAGGCATTCCGCTTTGGGAGGAACTTATGCTGAAAACCATTCTGTCGTCCGCACTTCTTGCGGGCGCCATCATCACCACATCCGCAACAATGTCTTTCGCAGGCGATGCCAAGGGAGACTGGGTCCGCCCGAACGGGGCATCCAAGATCCGGATAAGCTCCTGCGGCAGTTCCTTGTGCGGCAAGCTGATATGGCTGCGGGAGCCGCGAAACGACACCAGGAACCCGGACGCGGCCAAGCGGGACCGCCCGCTGCTGGGAGTACAGATCGTTCAGGCCATGAAACCCACCGACAAGGAAAACCAGTGGAAGGGCAAGGTCTATAACGCCGAGGACGGCAAGATCTATACCGGCTTCATCGAGCTGACGTCCGCCAACGCGTTGAAACTGGAGGGCTGCGTGATAGGCGGCCTCATCTGCAAGGGCGAAACCTGGAAACGGGAACAATAAACGGCTGAACAAAGTCCGAAATCGCCAGATCCTGTCGATTTGGCCTTTCCTCCGTCGCAATTGCCGGTCAGAGATTGTGGCGCAGTCGTCACCAGCATTGCGACGGGGGATAATCGTGGTTCCTGTTTCTTTCTTTGTTTCTGCGTTTCCGACTTCCAGACTGTTATCGAAAGCCGGTCTGTTCGCTCTCCTGCTTGCAGGCACAGGGGGCCAAGCCATTGCAGCCCCGGACATCAACGGCAAATGGCTGACACCGGCAGGTGCCGTCATCCAGATACAAAAATGCGGCAAGGTGCCCTGTGGCAAGATTGTCCGGTTTCCGGCCCCCAAAGGCTATTCCATGGAAAACACGCCGGACCTCAAAAACAAGGACGAAAGCAAGCGCAAACGGAAGGTGCTCGGCCTGACCGTGCTCTGGCGCATGGCACCACAGAAAGATGGCTGGAAAGGCCGGGTCTATGATCCGCGTCGCGGCTTCAGCGCGGATGCCACCTTGCGCCCGAAGAACGCCTCCGCCCTGGAAGTACAGGGCTGCGTCCGCGTCGTTTTCAATGTCTGCGAAAAGGAAACCTGGCGACGGGTCGACTGACACCGCCGGTTCACCAGCTCGGCCCGGATCCATGTCTGACACGTGCCTCACGCCCGACGATATCGAAACGCTCACCAGACTGGAGGAAAGCCTGTGGCGAGCGGAAACGCGTTACGACCCCGTCCTGATGGACCGGATCTTTGCGGATGACTTTTTTGAGTTCGGCCGATCCGGCCGTATCTATCCGCGTGAAGACCTGATCCTGCCCGCGCGTGCCGCACGGCCTATCGACGTACGCCTGCCCCTGCCCGGCCTCAAGTTCACCGTGATCGACACGAATTCGGTTCTCATGATCTATGTCAGTGAGGTCAGGCGTGCGCTTGATAACGTTGAAAGGGCAAACCGCAGTTCGATCTGGAGCAGACGAGACGGAGCCTGGCAGTTACGGTTCCATCAAGGCACAGCGCGCCAGGCACCGACTGATCAATGATGGCTCAGACGAACATCTTCTTGTAGCCGTGATGGCTCTGGTCGTAGCCAAGCCGCTTGTAAAAGTGATGTGAGCCTTCGCGTTCCTTGTTCGACGTCAGCTGCACCATGCAGGCGTTGCCCTGCCGTGCCAGGTCTTCAGCCCTTGCCATCATCAGCCGCCCGACACCGGTGCCGCGCTGGTCTGCGCGCACGTGAACGCTTTCCAGTTCAACCCTCGGACGCCCCTGGAAGGCGAGCCCCTTCATGAAATGGATCTGGAAAGTGCCGACCACTTCTCCGCTTTCGCCAAGCGCGACGTAGATATCGCACTCGGGTGCGGCGACAAGTGCGTCAAATGCCGGGCGGTAGTCCTGCCAGTCGGCAAATTCCCTGTCCTTGCGAACACTGGTCGCCCCCGCATTGATGATGGCGACGATCTCGCGAAGGTGCTCCGGGCGAGCTTTTTCGATGGAAACAGTCGAGGCAAATGTGTCCGGCATCTTCGGTTCGCGCCTTTGGTCAGGAAAGATTACGGTCAGCGGCAGATTGGGCTCTCGGGCGGGAGCTTCGCTACGCCCCACCAGCTTGTCCGCCAGCCGGGCGGCTTCCACAAATGCGGCCAAGCGCCGGTGAGATACGTTGCCTCAAGCGCCTCGCCGGCATCCCAGAAGGCGACCTGACTGAAGCGCTCCATTGCAGACGTGTCCGGCTCCTTGTCCCCCTCTTCCCAGATGAAGAAGCAGCTTTGTCGCGGTGGCGTTCTGGCCGGAATGGCCTTGGTCACAAGCCGGGCATCGGGAAACAAGACCCTCAGATTGCCGCCGGTATAGCCATCATCGGCAATCAGTGTGGCGTCGGCTGCTCCCAGGTCAGCCAGCGGTGCCTTCAAGTCCGCGTAAGGCTTCATGTGCCGGCACTTGCCGCCGCACCATGTCTTGTCCGGCGCGACCAACCCGGGCACCCGGGCGAGAAAGGCAACCGCGACAACCGCCAGAACAACGGCCGTCAGCCAGCGCCATTGCTTTTCAAATCCGAAGCGTTCCAGGTCCGCAAACAGCCACACCGGCAGCAGCAGAAGCAGCGGGTGCATGTGCCGTTCCTTGACGTAGGTCGCACCGGTGATCGCAATCATCAGCGCCGTCAGCAGGATCATCAGGAGAACCGTGCGCCCGCACAGGCGCGCTGCGTCACTCACGGCAGGTGTTTCGGGCTTTTTGCGGCCAAGATAGCGCGGCCAGAACAGCAGGAGCAGCAGCGGGACCAGCGGAACCGAGAAACCGACAAGTCCGAAGGCAAGTTTCCCGAGCCCCTCGCCTGCGCGCATCAGATGCGATGTTTCAGCACTGACGCCCATGGTGTCGGAAACCGATGCCAGCAGCTTCAGCCCTTCGCTGAAGATCCAATAGGCATAGGGGCTGTAGATCAGTGTCGCCGCGAAAGGCACCAGCAACAGGCCGGAAAGGCGCAGCCGGGTGCGCCATGCCGGGTCGCTGGCCGCCGCCAGGATCAGGGCAAGTACAAAAATCGGGTAGGAATGCTTGCCCAGCAGTCCGGCCCCGGCCGCCATGCCAAACAGCACGTAGTAGCCGAGCCGCTGCGTCTCCAGCGCCTTCAGGAAGAAGAAGGCGCTCATGGCGCAGGCTGCAGTCAACACCACCGTGTGGGTGACGCCTTCATGAAGGTTCCAGCCGAACTGGTAGAAGAGCGAATAGGAAAAGACACACAGGGCTGCAAGGCGCGTGTCGTGGATGGCCTTGCGTGCGATCAGAAACAGAAAAAGCGCGGCAATCGAGATCAGGGTGTATTTGACGAAAAGCGCTGCCCAGATTGTAGGGCCGAACAATTGCTGCGCAGACCAGAGCAGCCACTCGTAAAGCGGCGGCTGACGCAGCATGTAACCGGGCTCCAGCGTCTGCACCAGAACGTTCTCGAACATATCGTCCGTACCAAGGACGGGCGTGTTCAACGCCCTCAGCAGGATATGCGCGAGCCCCCAAAGGGCGACGACGCCCCAGACCCCGAGGGGCGTGGCATAAAACGGAGCCGGCCCTGTACCGGCGGTCGAACTGCGAAACATCATGGCAGGGGGATACTAGATTTTCAGAAGCCTGTAACCTCGCATTTTCCCTTGCGAAAACAAAAACGCGCGGCTCGACGCCGCGCGCTTCAAACGATCAGCCGGCAGGCCTTAAAGTGCAGGCAAAGGCGGCAGCGGCGTCTTCAGCCACTTCTCTGACAGCTCGCCCAGCTTGCCGTTCAGCTTCTTGTGCAGAACAAAAACGTTGACCCATTGCAGAAGGTCGATGTTACCCGTCTTCACACCGATAAAAGACGGCGAATTGGCGATGATGAACTTGTTTTCCAGATTGAAGTCCGGGTTGTCATTGGAAATGCCCAAAGCCACCATGTTACCGGTCACGATAACGTCGGCCTGGCCGGAAACATAAGCCGCAATGGTGGCCGCGTTGTCGCCAAACCTGATGATCTCCGCATCTTCCGGTGCATCCGCCGTGATTGCCAGATCTTCTAGCGTGCCGCTGGTCACGGCTATTTTCTTGCCGGAAAAATCCGCGATGGTGGACACGGCCACGTCAGGCTTGGCAAAGGCTCCGGAAAAGAACGGAGCATAGGCGTGAGAGAACCAGATCGACTTTGCGCGTTCCGGATTGGCGCCGAGTGTTGCAATCACGAGATCGGCCTTGTCGGTTTCCAGAAACGGAATGCGCTGCTTGGACGTGACGGGCACCAGCTCCAACTCCACGCCAAGATCTTCCGCGATCATCTTTGCGACGTCGATATCGTAGCCTTCATATTCGCCTTCACTGCCCAGCGAGCCAAAAGGCGGAAAATTCTCCGGTGTAGCAATCTTGATCTTGCCGGCTTCCAGAATGTCCTTCAGCTCTGCAGATGCAGGACTAGCAATCATCAATACGGCAGACACTGCCAAGCCTGTCAGCCCCAAAATTTTTTTCAACATTACGCGACCCTCCTTCGGTTGTTCTTGAAGCGCGATTTGTCAGGCGGCGGCGGCAGCCCCGCCCTTGGACGATGTGGACCCGAGGCGCTTTTCAAGGCGCCGCGACCACACAGACAACGGGAAACAAAGAGAAAAATAGATCATCGCCATCAGCGGATAGATGACGAAGGGTTGGGTGCCCGGCACGGGCGCGTTCGCCCAGCGCTTGCCGACCGTCATCAGGTCATGAAAGCCGATGATATAGGCAAGCGACGTGCCCTTGATGATCTGCACCATGAAGCCGACCGTGGGCGCAATGGCCAGGCGAAACGCCTGTGGCAGAATGATCAGGAACATGATCTGGGCGAAGGTCATGCCCAGCGCCTTGCCGCCTTCATGCTGGCCTGCCGGTATGGCCGTCAGTGCCCCGCGCCAGACTTCGGCCAGGTAGGCGCTTGTATAAAGCGTCAGGGCAATGCCGGCCGCTCGCCACGGGTCAATCTGGATTTCGAATAGATGCGGAATACCCAGCCCGAGCAGAAACAGCAGCATCAGCAAGGGCACTGACTGGAACAGCCAGGTGTAGACGGTAAAGATCTTCCGCAATATCTTGACCGGTGAGACCCGCGAAGCAGTTACGCATGCGCCGATCAAGCCCCCACCGATGAAAGCGATCAGAGACAGATAGATCGTGTATTGGGTGGCTTCCAGAAGCTGGAACAGGACGATGCCGAATGGTTTGCCAAGGATGGCGACGAAGGCGTCTTTCATCGAACCACCTTCCATTTGAACAACCGGTCATGCAGCAGCGCCAGAAGGGTTTTGAACCCCAGTGACATCAACAGGTAGATCACCGTCAGGGTGAAGAAGATTTCGAACGAGCGAAAATTCCGGCTGTCGATGAAGAGACCTGCCCATGTCAGGTCCGTCACGCCGATTTCCGAAATGATGCCGGTTGTCAGGAACAGGAAGATGAACTGGCTGTTGAGCGAAGGATACATGGCGGCAACGGCCTGCGGCAGGCACACTTTCACGAAGCTGAGCCAGCGCGGCAGACCGAGCGCATCGGCGGCTTCCGTTTGCCCCGCGCCGAGGGACGCCAGGCCCGCGCGCAGGATCTCCGCAAAATAGGCGGAAAAATTGATGGAGAGTGCCAGCAGCGCATGGGCCCAGAAGGGCCATTGGTACCCAAGAAGCAGCGGTAAACCGAAGGCGACGAAAAACATCTGCACGATCAATGGCGTGTTGCGGATGAATTCGACATAGGCTGCCGCCAGTTGGGCAAGAACCGGCACCCTGTAGTGGCGGACTGCCGCCAGCAGCACGGCGAGGAGAAACCCCAGGATGCCGCCGCCGATTGTCAGCGCAGCGCTGATCAATGCGCCCTTGGCGAGCAGCCACAAATATTCCGGATTCCGGTAGATCTCGAAAAATCTAAGGTTGGACATTGATACCAACCAGAGAAACAAGGCCGTGCTTCATCAAAGACTTCCAATGGTTCAAACCAGAGTTGGAAGAGCAAGGCTTGTGCCAAAGGAAAGAATTGCAGGCGTTCGCCATGAACCTGCAGCTGAACTTCAATGATGCGCGAACAACGGAGGCACTTGCCTCGATATTGGGCAAAATTACAAGGCAGTCCGACCTGACAACCAGGCATGACTGCTGGTCACGCAGATACCGAGCTGCCTGGAACAACTGATCAGGCACCGGGTTCGTGGTGTGCATCGTGCAGCTATTACATCTTCAAAGCCCCTGGGAATGTAGGGATGCTCAATCTGTAACGCTTGCCTGACGGACACTGCCTCGATGGATGCGACAGGCTTGCTGAATCGCTGTTATCGGGGCCGGTTTGCCATTGCCCTGAAAGCCTCGACACATTGGTCGGCTGCAGCAAGCAAGGCTTCCTCACACACGCCATCACGGGCCAGAACCGACATTCCCGTTTGCATCGAGAAGAGCATCGTTGCCGCGGCTGCGGTATCGAAGTCACCGGGAAGTTCACCTTCCTCCTTTGCCTGCTCGATGCGTGCCTGCAGTTGGAGAAGATTGTTCTTCCGCATCTTACTCAAGCCCGCCGGAACGGACTGGTCCTCGGTGCAACTGTGTTGAGCTCCCAGTACGACCATGCAGCCAGGTGGTTGTCCGGTCATGCAATAGGCTTCTGCAGAGCGTGTCAGGAAGGTCCGGACCGCATCGAAAATTGAGGGGGCCTCTTCCAAACCGGTCCAGATACCGTTGTGATAGTTCTCGACGTAGTGAGCCAGGGCTTCGCGGAAAAGCTCCTGCTTGCTGCCGAAGGCAGCGTAAAGGCTGGGCGTGTTAATCCCCATGGCCAATGTCAGATCGCTTAGCGATGTTCCCTCGTAGGTCTTGGACCAGAAAACACGCATCGCCCGTTCAAGAGCCTCTTCCCGGTCAAATTTTCTTGGACGGCCTCTCGTTGCCATTCAAACCCTTTCTGTATCGATCGATAAATAAATCACTTGACCCTTCAACACAAGCAGTCCATCTAATTTTGTATCAATCACTACAAAATAGGAATCGACGATGACATTGATTGGAAAAACAGCCTTCGTGACAGGGGGAAGCCGGGGCATCGGCGCCGCAATCGCCCGCAAGCTCGCCGAGGATGGAGCTGATGTAGCGATCAGTTATGCGTCAAACGAGGATGCAGCCGCAGGGACGGTTGCGGCGATCGAAAAGACGGGCCGCAAGGCACTGGCCATTCGCGCCGACAACAGCAAGGCCAATGAGTTGCAGGACGCGATCAACAAGGCTGCATCCACCTTCGGAAAGATCGATATTCTGGTGAACAACGCCGGCGTCTTTCTCGTCGGCCCGGTCGACCAACTGTCCCTGGAGGACTTCGACACATCCCTGGCGGTCAATCTTCGTGCAGTGTTCGTTGCATCAAAAGCCGCGGTCACGCACATGCCGGACGGCGGCAGAATCATCTCGATCGGCAGTAATCTTGCCGCTCAGGCGCCCATGGCCGGACTGGTGGCCTATAGCGCAACCAAGGCAGGTGTCACCGGATTGACCCATGCGCTTGCGCGTGATCTCGGCTCCCGGCGGATAACGGTAAATGCCGTGCATCCGGGCTCCACAGATACGGACATGAACCCTGCCGACGGTCCGTTTGCCGACGGGCAACGGGCGCTCATGGCACGGCAAGCCTATGCACAGCCTGAAGAAATTGCCAATGTTGTCGCTTTTCTCGCCTCGGACGCTGCACAGTCTGTTACAGGAGCGGACTGGTTGATCGACAATGGTGCCAACGCTTGATGACAAGAGGTTCTTCCAAAGCCACAGCCCTGACAATCGGGCTGTCGGCACTGGTGCTGGTGGCGACGGAGTTCGTCGTCATCGGCCTTGCGCCTGCAATGTCGGCGCAGCTGGACATGACACCCTCGCAATCCGGCTGGCTGGTGACGTGGTTTGCCATTGGCTCCGCCCTCGCCGCGCCGTTTCTTTCCGCGTATCTGTCTGATACGTCTCCGGCGAAGGTGCTCGGCTGGATGATGCTGCCCAACTCCGCCAACCTGATATTGATCGTATTGCCGAATTTCGAGCTTGCCGCCGCTCTCCGGGTCGCTCAGGGAGCGGCATTGCCGGTCTACATCAGTTTCGCAAGCTCTCATCTCTCCCAGGTGTATGGCGCCGGCAAAGGCGTCGCGAAAGTTTATATCGGCGTTACGCTCGGTGTTGTCCTGGCGCCGTCTTGCGGAACATTCTTTGCAGAACGGTTTGGCTGGCAAACCCCTGTCGCAGGTCTTGGTTTGTTGTCTGTGGTTCTGCTGGTCGTCAATCTGAGGCTTCATTTGCCACCTTTCCAGGCAAAGACAGCCAGCGCGCTTTCCCTGCTTCGCCGTCCATCGTTTCTCTGTCAGCTTTTTCTGTCTGTCTGCGTTTTCTCGGCAATGTTCGCTGGCTATTCGTATCTCACCAGTCTGTTGGCCAACGCCGGACTTGAAGGAGATCAGATGTCCATCGCGCTGCTGGTTTTCGGTGCAGCCGGCCTCGCCGGGAACTGGGTCGGAGGAAGGACTGCCGACCATGCGTTGGCCGGCGCCATTGTCGTTCCATTGCTTGTTTCAGGCGGAGCCATGGCCTTCGGCCTTCTGGCGACTGCTCCCATCCTGCTTTTGACAGTCGTCCTGATTGCCTGGGGCATGGCCCACGCTGCCGGCTTCGTGCTGTCGCAGGTGCGCGTGATGACGGCAGGGCCTGATCACAAGAGTTTCGCGGCATCCATGAACATTGCAGCCGCCAATGTCGGCATTGCACTCGGTACCTTCGTGGGCGGATGGATGCTTGAAACGGGTGGCGTAGCCTCAATGAGCGCAACCGCAGTACTGTTTGCAATACCATGTGTCGCAACGGTGATGTTGCTCGCAGCACTGCCCAAGCGGTTTCGCTCACCTGCCCCGGAGGCCGCAGACCGGATCTGAACCAAGCGCACCAAAAGAACGTCACCGAGAACCTGTTGGCAACTGAACAGTTATGTCCACTGAGCTTCAGTGGACATTGTCCTGAAAGTTTGAAGCAGGCAGCCGGCAGCGAGGTCTTTCCGCTCAAGGCCGGAATGTAGCCAGTTTGTAGGCTGCGAAGGAGAAGAAGACGCCCAGCGTTGCACTTATCCAGCGCTGACTGCGCCGATAGAAGCGGATGACGGGTGCGGTTGAAAACGTCACTGCATAGGCGACGTGCCCGATGATGGAAATTGCCGTACTCAGGCCAATCAGCAGCAGACCGACCCATAGCGGCGTATCAGCGCCCAGGCCTATCCCGATAATCGCGATCCAATGCAGTGCCGCCTTCGGGTTGGTCATCTGAATAGCGAGCCCCTGCAGGAACAGATTGCGTCCCCTTGCACCGGTCACATGCATTGCGTTGGCCGGCCTTGAAGCCGCACGGAATGCCTTGAATGCCAACCACAACAGGTAGGCCGCCCCGAAAATCTTCAGAACGATAACGGCCTGGGCATAAGCGGCAATCAGGGCAGTCAGTCCGGCAACCGTGAAGGTTGCCCATAGACCGGAGCCTGCGCCTACACCCAACGCGAGCTGGGTGCCGGACTTGCGACCGCGTTCCATCGACGTCCCGATGATGGCGAGGATGTTTGGTCCAATGCTGATGAAACCAAGAGAGAAGATGCCGAGAGCCAGAAAAAGGCTAGCAAGATGCTCGTTCATTGCTCCTCCCGGGTGTGGATGGCATTACGTGCGCAAAAGCGCTTCGGCCCGATCAGAGCACGCAATGTTCCTTCAGTCCAGAAAGGTCCAGGTATCCGCGCCATCGAAGTGACGCAGCCCGATGGCCTCGATGGTTCCAGGAGGTGCAAGCCGGAGGTTGACTGCCAACCGACCAGGAAACTCAGCCGACAGACTTTGCCAGTGGGTGGTGCAGCCGCAAGTGTTGCAGCTGTGGAAAGCCAGTCCCTTGTCGCCCCAGACGTAGCTGAGCGTTGCTCCGGGAGCAGCCTTGATCTCGATATCGCCAGCTTCGCCATGCCCCCAGATGGTGCCCAGTCGGCGGCAGATGGAGCAGTTGCATTCAACGGCGTGTCGAGGCGGTGTCTTCATTTCGTAAGACACCGCCCCGCAATGGCAGGAACCGGTGATGGGCAGCTCGACTTTCGGCGCTGTCCCCTCACCGGTCATGGTCTTACTCCAGACCGATCTTCTGCTTCAGCATGTCGCTGACGGCCTGCGGGTTGGCCTTGCCCTGGGACTGTTTCATCACCTGGCCGACGAACCAGCCGAGAAGACCCGGCTTGGCGATTGCCTGCTGAACCTTGTCCGGGTTTGCGGCAATGATTTCGTCGACGATGGCTTCAATCGCACCAAGGTCGGTCACCTGCTTCATGCCACGTTCTTCGACGATCTTCGCCGGGTCGCCACCTTCGGTCCATACGATCTCGAACAGGTCCTTGGCGATCTTGCCGGAGATGACACCGTCCTTAATCAGATCGACGATACCGCCGAGCTGCGCCGCGGAAACCGGGCTGGTCGAAAGGTCCTTGCCTTCCTTGTTCAGGCGGCCGAAGAGTTCGTTGATCACCCAGTTTGCCGCCAGTTTGGCGTCGCGGCCCTTGGCGACTTCCTCGAAGAAATCGGCAGAAGCTTTTTCGGCAATCAGGATCTCGGCGTCATAGGCGGTGAGGCCATAGTCGCCCATGAAGCGGTTCTTCTTGTCGTCCGGCAGTTCCGGCAGGTGCTGTGCCAGTTCGTCGACGAACGCCTGCGTGAACTCCAGCGGCAGCAGGTCCGGATCCGGGAAATAGCGGTAGTCATGCGCTTCTTCCTTGGACCGCATGGACCGTGTTTCGCCCTTCACGGCGTCGAACAGGCGGGTTTCCTGATCGACGGAGCCGCCGTCTTCAAGAAGTGCGACCTGGCGGCGGGCTTCATATTCGATGGCCTGGCCGACGAAGCGGATCGAGTTGACGTTCTTGATCTCGCAGCGCGTGCCGAATTCACCGCCCGGACGGCGGACGGAAACGTTGACATCGGCGCGCATGGACCCCTGGTCCATGTTGCCGTCGCAGGTGCCGAGATAGCGCAGGATGGTGCGCAGCTTGGTCAGATAGGCTTTTGCCTCGTCGGAAGACCGCAGGTCCGGCTTGGAGACGATTTCCATCAGCGCCACGCCGGAGCGGTTCAAGTCGACGAATGACATGGTCGGATGCTGGTCGTGCAGAGACTTGCCGGCGTCCTGCTCAAGGTGCAGGCGCTCCACACCGATCTCGACCTGTTCGTCCGGCATGTCGAGAAGGATCTTGCCTTCTCCGACAATCGGCTGCTTGAACTGGGAGATCTGGTAGCCCTGCGGCAAATCCGGATAGAAATAGTTCTTGCGGTCGAACACGGACTTCAGATTGATCTCGGCCTTGAGACCGAGGCCGGTGCGGATCGCCTGACGCACGCATTCCTCGTTGATCACCGGCAGCATGCCCGGCATGGCCGCGTCCACGAGACTGACGTTATCGTTGGGGTCCTTGCCGAATTCCGTTGAGGCGCCGGAAAAGAGCTTGGCTTCGGACGTGACCTGGGCATGGACTTCCATACCGATCACGATTTCCCAATCGCCCGTCGCGCCCTTGATGAATTTCTTCGGATCGGGTGTGCGTACGTCGACAATCGTCATAGTCGTCAAAAATCCTGTTCGTTTTGATTTCGCGTCTGATCAACCAGCTGGAAAGACATGCTGCGGCGCGAATTTGTAGCCGTTTGATGACCTAGTCGGGAATTGTCCTGGCTGCAAGGTTTTCCTTGCCTGAAGCGTCAGCTTTCGCACAGCAGGACGCGCCTTTCCTGTCTGCCTGCCTAGCAATCGCCCATTGCGAAGCGTTGCAACAAGCATCCGTGCCGTCACGGACGAGCGTAATGCCACCCCCGACCTGATCATTTCCAGAGCCAGGAAGCACGACCAACACGCGTGCAACGGAAGGTCACAGTGGCAATTGCTTTGTCAGCGCGACAACACTCGGCCTTGCACCATCATTCCTGCGGCGGGTGCTTGGCCTGGCCAGTCCGCATGATGAAGCCGATAAGCACGGCGACCGCCTGATAAAGCTCGATCGGAATTTCCTGGTCGACCTCAATCTGCGACAGGGCCTCCGCCATCATCGGGTTCTGTTCAATCGGCACGCCTGCTTCCCGCGCAAGACGTTCGATCTGTTCAGCCATGGAGCCCGCGCCTTTGGCAGTGACAACGGGAGCGCCCTCGTTCTCATATTGCAGTGCGACCGCAAGCTTCTTCCCGGATTTGTCCTTTTCACTCATTGCCGGTTCCGTCTCACGATTGCCTGTCGATCAATGCGCCGTATTTGGCCGCTGTTCTGGGTGGGAGCCCCCGGATCAGCCGCAGTTCCTGAAGGTCCAGCCCCGCATCGGCAAAAGCGGCTTCCATGGTTTCGCGAACGGCGTTCAGGCTGTCGAAGGTTTCCTTGCGATCCACCCACAAGCTGGCATAGGTACCGCCGCCGCGCAGACTGATGGCAGCTTCCAGCGGCCCTGTCGCGGTCAGATCGAGTGCAAACCGCAGCCGCCAGCCGGGTTCTCCATCATCATCTTCCTGGTTTCCGGCCCCATCGCGGCCGACCTGCATTTGCATCACGGCCGTTTCATTGCCAAACGCGAGCGGCAGCTCAACCACAAGATCCATCGGACGGGACGCTGCGCGCGGTCCATCGTCTCTGGACAGTTTCGTATTGCTGAGCTGCGTCAGCCGCAGGCGCGCCAGGGCCGAATCCGTTTCCTTCAGAAGTGCCTGCAGATTTTGCGAAGCAGCTCCAGCCCAGAACCCGCTGCTGGTCTGTTGCGCCTGGCCTTGTGGTGCACCATGCCGGGATGGCGCCGGAGGCTGTCCTGCGGGATGGGTGATTTCAGAGCGGGCACCCAACTGCTGAAGCAGTGCCTTGAACGACAAAAGGGCGGATTTCAAATCCGGCAGCGCGACTTGGCCCTGCGGCTGCGCTCCGGAAGGCAGGGACAATTGTGCTTCGCGAAACTGTCCGGACAATCTTACGGCCTGTTGCAGATCCTGCGCAGTCGGTGCCTGGGCAGACGACAAGCGTAGACCAAGGATCTGCTGCATTGCCTTGACCACGGGATCCGGCAAAGAAACGTTCCCGCTGTTCTGCGCGGACATCAGGCTTCCGATCTGGGCGAAAAGGCTCCCAAGGCCGGCCTGCTGCTCACTGAGCGGTTGCTTCAGCAATTCCGCAATCTTATTGGCAGGCTGCTGCCCCACCCCTGAAGCCTGCGCGGTTGGGTTCGGGGCTCCCGCAGTCGGCACGGATGCACCAACGGATGCAGGATAAGTCTGAGGGATCGCCGTTCGCGTCAGAACTACGGGCTGTCCTCCAACTGTCTGAAATGCGCCGTTTGACTGCCCTGTGGCTTGATTGGGCACGCCTGTGCCAGGCAGGCTTGCAGCTGGAGGAGAAGCGGAGTTGGCACCAGCCCCCGCGACGGTTGATGCCAATTGCGAGCCCTGGACAGGCGCTGGTCCCGATGGTCCTCCCGACTGGGGATTTGCCTGCACCGTGCTTGATACGGGCGCTCCGGCCCCTGCACCTGCCGGAACCTGACCGGGCGACGTTCCGGGGACTGCACTTTGCACACCAGGGACGCTTGTGGCAGGCGCAGGCGCGTTTCCTGAAGCAGCCCCCACTGGAGCTGCCGGGTTACCTTGTAAAGGCGGCGGTGCTGGCGTAGCCAGCGTGCCTGCTGAAAGCGTGGATGGTGGTGCCTGAACAGAACCAGCGGCAGGTGAAACTGCGGCAGCGTTCGCTACGGGCTGGTTCACCGATGTTCCGGGTTGCGTGGGCATGCCTGTAACCGCTGAGGCAACTGCTGCCGGCTGCGAAACCGGTTGTCCACCGGTTAGGTCCGACAGGCTCGCCGCACCTTGTCCGGTAGCAGCCGTAACAGGTACGCCTCCCCCCGACGGCACTTGTCCGGCCGCAGTCCCTGCCGGAGGTGCAGGCTGTCCCGGTTGAGAGATCCCGGAAGATGGCGTGCCCGCCGGTGGTGCGGTAGCGACTTGCGGCTGCGCGGCCCCACCCGAAAGGCCATTTGGCGCAGGTGCGGCCCCCTGGGACGGGGCAGCAGCAGGCTGCGTCGGCGCCGAGTTCTGCGGAGAAACCGCTGCCGGAGGTGTCGCTCCAGCGATTGTTTGTCCAGATGCTCCTGTCGGCGGAAGAGGCTGAACGGTTGCGACGTTTCCTGAAGCCGGAGGCTGCACGCCGCCGGCCGCCGGCGGAGCGCTGGTTGGCGAAGACGCCCCCGGCAGAGGTGTTTGCGGCAAGGTCTGGGGATTGCCGGCAGTCTGGCCCGGAGCCGTGTTGACCGAAAGGACCTGAACCAGATGCGCCAGAACCGGCGACGGCCGCGGATAGGCGGTCGCCGTTGAAGGTTGCGGTTGCAGGGGCGCTCCGGATTCGGATTGCGCAGGAGCCTGGCCGGTCTGGCCTTTTGACGCCTGTACTTGGGGTGCTTGAGCTTGGGATGCTTGGGCTTGCGACGCCTGACCTTGAGAAGCTGTCGCCGGCGCGGAAGGTTGCTGCTGCGGCTGCTCCTTGCCCACGGTGATCAGGATCGCAGGCTGCTGTTTGGAGCCGCTGACGGTAACCGTAACCTCGCCGCCTTCAGGAAGTGGTGCGGGAACGCGCAGCTCCAGCTTTGCGTCGGGTGTCGCAAGGCGCACCACACCACCCGGCAGGTTTGCCTCAACCTTGGCCTTGAGTTCCGTTCCCGGCTCAAGTCCCTGAGCTACTGTGCCATTGCCGGTTGCCTGGGGCAGCGGCGAGGCGCTTACCGTTTCAACCATCCCACCGTCTCCAGGTGTTGCGGCGCTCCGAATTGCAGGAGGCGGCCTGGCAGGGGTTCAGAATCATGAACCTGCAGTATGGCTGGTTTCGCAATGCTTGCCCAGAGTTGACCCTGATCAAGGTAACGCAGGTGTTTCTGCTGCATTGTGTCCTTCATAACCGGTGCCGGAAACCAGAGCGGCATCAAGAGACAGAAGGCCTTGGCAGACAATGTCTGCACATGTCCCGTCGGAAGGAGAAACGGCTTGAACTGGATGGATCGCCTCAACGAGCGCGCGGAACTGATGGGCAGGATGCTGGAGACAATCGGCGCGATGAACCACGTCCCGACCGGTGTGCACACGGGTGCGGCGTTAAGGTCTGCCGCCTATCGATGCATCAACTGCAGCGAAACCGAAGCCTGTCGTGCCTGGCTTGAAAGCCATCCCGATGGCGCGGATGAAGCCCTGCCGAACTGCCCCAACGCTCCCCTGTTCAACAGCTGGATCGACAGCTGAAAACGCGGCAGCACCGGCTTCAGGCGCGCTTCACGCGGCGGCTGAGCCAATAGGTCACGGCAGACGCAATCAAACCGCCGACAAAGCGGAACGGAAAGACAGCCAGCGCACCGGCATCATGCGCAAAAGGCTGCGGCACGGGCAGCGCGCCAATCGCCACATCCAGAATGAGCGTCAGCGCTGCCGCCGCGAATCCCGCGATCCAGAGCTTTTGCAGCCGGTCGGCCTTCCACCCCAGATACCCGCCGATCAGCAGCGCAAACGGGTTGAGCAGGCCAGCAAGGCCGAAGAGGTCGTACCAGGTTTCTGAAAGCGTCATCATGGCTTCCTCATAGCCTTGTGCGGGACAAAATGCGAGCCGGTTTCCAAGTTTAAGGACATTAGTCCGGCGGCAAATTGCTGCAGTCTCATCTCAGCAGTTGGCCGTAAAGCCATGTAATTGAATGAAACAGTCCCATTTCCCTGGCAAGAGGCCGGGACATGACCCTCAGCTCACCTAAATTTAAACGGTTTTGTACAGCAAAACTCTGTGCTACTTTTGTTAATACAAGTATTTGACATGCATTGCCTCTGGCAGCTTCCATTCCTTAAAATAAGTTTTAAAGGCCATGACTTTACTCTCATCTATTGAAACAGACGACCCAACAGTCGACACCCTCTTCAAGACCGATCGACGCCTTGCCATATTGTGCAATCACTGTGGCCGGTTCCGTTACATGAACTTTTCACGGTTCACCGGAGACCAGAAAGTCTCGTCCTTGAGCGAAACACTTACTTGCGCTTCCTGCGGCTCGCGGGATGTCGAGGCCATTGCGGTTTCCCGCAACCCGGACAACGGCTACTGGCCGGCTGAACACAGCTGAAGCGTTTTCACCCGGTCGAACCAGGAAATCGAAATCCTGCGTTTCCAGATCGCAGCAGATTTGCAACAGCCTCTGTAAATCACCCAGCCTCACCACTGCATTGAGCCTCGGCGCGTTGTCGCGTTTGGCAGCGTGTGCTAAGGGCCTTCCCACCAACTGAGAGGTTTTATGCGCGGATTGCAACAGTCCCGGTAGACCCCGGCTGACGTCAGTCGGGGCCAGTCACATCAGCACTGCAGGCGATTAGCTGCGGTGACTGAAGATCTGTGCATACTTTCAGGCAAATTCAAATCAATGGACATTTCCAAAGCCGAGCAGCGGGTCCTGCACCTGCTGGCTCAAGGCGGCTATATCCTTCTGGAAAAGGATGAGGATGGCCGTGTCATCAAACATGAAACCGTCACCCGTGAAGGCTGGTTCTGGGGCGGCTGCTCACCACAGCTTTTCCATAAGCTGAAATACAAACGGCTGATCGCCTCCAGGAACAGCGGCCCGTATCGGATCACACCGCTGGGTCTGAAACGTGTGAGGGCTCAACTGGACAACAGGTGAAGTCAGGAGCCGGGACAGCCTGTTGGCGTCCCGGCAACTTTCCCAAAGCCACTTGTGAGTCAGTCCCTGGCGAAATCCGGACGATCGCCAAGGAGAAAGCGGGGCCCACGTCCCTTGCTGGCTGCCGCGTCTCCTGCGTTGTAGAGCTGGCAAGTTTTCATAGACAGGCATCCGCAGCCGATGCAGCCATCGAGCTTGTTGCGCAAGGCGGTCATCCGTTCGATTTTCCGATCAAGGTGAGATCGGAAATCTCTGCTGATCCTTGTCCAGTCCGCCTTGGTCGGTGCCCGCCCCTCCGGCAACCTTTGGAGCTGCGCCGCGATCTCCGCAATCGAGAACCCGAATTCCTGCGCGACCAGTACAAAGGACAGGCGCCTGATGTCAGCCCTTAAAAATCGCCGCTGACCGCCAGCGTTCCGGCTTGGGTGCACCAGTCCCTTCTCTTCGTAAAACCGGATCGCCGAAACGGACAGCCCTGTCCGCTCGGACAGATCCCCGATGGTTAGAAGATCGGTGCCTTTCATAACCTTCGTCAAAATATCGCCTCGCCTCTCTTGACCTCAACTAAGGTTGAGGAATTATGTCTGGTGTCCACAAAAGGTCAAACCCTGAAAGGACACCGAGATGAGCAGTGCATTCCTGGAACATGTGAACGTCACGGTCAGTGACCCGGAAGCGACCGCCAAACGTCTGGAAAGCTGGTTCGGCTGGAAGGTTCGCTGGAAAGGTGCAAGCCTTGGCGGCGGCACGACGTATCACATCGGCAACGAAACCAGCTACGTAGCAGCCTATTCACCGCCTGGTACAACCAGCAAGGTTTCCGGAGACAGCTACAGCCACCACGGAGGCCTCAACCACATCGCAGTCGTCGTCGACGACATCGACGCAACCGAAGCAGTGATCAAGGCCGATGGCTATCACACGCACAATCACGGCGACTACGAGCCGGGCCGCAGATTCTATTTCGACGATGACGATGGCATCGAGTTTGAAGTGGTCAGCTACACGAAGTGAATGATACGCCCCCCGTCAGGACGGTTTCCCACCGTCCCGCCGGGATGTTTTTGTTCTAGTGGCCCGTCAGCACCAGCGTCTGGATCGGGAACAGCAGCGCCTGAAGCCGAATGATCATCGCATGGACGAGACCGACCGTGTCGACCACGTGCAGGAAGATGAACTCACCGGTTCCAATCGGTTCGCCCGACGACAGACGGTCATGATTGCTGGTGTAGGCGTTGACCGTGCAAATTGCGCCCGGCGGCAAGTCAGCCAGACCGTCTTCGTAAAGCGGTTCCAGCATGGTGGTGATCGTTGCCGGTTTCACACTTTGAGCGGCATCAAAAAGCTGGCCTGAGGTTGTTATCTGCCCGGAAGCGATCTGCGACTGCACTTCTGTCACGACCAGCGGAATAATGGTGAAAGGTACGGCTCCGCAGAACGCTTCCGCCACCATTCCTTCCTTGAGGACCTGGGCCTCGATCTGGCCGAAACCCGCAACGATTCGCTCTCGCTGTGCATCCGTGGGAATTAGCACGCCTGCAGGCCTCATCATCGGGTTGACGATGTCACCTGGACGCAGAATGAACTGGCTCATGGTGCCGTCCACACCGGCGTAGACAGTCATCTTCTCCAGCTCCACTTGCGCCTCGTGCAATCTGGCCTCCGCGCTTTTCAGGCGGGCGGGCAGATATACCGTGATCTTGGTCTGGATGAGTTCCTGGTTGGACTGCGCCGCGCGCAGTGCGCCGGTTCGCGCATCCACTGCGTTCTGCAGCTTTTCGATGTCCCGTTCACTCACGACATTGGCATTGCGGGTGAAAAGCTCCTGCCTCGTGTCCAGCTCGTCCTGCGCCTGCTTCAGTGCTGCCTGCGCCTGCTCGGTCTGGGCATTGGCAACAGCCAGTTCGCTCTGCGCCAGTGCGAGCTCTCCCTGGATTTCGACCAATTGCTGCTGCGCAGTCACGACATCCGCTTCCTGACGCGTGCTGTCGAGCTTGAAAATCGGGTCACCTGCCTTGATGTCCACCTCAAGCTCACGCGGCACGAAGGTTTCGACGACCCTGCCGGAACTTTCCGGCAGTATCGGAATTGTCCGGAATGTCGAAACCGCCGTGGTTGCCGTTGGATGAAAATAGAAAATCAGCGTTATCAGGGACACGGTCAGCATCAGGCACAGCACGATGCCGTAGCGCAGCTCGAACCAGACCGAATAGAGCGTTATTTCCCGGCCGATGCGCTTGCCCTGCACATATCTGCGGATCAGATAGTCGGGCAATATGGTGAGAAGGGAACAGAACAGGAGCTCAAACATGTTTGTTCTCCTGTTCGGCTGTCGATGCAGTGGAATGCCCGGTTGGAGTTGGCGGTGGTTGGTCCGACGCACTCATGCCGGGTTCCAGCTCCTGCTCTTCCTGCTCGAGGTCATGCTCGACCAAGGTTTCGGACGAAACACCACCCGTTCCAGCCAGACGGCTCAGGGAATGGGCCATCGATTCCAGCGGTGTCCAGAAATCGGGAAGCTGAATGAAGGCAAGCAGCAGCGCTGCGACCCAGAAGATGTTGTTATGTGTGAAAAGAGCCAGAAGGCCGAGGACCGCAACAAGCTCGAACTGCATGCGCCCATGTTTGTGGGCTAGCCGTTCGGGGATCGAATGCAGGTGCAGATAGAACACCCCGACAAGGATCCCGCCGAAAATCAGCACGACCAGCATCACAGTAAAAAGCCAATCACCACCGTCCGCAGCCGGTATGAAAGGCGGCAGATGATGCGGAGCAAGCTCGTGCATATTTTCCGCCATCGGAATTCCCCCTTAAGCCCTTGTTCCGCCTGATGTGGCAGAAACAGTCGCGTAACCTTAAAAGGGATTTCCGATCATGCGTATGAAAAAGTATGACTTTGGAGGACTTTGACACAACCTATCCGGCCACAGCCTTTCAGCCACCAACCGGATAGATCTGTTCTTCATGCCGCTCCGACAGCCCCCGCAAACAGCGGTGTTAGCGGGGTGCCATGCGGATTGCGCCGTCAAGACGAATGGTTTCGCCGTTCAGCATGTCGTTTTCGCAGATGGATTTGACCAGCTTCGCATATTCAGTCGCCTTGCCGAGGCGCGAAGGGAACGGAACCTGCTGGCCAAGCGAATCCTGGACCTCCTGTGACAGACCCAACAGCATGGGCGTCTCGAAGATGCCCGGTGCGATCGTCATGACACGAATGCCTGACTTGGAAAGGTCACGGGCGACAGGCAACGTCATTCCTGCGACCCCTGCCTTGGAGGCTGCATAGGCCACCTGACCGATCTGGCCATCGAAGGCAGCAACCGAAGCCGTGGAAACGATCACACCACGTCCACCGTCCGCCGTGACGGGCTCCAGCGCGGCCATGCCCGTTGCTGCAATCGACAGGCACCGGAAAGATCCGATCAGGTTGACGGAAATCACCTTCTCGAACATGTCCATCGGGTGAGGTTCGCCGCGAGACGTCGTCTTCGCCACAGGTGCAATACCGGCGCAATTGACCAGGATCCGCTCCTGACCGTGGGCTGCGCGCGCCTTTTCGAAACCGGCTTCGACGCTCGCCTGGTCAGTCACATCGACATCGGCAAAGACGCCGCCAATTTCTGCGGCGACCTGTTCCCCCTGACCGGCATTGCGATCGAACAGCGTCACCTTGACGCCTTCGGCCGCGAGCATGCGCGCGGTGGCGGCTCCGAGCCCGGATGCACCGCCTGTCACGATGGCTGAAAGTGTTGAGTCCAGTTTCACAGAAACCTCCAAACGGATGCAATTCATTGAAATCAATGAATTTAATCTACTCAATTGACGATTAGGTCAATTTTGAAGGCAAATTGGCCCAGATTGACGGTTCGGTCAAGTGTTTCGGTATTGACCAAAAAGGCAGTTCGGCGGGCCTCCGACGGACTATCTGGCCAGAACCACCAGGTCGACAGGACGCTTGATACCTTGGACAGACGCATCCGACCTTGCTTCGATCAAGGGCAGGTCGTGCCCCTGTGCAACGGCCAGATCAAATGTCGCCTTGTCTGTCAGCGCCCTGGTTCCCTGGCTCTTGTTGGCGTCTTCCAGCTTGGCAGCGCAGTTGACGGCATCACCAATCACGGTGAATTCCAGGCGTTCCCTGGAACCTATCACACCGACCGTGACCGGCCCGGCGGCAGCCGCTGTTCCAATCCGCAATTGTCCCGGCCAGCCGGCGTCCCGAAAACGCTGCTGTTCCCGCTCCACGGTTTCCACCAGACGTCTTGCAGCCCGAAGCGCATCGGCGGCGTAGGTCGTGGAGGGATAGACAGCGCCGAAGGTTGCCAGGATGCCGTCACCCAGAAACTTGTCTACCCGTCCTCCTTCCTCAACGATCACATCAACCGCCAGGTTCTGGTACTCGGCCAGGACCGCCAGCACAGTTTCCGGTGGCAGAGTGGCGGAGGTGGAAGTAAAGGAACGGATGTCGGCATAAAGAATGGCGGCATCGCGCAAGCTTCCTTCGCCGGCCTGCAACTCCGTGTCCGCTCCGGTGATTGAGGCCGCAACTTCCGGCGAGAAGAAGCGGCTCAGATCCATTGCAGCCGCGTGATCTTTCGAAGCCTCGAACAGCATCGACCGTCCCCTGTAGAGGGCAACGGACAGAATGACCGTCACGGCCAGGATAACCATGGTCTTGTCCAGTTCGGCACCAATCAGGATGGTGTTGCCCGTCAGGTAGTCGACATAGTTACGGGTCACGCGCATGTGGTCCATGTCTGCGAACACGGCATAAAACACCAGTCCGAGCCAGCCGGTGACCGCCACAAGGCCTGTGGTCAATACGAAGCGAGGATCGAACCGCAAAGCCCTTAGCCCGATGAAGAGGAAGACATACATCAAGGTTGGGGTCTTCAGATAGAACGTCGGATGCTGGCCGTATTGAATGTGAAACGAAAAGATCAACCCGACCAGGAGGGCCATGTCGACACCGATCGACACAAATAGATACCAACGCGGCAATTCAAACCTGTACGACAGCACAAGCCGAAGGACGGTGAACAGAAAGTAGGCTGCAAGGGCAATAGGCACGAAGTTGAAACCGGCCGATCCCTCAGCCCTTGGTGCAATGGCGTAAAGCAGTGAGAAAAACAGCACGAGCCCAAGCTGGACCCAGCCTATCAGGCGCTCGGAGGACGCTTCTCGGGCACGGATTTCGGCCCTGACCCGTTCCGGAATGCCGGTATCCGGAGGTCCGCCTTGCAGGATGTAACGCAGTGTCTGGGATATGGTGGTCATCTCGCCGCCGTTAAGACGTTGCTCGTGCGCGGATTTTCCACCGGCACCGCGAATTGCGCAAGCGACCCCGCGGTAAAGTGAGTGGACGTGAGCAGGCCCTTACCGGCTGCCTTGCAAACGCAATTGCTCAATACTGCGCACAAGTTCGGCTTGACGTCGCGACCCGGTCTTGGAAAGCGCTGCCTTGATCTGGTTGCGCACGGTATAAATGCTGATCTCACGGTCCTGGGCTATTTCCGCCGGTGTCCGGCCATCTGCGAGCTTCAGAACCGTTGCTGCTTCTGCCGGGCTGAGACCAAGCTTCTTCTGCATTTGAGCCAGGAACGTATCGCTGCCGGCTTCGGGCCTGACCGCCAGCAGTACTGCAGAGACCGCCTTGTTCATGAAAACACCGAAGGGCGTCTTGTCCAGGTCCCCCAGTTGCAAACCTATTGAGCGACAGGTCCAGTTCCTGCCTCTGCCATCCGTTGCCTGCCAGTTCCGAAACACATCGTAACCACTCATGGACTGAAGCTGCACGAAGCCAGCGAACCTGCCTTGATCCTCTTCGGACCGGAAATGCAGACGCCTGTCGAAACCACAACCGACAAGAGAGCCTGAGGCCAGGAGCTTTTGCGCCTCCGCGCAGGCATAGTGGATCCGCATCGCGGTATCGATCACTAAAATCGCCGTTCCAGATCCCATGAGATGCTGTTCTGCAGCCCATTTCTCGAAGGTTAGTCCGGAGATGGTCCGATTGATTTCCAGGGACTGACGGATGACCGGGGCGAGTTGCGCGCACAGGCGAAGCCAGTCGTCCTCGTATTTGTCGCGATCTTTCGAGCGCATGTTGCCACCGAGCAGAAACATGCGATCGCCATCCAGCGCCAGCATCGAACCACCGCCACCGGTAATATCTTCAAGCGGCAACAAAAGGTCGGCGTAGAACTGGGTCTTTTTCAGCGTTTCGGGTCGGCACAGCTGATGGGTTGATACGACGTCTCCCACCTTGCAGGTGGCAAAGTTGGCAGCAAACGGGTTCTTGTCCGCGTAGTGCTCGTCGTAGAGTTCCAGAATGTACGGGTCGTATCCTGACGAAAAGGTGAGCGGTGTGGCTTTGGTCAGGTCGTCGTAGCCGATCAGCTGCGTGCATACGCGCGTACCAAGGCTGCAGCTCAGCGTGTCGAGAAAAACCTGCCACCGCCCAGGATCCAGTGCCGCCGATACAGCAAGGTTCGACAGCCTAATCAATTCTTCTGCTGCGACAGCCAACCCTTCCCCCCGGGAGTTCTTGCGGCATCAGGCCAGTAAACGAAATCGGGCAGACCAGATTGACGCTTCAGCTGCCGATAAGCGCGCTCCGCCTCGCGAAGCTCCACCTCAATACATATGCAAAAACCGGAGGCAGCGCTTTAACATTGATCAAGTTCCGACCATTTCGTCATCACGCCAGTCTGCAGAGGCCGGCAAATTTCCAAATACTGGCCAACCATCCGCCCTTCCCCAGCTGCGGAAAATACATATTTATAGTCCAAATGGACCATGCAAGTATTTCCTACACCCTGTAAACAACTATTGATCGTATCCGGCAGGCACGAGTGACGGCATTTCAAGTCACAAGCGTTTGTTTTCCGGCGGCAATCTCGGGATTCCCGCATTCCAGCAACCGGCGATCGATCTATTTTTAAGCCTTATTGATTTTTTGGGCGGCTATTTGAGCCGCCCTTTTTTTATTATTGAAACGAGGCTTGTCTGGCAGGGCGTTGCTTACGGCTTCAAGGTCATGCCTTCGCTGGCGACCAGTGTTCCGGGATAAGCGTTTTGAGCGGCGAGACCGATTTCATCGAGCTCGTCGTCGGACCTGCGCGGATCATGATGGAAGAGAACGGGGGTCTTTACGTTGCCGGCCTTTGCCAGCTCGACAGCCTTCTGCCAGGTGGAGTGTCCCCAACCCTTGTAGGTGTCGTATTCGTCGTCAGTGAACATGGCGTCATAGATCATGACGTCGGAATTGCGCACGAAATCAGGTAGAGCTGCATCAATTTCCGGATCGCCATGTTCGTGATCCGTGATGATGCAAATCGATTTGCCCTTAAATTCGAAGCGGTAACCACACGCTCCGCCGGGGTGGTTAAGCCGCGTGGTGCGGATGACGAGATCATCGGTACGCGGGATCAGGTCTCCGGCATTAAAGGACTTGAACTCGACCGCCTTCAACGTCTTGGCCGCCACTGGAAAGATCGGCGGCGACATGATCCGGCTGACGATGTCAACGAGGCTGGTTTCGTCCTGAAAGTGTCCGGCCCAGGCAGTGACGGAGAAGCTCGGATCATAGGCAGGTTTGAAAAAGGGAAGACCGCAGATGTGGTCGAGATGGGTGTGGGTGAAGAGCAAATCGAAGGTTCGTGTCTTGCACCCGCAGATTTCCACGCCCAGGTTTCGAGCGCCGGAACCGCAATCGACCAGAACCAGTGCGTCGCCGGCACGGATCTCGAAACACGACGTTTCGCCGCCATAGCGGAGTGTGCTCGACCCCGGCGTCGGGGTGGACCCTCTGACGCCCCAGCAACGAAGCGAAAATTCCTCAGCCACGTGTTACTCCCTAACCGCTGGCAGCCCCTCGACGTGCGTCGGCAAGATCCCGGGTCGTCCGTTCAAGCCGCAGCGCCAGTGTCCGCATCACCTCCAGCGAGATATCCGGAAATTCTTTCAATAGTTTCAAGAAATCGTCTTTCGAAACAGTGAGAACATCCATGTCATTCGCTGCGACCAGTGTCGCGGTTCTTGGTACGTCGCACAGAATAGCGATTTCGCCAACAATTGAATTTTCCGAAACCTGCGCTACTTTTTTTTCGCCCTCAGGCGTGTCGACCAGAACATCCGCATCGCCGGACAAGATGATGAAGGCGCAATCACCTTCTTCTCCCTGGGAGCAAAGACGTTCGCCGGAGGGGTACTCGGTCCGATCACTGATGAAGGCCAGAAGCCTCAACTTGGTCTCGTCGATCCCGCGGAACAATGGCACCTTACGGAGTGCCTCGACTTCGGTTTCAAGTGTCATCTTCTTCTCCCGCGCCCGTTGTTTTTTCGTTCCGACCGAACCGAATCGCCCGGCCGGTCTCCGCAGACCGGTTGCCCACCTATTGTCACACCCACCGTCTTACCCTTTTTCTGAAAGCCGTCCTTGATCCAGAATGAAGCGCTGATCGAATTCAGCTGCTATTTCGGCATTGGACGTGCCGAACAGGAATGTTTTGCCGGACAGGATTTGCCTCAAGCCTTCGCGAAGCGTCTTGTCCTCGTCCGTCATACCGGTGGCGATATCGTCCAATATGGTGATTTTTGCGTTTTTCAGAAGACCGCGGACCAGTGCGATCTTGCGGCGCTGGCCGGCAGACAAGCGCGAACCGGACACACCGACATGGTATCCGAAGCCCGCATAGATGATCGGGCGCCGCAAACCGGTTTCCTCGACAATGGTGCGGATAACATCGTCGATACGCCGCCGGGCATCCCGGCGATCGACGCGTGCACGCCCGAACAGGAGATTGTCCTCAATGGTCAGCGGCGGCAGATAGACATCCGGATCGAAGGCAACGAAGTTGTCGCTGTTCTTGACGACCTCTTCCAGGAACGTCTGGCGGGCGCTGATGATATCGCGTTTCAATTCGTCGGTCATGACACCCAGACGATGCCGGGCGGGGACCAGCTTGAAGGCCAGCCCGGTTAGACGTGACCGATCGGCGTCTGTCAGTCCCGGGCGTGGCTGATCGGACTTGGCGATGCGGACGATGCGCTCGAAATCCGGAATCTCATCCAGCGTGATGAAGGAGTAAGCCCCGAGCAGACCGCTGTCGCCGGAAACATTGGAGAACAGTTCCAGCATGGTTTCGGCAATCTTGAGGCCGATTTGCTGAAGCTTCTGATCGAAGCCCGTTTCCGCCAGGAAGGCCTTGACCTCATCGAGATCCGGCACCTGGTCCATGGTGATTTCCGGATCGGCCGGCACTGCAAAGAACAGATTGTCCGCCAAGCTGGCACTCGCATTGAAGCGATCGCGATGCCACAGCTCGACCAGGCCACCAAGTTCGGGTTCGTGGGCAATGCGCTCGGCGAGTGCCTTGCGCACGTTCAGGATCTTGTCGGCAAAGCCATCGTCCATGGTCGGGTCGAACCGCGACTGCAGACCGAGCCGATAGATGTCCTTGTCGATCTTGACGGTCTCGAGCAGTTCAAGCGCCCTAGTGTCGAGTTCTTTCTCGTTGCTGACACCCGCGGCAGCGAAATCGTCCCAATCGGCCGCAAGGTCATACGTTGGGTTGCGTGTTTCCTTGGCTTCGGCAAGCCGCCGCTTGTAGTTCTTCAGGCTTTCCCCTTCCCGCTGGGGCGGAACGAGCGGTCGGTGGCGCAAACCGTAATAGAGGTTGTCCCGGATCGTTCCCGTCCAGACATGCACTGCCCCGCCGACATAAGCGATTTGCCGGCCGAGAGTGGCGTCCGTCAGTTTGTCGAGATCGTGGCTGCCGATGCAGACCTTGCCGGAGACGGCCGCAACGAGCCCGGCGGCAAGCTGCAGGACCTCCGACCTTCCGGATCCGTCCGGACCGACAATCGCGCAAGCACTGCCGGAGGGAACGGTCAGCGAGACGTCGACGACCTCCTGCCCGGCCGCACCGCCGGAGAAATTGACATTCTCGAGCTTGACGTCGCCGGAAAGGTCGACCGTATCGTCCGAGGTCAGGCGCTCCTTGTCATAAATATCCGACGGGTCGAAGTTTTCGACAACAGTCTGATACTTGACGCTGACGTCCGCAGTCATCTGGTAGAAGGAAAGTAGCTCTTTCCAGGGGCCAGCCAGATCCTTGTAGGCCGCGATGACCGCCAGCAGGGCACCGATGCTCAGATTGCCCTGAATGACCAGATACCCGCCGATCAGGTAGAAGAAGAACGGCGTCAGCTGGTTCATGAAGTTGTTCAGGAACTTGATCAGGAATTTCCGGTTGAAGATGTCATACCGGATCTTGAAGTTCTCGTAGAGGCGGTCGGAGATATCCGCCGAATGCCAGGCCGCCGCGTCGTTGGCATGGATTTCGGCAACGCCCGTGATGCTCTCGCCAACCTTGTCGGCAATGACGCGGATGTTGCGCACCCGCTGTCGGGACAACAGCACCACCTTGCGCTGCAAAAGCGGGATCACATAGCCCTGGATGGGATAGGAACTGATGGCAGCAAGCCCCAGTAGCGGGTCCTGCATGAAGATGAAGCCGATCTGAACGATCAGCATGCCGCCCTGGTAGGCCGGCAGCGCAAAGGCTTCACCAATGTAACCGCCGACATCCTCCACTTCCGATGTGATCATCGGAATGATTTCGCCTGAACTGACCTTTCTGAAATGCGGCAAGCGGAAGCGAAGCACCCGCTGGAACAGCTCGAACCGCAGGCGCCGGAGCATGCGTTCGCCGAGACGCCCCTTGTAGACGTTGAGGTAGAATTTCAGCCCGTTCGAAACGACGACCAGAAACAGGAAGGCAAAACACAGAAGAAGAAGATATGGAACTTGATCGAAATCGACGCCAAGGATCGTCCGAGGAAAATTGTCTCCCTGGACGGCATCATTGACAATCAGTTTTGGCAGCTCGAGAAGGACATAGACCACCGGGTATGTGAGTACGGTGACCATGAGAATGAAGATTTGCTGTCTGGCGCTGTATTTCCAAATAAAACCGAAAAGGCTCTTTTCCATAAGCTCATCCAAACAGACAAGGATCAAATATGTGCAAGCAGATCATATTTGGTATATTAGCGATCCGAGTTAGTTGCGCCAGCCGGGATTAACATTTGCCACAACCGCTTTAAAAGGGTCCGCAGACCGTTCCTTGTCGAAAGTCCCCTGTCAAGAAATATCCGCACGTGACAAGGGCCAATCAATTGAGACATAAGCCTTTCGGGGCAGTTTTACAAATTTAGGGGCAGTATGAGTTCCAAGACGCCGAAGATCCTCATTTACAGCCACGATTCCTTCGGGTTGGGCCATCTCAGACGCTGCCGGGCCATTGCGCAATCCCTGGTCGGGGACTTCGATACGCTGTCTGTCCTGATCCTGTCCGGCTCCCCGATCATCGGCAGTTTCGAGTTTCGCTCCCGTGTCGATTTCGTTCGCATTCCCGGCGTGATCAAGTTGCGCAACGGCGAGTACACTCCGTTATCGCTGCATATCAACATCGACCAGACGCTGGCGATCAGGTCATCGATCATCGAACACACTGCCAAGGTGTTCGATCCGGACATCTTCATCGTCGACAAGGAACCGCTTGGCCTGCGCGGGGAAGTGCTGCGGACGCTGGAAGCCCTGAAGGATACCGACACCCAGCTCGTACTTGGCCTGCGCGATGTCATGGACGACCCGAAGGTGCTGAAGGAAGAGTGGGACCGCAAGAACGTCTATCCGGCCCTGCGCGACCTTTACGATGAAATCTGGATCTACGGACCGGAAGATATCTGTGATCCGCTGGAAGGCATCGACCTGCCGCAATCGGTGCGCGACAAGCTGCGCTATACCGGTTACCTGCGCCGTGAGCTGCCGAAATCGGCGCTCGAAAATCCTGCACCCGCGCCGTTTGACGAAGAACCCTATATCCTGGTGACGCCAGGCGGCGGCGGTGATGGCGTTGAAATGGTCGACTGGGTGATGCGCGCCTACGAAGCCCGGCAGCGTCCGCTTTTCCCGGCCCTGATCGTGCTTGGCCCCTTCATGCCGGCGGCCGCCGCAACCCAGTTCAGCGAGCGTGCCGAACACCTGCGCGACGTCGAGATCATCCGCTTCACACCGCAGATCGAACCCTATCTTGCCAATGCTACAGCCATTGTCGGCATGGGGGGTTACAATACGTTCTGCGAGATCCTGTCCTTCGACAAGCCAACCCTGATGGTACCGCGTGTCATTCCGCGCCGGGAACAGGCCATCCGGGCTGAACGGGCCGAACAAAGCGGCCTCTTGAAGGTGTTGCCGATCGACCAGTATCCGGATCCCGACCTGATGGCTGCGGCCTTGTCCGAACTTCCGGGCATGGCTTCGCCTTCCGCAGCCGGCGTCGACAACCTGCTTGGCGGTCTGGATATCATCTCCAACCGCGTTGGAGAAATCTTCGACGAACAGCAGGCAGCCAGCCGGAAGCTGGTCAACTTCTGACCATCGCCACCCGCAAATCGCATTCTTTCAAGGGCTGACCGATGTCCCGTATCGCCGTTGTGGTCAAAGGCTATCCTCGCCTGTCCGAAACCTTTATCGCCCAGGAAATGCTTGGTCTGGAGCGGCGAGGTATCGAGATCCTGATCGTCGCCCTGCGCAAGCCGTACGACCCGTACATTCACGATCTGCACCGGCAGATTTCAGCCGAAGTCATGTATCTTCCGGAATACGTGAAAGACGACCCGGCCCGGGTTGCCCGCGCCAAACGCTGGGCGGAGAAACAGCCGACCTTTGCGGCTGCCAAGGCTCTGTTCGATGCCGATTTCGCGCATCAACCCAACGCCGACCGGCGACGCCGGTGGGCCCAGGGTTGCGTCTTCGCCCATGAACTGCCGGAAGACGTGACCTGGATCTACACCCACTATCTGCACACCCCCTGCTCCGCCTCGCGTTATGCGGCGCATCTATCCGGCCGCAAATGGTCTTTCTCCGCACACGCCAAGGACATCTGGACCAGCCCCGACTGGGACCTGAAAACCAAGATCAACGATGCGGCCTGGGGCGTGACCTGTACCGCGGTCAATGCCGAACACCTGAAAGGCCTTGCCGAGGATCCGGACAAGATCGAGCTGCTTTATCACGGCCTCGACTTTTCCGGCTTTCCGGAGCCCAAGACCAAAGCCACGACGCGTGATGGCAGTGGTGAGCCCGTGCGCCTGGTTTCCGTTGGCCGGGCCGTGGAAAAGAAAGGCTATGACGACCTTCTTGATGCTCTTGCAAAACTGCCTGCGGCTCTCAACTGGCACTTCACCCATATCGGCGGCGGAGACCTTTCCGAGCACCTGAAGGCACAGGCGGATGCGCTCGGACTGTCGGACAGGATCACCTGGCGGGGGGCGCAGCCGCGCGAGGAGGTGATCGCCACCTGCCGCGAAGCGGATCTCTTCGTCCTGCCATCGAAGCTCGCGAAATCCGGTGACCGCGACGGCCTGCCCAATGTCCTGATGGAAGCCCAGTCCATGGGCATCTGCTGCCTGTCCACCAAGGTTTCGGCGATACCCGAACTGATCCTCGACGGTGAAACCGGTGTGCTTGTTGCTCCTGGCACACCAAAGGAACTAGCCGAGGCCATGCAGCGCCTTATTACCGCCCCCGAGACCCGTCACGGTCTCGGTCTTGCCGCGGCCAAGAGGGTCAGAACAACGTTCTCGACAGACCCCGGCCTCGACCGCCTTGCCGACAAGTTCCGCAAAGTCCTTTAGGCAGAACGCCAGGAAAACCATGAAAATTGCCTTCACTGCCCCGATGAAACCCCTGGATCATCCGGTCCCGTCCGGTGACCGGACCATGGGACGGTTGATCGTGAAGGCTCTGGAAAGTCTGGGGCACGAAGTGACGATTGCCAGCCGTTTCAGGTCCTGGCGCAAAGATGGCAGCGACGGCATTCAGTCAGAGGTACGGAGTGAGGCGCTGGCAGAGGCAGACCGGATAAGCGCCGACTGGCAACAGTCAGGCTATCGGCCGGATCTCTTCCTGACCTATCATCTCTATCACAAGGCGCCGGACTGGATCGGCCCGGCGCTTGCCGACCGGTTCGACCTTCCCTATGCGATCGTTGAAGCCAGTCGCGCCCCGAAACGGCAGCAGGGCGACTGGACCTTCGGGTTTGCTGCCGCGGATGAAGCCTTGAAGCGCGCTGATGCCGTTGCCGCCATCCACAACGCTGATGCCGAATGCCTTGCGGCGGTCGTGCCGCATCGTTGCCTGTCGGTCCTTCTGCCGTTTCTGGATGCCGATCCCTTTCTCGCCGCATCGACCAATGCCAAGCCGCTTGCGGCAAGTCCTTTGAAACTGCTCTCCGTGGGCATGATGCGCGAAGGTGACAAGCAGCGCTCTTACGAAGTGCTTGCCGCGGCACTGGTCGAACTTCGGGACCTGCCCTGGCATCTGACGCTCATCGGCGACGGCCCGATGCGCGATCAGGTCCTTGGCCTGTTTCCACCCGAACGGATTACCTGGCTCGGCGCCCTTGCCGGTGAAGACCTGCCAGCTCAATACGCGCGGCACGACCTTTTCGTCTGGCCCGCAATCCGGGAAGCATTTGGTCTCGTGTTTCTGGAAGCGCAGGCAGCAGGCGTCGGCGTGATTGCCGGTGACACCTTCGGTGTTCCCGACATTGTCCGTGATGGCGAAACCGGTTTGCTGTCACCCGAGGGCGATGTATCCGCGCTTGCCGCCAACCTCAGCCGAGCCATGCGGGAACCGGCGCTTGTGGACAGGCTTGGCCTGGCAGCCCGCCACCACATCCTTCATTTCCATACGCTTTCGGCAGGCGCTGCCCGGCTGGAAGCACTTGCCGAAAAGGCCATGCGGAACCACTTGAGCCGCCGGGAGACGAAAGACGCATGAGCTTCAAGGCCCTCATACATGTTCAGCATCTGCTCGGGACAGGCCATGTCGTGCGCGCCGCGGCCATCGGCAAGGCACTGGCCGCCGAAGGCGTTGAGGTGACACTTGCCAGCGGCAACACAATACCGCCGACACTCGACACCGGATCACTGAAGATCGTCGAACTGCCAGCCTGCAGAAGTCCGGATGCGACCTTCAAGCGTCTTGTGACTTTGGACAATGAAGATATTGACGATGCTTGGAAAATCGCCCGCGTTAAAGCATCGATTCAAGTTCTTGAGGCCGACGACTTCGACCTGCTCCTGACCGAGACCTACCCCTTCGGTCGTCGCCAGCTTGACTTCGAACTGGCCCCTCTTCTGGAAACCGCCAAGGCGAGCAGCAAGGTCCCGCTGATTGCCACTTCCATTCGCGACATTCTGGTGCGCAAGAAGCAGCTCTGGAAAGAACGCTGGATGGCGGACCAGGCGCTGAAATTCTACGACCGGATCCTGATCCATTCCGATCCGGACTTCATCCGCCTTGCAGACAGTTTCCCCTTTGCCGAAGAGGTCGACCATCTGGTTCGCTACACCGGTTATGTCGGCGGTGATCCACGGCCTGCTGTGGAAGGACCGGACGGCGAGGACGAGGTGATCATTTCCTGCGGTGGCGGCGCCGTTGCCGAAAGCCTGCTGTCGGCGGCACTGGAAGCCAGACCACTGTCGCGCCGCGCGGAGGACACGCCGTGGCGGGTGCTGATCGGACACGACATTTCCGACGACGCCTTTGCCATTTACCGGCAAAGCGCGGTGGATGGCGTCATTGTCGAGCGCGCCCGGCGCGACTTTCCGGACCTTTTGAAACGGGCGCGCCTTTCCGTCAGCCAGGCGGGCTACAACACCGTGCTCGACATTCTTCAGGCCGGTGTTCCGGCTGTCTTCGTGCCCTTTGCCCAAATCAACGAGACCGAACAGACACAACGCGCGGAAGCGCTTGCCAGCCATGGACGGGCGGTCGTTACGCCGGAAGCAGACCTCACACCAGAGCGGCTTGCCGCTGCCATAGACGATGCTCTGGCTCTTCCGCGCAGCAAGCACACCGTCCGCCTGGGTGGTGCGGAGGAAAGTGCCCGTGTCCTGCTTCAAGACCTGAAAGACCGGATGTCATGACCACTGACCCGCAGCGCTTCCGGCAGGAGCTTACCGATCATCTCGACTGGTTTGCCGAACGCGGCCGCAAGGTCCGCTTCTGGTGGCGCGATGACGACGCTATCGAACCGACACCAGCTCTTGAACGCATGTTGTCGCTTGCCAACACCCACACGGTCGATCTGGCTTTCGCGGTCATCCCCAAGATGGCGACGAAAGCCCTTGCGGAACGGTTCGCCGATGAACCACATGCGCTGGTTCTGCAACACGGCTGGCAGCACAAGAATTTCCAGCGGAAGGACCTCGGCGAAAAAGCAGCCGAGCTTGGTTCCCGGCAGGATCCGGACGACCTGATGGCCGAGCTCAAGGCAGGTCATGACCGCCTGTGGGAACTCTTTGGCGACAAGTTCGTGAAGGCCATGGTGCCGCCCTGGAACCGGATCGATCCTGAAATCTCCCGCCGCCTGCCCGGTATCGGCCTGTCGGGTCTTTCGACCTTCACCTGGCACAACTTTCCGCGTCCGCATCAGCTCCAGTCACACATCGACATCCTGAAATGGAAAAAGCAGGTGCGCTTCATCGGCTGGGAAAGCGCGCGGCTGCGCTTCGACCTGCAGCTTACCCGCCGGCGCAACACCGGCGCCGAGCCTGTCGGCCTCCTGACGCACCATCTGGTGCATGACGACGGCTGCTTCGAGTTTCTGGAGATCTTTCTGGAGATCACCGCTCATCATGAAGGCGCGGAATGGCCGGACGTGAAAAGCCTCTTTGGCGAGAACGGTTCCTGGCCGTTCGGGTGAGAGCCTCTGTCTGAGGCGAGAGGCGCCAGACGAGCAAAAGTTATGCGTCTCCCCGGCCAAGCACCGCGCAGATCCGGGGTCTACTCTCTGCGGTCGCCCTGGGTGGCCTTTTAGGGGTGACCTACTCCTGCCAGATGGTCTGCCTTACCAGAATGGATCAGGAGCTTGCAGCTTGGGCTGGTCTGCCGCATAGCTGCGCCAGATCCAAATCCGGTGAGTCGACGCAAAGGCCCAAGGCATGAAAGACACGCTCTACATACTCGCCCCTGGATTCGAAGACCCCGCCTATCCCGGCAAGACCTTCTATTGCTGGCATTGCGCGCTCATGGAAGGCGTGCTCGCCTCGTTTCCGGAGCTTGCGGACCGGCTTGACGTTCGCCGCATTGCCTGGCCGAAACCGCGCAGGGAAGTGGCCGAACTTCTGGGGGAAGACAATCAGTCCCTGCCTGTGCTGGTGCTCTCCGAAGGCGGCTTCATCAATGACAAGGACGCGATCCTCGCCGCCCTCACCGAGCGCCACGGCTTTCCGCATCCTCATCCCTGAGAGACAAAAATCAGACCTGTTTAAAGTCTTCGTCTATTCCGCGGCTTCCAGTCGTTCCGGCTTCAGAGCAGCAGCAAATTGTTTGCGCAGGAGGGCGAGCTTCGGGTCGATATAGGTCTTGCAGAACGGGCGTTCCGGTCCCTTGGCATAGTAGTTCCGGAACTGTTCGTCCGAGGCCTTGAACTCGGCAAGCGTCATTACCCGCGTCACTAGCGGTTCGTCAAAGCGCTGCTGCAAGGCGCGCATCAGCCTTCCGACCTTCACACCTGTACCGGCGTCATAAACGTAGACGGCACTGCGATACTTGCCGCGCATCTTGTGGTGGGAGGTGCTGGAGTGGGTACGCAGATGGATCTCGAGCAGGACCTCCAGCGGCAGCACGACTGGATCGAAGGTCACCACCACCGCTTCTGACCAGCCATTTTCTGGCGGATCGGAGCGGATGAAGCCCTGTTCCACCTTCGAAATGCCAGCAATTGCCTGAAAGACGGCCTCCGTGCACCAATGGCACCCGCCGCCCAGCCCGATTTTCACCCCGGCCTCCAATGTCATGATCGATGCTCCCAGTGTGACGTCAGGCATTTCGTTTGCAAAACGGCTTGGCGGAGATTCCCCCAGACGAGATCTTATGCCGTCAATTGACAGACAGCGCACAACATAAGATTGTGAGGCATGATCAATCGCGCGACCCTTCATCTAACCGTGGTGCATAACGTCGTTCCCGCAGGGGACGCGAGGGGATCACTGTTGGCTGAAGACATCTAGCCGGATCGCATCGCAACCCTGCTTCGAAGAGCAGGGTTTGTCAGATGCCTGCTCTCTCGATCCAACGAATGAGAGCAAAATGAGCATTTCAGACATCCCCGCGGAATTTGCACCGGTCTCCAGGCCAGGTAGCTGGCCCGAAGGCCTGAGTATACGCGCCGAAACACCGGACGACGTGGACGGTTTGACCGTCCTGCAAGGTCTGCCGAAGTTCCGGGCAGGTACCTTGCGCCTGCCCTATCCCAGGCGCAAGGACGTCGAGGCCCGTGTGAACCAGTCCTCTCCGGACAAGGTGTCCCTTGTCGGCATTTTGGGCGGGACGCTGGTCGCCGCCGCCGGTTTTGCCCGTTCCGCCGGACGGCGCGGACATGCGGCCAGTCTGGGCATGGGCGTACACGACGATTACACCGGACGCGGGATCGGCCGGGCGATGCTGACAGAGCTGATCGAAATAGCGGACAACTGGATGAACATCCGCCGCTTGGAACTGACCGTCTTCACCGACAATGAAGCCGCCGTCAGGCTCTATCAGACACTTGGCTTCGAAATAGAAGGCACCCACAAGGACTTTGCCTTCCGCTCCGGGTCGTTTATCGACGCCTATGCGATGGCGCGGCTGAGGGTGTGAGTGAAAGGCACCTGCTTCCGATCTTTTTCCTTGTCGTCCCGGTTTGCCGCACAAGCGGCAAGACCGGGACCCAGTATCCGCGAGACCCGGCCGAAAACCACGGCGGGGTCAGCAGATTACTGGATCCCGGCCTTCGCTGGAATGACAGGTTCCTCATGCTGGACATTGCAGAAAATAAAGGGTTTTGAAGCCATCCGGACAACAGCCACGGCAACGCGAACCACACGTGCTCCAGCCCCTTCTGCTCAGGCCGCTTCCCTTTTCTCCGCCGCCTTCGGATTGGCCGCAAAATCGATAGCGGCTTTGAGGACATCCGGATCGCCGATCTGGTTGGCGAGGATGAGGATCAGCCTGGCATTCATGCAGTTTGCTTCCTCGTCACTCATATGGCGCTGACTGGAGACCAGATACTCATAGAAGCCGTCCGGATCGGGAAGGTTTCGTGTCAGGTTCAGCTTCAGATTCAGGGGCATGGTTCATGCGCCTCCCATCGCGGTTTTCAAGGCGGCTTCCACCTTGTTGTCGTTGAAATAGCGCCAGCGAGCGGCAACATGCTGGTCCGGGCGGATCAGGTAGACCGTTCCGGGAGCCGCGTCGTAACGGGCTGCAAGTGTTCCGTCCTTGTCCTGCAGGTCCTTGCCCACACGCAGGACCCGGGCCTTGACGTTGCCGGCTGACACATCTGTTGCGGCTTCATCGCCAAAGACAAGCAAGGTGAACCCGTCGCCGATCTGGTTCAGGAACCAGGCCGCCTCGCCGTTCACGTTCACAGGTGCGTCCGCACAGCACGTGCCCGGGGACATCTTGCCTGCGAAACTGGATTCGTCGGCCGTGTTGAGCGTGCTTTCGACATAAGGTGTGGGCGCCGACAGACGTCCGGAGTTGACCAGCGGCTTGGCAAAGTCGGTCACCTCGGAAAGATCCAGAACCGCGTCCCGGAACCGGCGAGAGGCCTCGTTTTTCGGTGTGATGAAATCGGTGGACCTGGTCGAGTTCAGCAGGTTGTCGTCCGCCGCGAAGGCTCGCTCCGTGTGGTAGCTGTCGATGAGGCTTTCCGGGGCGTCTCCGTCCAGCACCAGTTTCAGCTTCCAGCCCAGATTGTCGATGTCCTGCACGCCGGTGTTGGCGCCGCGTGCGCCGAAGGGTGAAACCTGATGGGCAGCATCGCCCGCGAACAGTACCCGGCCATAGCGGAAGTTATCGATCCGCCGGCAGGCGAACTGGTAGACGGAGGCCCATTCCAGCTCGAACTCCTTGTCCTCTCCCAGCATCGCCTTGACGCGCGGAATGATGTTTTCCGGCTTTTTCTCTTCTTCCGGATCGGCCTCCCAGCCAAGCTGAAAATCCAGCCGCCAGACATCGTCGCACTGCTTGTGCAGAAGAGCAGACTGCCCCCGGTGGAACGGCGGGTCGAACCAGAACCAGCGCTCGGTCGGAAAATCGGCTTTCATGATGATGTCGGCGATCAGGAAACGATCCTGGAAGAACTGGCCGGAAAAGCCTGCCCCGACCATCTTGCGTGTGTCGGAGTTGGCGCCATCGCAGGCAACCACCCAGTCTGCTTCCATCTTGAAGACGCCGTCAGGCGTTTCGACGGTCAGCACGACATGATCGTCCCCCTGCTGCAGGTTCAGGAGCTTGTGCTTCCAACGCAGGTCGATGAGGTTCGATTTCTGAGCCTCGTCGACCATGTATTCCTCCAGATAATATTGCTGGAGGTTGATGAAGGCCGGGATCTTGTGGCCGTCTTCCGGCAGAAGGTCGAATGTGTAGGCAAGGTCGTCGCGGAAGAAGACCTTACCGATCTTCCATTCGATACCCTTGTCGATCATGCGTGTGGCGCAGCCGAGCCTGTCCCAGATCTCCAGCGGTCGCTTGGCGTAACAGACTGCGCGCGAGCCGATGGAAACGGTGTTGTTGTCGTCCAGAACGACGGTGGGGATGCCCCGCTGGGCGAAATCAAGCGCAGCCGTCAGTCCGATCGGCCCAGCTCCGATCACCACCACCTTGTGGCGCTTGACCGTACCTGTCTGCTGCTCCTCCGACTGACGATAACTGTATTGCGGATATTGATAGGTCTGAAACATCGGGCTCTCCTCCCAGATCCGCCAAGGCGGCATCAATCGAACGGCATTTGCCGCACTGGCGGCATGTGTCTTGCTCACACATCGGCCAGCTCTTTGGCGTGCAGCCATTCAGCGTGTTTCGGGGCCCTTTTGGTCTTCGACCATTCTTCCAGCATCTGCCACTTGACCTCGTCCAGGCGAGCCAGAAGTTGGTCTTCTTCGGGATCCGGGCAAGCCAGTTCGACACGGTGACCGTTGGGGTCGAAGAAATAGATGGAGTGGAAGATTGAGTGGTCGGTCACGCCCAGAACCTCGACACCGTTCTTTTCCAGGTGGTCCTTGAACGCAATCAGCTCGTCCCGATCCTTCACCTTGAAGGCGATATGCTGCACCCAGCGCGGCGTATTCGGGTCAAACCCCATCTCGGGTTTGGTCGGCAGTTCGAAGAACGCCAGGACATTGCCGTTTCCAGCATCCAGGAAGACGTGCATGTAGGGATCGGGATCGTGGGTAGAGGGCACATGATCTTCGGCGATCGCCAGAACAAAATCCATGTTCAGCATCTTGCCGTACCATTCCACGGTTTCCTTGGCGTCCTTGCAACGATAGGCGACGTGATGCATCTGCTCGATCTTCATGGGACCGCTCCTCCAAATTAGTTACATATGTAACCATATAGCTCCACAGCCTACCCGCCTTGATCTAAGTCAAATTGGTTACATTCGTAACTAATCTGAAGGCCAATCCACGCAACACCGTCACCCCGGACAAATGCGACCAAGTCGAGCACCGATCCGGGATGACAAACCCTCCTCAAAATCAGGCGATCAACCTCGTGTTGGAATTGACAGGCCAGGACCTGCGTTCTCATATGAGGTACCTGCCAGCGAGGAGCTTTCCATGTCCGCTCACGAGCACGATCATTCCCACGATCACGACCATTCCGAATTGAGCGAAATAGAGCTGCGTGTACGCGCTTTGGAAACGCTGCTGACGGAAAAGGGATATATCGATCCCCCTGCCCTGGACGAGTTGATCGAGACTTACGAAACCAAGATCGGCCCCAAGAACGGCGCTCGCGTTGTTGCGCGGGCCTGGGCGGATGCGGACTACCGGAACCGGCTCCTGCAAGACGCGACCTCAGCGATTGCCGAGTTCGGTTTCACTGGCCGTCAGGGTGAACACATGGTGGCGGTCGAGAATACCGACCAGACCCACAACATGGTCGTTTGTACACTGTGCTCCTGTTATCCTTGGACAGTGCTGGGCTTGCCGCCTGTCTGGTACAAGTCCGCTCCCTATCGGTCCCGCGCCGTGCGCGACCCGCGAGGTGTTCTGGATGAATTTGGCGTAAAGCTGCCAGATGATACCGAAGTTCGCGTCTGGGATTCGACTGCTGAAATCCGCTATCTGGTGATCCCCAAACGCCCTGCGGGAACAGACGGGTGGAGCGAGGAACGTCTGGCGGATCTCGTCACCCGCAACAGCATGATCGGTACCGGCCTGGCGCTCGATCCTTCCGAACTGGAGGATGCGGCATGAACGGCGCCCAGGATCTTGGCGGACAGATGGGCTTTGGCCCCATCGAACTGGAAGAAAACGAACCCAACTTCCATGCCAAATGGGAAGAACGCGCGTTTGCGGTAACGCTGGCCATGGGCGCAACCGGCTCCTGGACGCTTGATGCCTCGCGCTTTGCCCGCGAATCCTTGCCGCAAGTTACCTACCTGACCTCCAGCTATTACGAGATCTGGACCAGGGGCCTTGAAAAACTTGTGCTGTCCAATGGCCTCGTTACGGAAGAGGAACTGAAACAAGGCCGGAAACTTGAAGCCGCGAAGCCGGTCAAGCGCGTGCTCTCGGCAGACGCTGTTGCCGGAGTTCTGGCCAAGGGCGCACCGGTCGACCGAGAGGAACATCAGCCCGCCCGTTTTCGTGTCGGTGACAAGGTCCATACGCGGCGCATGAACCCCGAACACCACACCCGCCTTCCCCGCTATGCCCGCGATGCTGTCGGCACGATCGAGGCCATTCACGGCGTTCATGTGTTTCCGGATACCAACGCGCACGGCGAAGGCGAACAGCCGGCCTGGCTTTATGGTGTCCTCTTCAAGGGGACCGACATCTGGGGTCCTGACAGCGATCCCAAGCTTTCCCTGCGTATCGATCTCTGGGAGCCTTATCTTGACCTTGCCCGATAAGTTTCTCGAAACGCCGCGTCTGCCGCTGGATGAAGACGGCGGGCCGGTGTTCGGAGCTCCGTGGGAAGCCAGGGTTTTCGCCATGACCGTGAAAGCCCATGAAGCCGGAGTGTTTACCTGGGGCGAATGGGCTGAGGCTCTGGGCGCCGAGCTTGCCAAGGATGGCGACGGAAGCGGCGAGACCGAAGGCTATTACGACCGTTGGCTGGCGGCCTTCGAAGGTCTGCTCACAGCCAAGAACATTGCCGCAGCCGGACAACTTGCAGACCTGCGCAAGGCCTGGGACAACGCGGCCAGGGCCACGCCGCACGGCGCACCAATCGTTCTTCAGAGGTCCTGAGGACGACCATGCGCCTGTTGCTTCCCCCTCCGGTCGTCGTCGGCATCGGACTGCTTCTGCTGTATGCAGGCGCCAGGCTGTTCCCGGCGCTGAACCTCACCTTTTCAGGTCAGACTTCGATCGCCGCGGTGTTCCTCATCGCCGGACTGGCAATTGGCGGACACGCGCTTTTTCGCTTTGTCATGGCGGGAACGACCTTCAACCCCATAACGCCGGATAAAGCCAGAACTCTGGTGACCCGAGGTTTCTACAGGGTGTCGCGCAACCCGATGTATGTCGCCGACGTTTTGCTGCTGCTGGCATTCGGCATCTACCTCGGCACAGCGACGGTTTTCGCCGTCGTTCCGGCTTTTGTCTGGTACCTGACCGAATTCCAGATCAGGCCTGAAGAAGAGCATCTGAAGCGCCTGTTCGGTCAGGAGTATCTCGACTATTGCGCGCGCGTTCGCCGCTGGCTCTGACAGCTGGCAACGTCACTCAATTCCCGAGGTAGAGACTGCTCTTTTCCTTGAAGGCGTCGGCCGCAAAGCGAAGAAAGGTTCGGACCCTGGTGACGTTCTTCAGGTCCGGATGGGTCAGGATCCAGATATCGAAGTAACGGCTCGGTTCGACGCCCGGCAGGCGGATCAAGTCGGGATCAGGATCCCCCAGAAAGCAGGGCAAACGGCCGATGCCCATGCCGGCCCGTACGGCCGCATGCATCGTGATCATGTCGTCGGTGACCGTTGCCACCTCGCCATTGGGGTACCGATCGCGCATTTCCTTCGGCACCTTGTTGCCCCACCATTTGAAAGCGATGAAAGGCACTGCCTGCGATGTGACCGTTTCGAGCGCCGCGTCCCGGTATCGGCGGGCAAAGTCTCGCGACACGTAAAAACAGCGGTTCTGGCCTGTGGCAAGACGGCCAAACAGGCTTTCATCGGGCTTGTCGGTGACACGCACCGCGATATCGGCCTCGCGCCGGTGCAGACTCAGAATTTCGTTGGCCGCATTCATGGTGACGTCGATGCCCGGGTGCCGCTCCTTGAAGCGCGCGACAATCTCGGCCAGTTGCACCTGGAAAATTAGCTGTGCTGCCGTGACACGCAGCGGGCCTTCGAGTTCGGCATCCTTGGCGGCAATGCGCATGTCCAGCGCAAGCACTTCCAATTCCATCCGGCGGGCGGCTTCAACCGCCTCTTCGCCGGCGGTGGTCGGCGTGAACCCTTCCGGAAGACGGTCGAACAGACGTGCGCCGATTTCCTCTTCCAGCGCAGACAGCCGCCGCGACACCGTAGAATGCGTCACACCAAGGCTGCGGGCGGCCTTGGTCAGGCTGCCGGCATTGGCAATGGCGAGCACGAATTTCAGATCATCCCAGCTATACATGGCATGTGCATTTTTGCACAGTTCGGTTACGAATTTGAAGAATTTTTCGCAAACCGCCTCTGCGATACGATTCTGGCATCTCAAACAAAGGAGACTAAGAGATGTCCATTCAAGCGATTGCCATGATCACGGTGACGGATCGCGAAGCGCTCGGCGCCTATCGTGAAAAAGCTGCAGACGCTCTCGCCCGCCATGGCGGCAGCGTCATTGCAGCGGATCCCGAACCTCTGGTCCTGGAAGCGGCTATCGATGCGCCGAACATGGTTGCCCTGCTGTCCTTCCCCACTCCCGATGCCGCCAAGGCCTGGCATCGCGACCCGGACCTTGCCGATGTGCACGCCCTTCGGAACAAGGGCGGCAAGTCCACGATTGTCGTGCTTCCGGGTTGATCACCTGTCACTGGGCAAATCGTCCTCCCGAGGAGGATCACCAAGTGCACTCCAGGAACGGGGGAGCCGCTGCCTGAGCACGCCGCCCCCCCTGGAATCAAAACAGTCCTGCTTCCTCAGACCGAAGAAGCAGGACTGTGTTCGCCATATTCAATGCTGATTTTCGGGCTCTCCGGTGCTTATCGCACCGGCTTCACCAGGCGCATGCGCCAGGTGACGCCTTTCTTGTCGGAGACGAGACGATAGTCATCAAGCACTTCCCACTTGCTGGTATCGTCGGTTGCTTCCCAGAGCTTGTTGATCAGCTTGTTTGCACCTGACTCCGGCTTTTTCGGTGAATACATCGACAGCGCGATAACACCGTTTTCCTTCAGGAACGGGACGTAGCGGGCAACGACGGCAGCCGGGTCATCCGCGAAGTGAAGAACCTCGTTGAAGACAATGGCGGAGAACGTTTCACCTTCCTGCGCTTCGAACGTGTGCATGTCGCCTGCCCGGAGGCTGGCGATGGCCGGGTCGACATTCGCGATCTGCAGGGAAGCCGGGGAAAGATCCATGCCGACATAGCGCTTGACGCCCATGGGCTGCAAACGCTCGTAGAGCAGGCCTTCGCCGCAGCCGATATCGAGAACGTCATCCATGGAGCCGGTCAGGCTCAGCCACATGCCGATAATGCCGTATCGGCCGCTTTCAGGCAGCGAGCGCAGGAAGGCCCAGCGACCGGCTTCATATTCCTCGTCCCAGCCAGCGGCGGTGGTGGCATTCTTCGACATTGTGACTTCCTAACAGCAAGACGGGCCAGAACGGCCCGCCGGTTCTTCAGATTTCAGATGCATCACTTATAGGGATCTGCCGCGTCGCGCAAACCATCGCCAAGGAAATTGAACGCCAGGACGACAATGATGATCGGCAACACCGGAGCCATCAGCCAGGGATAGACGGTCACCACCGAAATGTTCTGCGCTTCGTTCAAGAGAACACCCCAGGAAACCGCCGGCCGACGCAGGCCGAGGTTAAGATAGGACAGCGCAGTCTCACCCAGGATCATGGACGGGATCGACAGCGTCGCCGACGCGATGATGTGGCTGGTGAAACCCGGCAGCAGATGCCGCGTGATCACGCGCTTCGGCTTGGCCCCCATCAGGACCGCCGCCTTGGCGTATTCCTCTTCACGCAGGGACAGCAGCTTCGACCTGACGGCACGCGCTAGCCCGGGCCAATCCAGCAGACCAAGGATGATCGTCAGGCCGAAATAGATCCAGACGGGGCTCCAGGTGACAGGCAGCGCCGCAGAGAGTGCCATCCACAGAGGCAGTTCGGGAAGAGAGCGCAGGATCTCGATCGCCCGCTGGATCAGACTGTCGATCCAGCCGCCGAAATAGCCGGCGATCCCACCGAAGAAGAGCCCTAGAACGATTGAAATCACGACGCCGATCAGACCGACAGTGAGTGACAACCGGGCGCCGTAGACCAGTCCCGAGAACTGATCGCGGCCAAGCCGGTCCGTCCCGAACAGGAACATCGTGCCGCCTTCCGCCGGGCACACAAGGTGGAAGGACGCGTCCCAAAGCCCCCAGAACTTGTATTTTGCGCCGCTGCAGAAGAAGCGGAGCGGCTGGACATTGTTCGGATCGTCCTTGAACACCCATTGCAGGGTTTCCATGTCGATTTCCGAGGTCATGCCGTAGACGAACGGGCCGACGAGCTTGCCTTCGTGAAACAAGTGGATCGGTTGCGGCGGAGCATAAAGATGCATGCTGTCGCGGCTGTTGGCGCCATAGGGTGCAATTACTTCGGCAAAGGGAACGCAAAGATAGAACAGGATCAGGACCACGCCTGACCAGACCGCTATTTTGTGGCGCTTGAATTTCCACCACATGATCTTCCATTGGGAAGCCTGGTAGAAGCGCTCCTGCTCGGCGGTCATCTCCTCGGTGACGGCCGGGTTGAACGGCGTCGGATCGACGTAATGCTCGACTTCGCGCGTGGGCGTATTCTTCACGTCCATGGTCATGACGAGGCCCTCCCGCCAAGACGAATGCGCGGATCGAGAACTGCCAGCAGCAGATCGGAGATCAGCATGCCGATCAGCGTCAACATGGCAACGAACAGCAAAATGAACCCTGACAGGAACTGATCCTGCGATTGTAACGCGGACACAAGAACCGGACCGACTGTCGGAAGGCTCATCACCACCGAAACGATCACCGAGCCAGAAACAAGCGACGGGATCAGGTTGCCGATGTCGGCGATGAACGGGTTGATGGCCATGCGCAGGGGATATTTGACCAGCAGGTGGTTTTCCTTCAGCCCCTTCGCCCGGCCCGTGGTGACATATTGCTTGTGAAGCTCGTCAAGCAGGTTGGCGCGCAGGCGCCGGATCATGGCCGCCGTGCCGGAGGTCCCGATCACGATGGTCGGGACGATCAGATGCGCCAGCACCGACATCGCCTTGTCGAAGCTCCAGGGCTGATCGATGTACTGAGGATCCATCAGGCCACCGACGGACAGGCCGAACCAGCGATTGAAGAAATAGAGCAGAATGAGCGCAAGCAGAAAATTGGGGGTGGCAAGACCGATATAGCCCAGGAAAGTGAACCCGTAGTCCCCCCAGGAATACTGACGCGTTGCAGAAAAAATACCGATGGGGAACGACACCACGTAGACGAACAGGATCGTCGCGAAGTTCAGGACCACGGTCAAGGGAAGTGTCGGTCCTATGACCTGCTCCACCGGCTTGTCGAATTCGAACGACCAGCCCCAGTTGCCTTGGATCAACCCGTCGAAACCGTGAGGCCCCGGCCAGAGGCCGACCCAGATGAGATAGCGCTCCATGAAGGGACGATCGAGAGAGAATTCCTTTCGCAGGAACTCGAGCTTGGCAACCGAGGAACTTTCACCGGAGGACTTCAGGGCAGCAATCTGGTTGGAAATGTAATCACCGGACGGCAACTCGATGATGAAGAAAGTCAGCAGACTGATCACCAGCAAGGTGGGACCCATCATCAAAATACGTCGGACAATGTAATAGAGCACCTAAACTCCCCTCAGCCCCGGCACTTTGCGCAAATCAGGCTCTGATTTCTGCACTTAAAGTCAAATTCGGTTTCGATAGTATGACGTTTTTCAACCAAGAGTCAGTCCCCGGAAAAACGTCTGGCGGAACGGGCCGGATCAAGTCAGCCAGTCGCCTTTAAAGCGTTCGGTTCGGATAATCTTCCGAACCGAACGATATCTCTGGCAGTTTCCCCGGCCGGTTGGTGTCAGAACCAGCCGGACCGGAAAACAAGCGGAACTGCGGCTTACTTGGCCATGTAGAATTCATCCATGCGGTGAATTCCGAAATGGGCGCCGGGATCCCAGCCGTAGATACCTTCAAGCGGAACGTTTTCGACGTTCTTGATCACAACCGGCTGACGAACGCCGGAAACCAGACCGATATGAATGGTTTCGTCGGCATGGATCTGGAGCATTTCTTCCCAGATCTCGGTGCGCTCTTCCGGCGTTCTGGAGCTCAACCATGCGGTATAGAGTTCCATCAGACGCTCAGCCGGGGCCCAGTCGGGTTTTTCGCCGCCCTCACCCTGGGTTTCGAAATAGTCACCCCACTTGTGCCACGAAAACGCGTCGCCACGCACAGGGGCAAAATCTTCCGGCGGCATTTCGGACGTCGGAATGCCGTTCTCGAAGCCGGACCAGACAGACATCAGCAGGTCACCGGTGATGGCGCGCTCGCGCATGTTGTCACGCTGGCTCGGCTTGGCAAACAGAGCGACGCCGATCTCTTTCCACATTTCCTTGACCAGCTCCAGGGCATCATCCTGGACCTGTTCCTCGCCAGCTGTCTCCACGATGATTTCCAGCGGACGGCCATCGGACATCAGACGAATGCCGTTTCCGTTGCGCTTGGTGAGGCCGATTTCGTCCAGAAGCGCGTTCGCCTGTTCCGGATCGTATTCCGCCCACTTGGTGGTGAACTCGGCCTTGTAAAGCGGGCTGGACGCCAGAACCGTGTCGTTGCCCGGTGTTCCCAGCCCGAAGAACAGGACCCGGTTGAGCAGGTTGCGATCAATCCCGAGCGACAGGGCATGACGGAACTTCGTGTTGCGCATCAGTTCACGCCAGACCGGATCCTTGACCGTCAGGTTCGGCAGGATCGAGATCTCCGCACCCTTGGTGTTGGACCAGAGCGCGGTGACATAGTCATTGTCCTTTTCGCCCTTCTTCAGAACGGTAATGTCGGCGAAGTTGAGGTTACGTGCCTGCAAGTTGCTTTCGCCAGCCTGGGCCTTGGCAGGGATCAGCTTGCCGTCGGCAACCGTCATGATGATTTCGTCGACATAAGGAAGCTGCTGACCGGTGCTGTCGACCCGGTGATAGTATGGATTACGTTCCAGAACGAAGCGCAGGTCGCTGTCATCGCGGTTGCGCACCCAAGGCTGCAACGACGGCATGTCGACGTTCTGCGCGTTGTACATGTCGTCTTTTTTGTTATGGAGCGGTGCCCAGTCCCGCGCCTTCACCTTTGCAGCTTCCTTGGCGATCACATCAGGATCGCCGTATTTCTCGTGGAACTGCTTCAGATAGTGGGCTGGCCGATAGATGAACGGCGGACGGGACTTTGCCAGTTCCGGCAGGAACAGCGGGTTCGGCGTATCCCAGGTAAAGCGGACGGTGGTTTCGTCCAGGACCTCGAACTTGGGGCCTTTGCCGTTGGCCAGCAGGTACGGCGGCAGACCTGACGGAGTCAGGCTTTCGTTGCTGACAATGTCTTCGAAAAAGTAGCGGAAGTCCTCGGCACCGAAGGGATGGCCATCAGACCACTTGTGGCCGGCACGCGTGTGAAGCGTGAAAATGCGGCCATCTTCAACATCGACGTTCGCCAGGATATCGGGAACCAGTTCCAGTTGCTCGTTGTAGCCAACGAGGCGGGCATAGCCCCAAACGTTGATCAGTCGGACATCCTTTGCCCGGCCGATCAGGGTGTCGATCTTGCCTCCCGGCTTGCCGACGGTTCGACCCTTGGCTTCAAGATCAACGATCAGAGGGTCGGAGGGAACCCGTTCCGCCACAGGTGGCAGAGACGGATCAAGGCCCGGTGTTTCCTTCAGCTCCAACGCGGCCAGTGGCCCCGCCATCAGAGCGACGGTCAGGAAAAGACCGGCCCTTACGGAATTCAAAAACTTCATGCTGCAGTCCCCTCAAGCGCCTCGGCATTCTTCAGGCCAGGTGCGCAGACAAAGTGATCCGGTTCCATTTCCACCAGCGACGGCGCCTGGCCGTCGGTCAATCGGAAAGGTTCCGGCCAAGATTGCGGCTCCGATGCTCTGTTGGCATCTAGGGCGGCAAAATCCAGTGGTGCCGACAGGTCCGGCTCGGGCACGGCCGAAAGCAGTGCTTTCGTGTACGGGTGCAGCGGATTGCCGACGACAGTTCGTGTTTCCCCCATCTCAACCAGTCGTCCACGGCACATGACCGCGATCCGGTCGGCAACATAGTCGACCACGGCCAGGTTATGGCTGACAAAGAGATAGGTCAGGTTCAGGTCGCGCTTGAGATCCTGCAGAAGGTTCAGGATCTGCGCCTGTACCGAGACGTCGAGCGCCGAGGTCGGTTCGTCGCACAACAGGAATTCCGGGTTGAGCGCGAGAGCTCGAGCGATCCCGATGCGCTGGCGCTGACCGCCGGAGAACGAATGCGGATAGCGGCGCAGGAAACGCGGGTCGAGCCCCACCAGGTTCATCAGATTGCGTGCGCGCTCGGCCCGCTCCTGAGGGGTGCCGATGCCGTGCACCTCAAGGGGTTCCATCAGTGTGTCGTTGATGGTCATGCGCGGGTTGAGCGAGGAGAACGGGTCCTGGAAAATAAGCTGCACGCGGCGGCGATAGTCCATCAGTTCCGCGCCCTTGAGCTTGGAGATGTCTTCCAGCCCCTTGCCGCGATTGTAGAGGACATTGCCGCCCTCGATACCGATTGCCCTAAGGATGGCCTTTGCCGCGGTGGTCTTGCCGGAACCCGATTCCCCAACGAGGCCGAGACACTCGCCGCGGCGGATCGTCAGGTTGATGCTGTCGAGCGCGGTCATGGTCTTGACCTTGCCACCGAGGAAAGACCCCTTGCGCAGGGTGAACCGTTTGGTGACATCGCGCATTTCGACCAGTGGCTCGCCCGGCTTGACGTCGCAATGCGGGCGATTGGCCGTCAGTTCCTCCGAGCGGACCTTGATGGGCCGGATCGGCACCAGCCGCTCGTCCCGGTCCATGTGGAAGCTCGGGACCGCGTTGAGCAGAGCCTTCAGATAGTCGTGCTTGGGATTGGAGAAGAGCTGCTGCGCAGTGCCCTTTTCCATGATGCGGCCATGATAGATCACCGCGATTTCATCGGCCATATTGGCGACCACGCCAAAGTCGTGGGTGATCATCAGGACGGACATGCGCAGTTCGGCCTGAACTTCGCGAATGAGTTTCAGGATTTCCGCCTGAATTGTGACGTCGAGCGCGGTGGTAGGCTCGTCCGCGATCAGCAGCGCGGGGCGGCAGATCATGGCCATCGCGATCATCGCGCGCTGGCGCAGGCCGCCTGAGAGTTCGAACGGATAGGTGTCGAGAGCGCGCTCGGGATCGGGGAACTGGACCAGGCTCAGCATGGTCTTGGTCAGTTCGCGTGCCTCGGCGCTGGAAACGTTGCGGTGAAGAAGTGCGGCTTCGCCGATCTGGTCGCCGATGGTATGCAGCGGCGACAGCGACGTCATCGGTTCCTGGAAAATGATCGCAACCCGGTTGCCGCGCAGGTGCCGCATCTGCGGTCCCTTGCGCTCAAGCGCTGCAATATCGACAGGCGGCTCCGCGCCGGTCGGATCCGCCAGGATCACTTTCCCGGATGTAATGGATGCAGCCTGGGGCAGAAGACCCATGATCGTCTGCGATATGACCGTCTTGCCCGACCCGGATTCGCCCACCAGCGCGACAGTCCGGTTCTCGGGTACGACAAATGACACATTGTCGACCGCCCGGACCTGACCTTCCGCCGTATTAAAATCAACCGTCAGTCCCTCAATCGAGAGAACATTCACCGCGCATTTCCTCCCAGGCAAGGATTGTCTGACAGAGGCTTACTAAGCCCTCATTGCATTTGAAAGACAACCAAATTCGCCAGTGGATAGCAATGCAGGATTCATGAAAACAAACTGTGATGTTCGTCACAGTTTGCAAGAGCAGACCCGTTCCGCCACTCGATTAACGGGTGCAACCGAACGTTAAACTGCAATTGTCGAACGAACCTGAAATCATTTTTTCTGCGTTCATCTGAACACGAAACAGACTAGCTGGAAGCCTGGCCGGCGATCCAACGGTCCGGAAGGAATCACTCCGCGGCAGACACCGGCCGCTCCACGGGCCTGTGTACCGGCTTTGACTGCGGAAAGGGATCGAGCCAATAGACTTCCATCTGCCCGCTTCGGCCGCGCAGGTGATGCGCGCCGACCGGCCGCTGGTGCCGCTCACCAGGCAGATGCGCAACGGTGTCCGCACTCGCCAGGATGACGACTTCCGGGTTTTCGGGAACTTCCTTGCCAAGCGTCTGCAGGCGTTCGGCCGCATTCACGGTGTCGCCGACAACGGTATAGTTCCAGCGATCAAGCGCGCCGACATTGCCGACAACCGCCGGGCCGGTGTGAATACCGATCCGAAGCGCCATCTGCGGACGCCCCTGGGTAACCGCGTTCAGATTCGACTGATGCAGAGCGGCTGCAATCCGGCGTGCGGTTCTGACAGCAGCCTCCGCATGGTCCGGACGGGCATCGGGCGCGCCCCAGAAGGCCAGCATGCCATCCCCCAGGAACTTGTCGACCGTGCCGCCCTCGCCTTCGACCGCCTCGACCAGGATGGCGAAATGGTCATTCAGCAGGCTGGCGGTCTCTTCCGCACTCAGGTGCTCAGACAAGGCCGTGAACCCGACAATGTCGGTAAAGAGGATCGTGAGTTCGGCACCACGCGCCTGTGCAGCATTCCCGCCTCCCAATCGCATCAGCTTGATGAAGAGCGAGCGCGGCACATAGGTGTTCATGGCCTTGAGGCCTTCAACCATGGAATTGAAGGCCAGCGCCACCTGATCGATCTCCGCGACGCGGCTGCGCGGCAAGGGCTCAACCTCGTTGAGCGACAGGCTGCCGATACGCTTGGACTGAACTGCAAGGTACCGCAACGGGCGGGCGACGCGCCGCCCCATCCAGAATGCGATCAGCACCGACACCACGAGCGCACCGAAGCCGACGAACATGGAGCCCGCAAGACGCCGCAGCTCCCGGGAGACCGTCGCGCTGAGGTAATACTGCCCGACAGTCCAGGGCCGGTCGCTGAAACCATCCAGTCGGGCCTTCATGACGATATATTCTTCGTTGTTTGCATCAACGGTGGAGACGTCGATGCCAAGTTCCGCAGCTTTCTTGAATTCGTCCAGCTTTTCTTCATTTACCATGGCAGCCAGAACGGGGTCGCCGATCGTCTGCCAGGAGCCCGGCAACTTGTCCTGAATGCTGCCGCCGGTCTGGAGCCAGGGAGCGTCCGAATGCAGGATCACCTGATCTCCGTCCGCGATGATGAAGACGGTGTTGTCGCCGCCTTCGTCCTGAGCAGAAACGATGTGGGCAAGTTCTTCCATGGACGTCGCAGCCGTCAGCATGCCGGCAACCTTGCCGTCCCGCACCAACGGCACCGAAACATTCGCGAAAAGACCGACCTCGTGTTTGACGAGCGGGCCCCAGGTCGGCGGACTGTCGGCGCTCAACTGCGGCATTTCCTGCATGTTCATGCCGGGTGGTGGCGCGTCGGTTTCAATCCGCCACAGTTTGCCGGTCGGTGCCCGATAGATCCCCAGCTTGCTTCTGTCGGTCGAAGTCACGACCAGTGTGGTGATATCGTGATTGGATTTCAGCGCGATCGAGAGATCCTGCAGCGTCCTTTCCGTATCGTCAAAGCCGAGCGTGCCGTCGTCGAAATAGGGCTTCAGGCCGATGATCGCGTTTTCGACAGACACGAAATGCGTCCGCAGCTGCGTCTCGAGCGCCTGGGTGCTCAGGATCGTCTTGTCATTCAGCAGGGAAAACGTGTTGCGAAAGTTTGCCGAGACAGACAGGCCCAGCACAAGACCGATCGCAATCGCAACGAACGCACCGAACCCCAGCCCGACGATAGTCGTCAGGGGCAGCATTATGCGCCGGCCGGTGCGTTTCGATATTTTCATTGGGCGGTGACCCTTCTTGCGAACAGGCAGCTTACCTGCATGACGGTTTCCGTCAAATTAAGGCAAGCTTTCGACTTTCCACCGCAAAGGACTGCCACCGCGATGTCTTTTGCCTTTAGCCGGTCAATCGACGCAGGGCCAGTTCCTGCAGCAAGATAATGGTTTTTGCGTCCATGATTTCACCGGAGCGGATCATCTCGAGCGCCTCGTCGAGCGGAACGTGCATCACCTCGATATCTTCGCCCTCGGCTTTCTTCCCCCCACCTTCAGCGACCTTGTCCTTCAGGTGGTATGTCCCGCGGAAGAATGCCACATATTCGGTTACGGATCCCGGACTGGTGAAGGCATCGAAGAGATGTTCCAGATCCGAAACCTCAAATCCTGTTTCCTCGATAAGTTCAGCGCGCATTCGATCCTCTGGATGCGCACCTTCCAGAAGACCGGCGGGTGCTTCGATCAGCATCGGGTCACGGCCGGCAGCCCAGATAGGCAGCCGGAACTGGCGCGTCAGCAGCACGCAATTGCGTTCCGGATCGTAGAGCAGGCAGGTTGCTCCATGTCCCTTTTCGTAAACTTCACGCACCTGCGCCTGCCAGTCGCCGTCCCGGCGCCTGTACTCGATCCGGTGGCGGGTCAGCGTTCCCCAGGAATTGGACAGAACTTCGCTATCGGAGACCTTGAGGTAATCCGGGGTGCTCATGGCAGTGCTTTCTTCGCTCAGGAGTTCGGGTCAGACGTGATGCCCAGTTCCTTCAGGATTTCTTCCGTGTGCTCGCCAAGTGCCGGCGCGGCGCGGTCCAGCACGAGTGTCCCGTTCCGAAACCTGATGGGCGTGCGGACGGAGGCAACGGAGCCTCCTTCGACACCGGTCGCTGGCAGGTCGACCTTCATATCCCGGTGCAACACCTGCTTGTCGTTGAAGACATCTTCCACGGAATTGATCGGTCCAGCCGGAACACCCTCGCCCTCAAGCGCGGCCAGGAGGTCGTCGCGGGCTCTCGTGGACGTTTCCGCCGTCAGGATCGGTACAAGGTCCGAGCGGGCGGCAACCCGCGCTGCGTTGGTGGCGTAGCGGGGATTGTCGGCAAGTTCCGGCAGGCCAAGAACAGCACAAAGGCGCCTGAACTGGCCATCATTGCCGACCGCGATGATCAGATGCCCGTCGCTGGCCGGAAAGACCTGGTAGGGAACGATGTTGGGATGCGCATTGCCCAGACGTTTCGGCGCCTTGCCCGAAACAAAGTAATTGAGCGCCTGGTTGGCCAGCACTCCGACCTGCGCATCGAGCAATGCCATGTCGACCCATTCGCCTTCGCCGGTTTCGTCGCGGCGGCGCAAGGCGGCAAGAACGCCGACGACACCGTAAAGCCCGGTAAAGATATCCGCGAACGCCACCCCGATCTTCTGCGGGTCGCCTTCCGGGTCCCCGGTCAGATCCATGATGCCGCCCATGCCCTGGATCATGAAATCGTAGCCGGCCCGATGTGCATAGGGCCCGTCCTGGCCGAACCCGGTGATCGAACAATAGATCAGCTTCGGATTGACCTTGGAAAGGCTGTCGTAGTCGAGGCCGTATTTGGCGAGCCCACCGACCTTGAAGTTCTCGACCAGAATGTCGGCGTCCGCCACCAGGCGGCGGACAAGGTCCTGACCTTCCTGTGTGCGAAAGTCGACCGCAATGGAACGCTTGCCGCGGTTACAGGCATGAAAATAGGCGGCATCCCGGTCCGCGCCCGCCTCGTCCTTGACGAATGGCGGTCCCCAGCCCCGGGTATCATCGCCTTGCGGGCTTTCCACCTTGATGACGTCTGCCCCGAGGTCCGCGAGGGTCTGGCCCGTCCAGGGCCCGGCCAGAATGCGGGCCAGTTCGACAACCTTGATGCCTTTGAGCGGCGCGGTCATGTGTCTCTTCCTGAATAGTGCCGACGGTCAGGCTTCTGATGTCTTGCGATAGATATGATAGCGACCCCGGTGAATGCCATCCGGCTTTTTCAGGGTCTCGTAATTCGGCAGGTTGAGTTCGAGCGCGCACAGGATAATTCCGCCAACGGCCATGTGGGCATCTATTGAAGGAGCCAGCCAGGAAGCTGTCGCAAGGTCATTTGTAGGATCAGCCGAACCGATGTCGATATGGGCGAACGACGCCTTCGCCCCGATCCGCGGCCCGCAGAAAACAAGCGTGTCGCGAATGTTGCCGAGGATCATGTGATGCGCGTCCGGAGCGCAGCTCGGGTGGCAGTCCATGGCGAAATCGAATACGAAAATTTCCTTGTTCGGATAAATCTCGCGCAAGTGGTCATAGGTTCTGCCATTGCCCAACCCGAGTTCCAGGATAGGTCCGTCGACTTCGTTGACCTTGTCGACCAGAAATTCAAGCAATGTTTTCTGGGATGTCATTCGACGAATAAAACTGTCCAAACGGCTCATTAAAAAATTCCCTGCAACTTACGACGCTCCTGACATAGACAATGCCCCGGCTGCCGTCAAAACCTCCCGTCCGTATTTAGGTGTTATCAAAGGCTGACGGAATACCAGCCCTTGCGGAAGGTCAAACAGGACTTTGCCGTAATCTGCGATCATGCTAACGCCTTAGGTCATCCTCACATTTTCATGAGGGTGCGGTTGCGGCCTCCAAAAAGGGCCTTTCGGCCAGGCACAGGCAGGCAATTGCGCCTAACATCAGCAGGAGAATTCGATGCGTTCAGAAACGGCGCCGGCCATACGGCTGGAAGACTATCAACCGCCACTTTATCGCATCGACAAGGTCGCCCTGAACGTTGAACTCGCCCCCGGCGCAACCCGCGTTACCGCGACTCTTGAGGTCAGCAGGCAACCGGGAACAGAGGCCGGCGCCCCGCTTGTGCTGGATGGTGACGAATTGTCACTTGCGGGCATCAAGCTGAACGGCGAAGCGCTTGCCGAGACTGCCTATGCAGCGACAGCCGATCGTCTCGAACTTGCCTCACCGCCTGCCGATCCGTTCGAGCTGACACTCGTGACCGAACTCGATCCGGACGCGAACACGAAGCTGATGGGGCTCTACCGCTCTTCGGCAACCTATTGCACCCAATGCGAGGCCGAGGGCTTTCGCAGGATTACCTATTTTCTGGACCGACCGGATGTCCTTGCCGTTTACACGACACGTCTGGAGGCCTCGAAGAAAGACTGCCCCGTTCTCCTGGCCAACGGCAATCTGACGGAGACAGGAGATATCGACGGCACCGGCAGGCATTATGCCGTGTGGCACGACCCGCACCCGAAACCGGCCTATCTGTTCGCACTGGTTGCAGGCGATCTCGCCGAAGTTCCGGACACGTTCACCACCATGTCCGGCAAGGAGGTCGCACTCAACATCTACGTCGAGCATGGCAAGGAGAGCCTGTGTGACTGGGCCATGGATTCGCTGAAGAGGTCCATGCGCTGGGACGAGGAAGTGTTTGGCCGAGAATACGATCTGGAGGTGTTCAACATCGTCGCCGTGTCGGACTTCAACATGGGCGCGATGGAAAACAAGGGCCTCAATATCTTCAACGACAAGTACGTTCTGGCCGACCCGGAAACGGCAACCGACCAGGATTATGCCAATATTGAAGCCGTGATCGCACACGAATACTTCCACAACTGGACCGGAAACCGCATCACCTGCCGGGACTGGTTCCAGCTGTGCCTGAAGGAAGGCCTGACGGTGTTCCGCGACCAGGAGTTTTCGTCCGACATGCGCTCGCGCGCGGTCAAGCGCATTGCCGATGTACGCTTGCTGAAGTCGCATCAGTTTCCGGAGGATGCAGGCCCGCTCGCACACCCTGTGCGTCCGCGAACCTATCATGAAATCAATAACTTCTATACGGCGACTGTCTATGAAAAAGGCGCCGAGGTTGTTCGCATGCTGCAGACGCTTCTGGGCGAACAGAAGTTCCGGGCCGGACTGGACCTCTATTTCGACCGCCATGACGGCGAAGCAACCACAATCGAGGCATTCCTGTCCTGCTTCGAGGAAGCATCGTCCACCGATCTTGAACAGTTTTCGCTCTGGTACGAGCAGGCAGGAACGCCAGTCGTGTCGGTGGAAACGGAATATGATCCCGACCGCAAGTCCTTCACCGTTTCATTGTCCCAGGAAATCCCGCCCATTGCCGGCCAGAAGTCCAGCAAACCGGCAGTCATCCCGCTTCGTTTCGGGTTGATCGGCCCCAATGGCGAGGACATGGAAACAGGCTCCGTGGAGGGTGCCAACGTCGCCGGCGATGTGCTTGTGCTCGACAAGGCTCACCAGGACGTCGTCTTCCACAATGTCGCCGCCGCTCCCGTTCTGTCTCTCCTGCGCGGTTTCTCCGCACCCGTTCGTCTGAACCAGCCCCTGCATTCCGAGGAACTCCTGTTTCAGGCAGCACAGGATCGGGACCCGTTCAATCGATGGCAGGCGGTGCAGACGCTGGCGATGCAGGACCTTGTGAGGCTTGCCGGTCTGGTCCGTGACGGCTCGGAAGGCACGCCGTCCGAAGACGTCATCGGTGTGTTCGCGTCTGTTCTGAGTGAAACCCAGCTGGATGAAGCCCTGCGTGCGCAGGCACTCACGTTGCCCAGCGAAGCGGACGTCGCACAGGAAATCGGCAAGGACGTCAACCCGGACGCCATTCATACGGCCCGTCAGATGCTGCGGCGCGCAGTTGCCGCCCGCATCGCATCTTCCCTCGTCCCGTTCATTACCGTCCAGTCCGCAGGTGGGACCTTTTCGCCGGATGCGCAGGCAGCCGGAAAACGAGCGCTCGCAAACCGTTGCCTGCATTATTACGCAGTCTCCGGCGCAGCCGATGCGACTGACCTTGTCTGGTCGCGGTTTGCCTCTGCCGACAACATGACTGACCGCCTCGCGGCCCTCACCCTTCTGGTACACGACCATATGCCACGTGAAGAGGAAGCGCTTGCAGCTTACCGCGAGCGGCACACGGACAGCTCTCTGGCCATGGACAAGTGGTTCATGACCCAGGCCACCGCGCCCGGCAACGAAACGCTGGACCGGGTCAAGGCATTGATGTCGGACCCATCCTACGATGCCGGCAACCCGAACCGTGTCCGCTCGCTGCTGCAATCCTTTGCCACCGGCAACCCGACACAATTTGCCCGGATGGATGGTGCCGGATTCGAACTGATCGCCGAATCAGTTCTGGAGATCGACAAGCGAAATCCACAAGTGGCATCGAGACTTCTGACGAGCTTCCGCTCGTGGCGCGCACTTGACCCACAAAGAAGTGCCCTTGCTGAATCTGCCCTCTTGAGGATTTCAGCATGCGAAAATCTGTCGAGAGACAGCCGTGACATCGTCGACAGAACCTTGCAGTAGTCTGCAATACTGAAAAAGGTTAACGAAAGAACGGAAAATCCGGATTTGCGTTAACCATTTTATTCTTTGACGGGTCTGGACAAAAACAGACGATTTGATTCAAATGGAAGTGATTCGGGGCACCCCCGACGCGGCGGTTTTTGAGGCACACTTCCTATGGCGAGAGCATTAGCTGGCGACGCATCTGCGCGGCGCGGCGAGAAGGAGTCTGAGTGGGAGACAGACGCAGGCACAAAACGCCTGCCTCTGCGCACCCTCCTCGGCGCTCTGGCCGAAAGCCTGGCCCGCTCCGATAGCCTGATGCGACGCCTCATTCCCGGCCTCGCCATCATCTTCATCGTCATACTCGCCCTGTTCCGCACCGGCGACCTTGTCAGCGATTACACCCGGACCCAGGAAAACGCCCAGGTTACGCTCAGCCTGATGGCAACTGTCGTCGCCAGCGGCCTGATGTCGTCGGAAAACGATCTGCCTGAAACGGGCTACCGGACGACGTTGAAACGCATCCTTGCCGACAGTCTGCCCACAGGGGCGACCAGCAAGGGCCGCATTTATCTCGTTGCGGACCAATCCGGCACCATCGTTGCCTCGGCACCGCTCCAGCCATCGCTTGAAAGCCGGCCGATCAGCGACCTCCTTGGCCCATCACAGCCACTCATGGTGTTTGGCGCCCGTGCCGGCGTGATGCCGGTTGCCACCAACCTTGGTACAGGCCGGGGCCAAGAACAGGTTCTCGCAACGGTTCATCACCTCGACGGCCGCCTCGGAATGGTGGCGGTGCTGCAGCCGGAAAACGAGATCTTCAGCCAGTGGCGGGATGACCTTTCGGCCAATGTGACGCTCTTCGTCGGAACTTCGCTGGTGCTGCTTGCGGTCATCTACGGCTTCTTCAGCCAGGCAACCCGCGCGGAAGCGGCCGACGACATGTATGCGGCAACCCGTGCCCGCATCGACACTGCCCTCACCCACGGTCGTTGCGGACTGTTCGACTGGGATCTGTCGCGCGGCAGAATGTTCTGGTCCTCTTCGCTGTACGAGCTGCTCGGACGCGAACCCAAGGACGATATTCTCAGCTTTGCCGATGTCGCCGACATCACCCATCCCGATGACATCGACCTTCTGGGCCTTGCCGAGCACCTGCTGGAAAGCGGTGAAACCCTGGTCGATGAGACCTTCCGCATGCGCCACGCCGACGGAAGCTGGATCTGGCTTCGCGCCCGCGGTGAAATCCAGTCGGAACCCGGCCGTGCCGAGCCGCACCTCATCGGTATCTGCATCGACATTACCGAGCAGCACGAGCTTGCCGAACAGAGCCGTATGGCAGATCTTCGCCTGCGTGATGCGATCGAGACAATCTCGGAAGCTTTCGTTCTGTGGAATGCCCGAAACGAGCTTGTGATCTGCAATTCCAACTATCAGTCGCTGCACAGCCTGCCGAACGCCGTGATCAAGCCGGGCACGCCCTACAAGGACGTGATGGCAGCTGCCTCCAATGCCGAAGTAGCACCGCAACCGGTCACTCTTCGCCAGCGTGGCGGCGCTCCTGATGGCTCCTACGAAGCGCAACTGGAAGACGGTCGCTGGCTGCAGATTTCCGAGCGGCGCACCAAGGACGGCGGCTTCGTGTCTGTCGGGACCGACATTACGCCGCTCAAGAAACACGAAGAAAAACTGATCGACTCCGAAAAGCGGTTGAGGGCAACCGTTTCCGATCTCCAGAAGTCCCGCCAGACCCTTGAGGTTCAGGCCCGGCAGCTGGTGGAAATGGCAGAAAAGTACCAGGAAGAGAAAACCCGGGCGGAAGCCGCCAACAAGGCCAAGTCCGAATTCCTGGCCAATATTTCTCATGAACTGAGAACGCCGCTCAACGCCATCATCGGCTTCTCCGACATCATGACGCAGGAAATGTTCGGCCCCGTCGGCACCGACAGGTATTCCGACTACTGCAAGGATATCTATTCTTCCGGCACATACCTGCTGAACGTGATCAACGACATCCTCGACATGTCCAAGATCGAAGCCGGTCGCATGAGTATCGAGACCGAAACGGTCAATGCGTCGGAATCGGCCGAAGATGCCAGCCGGATCGTCACGGGAGCTGCGACCGAGAAGAACATCACCGTCACCACCGATGTCGTTGAAAACGTCTCGGTGCACGCAGACAAGCGGGCGCTCAAACAGATCCTGCTTAACCTGCTGGCCAATGCGGTGAAGTTCACGCCGGACAATGGCACCGTCACGCTCAGGGCGCGGCCACGCGGAGACAAGCTGCATTTCGAAGTGATCGACACAGGCATCGGAATTTCAGAGCGCGATATAGAACGTCTCGCCCAACCCTTCGTGCAGGTGGAAAACCAGTTCACCAAGACCCACCAGGGCTCCGGCCTCGGACTAGCCATCGCCCGCTCGCTGGTTGAACTTCATGGCGGAGCGCTGGTAATCAAGTCGGAAGTCAAGAAAGGCACCACTGTCAGCTTCACCTTGCCGCTTGCCGACAAGGAAGCCGCCTGAAGGGCTTTACCCTCCAGGCGAGCCAGGTTGTCCGTAGCCCTAAAGCACAGCAGATCAGTCGTTGCCGCTTGTTGTTGCCAGTTCGCTCAGGATGTCGAGCGAACGGCTCCACAGCAATGCGCCGCCTTCCTCCGGAAAAAACCGGCGGCTTGCATTGGGCAATCTGCCTGCGAGCGAAAGACCGAAGTCCGGTGAATGAACCGGGCTGCCATCCTTGCCGCCGTACCAGAGCGAGACCGGGCAGTCGATCATGCCAAGGTCGATACACCAGGGCCTGAGCGCTGCGAGCGTATCAAGGACGTATCCTTTCGGTCCCTGCCTGAAGCCTTCCCGAAGGGCGTGCCTGTAGGCTGCGGCGAAAGGTTCGACGCCATATACCGACCTGTCTTCCGGTGAGCTCATCGACAGTACCAGGTCGTAGAAGCCATCCGGCTCGGCGAAGCCTTCAAGCATGGCAGAAAACCCTGCGGGATCTTCCTGTGCATGCCGGGTCATGTCCCTCACCTGATCCGGCAAACCATCAGCGAATTCCGGACGGTAGAGTTCATCCTGACCGGAGACGATCGCCAGGGAGCTTGCAGTTCCCGACGCTGCAGCGGCGAAAGCGAAAGGCGCTCCTTGCGAAAAGGCGACCACTGGGATGCCGACAAGGCCAAGCTTCGCAACAAGTTCGCCAACGTCACGCGCGACACTTGCCAGTGACTTGTCAGGATCGGGCGATGAAGCGCCGAGGCCCGGCCTGTCCGGTGCAATCAATCGAAGGTTTAGCTTTTCGAGATGTTCCTGGCCAAAGCCAAGTGTGCCGGCCATGCCGGCGCCTGTCAGAAACAGAACCGGAGTGCCTGTGACCGGACCCCATTCAGACCAGGCAAACACACGGTTGCCGGCCAGCGCAATACGGTCGCTCCGGTCCGGACGACGGACCGTTTCGTCGAATGAATAAGTCATGAGGTTTCTCAGAGTATGGGAAAGGGTTCGCTCAAGAGAGCGCGAATGATTTGAAATCGGCCGCCGGCGCGGCCCTTCCCTATCCCAATGGAAACAGCTTGGCAATCGGGGTCAAGTGTTGACCGTTTCAACCTCGCCAATCAGCCGCACAAACGTCTCGCGCACCTTCACCTGAAGGTCTGCGAGCTCTGCTTCCAACCGAGTGAAGGTCGGACTGCCGGAGGCCTGAACCAGGAGATCCAGCACCCCGCGGGGTGCTTCTGCCGGCACGAACTTGCCGGAAAGAGCCAGCCGCAACACCTGGGTCAGACGGTGGTAAAGCCTGAGAGCTTCCAACAACAGCCCGGCATCGCCCAGGGTCAGAAAGCCTGCGTCGCGGGCCAGTTCCAAAGCCTGTTCCGTGCTTTGTGCCAGGATTTCCGGATTTTCCTGAGCGTGTGCAAGCTGCAGAAACTGGGCAAGAAACTCGATATCGACCAGACCGCCGGCCACCTGTTTCAGATCCCAGACATCCTTGGTGCCTTTTTCCTTCTCGATCCGGGCACGCATGGTGCGGACATCGTCGGCCAGCTTCGTCAGATCACGCGTCTGCACCAACGTGCCGCAGATGCTGTCGACAATCTTCTGCTTGAACTCAGGCGTCGTGGAGGCAATCACCCGTCCACGCGTCAGAGCCATATGCTCCCAGGTCCAGGCCTCTTTCTGCTGGTAGGCTATGAAGCCGTCGAGATTGGTCGCGAGCGGACCTGCATTGCCGGACGGACGAAGCCGGAAATCAACCTCGTAAAGCGAGCCTTCGGCCGTCGGTGCGCTGAGGGCCGTGACCAGCCGCTGGGTCAGACGGGTGTAATACTGGGTGATCGCAAGAGGCCGCTTGCCATCAGACTGCTTGACGTCTTCCGGCGCTTCATAAAGCAGGATCAGGTCCAGATCGGAGGCTGCCGTCATTTCGCGCCCCCCAAGCTTGCCCATGGCCAGGACCGCGATATTGCCCCCCGGCACTGTGCCGTTGCTTTCGCCGACATGCACGATCACTTGCTTCAGGATTCGGTCGACGACAACTTCGGCCAGCCGTGCCAGTGCAAACCCTACCCGGTCGGCGGACAAGGTATCTGAAATCATCCGCAGACCGATCAGAAACTGCTGCTCCTGGGTAAATATCCGCGCCCTGTCCAGTGCTTCCTCATAAAAGCGGGCCTGAGACAGGGTTCTGTCGAGCCCGGCGCGGAACTCCTCGACGCTCGGCATGGCGCCAAAAAACGCCGGATCGAGGACTGCATCCAACACATGAACCCGCTTGGAGACCGTTTCGGCCATGCGTGGCGCAGCGCCCATGGTGGTTGCCAGCAACGTCAGGAGCTGTGGATTGGACCTCAGCAGCGAGAACAGCTGCACGCCCGCCGGCAGCTTGGCCAGAAAGTTGTCGAACGCCCGCAGGGCAGCGTCCGCATTGTCCGTGGCCGCCAGCGCACTGAGAAGCGCAGGATGCATTTCGGTCAACCGCTCGCGCGCCTTGGTCGAACGGGTGCACGGATAGCGGCCGAAATGCCAGGCCTTGACGATCGCGGCAGCTTCCGCAGGCTGCTTGAAACCAAGACCGGCAAGCGTCTCCAGGGTCCCGGGATCGTGGTCATCGCCGGTAAAGACTAGATTGCCCAGCTCGGACGACAGTGCCGGTTCATCTTCGAACAGTTCGGCATAATGGTGCTGAACCGTTCGCAAGTGGTCGAGCAGTGCCGTTTCAAAGGCTGCAAGCGTGTCGTAACCCATCAGCGCGGAAACCCGCTTCATGCCGTCTTCATCCTTCGGCAGAAGCTGGGTCTGCTCGTCGTTCAGCATCTGGATACGATGCTCGACATTGCGCAGGAACCGGTAGGCGGCGGCCATTTCGTCGCGTGTCTTGCCCTTGATCCAGTCTGCATCCACCAGAGCGTCCAGCATGTCGAGTGTGCGACGCCCGCGAAGGGCCGGGTTGCGGCCACCCGCGATCAGCTGCTGGGTCTGGACGAAGAACTCCACCTCCCGGATGCCGCCACGGCCGAGCTTGACGTTATGTCCGGCAACCGCAATGGCCCCGTGGCCCTTGTGCATATGGATCTGGCGCTTGATCGACTGAACGTCAGCAATTGCTGCAAAGTCCAGGTACTTGCGCCAGATGAACGGCACGATTTCATGCAGGAAGGATTCGCCGGCGGGAATGTCGCCCGCGCAAGGCCGCGCCTTGATCAGCGCTGCCCGTTCCCAGTTCTGCCCCAGGGATTCGTAATAGACCAGCGCAGCGGGCACCGACATGGCAAGCGGGGTCGCACCGGGATCGGGGCGCAGGCGAAGATCCGTACGGAAGACGTAACCGTCCGCGGTCCGGTCTTGCATGATCTTGACCAGGCGCCGCGTCAGCCGAACGAATTCCACCGGAGCTTCCGCGGTTCCCGCCATGGGCGCCTTGGCCGGGTCGTAAAGAACGATCAGATCGATATCGGACGAATAGTTCAGTTCATTTGCACCGTGCTTGCCCATGGCAAGGACGATGAGGCCGCTATCGACTTCCGGCTTCTCCAGGTCATGAGGTGCGAACTTGTTCAGACGGACCAGATCGCCGAGGCAGAACCTGATTGCCGCTGTCAGCGCGGCGTCGGCAAATCCGGCCAGGGCACCGGTAACGCGGTTCAGACCGATCGCACCGGAGATATCGGCGAGACCGAGCGTCAAGGCGAGATCGTGTTTGAAGTGGCGCAAGGTCCGCATGATACCGGCCTCGTCCTCCGCCCGCGCTTCACGGGCGGCAGACAGCAGGTTTTCAAGACGGCTTTCCGGCGCTTCCTGCAGCAAGCGAAGGAGACGCGGTGGATCGGCGAGCATCAGATCGCGCAAATAGGGCGAGTTTCCAATGACCCCGATCAGGAAACCTTCCAGGTCCGGTTTTTCGTCCAGAAGAGCATTGAGGGCCTCGCCGGCTTCGGCATGAGCCAGAAGATCTTTCAGGAACAGAGCTGCATGATCGGGATCCGGTGCCGTTGGGACCACCGCGATCCGGTCGGCCAGAACGCCCGCGCCACCGTCCTGGTCAGTTCCCTTCTCCCGTTTGCCCGGCTGTGCCGCCTTGTTCATGCCCGCTCCTGCTGCTGTCCGGTTTCACCGGCTTGAGATCGATCCGGGCGCTCAGCCCCGGGTCCTCATTCATGAAGCGCAAGTCTCCGCCATGCAAGCGGGCAACCGCCTTGACAAGACTCAATCCAAGGCCTGTTCCAGGTTCGGAACGGCTTTCCTCCAACCGAACGAAACGTTCCTTCACCCGGTCCTGATCCTTTTCCGGAATGCCGGGACCATTGTCGGTGACGCTGAGGACGATGCGACCGTCCTCCTCCCGCCCGCCAAGGCGAATAAGCAGGTCGCCCGTTTCAGGACGACCGTATTTCAGTGCATTCTCAATGAGATTCACCAGTACCTGGCTGATGAGGTCGCGATTACAGTCTGCCTTCAGCCCTTCGGGCAAATCGGTTTCAAGCTTGCCGCCCTCATCTTCAACCAACGGCTCGTAAAGTTCGGCAACTTCGGCAACCAGCTTGTTGAGATCGGTCGGCTCCATGACGGAGGCCGGTGCCATGGATTCAACACGCGCAATACGCAGCAGCGCGTTGAATATCCTCAGGAGCTGGTCGGATTCCTCCAGTGTCGCTTCCAGGGCGCCGCGGTAGCCCTCCTCCCCCTTGGCTTCACGCAAGGCATTTTCGATCCGGGTCTGCAGGCGCGTCAGAGGTGTCTTCAGGTCATGGGCGATGTTGTCTGTCACATCCTTCATCGACTGCATCAGCAGTTCGATCCGGTCGAGCATCGTGTTGAGATTGATCGCCAGACGATCGAATTCGTCGTCATTGCCCGCAACGGGCAGACGGCCGGAGAGCTCACCCTGCATGATCGTGCGGCTGGTGGCGGAAATCTCGTCGATGCGCTTCATCACCCTGCGGCTGACAAACAGCCAGGTGATCGCGGCCATGACCACCACGACGACCAGCCACAGGCGCAAGGCGTTGGCCAGAAGGTTGGAGAACCTGAGCTGGTCGCCCAGGTCACGCCCAACCAGCAGACGGAAGCCGCCGCGAAGCTCAAACGTGCGCACCATGGCCTGCCGCTCTACGTCCTCTGCATCCTGGCCAAGGCGCGTGTAACGAACCCGGCGCAATCCACCATCTGCCTCTTCGAGAACGGTGGTCGGCAGGCGGGCAATATTCCCGACAAGCGCATTGCCGGCGAAATCGACCAGGAGATAAAGGCTGGCATCTGGGTGGCGGGAGCGCCTGTCGATGGTTTCGACAAGATCGCGAACACCGCCGCGCACATAGACGTCGGCAAGGGTTTTCAGTTCTGAATCGACGGATTGAACCACCTGCTCGGACATCAGGTTGTCCGTGTTGTCCGCAATATAGAACAGCAGCACACCGGACATCACCGTGAAGACGGCAATGTAGAGCAGCGACAGCTTGAAGGCTGTGGTTCTGGTAAACCTAGTGAGCCGCGTCACGGATCGTATATCCGGCACCCCGGATGGTGTGCAGAAGTGGTGTTTCGAAGCCCTTGTCGATCTTGCCGCGCAGACGGGAGATATGAACGTCGATCACGTTGGTCTGCGGATCGAAGTGATATTCCCAGACGTTTTCGAGCAGCATCGTACGGGTCACCACCTGACCGGCGTTCTGCATGAGATATTCCAGAAGGCGGAATTCACGCGGCTGCAGCGGGATTTCCGTTTCGCCGCGGCGGCACGAATGCGCCATCCGGTCCAGCGTCAGGTCGCCGACGGTATAGGTGGTCTCAATCTGGCTGGCTGACTTGGGGCGTCGTGCCAGTGCCTCTATGCGGGCTTGAAGTTCGGTAAAGGCATAAGGCTTGGGCAGGTAGTCGTCGCCACCGGCCTTCAGGCCCTTGACGCGGTCATCGACCTGACCGAGCGCCGAGAGGATCAGCACCGGTGTGTGATTGCCTTCCCGGCGCAGGTCCTGAATGACCGAAAGGCCGTCCATCTTTGGCAGCATGCGGTCAACGATGAGGATGTCGTAGTCCCTGTCGAGGGCCATATCCAGCCCGGTCCGCCCATCGGCAGCCTGGTCGGCGGTGTGGCCCAGTTCACTCAAACCCTTGACGAGGTAGCTTGCAGCTTCCGGGTCGTCTTCAATGACAAGAATCCTCAACATCTCATCCTTTTAGCTTGAGTTGGCCCTAAAGAAAATGGCTGACGGCGGCGATGGATGTGAGAGTCGCCGCCGCCAGTCAGTCAGGGTTTAGCAGATAAACCCTTGGCAATGACCGGCCCGTCGGGGTTTGGGGGCAGAGGGCAGGCCGGTCTTGCCTCACAGGTCCGGTTCGGGGCAGAACCGGCCCCTGATCAGGCGAGGTTCATGGGCAGGGCCACGAACCGTGTCGTGTTGTTGCTTTCAACCCGGAAGAGAACTGCCTTGCGGCCATCCTTTTCCGCCTTGTCCAGCGCCTTCAGCACATCGGACGGGCTGTTGACCTTCATGCCGGCCACTTCCAGGATCACGTCACCGGTGTTGAGGCGCTTTTCGGCTGCCGGGCTTTCCGGGTCGATTTCGGCAATAACCACGCCGTCACCTTCCAGGCCAGCTTCGGCTTTCGTCGTCAGGACCAGGCCGAGATCATCCAGGCTGGTCTTGCTTTCACCGGCCTCCGGCTGAACGGCTGCAACCTGTTCCTGATCCTGCAGGCGGCCCAGTGTCACGGTAACGTCCTCTTTCTGGCCGTCGCGCCAGACCGTGATGTCCACCTGGCTGTCGGGCTCGTATGCCGCAATGATCTTGGACAGCTCGCGCGGGCCCTTCACTTCAGTACCGTCAACGGCAAGGATGGTGTCGCCCGAGCGCAGGCCAGCCTTCTGTGCCGGGCTGTTTTCCTGCGCTTCCGCGACGATGGCGCCGCGGGCCTCTTCGAGGCCAAGGCTCTCCGCGATGTCATCCGTGACGTTCTGAATCTGAACGCCCAACCAGCCGCGAACGACGGTGCCGTCGTCCTTCAGCTCCATGATGACATCCTGCGCGGTCGAAGCCGGAATTGCGAAGGCGATACCGACGTTGCCACCGGACGGCGAGAAGATCGCCGCATTCACACCGATGACTTCGCCATGCATGTTGAAGGCCGGACCACCGGAGTTGCCGCGGTTGACCGGGGCATCGATCTGGATGAAGTCGTCATAAGGGCCGGCGCCGATGTCGCGGCCACGTGCCGAGACGATACCAGCCGTGACGGAGCCGCCGAGACCGAACGGGTTACCGATAGCGACAGTCCATTCGCCGACCTGCGGTGCTTCCTTTGCGAAATCTACATAGGTGAACGTTTCGTCGCTTTCGACTTTCAGAAGGGCCAGATCCGTCCGTTTGTCGGCGCCGATGAGCTTGGCATCATATTCCTTGCCGTCGCGGTCGATCACGGTGAACTCGGTCCCGTTTTCGATCACGTGATGGTTGGTGACGAGGTAACCGTCATCAGAGATGAAGAAGCCGGAGCCCTGGGAAATGCCATACTGGCGCGGGGCACGACGCTGATTTTGTTGCTGGTCACCGCCACCCTTGCCGCCGAACTCGCGGAAGAAGCGCTGGAACGGATGGCCATCAGGCAGGCCCTTGAAGAAGTCTTCGAAATTGTCGTTGCCACCACCGAAGTTCATCATGCGCGGTTCTGCGGCCTGCTTGACCTGAACGCTGACAACCGCCGGGCTGACGGCAGTGACGACGTGGGAGAAGTCCAGCGGAGCCGCGGTATCGACACGGACAGCATCAGCCAGAGCCAACTGGCTCGGAACAATGGTCTGTGCCGTCAGAAGTCCGGCTGCGCCGAGCGCGACGACGCCTGCCAGCAGTTTGGCGCGACGGGAGCGCAGGGGAGAAACTGAGCGACTGTTTTGCATGTTGTCTTCCTCTTTCGAGATAAGGTTTGAAAACCATTTCCTGGACTGCTTGCGGGGAAAGCGCTCCAGGTTCGAAAGTGAAAGTAGGTGAACCAGTCTTACAGGCGCCTGTCGGCGGCATTACGGTTTTGTAAGGTTGGAAGAAATGACAGAAAACGTGAGGAAAACCGCCACGACCGGGGCACAAGTGGCTACGGTTTTTTCCGTCCCGAACATGCACAGAACTGAAAACCGAGTGCAGGAAGCAGGAAACAGCCGGCCAGCGACCCAGGCAGAGTGTTTTCTGCTTCGCGTTATGAGGGGTTCGATTCGCCTGTCAGGGGAAGACGACCGGTGTATCACCCGGCTGCCATCGGTTCCATTTCGGCATCACGGATTGGAACCGGGGCGACACTTCGAAGGCTTCCAGCCAGGCTTTCAGCGACGTCCACTCCTGGCTGTCGAACCAGCTGCGGTCCGAGTTGGCGAACTGACGAACGAACGGCAGGATCGCAAAGTCGGCCAGCGAGGCCTTGCCGCCGAAAAGCCAGGGCGTAGCGGCGAGACGGCTGTCCAGATGCCATAGGAACTCCGCAGCACCGGCTTGCTCTGTTTCCCTGTCAGTGTCCGGATATCTCGTATCGTACTTGTAGCGATCCAGATGGCTTTTGAACGGGCCGTCGCAAACGCCGATCAATTCCAGCATGGCATCGAGATCGCCTTTTTCCGGCTCCAGCCAGTTTTCCGGGTCGGACCGGTCAAGCGCCCAGAGCATGATGTCGAGGCTTTCATCGATCACCGTTTCACCGGTTTTCAGGCAGGGTACCGTTGCCGAGGGAGAAGTTTCCAGAAATTCGGGTGCCTTGTCCCTCAGGACGATTTCCCGCAATTCGACCTGCTCGCCACTTGTGGCAATCGAGAGCCTTGCCCTGATGGCATAGGGGCAGCGGCGGAAAGAATAGAGGATCGGCATCAAGGTTGCGTTCATGCGCGTGGAATGACCCATCGGTGCCTGCAGGTCAACAGTGCCGAAATCACCTTATTGCAACAAAGCACTTGGTGGTTTTCACAGGTTATAAAGGAAATTTGGCGAAACTTATGCCGATAGGGTACGGACATGAGCGACTCGCTTCTTAAGCTTGCCAGGGACAGTTCTTCAGAGAAAAAACACGAGCTTGCCGAGCACGTGACAGGCCTGCTTGTTGCCCGCGCAGACGACCCCGGCTCCGAAGAGACGCATCTTCTGAACAACATGCTCGAGGGCGTCTACGATTCCCTTGCTCACGACGCCAAGCGCAAGATGTCCGAACGTCTTGCAGATGTGCCGTCAATGTCCTCCAAGCTTGCCGCGGCAATGGCCGGCGACGACCTGCCTGTGGCCCAGGCAGTGCTGGAACGCTCCAAGTCGCTTCGCGAAGAAGATCTGCGCAAGATCGCGGAAACCAAGGACCAGGGTTATCTTCTGGCTCTCGCCAAGCGCGACCACGTCAGCAACGATATCAGCAATATTCTGATCAAGCGCGGCAGCAGGGATGTCAAACACACGCTGGCCGCCAACCTCGGCGCCGAGATCACCATGCCGGTGTTCGAAAGCCTGGTGAAGGACATGCCCAAGCAGCTTGGTGATCGCATCAGGCACTTGCGCAAGTCGAACGAGGAGCTGCTGGAAGATCTGTTTCGTGACGACGGTGAAGTCGCTGCCGGCGCGGAACTGTTGAAAAAGCAATCCAAGATCAGCCCGAAGGCGTGGCTGATGGGCATCCGTCTCGGCAAGACGACCCTGAACAAGGCGGTCTACCAGCTGGCCCAGGAACACAATCTTCTCGATGCAGTCGCCTTGCTCTCGTTCTTCTCCGGCCTCGACATGAAATATGTCCACAATCTCATGGTCCGGTTCGATTCCACCGGCATCGCCACCGTCTGCCGGGCCACCGGTATCGGCGCGATGGAATTCCAGGCCGTTTGCAAGGAACGATGCAAGCATCTGAAGTTTCCCGAAAGCACCGGCAGCAAGTGGCTGACGAACTACCACATGCTCGATGACACCGATGCCCGCCGACTTCTGGCGCTCATGAAAATCAGGCTGAAAGCAGCCAAACACGAGAAGGCTGCCTGATCGCCCCGACCCAAGTGCGAAAATCCGTTTCGCGACAGGGCGAAAATTGAGTTTCAAAATCCAAGTCAATTCCAGATTTTTCGCCTAGAACTTGTGCAATTGCATATTTTTCAGGCGACTTCATGCACATCGATCCCAAACCGACCTTCAGAACCGCGTTCGCCCCGGCGTTGCCTTGGCCGCAACCAACCGAAGCGTTTCTGGCCATGGCGGGCGGCGCTGTCGGTATCGGCGCATGCGCCCTGATGGTGTGGTTGATGCATGCATATGGCGGCCTGCCGCTGTTTCTGATGGCGCCTCTTGGTGCGTCTGCCGTACTGGTGTTTGCCGTACCAAACAGCCCGCTTGCACAGCCTTGGTCCGCAATTCTGGGAAACACCTTGTCGGCGGTGTGTGGTGTGGTGGCGCTTGCCTTGCTGCCGTTGGAAACCGCGCCGGTTCTGGCTGTCGCGCTTGCGTTTGCCGCAATGATGCTCGGCCGGGCTCTGCATCCGCCTGGCGGAGCTGTCGCCTTGCTGATTGGCTTGTCGCCTGAGCTTCTGACAGAAACAGGCGCGCTGATGATCGTCTTTAATACAGCCGTGATGACCAGTGTACTGGTGGCGTCCGGCCTGGTGTTTCATCGTTTCTCCGGTCGAAAATATCCGTTCCGGACAAGCCTTTCGCAAAGCGGGCCGCCACCAATGCGACGGCTTGGCCTGACCGAGGAAAATCTGTCGGATCTGCTGTCGAAATTTCACCAGTCGACCAACCTCGGTGCTGTCGATCTTGCCCGGCTTGTGGCCGCTGTCGAGGCAGAGTTGATACAGCCTCCCTTCGAAGGGGTAGCCTGTGCAGATGCGATCGCCCTGGAACACCTTCATGTTGCTCCAGACGCGTCTCTACAGGAAATCCTCAGCAAACTGCAGCAGTCCGAAACATCCAAAGTCGCAGTCGTGAATGCTGACGGCCATCTTGCCGGTCTCATCAACCAGCGCGACCTGCTACGCGTCCTGAGCAAAGGCTTCGGTGACGGATCGAACTTCGCCCCTCCCCTCGCTCGCGACCTCCTGCATGCTCCGGTGACGTCTTTCGACGGCACTCTGCCGCTTGGTGATGCCCTGCATGTGATGGTTCGCGATAATCTGGATCATGTTCCGGTATGCCAGGAGGGAGTGTTCGAAGGTTTTCTGACCCGTTCACTCCTGCTTGAGGCCCTGGTCTGGCCCGCAACGGACAGAAAGGCCGCCTGACGCGGTAAAAGCACAGGGACGCGAAGGGAATTTTCCTGAATGAGCCAAGATGACGAGCTGCCGGGAGACCCTGTCTGCTACGCCGACATGCTGGTGGGCGGATTTGTCGTAGATCAGGAAACCTTTCGCGATGTCAGCCGGTTCCGCAAATCTGAGCGCAGCCGTCTCTATGAAAAGCGGAAGGGACTGACCTGCACGGAGCGGGCGGTAAAGACCGCTGCGCTGATCGATCAGCTTCGCCCCGTCCTTGAAGCAGTCGACTATCAGAGGATCTCGCTCTACTGGCCAATCCGTGGAGAACCGGACCTTCGCCCCCTGATGCAGGAGCTTTGCAACTCGGGCAGGACAGTTCTTCTACCCGTCGTTCTCGAAAAGCAGACACCGCTGGTCTTTCGCCCGTGGCAGCCAGGCTGCAAGATGGTGCGAGGCCTCTGGAACATTCCCGTTCCCGAAGAAGGCCCATCGCAGGTGCCCGAGGTCGTGATCGCCCCCCTGGTTGGTGTCGACGCCCACTTTTATCGCCTCGGCAATGGTGGCGGCTACTACGACCGCACGCTGGCATCGCTGCCGGCCAAACCGCTGACCATCGGGATCGGGTTCGCGTTCTGCAGTCTCAACTCCATCTTTCCAATGCCCTGGGATGTGCCAATGGACAAGGTCGTTCTGGACACCGGGCCTTTGGAAGTTGAACCGGGAAAATGACACTTGCTTCAACCAGTAGTTACCTAATGCAAATCCGTGCAGGGTCTCCCAGAGACTTTATCAAATAAAGTAAACACGCTTGAGGCACACATAAGCGCGCAAAATGTCAGCCTTACCCTGTAATTAATACGGATGGCGCGATAGATTTATCCTTTTTTTATCCTGCGCTTTAGACAGTTGTAAACTGTCTCTGCGGTAGTCCTGTTGCAAGAAAAACGGACAGCTAAAAGATGCTCAACGACCTTCTCAATCTCGCTCAGGAAAGCACCCCGGAAAAACGCCACCAACTGGTGGAACACGTTACCGAGCTTTTTGTGCGTGGCGCGAACAGCTACCAGACAGAAGAAATCGCCCTGTTCAACACGGTGCTGGAAAGCATGCTTCCCACCATGGAGCCTGAACAGAAGAAAGCGATATCCGAACAGCTGGCGCCGATAGACGACACGTCCAACAAGGTCGCCTATGAGCTTGCCCGAGAAGAGATCGACATCGCCAGGCCGATGCTGACGTCCTCAAACGCTCTGAAGACCGAGGATATCCTGCGGCTGGCCAAGACCATGGGTCAGGGGCACCTGCTGGCGATCTCGAAACGCCAGCATCTTGAGGCCAATGTCACCGATGTCCTGCTGGAACGCGGCGAGAACCCGGTCAAGCAATCTGTTGCGGCCAACTCCGGCGCGGAGTTTTCCGAATGGGGCTCTCGCCTGCTGATCAAGCTGGCGGAAAAGGACGAGAAAATCCGCGACGCCATGATGGAGCGCGCGGACATTACCGAGTCGGACTACGACAAACTGATCAACCAGATGCCTGAGGCTCAGCAGGCGAAGATCCGCCAGCTGCGCAAGGAAAACGAAACCCTGATCCAGGATCTCTTCCACAAGGCAAGCAAGGTTGTTGCCAGTTCGAAGCTGGAACGCAAGGCGACCCGTATCAATGCGAAGGTCACCTTGAAGGAAATTCGGGCCGGGCAACGTTCGCTCAGCAAAGCGATCACGCAGCTGTCGCTGTCCAACAACCTGTTCGACATCTGCTTCCTGCTGGCGGAAATGGCCGGGCTGGAGCAGAAATACGTCACCAATGTCATGGTGCGTTACGATTCCACCGGTGTGGCGGTTCTTTGCCGTGCCATGGGAGTGGAAAACGCGGACTACAATGCGCTGTGCAAGGCCCGGGCGATGCACAACAAGCAGCCGCAGTCGACCGCGGAAAACTGGGCGAACGACTACCAGTCGCTGTCAGACCGTGACGCGCGCCGTCTGCTGTCCTTCATGAAGATCCGTCTGCAGACCCTGGAAGGCCAAGCGGCCTGAGGCCGCCTCCCCGCTTCCAGTCAGATCACGCCTCTGCTTTGTCGGGCGACACTTCCCGAGTCACCACCGCAGCGCCCGCTTCCAGGGTGCGATGAACAGGACATTTGTCGGCGATCTCCAGAAGCCGGGTTCGCGTTGCTTCGTCAAGGTTGCCTTCCAGCGTGATCAAGCGCTCGAACCGGTCGATCTTGCCGTTCCGCGACTTCACGCTTTCCGAACACTCTTCACAATCGGCCGCGTGCACCTTGCCGTGCAGAACACGAGTGCCGATCCGTTCGATATCCAGCCCCTTGCGTTCAGCATACATGCGCAACGTCATAACCGTGCAGGCCCCGAGTGCGGCGGACAGATATCCATAGGGCGACGGGCCGCTGTCGAACCCACCGACATCCTTGGGTTCGTCGGCAATCATCCGGTGTACGCCGCTCGTGACCATGACCTGAAACTTGCCCTGGCCGGTCTCCACCACTTCAACACCATCCTTTGCTTCGTCGCCGGCCTGTTCCGCTACCGGATCGAGATAACGCCCGACCCAACCGGCAATCACACGTGCCGCATAGGCCGCGTCCTGGCTCTTTGAAAGAAGATGGTCGGCCGTATCGAGCGACACGAAGCTCTTGGGATGCTTTGCGGCAACGAAAATGCTGGTAGCGTTGTCGATACCGACAACCTCGTCGAGTGGGGCATGCATCACGAGAAGCGCCTTGCCGAGACCAGCGACCTTGTCACGAACCGACTGGGCTTCCAGATCGTCCAGGAACTCCTTGCGAATGGTAAAGTTGCGCCCTTCGAGAGAAACCTCTCCTTCGCCCTGCTCGCGGATCGTCTCTTCCACCCCCTTGAAGCTCCGGATCACATGATCCGCGTCGGAGGGGGCGCCGATCGTCACGACGGCCCGCACTTCGGGAATGTCGGCAGCGACGGACAGAACCGCGGCCCCGCCGAGCGAATGGCCGATCAGGAGCTGTGGAGCCTGATAGTTGCGGCGCAGATAATCTGCAGCCCGCTTCAGGTCTTCGACGTTGGAGGAAAATCCGGTTGAGGCGAAATCGCCGCCGCTGCCGCCGAGGCCGGTGAAATCGAACCGGAGCACGGCAATCCCCTCTTGTGAGAGCGCACTGGCAACGTGGCGGGCGGCAGCGATATCCTTGGAGCAGGTAAAGCAGTGCGCGAACAGGGCGAAAGCCCTGATCTTGCCAGACGGCAGATCCAGACGGGCCGCCAGACTTGCGTCGTGCGCGCCGTCAAATTCCAGTTTCAGCGGATGCTGTCCCATTCTTCTGCCTCCATGCGTTCACTCGGCCACAGGTAAGCACACCTGCCCGTCATGCAAGTCACGCATTGGTGTGAACACAGTGACCGCAGATCTTGAACGGTATGCAGCTGGTGAGGCCGAACACGAACGGCCGGAAGTGTCAGTCGGCCTTGTCCAGCAGCGCCTGCAGCCTACGCTCCTCTTCCGCGGTCAGCTTGGGAGCGGAGACATCGTTGGCAGCAGCGCGATTGCGAGCACGCTTGCGCAGGGCTGCAACAATGGCAATCAGCCCCGCAATGAGGGCAACGGGGCCCGCGGCCCACAGAACGATTGTGTGCCAGGCGAAGCGGGGCTTCAGCAGCACGAATTCGCCATAGCGGGACACAAGGTAATCGATCACCTGCTCGTCACTGTCGCCGGCGACCAGTCGCTCGCGTACCAGGACGCGCAGATCCTTGGCCAGCGGCGCGTCGCTGTCATCGATGGACTGGTTCTGACAGACCATGCAGCGCAGTCCTGCTGACAGTGCCCGGGCACGGCCTTCCAGTACCGGATCGTCCAGAACTTCGTCGGGCGCAACGGCAAGAGCCGGTGCGGCAAGCAGGCTCACACAGAGCAGCAGGGCAAGGAATAGACGCTGTATCATCCGGTCACTCCGCCGCTGCCACACTTTGCTGACGTTTGCGGGCCGGTTTCGGAGCCCCCACGCGCAGCCGCCTGTCGGCAATGGAGAACACCGCACCGAGGGACATGATCACACAGCCAATCCAGATCAGGGTGATCAGCGGCTTGAAATAGACCCGCACGTCGACAGCGCCATCGCCGCGCCCTTCACCGAGCGAGAGATAGACCTGCGAAAACCCTGTCGTATAGATACCGGCTTCCGTTGTTGGCATCTGGCGCGCCGTGTAAATGCGCTTGGAGGGGTCAAGCTCGGCCACCAGGGCTCCGCCCTGACGGATGGAGAAGTGACCGACTTCTTCAGTGTAGTTCGGACCGCGGCGCGGTGCGGCGCCTTCGAAGGTCATCTGGTATCCGGCAAGTTCGACAACATCGCCCGGACGCATTGTGAGGACACGTTCTTCCTGAAATGCGGAAGCCGTGACAATGCCGAGGACAGTAAGGCCGATGCCGAAATGGGCAGTGGCCGTTCCCCAGGCAGATCCCGGCAGGCCAACAAGACGGGCAAACCCGCGCTTGAAACCTATTTCGAAGAATTTGACACGGGTCACGATTTCGGAAATTGCACCCGCCATGACCCAGACCGCCAGCCCAACACCAAGCGGCGCCAACACCTTGTCCATGCCCCAGGCCCAGTAAGTGACCAGCGTCAGCAACAGGGCGAGACCGAAAGCCGCATAAAGCCGCTGGCAGGCCGCGCCAAGATCAGCCCGTTTCCAGGACAGGATCGGACCAAAAGGCACTGCCAGGAGCAGCGGCACCATCAGGGGACCGAACGTCAGGTTGAAGAACGGTGCACCGACTGAAATCTTCTCGCCAGTGACGGCATCAAGCACCAGCGGATAGAGCGTGCCGACAAAGACGGCTGCGCAGGCAGCGGTCAGGAACAGGTTGTTCAGCACCAGACCGCCTTCCCGGCTGATGGGGGCGAACAGCCCTCCCTGCTTCAACATCGGTGCACGCCAGGCGTAAAGGCTGAGCGATCCGCCGATGAAGATGCACAGAAGGCCGAGAATGAAGACGCCGCGGGCCGGGTCGGTGGCAAAGGCATGAACCGAAGTCAGGACGCCTGAACGCACCAGGAAGGTGCCGAGAAGCGACAGGGAAAAGGTGAAGATCGCCAGCAGTACCGTCCAGACCTTCAGCGCCTCGCGCTTTTCCATGACGATTGCCGAGTGCAGCAGAGCCGTGCCCGCAAGCCAGGGCATGAAGCTGGCATTTTCGACCGGATCCCAGAACCACCAGCCACCCCAGCCAAGTTCGTAGTATGCCCAGTAGGAGCCCATCGCGATGCCGAGCGTGAGAAAGCACCAGGCAAGCAATGTCCAGGGCCGCACCCATCGTGCCCAGGCCGCATCGATACGGCCGAGGATAAGTGCAGCCACCGCAAAGGAGAAGGTGATGGAGAAGCCGACATACCCGACGTAAAGCAGAGGCGGGTGAATGGCGAGGCCGATGTCCTGCAGGATCGGGTTCAGGTCAGACCCTTCCAGCGGAGGATTTGCAATCCGGGTAAAAGGGTTGGACGTTGCCAGCAGGAACAGGACAAAACCCGCGGTAACCCAGCCCTGGACGGACAATGTCACCGCTCTCAGGTCGGCCGGCAGGTTGCCCCCGAAGACGCCAACTAGAGCACCGAAGAAAACCAGGATCAGCACCCACAGAAGCATCGAGCCTTCATGGTTTCCCCATACGCCGGTGAACTTGTAGAGCAGGGGTTTTGCCGAATGGCTGTTCTCGACAACGTTCAGCACCGAGAAATCGGAATTGAGATAAGCGCCCGTCAGCACCACAAAGGACAGAAGGACCAGGAGAAAGAGCATCACCGAAACCGGCGGCGCCACCGCCATCAGGCGTTCATCCTTCTGGAGCGCCCCCCAGATCGGCAGAACGGATTGGACAAGTGTCAGCGCGAAGGCCAGCACAAGTGCGTAGTGTCCGAATTCGACAATCATGTCCGTTCCTCTTCCTCACCGGCACTGCGAACAATCAGTTCGCGTTGCCCTCTTCACCTTGCCAGTGTCCCTGCGCCTTCAGCGCTTCGGCCACTTCCTTGGGAATGTAGTTCTCATCGTGCTTGGCCAGCACACTGTCCGCAACGAAAACTCCGTCCGAACCGACGACCCCCTCGGTCACCACGCCCTGCCCTTCCCGGAACAGATCCGGCAGGATGCCCTTGTAGGTGACGGCAACCGTATTGGCCGTGTCGGTTACACGGAAGCTGACTTCGGCATTGTCGGAGCGCACGACCGAGCCTTCCTCGACCAGGCCACCGAGCCGGATCCGCTGCCCGGGCGCAACGCCGTTCTGGGTGATTTCGGTCGGGCTCTGGAAAAACACGATCTCGCTTCTCAGCGCGATCAGAATCAGCGTCAGGGCAATGGCCAGAACCGCGCCAGCCGAACCGATAAGGGTCAATCGTCTTTGTTTGCGTGTCATCAGCGAAGCGTCCGATTTTCAATTCCCCGGCGCAACTGCGCCGCCTGCGGCAGGTCTGCCGCTCAACCGTCAGTTAGACCAAGCTGGCTGGCAGCGTCCTTGATCATGGACAAGTCCTCCGGCTTGTCCGCATATGCCGACAGCGCCTCCTCAAGAGCCTTTTCCGCATCCTGTTTCTTACCCAGAACCATATAGGCACGGATCAGCCGGTTCCACTCCTCCACCGATCCGCCTTCCGTGGACAGACGCTCGGCAAGGCCGGCGACCATGCCGGCGATCATGGCCTGACGGTCATCAGCGGCCATTTCGCTGGCGGCAGCAACCTCTTCCTGGGACGGTCCCGGCAAACTGTTGCCGACCGGTGCGCCGCCTGTCAGCCGGGCCATTTCCTGACGTGCGGCCCCAACCCAGGCTGCGGTCTCATCAGCACCCTGAAGGAGAGCCTGCCAAGCGGCAATCGCGTCTTCCTTGCGGCCTTCCTGGCCAAGCGCCAGTGCGAGAAAGAATCGTGGCTTTACGGCTGCGGGTTCCAGCGACACGGCCTGCTCGAAAGCGGCGCGGGCATCAGCTGTAACCAGACCCTGGTTTGCAATCGTCAGGGCTTCGCCCATATCGGTGAGCCAGGCCTGGTTCGGCCCGAGAATGCGGATTGCATTGGAATAGGCTTTCGCAGAAGCCTGAGGCTGACCGAGCGACAGGTAGACCGGAGCAATGACTGCCCAGCCTTGTCCATCTTCCGGATTTTCCGCCAGATGCCGTTCAACACGGGCAACAAGCAGATCGACGGATTGTTCTTCCGCCGGTGCGCTCAGACGGCTGAGCAACGGCTGGTCGGGAAGATCGGGAGAGCCAAGGACAAGATAAAGTCCGAAAGCTGAGGCTGGCACCGCCAGCAGGGCCAGCCCCTGCGCAAGCTTGAAGCTTCCCCCCTTGGTGCCGTCCTGTATTTTGCTGTCGCCCCTGTCGTGGGCTGCAAGTAGACGGCGCGCGATTTCCGTTCGCGCTGCCTCGGCTGCTTCGGCGTCTATCAGGCCACGTTCGAGTTCCGTCTCGATCGCCGCAAGCTGCTCGCGATAAACCGCTTCGTCCGCACGCGCCGGTGCATCCTCCTGATGGCGCCGTGTGCGCGATAGGGGAATAAGTACCGACAATGTCGCAACCCCGGTCAACAGGGCAATCAGGATCCAGAACACCATGGCCGCACTATAGACAATTCAATGCGGACAAAAGCAAGGTGGCTGGGATGTGACCGGCGGTCGCGGCGCAAACAAATCGGTGAATGAGGCCAGACCTTCAAAACCATTGCGGCAATCGGCTTTGCACTCCGCCGACTTCGAAGGCCTAGCGGGAACCGTCAGCGCCGGCCAAGCGCATTGGCGACCAGTTTGCGTTCCGGACTGGGGCCGGAACTGGCATCGGCCGCGTTCTTGCTCGCTTTTGCATAGGCGGATTGCCGACTGCGGCGCAGCTGCGCGGCGTAATCCGTGCCGAAATAGATCTCCGACAGCATGATGGCGACGTCGGCCGCGGCAATCTGCGCCTCCAGCGCAGGTCCCTTGGATTTGCCAAGATCGGTGATCAGAGAACGGGTCAGGATTTCAAGCGTCTGTTCGACTGCCTGGCGTGTACTTTTGCCGATCTCGTTGACGGCGAAGGTCTCGGAGGCGTTCCGAACCATTGCGACCACGCGCAACGTACGCACGGCGTCATCAATCGCGATCTGGTCGATCTGCAGCTTGCCGTCCTTGTCGAACTTCGGCACCTGCAGGGCGCGCCGCACACTGCTGTGGGCGCTGTTCAATTCCCGGGTAACGACACTGGAGATGCTGCGTTTGGTTTCCGCCAGACGTTTGTGCCACCTGCCGGTGACCGACAGATCCATGTCACGTTCAACTCCGCGGACCAGCAAGTGGTACTCCGACAGCGCCTGAGAAAAGGCCACCGGGTCCGGATTGTTGTTGCGATGTTCGAACGCCAGGATCTGCAGGCGTTCGGCCTCGCTCATGACCACATCAACAAATGGTGCGAACTGCGAACGAGCAATCGCCTTGGGGTCAGGGTCGCCTGCCAGACGTCCGGCGAAGGCACACAAGGCCGAAGGCATGTCCGAGCGGTCTACCAGCGCGGCGGCGATCACCGGAACATGGTCGGGAAACCGTGCGGTGCATTTGTCGACGAGACGCAGCACCTCAGTATCCTGCTTCAACCGATGCTCGTTGATGCGATCCGGTATGTTCTGCAGGAACGGCACCAGCCAACGTTCTGCCGCAAAGATCTTCTGGATGTCCCTGACTTCGGAGATACCGCGTTCGCCGCCAAGTTCGATTGCCATTCGGCGCTTGTCTTTATCGGACGTTTCCGCGCGGCGCAGCATGTCGCCGATGGCGTCCACGGCACGCGAGCGCAGCGCCTGCACCAGGGCATCCACACGCTCACCACTAACGGCAGAATTTCCGGCCTGTTCCAGCACAAGGCGAATGTCGGCAGCCATGACATCACGACCGAGCCAGTTCCAGACACGGTCGAGAATGCCTCGCTGGATTCGGCCCTCCTGCCGCTGTGGCAGCATTTCGTTGATCAGAAAATCATCCAGCGGTGTGAAGAACATCCGCTGGATCTGATTGCGTCGCTGAGCGCCACCCGGCATGCTCGGTGCAACCGGCTGCGGTTTGCGAATGAGTGCCACGGCTGCGGCAAGAACGAGCTGGATATGCGGATCAGCGTGTTTTTGAACCTTGGCGCGTTCCAAATTCCGGACCAGAGCCTCAACCGCCTTGGGGCTCAGACTACGCAAGTAGGTTTTGATTTTGGTTTCAAGCTGGTCCGAATATGTCATTCACAGCGTCAACATCGCGATCCTAGTTACCGCGAGTTTAACGTTAGAAGACTTAAGCAAGTGTTGAGAATAAATACCGGGAACTTAAAGGGCTTCGGACAGCATCACCAGGACACTGTCTCCCTTTGAACCTTTTTCGCGCCGGCTGGTTCAGCCGATCACCTGCCAGGCACCCTGGTCGGTTTCACACGCCGTGCCGCGCGCCTGCAAGGTGCGGCCCTGGAGAACCATCTCGTGTGTAAACTCGCGGCAGCTGGTCTCGTTGACGAAATAGACCGGTCCGGGACGGACCTGACCGCTGCGGCCGGTACGCTCGTTCTGCCAGGCAACCGAAACCCCAAGGCCACGCGCGCGCAGGGCCCTGCTCTGGGCATCTTCGGCTGCCTTGCGGTCAGACGGTTCAAGCGCGTCCCCGAACTCGTTGTTCACCAGCACCGAAATGGCCGTATTCGCTTCCGAGCCGGAAACATTCGCATTCGGGTCACCGAAAAAGGACCCCCAAGTGTTGCTGTCTCTCGACCCGGACGTCATGGAGCAACCTGCCAAAGCAAAGGCAAGAGCAAGACACGAGGCACCGCGAAGACGCATTCTTGAAAGCTCCAAGTTCTTCGAATTTCAACCAGAAGCAGCTGAAATCCGATTGCTGACCATTTTCCAAAGGCTAGCGCAAAATGAATGCACTAGAAGGCGTGAAACCGGCGCAAACCGGTCGATGAATCAGTGTTATTTTCAATTTGTGGCCGAACTTGGCCACAACCGTGTCTTTGTTTCCGCTATTTGCATCACATCCTATCACAGTCCCGCAAGGGCGGCCCAAGCGAACGTTTGGTAAATCCCCTATTCCTTGCTGAGCGCCGGCAGCACCAGACGTGCCTTCAGGCCTCCGAGCGAGGAACTTTCAAGATCGAAGGTACCGCCGTAAAGGGCAGCGAGATCTGCCACGATCGACAGGCCAAGACCTGTTCCGGGCACGGTTTCATCCAGACGCCGACCACGCTTGATGGCTTCGGCGCGCTGTTCAGGCGTCAGTCCGGGACCATCATCCTCGACCGTGATCATGAACATGTCCCGGTTCGTGGCCGGATCGTTCAACGGCGCAACCTGCACCCGCACCTTCGAACCTGCCCATTTGCAGGCATTATCGATCAGGTTGCCGCTCATTTCTTCCAGGTCCTGGCTTTCGCCTCGAAAGCGGATCTGACCGGACTGCGCGAAACCGACATCAACGCCTTTGTCCTGATAGATCTTGCCCATGGCCCGGATCAGACGGGCAAGAACCGGCTCGGTCTCGCATGAAACACCGATGACCCGCCGCTGCGCCGCCATGCGGGCCCGCTCCAGATGATGCTGGATCTGGGTCGACATGATCGATGCCTGTTCGGACACCTTGTCCGCCAAGGGACCACCGGACGCCCTTGCCTCGTTTGAAATGACCGACAGTGGGGTCTTCAGACCGTGTGCAAGGTTGCCGACGTGGGTGCGTGCCCGCTCGACGATTTCCTTGTTCGACACGATGAGCGCGTTGAGTTCCACCGCCAGCGGCGCGATCTCGCGCGGCAGGGCCTCGTCAATGCGTTCGGCCTCGCCCTGTCGAACGGCCGAAAGCGACGCACGCAAGCGCGCAAGTGGCCGCAAGCCGAATTTCACCTGCAGGAAGATCGCCAGAATCAGCCCGAGACCGACAATGCAAAGCGTGATGGCCACAAGCCGCGCAAACTCGAAGATATCCGCCCAGAACCCTGCCGTTGCAGCGCCGACGGCAATCACATAGGCCGCGTCTTCAACGGTAATTCTCTGCTGGAGCACGCGAATTTCATCACCGGTCGGCCCGACGATAAACCCGGCGTTGGCGTCGTCCTGCCCGATCGGCGGCGTATTCAGCGGATCCCCCACCAGCGACTCCGATGCATAGAGGATCGACGGGCTGTCGGCGCGTCGAACCGTCCAGTACCAGCCGGACAGTGGCAGGGAGAACCGGGGATCGCCGCGGTAGGTCGGCGCAGTCAGGGTTGCGGTCGCCTGGTCAGCACTGACATCTGCATTGGTTGCCAGCATTTCGGCAATCAGTGCCTTGATATGAACCTCGAGCTGGGCGTCAAAAGCCCGTTCGCTCGCTCTTTCATAAAGGCTCACTAGGAACACCCCGGCGATGGCGAGCGCGATGGTGGACCATACAGCCGCCACGAACACCAGACGTGCGGCAAGCGACCGCTGAGGCCGGTTCACGGGCCGGCCGTCCCCGTTGGCAGAGGTCTCAGGTGTCACTCGCCGCTCCCAGGCGGTATCCGAGCCCTCGGATGGTTTCGATCATGTCCGAGCCGATTTTCTTGCGCAGACGGCCGACGAAGACTTCAACCGTGTTGGAATCACGATCGAAATCCTGATCGTAGAGATGTTCGGTCAATTCAGTCCGGGAGATCACCTTGCCCTGGTGATGCAGCAGGTAGGACAACAGCCGGTATTCATGCGAAGTCAGCTTGACCGCGCTGCCGTCTACGGTTACCCGGCCGGATCTCAGATCCAGCCGCACCGCACCGCAAGTGAGTTCGTTGGAGGCATGCCCGGCGGCCCGGCGCACAAGCGCACGCACACGGGCAAGCACTTCCTCCATGTGGAAAGGCTTTGCGACATAATCATCGGCACCGGCGTCGATCCCCGCAACCTTGTCCGACCAGCGGTCGCGCGCAGTCAGGATGAGGACCGGCATGGTGCGCCCGTCGCGGCGCCAGTTTTCCAGAACGGACAGTCCGTCGAGGGACGGCAGGCCGAGGTCAAGCACCACGGCGTCATATGGCTCGGTGTCGCCAAGAAAATGCCCATCCTCGCCGTCCGTCGCACTGTCGACCACATAGCCAGCCTCTTCCAGGGCGGCCACCAGCTGGCGGTTCAGATCGGTATCGTCTTCGACAACAAGAATGCGCATGAAATTCAACTTTATGACTGATGGAGTCGGAACCAGATCAACCAACCGAAAGCCGGCAGGAAGATGTCGCTTCTAGCAATTACCTGTTGGCGTTGACTGTGACAGTTGTCACCTTGCCACCCTTTAGGACCGACAACAGATAGACGTATCCCCCACCCTGCTGGCAAAGCTGGGCCTTGACGATTTCACCGCCTGCCTGCCCTGCAACCGCCCCAAGCGGGGCGGCCTTGCCGCTGGCCACGGCTTCACGGGCCTGCGACTGGGACAAACAAGCGGCTTGCGCCGGCGCAATGACGGCGAATGTCAGGATCAAAAGGGCAAATATCTGTTTCACGTGTCCGATTCCGGTCTGCTCACGAGGTCATGCGCAAGGTGTAATCAATTTCACCTGAACGCAAGCTGAACCGGTTGTTTGGATTTCTTCAGCTGCCCTTCTTGCGGCGGCGTCCTTCCGCCGCCTAGTCAGCCCAGCGCCACTTCGTCCGTCTGCAGGTCGTCGTAACGGCCCTTGAACTGCTCGAACACCTGCAGCGTCCGCCGGGCGATCCCTGTCCAGCCGAACACGCGGCGTGCGAAGCGAGCGCCCTCCACCGAGAGGGTTTCGCGCATCCAGGAGTATTGCATCGGCATGTTCAGCATGGCCGCAAACTCTTCTGGTCGCTTGGGATCGGCCACCAGCGCATGTCGGCCAAATTCGATCTGGTCGAACAGGCCGCCGTGAATCGTCACCACAGTCGGCGTTCCGCAGGCCATCGCTTCCACGGCGGTCATGCCGAAAGGCTCATAGCGGGAGGGAAGTGCGAAGATACCCGGACCACGATAGAAATCGGCCAGATCTTCATCCGCGACATACCCACGCCAGCTGATGGCATCGGACACGCCCAGGGAAGAAGCGACTTCCTTCCATTGCGCGAGCAGCGCCTTGTCGCTGTCCGAATTGGCACCGGCTGCAAGCACAAGGCGTGCGTCGGGCTGCAGTTTCAGGAGGCTCGGCAAGGCTTCGATGATCAGGTCATAGCCTTTGTTTTCCGCTGCCCTGCCAACGACGTAGATATCCGTTTCCTTGAAATCGTGCTTCCGGCGCGCTTCCGCGACCACATCCGGTGTTGCGGGCGTAAACCGGCCTTCGTCGATGCCCGGCGGGATCATGGTGATATGCTCACGCGGCAGCTGGTATTGCTCGACGATCAGGTCCGTTTGCTGCTCGGTCGTCGCGATGATGTGGTCGCAGTTGCGGTAAAGAACGAATTCCTTCTGGATCCGCTCCTTGAAGCGGTACCCGGCCATCTCTTCTTCACCCGCTCCCACCATGTCGTGTTCTTTCCACCAACCGAGGGAGTGCGGCGTGTGGATGTGCGGAACCTGCAGCTCCTCGGCGATTTTCTGGCCGGCGACACCTGCATCCCAGTAATGAGAGTTGATCACGTCATAATGCAACTTGCGATGACGGATCATCGCCAGCGCATTGGTGACGAAGTCACCGTACCAGTCGTGCATGTCCTCCTTCCGGATGAAATCGGATCCTCCGAAAGGAACGCGCACGACGCGCAGGTTTTCATTGATGATATCCTCGGCCGGCTGGTCTTCGAACTGGCGCGTCATGACATCGACCCTGTAGCCGAGCCGCGCGAACCGTTTTGCCAGCTCCAGTACGAAGACCACCTGGCCGCCCGTATCCGGTTTACCCAGTTCCGGTGATCCGGCCACGTAACCGTGCAGCGAGATCATCAGAAGGGAACCGATATTGTGCTTGTTCATGTGTCGTTACCTTGTTCGTGTGTCTTGATCTCCATCTACCCAGGCGTTCTTTTGCTCTTTTTGCTCATCGGCCCGCCGACGTTGCAGCAGGCAGCAGCCTCTCGAAAGGCCGGATCAGACTGCCGATTGCGGCAGCAGGCCCATTACCGTCAGCCCTTCCAGCACGCCGGCCGCATGGTGGGCGGATGCCAGATAGGTCTTGTGCCGCGGCAGGGTTGATAGAAGTTCCTGGCGGGCATTGCCGACCGCGATTGCCTTGCCCGCTGCTTCGAACAGCGCAAGGTCGTTACCGGAATCACCGGCAGCGATCGTTCGCTCCATCGGAATGCCAAGATGGCTTGCCAGATGGCGCATGGCAGCGTCCTTGCCTGCGCCGGGGGCGAGAATGTCCAGGTCACTGGTCCCTGAATAGATGTGCCTGAACGGGATGCCCTCGTCCCGGAGTGCGGCAAGAATCGCGTCCACGCCGTCTTTTCCCGGAACGGCGAAGCTCGCCTTTCCGTCCGTCTGGAACTTGTCGTCGTGCGCATCATACCCCAGTTTCCGGACGATTTTGCGAACTTCCTCGTCAGGCCAGTCGATAAACCGGCTTTGCCAGCTTTCCAGAAAGAAACGGTCCAGACGGATTTCGGTTCCCAAACCGGTGATAATCGCGTCCGGTTCGAAGCCTTCGGGGAAGTAGTCGGCAAGGGTCTGGTCGACACTGGCGGCCGGTCGGCTGGAGTTTAGAGCCAGTTTCAGGTGCGACTTGGCGTTCTTCAACTGATGCCAAAGTCGCTCCAGATCGGTCCGGTTACCGGTCAGGGTGTCATCGATGTCGCTGACCAGAAGCCAGGTATCACTCTTGCCCGTCTCGCCGGTCACCGGCCCTCCCCTTCCTGATCGGGCGCCCTGTGCGTGACGGAATATGCCGGTTCGACCGTGTGCTCCGTTACCGGACGGCTCAATGTTTCAACCACAAGGTCCTTCAGGCAGACGGCCGCGCTTTCGGTGTAGAAGCCGATACCGCCTTCGATGAAACTGTCGTCAACCAGCGACAGCACCACATAGCCGTCGATGGAAAACTCGAAGTAAAGGCCGTGCGCCACAACCTCGATCTGCCAGGGGCCATGATCGCTGCCCCTGAAATGTGCTTCCTGAAGCGGCTCGTAACGGAAGGCATGTTCGAATTCAGGTGTCGGGTTTGCCCCCCAAGCCCGCATCTGGGCAATGCCGTTGACGAGATCCAGAGACAGGTAATAACCGTCACCCTCGTCGTTCATCCTCAGCACAAGACCGGTTTTGCCCAGTCCCTCCAGCATCAGCTGTGCCTTGAGGCGGAAATCCTCATGCTTGCCCGGCAGCATGAAAGCTTCGTACCCGCTCTTGCAGCTCAGATGCAGCCCGTCGGGCCGATCGATCGCCGACGCATGTGTGTTGGAATACAGTGCCTTGCACTGGTAGGACGCAGTCACGACCTGGCGATGCGTCACCAGATCGTTGAAGTCCGAATTCGATTTCAGCTTGAGCCTGCCGGCACTGTCGGTCACCAGTTCCTTCGGCGGCGGCAACAGCTTCTTCACGACCTCGCGCCCGTAGACGTATTCGGTCTTGGAAAAGAAATTGAACAGAAGCAAACGGTCGCTGGTTCGGCAAATACGGCCTGCATAATTGCCCGTCGGCAGGATCACGTTGTCGAAGAAGTTCTGGTATGGGCCCTCAATCGTCTCCGCGTACCAGTAGTGGATCTTGGTGTCTTCGCGGATCGATCCCATCAGGTAATAGCGGCCATCGAGACGAAACAGGTTCGGCACCTCGACGTCGTCATAAAGACCGGGCCGATAAAGAGGTGGCTCGAATGTGAATTTGTCCGGTTTGGTCTCGCGAGCGAGCCCGACGCAGCCGCGCCGTATGACCGGCCCTTCCTTGACACGGGCAGAGGCCAGCAGCAGGCGTTCGCCTGTGTCTTCGTCGACATAGAAGAAAGGATCGCGGAAACTGACCCACTTCCGGCCTTCGTCTACAGTGCTCTCGTAAAGCGGGCCCGGCACCTGCAGGGGATAATTGCCGTGATTGCAGCGTTCCCAGGTGTAGAGATCCTTGGACCGTGCCAGCCCGACCCGCTGCACCCTGCCATATTCCGCCCGCGCAAGGCCGGTGTAGAACATGCGCCACTCGCCCTGCCGGTCCGGATCGGGCGTCACATGCATCGTCCAGAGCATGTCATCATCCCATTCGCCCGGTTCACCGACGAAAAGTGCATTCTTGACCCGGCGCCATGTCATGCCGTCCGTGCTGACGGCGTGCGCGATGAAATCGTGATTGGGCAGCACCAGATGGAACAGATGATAGATGCCGTCGTGATAAACGACATCGACGTCGCCAATGTCCGACCGCAGAAATCCATGGGATGCATACATGCCCTAACCCTGCCCAGATGTTTCAGCAGGATCAAGAGCCTAAGCCAAAAAATTTGCAGTGCAACATGGCTCGGACGAACAATATCACCCCTTTGCGCATCCTGCCTGATGACTGGCGGCATTTCCGGAACGATTTGCGGTATGGAACAGAAACAGCCGGATCCCGCCCTTTCAGTTGGCCCGCTGCGCTCGGCTCTATGCCTAGAATATGATCGTTTCTGAGCCAAAAGCGCGTCGTAAAAGCATTCCCTTGTCGCCCCTATCCTCTAGAATGGGTTCATGACGGACTGCTGTTGGATCTCACATACCGACTGCCACTGCGGACAAAGCGCGGCGCGCAAGACGTTGCGTCAGGTCATTGGTCTCTTCTCTTTTCTTTCCTTGCTGCTCCTGCCAGGTCCTGCAGCCGCGTGTTCCCTGTCGCTGGTTCTGGCGATGGACGGTTCGGCCAGCGTCGATGCGCGCGAACACACCTTGCAGCTCAACGGACTGGCAGATGCCTTGAAAGACCCGGACGTCGTTCAGGCAATCGAGGCCGTTGGCGGGATCTGGGTTACAAGTTTCGAATGGAGCGGCCGGTACCAGCAATTGCTCCAGCTCGGGTGGAGCCATCTTTCCGATGCGCAAAGCGCTGCGAATGCGGCCGAAACCCTGCGACGCTCACCACGAGGCTACACCGAATTTCCAACCGCCCTCGGTTATGCACTCGGCCATGCGGCAACCCTGATGCGCAAGGCACCTGCACCTTGTGTTCGTAAGGTCATAGATGTTGCCGGTGATGGCATCAACAACGACGGTTTCGGTCCGGAAAGCGCCTACAGGGCCTTCGATTTCCAGGACGTTACGGTCAACGGGCTGGTGATTTCAGGCGCCGATGAAGCTCCGGTGCGCTACTACCGGACCCATGTCATCAGGGGTCCGGGTGCCTTTGTCGAGGTTGCAGCCAGTTATGACGACTACGCCGAGGCAATGAAGCGCAAACTGCTGCGGGAAATCTTCGGCAGCGGCTACGCTTCCCTGCGCTGAAATCAGCTTCAGGCTTGCCGGCGCTCCGCCCGGGCCAAAAGAGCCGCTTCAAAATCCGCTGCTGGCATTCTGTCCTGCAGGGCCCTTAGGAAAAGCTGCTTCTGTGTCTCGGGCGCCAACCCGCCTACAGGCGGATCCCGGTCCAGATTGGTCGGGAAGGAATATCCTTCCGCACACGCGGAAACAGCCGCCTCCAGTCTGGTACCTGACATTGTTTCCTGTCCGGTTTTCGCCAGGAGCACGGGATAGAGCGCCCGGCACATGGCATCCCGGTCCACACTTTCCATGGCGCGTCCGAAGGCCGAGGACACCTGAAGCAGGTTTGCCATGCGCTGGATATCGACACTGGAGTTGTCACCGGCGGCGTGGAACAGTGCCGGGTTGAAGAACACCGCATCGCCCTTGCGCAATGGCATCTGCACGTAATTCTGTTCAAAAAACTCCTTGAATGCCTCCAGCCGGTAGGCAGCGTAGCCCGGACGATAAAGCTGTGAAAACGGCAAGAGCTTCGTGGGACCGCTTTCAATCGGCATGTCTGTATGCGCCACCGCCCCTTGCAGGGTCATGACCTGCGACAGGTCGTGCACATGGGCCGGATAAAGTGCGCAGTCTTCTGCTGACTGGAAACCAAGGTGGTAATCCCGATGTGCCTGCTGCGCCTTGCCACCCGGACGTACAAGATTGACCTGGGCCGTCATCTGGTAGTTCGGTCCGAGCCAGGCTTCACAAACGGCATCAATGGCAGGATTGGCAAAATAGTCCGCGAAGACATCGGGGGCTTCCAGACAGAGTTTCTGCAGTGAGTTCCAGATCCGGTCGTTTGCGCCTGCAGCTGCAAAGTGATCCGCACCGCCGCCTGAAGCAGCTTTCTCCTCGGCGATGATCCGGTTGTAGACCTGCGTTGCCCGGTCTATCGGGGTGACATCCTTATATGCCTCCTCCAGCACCAGCACACCCGAGTGCAGCCGCATAACCTGCGCCCACTCTGCCATCAACCGGCTACGGCTTTCGCTACCTGCGAGTACGGTCTCTAGATCAGCAACCCGGTAGACGGGAATACCGGCAACCACCTTGTAGGCGTGCGGCACGATGCCGTCGTCCAGTTTTTGCGACACAAGTTGCCTGAAGTCCTCGACATCGCAACTGGTGGCGTTGAAATACGCCAGATGATCGACCCGTTTGTCCATGATCCCCTCCCAGGTTTTGTTGGCTGCAATGCTAGCAGGATCGGTCTTGATCGGATCGGCATTTTCCATCAAGAATCCATCAAATGACCCATCGCTTCCCGATCAAGGAAATCGCCCTTCAGGCAGGCCTCAGCACTGCCACGGTTGACCGCGTGATGAACGGGCGAGCACATGTCAGCCCGCAAACCCGTCGCAGGGTTGAGGATGCGATTGCAGAACTGGAACAACAGGAAGGTCAGCTGGCTGCCAGGGGGCGGCGGCTCTTCTTCGATGTGGTTATGGAAGCGCCGAACAGGTTCAGCAGAGAAGTGCGTCTCGCCTGTGAAAGCGTGCTGACAGATCTGCATCCGATCGCGATCCGCCCCAGGTTCACTTTCACCGAAACCATGTCGGCAGCCGAATGCAGCGCGATTCTGCAGCGGATCGCAAAGCGAGGCAGCCAGGGCATCTGCCTCAAGGTGCGCGATACAGAGGAAGTCCGGCATATGATCGCAGGACTGGCAGACCGCAGGATCCCTGTCGTCACCGTCTTTACCGACCTTCCCGCTTCCCGGCGGCTTGCCTATGTTGGCCTGGATAATCGCAGCGCCGGCAAAACCGCAGCCTATCTCATGCACAAGCTCCTGCCGGCAAACGGAACGGTTCTGACGACGCTCAGCCAGCACACCTTTCAGGGCGAGGAGGAACGCTACGAAGGTTTCAGGCAGGAACTGGATCGTCTGCGCCCGGAATGCAGATTGGTGGATGCCAGTGGCGGCGGCGGTCTCAATCCCGAAACACGGCGGGAGGTCGCCGAGAAGCTGGCCTCCTCTCCGCCGATTTCCGGTGTTTACTCCATGGGAGGCGGCAACAGGGCCATTTTGCAGGCCTTGTCCGAGGTGGGCCAGATGCCAGGGGTCTATGTTGCGCACGATCTGGACAAGGACAATCTCGAGCTTCTCCGGCAGGAGCAGCTGACGCTGGTGCTTCATCACGACCTGCAGTCAGACATGCACACGGCGTTTCGTCATCTCCTGGCATACCACGGCATCGGCACGTCTCCCTCCGGCGAAACGAGCGATGTTCAGGTGGTCACCCCCTTGAACATTCCTTCCAGGTTCAATGAACCAGCCTGACCTGGCAGTGCTGATCTCCACAGCCAAAGCCTGCCGTTCATCAGAAAACGCGCCAACAGCACACTGCCAGCAGTTGATCAACCGTGTTTCAGCTCTGTGCCAACTGCGCGTTCGACAAAAGCCAACATGGATTGCCTGAGCTGTTTTCTGGTCGAAACATCTCTGGAAACGGCATTCTGGCCACTGCGTTCGATCAAACCAAGAACCAGTTCGGCCGACGTGGCAGGGTTTTCTTCAAACGTTGGCAGGCAGTTGGCAACAGCTTGAACGAGCCGAGCCCGGGTTTGTTCGAAAAGGCCGCCGATCTCGGGATTTCTGAATGCCTCGGCAACGATTTCCGCGCTCAACGCGGCATGTGCCGGCGACGAACAGAGATCGAAATACTCCGCCCCAAATTCCAGCAGTCTTTCCATCCGATTTTTTGACGTGTCTTCAAGCCGCCTCAACAAGGGATCAAGTTCGACAGTTTCCAGTTCCGAGATGGCTGCGATGATCTCGTTCTTGCCCTTGAAGTGATTATAGAGATTGCTGAGGCTGATCCCCGCCTTTCCCGCGATGTCGCGCATGCCGGTCTGGTGAAACCCCTTTTCGATGAAAAGACCCGCAGCCGTTTCGACGATCATCTGCCGACGCTTGGCGGACTTTTCCAGACGGCTGGTGGATTGCGGCCTGGTTTCGGCCATCGGGAATCTCCTGTGCGACGCTACGAAGAAAGACCGTAGCCCGACTTCTTCTTCTGCTCTGTTCATTTCAGGTTCGTTGCCGTCTTGCAATCCTGGGCCGCGCGCCCAATTAAAGAACGAACGTTCGTTCTTTGTGAGGTGTCATGTATTCTGATCTGGAACTTCGCCTTCAGGAGGCGGCTGGTGTCTTCAACGGTATTGAAATTCTGGCGCTGGTCTTTCTTCTTGTTTTGGCTTCCGAAACCGTGTGGGACCGGTTTACCGGCTACCGTCAATCGCTATCGGAAACCGGCGCAAATCTGATTATCGGTCTTGTCTACGGTCTGTTGGAACGAACCGCATACGGGCTGATCGTCGTGATTGCCGTTTTCCTTGCAGAACCGTTCGCGCTTTGGGACCTGCCCATGAACGGCTTGACGTGGGTACTTGCGATCGTGGTCGCTGATCTGACGTACTACTGGATGCATCGCTGCGAGCATCGGGTACGGCTATTCTGGACCTATCACAGCGTTCATCATTCTTCGCCTGAGTTCAACTTCACGACGGCTCTGCGTCTGGCCTGGACCGAAGCGCTGTTCGAATGGATGTTTTTCATTCCCATGGTGATTGTCGGCTTCGACCCTGTACAGGTGATCGCAGGACTTGCCGTCGTGGTGGCCTATCAATCGTGGATCCATACCGAAAAGGTCAGACGGCTCGGGTGGCTTGAAAGCATTCTGAACACACCGTCGCATCATCGCGTGCACCACGGCAGCAATCCGGAGTATCTCGACAAGAACTATGGCGGCATCCTGATCGTCTGGGACCGGCTCTTTGGAACCTACACACCCGAGCGTGCCAAGGTTGTCTACGGGATCACCGATCCGCTCAACACATCCAATCCGATCACCATCAACTTTCGAGACTTCATTCGTCTTGGCACAGATGCGCTCAATGCCCCTTCCGTCGCCCAGGCTCTGAAGGTGCTCATGAAACCTCCCGGCTGGACACCGACGCGCAATACGGCTCTTCCCGCGGACCAGTCCGACACTCAAATGCAGTCGCCTGCTGGTTCCAGCCAAGGGGAACACCACGATGAACATTGATCTGCTTCTGGCGACGTTTGCCGGCTATCTGGCGGTCTTCGGACTGAGCGACCGGCCACAGGACCCGAAGGTCCGCGACTACCCCATTGAAACCATCCAGATCAGAACTGCGTCCGGCACCGCCGTTCTGGATGCCGAGCTGACCTTGCCAAAAGGGAGGGGGCGCGTCCCTGCGGTGGTACTCATCACCGGCTCCGGCCCACAGGACAAGAATGAAGAAATTGCGGGCCACAAACCTTTTCTCGTGCTTTCGGATCACCTGACGAAATCCGGCTATGCCGTGCTGCGTTACGACGACCGCGGCGTGGGCCGGAGCACGGGAGACTTTGCGACAGCAACCCCGCAGGATCTCGCGAGCGACGCAGCCGCCGCGCTTGCCTATGTGAAGTCTCATCCGCGTGTTCTTTCCGAAAAAACCGGATACATCGGCCACTCGGAAGGCGGTTATCTCGCGCCGATCGCGCAGCAGATCGAACCGGCCGCCTTTCATGTTTATCTTGCAGGACCTGCCCTGCCGCTTGTTCCTGATGTCATGCGCACTCAGGTTCAGGATATCGGGCGTGCGGAAGGCCTGTCCGATGAAGTCATTGCCGGACAGAGCCGCGCGGTGAATGAGATCAGCTCCGCTCTTTTGAAATCCGGAACACCGGCAGAATTACGCAAGGACATCACGAAGGCCTTGCAGAACTCGGGGGCGAGCGGTTCCCAGATCAGGCAAAACCTGGCTGTCTGGGCGACGCCCTGGGCTTCCGCCTACGCGCGGCACGATCCGGTTGCGCAGCTGGCAGGCCTGACCATTCCGGTGCTGGCACTTTTCGGTGAGCACGACTTGCAGGTCTCCGCCAGTGAGAATTCACCTGTCATGCGAAGGGCTCTCACCCACCCGCTCTCGGATGTCAGAACGCTGCCTGGTCTAAATCACCTGTTCCAACCAACGCGAACCGGACGTATCAACGAGTATATCCGGATAGCAACGACCATCGATCCTACCGCACTGCAGGCGATTGCGACATGGCTCGATATGATCGTGCAGGCGCCATAAAACGCGGGAACGGTACCCTTCTCCTGCGGCCAGGCCGTCACCCCCCGGTGTTGCCGTAGTTTTCCGCCTCCATGCCCCGGTAGAAATCCTTCAGCGTCTTGCCGGGTTCCGGATCAAACCTGTCTCCCGTCTCCCGCATCTCGGAAATCCGGTCCAGACGGAACATGCGGAAGTCCTGGCGCAATTCGCACCAGGCCACCAGCGTCCAGACCTTGCCCCAGAACCACAGTCCGAGAGGGCGGATCGTACGATCGGTCGGCTCTCCCTTGCTGTCGCAATACGCCACGAACAAGCGCCTGCGGCCATCGGCAGCCGCTTCCAGAAAATCGATATGAGCCCGGATTTGCGGTGTCATCTCTGGCGCGAACGCGTGGATCTCGACTTCGTTCTGACGCACCCGCATCTTTTCCGGCAGGACAGCGTCAATCTTGATCATCGCCTCTTCGGCGGCCCGGGCCATGGCGGCCCCGCCCCAGGCACGGATCAGACGCGCACCGGCGAGTAGAGCAACAATTTCGTCCCGGGTGAACATGAGTGGTGGCAGTTCATAGCCATCGCGCATGATGTAGCCGACACCAGCCGCACCTTCGATCGGCACGCCGGATGCCTGCAAGTCAGCAACATCGCGATAGATGGTGCGTTCGGATACTTCCAGCCATTCGGACAGCTGACGTGCCCGCACGAGCCGGCCGCCGCGCAGATATTGCACGATCTGGAAAAGGCGGTCGGCGCGTCTCATGATGCCGGCTCCTTGCGAAGCCGACATCCTGTCAGTCTCAAATCAGCGTGCGAACATGCCGATGGAATTTCCGTCCGGGTCGATGCCATAGGCAAAGCGCCCCGCCGGAATGGCAGCCGGATCGGAAATGATCTCTCCCCCCTTGGCAGCGAACCGTTCCATCGTTTCTTCCAGGGTGTCCGGGCAGGCGAGATGAATGGTTGGTCCGGTTCCGTTCTGCGCGGGTTTTCCCGGGTAAAGGTGACCTGCAATCCCACCCTGCTCCTTGGTCGGAAAGATTGCGATCTCATTTGGTCCCATGTCGATGACACGTCTAAGCTCCGTTTTGAAAACGTCGTTATAAAAACTGACCGCCTTGTCCAGATCGGAGACGGGAATCTCCATCCAGACGTTGAAGTGATCGGGTGCAAAAGTCATGGAAAGTCTCCTCAGGCGCTGTGATGAGGATCACCTTATCAAACCTCTCCTGACAGCATTCTGTCAGGAGAGACTGACAAACATATATGACGCAAGGGTAAGTAAACACCTGCAAATTTCGTCTCACCGATGAATTCGGAAAAGAGGCTGATGACAATTTGCCGGTACCGCTTCGTCACAGCTAAACTGCATGGGCAGGGACGCAGACCAAGGCGGTTCGACAACCGGAAGGAGAGATCATGATACGCTGGCAGATGATCTTTTTCAGTCTCTTGCTTCTGCTGACAAACTTCACGCCTGCCTTCGCGCATTTTTCGGAAGGCACCAAGGTGCGCACGCTTCTGGTCTCGCGTGAAGCTGACACGCTGACTGTTTATGTGCGGGTGCCCGCTCCACTTGTCTTCTCGGATCTCGTCGGTCGCTCGCAGGTCGAACAGGTACCACTGGTCTCGCCGTTTCTTCGCCTGGAGCAAAACCCGGACGGTGAGCGCTACCGGGTTGATCTCGACGCGATCGACAGCAATCGATCTGCCTTTGAAAACCGGCTGCGCAACGCCCTCGTCTTTTCGCAGGCGGGCCTTGCCCTGCCGGTGGAGATCATCGGATTTACGGTTCACGCCACTCGACCTGCTCAGGACATCGACACAGCTGTTGCCGCCCAATCCGCGTTGAGCGAAGCTTTCCCGAATGAAGACCCGCTCTTTGGTACGGCAGTCATCGACTACGCGCTCAGGCTGGAAAGCAGCGATCCGACCGGTGTCCTTCAAGTGCAGTCCGGGTACGCTCCCCTGATCCCGGGGCCCGGCATAGCCATCGACAACCACCTGGTCGATGCCCGCATCACCCCTCCGGTTTCGACCACGGCTCCCGGGCAACTGGAAGAACCTGCGCGGTTCGACGGATGCCGGCTCAGCACGTTTCTGCATTTCATCCACCAGGGCACCCTGCATATTCTGGAGGGGCTCGATCACGTCTTTCTGGTGATTGCGCTGGCTCTGGGTGTCGGGGCAACGCGGAGACTGATTTACCTCGTCACCGCCTTCACGATCGGGCACTCAGTCACGCTGATTGCAACCTTCCTCGGGGCAACACCTTCCTGGCCATGGTTCATCCCGCTGGTGGAAACGGCCATCGCCGCTTCCGTTCTTTATGCGGCCATCGCGGCAATGGTCCGGAAGTCGGGCTCGGTGATCGTCTTCGCCGCGATCGGCCTGTTGCACGGCCTCGGCTTTTCCTTCGTTCTTGCGGACATTCTCGGCCGGGGCGCACCGGATCTCATACCCGCGCTGCTGGCATTCAACATCGGCATCGAACTTGGCCAACTGATCATTCTCGCCGTAACGCTCTCCATCGTCCTGCTTCTACGAAAGACAGCTGAACCCGCCCTGCAACCCTTGCGGCTCGGCGCGCTGTCGGGGATTGCGATCCTGTCTGCCTGGTGGGTCATCGAGCGCCTGCCCGGATTGCTGATTTCGGCCTGACTTGAGGACGCCTCATGGCCATTTCAGGCAAAAAACACCCTAAAAAGACACAAAAAGCCGATTAATCTGCCGGGTTAAGCGCCGTTAATTCTAACAATTGACTTGTTCTTAATCCCGGCCGTGCAACTTGGGCGGAATAATAATTGGCAATGAAATGGCTCGTCACGGTACCTCGCCCAATACCCGCCCACTATTAAAAGGCTCTCTTGCAGGCCTCGCGACGGTTGCCGTCATGTTGCTTATAGCCTGGGCCGGTGTCGCCTATGACGGGCAGAGCGAACTGCAGAAACAGACGGCAGACCTTCTTGGCATCTGGCAGTCCAACATAGACCGTGGAAACAAGCTCTACGGAGCCCTGGAAAGACTTCCCGAAGACGATTGCAGCGACGCGCATCTGAAAACGCTTAACACGCTCGTCTACAACGACAATCACATTACCAATGTCTGGTTTTTTCCGAACGGCGACACGAAAGCAACCTGCTCTTCAAGCTTCGGACGTTTCGAACCTGCCCACGATTTCGGCCCGCCTGAAAAGGCGCAACTGTTCCGCGATGGCAGGGAGACCTGGTACAGGGTGCCCTTCGACAAGGCCGAGGGTGTCGACAGCGTTACAGTGATCAAGAAGGGCCGCTACGGCGTTTCATTCTACCAGACCGGCAACCTGGCAACGGCCGCCGACGACATGTTCTACGTGTCGAGTGTTCAAGACCCTTACACGGTTCTGTTCCACGCCAATGGAAACGCGGGTCTTTTGAAGCAATACCGCGACAACTACGGCCCGATGTTCGGGAACGTCTATGCACAGGCCTGCGGCGAAGGCGATGTCAGGCTGTGTTACTTGACCATGATCCCTGCCAGCCGGATCGTTCAGCAAAATATCGGCCTGCTCGCAATTTTTGCAGTCTTCGGCATCGTCACCGGCGCGCTCGTTTTCCTGAGGGTCAAACGGATCGTGCGTGACCGCCACAGTCCCGCCGGGCGGATCCGTCACGCGATCGCCAACGGCGGCAAAGGTTTCGAGCCGCACTACCAGCCCATCTTGTCGCTCGACACGATGAAATGCGAAGGCTGTGAGGTTCTGGCCCGGTTCGAAGATGCCCAGGGCAAGCTTTTCCCGGATGAATTCGTGAACATTATCCAGCAGGAGAACCTGACCTGGGAGTTTACCGAGATCATCATCGCCAAGGCACTGCGCGACCTGAAACCGCTGCTTGCGGGACGACCGGGTTTCAAGGTGTCCGTCAATTTCTTCCAGGCGGATCTGGAAGACGAACAGATCCAGTCCGTAATTCAGTCGCCGGTTTTTGCGATGGCGACGGAAGCCGGTCTTTCCCTTTGCTGCGAGATCCTGGAAACCGGGATCCGGTCCGGTACCAGCATAGCAAAATCGCTGGAATACCTGCGCAGCATCGGCTGCCTGATCGCAATTGACGACTTCGGCACCGGCTATTCCAACCTTGCCCAGATCAAGGCGCTCAAGCCCGATCTCGTGAAGATCGACAAGATGTTCGTCGATGATCTCGGCAGCACCACCGACACGGCCCGCGGCGCCTTTGTTCAGGCAATCCTCGGCATTGCTTCGGCGCACGGCATGAAAGTCTGTGCGGAGGGTGTCGAAACAATGGACCAGCTTGCGTCCCTCAGGAACCGAGATGTGGACTATGCCCAGGGCTATTTCTTTGCCAAACCGATGCCCATCCGGGACTTCTCCCTCTACCTTCTGGAACAGACCTTGAAGGAAAAAATGCCGACGAGTGGTCGCTTGGCAAAGCTCAAACCCGTCAGCGGCTGACGCTCTTTCCAGCGCCGACCGCCTGCTTTTCCAGGCTTCCAGCCTCGCGCTTGCAAGCAAAACGGCGCCGGCACAAAAACTCCGATGCAATTTCGAGCACGATTGATCTGTCTCAAGGTGAATTGAACAGGTTGGCGGCACCTTGTGGTTCTCACAAGGAGGCAAGAATGAGCCACGTGCCACACGAGTTACATGAAGAATTTCCGGAAGCCGCAGACACTTTGCATGCGTTGAAAACAAGTGATGCCCATTTCGCCCGGCTGGCGGATGAATATCACACCGTCAATCGCGAAGTGCACCGCATCGAGACAGATGTGGAGCCGGCATCCGACGATGTCCTGGAAGACCTGAAAAAGAAGAGACTAAATCTGAAAGACCAGATTGCTGCCATCCTGGCGGCAACGGCTAACACCGTGTCCTGAGCCCCTCCTTTTCAGGCCGGTGTTAAAGCCCGCGCCGTCCCCGTCCGACGGCGCGGGCCACCACATGCAGCTCTCCAGGAAAAGGTCCTGGCCCACCAGGAGCGCAGTGGAGCACATTTCCGGTTTTGGCGACCTTGTCGCCCACACGGTCAGCATACCGACAAAGAGTTGAAAAAAGAAGGCGCCGCAGCTTTTCGTAAAAGCCCGGCGCCAGTCTGGGGAGGAACGACCCTCATCGTTCACCCTACGATGTGGGTCTTCCCGCAAATAGTTGCAAGGCAAGCCTGTGTGAGGCTTGCGTGATCCGGAACCAGCGCTCCCCGACACAGCTTGACCCGCACGCGGGGCTGTTATCTTCTGGGGCGAGTTCATTTCGGATCAGACCATGACCCTTGTTCGCCTCTGCCTGCTTCTGCCCCTCTTGTTCTCGTCCACAGCATTTGCCGCCGATCATTGCATCGATGTTCAGGCAAAACGCGGCTGGCAGCAACTGTCCCTGCCCGGCGGCAAGATCACCGGCGTGCAGTATTCCGGCGGCTGGAGCGTGATTGCCGGCATGTACAAGGCCGTCGGCCCGCGTGGCTACACGGGCGAAGACGCCCGCCGGCTAGGCCCGCTCTACGGCTACAAGTTTGACCAATCCTACGCTTTCGGCGAGATGCTTGTGCGAGATCAGGCGGGCCGCATTGTGCCGTTCGCGGAGTTTGCCGCGCTCGCCGTCAACTCGCGCGATCCGGCCGGTGTCTATGCCTTCCGCATCAACGACAAGGATGTCGCGCTGCCGGACAATGCCGGTTCCATTCGCGTCTGTATTTCAATGCGCTGACCTTCTCAACAGGCCCGCCTCCCCTTTTCCTGCCCTGAACGGATCTCCCCCATGACCCAGAAAACCATCCTCATCACCGGTGCTGCCCGGGGCATCGGCCTTGCGACGGCAAAGCTCATGCTCAGCCGCGGCTGGCAGGTTGCCATGCTTGACCGGGATGTCGACGAACTCGCGATTGCGTCCGAAGGTCTGGCAGGTGCCGTTCCGTTTATCTGTGACGTTTCCATCGCAGAGCAGGTCGAGGCAACCATCCCTGCCATCTTGCAGAAATTCGGTCAGCTGGATGCCGTCGTGAACAATGCCGGCGTCGCCGAATTCGGCCCGATCGAGGAGACGGATTTTGCCATGTGGCGGCGGGTCATGGAGACCAATCTCGACGGCGTGTTTCTGGTTTCTCAAGCTGTCGTTCCCGCCTTGAAGAAAACCCGTGGCGCCATCGTCAACATCGCCTCCATTTCCGGCCTGCGCGCGTCAACGTTGCGGGTTGCCTATGGAACCTCCAAGGCCGCCGTCATCCAGCTCACCAAGCAACAGGCAGCTGAACTTGGCGAATACGGCATTCGCGCCAACTGTGTCTGCCCGGGTCCCGTGCGCACCAAGCTGGCGATGGCAGTGCACAGCCAGGACATCATCGATGCCTATCACGACGCGATCCCGCTCAACCGCTATGGCTCGGAAACGGAAATTGGCGAAGTAATCGCCTTTCTATGCTCCGAGCAGGCGAGTTACGTCACCGGGCAGGTAATTGCTTCCGATGGTGGTTTTGAAAGCACCGGGGTTGGCCTTCCGGCACTTCGCAAGTAAGTGAGCGTCACTCGACTTTCAGGAAGACACAACGCTGCATAACGGGCCGGTTTGCGGACTTGCGGGAACAATCTTCTTTCCGGAATGCGCCCTCAGGCCGGTATTTGTCCATGACCGCGTCCAGGCGATCATTGGTGATGGCAGCGTTGGCCCTTTGCAGGCACGGCAGCAACAGCGCCTTGTTCGCCCGTTGCTGGGCACCGCTGGGATATTTGCCCGGCTCCGGATTGACGGGTTTGAAACACTCGATGAAGACCGCCTCCTCGATACCGAGGTCTGCCGCGATCCTGTCGGTCGGGCGGTTCGGGTCGTTATCGGCAAGAGCGGGACCAGCCAGGAACAGTGCCGCAAGGAAAAGGGTGGTGCGCATCTGACTATCTCCCTGAAACTCAACCGGCTTCCGGTTTTCGGAGACGGATTTCCGGATCATGCAACCACTCTACCGGCTTCAATTTTTCAGGATGTGATAATCGTCACAAATTTTCCGAAAGCGCCTTTTTTCTCAATCACGGTCATCGATCGCGCAGACAAAACATCCGATTAGCTGTCAGGCAGAAAATGAGCGGCGATCTGACGCTGATGGGCTCGGGTCCGATGTTCGAACAGATAAATTCCCTGCCAGGTTCCAAGCGCCATGCGCCCTGCCGAGACGGGAATGGAAAGCGAAACCGGCATCATCGCCGCCTTGATGTGGGCAGGCATATCGTCCGGTCCCTCCAGGGTATGCACCAGATAATTCATGGAAGGATGATCTGCGGGCGGAACCAGGCGTTCGAAAAACGCTTTCAGGTCGCGCTGCACATCCGGATCCGCATTCTCCTGGATCAGCAAAGAACAGGAAGTGTGGCGAACGAACAGTGTGAGCAAGCCGTCTTCCGCACCCGTTTCTGCAAGCCATTCAGCCACCGACGAGGTGAATTCGTAAAGGCCCTGCCCGCGGGTGCCAATTGCGAATCTGGTTTGCATCGATTCCTCCGAGGACCATTTGCCGCTTCGCACTGGCTTAGGCGATCCACGCTGCGGTTGCAATTGCAGCTGCGGGCCGCCATCTGAGGGAAGCCTACCGAAGCCCCGCCAGATTTTCCGAACCGAGGCCCTGATGCCAACTCCCCGAAAGAAGATCCTCATTGCCTCTCTGGGCACGCGCGGAGACGTTCAGCCCTATGTTGCCCTGGCACGCGACCTGGCAAAGATGGGAGCCGACGTCGTGGTGACGACGGGAGAAGGTTTCGATGACATGATCACCGCCGCCGGTGCCCGGTCACGGCCGGTTCCACTCGATTATCAAGCCCTTCTGCAAAATGAGGACATTCAGGCTGCGCTGTTCACGTTGAAGGGCAAAATCCGTGCAGCCCGCAAGAATATCGATCTGCAGAAGGAGGCAGCCCGGCGCCTCTGGCAGATCGGCATGCAGGAAAAACCGGACCTTATCCTGTTCAATCTCAAGGCAACTGTTCTGACACTTGTGGCCCGTCATCTCGACGTACCCGCCCTGCCGACAGCGCTTCAGCCGGTGAGCGCGGCAACGGGTTCCTTTCCACTACCGCTTTTCGGGTTGCCCGACCTCGGTCCTTTCCTGAATCGGCAAAGTTTTGCCATCGGTCGCTCTCTGATGCGGCTGGGTATCGCGCCGCTCGCAAAGGCCGTCCGCGCGGAAGCGGGGACGAAGGATGCGCCTGCCCATTCGGGCGATCTGATGGACGGCCATATGCCCGGCGGAGGATCGCCGCTGTCCCTTCAGGCTTTTTCCCGGGGTCTCGTGCCAACACCACCAGACTGGCCGGACAACAACTGGGCCTGCGGCTATTGGCTGACCGAACCTGATCCGAACTACGTTCCGCCGGAAGACCTGGCCTTGTTTCTGGAAAGCGGCCCGGAGCCAATCTATCTGGGCTTTGGCTCCATGCCGAGCAGGAACCCGGCAAAGCTGACAGAAACCGTGCTTGCAGCCCTGGAACAAACCGGCCAACGTGCGATCCTGGCGACGGGCTGGGGAGGATTGTCCGGGCAAGGCCTGCCGCGGACACTTTCAGGCCGCGTCTTCCTGCTGGATAAAGCACCTCACAGCTGGCTTTTCCCGCGTTGCGCGGCAATCGTTCACCACGGTGGTGCCGGCACCACCCACGAAGCCCTGCGCTGGGGCAAACCTTCGCTGGTCTGTCCCGTCTTTGGCGATCAGCCCTTCTGGGGCGCGCAGGTTCACAAAATCGGAGCCGGGCCTGCACCGATCCGGCAAAAGTCGCTCACTCCTTCGAAACTCGCCCGGGCGCTGATGCAGCTCGAAGACCCTGTGTATCGTGTCGGTGCCAAACGGGTGGCAGACATCATGGCAAGCGAACCGGGTGCGCGAGGTACGGCAGAGCGGCTCCTGTCGATGATCGGCGCTGACAGGATCTGATTAGACTATGCCGTCTAAAACCAAGCTACGTACCTGAAAAGGCGGCTTCGGCCCCGAAGGCTGTTGCCAGAAACCGCGTCATGCAGGCGACCCGTTCGACAGAGCGAAGGTCGGGATGGGTCAGCACCCAGAGCTCATTTGCTGGTACGTCATTGGTGAGGGCCAGTTTCTGCAAGCCGCCTTGTGCGACATCCGCCGGAACGAGGCATATCCCCAGCCCCTTGCGCGCCAATGCAGCCATGGTCATCAGATCATCGCTTCGGACCGCTATCCTGTCGCGATGCGTCCTGTCCATCTGTTGGAAACCGGGCCGCTGGGATAGCAGTCCGCTTGCGCCAATCAGGTCATGTGTTGTGAGATCGGCCGAATTCGACGGCGCGTCCTTGCGCTCCAGATAGCTCTGGCTTGCGAAATAGGCCCAGGGAATATCTGCGACCTTGCGTCCGATCAGGTGTTCGGGCGGAGATGACGTGACCCGCAGGGCGATCTCCGCAGCCCTGCTGGACATGTTGAGTTCCTCGTTGGAAGTCAACAGCTCAACGGTGATGTCGGGAAACCGGGCTCTGAAATCGCCTAGGTAGCCAGGAAGGAAATGGGCTGCGAAACTTGCGGGGGCCGTCAATCGAATTCGCCCCTTCAAAGCCAGATCCGCCCCGGATATCCGCCTGTCGATGTCCTCCATGGCAACGACAACAGACTGCGCCAGGTCCAGAATTTCGGCACCAGCCTCGGTCGGCCTGTAACGGCCCTTCACCTTTTCGAACAATCTGGAGCCAAGCTGCTCTTCCAGAGAACGGATGTGCCTGAACGCCGTGGCATGGCTGATTGCGAGCTTTTCAGCAGCCTTGCCGAGACTGCTGGTCTCGGCGACCGCGTGAAACGTTCGAAGGTAGTTCCAATCCATCATGTTCTTTCAAATTTGAAAACTTCCACCTTAAATCTGCCTATTCCAAACATTTTTGCAAACACCTAAATCCATCACGCCGGCACCGCACACACCAATTTTCAGGAGAAACTTATGATCGGATATACGTCTTTGGGAACCAACGACCTGAAGCGGTCAGCAGCGTTTTACGACGCATTGCTGGCTGAACTCGGCGCACAGCGGCTGATGGAGTTCGATGACTTCATCGTCTGGGCGAACCAGCCGACCACGTCAGCCTTTTCCGTGCATATTCCTTATGACGGCAAACAGGCGACCGTCGGCAATGGCGTCATGGTCGCATTGTCCGCACAGAACCGGGCACAGGTCGACGCGGTCTACCGCAAAGCCATAGAGCTTGGCGCGGCGGACGAAGGCAAGCCCGGCCAGCGCGCCGACAACGGCTTTTATGCCGCCTATTTTCGGGACCTGGACGGCAACAAGCTGAACGTGCACCACATGGTCTGAGCTCAAATCGTTTCCATGCAAGAGCGATCAACAGTGTTGATCGCTCTTTCCTTTTTGGCCGCAGCCTGACACAACTAGACAGCCCGCCGAATAGGAGTCACCCGTCCGTGTTTCCCGCCCGCTATACCGTTTTCATTCTTTGTATCGTACTTGCCCTGGTTGCACTTGTCCTGACGTTTGCCCTCAGCGGCTACTTCGTCTGGCCATTTCTGGTTTTTGCAGTGCTCTCAGCGATCGGTTATCTCGATGTCCGCCAGACCCGACATGCGATCCTGCGCAACTATCCTGTTTCCGGTCATTTCCGTTTCCTGTTCGAAGCGATCCGGCCGGAACTGCGCCAGTATTTCTTTGAAAGCAATCAGGACGGCAGACCGTTTTCGCGGGAGCGGCGCTCCATGGTTTATGACCGGGCGAAGGATATCGAGGATGTTCTGCCGTTCGGTACAGAACTTGACGTCTACGACACTTCCTATGGCTGGGTGAACCATTCGATCTGTCCCAAACCGCACAACCATGAAGACATGCGCGTGACGATTGGCGGACCGGACTGCAAACAGCCTTATTCGGCTTCCCTCTACAACATTTCGGCCATGAGCTTCGGTTCGCTCTCCGGCAATGCCATTCTGGCTTTGAACAAGGGCGCCAAGGCAGGCGGTTTCTATCACGACACCGGGGAAGGCAGCGTTTCGCGCTATCACCGGCAAGGTGGTGGCGATCTGGTCTGGGAACTTGGCAGCGGCTATTTCGGCTGCCGCGCGGACGATGGCACTTTCGATGCCGAAAAGTTCGCCAAGCAGGCTGTCGAACCGCAGATCAAGATGATCGAAATCAAGATGAGCCAGGGGGCCAAGCCTGGTCATGGCGGTGTACTGCCCGGACCGAAAGTGACGGAAGAAATCGCCGAAGCTCGCGGCGTTCCGATCGGCACCGACTGCATATCACCTGCCTCTCATTCCGCTTTCTCGACCCCGGTTGAACTGCTGCATTTCATCGTTCAGTTGCGGGAGCTCTCAGGTGGCAAGCCGGTCGGCTTCAAGCTGTGCATCGGTCATCGCTGGGAATTCATGGCCATCGTCAAGGCCATGCTGAAGACCGGCATCAAGCCGGATTTCATCGTGGTCGACGGCGCCGAAGGCGGGACAGGCGCCGCACCGGTGGAATTTGCCAACAGGCTGGGAACGCCCCTGCGCCAGGGTCTGACCTTCGTACACAACTGCCTGGTTGGCACGGGCCTTCGCGAAGATATCCGGATCGGTGCCGCCGGCAAGCTGATCAGCGCATTCGACATTGCAGGGGCGTTGGCTTTGGGCGCTGACTGGGTCAACTCTGCGCGCGGCTTCATGTTCGCAGTCGGCTGCATCCAGTCCCAGAGCTGCCACACCAATCGTTGCCCCACCGGCGTCGCCACGCAGGATCCCAAGCGCCAGCAGGCCCTGGTTGTTCCCGACAAGGCGCAGCGCGTCGCGAATTTTCATCGCAACACGCTGAAGTCCCTTCGGGATTTTTCGGCTGCTGCCGGGCTCAGCCATCCGCGCGAGTTCAAGCCGGAACATTTCTATCTGCACGAAGGTCTTCGCGAAATCATGCCGGCCAGCGTCGCGCTGTCCTGGTTGAAGAAGGGGGCCCTCCTGGAAAAGTCGCACAACATTCCGGGCTACTCGACCTATTGGGAAATGGCGGAAGCAGAAAGCTTTCACCCGGCCAAGTCGGTGGAAGCTGCAAAGTCCGCCCACGCCTAGGAATAAAACGTCAGCGGGGGCCTTGCGTCGTCCTTCAAGGTGAAGGTTTCCGGGAAACAGGCTTTCTCGAGGCGCGCACCTGCTGCCTATCCTCCCAACCGGGCTATGCCTACGGCTCACATGATATCCATGGCTGCAAGGTGACCATTTCTTGCAGCTAAAAACGAACAGACGTCAGTCGAGCTGGCGCGCCAGTTGAACGGCAAAATCACCAGCCTCATGCGAGCGGATGACCGCGTGGCGAACGAGGTCGTCAAAGTGGCTGGAGAAGAGCTGGACGTGGCGCGTGTTGGAAAACGCCAGGTAGCGCTGCCCGAGGTAGAGTGCCGCCCATTTCTGCCCGAAGACCGTGAAAGGTGCGGAGAACCGGTCGGTCGCGCCGAAGAGATGCAGACGTAGCGAGGGGTAAAGCTCGCTCAAGGTAAGCCCCATGACCTCCAGCTGTTCGCGACGCAGGTCAACCGGAAGCCCCTGCCATAGCCCCTCCCCGCGCGCAAAGCCTTCCAGCGCCTCTTTCGAGAGGGCGATTTCCATGTCGGATTCCGCCCGGCTGAGGAGTGCCCTCTGATCCCTTGTGCCGGTTATGGCCTGGTCGGCGGTGCGCAACGTTTCGCCGGAGTATTCGAAAGCCAGAACAGCTTCGGTCTTGAGGACATCCGGCAGGTTGGCAGGCACATGCCGGATTTTCGCCCCGACCGCATCGCGATACCAGGCGAGCAGATGTTCATCGACCGGGTGCCGCTCGGTCTCGGCCACCTGAACTGCCTGATCCAGGATTTCGGCCGCGGCCCCGCGGTGGGTGGAAAGACCAAGCAACCAGTCGGAAGAAACGCTGAGCGCGGTCGCAATGGCAGCCAATGCCTGCCCGTTTGGCAGGCGGGGTGCATCTTCCGACAACAGCTGGGAAACGGTTGACCGGTCGAGGCCGGCACCGCGAGCCAGATCCGATCGGTTCATATCCCGGCTGCGCAAGGCATCCGACAGGCGTTCGCGAAAAAGTACGGCGCGGTCTCTCTTGTCCATGAGAGGAGTATTGTCAGCCGGATTTCGGAAAATCAACACAAGCTGACATTTTCCCGAAGCACCAGCCTCTGGGAAGCTCACGCAAACAAGGTGCTTTTCACCAGACCCTATTCAGCAGCGCTGAGCGCCAGGAAACCACCTGATTGACGTTCCCAAAGCGCAGCGTAAAGACCACCGGAGGCTAGCAGCTCGCGGTGTGTACCTTCTTCCGCAATCCGGCCTTGATCCATCACCACGAGCCGGTCCATTGCGGCAATGGTCGACAGACGGTGGGCAACGGCCAGCGTGGTGCGCCCTTCCATCATGCGGGTGAGGTTCTGCTGAATGGCAAGCTCGGCTTCACTATCGAGGGCAGAGGTTGCCTCATCGAGGATCAGGATCGGCGCATCTTTCAAAAGCACCCTGGCGATCGTGATACGTTGGCGCTGACCGCCGGATAGTTTGACACCGCGATCGCCCACATGGGCATCCAACCTCGTCCGGCCCTTGCTGTCCTTCTGCTCCTCAATGAAATCGAGCGCTTCGGCAGCACGGGCAACCGCACGGATCTCCTCGTCGGTGGCTTCCGGCCTGCCATAGCGAATGTTGTCGCGGATCGACCGGTTCAAAAGGGAGATGTCCTGGGTGACAACGCCGATCCGGCTGCGCAGAGATGCCTGGGTGACATCGCGCACGTCCTGCCCGTCGATCGAAATCCGGCCTTCGGTCACGTCCCGCAAGCGCATCAGTAAAGACACAGCGGTCGATTTGCCGGCGCCGGACAGGCCAACCAGACCGACACGCTCACCCGGCTTGATTGTCAGGTTGAACTTGTCCAGGACCGGCTTGCGGTCGCTCTGATAGGCAAAGGACACGTTGTCGAAGCGGATTTCCCCGGCGCTGACATTCAGCTCGCCGGCATCCGGCGGGTCGATGATTGCCGGCCGGCTCGTCATGATCGGCATGGCATCGCGGATCGTACCGAGCGTGCTGGTGATCGACTGTCCGATCCCTATGAAGCTGGACGACGCGTGGGACAGCGAGCGTGTGACGGTCAGCCCGGCGACAAAGTCGCCAATCGAGACCCACCCCTTCATCATGCCCCAGAAGCCAATGACCACCACAGCCAGGATCAACAGCACGTTCAGAAAATAGACGCCGCTGTCGGTCAGGATATAGGACCGGTTCTCACTGTGCCTGGTGTCGATTGTTTCGCCGATGACCTTGCGAATGGCACCGGCTTCCGAATCTTCCGCCGCAAACAGTTTGACCATCGCGATGTTGGAATAGACGTCTGTCATCGCGCCGGTGGCCTTGGAATTTGCCGCTGCCACCTTGGCAGAGCGCTGCAGATAGGCCGGGATCGCCAACCAGGCGACGAGGATATTCGCACAGATCCAGAACAATACCGGAATGGCCAGCGGCCAGGCCATGGCCAGAAGCAGCAGGAACGATCCGCCAAACTGAATGACCAGGAACGGAACCGTCTCGATGGACAGCATCATCTGACGGTGAACCGACATGGTGACCTGGGCAATGCGGGAGGCAACCTGACCGGCGAAAGTGTCCTCGAAGAAAGCCAGGTCCTGTGCTTCCACGGCCTTGTGCGCCTGCCAGCGCATTGCCGCCGGCAGAAGAATGCGCACGGTCTGGAAGGCAAAGGTCTGGCGCAGGAGAAAGGCGAGCGGATCAATAATCACGAAGAGGAGGAAGAAACCGGCCAGGATGGTGAGGTTGTCTTTCAGAAACGCCTGCGCGCCTGCCTCGGTCACACCGTCGACCACGAAAGCTATCGCCCAGATGCCCGCAAGACCCAGTCCGGAGGAGATCATCGCCAGGCAGGAAACGATTACCAGTTGCCAGCGGAACATCATCGCGAAATGCCAGACCAGCTTCAGCGGCCCTTCATCCGGAAGAGGCGTGACAGGCAGTTCCAGCGGTTTGATGTGGGTTTCGAACGGATGGAAATACCGATCGATGAGCCGCGCAAGCAGCGGCCTGGCGATTGACACGCAAAACACTCCTCGACTGGACCAGCGCCTGATCAGGCCGCTGGCTCAATCCTGTAAACACAGCGACGACCGCCCGAGAGCTGATGTTCGGTACGTTCGACCGAGACACCTGGCCCAAGTACATCCTTGAAAAGATTGAGTTCCGACCGGCAGAACCCCTGACAGGCCGTTGCCGCGGCACAGATCGAACAGTGATTTTCGATCAGCAGGTAGCCTGCCCCTTCCGGAACAAGATCGGCCATGTAGCCTTCCCGGTTGCGCAGATCGGCAAGCACTTCCAGCTTGCCGCGCAGATCCGGCGCCTTGCCAACCGCTTCGGTATAGGATTTCCGGCTTTGCGCTTCACGGTGGGCAATCAGCTTGTCGACACCTTCTTCGCCGAAAATTTCGTTCAGGCCGGAAATCAACCCGAGCACCAGGTTGGAATGATTGTCGGGAAACTGCTTGTGCCCGTCCGGTGTCAGGTCCCAGACCCGCTTGGGCCGGCCAACCGAACCTTTCTGATCATCGAAGTCCACCAGTCCGTCCTGCAACAGGCCGTCCAGATGCTGGCGAACAGCCACTGACGTCACCTTCAACCCGCTGGCAAGATCTGCCGCAGTCTGTGGGCCGGAGGATTTCAGCGCGTTCAAAAGCCGGGTTCGAGTACGATCTGCCATAGCCGTCTATATAGCGTATTTCAAAGATAAAAAAATAGTCTGCTTATCTTATTGTGAAGCGACCAGAGCATTTCCCGCCAACAAGCCTGCCTTGGCAGCCACGTTTATTTGCCAAGCGTGGCGGGAGCATGCAAGAAATGTCACTATAATATCCTGCGATGAACCGTTGTCCGGCGCCGGCCCAACTTAGTGCCTGATTGCTTGATCACACGGTTTTCGCCTTGAAATATTTCGTAACCGTCGCGTCAGCATTTCCTATAGGCGCTTTAACTCTTCAAGAACCCCAATGCGACGCAAAGTCAGGAAAGTCGCCTTCATAACAATTCTTTATCTCATTTTGATTAGAAGAAATATCAATGGAGAAAATGATGGAAAAAATCAGGGCTTTCCTGAGATGGATGATGATCGATCCTCGCCATCCGGAAATTGCACAGGCTCAGTACAATGAGCTCAAGACCCAGATTCCGTCGCTCTATGCCCTCCTCATGGTCAATGCGGTTGCCGTTGCCTATACCCATTTCGATATCGCGCCGACTTATCTGACCGTCGGAATTCTTGCGCCGATCCTGTTGATCACGACCTTTCGCATGGTGGCCTGGATACGCGCCCGCAAAGTTGACCCGACACCGCAAGAAGCGATCAGCAAGATGCGGCAGACCGTCATTCTCGGCAGTCTGGTGTCCGTCATCTACATTGCCTGGTCGCTGAGCCTGGACGGCTATGGCGGACCTGCGGAGCGCGGTCATGTGGCGCTTTTCATCGCCATCACCGTCATCGGCTGCATCTTCTGTCTGATGCATCTGCCGCAGGCTGCCCTGATGGTCATGGTGATCGTGACGATCCCTTATCTGGTGCACTATCTCGGCCAGAACCAGGACGTCTACATTGCCATAGGGCTCAATATCTTCCTGGTGTGCCTGGTCGTCCTGCAGGTTCTTCTGAACGGCTATCGAGGGTTCTGCAAACTGATTGAATCGCAATCGGACCTGGCCGCCAAACAGAAAGAAACGGAGCGTCTCAACGCAGAAAACTCCAAGCTTGCCCAAACCGACGCGCTTACCGACCTGCCGAACCGACGCTATTTCTTCAACCGGCTTGAAGCCCTGATCAGTGAAGTGGAAGGCACGGACCGGCAGTTTGCGGTCGGCGTCGTCGACCTGGACCGGTTCAAGCCCATCAACGACACCTATGGCCACCAGTTGGGCGACCAATTGCTGATGGAAGTCGGCTCGCGCCTGAAAAGCCTTGGACTGCCGAATGTCGAGATCTGCCGTCTCGGCGGCGACGAGTTCGGTTTCCTTTATCTCGGAGACATCTACGAGGCAGCCTCGACGGGGCAGTCTATTTGCGAACTGATCAGCCGCCCCTATCGGATCGGTGAACTGCAGGTTTCTGTCGGCGCGTCCTGCGGCATTGCGTTCTATCCTGACGCCGGCACTTCTGCCCATGTTCTGTTCGACCGGTCCGACTACGCCCTTTACAATTCCAAGACCAGCCTGCGCGGCCGCACGACGGTCTATTCGGCTGAACATGAAGCCCGCATCCGCTCGGAACGGGCCATCGAGGCCGCGCTTCAAAGCGCAGATCTTGTCAGCGAATTCCAGGTCTATTTCCAGCCTGTCGTCCAGTTGCCGGAACGGTTCGTTGTCGGCTTCGAGGCGTTGGCGCGGTGGGACACCCCCCAGCTTGGCAGGATTGCCCCCGACAAGTTCATTCCCATTGCCGAGCGCGCCGGCCTGATCCACAGGCTGACCTTGTCGCTGTTCGAAAAGGCGGTCGAGCAGATCAAGGCCCTGCCCGGAACGCTCTCGCTATCCTTCAATCTATCCGCACATGACGTCACCTCCGCCGAGACAGTGGCTGCGCTGCTCGAGATCATCCGCCGCGCGGCGATAGACCCGCGGCGGATCACCTTCGAAATTACCGAGACTTCCGTGATCGGCAGTTATGAAGCGGCTGAAACCTGTCTGCAGGTTCTTCGCAATGCCGGTGTCAAACTCGCGCTCGATGACTTCGGCACCGGTTATTCCAGCCTTGGCTACCTGCACCGACTGCCTATCGACTGCGTCAAGATCGACCGCAGTTTCGTTGCCGGTATCAAGGACCCGATCGCGAGCGGCGTCGTGACCTCCATCGTCAACCTGTGCCGGTCCATGAAGATGCAGTGCGTGGTGGAAGGCGTTGAAGAAAGCAACCAGTTGGAACTTCTGGAAGCGATGCATTGCCGTTTGGTCCAGGGATACCATTTCAGCGCTCCCCTGCCTTTCGAGGACCTTCTTGCCGATGCCAGGGAAAATGGAAGGGTTGCAGGGCTGCCCCTGTCCGGCACTGCCGGGGCCAGCAGCTTTCAGTTCTTCCGCGCCTGACCGGCGATCCGGACCAATTCCACCGGACCTCTTCTAATCCGTCCGGGATTTGTTTACCGCTCCGGTCTCAACCTCAAAAATCCGGGACCTGTTCATGACCGGCGGCACCAAGCGGCAAAAAGACATGCGCAAGGCCTTGCGGGTCCTGCTGCCGCGCGTTCCCTTTTCAGATGCGGAAGCCATTCTCGAAGTTGCCCTCGCCGGACACCTGCGCCATCTGCCGCCCGGCATTGCCCTCTGGCAGGCCACCACCAGTCATGTCAGGCACGCCCTGACCGACTACGATACGTTGCTGGACGAAGGTTATGACCGTGACGCTGCCCGGTTCTTCGTGCTGGACGAAATGAATGACGTTCTGAGCTCCTGGGGATGTGCGAAACGCCTGGAAGCTGACGATACGTCCCCAACCGAGGACTGACATCGGCGCTTAAAGCGGATCCGTGCCCATCACACACGACCCGGGATGTGATTTGCGGGCGACCTGCCGTTACGGCCGCCTGGCGATCAAATCGATCTCGACCAGCGCATCGACGGCAAGGCCCGACACGCCAATACAGGTACGACCCGGCAATTTACCGGGTTCGAAAAATGACCGGTAGGTGTCGTTCATCTCCTGATAATCGCGTTTGAATTCAGTCAGATAGACACGAATGAAAGTCGTGTTTTCAAGGCCGAGCCCGAGGCCGCCCAGAACGAGCTTCAGGTTTTCCATCACCCGCACAGTCTGCGCCTCTATGCCTTCCGGTAGCGGGGCGTCCGGATCGTCCGGCAGTGTCGGCATCTGGCCGGTTACAAACACCCAGCCGTCAATTTCGACGGCATGGGAGAATGGCGCGACCGGCTGTGGCGCCTGGTCGATCATGTGGTGGATCGGCAGCATGGAGGCTCCTGTTGGACGGTTATGACAGAGCATCCAGACTAGAGAATATCGGGCACCTCGGGAAACAGGTTTCCCTCGCTGCGAGCCTTAAATCTAGATGCGCTCGTAGATCCACTGTTCAGGAACATGGGCGGTGACCGCCTCGCCCGCCGCAACCTTCCCCGGGATTTCGACATAGCCAACAAGTCCTCGCAGGCGCTTTGCCTTTTGCGGGAACAACAGGTCCAGTCCTTCCCGGCCGGGATTGGCTTCGGCGATCGCCTCGCCTGCGAAACGGCAGGGTTTGTTGTCACCGTCCACACGAATAACCAGACCGCCCTCGAACACCAGCCGGGTGCGCGGTGGCACCATCGTAAGGTTGGGAATGCCGGACAAGGTAATGTTGCCGCCGATCCATTCGGCTTTCAGTTCGGCAATCTCCATGCGAGTGGCAATCAACGAAAGTTCCTCGGCGGACAGGATGGATATCTGGCGCTCATTGCACATTTCCGTGCCACGCGGATACCAGGGTTCACGGCCACCGGACCTCCGGGTGTATCCGCCATGCCGGTCTCCCGAAATGCCTTCGAACGTCATCTCCAAAGCATCCGTTGCAGTGGTCCTGAAGTCTTCCGCAGAGACTGTCCTGAAAACGCCCTCCACCTTGCCGCTTGTCCTGAATGCAGGCGTAATCCGAAAATCATCGGCAAGAAGCTGGAGCTGGTCTGTCATGCGGGGTCTCCTGTCGCAGTCGAGAGGCGATGCTAGGGCGCTGGCGCCTTCCTGACCAACAAAACTCATTGATGTTTTCATAAGCGCGGAAGATCGATCCGCTGCCCCAGTATTTGCGGTGGTGAAAGCTATCTTCAGGCAGGGCCGGAGAGGAATTTCTCCTTGCGCAAGCCGTCCAGGCATCGGACGATTTTCCGCGCGTGGTAGAGCATCGCAACCCAACCGGTTTCCAGCGCAAGATTGCCTGTTGCGCCCTCGGGCATGGCTGTCATCCAGTCATCTTCCAGGCCCGGGACGGTCTGCCTCGGGCGTCCATCCAGGACAGCCGAGAACTCATCTTCCAGACGCTTGTCCATGCGAGCGACAAGCGCCTCTATCCCCGACCTGGCCTGAGCTTCCACCGTTTCCCGCGTGACGTCGGAACGGGCATCGCGGTAAAGCACCACGTATTGGGCCAGAACGATCACCAGCATGTTGAGGTCGCTGGCGGAGCGTGTGAACGACGACCAGGGAGCTTGCTCGATCCGATAGGACCTGGCGGTGGCGATCAGCGTGCTCGCTGCCGTTCGAAGCCGGGCGAGGTCCTGAAGGTCCGTATCCGCCTTGCCGCCTTCCGCCCGCAGGCAATTTCGGCACGCGTTGAGGTAATCGGACGCCAGCCCCTTGAAGCTTGCGCCGGTGCGGTTGGGAAACAGCAGCCATGCCGCAGCAAGCCCCACGCCTGCGCCAATCATCGTGTCGTAGAGACGCGACCAGAGTTCGTCGATGGGCAGACCTTCAAGCGTCTGAAGCCCCATGACCACCAGGAAACTGATGATACCGGAGGCGATGGCGTAATTGCGGTCGAGGAAAACGATGACCCCGGGTATGGCAATGACAACCAGTACCAGCCTGACGGACGGAAACTCCGCCAGGGCCGGGTCGACCAGCATGGCCAGAACAACGCCGCCCGCCGTCCCGCCGATCCGCTGTGTGGTTCGGAGCAGTGTCGCCCCAAGGCTGTTCGACAGCACGATGATGATGGTGAGCGTGACCCAATAGGCGTGATTGAGATCGAACGCGAGCCCCAGGGAAAAGCCGATCCCGGCTGCGACACCTGCCTGAAGTGACAGGCGCCAGGAAAGCTTCCGCAACCAGCCGCCCTCGCGGCTGTCGTCATCCGTACCGAGGCTCAGGCGAACCGGCTGGTCTTTTGCCGCCAGCAGCCACAGACGCTTGAAAGCCTGGGCAATGCGCAATTCCTGAAACCGGTCATGTGCAGTTACTGCCGCATCGGCCTGCAGCCAGCTCGCGGCAGGTGCGCTTTCGCCGGATTTGCCTTCCCCGACATCGCTCTCTTCCGGAACGCCCTCACCGGTTTCCAGGCGATGGACAAGCCGGTCGACCGCACGGCCAAAGCCGTCGTCTTGCGCCAGACGGGTGCGTGCGTCCCGGGACAGCTGGTCGCGTGCATCGCCCACCACTTCCAGGGCGAGTTCCACCATGATAGCCGCTTCCGGCGACATGCCCTGCAACTCACCTTCCGGTCTGAGCAGATCGGCGCAGACCTGAAGTTCCATGCGCAGCTTCGCAAGATCCCTGATCCGAACGGCCGCATCGCCGGACGAACCGGTCGCCCGGCCTGACAGCTGCCTCAGATAGGTTGCCATCGCCTGACGATTTGCAGCTTCGACCCGCAGGTAGGTTCGGTATGTCGAAGGCCGCCAGGGCCCTGTGCGAACCACGAGCGCTGTCACCATTCCAAGCACCGCCATGACCGGAAGCCAGAGGCCGGGCGATCCTCCGACGTTGCCGAGGACCACGAAAAGCCAGCAAATCGCCATGCTGCGCCCAGCGCGTTGCCAGAAGGGACCAAGCCCCTGCATGGCAAAGCCGAGCATGATCGCGGCGATCCAGAGCCCTTGCAGAACGGTTGAGGCGCTTTTCCCCGACAGCTCGGCGACAACAGCCCCGAGAGCAAACAGGGACGTCAGCAGAACGCCAAGCTTCAGGATACCGAGGACCTCGGCCTTTCTGGTGGAAACCGGCGTGAACATCAGGCAGTGCCCGCCGCTAGCGGCTGCCAGAACGGCCAGTTTGAAGGCCGACTGACCGGGCACGAAGCTTGCCACGACATTTGCCAGGAAGACCGCTCCGAGCACGGTCAGCATCAAATGAACGCCGCGCATCAGCCGCAGGCCGCCGGGGTCCGTGCGCAGGAGACTTGTCTTAATGTCCGAAGCGGCTTGCAGCATCTGTCTGACTTGAACCCGGCTCTTCAGGGCAAAAACCCCGACGTACTGAATAGAAATCTTTTATGCGGACTGCATTGTCTCGTGTCCATGGCGCTTTGACCGGGTGGGCGCAGGCTTGCCGCCGAAGATCAGTCGGACGACTTGTCGTCGACAACCGTGAATTCGGCAAAGACCGGCCAGTGATCAGAACCGTTGAAGTGTCCGAGTTCGCAGTTTTTGACCGCAAGCCCGCTCCTGACGAAAAAATGGTCGAGTTCGAGACCGATGCCCGGAACAGGGGCAAGCCATGTCGGGGTCCAACGGCTGCCGCAGACTGCCTTGCGCACCCCTGCCGTTTCCTGAAACCGTTTCAGTAGCGGTGCCCAAGAGGCGGCGTTCATGTCGCCGGCAACAAGAACAGGTCCCGGCGTCCTCGACACTTCGGATGCAAGCTTCTGAAGGATCTCCGCCTGGTGCAGATAGAAGTCACGCCTGAAAGGCGGCAGTGTGTGAACTGCAAGGACACTCACACAGGGCTCCGCCTGGATACCGCAGTAAATCGCTTTCGTAATCGCGTATGGGTTCCCGCCTACAGGGATCAGTTCAACGTTGTGCGGCGCAGTGCGCGAGAGGATAACTGCGGCGGGACGTCCACCAAGCGCCTGATGGCGCGTTCCGGCCACATGCAGCATGCCTTCAAACCGGTCGAGCAGCCCTTGGTCGGCTGGTACCGGCAGCTCCGTGAGGATCATGAGATCGAAGCCGCGGGCGCTGTTTTCCTCAACCAGATTGCCGAGCGCTGCGGCGCTGCCGAAGAGATTTGCGGTGACGACGCTGATCGCCGGTTCTGCCGCATTGGCGGTTGGGGCAAAGCGTCCGTTGTCGAAGATGCCCATGCGCATGAGAGCGACCACCGACAGGCAGATAGCCAGTGCCGCCATGTTCCAGTTCCGGAAGAAGACGAACCCTGCAGCAAATAGCAATCCGGCAAGAACGTATTGGGTCTGAAAATGAGCCAGCAGATCGACGGGCCAGCCGACTGCCGCCAGAAACGAGGCGAGAACAGCGATGGCGAAGGCCACAAACAGACAGACGAGAGTTCTGTGGAACATGCCTTGTGCCGCTCGCAAGGACAAAAATTGCCGGTGGCCGGTTTATACCGCCGGGCAAAAAAGATGCCGGCCCGTTTCCGGGGCCGGCACATTCGGGAAACAGGGGGCACGCCCCCCATTTCGGCTTTCAGGCCGTTCGCTTAGCGCGTAAGCGGCTTGTACTTGATCCGGCGCGGGTCGGCGGCATGCGCGCCAAGGCGGCGGACCTTGTCCTTTTCGTAGTCTTCGAAGTTGCCTTCGAACCATTCCACATGGCTGTCGCCTTCAAAGGCGAGCATGTGTGTGGCCAGACGGTCGAGGAACATACGATCGTGGCTGATGATAACGGCGCAGCCGGCGTAGTTTTCCAGCGCGTCTTCCAGAGCTGCCAGCGTCTCGGTGTCGAGATCGTTGGTCGGCTCATCGAGCAGCAGAACGTTGGCGCCCTTCTTCAGGACCTTGGCCAGATGCACGCGGTTGCGCTGACCGCCGGAAAGGTCGCCGACCTTGGCCTGCTGGGCAGCACCCTTGAAGTTGAAGGACGAGCAATAGGCGCGAGAGTTGATTTCCTTGTCGTCGAGGTAGATGACCTCGGCGCCGCCGGAAATTTCTTCCCAGACCGTGTTGTTCGGGTTGAGCGCATCGCGCGACTGGTCAACGTAGCCAAGGTGCACACTGTCGCCCACGACGACCTTGCCCTTGTCCGGTGTTTCCTGACCGGTGAGCATCTTGAACAGGGTCGTCTTGCCGGCGCCGTTCGGGCCGATCACGCCGACGATGCCACCGCGCGGCAGCTTGAACGACAGGTCGTCGATCAAGAGACGGTCTTCAAAGCCCTTGGAAACACCATCGACTTCGATGACGTTTGCGCCGAGACGCTCGCCAACCGGAATGAGGATCTGTTCGATGGACGGCTGACGCTCTTCCTGGGCGGTCAAGAGGTCTTCAAAGGCCCGGATACGGGCTTTCGACTTGGTCTGACGGCCTTTCGGGCTCATGCCCATCCACTCGCGCTCACGGGCGATCGCCTTGGAGCGGGCCATGTTCTCGCGGCCTTCCTGCTCCATACGCTTGGTCTTCTTTTCCAGATAGACCGAGTAGTTGCCTTCGTAAGGGATGCCCTGACCGCGGTCGAGCTCGAGAATCCAGCCCGTGACATTGTCGAGGAAGTAGCGGTCGTGGGTGATGATCAGGACGGAGCCCTTGAACTCACGCAGGTGACGCTCCAGCCAGTGAACGGTTTCAGCGTCCAGGTGGTTGGTCGGCTCATCCAGCAGCAGCAGGTCCGGCTCGGACAGCAGCAGCTTGCAGAGCGCGACGCGGCGGCGCTCACCACCGGAGAGATTGTCGACGGCTGCATCTGATGGCGGGCAGCGCAGGGCTTCCATCGCCATTTCCACCTGACTTTCCAGGTTCCACAGATCCTGCGCGTCAATCTCGTCCTGAAGCTGTGCGGCTTCCTCGGCGGTTTCGTCCGAGTAGTCCATCATCAACTCGTTGTAGCGGTCGATTTTCGCCTGCTTGTGGGCAACACCTTCCATGACGTTTTCCATCACGGTCTTGGTGTTGTCGAGCTGCGGTTCCTGCGGCAGATAGCCGACCTTCGCACCCTCGGCCGCCCAGGCCTCACCGGTATATTCCTTGTCGATACCGGCCATGATCTTCAGAAGGGTCGACTTACCCGCACCGTTCGGGCCCAGGATACCGATCTTGGCGTCCGGGTAGAACGAGAGATGGATGTTGTCGAGAACCTTCTTGTCGTTATAGGCCTTGGACAGGCCATGCATGTGATAGATGAACTGGCGCGCCATGGGGCTCCGCTTCTCCGCTTTCAAAATCTGATGGGATTCTCAGGAATTCTGCGGCGTCTTTTAGGGGAAATGGCGCCCGGGGGCAATGGGGGGATTTGCCTGAGAACGCCTCGAGAGTTCGTCTCGCAATCAGGCATTACCTGTGCAATCGCAATTAGACCTCTTCCTTGGCCAACTTCCAGCCACCCTCGCTTTGGGATAAGTGTCCTTTTCATTGGACAGTTTACGGACCGACTCCGATTACCAAAGTTTCCAGAAAGCACGCCGCCCCACTCGCGTTAAACGCCGACCGCTATATTCGGAATTGCAATTACGCCCAAGAACCTGCCCGCCCTGTCATTCCGGACAAGTGCAGCTAGGCTGCAGGCCGATCCGGAACCCAGCGTGTCAGGGTGAGCAAAGCGAATACCCAATTTGCCGCGCATGGCGCGACATATCTCTGGATTCCGGATCGGCGCTCGACACCTGTCTCACTTGTCCGGAATGACGGCGGAATACGCCGTTTCACTGATGAAGTGAGCCGAAAGCGCTTCGAGGGTGACGAAATTTGCGTACCAACTCTGCCCATTCGGCTCTTTTCTCCCCCAACCGAAGACCTTAAGGTCACCTCACCTTTCTTCATCACCCCACCGGACCTGCCATGACCTCCATCGATATTCTGATGCCCCGCCCGATGCTGCCGATCGTTCAGGAGCAGCTTGATGCCGCCTTTACGGTGCATCGGCTGTATGAGGCCGATAATCCGGAAGCGCTGCTGGCGGAAATCGGAGAGAAAATCCGCGGTGTTGCCATGGCATTCGGGCCGGTCAACGCCGAGTTGCTTGCCAAAATCCCGAACGCGGAAATCGTTTCCAGCTTTGGTGTCGGCTATGACCACGTCAACACGGACGATTGCCTGGCGGCGAAGGTGATGGTGACCCATACGCCCGATGTGCTGACGGAAGAAGTTGCCGATACGGCGGTCGGGCTGATGATCATGACCATCCGCGAATTCGGCCAGGCTGAACAGTGGCTTCGCCAGGGCAATTGGGAAAGCAAAGGACCCTACAAGCTGACCGGGGCGACCATGCAGGGGCGCACGCTCGGCATCTTTGGTCTGGGGCGCATCGGCAAGGCGATTGCCAAGCGGGCCGAAGCCTTCGGCATGAAGATCCATTACCATGGACGCAGCAAACAGGACGACGTCTCCTACCCCTATCACGCGACGCCGAAGGCGCTGGCGACGGCCTGCGACACGCTGATGGTGGTGGCGCCTGGTGGCGCGGAAACGAAACATGCGGTCAATGCAGAGGTGCTGGAAGCACTCGGGCCGGATGGCATCGTCATCAATATCGGCCGTGGCACCGTCATCGACGAGGCCGCATTGATCGCGGCCCTTGAAAACGGCACAATCTACGGTGCCGGTCTCGACGTCTTCGAGAACGAGCCGCATGTGCCCGAAGCCCTTCTGAAACTGCCAAGGGTCACCGTACTGCCGCATGTCGGTTCCGCCTCGCAGGCGACCCGCAATGCCATGGGTCAGCTCGTGGTCGACAACCTGAAAAGCTGGTTCGAAACTGGCAAGGCCATAACGCCAGTGCCGGAAATGCGCTGAGATCGAGGGCATGCCAGGGCTGCTCGGCAGCCCGATCCGATTCTTTTCCCGGCTCAGTATTTGACACGCCCGGCTTGTGCCTTAGGTTTATGGATCAAGCGCATCCTTTCTGCTTGTGATGCGCTTACCCGATAGGCGTGGATCCATCAGACCACATAAACCACGCCGGGATGCCGACTGAGGCGGCTGGTGAACCAAAAGACGAATGCGTTCAGAAGCCTACTCAACACCGGCTGTTCGCCCGGATCCGTCAGCGGGTCCAGTTTGCCTGCGGAAGTGGCCCGTTTGCTCGGGGTACCTCGCAACGGCAGAAGACGACATCCCAGGTCGCAGAAGGTGGCTGGCGACGTAACCTCCGCCAGCACCCTGGGCCGGCCCCTTCCGGGCCGGTCCGCACCGACATCTCACATGCTTGGGGAAGGCCTCAAGCCGAACCTTCTCATTCCGCTCCACCGGCCGGGCACCTGAACGGTGTAAAGGTGCTGCCCATGTTTGCACTGACGGTCATCATCGTCAGAATGTCGGCAAAGGCGAATTCGGCGGGTGTTTTCGGGCAAACGGCTTTCGCCGCGAAACACCCCCCTTCGATAAAGGCATCATGTTCGGCAACGAAACCGGGCCGCATTTGTGAACGACTGACATTTTCGAACGCCACGCGGACGATCTCCTGATAGTAGGCGCATCTTCTGGCGCGCTTTTGTTCGCGTGTTTCCTCGGCAGATGCCTGGGAGAAACCGGCTGAAACCGCGACAAGCGCCAACGGCAGGGCAAACAAGGATCTTGGAACGGACAAGGTTGTCTCCGTCAGAAGCGGCAGGACATTTCCAGAGGCAGAGGCGCCCGGGCGAATGAAGGGATCCGCCCGGACAAGAAAACTCAGTCGTGGAGACTTTCGGCAAGTGCGGCTGCGATATCGGCAATCGCCTTGTTGCGGTCGTCAAAGGAAGCGTCGGTCTGCGTGATGTAGACCGCGATCACGACGGGCTCCCGGTCGTCTGGCCAGATCACGCCGATGTTGTTGCGCGAGCCATTGGCCCCTGCCCCGGTCTTGTCGGCGACCGGCCATTCTTCCGGCAGCCCGGCACGCAGGGTCGCGTTGCCCACCTTGTTGTCCAGCAGCCAGCCTGTCAGCTGGGCTCTGGCGGTGGACGAAAGGGCATTGCCCAGAACCAGTTTCTGCAACGTGGCAACTGCCGCTGCCGGGGTGGTGGTGTCACGGGCATCGCCCGGGCGGCCTTCATTGAGACCCGGCTCCGTCCGGTCCAGCCGGGTGATGGTGTCGCCAATACCCCGAAGGTAATCCGTCAGTCCTTCCGGCCCACCGACAGCCTCCAGCACGAGATTGGCCGCCGCATTGTCGCTGATCGCAACGGCCGCTTCACACAGTTCCAGATAGGTCATTCCTCCGGAGCCGACCTTTTTCTCGGTAACCGGCGAATAGGAGACGAGGTCTTGCGAGCGGATCTTCACGCGGCGTTCCGGCTGAACCTCACCCTGCTCGCCCTTTTCCAGAAGGGCCGCACACAGAAAGGCCTTGAAGGTGCTGTTGAGCGGAAAACGCTCGTCGGCGCGGTGGGTCCAGGTCTTGCCGGTTTCCGTATCCAGCACCGCAACCCCGATCCGGGCAGACAGTCGGCTCTCGGCACCGGTGACGGTTTTCTCAAGTGGTGCGGGATCGAACCCGGCGGCGTGTGCCAATCCGGAAATTGCCGGAAACCCGGCAAAAAGGGCAAGGGAAAGCGTCAACGCGCTACGGCGTGTCCAGAGTTTCATCTTCAACTCCAATGATGAATACAAACAGCCCGAACCGGTGTGGTGTGTCGCCCCCCCGCACCATTCGTCTTCGGGACACCGCGACAGTGCCGCTGCCTCAGATATAACGCAAATGATGAATACTGAGGTTAGACATGAGTAAAACTTGGCCTAAGTTGGATCCGGATGGACGTCTCGAAACTTCCGCTCAATGCCTTGAGAGCTTTTGAAGCCTCTGCAAGGCTCTGCAGCTTTACACGCGCCGGCCTGGAACTGCGAGTATCGCAGACTGCCGTCAGCCACCAGGTGAAGGCGCTGGAGGACGTGTTGCAGGTGTCGCTGTTCGAGCGCCTTCCGCGCGGCGTTGCCCTGACGGATGAAGGACTGGCGCTGCTACCTGTACTGAGCGATGCCTTCCGGCGGATGAGCGATGCGCTCAGCCGGTTTGAGGATGGCAACTACCGGGAGGTGCTGACGGTCGGCGCCGTCGCCACTTTCGCGACCGGCTGGCTGTTGCCCCGCCTTTCCGGCTTTGCCAGGGCCCATCCGCAGATCGATCTGCGGCTGAAAACCAACAACAACCGCGCGGATATTCTGGCAGATGGTCTCGACTGTTTCCTGCGCTTCGGCGACGGGGCCTGGCATGCCACCAACGCGGTCAAGCTGATGGACGCCCCGCTGTCGCCTATCTGTTCACCTGGAATCGCTGCCCGGTTGTCCGAACCGGCAGACCTTGTGAACGAGCCCCTGCTGAGATCCTACAGGTTGGATGAATGGGCCATGTGGTTCCAGGCAGCGAAACTGCCGCCACCACGGGCGCGTGGCTGGATGTTCGACAGTTCTCTTGCGATGGTTGAAGCCGTCACGCAGGGCGCAGGCGTCGCACTGGTGCCGACAGCGATGTTCAGCCGCCCCCTCGCGTCCGGCGCGATCGTGCAGCCTTTCCAGACCAGCGTCTTGACGGGAAGCTACTGGCTGACCTGGCTGAAGTCGCGGGAGGAGACCAGCGCCATGCAGAAGTTCCGCTTGTGGATGCTGGAGACAGTTACGGAGTAAATGGAGGCAATCGCCCACCTCAAGGTTTTCGACCCTTCACCATTTCGCGTTTGCCGGCGAAGCCTTCAGCCTTTTCAATCTCGAACCCGGCAGCCTGAAGATTGCGGCGAACCCAGCCGGCAGCCGTGTAAGTTGCCAGTGTTCCGCCATGGGCCGTCAGGTCAGCCGCCACCTTCAGAAGGTCCGCGTCCCAGAGCTCCGGATTGCGAGCCGGACTGAAACCGTCGAGAAACCAGGCATCAATGGGGGCAATTGCCGGTTCTCCTCCCTCGCCCTCACCTGCCATTCCGGCGTTCAGCTCACCGATCAGCTCACGCGCATCGCCAATGCCGATCTGGAGGTTGGCTCCGGCAATTTTCAGGCTGTTCCAACCCGGCTCAGGCGACCAGGCCTGCAGCAGCTCTTCTGCCAGCGGGGCCAGTTCGGGAAAGGCCGCGAGTGCCCGTGCCAGTTGCTCTCCCGTCATCGGGAACAGTTCGAAGGTCAGGAAGGTCAGTTCCGGCCGGTTGGTCCTTTCCTGCCATGCCGCAAGGGTGGTGAGGAAATTGAGGCCTGTCCCGAAGCCGAACTCTGCAATTGTGAAACGCTCGCAGCCATCGAACCGGCCAGGCAAGCCATTTCCTTGCAGAAACACGTGACGCGTTTCCGCAAGCCCCCCAGCCTTGGAAAAATACGTGTCGTTGAAGCCTTCAGCCCGGGGCACATCGCCCTGCAGCCATTCCAGATCCGGTGCCTTGATCGACATGATCTTCAGGTTTCCTTCGGGTCGCACCCATCAGCCTTTGCCATTTGCAACGCGTTCTCATAAGAGAGCCGGCAGGATCAATCAATCTCAAAGGACCCCGCCCCATGGCAGCAACCGACGCCGAAACTTTCGATGTTGCCATTGCCGGAGCCGGTATTTTCGGTCTCGCTGTTGCCCGGGCAGCGATCGAGGCCGGGCTGAAGGTGGTTGTTCTGGAGAAAAGCCACGTTGGCGCCGGGTCCAGTGGAGGTGTGCTGGGGGCGTTGATGCCGCACATGCCGGCACGCTGGAACCCCAAGAAGGAATTCCAGTTCCAGGCCCTGCTGTGTCTGGAAGACCGCATCCGCCAACTGGAAAGCCAAACAGGGCTTTCCTGCGGCTATCACCGCTGTGGACGCATCCTGCCGCTGACGACAACCGACAAGCTGGAGCACCATCTGGAGCGAGCGGAAGAAAGCAAGCTGCGCTGGCAACCTCAGGAAACCGGCTTTTCCTATGTGGTTGAACCTGCCGGAAGCCGGTCTGACTGGCTGGACGCAAATGCCGCTCCCTTCGGCATCGTCTATGAAACCCTTGCCGCGCGGATCTCCCCGAGGGCTTATCTGGCAAGCCTTGCCAGCTTCGTCCGCCAGAACGGCAGCCTGCGGGAAGGCGTTGAAGCGGTCGGTTATGAGGATGCAACACAGACCGTCCTGCTCGCCGACGGACACGCCCCCGTCAAGACACGGCAATTCGTCGTTTCAGGAGGATTTGCGGCTTTCGACCTGATCGAGACGCTGACCGGCGAACGCATCGGACGTGGTGAGAAAGGCCAGGCCCTTGTGCTGGAGGGCAAGGGACTGGAAGACAGGCCAGCGATCTATTGCGACGGGCTTTACGTCGTGCCGCATGACGACGGCACCGTCGCCATTGGCAGCACATCCGACCGCGAATTCGAAGACGCTGCCCCCTCTCCAGCCCGTTCAGCCGAACTGCTGGAACGCGCCACCGCCTTTTGTACGCAATTGAAGGGCCGCGAGGTTCTTTCCGACTGGGCCGGTATCCGCCCCCGCAATCACAGGCGGGACCCGCTGGCTGGAAAACTGCCTGGCTTTGACACCGCCTTCGCGGCAACAGGCGGCTTCAAGATATCCTTCGGCATTGCACATCTGATAGCGGATGCCCTGGTGGCGGAGATGACTGGCAGAGAACCTGTTGTTCCTCTGCCAGAGACATTCCGCCCGGCGCACCACTTCGGCAGCGGCAGACTGGACGCAGATCGCTAAAGGAACTCACGGTTACGCATGCGCCGACTGCAGAAGCCGACGGCGCGCATGCAATGAAGAGTTGTATATGCGATTGCAGATGATGTGACATGACCGCGAACTTGACGCGGTTCGTTCAATCACAATCGGTTTACGCACCTGCTGCCTAGATGGCAGCAACCACCGCGTAAAGACCGTAAAGGCTGAGCGAAATCGTCCCCCAGAACAGGAGATTTTTCGCCACCAAAAATGGCAAATTCATAGACCCACCCTGATGAGCTGCATAGTCAGCCTGCTTCCTCCTCTCCACCCCAGAGGATTCAACTTCGGTTCCGGCTGTAGCTGCTCTCGCCATTTCGGCAATCCTTGAACGACTTAACCAATGGCCATCTGGAACCCATTTCCATCGGCCACACACAGTACCGTTTACGTCGTAAATGGTTAAAACCCGTTTAAGATTAACATGAATCTTTTCTTAATTTACAGCACAATGAAATTGTTGATATGCACAAATTATGGCCCGGCCCGCGCAGCTCTTGCGCGTCCCTCCCTGCCGGTCTTGTTTGATCCGACCTGAAGGAAGCCCTGCAGCATGAGCCTTGACAGCGTACGCAACCACCTTGCCAGTGCCGCCCCCGAACTTGAAGTCATCGTGACGGAAGACAGCAGTGCCACGGTCGACCTTGCCGCCAAGGCACATGGGGTCGAGCCCGGTCAGATTGCCAAGACGCTGTCGTTTCAGCTCAAGGACAAGATCTTTCTGGTGGTTGCCCGCGGCGATGCCCGCATGGACAACAAGAAAGCGAAAGCAACCTTTGGTGGCAAGGTGAAGATGCTGGGCCTTGATGAAGTGGAAACGCTGACGGGACACCCCGTCGGCGGCGTATGCCCTTTCGGCCTTGCCCAGCCGTTGCCTGTCTACTGTGATGTCTCGCTGAAGGAATATGACGTGGTCATTCCCGCCGCCGGCGCGACCAATGCCGCTGTCAGGATACCGCCGGAGCGCATGGCGGAAATTACCGGTGCGGAATGGGTGGATGTCTGCCAGCCGCCGCAGGATGCGTCGCAGCAGGCATAAGAGCCACATGAAGCCAGACATTCGCCCGGTGTCTGCCAGGCGTTACGCCCGGTAATAGTCCCGGTACCATTCGACGAACCTGGCAACGCCTTCCTGCACTGTGGTCTTCGGGCGGTACCCCGTGAGGCTTTGCAGCAGATCCGCATTGGCCCATGTCGCCGGAACATCTCCGGCCTGGATAGGCATGAGATTGCGTTCGGCGGTCCGGCCCGTAGCTGCCTCAATGGCTTCGATGAACTCGGTCAGCTGAACGCAGGTCGAGTTGCCGATGTTGACCACTCGCCAGGGAGCAACCGGCGAAAGGCTGTCGCCTTCCTTCACCCCTTCTCCCTCGGCCGGGCGAACAGGCACTGCGTCCATCAGCAGCCGGATGCCTTCGACGAGATCTTCCACATAGGTGAAGTCCCGTTTCATGTCGCCGTAGTTATAGACGTCGATCGGCTTGCCTTCGAGGATCGCCTTGGTGAACTTGAAGAGAGCCATGTCGGGCCGTCCCCAGGGACCGTAGACGGTGAAGAAGCGGAACATCGTCACCGGAAGGTCGTAGAGATGGGCATAGGAATGCGCCATCGACTCTGTTGCCTTCTTGGTCGCCGCGTAGAACGACATCTGGTGGTCGGCCTTGTCGGTCTCCGCATAGGGCATTTCGGTGTTGGCGCCATAGGCGGACGACGTGGACGCCAGCAGCATGTGTTCCGGCGGGAAGGCCCTGGCTGCCTCGAGCAGCTCGAACGTTCCGCAGATATTGCTTTCCAGGTAGGAACGCGGCGCTTCGATGGAGTAGCGGACACCGGCCTGCGCTGCCAGATGAATGACAAAATCCGGCCGCTCCGTACGGAACAGGGACATCAGAAGGTCCGGCGCCTCAACGCGGTCGTTCACCGGCTTGAAATGCTCGTTCTGCATCAGCATCTGCTGCCGGCGTTCCTTCAGCCGGACATCATAGTAATCCGTCATGGCATCGAGGCCGATCACCCGAAAGCCGTCCTTCAGCAGTCGGGTACATAGGTAAAAGCCGATAAACCCGGCAGAGCCGGTCACCAGAACGGTTTTCATGATTTGCCCAAAGCCTTTCGATCAAAAATTCATTTTACAAAACGCGTAAGTAGGTCAGCCAAGTTATTAAAAGGCTTCGAAGGTTCGGGCAATGGCGAAGTCTGTCCGAACCCTCTTGGCCTCCTGGAACCGCGACACTTACAGACGCCACAACACCTAGTACAAAATGGATTACCGCGGCGTGACACGCCCACAGAGCTTCTGAAAAACGACCGGTTCCCAAACGAAATTCCAGCTGGTCTGGCCGGAATATCGCATCGGCCCCACAAACGAAAAAGCCACCCGCGTCCTTGCAACGCGGATGGCTGATTTTCGAATGCCTGGGCAGGTCATCAGCCTGGCAAGGTCACCTTCGGCCTCTTGTCAGATGCCGCCGCCGTCGACGGAGAAGCTGTTCAGGAACCCGCGCTTGCGCAGATATTCAACGATCTCCTCGGCAACTTCTTCCGGTTCCCGACCGACGTTGCGAATATGAAGTTCCGGATTTTCCGGCGCTTCATAGGGGCTGTCGATACCGGTGAAGTTCTTGATCTCGCCCCGGTCGGCCTTGGCATAAAGGCCCTTCGGGTCGCGTTTGCGGCATTCCTCGATGGGCGTATCGACAAAGACCTCGATGAACTCACCGTCTTCCAGGAGATCGCGCGCCATCTGACGCTCCGAGCGGAACGGCGAGATGAAGGATACCAGCGTGATCATGCCCGCATCCGCAAAGAGCTTGGCCACCTCGCCGACGCGGCGGATGTTTTCCACCCGGTCGGCATCGGTAAAGCCCAGGTCCTTGTTGAGGCCATGGCGGACGTTGTCGCCGTCGAGCGTATAGGTGTGCCGTCCGTCGACATGCAGTTTCTTTTCGACGATCGACGCGATGGTCGACTTGCCGGACCCGGAGAGGCCGGTGAACCAAAGGACTGCCGGCTTCTGACCGAGTTTTTCAGACCGGGCGTTCTTGTCGACGTCGAGGGCCTGCCAGTGAATGTTGCTTGCCCGGCGCAGTGCGAACCAGACCATGCCCGCACCAACCGTCGAGTTGCTCATCCGGTCGATCAGGATGAAGGAACCGGTCGTGTGGTTGGCCTCATAGGGATCGAACGGCACCGCGGAGGACAGTGAGAAATTGCAGAACGCGATTTCATTCAATGCCAGCGTCTTGCCGGCCACATGCTCGAACGTATTGACGTTGATCTTGTGCTTGATCTCGGAGACCGTCGCCGTCACCGTGCGAGTGCCGATCTTCAGGAGATAGGGCCTGCCCGGCAGCAACGGCTCGTCCGACATCCAGATGACGTGGGCGGCAAACTGATCGGCAACATCCGGGCGATGTGCGGTCGAGGTCAGAAGATCGCCGCGGGAGATGTCGATTTCATCTTCCAGCGAAATGGTGACTGCCTCGCCGGCCCGGGCGGAGCTGACTTCGCCGCTTGCGCCGATGATCGACTTTACTTTGGACTGCTTTGCCGGACCGGCAACCACCAGTTCGTCGCCAACCGACACCTGGCCGCTGGCGACCGTACCGGAATAGCCGCGGAAATCGAGGTTGGGCCGGTTGACCCACTGCACCGGGAAGCGGAACGGGGCTTCCAGCACATGCTCGCCCACCTGAACCGTCTCCAGGTGCTCCAGCAGGGTCGGTCCGGAATACCAGTCCATCTTGTCGCTGCGCCCGGTGACGTTGTCGCCATAGCGCGCCGACATCGGAATTGCCTGCAGGGTTTCGAAATCGAAGCCGTTGGCAAAGACCTCGAATTCCTTGCGGATTTCCTCAAATCGTTCCTGGGAATAGCCGACAAGGTCGATCTTGTTGATCGCCAGCACGACGTGACGGATGCCCAGCAGCGACGCGATGAACGCGTGGCGGCGGGTCTGGACCATCAGGCCGTTGCGGGCATCAACCAGCAGCACGGCAAGGTCGGCGGTGGAAGCGCCGGTGGCCATGTTGCGGGTGTATTGTTCGTGGCCCGGGGTATCGGCAACGATGAACTTGCGCTTTTCGGTCGCAAAGAACCGGTAGGCAACGTCGATGGTGATGCCCTGCTCGCGCTCGGCCTCAAGACCGTCGACCAGCAGTGCCAGATCGATGTCCTCGCCCACGGTGCCATGCTTTCTGGAATCGCGTTCCAGCGCGGCCAACTGGTCTTCGAAGATCAGCTTGGTGTCGTAAAGCAGGCGGCCGATCAGGGTCGACTTGCCATCGTCAACGGAACCGCAGGTCAGGAAGCGGAGCTGGTCCTTGCTTTCCTGTGCCAGGATATATTCGGTGACGGCTGTCTCTGCAGCTTCCTGTATGTTCTCGATCGTCATCTTAGAAATATCCTTCCCGCTTCTTCTTCTCCATCGACGCACTTTCATCCTTGTCGATGAGGCGGCCCTGGCGTTCGGATGTACGGGCAATCAGCATTTCGCGGACAATGGCGGGCAGCGTATCGGCATCCGATTCAATGGCGCCGGTCAGCGGGTAGCAGCCGAGCGTGCGGAAGCGAACCATCTTTTCCTCGATCTCTTCACCGGGCTGCAGTTTCATGCGGTCGTCGTCAACCATGATCAGCATGCCGTCGCGGTTCACGACCGGGCGCTTTGCAGCGAAATAGAGCGGCACCATCGGGATGTCTTCCGTCAGGATGTACTGCCAGATATCCAGCTCGGTCCAGTTGGACAGCGGAAACGCACGGATGCTCTCGCCCTTTGCCACACGGGCATTGTAGAGGTTCCACAGTTCCGGCCGCTGGTTCTTGGGGTCCCAGCCGTGATTGGAATTGCGGAAGGAGAAGACGCGTTCCTTGGCGCGCGACTTTTCCTCGTCCCGGCGCGCGCCGCCGAAGGCGGCATCGAAGCCGTATTTGTTCAGCGCCTGTTTCAGCGCCTCGGTCTTCATGATGTGCGTATGAACCGAGGAGCCATGGGAAAACGGGCCGATATTCTTTTCAAGCCCTTCCGGGTTGGTATGGACGATCAGGTCCATGCCGAGACGCGCGGCGGTCTCGTCCCTAAAGGTGATCATGTCCCGGAACTTCCAGGTCGTATCCACATGCAGCAGCGGAAACGGCGGCTTGGACGGATAGAATGCCTTCATCGCCAGGTGCAGCATGACGCCGGAGTCCTTGCCGATGGAATAGAGCATCACCGGATTGGAGAATTCGGCCGCGACTTCGCGGATGATGTGGATGCTTTCTGCTTCCAGCCGCTTCAGATTGCTGAGGCGCTCGGGCGAGATCCCGTGAGATTGCATGTTCATGTTCGCTTTTCCGTTTGGCCGGCGAACCGGCCGTATCAATCGTTCGGCACGGGCCAACCGCCCGCGCAATTTTGCAAATCGTCAGGCAGCGGGTGCGACATCCCGCAGGAGGTTCCTGCACCCGGCTGCCAGAAAAAACGGGTTCCGCAGGTCGTCCTTGCGGGCGTTCTCCGGCACCCGGTAGACAAAGTCCTCGCCGGTTGAAGCCAGAACGACCGCCCCGCCGGCGGCGCGTACAACTGCATCACCGGCGGCAATGTCCCATTGCATCGTGGGCGCAAGACGGGGATAGAAATCGGCCCGGCCGGCGGCCACCCAGCACAGCTTCAGCGACGAGCCGACGTTAAGCTGTTCGGCGACACTCAGCCGTGAAATCAGGGCAGAGGTTTCTTCCGAAAGATGAGAGCGGCTGGCGAGCACGCTGATGCCGTCCACCGGCGGCGTGCGAACGGAGATAGGCGCAACATCGCTGATGCCGCCGTTCGCGATGGTTCCCTTGAAGGCCCTGGTTTCGGTTTTGCCGTTTTCCCGGAATTCCCCACCCCAATAGATCTCTTCGAGGGCTGGTGCGGAAACCACGCCGAACACCGGGCGGCCATCCTCGATCAGGGCGATGTTGACGGTGAACTCACCGTTCTTCTTCAGGAATTCCTTGGTTCCGTCGAGCGGGTCGACCAGGAAATACCGCGCACCTGCCGCAGGCAGCTTGCCGGCTTCGACCGCTTCTTCGGCCACCACCGGAATGTCGGGGAACTTTTCCGCAAGGCCCGCGAGAATGATTTCCTCGGCTGCCGCGTCGGCCTTGGTCACCGGAGACCCGTCGACCTTGTTCTCAACCTCGAAAGGTTCCGCGTAGATTTTGAGGATTTCCTCTCCAGCCCTCAGGGCCAGCAGGTTCAAGAAAGATATCTGGTCTTCAGTCATCGATGCCTCAATTCGCGCCGGGAAATATTGCCCCCCGCGCTGTCCGCCCGCGTGGCTGTCCCGTAAATAGAAAGGTACAGTGTATCAATTCAAGGAATGGTGTTCCACGTTTTCGCCTGAATACAAAAAGCTCAGGTTTCTCTGACCCTCGCAAGGGAGCTTTTGTTGCTCCCAACATGGTCCTATGCCGGGCTTTACCTGACTGATCCATACGTGGATTCACCGATTGGCAAGGGCTTTGCGCCTAAACTTACCCCAAATGGGGGTTAAAGTGCCCTTGGACACCATGAGAATGCGAGAAACCCATGTCGGACGCCAAACCATTTCCGCACGCACCCGCGGATGAGAGCGCCAGCGAACAGATGCCGCGGGAGCGGCGGGCACGCGTGTTCAAGAAAGGCAAGATGGTCTTTCAAAACGGGCTGAGATCCATTCCCTGCATGGTGCGCAACATCTCCGAAGGCGGCGCTTTGCTGGAATTCGAGCAGGCCTACATGCTGCCCAAGGAATTCGACCTTCATATCGACCTGGAAGACTATGAAGTCACCTGCGAACGCCGCTGGGAGGAAGGCCTTCGCTGCGGCGTCCAGTTCATCGGCGAGAAACGGCATGTTGCTGCGCAGCGCGCGCAGGTGCTGAAAAGCTCCGAAGAAGCTCTGAGAAGCGAACTCGACGAGCGCCGCGACAGCCCGGACAACTTTTTCCAACGCCGCCACCAGGATGAACCGCATGCCGACGAGCGCACCTCCGTGCGCCGCACCCGTCAGGACGCAAGTGCCGGCGCCGGCAAGCCGACCTTCGGCAAGAGGCGCTGATACGCTGCGCGCGGCGAAATACGTCAGATGCCCTTTCTCTTCGCGGTGCTCGACAGACAGCCAGCAAGTGCACCCTGCCGCCCGAGGCAGAATGCCGGCTTCCACACCAGCGCTCAAAATTCCTGGATATGATCCGCCTCCCCGTCGTACCCTTTGAAGATCACGCCAAGGCGTGTTTCGAACCCGGATCATGACCAGGAAACAGCCCGTGGCGACCACCCTCTACGACATAAGCGTGCCAACCTTCCTGCAAACGGCACGCGCCGTCAGCGGGTTTCTTCAAAAGGCGGCAACCCATAGCCAGCAGACAGGCACCGATCCGGACGACTTCGCGACCGCGCGGCTTTATCCGGACATGGCTCAGTTCTGGTTTCAGATCGAGTGCGTCGACAATTTTTCCGTCTGGGGCCTGGAAGCAATGAGAACGGGTGCCTTCACCCCTCCGCCGCTTGTCGGACCAGCTCCATATGCGGATCTGCAGGACCGGATCGCGCAGACAGTGACACGCTTGGAGGCCTATACGCCTGCCGAGGTAAACGACTGGTCGGGCCGGCCTCTCGACCTTGATCTGGTTCACATCAGCCCTCGGCCGACGCCCCTGACATCGGAGACCTTTCTCCTGTCCTTCCTGCTGCCGAACTTTCATTTCCACGCCGTCACCGCCTACGACATCCTGCGCACGCGCGGCGTGCCCATCGGCAAGCGCGACTATGAAGGCCAGTTGCGGACGAGGCCGGACTGACGGCCTTTCCCCTCCCCCTCACCCTTGCCCTCCCCCTCACCGGCTGAAACGAACAGGCGGGCCAACTGGAAAGCCGCGCAGGCCATTCATCCAGTTTCAGGGCCGTTTTCATGACACCTGCGCAAACAGATATGGCCCACCGGGCAAAACCCGGCAGGCCATATCGTCAGCAGAGGTTCAAAACCTCTCAGGCCGCCTGGCGTTCACGCTCCAGCGTCCGCACGGTGGCCGGGCGTTCGCTGCACCGCTTCACCCAGTCACGGATCGCCTCGTTGTCCGGCAACATGTCCGGCAGCCACAGAAACGGACCGCTGCACAACAGGTCGACGGCCGAATAGGTTTCACCCAGCAGGTAAGGCTGCTTTTCCAGCGTTTCCGCCAGCCGCGCGACCATCGTGTCGAAATCGCGCAGGCTCGCCTCCACGGCCGGATGCGTAAACTGGGCGAATTTCAGGATGATGACCGGCTCCATCACGCCCTGATAGTAGAACAGCCAGGACAGATAGTCCCCGCGCCCCGGCTGGCCTTCGATCGGCCCAAGCCCGGCTTCGGGAAACTTGTCGGTGAGATAAAGCATGATCGCGCCGCGCTCGCGGATCCCCTCGGCACCATCCACCAGGTAGGGCACCTTCTTTTCCGGATGCGGGTTGGATGCATCCGGCCCGCCCGAGCCATCCTGCCGGCGAACCGTCACTTCCTTCACCTCGACGTCGGCGCCCAGCTCTTCGATCAGGGTCACGATCGCCGAAGACCGGCTGTTGGGAGAATGGTAAAGCGTCAACATGGGAAAGCTCCTTTTCTTTGTGATGCCAGAGGTATAGCTTCCCCCTGCTGACAATTTACGGCAGGAGCAAAAATGGCCCGCATGGACAGGCTGATGCGTCTGATGGATACCCTCAGGCGCCTTCCCCAACCGGTCACCGCCGCGCGCCTTTCCGAAGAGACAGGCGTTTCCCTGCGCCAGCTCTACCGCGACATCGCGACCTTGCGTGCGGGCGGCGCCCTGATCGACGGGGCCGCGGGCGTCGGCTACACCCTGACGGAAGATCCCGTGCTGCCGCCGCAGAGTTTCTCCCGGCTGGAAATCGAGGCGCTGATGCTGGCGCAAAGCGGGCTGGACCAGATCGGCGACGAGACACTGAAAAAGGCCGGCCGCAACGCCATGGCCCGCATCATCGCCACCCTGCCCGACCGGCAGGCGCGCCAGGCCATGCACACGGTGATGCGCAGCTGGCGGCAGCCGGACAAGCGCCCGCCGGTGACGGTGGATCTCGACCTGTTGCGCGAGGCCTGCTGGGAGGAGTTCAGCCTGGTCATCACCTACCGCGACCTGCAGGAGCGGACGACAACCCGGGAAATCTGGCCGATGGGTCTTTCCTACAGCGAAACCTCGCTGCTGCTGCTCGCCCATTGCCGCCTGCGGCAAGACTACCGCCACTTCCACGTCAGCCGGATCGCCTCCCTGGCGCCCGGCACCGAAAGCTTCCGCCCCAACCGGGTGGGCCTGCTCCGCGACTACATCCAGCAACGGGGATATGACCGGAACAGGTCACCGCGACAAATCAACTGACGTCAAACTATTGAAGGCTGTTCGCGACACGCATTGTCCAGTCGTCATCGAACGCAACGACCATCTGCTGCACTACCGACTGGTCGACCAGTTTGGACAATGCCGGTTCGCTGACAGGATCGAGATGTATTATTTCGTCATAGCCAAGAGCGGCCAACCGTTCCGCACAGGAAGGGTGATCGTCGTCAATCTCGCCGGGTTTCGCTGATGCCTTGCGGGCATGGGCCTGGAGCAGCTCCGTGTCGGACAATTGCGACGCAACAGACAGAAGGCGCTGCAATGGTGGTTTCGGCGGCTTTGCCGCGCCCATCAACTCGCGCTTCAGCGGTTGGAAAACAGCTTCGTCGAAATAGTCATCGGCCGCCCCCAAAAGCAGCAATGCCCTTGCGCTTTCCTTCGCTTCGCCTGACTGAGCCGCGTGGCGGTCTGCTTTCAATTCCGCTTCGCGACTCAACCGGATATTTTCGGCTGCCAATGGCTTCGCCAACCAACCCAGGAGCATGTTGAGAAGCGAACCGGAAACTGTGCTCTCTGGAGGCGCATACGCAAAAACAAAAGCGAAGGTGGCTTCAAATTCAGCCAGGTTAAGACAGCCATTGACGTCACGATTCAACAGATGTGCATCCTCATGAGCCAAAATCGCGGCCAAAGCTTCCCGGTCGGTGACGGCAAGCAACGGTAAGCCAATGAAGAGGTAGATACGCGCACGGCGAAGACCGAACAGGCGCCGCCTTATCGCAACGCCGGCGTTGAGCTCGTTACTGATCATAATTACGGTGCGTTTGGCCCGCTTCGCTCCCGCGATGTCTTCCCAAAGCTCCCAGAGACCTGGAGCTTCCGCCTTAGAAATACCCGTGGCACTGCTGCCCTGCCCACCAGCAAACAGGGTGCCGACCATCATTGCGACGGCAATCATACTGAGCGGCAACATCAAAACGGCACTGACGGCGAACAGGATCGGGTTTGCGTCCAACAAAGACAGCCAAGGCGCGAACAATCCTACGACCGGAGCGACGAACAACAGGATTGCAAATCGGCCAAAGCGCCGCGCAGCAACAAACAACAGTTTCAACTTGTTCTGTTCCTGGAAGATTTGAAGTGCAGATGAAACTGGCTGCAAATCACGTGACTAATAAACACCGAGATCAAAAACATCAGACCTTCCGGGAATATATAAAACTTTCGAAAGACACCTTGCTGATACAAAGCCGCGAAATTCATCACCTGGAGCATTAGCGTCAAGAGAAATACCTGATGGAGATTTTTGGAGATCGCGCCAACAAAGGCAAACACCGCCAGTCCGGTCGCAAGACCGGCAATCAGGGATACATAAAAAACAAGCACCATTCGAACGATCCTGTATGTCGTGCCATGTCTCCATGACCGCTTCCACTAATAAGAAAATTAACTAGACTTCCGGCGTGGGAGGTAAGGGCTTAGTGCTTGCGTCGACCTTGTCACCATCGCCTGGCAACAAGAACATCTCCACCAGATGCTGTGCGATCGCCGGTGTTATGAAGTAGATCAATGAGCCGCTTGCCAAGATGGCTGCAACAGCGCCTTCCCCCTTCAAACCCAGATCAACGGAAAACAAGGCGGAATAGGCAAGGATCGTGACATAGGGGACGGACAGCACCAGAAAAACCAGGTATCTCCAGCCGCTCCTTGAGCGGTCTCTGAACCGCTTTATCTGCAAAACACTCAGTGACCAGACAAAGATCGGCAAAACACACCAGAAGAACAGCGGACTGAAATCAAAGTATCTCACAATCGAAATGAAAATATAAAAAACAAAAATTACAAAAGTAATACAATAAAAGAATTCACCACGTCTTAATTTCCCACTGAACAAGAATAAAGAAGAAATCATTATTGATACTTTTTCATTTTTTGTACTGGACCGAATTAATTCGTGAAATGAACCGGCCGATCGACTTTTGCCAAAGCCTCTTTCGTCTTCACTCTTGCATCTTGTGAAGTTGCTTCGCGCGTGACGATGACTTTTGCGCTGGAAATCAAGGTTCGTTTTTTGACAACGTTGATCCGGAGCGTCCCGATGTGAAGCACTTCACCGCCCTTGACCGAGAAGGTCGGGGACAGTGCTTTCTTCAGCTTGTCAGTCCCCAACAAAACGTCAGCCCAGTCACCGCCAAGCTTGACCACGGAATCGCCGCACGAAACTCTGGTGATCCGATAAGTGCTTGGTTCCACGACAGCTTTGTCCTTGTCAGATCCCAGGCTGAAAACGTCGCCGTTAGAAATAAATCGGTATTTTGAAGTCGCGACATTGATCATCGTGATCGAACTGCCCGGGCAATATTTGGCGTTGTAGTAGACATCGCCGAGGACAACTGCCTGTCCATTGTCCAACGCCTCCTCGAGCTTCTTTGCATCGGCCTCATCAACTGTCTTCAAGGAGTTTTCGGTAGACGTTTGGCAGGCGGCCAACAGGAGGCACAAAGGCAGGAACACCAGTCTTTTCACATTCTTTCCTTCTGGAGCTGAAGCGCAGTCAATCGACCGCAAGAGGACGGTGGCGAGCATGGCCTGAAGCAGACACTCACCCTGTGCTCCTATTGAAGGGAATTTCCGAAAAAATCAACCAAAGATTGAAAATATTAGGTGTGCAATTTTTGTGAGCGTAATCTCCTGATGAAAATGACGCCTGCAATCAACGTGGCTGCCGGTATCCAAGCGGGCTAGGTGCCTACCCTCTTCTGTTGAAAGGTGCTCAAGTGGTTCGCACGGCATATCCGCGATTTAGTCTATAGAAGACTGGCTTGCTACGACGGCCCGTTGTGGAACACACTAAAACAGCAATCAGAAACGGTTACTGCTGGATGAAGGGTCTTTGGCAGGTCAACCTCCCGACATAGCTTCGAACAACCAGTGATATGGCACACAAAGTCAAACTCGTTCAGTTTTTATTGGGAGCAAGAAAGTTCCAACTTTGAGGATCAATTTCCATGCTTTCACCCGCTGTACGGATAGCTTGGTATTCGTGCTCATTTGGAAAAACATCAAATTCTTTAAGCTGCGTGCACAGATTCTCAAAAGCTATACCCCATTCACCGTGCTCAGCATCACCACGGCAATCATTCAGCCACTCTCCATCTAACCGCCCCCTAAACAACTCGGTGATTTCAATGACAGCAATTTTGGATTTATTATTCATGTTCAATACTTCGAAATAGGTTTGGTTCCCAACCCCAACTAATCCACGTTGCGGATCAGGAGCCAGAACAGGCGAAGTGATCAAAGTCACGGCCAACAAACGGCTATTCGCTTTATCACATCACCATAAATTTCTAATTCAACCGTACTATCTAGATCATAGCCGTCTGGAATCTGTACTAGGATATGATCCTCTCGCCGCTCGAATTGTCCTTTGAGATAATGTCGATGCGATGATCCGCCTGCAACAGGGGGAAGCAAGTTCGAAACTCTTAGGGCTTGAAACTCATCGCCGACAAATAGCCGCCCTCCGTCCGTTGTTGACAGCGTTACGCTCGTTTCGTCAGCAGGAATTTCCAACAAACATTCTTCCATGATTAGTCCCGTATCTGAATTGCGTTGCCAGTGAAGCGACCTTCAAATTGACCTGCTCCCCCGATTGTCCGCGTTCATAAGTTAGCTCTGTTCACGGTGTGATCTTTGCTGGACTGGTTTGCAAATTCATGGGGAGTGAGACCGTCGAGGCTCGTATGCGGTCGGTCCAGATTGTAGTCGATCTTCCAGTTTTCGATAATGTCCCGGGCGTGTCGGTAGCTGCGGACCAGATATTTCGTTGAGGCATTCATCCCTTAGCCGGCCGTTGAAGCTCTCGACAAAACCATTTTGCATCGGTTTTCCTGGCGCGATGTAGTGCCATTCGACGCTGCGGTCCTGCTGCCATTTGAGAATGGCGTTTCAAGTGAGTTCCGTACCATTGTCGCTGACCACCATTAAAGGATAGCGAGTGCGGCGCTCAGCGATCCCGTCCAGGTCCCGTGCGGCCCGGGCCCCGGAGATCGAGTTGTCGACGACAGTTCCCAGACATTCCCGGCTGAAGTCGTCAATGACACACAGGATACGGAACCTGCGCCCATCCATCAGGGCATCGGAGACAAAGTCGAGAGACCAGCGCTGATTGGCGGCCTGCGGCACAGCCATTGGCGTGCGCGTTCACAAAGCTCGTTTCCGGTCGCAGCGCTTGCGCACCGTGAGACACTCGTCCCGGTAGATCCGGTGGAAGTTTTTCCAATCCGGCAATAACGCAGGTATTGCCATCCATTCTTCTTGACACTTGGCTGTGTCTTTGTGGCCAAAATGCCATCTTTGGACTCATTCAAATTCGAATTTCTCAACTTCTATTGGACCAAGTAAATAAATATCCTTCACATAAGTCTTTTTAACATTGACATCAGCGACGTAAAAAACTGATTCAACAGTTGAGAAGTTTATCTTTGATACTAGACTTTCTTCTGGATTGAAGGGCAGCAACTTGACAAAAAATTTCGCATCAAAATCAAAATTCTCGTATTCGCTCGGCGAATAAACTTCAAAGCTACCCGGTTCCACATAGTCACAACCAAACACTTGTTCGAATTTCGAAAGCCGCTCCTGGTGTTCGGGATCGATGTCAAAATACGCCCTCATCTCCTCAGCTGACAGCACGTTTGAGTAACCGAGATAGACTGTGTGCATTTTTTTACCTTCGAATGAGTGTGGGAAGGTTGGGTATAGCCCAACGATGTCCCAAGGACACAAGTCCGGACTGTAGCTCACCAACATTTCCGCTGTTGTCGATTAGCTGGCCTAGTTCGTTGTGAAACGCACCGGAACCATGTCCGCCATGTTTCCCAGGCAAACCAGTTTGCGGATTTATCCAGTTCAATTTCTTTGTGCTTGTTCTGAAAGACCAAATGTCTTGTGCAGTAAATCCCCAACTGTGAAACTTGTCGGCTCTAGATACCATTGCCCACTCATGGAAACCACCTGGCTCGCGGAGCATACGTTGGATTTTTGACCTTGTTGCGGGATTAGACCAGTACGCCACAAAATCATCAGTGTTTAAGTTGTTGAACCACTCTGAAAAACCGCCTTTTCCAGGTGTTGGGCCAATACCGGGTATATCGTCAATGGATACGGCCCGCCTCGTAACCCGCGTTCCAAGTGCGGTAACAATCGCCGCCGTTGTGACAGTGGCGACCAGTTTCAGGTCTTTGACTTCCTGATTGGAGAGGCCCTGTTCCGTTGCAAGGCGCTCAACCGTTCTGGCAACCGCCTCCGAAGAAAGCTCCCCTGCGTCTGCGAGCGGTTTCAGCGCCTTCTTGTACTCAGCGTATTTCTCCTCGCCGAGTGCGAGCCGCATGGTCACATCGCGGATCAACGAAACCGACATGCCCAGAGACTGCGCCCCTGCGACCAACACTTCATCCGAGGCCATCTCGCGCAGTGATTCTGCGGTTTTGGTAATCGAAGCAGGTAGTTCGGTATCGCCTCTCTCACCAACCAGGTAATCGCGTGCGTATTCCTCCAGCAAGCGGCTGAGCATCTGGACGCAAGCTTCGCGTTCCCGCGGTGTCAGTTCTGCAATTTCACGGCCGTTTTCATCGAACAGCACACAGCCGGTGGCAGCATGGGCCGAGGAGACAACGAGCTCCCAGAGGTTGAAGCCTCGGCGACCGGAACAGGTTACCAGCGCACGAAGATCGAGATCGCCTTCGTCAATTGCCTTGGCGACGGTTTTTGCCGTGTCCAGTTCCGACGGGGTGAGCGCACCAGATGCGGCCAGTTCTTCTCCCAACGCCCGGAACGCTTCCCCGAGTGCCTTTCCGGTGACTTCGATGCCTTCGACAGCCTTCTCGAGAGATGTGTCGGAGAGATAGAGCTCGAACCCTTCTTCTTTCCGGGATGTGACAACCACGACGGCATCCGGATCGCGATTAATGTTTGCAAGCTGGGTTTCTGTTGTTGTTTTATCTTCAGCCGCTTCCAGCTCCGCTTCGGCGCGCAAGGCTTCGGCGCGGGCCGTGTCGCCTTCGGCTTCTGCCGCGTCGGCCTCGGCTTCCAGGTCGGCGGCCTTGATGCCGTCGCCATCGCCGTCGCGCACGGTGATCTCACCCTCGCCAATGGTGGCGCGGGCAACGCCCTCGGTTTCGGAGTTGGAATAGGCCCCTTCCACCGTGATGCCCGGTTTGGACTTGCCTTCCGGATTGGAACCTATGCTGACGCCGACCGAGCCGGAAACCTGCCGGCCCTTGCGATGAAGGTCGATATCCGCCGTTTCCAGACGCTCGGTTTCAAGGGTCAGATCGCCGGAGCGCGAGGCGATCACCCCGCCGGTGATGGAGGTCGTTTCGCCGACATCGGCATTGAGCGCATTGTCGGTGACGATGCCGGAGGGTGCGTTCACCCAGGCCGAGCTGTTGGAGCCCTTGGCCCCGTTGACGCTGGCAGAGGCGCCGAAGGTGGGCCCAGCACCATTTGCCCCGAGCCCGATGCCAACGGAAACCCCGGCGCTGTAGCCACTGCTCTGGTTGGAGCCTTCGGCGGTATCCAGCCGGCTTTCGATCGTGAGGTTGCGGCCGATGTCCAGATCGGCACTGTCGGCTTCAATCCGCGCGCCCTTCAGGGCAAGGTCCCGGCCGGTTGCGACCGACACGTTGCCGCCCGCCGTCACATCCGTGTTGGTGTGATAGGTCTGCGACTGGCTGTAGGAACTCTGCTGGCCGGAGACATCCAGCCCCAGGCTGAGGCTGGCGCCGGGGGCCTCATTCTTGCCACTGGCGCCGACACCAAGCGTCAGCCCGATGCCCGCGGACATGCTGGAGCTTTCACCCTCATAGGCGAGTTAACATCTTCCCACACCATAAGGCGGAGCAGCTGCATCATTTTACATTGGTTTCAGGTCTGACGGTCATGCCCGCTATGCATATGCCAGAATATCAGGCGCCTGAGGAATGGGAGTGAGAAGCGCCCCCTCCAACAAACGATGAGACTAATTCCTCAATTTCTCTTGGGGAATAAATGGTCAGTCGGTGTGGAATAAAACTAGGATAAAGGTGAGACAGTTCATCCGTCTTCTTATCGGACCATGTCGTCATTGCGTGTTGAAGAATGTCCAGATAGATCGCGGTCTCTTCTTGCGATAGGTGCGGCAGCTCTCGGTGGATTAAGAAAACTTCAAATGAATCGATCCAATCAAGATCAAGCAAGCAATCACTAAAAGCATCCCAGTTCTCACCAAAATACCCGTTAGGTGCTCGTAGAGCTCTACCATACGCCGTAAAGAGACTTGACTTACTGGTGCTACCTGTTGGCAACCAAAATATCGCCCCATCCAGAAGTACCAACTTAGCCTCATCTTTGAAATACTTGAACAAGCGCGTTGCCTTCTAATTCAATGGAATAAACGTGCCAAAGTGATTTGGCGTATAATACAGTCCTCCACCTTGCCCTTGAATCACTCGTTGAGGCCCCTGTCCGATTACTCCAGGTGTTGGGTGTACATATTCAGTGTAATACCCTTCCGGTTGAGACGGCAGCAGAAAAGGAAAGCCGAGGGCGTCTAGAAAACACGGGGCTATTCAGTGTGATCTGGGTATCACCCGCCAATAGTTCATCGATGGTTTTGCGTCCTCTTTGTAGCATATATTACCCAGAGAGATTTTAACTACAGTGGAAAAATGCGCATTTTATCGCCTTTTATTTCTATTGAAACAATATCTCCTGGCTTGCACTCCCACTCTTCACTAAAACCGCCGAGTAAATACCCATCAGGTAGAACTATTGCCACCTCTTTCCTTACCATGCGCACATAGCAAGGACGCCAAACGTCTATTCCTTCGTCTAGCAAACGTACGTATGCTTTCACTCGGCTATTCATAGACATACCCAGGTCCACCTACGCGAAAAATATCTCCTGTGGTGTTGTCTCTAACCACAGATTGTCCAGTTGTCGGGTGTATATCACCAGCAGGAGGGGTCCGGGCGGCGAAGGCCAGATTAGAGACTTACAACATCCTGGCCTATTCGTAGATTGGATAGTGGACTGGGAACACAATGAAAGCCGGGATAAAAATCATCATCCAGTTGGCAGCTTTTCAGCAATTTTTCGGAAGCCGTCAGCATTGAAACCCGTCAAGGTGGGCATCTCCCAATCGAAAAAACGTTTGTCATCAACCGCGTGAAAAATTAGGGATCTGATGCCGGAAAGTTCTGAGTACGTGAGAGCACTATTCGGAACAAATGCACTCACAGCATCATGAAGATATTTTGCAGGCCCCCCGGCAATCTCTGAGCAGACAACAATATCTCCCCTCATTTCAAGATCGGAGAGAGCCTTCTTGATTGCTTGCATTAGAAGATCATCGATCATCAGTATGGTTCCGTCCTTGTAGGAATTCGAGAAACATAGTCTGAATAGCCCGTGGGTTACTCATTTAGTGCAAAGAGAGTTAGGTGATACCTGACGGAAGCGAAAGGAGCTTGAGCGGCTTATAGAGCTTTTCGATTCTTTCGTCGGGCCAATAGGAACCCACAGCGACCGCTTCCATTTTTTCCATATCAATCCCCGTGGCGACCTGCAAAAAATCGCTGGGACCTGCGTAGATCATGTGCCGGACATCTCCGGTTCGCAGTAAAAGAAATTTAATGGGATCAGAAAAGAAAATACAGATTTCGAGATAATCTGCTTTGCCATTCTCGTCAAAATTAAAGAAGCTACTCCAGCTCACATCATCAGAGTTATATTTTCTAATGTGCGCTTTTGTAACTTCTAAAGATAGATCATTAATCGGCACCGAATAATACTCAGATATACCTAATTTCATAAGCGCCTCACTGAGACAGCGAACAACGTCGTCACTTACATTATTATCGTCTATTACAACCAACTTCCAGCAATGGCTCTTCACCAGATCTGGAGATATAAGATCTTTATCTTTAATTGCACTCCTCAATAACGTCCAAGTCTTGCAATTAATCACCATATCGAATTTCTCGAGTTGTACCAACGTTCCCGGCGTCGTTAGTCCATTGAAATTCGATGGTCGGTCGCCCATCGTGGCTCGGACGCACAATTACTTTCGTTCCGTGAGGTAGTCTTCCCATACGACGATCAGTATCAATCGTAAGAACATTGGATAGTTTCAATGCATCAAAATCTGCGTCAGCTTGGGCTAGCGTTCCTCCTGGTATCCGTTCAATACTGCGGACTAACCTCAAAACGGGGAAATTTCAGGGGAGCAGGTCAAATTTGAGACCAATCTAAAGGTGACGCTACAATTGGCGCAGCAGTTATTGCCGACAAAATGAGCGTAACGAAAACTCGGAAAAAGTGGCGCATTGCAGTCAACATAGACCGCTCAAATCCATGCCAAGCGCCTCACCCATCTCCTTAGCCAATGGTGAGCCAGGGCGCGGGAACATATGCGCCTCTACAAAACCAACAAGGATTTCATTTTGAACTTCTGGCGAAGAGTCTTTCACAATTGCAACCACACGATCAAGAACACTTTCACCAAATGCGGATTTAGTGGCAAGTTCAGCATAATCTCGCCCACCGACCGCTCCCCAAAACACAGTTGGAGCTTCTCGGGTGAGCTCACCAAATGAGTCATAATAGGAAGGCAAAGAGCTATCTTTCACACTAGGAAAATTCTTTGCTAACCAGCTTACAAAACGAAAGCTTGTATCAATAAGGGACTCACGGTCTTGGGGTAGCAAGTGCATCCTCCATATCAATGATCATGTTCTGCGCTGTCCGAATATCAGGAGTGCTACCCAACGTGCCCTCGAGGTGGGCTAGAGTTTTCCGAGATCAGAGCACGTGAATGCAGTGCCGGTGGCCATCCCATTTGCACCGGTGGCTGTTAGAGCGCGGGCGGTGTTCGCCAGACCGACCGGCGGCGCATTCAATTCCTGCCCATGGCTGGATAGCTTAGCTTCTGCGATATACCTTGTGCGTCGAAAAAATTGCCTTGCCCAAGGACAGTGATAAAGAGCAAGAGGATCTTCGAAAAAACCCTCTGAGCCGCGCAATCATACTTCGATGAACTCGACTTCAGCCCAATTTACGCGCTCATCCGCAAAACGGAACTCTTCTGAGCGGTTCCAAATAAAGCACGCAGAACTAACGCGTTCCCAACCATGACCTAGCCGCTCTATTAGGATTGGAAGCGTCGCGTCCGATATGGCTTCTGCATGTAACTCCATTGAGCACTCATAACATTCCGGGATTTTCCAGTACTTTTTAACCTCAAAGGCAACTATGTTCCCAAGATCTCGAAATGCATCCATAAGGCTCCGTCCAAGCTCTGCGGCTTCATCCTCCGAAGCCACAGAAGAGAGAAACCGTATATTGATATAAGAGGCTTGCGTCATTTGTGTGTAATCTTCCCGTCCAATGATACGTTTGCGTGGGAACCATCCCGAGTAGCCCATCCCAACTGCGACTTCCCCGTATTCGATAGCTGAACATCCCACTCAAATGCTTGACCTTCCGTTCTGGATGGTCCACGCGTCCATTCATTTCCAAATTTGTCGACATACCCCTTGTTCGGACCACGTGGCAAAGGTGTAGTTCCATCCCATTTCTCCGGAGGAACGAATCTTATCTTCCCTGAACTCGGCAACTGAGCCTCTTTGACACGAGCAGACTTCGTCCAGACCTTCCCGGAGCTCAGCGTACCCGGCGGGTACGGTGATTGTTCTGGAGGTACGGAATCAACGTTCGGGCCCTTGTATCCTCCCTTTGTCGCCTTTGTTTTTCCAACAAACTTCGGAGCGAGAGCGAGTCTTACTGTGGTGAAGCTGGTTCCCGGCCCACCGACCGCAGATGCGTCGCTTACATAAGAAATGACTGCCGGATCCCCCACATCCAGCGGATTGGCAAAGAATAAGTCACCTGTAACCGTATTCTTATAGAGGAAACGACCATTGCCGTCTGTCGTTACAAGGTCTTCGCCATCTTCTCCGTAGCCTGTTACATACGGGCCGTTTGACATGGCCGCGATTGCGCCCATTGCCCTGACCGGAGCCGTGAGGTTCCCGGTGCGGAGCAGATCCGCCCAACGACCGGCATCCTCCGGGTTGGCGATCATAGTGCCGAGATAGATCTCAAGGCATTGACGTGTCTCTTCGTCGCTCAGGTTAATGACATACCCATTGGATGTCGTAACGGAGCAAGTTCCTTGTGCGTAGGCAGGTGAAACAAACAATTGCCAGAGATTAAAGCCATGTTGAGGGTTGCAACCAGCAAGCTGTGTCAGGATCGCTTCGTCCGAAAGGTGTCCCGCACGTTTGGCTTGGGCCAGGTCTTTTAAACCTGGGTTTTCATCTCCCATCCTTTCCATGACACTGGAAACGATTGAAGAAGCTGCGTGCCCAACCAGTTTGACGGCTTTGAAAGCATCTCTGACACTCGTATCACTCACATAAAGCTCAAACCCTTCCTGCTTCTGCGAGGTCACTTCCACCACCGCGTCCGGGTCGCGGTTGAGGTTGGAAAGTTGGGTTTCAGTGGCGGTGGTGTCTTCCGCCGCTTCCCGGTCCGCTTGCGCGCGCAGGGCTTCGGCGCGGGCCGTGTCGCCTTCGGCATCTGCCGCGTCGGCCTCGGCTTCCAGGTCGGCGGCCTTGATGCCGTCGCCGTCGCCGTCGCCGTCGCGCACGGTGATCTCGCCCTCGCCAATGGTGGCGCGGGCAACGCCCTCGGTTTCGGAGTTGGAATAGGCCCCTTCCACCGTGATGCCCGGTTTGGACTTGCCTTCCGGATTGGAACCTATGCTGACGCCGACCGAGCCGGAAACCTGCCAGCCCTTGCGATGAAGGTCGATATCCGCCGTTTCCAGACGCTCGGTTTCAAGGGTCAGATCGCCGGAGCGCGAGGCGATCACCCCGCCGGTGATGGAGGTCGTTTCGCCGACATCGGCATTGAGCGCGTTGTCGGTGACGATGCCGGAGGGGGCGTTCACCCAGGCCGAGCTGTTGGAGCCCTTGGCCCCGTTGACGCTGGCCGAGGCGCCGAAGGTGGGCCCGGCGCCGTCTGCTCCCAGCCCAATGCCAACGGAAACCCCGGCGCTGTAGCCGCTGCTCTGGTTGGAGCCTTCGGCCGTGTCCAGCCGGCTTTCGATGGTGAGGTTGCGGCCGATGTCGAGATCGGCACTGTCGGCTTCAATCCGCGCTCATAAAAGCGATCAACCAAAGCAAAGCTCGATCAACAAGTTGGCAATGCAGCCCAGTGTCACTTTAAAAGTTCAGCGGTTTGATCCGTGTTACGCAATGGTTTTTTGATCTCCGTTTACAGATTCAAACACAGCACCCGTCACACCAGAACCTTCAAAACGCCTTTTAACCTCCTCGCTCACGATAATGGAGCCGAGGTGTTTTTTGAGGCGGAAAATATGATGATCTCCGGTCTTCGACGGATCTATAACCAAATTGAAAAATGCGCGGTACTGCCCCGCCTTGTCTGGCCGAACAGGATCGTTTTCTTCATACTTCTGAAACTCGGATCGTTCTTCGTCTACGCAATCAATCTGCGTTTCGATAATCATCACAAAATAATCTTTATCTACTTGTTTGTTTTCGATCTTAACTGGTTCTAGAACTACGTGGTGATAAGGTTCATCGACTTCTGGCAGTCCATCTAGAGCAGATTTAGCTTTTTTACTAAGAATTGGGATATTTCCAGAGTCCATTGTAAAACTAAAGTCTGTCTCCCTCCCAGCTCGATGCAAGTCGATTGGGTAAGTGCAGGGCTCCATGTACTCCAGGGGAGGGTCTACGAATTCGAGGTTCCCCTTATCTGTTTCATACTTTAATCGATCAAAAATCCAACGGTCAGCACTTTCATCAAGCCACATATCATCTCTAAGCAAATAGTATTTCATGATTTCATTGTCCTGTGAGCCAACGGTTAACTTGGCTTCCTGGAATTATGGCTTCAGACTTGATTCGGCTCAGCGTATTCTTAATTTCCATAGTATAATTCGGTCTACTCGGTGTAAGTCCAAGTACAGCGTCATTCAAGCTCCCATAAACATACTGATGATACGCCTGTGGGTGTGGCCCTCGATGTCCAGGAATAGCAATTTTATTGATTTCACTATCAATATTCAGCCCTGCGTTGTCGAAAATTTTCTTAAACCGAGACGTCCAAGCGGGCGTTTTACCGGCACCTATGTGACATTTATTGGTACAGACATGATGAATCGGAACTGAATTGTAGTCAGTTGGGGCAAACGTGCGGACCCCGCCTCCTTCGAGCGTGAAATAACCGCCATTTGTGTCACTGTAGATAGGCTTTCCATTATCCGAGTATCGACCGATCGAAAGCTACCCCTCAGGGTTTTCTATCCGCTTGTATAAGAACTCTGCAAAGCTGTCCGCGTATCTTTTTTCATTTGCGCCAGCTTTCACAAAGACTGGATACTCTCCGTCATCATCTTGGGTCGATGTGTCAAAATAGAAAGTTTCACCAAAATCATTAGAGCAAACAACTACAGCGGAATCCCTTACAAAGCCCTGCTCTCTTTCACTCTTTGTTTGATAAGCAATGTCGCCAACCGACAGGTCGGATAGAACGGGATATATTGCGAATATCTCTTCGCCATAAACGTGACCGCCGCCGTAGTTCTTGACAAACCAGAGATAGCTAGGGGGCAGCTTACAGCCAATCTTGTTTTCAGTTTCAGCAACTCTTTCGTCTGTTGGTGAAAGATCGCTGCTCGCTGTGCCGAACTCAACGCCATTGCCAGAGTATTCGGCAATTAGTTTTTCTAACTCAGTTATAGACGTCATCATTGCCCCCAGTTTGCCGAGCGATTTATCCAATAATTGCTCGACCATGTGCTCTGATCCCCGAAAACTGGATCGATTTTGACTGGAGTTTTCCGCGCTAGGATCTCGGCTGGGAGAAGGAGCGGAAGCGATGAAGGCATCGAAGTTTTCGGGGATCAGAGCAGATGCAGCAAAGCTCCAACCTCCGGCGATCCAAACTTCGGGCTCAGTGCATCATTTCACTCGACTTTGAATGAAGACGCGCCGAAATACGGGATCAAAGTGATCGTCTGTGCTTTTCAAACGCTTCTCGCGTTGCGGTTTGCACCCGAGGGAAATACTGGTTCAAGTCTCTCAGAAACATCAGCGTGGAGAGAGCTTCGGCACGTATTCTTGTAGTGTCTTCCACACTGTCATATTCTTGTATTTCAGCACTCTTTAACTCCACCCAGTCTTCCAACTTTCTGCGAAGCAGCGATATCCTCTCCTCCGCACTAACATTTTCCGGAACAGTTCGCTCCGTTCGAAGACCAAGAGCATTCATTTCTTCCGAGTGCGTTACGCCGAGGGCGCTATATCCAATCTCCTTGTTTTCGAAGAGTCTGCCAATTGCAGCTTCAAGTTCTTTAGATAGGTGCACCATTTACTTCCTCATTCGAAATCCAACCACGGGATTGTGTCTTCCCAGTTCGCTCGAGCATTTGCGCGCCGCCGCACCTCGACCTGAGACACGAGCTTCTACCGGTTTGGCGCGCCTTGCAGGGCAAGGTCCCGGCCGGTTGCGACCGATACGTTGCCGCCCGCCGTCACATCCGTGTTGCTGTAATAGGTCCGCGACTGGCTGTAGGAACTCTGCTGGCCGGAGACATCCAGCCCCAGACACACATGTCCGACACGAAGAGAAACACCTTCTCACGAACTTCAGGGACTACTTGTTCGTTGTTTTGCTCAACGCGCTCCACTCCATTCAGGAGAAGGAGCCTCCGGCAAACTCGGTGTTGTTCACTTTTTCTGGGCAAGTCCATCAATACAAGTCTTGGCATTTCAGAGCGTATACTCCCGGAAACATCTTCTTGATGGGCAATCCAATTTTCTGAAGATACCAACTGATATCCGTACAACTTTCTCCAACGGTCTTGCGCCCTCCTTCTACGCCAATTGAAAAAACACCAGCTGAAGGCAGCAAAAACAAAAAGTAGTGTCCCTCTCCATCAATCTGAATTTGCGCATAAATACCAGATACATCTTTGCTTTCGAATGATAATTTCACTATTTCCGTGTAATCATTTTCATCGCAAATTAATTCTCGATATTCCCTGCCATCCTCATCTTCAACGGTTAAGCGAAGTGTGCCGTCGAAATTTACGCGGGCAGCTGATTGGCGGAGAAAGGCAGCCAGAGCTTCGAAACTATCAGCATCTTTGAACGTACCTTCAATATCAATCGTAGTGAGAACCGACATCATTCAGACCTAGCGGGTCAAAATCAGCGTTTGCCTGATCAACCCTCCAGCCTTTTGAATCTGAGTTGTCGGTCCGCCCTTGCTTGGCAAACGTTTACCGCCAGCGAGAATATTGTCCACCGACTTATTTGTGGCAATTGAGGAACGCAAAAGAGCATAGACCACCCCTGTGGTTTCTGCGCCATCTGATGCGCGCAGGTCATCGGCTTGCGCAAAGACAATGCCTGTAGCCATCACATTTGCACTGGTGTGTGGCGGCGCGCGGGTGGCGTTCGTCAGAATGACCGGCAGCACGCAAAATTCCTGCGCCTCAACTGGATAAGTGACCCGTGCCCAATCTCCCGGTGCGGCGAAGGCTGCAACCGTCCCAAATGCTACGATTAGCAGCGCAAGTAAGGTTCGGATCAAGAGGCGGAGAGATGCCATAAAGCCTAACCGTCCAAAGAAACAAAAACAGCATCCCCAAGTTGAGGAAGCACTTCTATAGAATCAAATAGCAGGTCAATCTGTTGCCGCTCCGGCCACCATTTATGGCCAGAAAGTTTGTTTGCGTGAACCTGATTGCTGAATTTTATTGATACAGCCCCAGCTTCGAGCGGCACCTTATCAAGGTCGACTTCCAGACGCACGGCAACAATTGACTTGCCCGCCACCAAATCGACAGATTCTACAACTCCAATATCAATCACGGGGAATTCCCATACTATCAAGCTGGCTTCCAAACTCCTGAACTCGCGCTTGGTTCACAGCATGTTCAGCATCGGAAATCCCATAGGCCCTCTGATTATTTACCAGTCTAGTCGCCGCTTCATATTCCGCTCTAGCGGTAGCCCCAGCGTTCCCATACTGTGAAACCCATTGATCATAGCGGCCAGTTCGGTGCTGCCCGGAGTGGATTAACTCCTCAAAGATTGTGCTTGGGCTAGCGTCAGGACGGACGAGGATTGTTTCAGCGTTGAACGTGACTCCATCAGCTCCTCTGGTCTCAAGATATCTTAGCGCGTCCTCAGAGCTATCAAAGACTTTCCCCTGTCTTGCGAACACCTCTTGGATTTTCGCAAATTGCTCAGGGTTCATCGGATCGAAGGACGTGGGACGCTGGCTGAAAAGCTCCCCTCTCCTATTTGGGGCAATAGAGGAACGCAAAAGCGTGTAGAGCGACCCAGTGGTTTCCACGCCATCCAATGCGCGCAGATCGCCGGCTTGCGCGAGCGTATTGCCGGTAGACGTGAGATTTCTGCTGGTTGTCGGTGGTGCTTGGGCCGTGTTCGTGAGATTAGGCGACTGAGTGCCTTGCTGATGCGACACGGCAGGGTAGCTGACCTGCGACCAATCACTAGGCGTGGCAACCGCCGCAACCGATCCGAATGCCGCGAAAAGCAGCATCAGAAATGTTCGTATCAGGCAACGGAGCAAGGGCATTTCCGCAGCTACGAAGGTTCTTGATCCGACTTTTTAGTTAGGCGCATCTCAGCGTCCACCTCGCCATTGATCGCCTTTTGAACAGCCTGCTTCCACTCGTGCCAATACGCAGGGTCCATCGGTTTTCCATCGCTGGCGAGACACATCGCCCCAAGCATCGCGCCAATCTCGTCTGACTTTGTGCGATGGTAGTAGTCTTCGAGGAATGAAAACATCGCCAAGTACGACTGTTTTTCGTCCATTTTCATCATCTATTGCAACCCTACCCCTTCAACCCATTGTTTCGGAGGATTGTTAACGCCGCCGTTCTGAATGACACCATTTCGGGTATAGACCCAGACCTGTGATCCATCTGCTTGCGTGATTGTATGAACTTCGTTCCCGAATCTATCTGTACCATGCAAGTTCGACGGATTGTTGCTCGTATCGACCAACAACTGCCTGTTTTGAGGAGTATCTGGCAGATGGCCCGGACGATCTCCAAAGACGTGCCCAAGCTGTGAAGGATTGTCCGGCAGTCCGTTGGTTACCCTATTTGGAGCAGTAGAGGAGTGCGCAAACGCTGACACTGACTTGCCGGTTCTTGCGCCGTCCAAGACGCGCACGTAACCCGTTCCCTCGAACAGGCGGCCGGTAACCGCAACTTTTTCACCGTCGGATGGTGGCGCTCTAGCTGCGAAGGCAAGATTAAGTGACTGAACCGTCAGATTCTGTGCGGAGACTGGATAGTCAGCCCGCGACCAATCCCCCTGAGCCGCAATAACCGCTGTCAAGCCAAATACCGCGATAAGCAGCACGAAAATGGCTCGGATCAGATAGAGGACCAAAGGCATGCGAGGTTCAATGTTCACAAACTATATGTAGCTATGCTTATAAGACACAATTATTTTTGGAATGACTTCATTGCTGTGACTAAATACTTCCAACTCTGTAGGAACCCCTTCATCGATAAACAGCATAAATCCGACACCGTAAGCCATCTCACCTATGTCGGCGTATAGAGATTTGCCTAGAGTAAGGTTCATTTCTTGATCAATGCTTGGCTGTATCCTGGCAAATCTTGTCACTCTACCGACACCGCTATCCTCTCTAGAGGAAACACATAGCTGCGGTAGATATTTTAGCAGTGTTGGCTCTTCCCTTTCGAGGATAATGCGAATGCTATCCAGTTCGAATTCTGTCAGCTTCATGGAATGTCCCTTCGTGACGCTGACCCAAGAACAAACTTTCCATCGACAACCCGCCCGCCAACTAAATCAACTTCGACACCACCAACTGAGATGCGGGTCTCTGTGTTAATCCCATTCGCGTTAAGATTTAGGTCTCCATTTCGATATGCTTGCTGGGCTGCAGCGTCCAATTCTAGATAGGCTTGCTCCTGAGTGCCAAACCTATCAACGAGCGGGTCCATTTTATGTTTGTCTTGTCCAAAAATGTGATGTGACTTTTGCTGCTCTGCTGCGGTCAGTGTTCTCTTTGTGGCGTCATTTCCACCACTATGACTTTCCCACCCGATGGGACCGACGAGATGCGGGCCGTTGCCACCGTTGTTGTTGTTGCTGCCGTTCTCATCGGTTCGTCCGAGATCTTCGTCGGTAAGTGGCGGGCCGCCATTATCACCGATTTGGTTGGCAAGGACCTGCCATGTCTTCTTTAAGGCATCCTGGCTGAGAGACTGACCGTTCATCTCTCCGCTGGTCAGAACATAGTTTCCAGTATTTGAAGACAGTGTAAATTTCAGTTCCGTGGCAGTGTCATTGCCATCGAACGAAATGGTAACAGTTCCTTCAGGTCCATCGATATTGATGTCGTAGCGAGTGCCGTCGGTATCGGTGACTGAATATTCGGTGACATCACCGGCAGGCCCCGTCGAGGCCAGCAACGCGCCGACAGGTCCAAGTACCCGTGCAAGCCCTTTTGCCGAGAGATTGCCTGCGATCCAGTCGACAATATCGAGGCTGGCCTCCGCCTGGTCTGGTGTCAGTGATATAGTTTCACCAGACCCCAAACTGATTGAGCACATAGTCTGCGCGTGTGCCGGCGTAATAATCCAGTCGAACAGGTTCCAGCCCTGCTCCTGGCCGCAACTGGCCAATTGCTCTCTTACTTCAGGATCCGCTTGAGCCTCTTTGACAGCTTGTTTGAGGGTTTTCGCTTCTTCAGCAGGTAAATCTTGGTCTTTCGATAATGCATCCACAACAGCGTCGGCTATGTCAGCCAGAGTTTTGCCTGCAGTCTCTACAGCCTCCACCGCTTTGACGATGCTCGTATCACTCACATAAAGCTCAAACCCTTCCTGCTTCTGCGAGGTCACTTCCACCACCGCGTCCGGGTCGCGGTTGAGGTTGGAAAGTTGGGTTTCGGTGGCGGTGGTGTCTTCCGCCGCTTCCCGGTCCGCTTGCGCGCGCAGGGCTTCGGCGCGGGCCGTGTCGCCTTCGGCATCTGCCGCGTCGGCCTCGGCTTCCAGGTCGGCGGCCTTGATGCCGTCGCCGTCGCCGTCGCCGTCGCGCACGGTGATCTCGCCCTCGCCAATGGTGGCGCGGGCAACGCCCTCGGTTTCGGAGTTGGAATAGGCCCCTTCCACCGTGATGCCCGGTTTGGACTTGCCTTCCGGATTGGAACCTATGCTGACGCCGACCGAGCCGGAAACCTGCCAGCCCTTGCGATGAAGGTCGATATCCGCCGTTTCCAGACGCTCGGTTTCAAGGGTCAGATCGCCGGAGCGCGAGGCGATCACCCCGCCGGTGATGGAGGTCGTTTCGCCGACATCGGCATTGAGCGCGTTGTCGGTGACGATGCCGGAGGGGGCGTTCACCCAGGCCGAGCTGTTGGAGCCCTTGGCCCCGTTGACGCTGGCCGAGGCGCCGAAGGTGGGCCCGGCGCCATCTGCCCCCAGCCCGATGCCAACGGAAACCCCGGCGCTGTAGCCGCTGCTCTGGTTGGAGCCTTCGGCCGTGTCCAGCCGGCTTTCGATGGTGAGGTTGCGGCCGATGTCGAGATCGGCACTGTCGGCTTCAATCCGCGCGCCCTTCAGGGCAAGGTCCCGGCCGGTTGCGACCGACACGTTGCCGCCCGCCGTCACATCCGTGTTGGTGTGATAGGTCTGCGACTGGCTGTAGGAACTCTGCTGGCCGGAGACATCCAGCCCCAGGCTGAGGCTGGCGCCGGGGGCGCCATTCTTGCCACTGGCGCCGACACCAAGCGTCAGCCCGATGCCCGCGGACATGCTGGAGCTTTCGCCCTCATAGGCGAGATGGTTTTGCGCCGATTCCAGGATGACATCCCGTCCCGCCGCCATGGCAATATCGTTGCCGGCGTCGATCCGGGCGCCCTTGGCGGTGATGTCGCGTCCCGCCTCCAGGGACATGTCGTTGCCCGCCGACAGCGTGGCGGTGCGGGCGATGGCGCTAACCTCCGACGAGCTGCTTTCCTCGCGGGAGATGCCGATGCCGATGCGCACCCCGGCAATGGTGCCGCCCTGGCGGATGGCGTTGAGCTGGTTGAGCGCGTCGACCGCCTTCAGCCCGGCGGAGACCGCGGAAAGCGCCTGATAGCCGAGATTGCCCTTGCCCGAGGCTGCCATGCGCGGGGCATCCGCCAGCGATTTCACCGGACCGGAGATGTTTTCGAAGGCGCCGACCGACAGCGCGAAGGTGTCGATCTTGTGGCTTTCCGAATGGGCATAAAGATCGTGGACGCTGTCCAGGACGATGTCGCGCCCGGCGGTTATGCCAAGGTCTTCGTCGGCGGCGACGGAGGCAGCTTCGGAGACCACATCGCGCCCGGCATCAATGGAAACGTTCCGTCCGGACACCGCCGAGGTGACCTGGGTCAACGAGCTGGTGTCGGAGGTATGCCGTTCGGACTTGTAGCCGGCGACCACGCCCATGTTGCCGGTTTCTGCAAAGAAGCCGCTTTTCTTGTCGACCCGGCTGTCTTCGGAGGTGTTCTGGGCAGCTTCCAGGCGCACATCGCGCCCGGCCGAAAGGGCAACGTCGCTTTGGGAGGATACGGCAGAGCCCTTGACCACGACATCCCCTGCACCGGCCGAGATCTCCAGATCGCCGAGCGCGGTCACCATGGAGCCCACCTGCGTGGTGCTGCTGCTGTCGCGTTTCCTGGAACTTGAGGTCAGGAAGCCGCTTTTGTTGCGCGCGGACCGGTCTTCCCGGCTTTCCTCCGCCGTGCCGATGGTGACGTTTTCACCGGCTGTCAGGCTGGCCGTGCCGTCGCTGGCAATCAGCGAGCCTTCCACGGCAATGTTGCGCCCTGCCTTGAGGTCGGCCACGTCTGCCGCCTGGATGGTGGAGCCGGACACGCGGGTCTGGCTTTCACGCACATCGTAACGGTTGCTGCCCGCCTGGCCACTGGCTTCGAAATGGCTGTCGAGCTCGATGGCGGTTACCACCAGGTCCCGGCCGGCGTCGATTTCCAGGCTGCCGCCGCTGGCAAGATCTGCCCCGGTGATGCGGGTGTCGCTATCGCTGCGGATGGTCAGCGTGTCTTCCGCCGTCACCGTGCCGCGCTCATAGGCCCAGGTGCCGATGGCCGTGGTGCCGTTGCCGGTCGCCCGGGTTGCGGTTTCGATCGAGACAGTCTCGCCGGACAGGGTCACATCCCTGCCGCTGATCGTGCCGGACCTGTTGAGCAGGGTGCCGGCGGCGCTGGCGACCAGGGTTTCGTCGGCCTTGATCGTGCCGCGAACGTTCCTGATTTCCGCTGCCTCCAGCGTCGTGTTGCGCCCGGCGATCACCGCGCCGGTCTTGTTGAGGTCCGTTGTCGAGGCAAGGTAGAGACGGGGCGCGATCACCTCGACGCCATCCACCACCGCGCGTTCGTACCAGACGATGTCGCTGGTCAGGAGTGCGATCTGCTCCTCGCTCAAGGACACGCCGAACGCCAGGTCCAGCGCCTCGGCCTGTGCACCCGCGTTGTCGATCAGCGTCTTCATCTGCAGGGCATCGGAGGTCTGGTCGGCGGACAGCCAGCGGCGGCCCGTGGCCCTGCGCACCTGCTCGGCCACATACTGGCTTTCGAAATAGGCATCACCAAGCGAGCGGATGTGCTTGTCGATGTCGGGAATGCCGACCGTATCCAGGAAATACTGCGACCCGAAGAATGCGCCGATGTCGACGAATGCGAAGCGGGTTTCGTAAAGGAACGGGCTGCTTTCCGGAGCGCGGCTGAAAAGCTGACCATTGAACTTGTAGGACGCGGGGTCGAAGGCCGGGGTCTGGGAGCTGGCGTTGAGCTGAACGATGGACGTGTCCTGTGTGGACTTTTGCAGCTTTTCGGGGGTGGAAGGCTCGCCGGCTTCGTTGGTGAGCGTGCCTGTCAGGTTGCCGATCAGCGATCCGCCGGCGTGGATGGTCGCGGGAACGGCATCGATCGTTTCGGCGCTCAGCGTCTTGCTTTGCACCCCATTGTCCAGAAACTTGTGCGAGGGGGCAAAACCCAGTGTGCGGGTTTCGTAGCTCGACCAGCTCTGGTGGATGGTGATGACCCGTGTCAGGGTCTTGCCGCCGTTGACGATACTGGTGCCGTCGATGCGCATGTCGCCGGAGGCGACGATGTCGCTGTATTCGTTTTCCAGCGTGCCGACATCCAGCACCATGTTGCCGTTCAGCGCCGCGATACGCGCGACCGGGTCGACCAGCTCATAGGTGTCTTCGGTGACGTAGATGGTCACCACATCGCCTGAACCTGCTGCACCGTCCTCGTCGGGGGCGAGCATCAGCCAGTCGTCATAGGTGCCGTTGTCCGGGTCGAACTCGGAAATGGATGTCGGTGCGTAGTCCTTCCACCAGTTCTGGTCCCAGTCCGCTGCCGTGGCATTTTTGGCCGTGAGGATCTCATCGATCTTTTCCGGGTGCGGCACGAACACATAGCCGCCGGGCCCGCCGCCAGTGTCCCAGAACTGGTCCCAGTCGCCGATGCCGCCGGCCGCCCAGTATTTGGAGAACCCGCCCTTCAGCCAGTCGGGAGGATAGGCCCCGGCGACGACTTCATTGGCATATGCGGTCGTTTTGGTGTCGAAAGTGGCACCGGTGATGTTCTTCAGGCTTTCAGCCCGTATCGTCAGCGTTCCGGACCTTGCCTCGATGATCCCGCCCTTGCGGTTGATGATGCTGGCCGCCTTGGTGCCGGCCGTGCGGCCTTCCAGCGTCAGGCCGTTTTCGGCAACAAGAACGCCGCCATGGTTGTCCAGACTGGCCGAGCGGATGGTCAGGCCGTTGCCGGCGTGAACGCCGCCCCGGTTGGTGAAGCTGTCCAGCCCATCGAACAGGGCAGCATCATTGGCAATGATGTAAGCGTCAGCGGCGACACTGGTGGTTCCGCCGTTGACCGTCAGCCCGCCGGTCGCTTCCAGTTTGCCGGTCACCGACAGCGTGCCGCCGATGGTCAGCTGACCGGTTCCGTTCACGCGCAGCAATCCGGCAACGGTCAGATCGTTGACGCTGAGGTCCAGCGCGTTGGTGGCGGTCAGCCCCGGGGCGGCAGCGGCAAGCGTTGCAGTGCCGGTGATGCTGCCGGAGATATCCCGCGCCGCGACCGTCGCGCCGGAACCGCTGAGGGAAAGCCCGCCAAGATCGAGCGCCAGCGAACCGACCTCCAGCGCGCCGAGCTGGTTCCAGGTGCCGGCGGTGATCCGTGTCAGGTCGCCGGACTGAATGCGGGACCCGGCGGCCACGTTGAGCGAACCGGATGCAGTCAGCGTCAACGTGCCGACGTCCGGTATCGCAGCGCCTTCGCCGGTGACACCGGCAAAAACCTTGCCGCCGGAAATGTCGATCACCGGTGCTGTCAGCGCGACATGGTCGCGCGCGTTGACCTCGCCCGCCGTTGCCACGGTCAAACGGCCGGCTGCCGAAAGGGCAAGGTCTCCGCCGGAATAAAGCACGGAGCCGGAGGCGACCGTGACGTCGCCAAGGCTGGAGGCGACATTGATTGCACTGGAGACCGATGCGCTGCCAAGGACCACGTCGTTTGATGCCTGCACCGTGTATGTGTCGGTGGCAACGGTTCCCGATTGCTGAAGCGCGCCGACGTTGAAGGTGATGGCCTCGCCCGCCTGAAGGTGGCTGGCGGCGGAAAAACCGGCCAGGCCCGTCGTTGCCACCTTGATGGAGCCGACCCCTGCTGCCAGCGTGCCGCCGGGCGCCATGCCCGCCAGGAGCTGCGCCTCGTCAAAATCGATGCCTGTCGCTTCCAGCTCCACCTGGCTGCCGGCACCAAGGGTTGCCTCCTTGGCAACCTTGATATCGCCGCCGGCCTTCAGGATCAGCGTTTCCTGGCCATAGAGGGATGCCTTTTGCTGAACCTCCACCGACCCGTTGACGGACCGGGCGCGCAGGGACTTGCGGGCAGACACCGTGCCGCCAAGCACCAGCTTGCCATCGGCGGTTATCTGAAAATCGCCGGTGGCGGCCGTCGCGCTTTCAGGAGCACGCACACCGACGCCGCTTTCCGTGCCGATCAGCTTGATGCGGCCGGCATACATGCCGCCAAGCGCGGAGGAATCAATGGCAAATTCCGGTTTGTCCGCCGCCGACCCGGCCTTGGCCGCAACCGAGCGGTTGGCATAATCGTAGTCGTTGCGACCGGCAAAGACGCCGAGGTTCTCGCCAGCGTGGATCTTGCCGTTGATTTCGACCGCGCGCGAGACGATGTCGAAATAGTCGACGCTTTCCGCCGCGACGCCATCCGCACCAATGGTGACAGTGCCCCGGTCGACAGAGAAGCCCTTCAGCGTTCCGGCATCTACCTGCGGCACCCCTGTTGTCAGCGTTGCCCGCGGAATGTTGATGAAGCCGCAGCCGTTACAGGTGATGCCGTTGGGGTTGGCGAGGATGTAGTCCGCCTGCCCACCGTGCAGCTCCGTCGCGCCCTGCAGCAGCGACCGGTTGGACGAGGTGACTTCGTTCAGGATCACCGTTGCCGGGCCGGAGCCTTGAAGGTTGGGGTTGCCGACAATGTAGCCGCCCAGGTTGCTTTGGTCGACACCTTTGGAATTGTTGAGGATCAGGCCGTTCTTGCCGACATTGAAATCGGTGAACTTGTTGTGGGACAGGCCCTGCGCATTTGGTGTGACGATGTTCTGGACCGGCACGCCGTTTGGCGCCGCGATGATCTCCGGCCGGTTGCCGGGCGCAGCAGCGCCATCCGGCGTCAACCCGCCGGCAAAGGCCGGCAGGGAGGTCTGGACCAGAAAGACGGTACAGAAGAAACCATTTAAAACGGACTTGATCATAAGCCGATCCGCCTAAAACGTTTGAGAAATGCCCAGCCGGAAACGCAAAAAGCCGTTTTCCGCCGGATCCAGAAATGTCGGATGGGCCAGAGCCCGCTCATAAGCCACTTCGCCGGTCACGATGCCGCCGCTCAGCCGCAGGCCGACCGCACCGCCCATCAGCTCTCCGCCCTCCAGCGGATCGTCGGCATCTTCCAGGACGCCGCCGGCATCCAGACCGGCAAACACCTGCGGCAGACCGAATAGCCGTTTCAGGTTGTCCGGAGCTTTGCTGGCGAATGCGGGGGTGAAGCCAAGCTCGAGCTGGCTGTAGCCACCGGCATCGCCCGACAGGCTGACATCGCGGAACCCGCGAACGGACAACGGCCCGCCGATGGTTACCCTTTCGGAGGCAAACAGCGTGTCGGGCGAAAAAGCGCCATAGGTGCTGGCCTGGAAGGAAAGCTGGCCGACCGGGTTCTGCCAGACCCGCTGGTAGAACCCCGACAGCGTCACCTGGCTGAACTGAGCCGCCGGCGTGCCATCCAGCTGGCGACTGTCCTTCTGGGCGGCAAAGCCCTCCAGCCCCTGCTTGAAGACGATACTGGCCTGTCCGAACCCACCGGCAATCCGGCCGCTGATCTTCGTGGACGCTTCCAGAACGGCCAACCGCTGGCTGGAGGCGTCGATGAAGATCTCTTCGATGAAGTTGTTGGCTTCCTTCAGCGAGAACGCGCCGCCGGCACGCCAGACAAAGCGTCCATTCCGGTGCAGCACCCGGTCGAGCTCCACGCGGCCTTCCCAGCTGGTGCCATCATAGGAATAGTCGCCCGACGGGCTTTCCAGGCGGGACAGATAGTCCAGATACGACCCGCTGATGTTGACGGTCCAATACCGCCAGGGCACGGACAGATAGGCGTTGATCGAGCGCGAGTAGATACGCTCGTCCAGCCTGTCGAGCGAGCTGCGGGCAGATATCGTCAACAGCTCGTTCAACCCGAGCACGTCCTCAAAGCCGGCGATGCCGTTCCACTGATGACGGCCTGTGCTGGTGGCCCCGCCATTGTCCAGCGATGCGGACAGTTGCACCGCGTAGGCGTCTTTCACCTCGATGGTGACGATGCTCTGGCCAACGCCCGCGCCCGGCTCGATACGGATGACGGCTTCCTTCGATCCCAGCCGGTTGATCTGCTCCAGCCCCTGCTCGAAATCGCGGATATTCATGATCCGGTCGGATCGCTCGCCGAAAAGCTGCGTTGCCCCTCGCCGTGCCTTGCCGTTTTCCTGAAGGTGAACTTCGGACACCGAGCCCTCGACAATGAGGACACGCAATTCGCCGGAACCGAGATCTTGCGGCACCAGATAGGCGCGCGAGGTGACGAAGCCCTTCTCGACGTAATAATTGGTCGCCGTTCTGAGCACGTTCTGGATGTCGGTCAGCGTCAGGCAGGCGCCCTGACGGTTGCGGACCAGCAACTCCAGTTGGTTTGCCGGAACGCGCTTTGCGCCTTCGAACCGGATCCTGTCGACGTCAACACATGGTCCCTCACCGCCGGTTGCCTGCGGCAGCAGATCCGGCGAACGCTGGGATGGTTCCGTCGTTCCGCCCAGAAAACGGTCACGCTCCAACCGGCGCTGCTGTTCCTCGCGCTCGATGATCTGCTGCTGCTGGCGCAGCACGTTCTCGATCCCCGCAGGCGTTTGAGCCGCCCCGGGCAGTGCAAACAGCAGTGCCCCTGCAAGCGGAGCCAGGAAACGTGCAAGTGCTCGCATGGTGTCAGTCGGTCGTCTTGCCCGCGGAAAGGTCCTTCAACCGGGCCAATGCGGCAGCGGACCCCTGCAGCGAAAACTCGATGCGGACCTGCTTGTCGTTGGTGGCGGTGACACCGACTGCGGTGAGCCGATTGCCCGTCCGGAGTTTTTCAAGGGCCGTTTCATCCAGCGGCACCGGCACCACGCAGCCTGAGGGAAGGCAGGTCAGGAACTGCGCCTTCGGCAACTCAACGTCATCCACCGCAAGTGTGAGGCCTTGCGAGAAGGCCAGGCCAAAGGGCGCCAGAACCGTCAGCACCGGCCCCTCCCCGGCCCGTTCCTCGATCAACAAGGCGGACAGGCGCTGCCCGGTCTTTTGCTGCACCAGCTCCTGCGTCATCCGACAGGTGCGTGTTTCGGCCTCCACGCACGTCACCGTCCAAGCCTTGAACCGTTCAGTGAGGGTCTTCTGGTCCGGCTGTTCCGATTGGGCGGAGGCTTGCGTGCACACAGCCAGCAGACCTGCCGCCACCAGAACCGGTTTCCAGTACTTGCGGCGATGTCCAAGCCTCAAGGACCTCGCATTGCGATGACCGGAGACGAAATTCGGCGGTACGAAAAATTGGAAAAACATTGTCTGTGCCTGGAGTATCTGTTTTTTGACGGACAGCACGCAGGGCGTGCAGAGGCGTTCTGCCGGGAAAGCCGACAGGCCAATGATCAGGATCGTAAAAAGGCAGCTATCGTCGCCGACCCTTCAAATTCAGAACCGGCAAGTTGTTCAAAAAACAGCGAAACTGTTGCGCATTGTCTTTTCCCGCATTGTCTTTTTTGTTAATGCTGCCCTAAGGGTTTAAGCCACAGGTTGCAAGCAATTTTTGCGGGAAAATTACCTCATATGGTTGAGTGTTTTTGTTTAGCAATCGATTTAATTTCAGTTTTATTTCACAAAACTCTCAATCAAACCGAGCACTTGCAAGTGTCTTCCAGGCCGGCTGGCAAGAGGCGAGCAGCCTGATCAAACCACGCTTTTTGTCGGGGACGAATGTAAAGACCGGTCTCGAGAGACGGGCCATAACGGCAGCAGGTTGCAAAACCAGGTCTGAAACGCACAGCTCCAGCAAGGAAGGCAACGGGCATCGCAAGTGCCAATTCGATTAGCCGAGACTGTGGTCTTGGGAGGAAGACGCCGACGCAGGCGTACCAATCGCTGCGGGCGAAAACAGGTCCGCAGGCGTTGCAGGTCGCGAGGCGTTCAAATTGGAAGGAAGAAAATGGTCGGAGTGAGAGGATTCGAACCTCCGACCCCCTCGTCCCGAACGAGGTGCGCTACCAGGCTGCGCTACACTCCGACACAGAATATGAGCTTAGAAAGCTAGGCTCATCGGGAACAGCTGGGCAAGCCCTCGCTGCGTGGAGGGTCATTTAGCAAAGCTGGTCTGATCCCGCAAGCGATTTGCATTGCCGAATGTCACTTTTTTGAAACTGTGAACAACCTCGGCAAGGCAAGGGCGAATTACGCCGCTTTCCAGCAGACACGCCAAGTCCGGCTTGCCGTTCCGCCAACTTGAAGCGGATTGAAACGGCCTCCAATCGTCCCGGCGATGGCTTTGCAACGCACCTGGGGAAAACCGGTCCTTCCCCGTCAAAGTTTGCTCTTGTGGAGACTTGCGCAAAGGATCGAGGCTCGCTATACAGCGTCCCCACGGCCTTGGGGTGTAGCCAAGCGGTAAGGCAGCGGTTTTTGGTACCGCCATGCGAAGGTTCGAATCCTTCCACCCCAGCCAGTCTTTCTTCCCTTATAAAGACATCTTCTAGCCTTGCACGTTTCGGGCCGTGCTGCCACGTGCCACGATCTCGTAGCCGAGATCGACCACCGGCTGTTCCGGCTCAATTCCGGCAAGGGCACCCGTGAGCATGCGAAAAGCATCGCGTCCCATGGCCAGGCGGAACGTGCGCACGCTAGTGATCGGCGGGTTGGCGGCGGCCATCATTTCCAGATCGTTGAAACCGCAGATACCCATCTGATCCGGAACCCGGATGCCGCGCCGCTGGCACTCGAACAGGGCGCCGAGCGCAAGGTCATCGTTGTTGCACAGGATCGCATCGGTTTCCGGCGCCTTCGACAGAAGGTCGGCGACCAGTTCACAGCCAAGGGTGACGGTTGAAGGACGCGGTGTCGTCACGATCCGGCCTGCATCGAAGACACCTGCCTTTTCCGCCTCCCCGCGAAACCCGGCAAGGCGGCGCTGGCTGCGCGGGTCGAGCCGGGCAGCGATATAGCCCGGACGCCTGTATCCGGCAGCAAGAAGATGGCGAGTTGCCGCGGCAGAGGCCTCCACGTGGGAAAAGCCGACCATCATGTCATATGGCGCCGGCCCGCACTCCATGATCTGGACGATGCGGCAGTCTGCCCGCTCCAGCAGCCGGGCCGTGTCTTCCGACTGATCGAGACCTGACAGGACCAGGCCAGCGGGACGCTGGCTCAGGAAGGTTCGCACAAGGCTTTCTTCTTCAAGTGGGGAATAGCGGGAATTGCCGAGCTGGATCTGCCATTTCGACCCTTCAGCCGCTTCATAGATGCCTCGCATGACATCGGAAAACACGTTGTTGGTCACTGACGGCACGATGACGCCGATGACGTTGGTCTTGCCCGCAGCAAGCGCGCTGGCCGCCGGATCCGGCACGTATCCGAGCCTGTCGACCACCTCCCGGATTTTGGTCAGTGTCTTGGCGGAGACCTTGTCAGGATCACGTAGCGCGCGCGACACAGTCATAGCGCTAACACCAGCCTCTCGGGCAACATCGGCGATCGTTCTTTTCAAATTATTCAACCATTACAATTGTTTATACCATTGCAAATCAACCCTCCGATAATATCCCAGAAAAAAGTGTTTGACAAATGTTAGCGCTATCATTTTCAATACGCCCAACAACGAGATCATTCGGGGACGGAAATGCAGGGTGAATTGCCATCAGCCTCTGGCGAAACGGCCATCGTCGTGATGGGCGTTTGCGGCGCCGGCAAAAGCCTGCTGGCGAACCGCCTCGCGGACAGGCTTGGCGTCGGCATGGTTGAAGCTGACGACTTTCACAGCCCGGAAAACAAGCGCAAGATGGCGGCAGGAAAAGCGCTGACCGATGCCGACCGCATGCCCTGGCTGGACGCTGTGTCACTTGCCGCCAAGCTGCAGATCTACTGTGCCGGCGGTGCAGTGATCGCCTGCTCCAGCCTGAAGCGCGCCTATCGGGACCGTTTACGGGCTGCCCTGCCCTCGTGCATCTTTGTTCACCTGGCAGGAGAACGCGGCCTGATCGCCGAGCGCCTGGGTGGGCGCCAGGGACACTTCGTCGGTGAAACGCTGCTGGACAGCCAGCTGGCGACGCTGGAACCGCTGCAAGTCGGGGAAGCCGGCTTCAGCCTGGATATTTCAAGGCCTGTCGACGAACTTGTCGACAAAGCCATGAAAGAACTGCGGCCAGCAAGGCCGCCTCGTACCACCATCGCCTCTTGAGCGATGACGTTTCGACTAGGGAGGAAATCATGCTCAAACTCTTGACCAGAACCGCTCTCGCCGCCGTTGCGGCCGGTGCGCTTGCCACAACCGCCATGGCTGCGGACTATTCGTTCCGCTTCCAGTCTTCCGACCCGGCAGGCAACCCGAATTTCGTGCTTCAGCAGGGCTGGGCCGCGAGCGTGAAGGAAAAGACCGGCGGCAAGATCGAGGTCGAGTTGCTGCCTGTGGAGTCCATTGTGGCCCACAGCGAGACCCAGGATGCCATCGCATCCGGCATTCTTGACGGCCATATCACCGATACGTCCTACTTTGCCGGCAAGGATCCGGCTTTCGGCCTGATCGCCAACCCGGTCGGCGCCTGGGCGTCGCCGGACCAGATGTTTGCCTTCATGTATGATGGCGGCGGCAAGGACCTGATGAACGAGCTGGTAGAGCCATACGGCCTGCATTTCATCGGCGCGACGACACCGGGCCTGGAGGCCTTCGTCTCCAAGGTTCCGCTGAACGGTGTTGACGACCTGAAGGGCCTGAAGATGCGTGCGCCTGAAGGCCTGGTTCAGCAGGTGTTTGCAGCGGCTGGCGCTGCTCCGGTCAACCTGCCGGGGTCTGAAGTCTTCACCGCGCTCGACAAGGGCGTGATCGACGCAGCCGACTACTCGGTCTTCTCCACCAATCAGGCACAGGGCATGCACGACGTTGCCCCGAACCCGGTCTATCCGGGCTTCCACTCCATGCCGCTGGTGGAAATCTCCATGAACAAGGCCAAGTGGGATGCCCTGCCGGACGATCTCAAGACCGCCCTTGAAGAAAGCGTCAGGGGTTTCGCCAACGCGCAGGTGGCAGCTCTCGCCGAGAGCGACCAGAAAGCCGTCGAGGAAGCCAAGGCCAGCGGCAAGGTGACCGTCACGGACTGGTCGCCGGAAGAACGCGCGAAGTTCCGCTCCATCGCCACCGGCGAATGGGCCAAGGTCGCCGAACGTTCGGACAATGCCCAGAAGGTCTATGACGTTCTGACCAGCTACCTGAAAGAAAACGGCCTGATGCAGTAAGCTGCTTCAATGTGGTTACCTGGCGGGCGCCTTCGGGCGCCCGTTTTGTAAAAGAAGCTGGAGGAAACCTTGGTGGAACCGAACGAAACCCCGGAGCGGGAAAAGGATCCCGGCGCTATTGCCGAGGCCGGCATGCTCGGGCGCTGGATCGACAGGGGCGGCTTGCTGTTTGCCATCGGCATCGTTGCTTCGATGCTGATCCTCATCAACGAAGTGCTGTTGCGCTACGTCTTCAACGCCCCCACAATCTGGGCGCACGAGACCACCATTTTCCTGTGCGGCGCCGCCTTTCTCTATGGCGGGCTCTACTGCACCGCGCGCGACCGCCACATCAGGGTCGTGCTGATCTACGACACGTTGCCGCCACCTCTGCGGCGTATCCTTGACGTCGTCATCTCGCTCATCTGCATGGTGGCCAGCACCTTTTTTGCCTACGCCAGCTGGCTGATGGTTCAAAAGGCGGCCTTTCGGCCCGATGGCAGCTTCCGTCTGGAACGCTCCGGCAGTGCCTGGGACCCTGTCTTCCCGGGCCTGATCAAGGTTTTCCTTCTGGTCGTCATGACGGTGATGGCCGTCCAGTTCCTCATTCTTGCCTATAACTATGCCAGGGGGCGCAAGTGACAGAGTTCTTCGGCTCCCTTCAAGGGCTCGGCATCGAGACTGGCACGCTGCTCATGTTTGCGATGCTGCTGGTGCTGCTGGTCTCCGGCATCCCGCTTGCCTTCGTCACCCTGCTGGTTGCGCTGATCTTCGCGCTCGGCTGGTTCGGACCCATGGTCGTGCCGCTGATCACCAGCCGGGTCTACTCCTTCGTCGGTTCCTTCGTTTTCGTCTCCGTGCCGATGTTCGTTCTGATGGCGGCAATCCTTGACCGATCAGGCATCGCCAGAGATCTGTTCGACGCCATGAAGCTGCTGGGCGGACGCCTGCGCGGCGGGGTCGCTATCCAGACCATCGTCGTGGCAGTGATCCTGGCGGCCATGAGCGGCATCATCGGCGGCGAAGTCGTGCTGCTCGGCCTTGTTGCGCTGCCCCAGATGCTGCGCCTCGGCTACGACAAGCACCTGGCCATCGGCGTCGTGTGCGCAGGCGGTGCGCTCGGCACCATGGTACCGCCGTCCATCGTACTCATCATCTACGGCCTTACCGCCAACGTCTCGGTCGGCGATCTCTTTACCGCCGCCTTTCTGCCGGGTCTGATGCTGGCTGGTTTTTATGTCGCCTACGTCCTGATCCGGGCCTACCTCAACCCGGCCATCGCACCGGTACAGGACGATGAACCTGTACCGATGGCGGAAAAACTCCGCCTCCTGAAGGGGCTGATCCTGCCGCTTACCGTCGTTGCCGGCGTGCTTGGCTCCATTTACGGTGGCATCGCGAGTGTCACCGAGGCATCGGCGGTCGGCGTTGCCGGGGTGCTGTTGTCGACGGTGGTTCGGGGGGAATTTACACTCGAGCTTCTGAAAGGCGCTGCCCTGCAGACGCTTCAGACCGTCGGCATGATCGTGTGGATCGGCATCGGTGCAAGTGCTTTGGTCGGAGTGTTCAACCTGATGGGCGGCATCAAGTTCGTCTCGGCCCTCATATCCGGCATCTCCGACAATCCGACCATCATCCTCTTGTTCATGATGCTGATCCTGTTCGTGCTCGGCATGTTCCTGGACTGGGTCGGGATCGCGCTGCTGACGATGCCGATCTTCGTGCCGATCATCAAGGATCTCGGCTACGATCCGGTCTGGTTTGGCGTTCTGTTCTGCATGAACATGCAGGTGTCGTTCCTGTCACCGCCATTCGGGCCTGCTGCCTTCTACCTGAAGAGCGTGGCCCCACCGGGCATCACGCTGGCAACGATCTTCCGCTCGCTGCTGCCGTTCATCGCCCTGCAGATACTCGCCGTAGGTATCCTGCTGTTCTTCCCGGCCATCACCGGGCGGTAAGGCAAAAACGAAAACCGCCCGTGGACATACGGGCGGTTTCTTTTCCTTCGCGATGCGCCTGCTCGCCAATCCGGCCAAGCGCAGCGTGAGCCGGGATCAGAGAGGCACTGGTCTTTCGGTTTTGAAGATACCCGGTCACCTGCGCCTGTTCACACGAACCGGGCCTCCAATCCCTGAGCTGCGCTGCGGCCGGGATGACTCGGTTGGGTGAAAGCCAGCCCAAAGCCGGCTTTCCAGTGTTGTCACTCGCCCGGCTGTTGACCGATCGTCCTTGCCGCGTCCAATTCCTTGTGGAGGCGCTCTTCTTCCTGAACGGCCGGTGTGATGAACCGTCCGAGCAGGAGATAGGCAACCGGCGTCAGGAACAGGGTCGAGACAGTCGCAAGGCCCAGACCGCCGACAATGACAAACCCCAGGGCAATTCGCGCTTCTGCCCCTGCCCCGCTTGCCATGATCAGCGGCACGCCGCCGACAATGGTACAGATCATGGTCATCATCACCGGTCTCAGACGGATGTTCGAGGCATTCTCGATCGCTTCTCTCACTCCCTGCCCGCGATCCCGCAGCTGGTTGGCAAATTCCACGATCAGGATGCCGTTCTTCGCCATGATGCCCACAAGCAGCACGAGGCCGATCTGGGAATAGACGTTGAGTGTCGTCCCGGTCAGCAGCATGGCGAAGACAGCGCAGGCCAGGCCAAGCGGAACCGTCGCCATGATGATGAGCGCACTGATGAAGCTCTCGAACTGGGCCGCCAGCACCAGCAGGATGATGATGATCGCAAAGCCGAACGTGCGCGCCATGGAGGATGACTGTTCACCCAGCGTTGCCGTTTCCGCCAGCGGCACGATACGGGCACCGGGCGGCAGCAACGGTTCGGCGATCTTCAGCGCTTCCTCATAGGCATTACCGAGGGCGAAATCGTCGGCAAGACCTGCCGTAACAGCGACGGAGCGCAGCTGCTGTTCCCTGGCCAGAGAAGGCGGCACGGCCTTTTCCACCAGGCTGGCAATGGTCGACACGGGTACGAAGCGGCCATCACCCGTCTTGATGAAGATGTTCTCCATGTCCGTCGGATCGTTGATCGGATTGGACGTGGAGACGAATTTCACGTCATAGGCCTGATCGTTGATGAAAACCTGACCGATCTTGCGACCGTCCAGCATGGCCTGCATGGCCGTGCCCAGTCCGTTGATGTCGATGCCGAGGTCGGAGGCGCGTTCGCGATCGATGGAAACCGAAAGCTGCGGCTGGGTGGCCTCGGTGGACAGGCGCACCTGCCGGAACCTTGGGTCCTGCTCCATCGCCGAGATGATCTTGTCCGCCGTTGCGCCGAGCGTCGCATAGTCATTGCTGCCGGCGACGGCAAACTGAAGGCCGGACCCGGCACCGCGAATGCCCAGGCTGTTGGGCTGGAAAGCGAAGGCCCGCACACCCGGTACATCACGCACAAGCGCGCTGACTTCGGACAGGATCTGCTGCTGCGACCGCTCGCGCTGGTCCCACGGCGCCAGACGCATGACGATGAAGCCGCTGTTCTTAGAACCGCCTGTTCCCGCAATCGAGAAGGTGCTGTTGATCTCGCCGCTTTCCCGGTAAGGCTCCAGCAGGTTTTCGATCTGGCGCATCTGCTGAGACAGGTAATCGAGGCTCACGCCCTGAGGCGCGGAAATGCGCATGAAGGCAATCGAGCGGTCTTCAGTCGGCGTCAGTTCCGACTTGATGGTGGGAAACAGGACACCCGCGGTGGCTGCAAACAGCAGCGATATAGCCACAACCACCATCGGCGCATCAAGGCATGCATGCAGGCAGCGCCTGTAGAGAGCGCTCAACATCCGCCCCAGACCACCGGCACCGCCCCCGTGATCATCGGCCTTGCCGGCCGGTTTGCTCTTGAGAATGCGCGAGGCCAGCATGGGACACAGCGACAGCGCCACGATGGAGGACAGGAACACCGCGATGGCGAGTACGAAGCCGAATTCGCGGAACAGCCCGCCGGTCTGCCCCGGCAGGAAGGAGAGCGGTACAAACACGGCAATCAGCGTCGCCGTTGTCGCCAGTACCGCGAAGAAGACCTCTTCGGCACCCAGAACCGCCGCAGCGCGTGGTCCGATGCCTTCGTTTCGCCTGCGCACGATGTTTTCCAGCACCACGATGGCATCGTCGACCACAAGGCCTGTTGCCAGAACCAGCGCCAGCAGCGTCAGGATGTTGATGGAGAACCCGGCAAGATAGATCGCCGCAAGTGTGCCGATCAGCGCCACCGGCAGGGACACGCCCGGAATGATGGTTGCCCGCCAGTCCCACAGAAAAATGAAGATGATCAGCAGAACGATGCTGACCGAGATGGCAAGGGCAATCTCGACTTCATGAATGGCGCCATTGATGAAGGTGGCGTCATCGCTGGTGACCTCAATGGTCATGCCTTCGGGCAGGTTCTCCTGGATACGGTCGACCGCGGAACGAACGCCTTCCGAAATCTCGAGCGTGTTCGACTGGGCCGAGCGAATGACGCCAAGGCCGATGCCCGACTTGCCGTTGGCGCGCAGCTGCGTCTGGCCCAGATCCGGCCCAAGGGTCACCGTCACGAAATCGCGGAGCCTTGCCCGGCGATTGATAATAACGCTTTCGAATTCCTCAGGCGTATCAATGGAAGCCGTGGCGCGGACGATCAGATCCTGGTTCTGGCTGGTCAGCGAGCCTGCCGGCGTATCGAAGGCCATGGAGGACAGGGCATTGGCCACATCCGCGATGGTCAGATTGAGGCTGGCCATCTTGGCCTGGTCGATGTCGATCCGGAAGATCTTGTCGCGGTCACCGTAGACCTGGACGTCCGCGACACCCGGAACAGCGGCAAGGACGTCGGAAATCTCGTCTTCCACCAGCACCGTCATGTCCTCGACCGACATGCGGTCGGAAGTCAGACCCAGGCGCAATACCGGCTGTGCGTTGGCATCGGCCTTGATGATACGGGAAGGCTCGGCGTCCTCGGGCAGATCGTTGGTGATGCGCCCGAGCGCATCGCGCATGTCGGAAGCGGCAACGTCCAGATCGACATCATCGGAAAATTCCACGGTCACACGGCTTCGGCCGAAGGAGGACGATGAAGAGATAGACTTCACGCCGGAGACACGTGCCACTGCGCCTTCGATGACACCGGTCACTTCACGGTCGATGGTCTCGGCAGCTGCGGCCGGATAATCCGTGCTGACGGTGATGACCGGGCGGTCGACGTCGGGCAGTTCGCGCACTTCGATGCCGAAAATTGCCGCGATCCCCGCAACCACGATCAGCATGTTGATCACGAAGGCAAGAACCGGACGCCGCACGAACAGGCCGGTGATGCCAAGTTCCTTCAAACGGTCCATCTGCATGGCAATCTCTCCAAGACCTTCAGGTCAATTCTCAGGAACCGCTTTGGCTGGAAGCAGTTGTCGCCGGAGTGTCCGATGCCGGAGCCTGTTTGCGGTCTGCAACCGTCACGTCGGCCCCGTTGCGAACCAGATGAATGCCTTCGGTCACGACCTCGTCGTTGACCGTCAGCTCCGCGTCGACCAGCACGCTGTCGGTATTGCGCTGGATAATGCTGACCGGGACACGAACGCCCTTGCCTTCACGCACGGCCCAGACGAAGGCACCGTCGGAACCCCATTGCACGGCCAGCGGATCAACCGCCGGATATTTGTCGCCGGGAAACTTCATCGATACCTGGAACGACATTCCGGCTCTCAACTTGTCGGCCTTGTTCGGAAAACGGGCACGAACCTGAAGTGTGCGGCTGTCGATATCGATGCGGTTGTCGACGGCACTGATGACACCCTCGAAGGTTTCACCCGGGCGGGCGACCGACGTGGCGGTGATCGGAGATCCCACTGCGATAGCGGAGGCGAACCGCTCCGGAACCCAGAAATCGACAAGAATTTCGCTGCGGTCGTCAATGGTTGCGATGACGGTCTGCGAGGAAACGTAATTGCCTGCGGTAATGGGAAGAATGCCGACCACGCCGGCGATCGGAGTTTCGATGGAGCGGCGGGAGAGCGCCAGTTCGGCTTCGCGAAGTTGCAGCCGCGCATTGTCCACCGAGAGTTCCGCGTCTGTCACCTGAACAGCCGTAGCGGTATTGGTTTTCCGCAGCACCTGCATACGCTGAAGCCGGGCCTCGGCATCCTTCAGAGCATTTGCGGCTCTCTCGACGGCGATCTGCTCGGCGTCCAGATCCAGTTTGGCAATGGCATCTCCTGCCTTCACGGTGGCACCGGACTTGACCAGAACCTCGGTCATGCGGCCGCTTGTATAAGGCGTTACGGCAACAGACTGCAGTGCCGTGCTGGTACCGATCGCCGACAGACGGTCATTGATCGTGATTTCGACGACCGGCGTTGCAACGACGGCACCTTGCGGCCCACCCCGGCCACGCCGCGGTTGATCACCTCCGCTTGGCGCTGCATCGGCGACGGCAAAATCCAGCCAGTCGATCCCCCAGGCGGACAGGTGCGCGCCGGCTCCCGGATAATAACGAACCCAGAGCCCCGCCGCCACGATGACAACCAGGAGGGTGAGAACGAGCTGTTTCCAAATTGACAATTGGAACTCCGATCAGAACTTGCCGGCACTGCCGAAAACGGTTGTTTCCTGAAACCAGTTATCTACGGCAATTCCCGTATGCCAACAATCGATAAGGTGTACCAATTTGTAAGCGAAACGACACGCTTTCACGCCAATGAGTTGTTCCATCTTTGCAAATTCTACCTATGATATAGAAACTGACTGCCGGAACCGCCGTGAGAGCGTCTTCTGGCCGGGATTTCTATCCAGATAGCGTAGTGATTGACCGAAACCAGTGCAGACGTCCGGCACCGGTTCTCTTTCGGTATGGCAGGATCTGTCCCTATGCGGCGTCGTCAACGCGGCGCAGGGATGCTTGCCGGGTCAGGATCTGGCGGCGTGCAAACGCGGCGATGAAAACGGCTGTCAAAATGAGGACGATGGTGGGGGCCGGGGCGCTGTCGAGGAAGAAGCTGGCATAGGTGCCTGCGACCATTGACACCATGCAGATCAGCACCGACACGTAAAGCATCGACTTGAAGGTGCGGACCAAAAGGAATGCGATTGCCCCCGGTGCAATGAGCAAGGCAACCGCCAGGATAAGGCCCGCAGCAGAGAGCGTTGCCACGATCGTCAGCGACAGTGCCGCCAGAAGGCCGTAGTGCAACAGCTTTACCGGCAAACCGGAGGCCTGAGCCTGGGCCGGATCGAAACTGTGCAACAGAAGGTCTTTCCACTTCAGCACCAGCCCACCGCCGACAACGAGGGCAATAACGCCTGCGGTGAAAAGCTCGTGCTGCTCCACACCCAGCATGTTGCCGAACAGGATATGGTCCAGATGAGCGTTTGTCCGGATCGAGACGTAAAGCACGATGCCGACACCGAACATGCCGGAAAACACGACCCCCATCACGGTGTCCTGCTTCACCCGGCTGTTGCCTGACAGGTAACCCGTCAGAACGGCACAGACCATGCCGGCGGCAAAAGCGCCGACGATCAATGGTATGCCAAAGATGTAAGCCAGTACGATGCCGGGTAAAACCGCGTGGCTGACAGCGTCCCCCATCAGGGCCCAACCCTTGATCACCAGGAAGCTCGACAAGAGTGCTGTCGGGATGGACACGATCACGCAGATCAGAAACGCGTTCTGCATGAAGGGGAACTTGAACGGCAGAAGCAGTGTCTCGAGGTCCATCAGGCCTGATCTCCCGCTTCTGATTTCGCAACGTCCGCAGCGTATCCCCGGCGAAGAGCTTCCGCCGACTTGCGCCTGGCGGCCAGAAGGCCGTGCTTTGGCGCCAGAACGAATGTGAACAGGAAGATCAGGGTCTGCAAGGTGACAATGATACCGCCTGTGGCCCCGTCCAGAAAGTAGCTGATATAGGCCCCGGCAAAGCTGGTCAGCGTGCCGATCGCGATGGAGGTCAGGATCAGGCGTGGGAACCGGTCGCACAAGAGGTAGGCTGTCGCACCGGGCGTGACCACCATTGCAATAACGAGAAAGGCCCCGACCGTCTGCATGGCCGCAACCACGGAAGCGGACAGAAGCACGAAGAAGATTGCCTTGAGGAGACCGGGCCTCAGACCGATTGTGCGGGCATGGCTTTCGTCAAAGAAAGTGACCATCAGATCCTTCCACTTGAGCGTCAGGATCGCCAGCGACACAAAGCCGATGATGGCCAGTTGCAGAGTATCTTCCGGCGTGATGGCCAGAATGTTGCCCATGGTGATCGTCTGGACCGAGACCGACATGGGGCTGATGGAAACGATGAAGAGACCAAGGCCGAAGAAGGACGTGAAGATGAGGCCGATGATGACGTCGACCTTGAGGCCCGAACGTTCGGACAGGAACAGCATGGCCCCGGCTGCAAGTCCGCCTGCCAGAAAGGCCCCAAGGGAAAACGGCAGGCCCAGGATATAGGCACCTGCCACCCCCGGCACGACCGAGTGAGACAGGGCATCGCCGATCAGAGACCAGCCTTTCAACATCAGGTAGGACGACAGGAAGGCGCAAACCCCGCCGACAAGTGCGGAAACCCACATGGCATTGGTCATGTAGCCGTATTGAAAGGGTTCGAGAAGATAGGCGAAACTGAAAGGCTCCATCAGTCGCGCGCCTCTCTTGTCTGCACTTCGTCGCCGTATTGAACGAACGGGCGCTCGTCGTCGGTCAGGATCGTCACTGTACGCTGATCGCCATCCGTGTGCAGGGTCTGGTCGGAAATGGTGAAATGGCGCAGCACCCCGCCAAAGGCCCTCTCCAGGTTCTGACGGGTGAAGGTAGTCGCGGTTGGCCCGTAGTCGAGCACCGTTCCCTTGACCAGCACCGTCCTGTCGCAGAATTCGGGAACGGAACCGAGGTTATGGGTGGAGACAAGCATCACCCTGCCCTCGGCCTGTAACTCCCGCAGCAACGCCACGATCTGTTCCTCGGTTTTCACGTCGACGCCGGTGAAAGGTTCGTCCAGCAGGATCACCTGGCCGTCCTGGGCAAGAGCGCGGGCGAGAAAGACGCGCTTGCGCTGACCGCCGGAAAGCTCGCCAATCTGCCGATGCCGGAAATCCTGCATGTTCACGCGGGTCAGTGCCTGGTCGACCGCGGCATGGTCCGCTGGTTTTGGTCGGCGCAAAAACCCCATGTGGCCGTAACGGCCCATCATCACCACGTCTTCCACCAAAACGGGGAATGACCAGTCGACTTCCTCCGATTGGGGAACGTAGGCGACGAGGTTCTTCTTTAGGGCTTCCCGAACGGTCATATCCAGGATCCGGATGCGCCCCTTGGCTGTGGGCACGAACCCCATGATGGCCTTGAACAGTGTCGACTTGCCCGCGCCATTGACGCCGACCAGAGCCGTGACGGTGCCGCGCGGGATCGAGAAGCTGGCGTTCCAGAGTGCCGTATGTCCGTTCCGGTAGGTAACCGTAACGTCTTCGGCGGCAATTCCGCCATCGTCCCTGACGTTGGGCATATCCATAACCGGGTCCTTGATGACATTCAGCATGCAGGCTTTCCAGTACAATCCGAAGTTACTGTGACACAATCAAGGGCAGCATCGGGTCATGCTGCCCGGCAGTCTTTATTACGGGCCATCACTGTGAATTGGATTTCAGCCCCTCGACCACCGTGCTCGAGGTGACCTTCAACAAGTCGAGGTAGGTGGGCACCTTGCCGTCCGCCTCGCTCAGGGAATCGACATAAAGGTCGCCGCCATATCTCGCGCCGGTTTCCCGGGCCACCTGCTTGGCAGGCGAAGTGTTGACCGTGCTCTCGCAGAAGACGACCGGGATGTCGTGCTCTCGCACCCCGTCAATCACCGAACGGACCTGCTGCGGCGTGCCGACCTGATCGGCGTTAATCGGCCAGAGGTACAGCTCCTTCATGCCGAAATCACGAGCGAGATAGCTGAACGCGCCTTCACAGGTCACAAGCCAGCGTTTGTCTTCCGGGATATCGGCAACGGCCTGGCGCAGCGGCTCTATGGTTTCGCGCAGCTTTGCCTTGTAGGCATCCGCGTTGCCGGCATAGACCTCCGCATTCTCCGGGTCGTATTGGGCAAATGCCTTGGAGATGTTGTCGATATAGATCAGCGCGTTGTCCAGGCCCATCCACGCATGCGGGTTCGGCTTTCCTTCATAGGAACCCGACGCGATCGAGATCGGTTCGATCCCGTCTGTAAGGGTTACGGAGGGGATGTCGCCTAGGTTGGACAGAAACTGCTCGAACCAACGCTCAAGGTTCATGCCGTTCCACAGGATCAGGTCCGCGTCGGATGCCCGCACGATGTCCTGCGGTGTCGGCTCATAACCGTGGATTTCCGCACCCGGCTTGGTGATCGAGACCACGTCGGCGGTCTCCCCGGCAACATTCTGCGCAATGTCGGCAAGAACGGTGAATGTGGTCACCACTTTCATTTTGTCCTGTGCGGAAGCGCCGTTTACCGGTCCGGCTGCAAGTGCCGCAAGAGAGACCGTCAGAAGCAGTTTTTTCAACATCACCATATCCCGGTTCGAACATCATTTCTGCAAGTGATATTGCAACTCATTCGCAACTGTCAAGCTTGTTGCGAATGAGTTGCAATATCATTCTTGTCTTCATGTTCCGTCGCCGGGCGACTCACCTCAGGAAGAACGCGGCGTCACCGGGCAATCCCAACCTTGTTCCCGCATTAAGGTTGAAGCGTGTCACGCCGATGTATCAATCGAATAAAAAGCACCCCACCGGATCGGAATCCGGTGGGGTGCCGAAGTGTTGCTTTTCCCGTTTGCCGTCAAGCTGCTGCAACGCGGGCCAGAAAGGTTTCGATTCCCTGCTTCAGAGCGTTGCTGCGGTTACTCAGGTCTCCTGAAGCAGCCAGAACATCCCCCGATGCTTCCTTGGTATCGCCAACCGCCCGGGCGAGGCTGGACATATTGGTCTGAACAGCCTGCGTACTCTGGGCCGCCCGCTGCACATTTCCGGAAATCTCGTTGGTGGCCGCGCCCTGCTGGGTAACGGCTGCCGAGATTCCCTGAGTGTAACCGTTGACCTCTTCCATCGTGTCGGAAATTGCCCCGATGGCCGCGACGGCTTCGCTGGTGGAGTTCTGAATGGTCTGGATCTGGGACGAGATTTCTTCGGTTGCCTTCGAAGTCTGTGTCGCCAGTTCCTTGACCTCGGCGGCCACAACGGCAAAGCCCTTGCCTGCTTCGCCTGCACGAGCGGCTTCGATGGTGGCGTTCAACGCCAGAAGATTGGTCTGTTCCGCAATCGCCTGGATCAGGCTGACCACTTCGCCAATCTTCGAGGCAGCTTCCGCCAGTCCTTGAACCTTGCCATTGGTCTCGTGTACCGCGCTCGTCGCCGACGTGACGATGTCGGAAGACCGGCGTACCTGTTCCCCGATTTCGGCGATGGATGCCGACAGTTCCTCGGCCGCACCGGCAACGTTTTCGACGCTCATGCTGGCGTCTTCACTGACCCTGGAAGTATCGCCTGCCTGTTCCGCACTGCTTTCCGCGATGCCGCCAAGTGCCGAAGCTGTGTTGGACATGCCGGCGGCCGTTTCGTCCAGCGCACCAAGAAGTCCCTGGATTTCACCTCGGAAGTTCTGGATCAGATCTTCGATGTCCTGCTGGCGCGCATTCTGGGCCTCGCGATGGGCATTCGCTTCGATTTCCAGGCGAATCCGTTCGCGGGCGTTTTCTTGGAACACCTGAACGGTGCGGCTCATGTCTCCGATTTCGTCCCGCTGATCAGTCGAGGGAATGGTGGCGTCTATATCCCCCTCCGCGAGGCGGCCCATGGCTTCGGTCAATGCCCGTGTCGGGCGCGTGATCACGAGAGAAAGAACAAAGGCCAGCAATCCACCAGCTGCAACGGCGACGACGAGTGCGACCGCGATCAGCCCAAGCGCGGTATCGGCCCGCGCATAAGCTCCCGCGGACTGAGCCTCCGTGAGGGCCGTGATGACACTGCGAACCTTGCCGGACAGTGCAACAAGCTCTGTCCGTCTGACATCGAACGCATCCTTCGCGGTGACCATTGCGGCGAACTCGGCCTCATAAGTGCCAACCTCTGCCTCGATCGACGCAATGGCATCCGCGATTTCCGGGAAAGCGGCACTGTCCGCCTTCAGCAGATTGGCGAGGTAGCGCAGCGTTTCGATACGGTTGAGAACCTCTTCTGCACCAATTGTATCGAAGCCAGCAAAATACTCCATTGTCGCAGAGCGAATATCCAGGGACGCGTTCTGGTACTTGTTCACGTTCACATTGACGAGATCAACGATACCGAGTTTCGACGTTGCCTTGCCGGCAATCGACTTGGCGTCATCGGTTGCCGCATAAACCGTCTTGCGCAAGGCAGAGGCCTGAGTGTGGAGTTTCACCAGTCCCGCTACGAGATCCGCAGCAACGGCAGCCGACACAGGTGCCGGCCGAGCACCGTCCCCTTCCGGCTTCGGCAGTTTTTCACCGAGCGCTGCCGCCATGTCCGCCAATTCCTTGACCTTTGCCGGGTCTATGCCGTCCACCTTCAGCTTTCCGGCCTTCGCTGCCGTCTTTGCCAGGGTCTGCGTGCCCTCCACAATGGCCGCCACCGTTTCAGGCGGAAGATCGGCACCTTCACTCACCTCGGCGATCCTGGCTTCCAGACCGGCGACGAAGTCTTCCATATCCGACAACATGCGCCCAACCTTGTCAGCCCGGTTGCGTGTGCCTGATGCGGTCTTGGCGGCGCTGCCCGCATCACGCTGGATCTTGCTCATCTTGTCGTTGATCTGGGCGGCGATGGTTGCCAGATTGACAGCGGACCGCAGCAACTTGTCGACCTGAGCCTGCCTGTTCTCGACAGCCTGCACGACACCATCAAACTCGCCACCAAGCTGACCTACCAGCGAGATGGCCTCTGCGGTGGCCGTTTCGCCCTCTCCAGGCCTCGAGACGCCATTGAGCGTGACCAGCGCAGTTTCCAATTGGTCAATCTGAAACCGGGCTGCGTCAGCCAGCTCCGGTGTGCGATCCGAGAGATAGGCTTCCTGCGCTTGTGCGACCTGCTGAAGGTTTGCCATTGCGGTTGTTGCCTTCGCACTGACATCCGACTGTGTTCTGAGGCCGAGAATAGCGACCGCGCCCACGGCACCGACCGCGGCGGCGACAAGAATCATGGCTGCAAAGCCACCGCCTACTTTCGCAGAAAGGCGCACATTCTTTAAAGGTGTAAGTAACCTGGACATTGTTTCCCCCGCACTTTCCGCGATTGAAGGTGTGGGCAGATAAACAATTGGTGAAAAATTTCGGGTTCGACTTTTGTTAGCCGTCACGAATTAAATCGGGCGTTTTTTAGTCTTTATCGACAAGGCGATACTGGACATTTTTCTAAAAATTATTTTTGCCCAAAATAATTCCAATTACCTGCATTGCTATCAGGTGAAACTGAAATTCTACCGAGGGTGTGATTGGGCGAATCTCTCACACCCTCGTCAAAAGCCTCAATGCGTACGGCAACAACACCTGCGCGACGCCCTGTTCGACCTATTGTTTGGCGGCCTCAAGCAGCTTTTCGAGCACCTGCCGCTCACCGATCTGGTTTGCCATCAACAGGATCAGCCGGGCATTGAACGCATCGCTTTCGGCCTTTGTGAGGCCTTCATGGGCGGTCAGCAGGTCAGCATAAAACCCGTCGGGCGTTTCAAGGTTCGCTTTGGTGACAATCTCCGCCATTAGGCCTCTCCGCCTTTCCCGAGTGCAATTGCAAATGCGTTTTCGACCGCAGTGCGGTCATAGTCTGTCCAGCGCGACGCCACATGCTGGTCTGGCCGGATCAGATAGACGGCCGAAGGCGCGTCACCCAGATAGCGGGCCTTGAGCTCTTCACCGGCTGCAGAAGTCGCAATGCTGACACCGGTAATTTCGATATCGTCGATCAGAAGCTTCTCGGGTACTTCGGCGCCGATGCCAAGCAGATGGAAGCCGCTGCCAAGCCTGTCCAGCAGCCAGCCGTCTGCCAGAGGCGCATCCACAGCCGGACTTCCCGGTCTTGTGCGCGCGGGCAGGCCTTCCACATCCGGTCCATTGAGCTTCGAACCGTCATAGACGCAAGGAACGGACAGTCTCCCGGAATTGACCAGTGGCCGGGCAAAGGCGTGATGTTCGGAAAGGTCCAGCACCGCATCACGGAAAATACGGCTGATTTCCGATTTGGGAGTAATGAAGTCGGTTGAACGCGAGCTTTGCAGGATATTCTCGTCTGCGGCCATTTCGCGCTCGAAAGCATAGCTGTCCAGAAGGCTTTCCGGAGCCTTGCCGTCAATGACCAGCTTCAGCTTCCAGCCGAGATTGTCGGCATCCTGGAACCCGGAGTTGGCACCACGCGCACCGAAAGGCGACACCTGGTGAGCACTGTCGCCGGCAAAGATCACCCGGCCATGGCGGAACTTTTCCATGCGGCGGCACTGGAATGTGTAGATCGACACCCACTCCAGATCGAATTCGACATCCGCGCCCAGCATCTGCTTGAGCCGGGGAATGACGTTTTCCGGTTTCTTTTCTTCTTCCTTATCGATGTCCCAGCCCAGCTGAAGATCGATGCGCCAGACCCCGTCCGGCTGCTTGTGCAGAAGAGCCGACTGGTCCTTGTTGAAGGGCGGATCGAACCAGAACCAGCGTTCGGTCGGGAAATCCGCCTTCATGATGACGTCGGCAATCAGGAAGTTGTCTTCAAACACCCGGCCGACGAAATCGAGATCGAGCATCCGGCGGGACGGCGAACCAGCCCCGTCGCAGGCAATCAGCCACTCCGCTTCCAGATTGTAGGCACCATCGACCGTTTCAACGGTCACCAGCGTGTGGTCGTCCCGCTGGTTGAGGTTCGCAACCCGGCTGCCACCGCGGATTTCCACCGGCTTGCCTTCCACCTGCAGAGCGCGAATGCGCTCGACCAGATGAAGTTCGCAATAATATTGCTGCAGGTTGATGAAGGCCGGGCGCTTGTGCCCCTGCTCCGGAAGCAGGTTGAAATCGTAGACCTGCCGGTCACCGAAAAACACCTTGCCGACGTTCCAGACGACGCCCTTGTCGACCATCTCGTCGCCGCAGCCCAGCCGGTCGAAGATTTCTAGCGAACGCTTGGAAAAGCAGATTGCCCGAGAACCCACGCTAACCTTGTCGTTGTCATCGAGAACGACGACCGGCACATCCGCCTGAGCCAGATCGATAGCCGTGGCGAGGCCCACCGGTCCGGCTCCAATGATCACTACCGGATGGCGAACGGGTGTCGCTGCATCCTGATCCTGGGACCGCTTGTACGGATAAAGCGGCGCTTCAAACAACTTGGTCACAGGCGTTTCTCCCAATTGCCGAGGCGTACCGGCATCGTGAACCGGTTCGCCTTTGCCTGTTTCGCGGAACCCGCAGGGGGGCTTGCGCGTTTTCGTTAGACAATCCCCCAAGAAGGAGGTGTGACATGCCAGTCCTGACACGTCAGAACATGTTGACATCCGGCCGACGCTGGACATTCCGGTTGATTGCCGGACTGATGTCCGCGGTCGCCCTTGCGCTACTCATCGCCGCTCCCGCCACCGTCCTTGCCGACAACTGGAGCATGGTCGGCATCGCCATCGTAGTGAGCGAGATCATAGTTCTTGCAGGTGGCCTCACCTGGCTCGCCCTGCTGATCCTTGCACCGAAGCGCTAGCCAGTTTCCCAGAAACGTTGCGCCGACGGGTGGCGATCGAACTCCAAAAAGAACTCGTCAAGTTGAGGCGGTGCAACACTGGTTCCTGCCAGCATGGCATGCACCTGCCCCCGGTGATGGATCTGGTGCTGAAAGAGATGCAGCAACGTGTTTGCGATCGTCTCGTGAAAGACACCGCTCTTGCCCCGGTCCTGAGCGACATTCCGGTCCAGGTCTCCTTCCACCATCCGGTCGCAGAATGCGATCAGAGCCTCGTCGGCACTCTTCTGGGCCGGTTCCAGCTCTGCTGCAGAGGCAAGATGCGGCGTGTCGAATACCGACAGCCCCTGCCCCTCTTCCTTCAAGGCATCCAGATAGTATCGGTCCACTTCCCAATTGTGGTTGAGCGTTTCCCGGATCGAGGGAAAGAACCCGGTTCTTTCCGCCTCGAACTCCGCCTGCGACAACCGGCAACAGGCGTCGTAAAGACGTTCGTTCGCGTAGGCGTTGTTGCGAGCCATCAGGCGGAGGTGGTCCAGGACAGTGTTCATGGGTCAGCCCTGCAGATCCGCCCACATCTTGGCGTCGCGTTCCGCCGTCCAGATGCGCGGCGTGTCGATGCCGAGGGCCTCGTCATAGGCCCGGGCAACGTTGAACGGCAGACAGTGTTCGTAGATGGCGTAATCGTTGAACTTCGGATCGCATTCGGCACGGCAGGCGTCCCAGGCTTCTTTCAGTGATCCGCCACCCTGGGCGACCCGGGCCACCGGCCGATAGGTCGAGGAGACGAAATCGGCGGTGTTGGTCAGCGCTTTGCCCACCATCTCCTTGCCGACCAGCGCATCGCCGCGGCCAGGCGCGATTGCCTCCACATCGAAGGAACGGATCGCTTCCAACGTTGTCGGCCAGTCGTTGAAATGGCCGTCGCCGCAATAGCAGGCCGAGTGGTATTCGACGATGTCACCGGTGAACATGACGTTCGCGTCCGGCACGTGGATAACAATATCTCCGGCCGTGTGGGCGCGACCAAGGAAGCTGAGGTCGACCCGGCGCTTGCCGAGATAGACAGTCATGCGGTCGTTGAAGGTGGTGGTCGGCCAGGTCAGAGGCGGAATGTCGTTGACGTTTTCATAGCCCATGAAAAGACGCGGGAAACGCATGAATTCGGATTCCCTGTCTTCCGCGCCCCGTTCCACGACCATCGAACGGGCCTTCTGGCTCATGATCACGGTCGGTGCCCGATAGGCGGCAGCCCCCAGCACGCGAACGGCATGGTAATGCGTCAACACAAGGTGGCTGATCGGCTTGTCGGTGACGGACCGCACTTTCTCAATGACCTTGTTGGCGAGTTCGGGGGTCGCCTGCGCCTCGACGATCATGACGCTGTCGTCGCCGATGATGACGCCGGTGTTCGGGTCACCTTCAGCGGTAAAGGCCCAGAGATCCTTGCCGATCTCGGTGAAGGAGATCTTCTTCTCGGTCATGTCTCCGGCGGATGCGAATTGCTTGCTCATTCAGAGGCTCCGTGTTTGCCTTCGTCCCATGCGGGCATCGCCTTTTTGGCGACGGCAGCCGGATGGGCTTCCATTGTGGTTGCCATGGTGTCATTCCACCGGTTGAGGTAGCCAAAGAGCGCGATCGAAGCGACGATCTCGACAATCTCGGCGTCGTTGAAATGCGGCTTGAGCGCCGCGAAATGAGCTTCGGTCACGTCGTTCGGAACACCGGCAGCCTCGCGGGCCAGCACCAGCGCCGCTTTTTCCGCCTCCGTAAAGAGCGGCGAAGTCTCGCATTCCCATACGGCGGCAATCTTTTCGTCCGGCACATCATAGACGTGGCTCAGATTGGCCATGTGGCCCTGGCAATAGCGGCAGCCGGTCGCCATGGACGTCATGAGTGCGACCATCATCTTCAGGTCTTCCGGCACCGTGCCTTCATAAAGGATCGCCTGGTTCAGTTCCATGAACGCCTTGGCGATATTCGGCCGGCGCGCCATGGTGAGGATCGAGTTCGGCAGAAAGCCGCGGATTTCATCGTAACGCGCGAATTTTTCCTCGAACTGAGGCAGATCCGCCCGGTCAAGCGGGTCGACGTGAGGCATTGCCCTCTCCCTGAAATATTCTGGCGGCGGAAGGGCTCAACCCAACGCTGCGCTCTTGTCTTTCTCCTGGATGGAAAATCGCACCCCCGAGCCCCTCCCCACTAGGCGGAGGGGCTACTTGCCGAAAATGGTGTCGAGATCCCGGAAGGTCCGATCACTACCCTTCGTATTTCTCCACGGTCTGCTCGATGGCGCCGAAGATCGAATGGCCTTCGGTGTCGAGCATCTCGATGCGGACAGTGTCTCCGAACTTCAGGAAAGGCGTCTTGGCTTCGCCCGTGTTGATCGTTTCGATCATCCGGATCTCGGCAACGCAGGAATAACCGACGCCACCGTCTGCCACCGGCTTGCCCGGACCACCGTCCAGCTTGTTGGAGACCGTGCCCGAACCGATGATCGTGCCGGCACTGAGCGGCCGGGTCTTTGCCGCATGGGCAATGAGCTGGCCGAAATCGAAGGTCATGTCGATGCCCGCGTTTGCGCGGCCGAACGGCTGACCGTTGAGGTCGACATGCAGCGGCAGGTGAAGCTTGCCGCCTTTCCAGGCATCGCCGAGCGCATCCGGCGTGACGGCAACCGGCGAAAAGGCGGAAGACGGCTTGGACTGGAAGAAGCCGAAGCCCTTGCCGAGTTCTGCCGGGATCAGGCCACGCAGGGAAACGTCGTTGACCAGAAGCACAAGAAGGATGTGATCGCGCGCGGCTTCCGCGCTGACACCCATCGGTACATCGCCGGTGACGACAGCAATTTCGCCTTCCATATCGATGCCCCAGGCCTCATCGCGCATGGAGATCGGATCACGCGGGGCGAGGAATGTGTCGGAGCCGCCCTGATACATCAGCGGGTCCGTCCAGAAGCTTTCCGGCATCTTCGCACCGCGCGCCTTGCGCACCAGTTCGACATGGTTGACGTAGGCCGAACCATCCGCCCACTGGTAAGCACGCGGCAGCGGCGAATGAGCATCGTGTTCATGGAAACGCAGCGTCGGTACGGCTTCGTGAGACAGGCTCTCGGCCAGCAGTTCCAGCTTCGGCGCCACATGTTCCCAGTCATCGAGCGCTGCCTGCAAAGTCGGCGCGATGTGGCTTGCGTCGGTGCAGAAGGTCAGGCGGTCGTTGACCACCACCAGCTTGCCGTCGCGGCTGCCATCCTTGAGCGTTGCCAGTTTCATCGGGTTTTCAGCTCCTAATGTTCGCCAGACCATGGTGCCCGGCGATGTTTCTCCCGGGAAGCCTCCAGCGGCTTCCTGCCTTTGTTCTTGTCCGCCCCCCGTGCGAGACGCCGGAGGTTCAGGGTAACCTACCGGTGCGGATCAATCTGCCGTTTGCGGTTGGTCAAATCCTGGATGATTTGGCTATTTGTTCCAGGTCCCTTCGGGCGTGCCATCGAATTTTTTGCCCAGCGAGTCCCAGCAGTCAATGTAATCGTCCTGCAGAGGAGCATCCTTGGCAGCGAATTCCGTGAGGTGCTGCGGGAAACGGGTCTCGAACATGAAGGACATTGTGTTGTCGAGCTTTTCCGGCTTCAGGTCGGCATTCGAAGCGCCTTCGAAGGCATTGTTGTCCGGCCCATGCGGCAGCATCATGTTGTGCAGGCTCATGCCACCGGGAATGAAGCCCTGCGGCTTGGCATCGTACTGGCCGTAGATGTTGCCCATCAGCTCCGACATGATGTTCTTGTGATACCAGGGTGGCCGGAAGGTATCTTCCATCACCATCCAGCGCTCGCGGAACAGCACGAAGTCGATGTTGGCGGTGCCCGGAACTCCGGACGGAGCGGTAAGCACCGTGAAGATCGACGGATCCGGATGATCGAACAGGATCGACCCGATCGGGCAATAGTTCCTGAGGTCATATTTGCAGGGCGCATAGTTGCCGTGCCAGGCAACAACGTCGAGAGGCGAGTGACCGATCTTTGTTTCGTGGAACTGGCCGCACCATTTCACTGTCACCGTCGACGGGGCATCGCGATCCTCGTAGTGCGCGACAGGCGTCTTGAAGTCACGGCGGTTTGCCATGCAATTGGCTCCGATCGGCCCCCTGCCCGGCAGTTCGAATTTCTGGCCGTAGTTCTCGCAGACGAACCCGCGCGCCGGACCTTCCACCAGCTCGACCCGGTAAACGAGGCCGCGCGGAAGGATTGCGATTTCCTTCGGCTCCAGCTCGATCACGCCCAGCTCGGTGCAAAACCTGAGGACACCTTCCTGTGGAACCACCAGCAATTCGCTGTCGGCGGAGTAGAAATATTCGTCCTCCATCGACTTGGTGATCAGGTAGATGTGGCTGGCCATGCCAACCTGTGTATTGACGTCACCGGCTGTCGTCATGGTGCGCATGCCGGTCAGCCAGTTGAGGCCTTCATCCGTGTGTGGCACCGGGTCCCAGCGGTACTGGCCGAGCGAAACCACTTCGTCGCAGACATTCGGAGCCGACTTCCAGTAAGGCAGGTCGATCTTCCTGAACCGGCTGGTGTGCTTGACTGACGGGCGGATGCGATAGCACCAGGTCCGCTCGTTCTGATGGCTTGGCGCAGTAAAGGCGGTACCGGACAACTGCTCGCCATATAGGCCGTAGGCACATTTCTGCGGGCTGTTCATGCCCTGCGGCAGAGCGCCTGGCAGAGCCTCGGTTTCAAAATCGTTGCCGAAGCCCGGCATATATTCCAGATCCGCCGTGTTACGGCCGTTTCCAGCTAGATTTTGATTGCTGTCGGTTCTCTGATCCATGACGTCCTCCCGGTTCGGAGATGAATTTAGTTGCATATGTAACCATTTTGATCCCCGGGATCAAGCGGCATGTCGATGCTTTTGCGAACGCGCCGGATTTTCTCCTGCCGCAATGCAAAAAAGCCGCAGAACGTAAGCTTTGCTTTACGTGCGTCTCCTAGGGTTCCCGCAGTCTCACCGTTGGAGCTTTTCATGTCTCTTAGAAATCGAATCTTTTTCGCCTCGAGCGGCGTGTTCCTGGTTGGATTCCTGACGCTTATTCTTGCCGTCACCTTCATGACCCAGGCCACGTCGCAAAAATCGGGTGAAGATCTCATCCGCAAGACTGCCGAGGCACTTGCTCTGGATGCCGGCAAGACACTGGCACAGGCACAGCTTGCGGCCCGCGCTGCGGCCGATGCCCTGGAGGGAATGCAGCAAGCCGGCGTTAGCGATCGCAACGCCTATGCAGCCGTGATGCAGCACCAGATCAGCCAGAACAAACATTTTGTCGGCGGCGGTGCGATCCTGGAACCGGACATGGCCGGCAATGACGCGGACAATGCAGGCGCCAACTTCTCCGACGACAAGGGACGCTTCATTCCGTATTTCTATAACGACGGTACAAAAGTCGCCTGGGAACCGCTCCTGTTCGGTGGCGATAGCGGCTCTGAAGAGTGGTACGACAAGCCGAAGAACCTGGGCCACGACACGGTCACCGAGCCCTATCTCTACCCGGTCAATAATGTCGACGTGCTGATGGCGACAGCCTCCTCGCCGATCAAGGATGCTTCCGGACGCGGCATCGGTGGCGCCACCATCGACGTGTCGCTGGAAGGCCTGCAGAAGGCGGTGAGCGCCGGCCAGACCTATGAAAGCGGCTATGTCGGCCTTCTCAGCGAAACCGGTGTCTGGGTGTCCCATCCGGACGCAGCCCTCCTCGGCCAGAAGGCCGATGCGGCAATGGTCGGCAAGATCCAGTCGATCAAGAATGAAGCTGCCTTCACGACCGAAAACGGTACCGTGGAAGCCATCAAGGGCTTCGAACTGGACGGCACCGGCCAGCACTGGTTCATTGTTGTCGCCGTTGACGAGAGCGAACTTCTGGCAAGCGCCAATTCCACCATGCAGATGAGCCTGCTGCTCGCCCTCGGCCTGCTGGTAGCCGGCACGTTCCTGATGTGGATGCTTGGTTCCACAATTGCCGGACCGGTGCAGATGCTGACCGCTCGTATGCGCAAGCTTGCCGAAGGCGATGTCGATACGCCGGTGGCCTATCTCGACCGCAAGGACGAAATCGGCCAGATGGCCGGTGCGCTGGAAATCTTCGTTGAAAACGAAACCGAACGGCGGTCGCTGCAGAACGACACCGAGCAGGCCCAACACAGCCAGCTGGAGCGCCAGAAGACTGTCGAAGCCCTGATCGAAACTTTCGAGCGCGACGTCCACGCCGTTCTCGACCAGGTCAGCGGCAACAGCAAGCGCATGGAGCAGACCGCAGCGTCTCTCGATGCGATCGCGCGCGACACTTCCGCCAAGGTTTCCTCGGTTGCCGGATCTTCCGAAGTTGCGCAGAGCAGCGTCCAGACAGTGGCTTCCGCCGCTGAAGAGCTGTCCGCCTCGATTTCCGAAATCGGTCGCCAGATCGGCCAGACGAAGGAAGTCGTCACGAGTGCAACCCGTGCCGCCAACGATTCCAACGACAAGGTCGGAAGCCTCGACAGCGCCGCGCAGAAGATCGGTGAAGTGGTCAGCCTCATCCAGGCGATCGCCGAACAGACCAACTTGCTGGCGCTGAACGCCACCATCGAAGCCGCTCGCGCCGGAGAAGCCGGCAAGGGCTTTGCGGTGGTTGCCGCGGAAGTGAAGGAACTGGCCACGCAAACCGCCAAGGCGACGGAAGAAATCTCTACGCAGGTCACCGGTATCCAGTCCTCGACACGCAATGCCGTCGGCTCGATCCAGGAAATCGCCAGCACCATGGAAGAGGTCAACCAGTTCACGGCAGCCATTGCCGCGGCAATCTCGCAGCAGGGTGATGCCACCAACGAGATCAGCCACAATGTCCAGCAGGCAGCCAGCTGCACCAGCGACATGAGCAACAGCGTTGGCGACGTGATGCAGGCAGCCGAGGAAACCAGCAGCTCGGCAGCCGACGTCCTGTCGGTCTCCCAGTCGGTTTCCGAACATGCCCAGGGCTTGCAGGCCACCATTGCAGACTTCCTGAGCCGCGTTCGCGCTGCTTAAGTCAGGCACATAACTTCACGAACCGGGTTCGCGCAAACCCTTGTGCGAGCCCGGTTTTTTTGTTTTGCCCGGCATATTTCCCGTTCTCGGAAATAGCTGTTTTGAGATTCCACACTTGAATGAAAATACGAGCTGACGTAAAAAGAACAAAATAGGAACACTGGAGAAGATCGATGCGGCTCGCCGACACTGCTGTTGCGCATTCCTGCGCTGTTTCCTCCGCTGCCGCGTCGACGCCAGGCACGGAACAACTGACCTCCGTCACGCGCGGCGAGGTCCGCACCATGATGCTTTACCTGCGCAAGGCGCGGGAGCGGGCTATCGCGATCCGGGACAGGTCTCCTGGCGGCAGTTATCTGGAAAGCGTGCTCACACGCACGATCGACGGCATTTCGGTGGAGCTTTCACAACTCGACTATCTGCTGGCATCGAAACCGGCAGAAGCAAACAGGACTGAGCCGAGCCGCAGGATGCGTCCGGCGATTTGATTGTCATCGCCGTGCAGACTTTCGGTCCCCAAAGAGCAGACTGCACTTGAAGAGCGTTCAGATTTCAGTGCCTGCGTGAACAGCGCGAGATCTGGCGTGGAACCATTGCCAGTCACCCTTCCCGCTTCAGTGGCCCGAAGAAGCCGAAGACCGCGCTCAGCTTGCCGCTTTGGTCGTCAATCCAGACGACATCAAGTCCTTCCGGCAGCACCGTTCCGTCCGCATTGACCATCTGCCACGCGAACCGCGCTGAACCGTGGTGGCTGTCGACACTGCTGGTCCGAAGGATCTTCGCACCGACCCTTTTGGCCAGAACGCCAGAGATGTGGTCAACCAGCGCAGCGATACCGGTCACATCGGTTTCCGGGTCCGTGTATCTGACATCTTTCACTACGGACCTGCCGAGCAGATCCTGCCGATAGGATGGGTCACGTTCAGACCAGGCTGCACAATAGATGTCGATGGTCTCTTCCAGCGTCATGTTTGCCTCCCTTGCAGTCTTCTGCAGAAGCATGCGCGAAAGTTAGCAATCTCGCCAGTCAGTGTGCTGGAAAGGCCGCGTCAGGCGGCGGCTTCGTCACCCGGTGCCGTCTGCCAGCCAAGGTCGGTCAGCGTCACGATACGATTGCCGCGCAAGTCGGTAGCGCAGACAAGAAATCCGCGTTCTTCCATATGGCTCAACAGCCAGCGCGCCCTGCCGGGAGACCGTGTGCCGTAGGCGGTGGCAATTTCAATGTTGCCGGGACACGGCGCCTTCGCGATCGCGGCCTTTGCCAGCAACAGGTACACACCGCGCATGTCTTCCGGCAGTTCGGAGGCGATCAGTTCCGCCTGGGCCCAGGCTCCGTCGTCCATTTCGCCCTTTTCGACGCCCGCACGGGCAACGGAGAGCTTTTCTCGGAAAGTCTGCAGGTCCGGTGCGCCGCCCGCCAATTTGGAAATGCGGCAGCGGACCTGAAAATCCTGATAGAGCGTTGCAATCGGCTGGAACGCAGCTTCCTCGTCTTCCAGAATACCTGCAATGATTTCGGAAATTTTCTGCTCGCGTTCGCCGAAATCGAGCAGGCTCTCAGCCTGTGGCACGTCTTCAGCGCTAGCTCGTTCTGCACTGCTGAGCTGATCGAGCACGTCGCCGGTCGAAACCATAGGCTCGACGAAACGCTGGCGAACCGGCTGAACTTCGTCAGCTCCCGGCGTGAAGATCAGATCCTTGGCGTCTTCCTTGGGCTGCTCCGGCAGTGGTAGCAATTTGTGTGTTCCGCCCCGCCCCATGGTCTCCACCGGGCCGATCTTGACCGGAACGGGACGGCGCGACATGGCCGGTCCGAGAGCGATGAAGTGGCCCCTGTCGAGATTTCTGAAACTTTCGGCCTGACGCCGCTCCATGCCGAGAAGGTCGGCAGCACGCGCCATGTCGATATCCAGGAACGTACGGCCCATCAGGAAGTTGGACGCTTCTGCGGCGACGTTCTTGGCAAGCTTGGCGAGACGCTGGGTGGCAATGACGCCGGCCAGTCCGCGTTTGCGGCCGCGGCACATCAGGTTGGTCATGGCTCCGAGGGAACGGCGCCGGGCCTCCTCGGTCACCTCGCCGGCGGCGGCAGGTGCAAAGAGCTGTGCTTCATCAACGATGACCAGCATCGGATACCAGAGATCGCGGTCCGCATCGAACAGGCCGTCGAGAAAGGTTGCAGCCGCCTTCATTTGCCGGTCGGCATCAAGACCTTCCAGATTGAGTACCACCGATACCCGGTGCTGGCGCACCCGTGCGGCGATCATCTGAAGATCCTTTTCGGTGCCGACCGCATCGACAACGACATGGCCGAACTTATCTGCCAGAGACACGAAGTCGCCTTCGGGATCGATAATGGCCTGCTGGACCCAGCTCGCGGACTGTTCAAGAAGCCGGCGCAGGAGATGCGACTTTCCCGAGCCGGAATTGCCCTGCACCAGAAGGCGCGTTGCCAGCAGTTCTTCCAGATCAAGACCGGCGCGTGCGCCGCCTGTCATTTCCCCGATATCGATTTGTACCGTCATGCGACCACTTTTCTTGCAGCCTCGGCAGCGCTGCGGCTTCTCCGTTTTCTGGATTTCGTGCAGTGCGGTAGTCAGCACGATTCCGTGCCACTTGCAAAGCCAGCCTGCCGGGAAAGCCGGGTTTTCCCAGAATTCCACCGAATAGCAACCTTTAAGTGACAGGCTGCCTCCAGAAGAGGCCGCAAATCCGGTTCGGGCCTGCGTTAAGCAATGTCGGCTTTGCCAGGTGCCACGCAGGACTTCTGTGCTAAGGTTGGTAGAACGGGAGCTTTTTCAGGGAAATCGCTGTGACAGTCAATGGATTGGCAGGCTCTTCGTGCCGGCTCGTTTTAATACAACTCAAAACGCTGCTTGCCGGCGCTGTGTTGTCGATCCTTGCGCTTGCGGTGCATCCCGCCAAAGCCGATATCGTCCGTATTGCCGTCGGTGAGTGGCCCCCTTATTTTTCCGAAAGTGACGAAGGATACGGGACCTACGCCAAGGTCGTCGCAAAGGCCTTCGAACTTGAAGGCCTTACGGTGGAGTACGGCTTCTTTCCCTGGAAACGTGCCTTGCTGGAAGCCCAGTCCGGCCGCTGGCAGGCTTCCGCAGGTTGGGGCAAAACCGCTGAGCGAGAACCTTTCTTTCATTTCTGCGACGCGGTTCTGGTTGAGCGCGAGCAATTCTTCTATTCGTCAGACCGACCTGTGAATGCGCAAAATGTGCAGGACCTCAGCGGATTGAGCCTTGGCGCACTTGACGGGGCAGCTCTTGGGGAGGACCTGGATAAACTGGTTACCGCCGATCAGATCACCGTCTATCGCCAAAGTTCCCTGGCAGACCTCTTCAAGATGCTTGATGTAGGGCGTGTCGATGTGGTCATGGGCAACGGAGAGGTGGCTGCCGATGCATTGGCTGACGCTTTTTCTCCTGAGGAAACCACGCGTTTCAAGTCGTTGGAAAACGTCAACGTCCTTTGGGACTACCGCGTAATCGTTTCCAGGAACATCGAAAGCGGTGAGGAACTGTGCACCCGGTTCAACCAAGGTTTGAGGAAGCTTCGCGACACCGGAGAATATGACCGGCTTTTGTGGCCGGAACGCAATGGGGAGGGTCAGTCCCAGGCCAGCCCGTCCTGAGGCCCGGGCAGCCGCGAGAAATAAGCAGGCTCTGATTTGGCTCGTTCGATTGGTTGCAATGCCTGAAAGGCTTCACAACGAGTTCAAATCTGTCCCCTTCCAAATGGGGATATCCTGCCCCATCTGAACATAATAAGAATCATATTGGGATGGACCGGATGAAAATTCATGCAGACCTGACGCAGCCTGCAATTGTCGACAGTGCCACGCTCGACTGGGTACCCTCACCAATGGCAGGTGTGGAGCGAAGGATGCTGGAGCGCGATGGTGAAGAGGTCGCGCGAGCCACCAGTCTGGTCAGATACGCTCCTGGCTCTGCCTTTTCCGCCCACAAGCATGACATGGGTGAAGAATTTCTGGTTCTGGACGGTGTGTTCTCGGATGAAAGCGGGGATTTTCCCAAAGGCATGTATGTGCGCAATCCTCCGGGCTCCAGCCATGTGCCTTCGAGCGAACCTGGCGCCGTCATCCTTGTGAAATTACGCCAGATGCAGCCTGACGATGATGCCTTTGTCCGGGTGAACACTCTGGACCCCAGCGGCTGGCAGGCCGGCAGACCGGGAGAGAGCATCCTGCCGCTGTTCATCCGGCCGGAAGAGGAAGTGGTGATGCTCGACTGGGAAAGAGGCGCCAGACTGGCTCCGCAAACCTTCCCGGGCGGAGCGGAGTATTTTGTCGTTGAAGGCAGTTTCGAAGACCAGAGCGGCCGCCACGATCAAGGTACCTGGATACGCCTGCCGGCGGGAACCCGGCAGGAAATCACGACTACCCAGGGCGCCCGCGTCTGGAGAAAAACGGGTCACCTGGCGTTCTGAGTTGCCCAGTGCTGGAGGTCTGTCCCCCTGGAAAGCTGGGTTTTGACGATCATCTTGTGCAACGGCAGGATCAACGCCAGATAGGCATGACCGGCCAGGTTGTGCCGTTTGCAGCAGGTCGAGACATAGATCCGCGCGGCTCCTCCCCTTTTGCGGAACACGGAGACACGGAAATCCTGGTGCCAGTCGTTCTCGCCCAGAATGATCTCATCTTCTGAAACCGAATAGATCTTGAAGAAACCGATCCGGTCTCCCTCGCCCTTGCAGATGATGTTATCGGCGCCTTGTTCCTGAGCCAGGGCCTTCGTTGTCTTCATGCCGACGAGCCCTGCAAGCTTGTCGCGAAACGAGAGAAGCGCAGTCACCCAGCCGATTTCTGCCATAAGAATGCGTTCGGCAAGTACGCGCATGTCTGCGGTCAAAAGGTCTTCCCGTCCGCGGATCGGGATTGAAAAGGTGTCGAGATAATCGTCGGCCGCCTTATAGGTATTGAGGAGACTTTCATCCGGCAGTTTGTCGGTCATGGCCATGCCCTGGCTCCCTCCAGCAAATTCGACTAGCCAATCCTATACCTGCCGCCACCGGAAAAACCCCTTGCAGATTGCCGCAGCAAAAAGGCAGCGGAAACAGCCCGCTGCCTTTTTGGGAAAGTGATTGTGTGCCGACCTCGGCGTTCAGGCCCAGGCGCCTGCGAAAGCGATTTCAGCAAGCGGTTTGCGGCTGCTTGGGGTTTCGCGTTCCTGCAAGGTTTCCGGCAGGTCCGCAGTGTCACCCCGCCGGCCAATGGCAATGGCAATCTGCGGCAGGTAGCGTTCTGGCACACCGAGTTTTTCGTGGATCTCGTCTTTCAGGATCCCCGCCATGCCATGCGCATGAAAACCGAGTGCGGTTGCCTGCAGGGCCGCATGCGCCCAGGCTGAACCGGCATCGAAGGTGTGCAAGCCGTTGGCTCTGTTCGGTTTACCGTCCTTGCCGTCCACTTCGCTGTCGGAAAACAGATAGACAAGTGCGGAGGCGTGTTGCGCCCAGTCGCGGTTGAACGGGTTGAGAAGATCGACCAGGACCTGCCAGTCGGCATCGCCCCTGCGGGCATAGACGAAACGCCAAGGCTGGATGTTGAAGGCAGACGGCGACCAGCGGGCGGCCTCCAGAATGGTTTTCAGATCCGCTTCCTCGATCGTCGACCGGTCAAAGGCACGCGGTGACCAACGGTCGACGAACAGGTTTTCAATCGGATGATCGGGTGTACGGGCAGTCATGAGCAGTGTCTCCAGTCTATTCCGGGCAAATATCCATCGGGCTGAACAGGAGATAGGTGATTTTTATCTCGATATCAAGATACTTTACTCCAAGATTTTATGTTGTCGGTGCCACTTCCCGGTCCAATCGCGGTCCTGCCCCGATGGATGGCGCGATCAGGATTGCCGACAACACCACGGCTGCGGACAGCAACTCCCTCAAGCCAATTGCTTCGCCAAAGACCAGCCAGCCGACCAGAAACATGGTCGGCAGCTCGAAACTTCCCGCAGCCGCGGTGCGAACAGGCCCAACCTTCTGACAGGCGATCGTATAGAGGATCTGCGGAACAAGAGCCGTTCCAAGTCCCATGGCGACGATGAGGCCCCACTGACCGGTGCTTGCCGGCAGAACTGAGCCCTGCCCTTCATTGATCGCGAGGGGCAACAAACCAATGACGGACCCGGAAAGTCCGCAAGCCGTCCGTTCCAGCGAATTCAACTCGCCTGCCAGCCCGCTGAGGACAACAATTAGAAAGCCGAACGCGATGGGAGCAGGAATGGCCCATAAAAGTGCCTGCAGTGCCTCGGGAGATAACGACGACGGATCGAGCAGCAGCCCGGCTGCCAGGATAACCAGACCTGCCGAGGCAAACGATCTCCAGGTCAACGCTTGCCTGAGCAGACCCCAGGCAAAGAGGGCCGCGAAAACCGGATAGGACATGTAGACGACACCGGCAGCGGCAACGGGTGCCACGCGGATCGCCTCCAGATGGCCGATCAGGCTGAGCCCCAGCACCAGACCCGCCCCCGCCATCAACAGGGCGCCGCCTCGTTTGCGCTTCTCGAACGGAAGAAAGGGAAGCAGGAACAGGACGGAAAAGCCGTAACGATATAGCGCGATTGTGGCCGGGCCGGCGCCCAGGCCCTGAAGCTCCCGCACGAAGATCGGCACGAGGCCGAAACAGGCTGCGGAGGCTGCAATGACGAGTGTAGCCCCAGTCGTCCCAAGGTTGATGTGAGGAAAGGAGATGTTGCTCATGCCTTGTCGATACCGCGCAACGATGAGCAAACAAAATTCCTAGTTTTCATTCAGTTCATGAAATGCTTTCATAGAAATATGATCCCTCGACTGGCCCTCCATCACTTGACCCTTCTTTCCGCGCTTGGCGAGACCGGCAGCATGACCGCGTCCGCCACGCGTCTCGGCGTGACCCAGTCCGCAGCTTCACACAGGCTGCGGGAAGCAGAGCGCCGCCTGGGGGTGGTTCTGGCACGCCGCGCCGAGAACCGGATTGAACTGACGCCGGAGGGCGAGCGTCTGCGGCATCTGGGCGAGACCTTTCTGGGCGAGTTGTTTCGTCTGGAGCAGGATCTTGAAGCCTCGGCAAGGGACGCCAGGATCCTCGTTCGCCTCGGCCAGGCAACCTACAGTCGCTATCACTGGTTTCCCGCGTTTCTGGAATACCTGGACACGGCCGACCCGAAACTGTCGGTCGATCTGTCATCGCGTGCGACGGCGCATCCCCTGGCCTCGCTCCTCGACGGTTCCGTTGACGTTTCGTTGGTTTTCGGCCGCGAACCGGCACTTGCCTCGCTACGCGCGGTGAAGCTGGGAACCGACCCGATTGTCGCGGTGCTGGCGCACAATCACCCGCTTGCCGCAGAGCCCGTCGTCAACAGCGAAAACATGGGCGATGAGCGTTTCTTCGTTTATCCGCTGACTGCAGAACCCGGATTTGACTGGACAACCCTGCTTGGCGCCCCCACCCAGCCGTTCCGGCGGTTGACCCCGATGCCGACACCGGAAGCCGTGATCGATCTGGTGCGCGCCAAGTTCGGCGTTGCCATCTTCAGCAAGTGGGCCATCGAGCCGGAGCTGGCTGACGGAACACTGGTTTCCCGCCCGATTGCCGAAGGTGGCGTTTCGCTCGACTGGTGGTGTGTTCGCCGCGCCTCGGACCCGCTGGACAGTCCGGCGGCACGCCTCTCATCTGCCTTGACCGCCTGGAGCCACCAGTCCGACAGAGCCTTGTCGACGCTTGCCTTCGGCGGAACGGGTCAAACTGCAGGGTCGGAATTGAAAAAAACCTAGGCGCGAAGCAGTAACCTTCGTAAGCTTTTCAAGGGGAGAAGGGGAAAAGCCGGTAATTTCCGGCGAACGGGGGAGACAGGCAGTGGCTTCACTCTCCGAAAAGGATCGCAAACGCGGGCTTGTTCTGGCCATGGGTACGCTTGGCGGCCTGGTGATGCTGGACGAGACAATCCTTGGCGTTTCACTTCCGGCAATCCGGTCCGAGATGGGGCTTTCGCCAACACTGACCCACTGGATCATCAACGCCTACATGCTGACGTTCACCTGCTTCGCCGCTATCGGCGGCAAGGCGATCGACCTTTTCGGGTTGCGCCCTGCCCTAATTGTCAGCGCCAGTGTGTTTGCGCTCGCCAGTCTTCTGGCCGGATTTTCAAACGGACCTGAACTGCTGATCGGCATGCGCATCGTCCAGGGCCTTTGCGCAGCAGTGATGTTCCCTATGACGCTCGCAGCCGCGACCCTCACCTTCGACAAGGCAGAACGGGGCCGTGCAATCGGCATTCTGGCGGGGATGGCAACGATATTCCTGGCCGCGGGACCGCTGCTGGGCGGTGTCCTGACTGATTTTCTTTCCTGGCGCTGGGTCTTTTGGGTCAACATCCCCATTGTCGCCGTAGGCACTGTGCTTGCCTGCCTGTTCTGGCAACCGCCGCAGCAAACGCCTGCCCGCCCGCTCATAGACCGGATAGGTCTGTTCCTGTTGCTTGTTGGCATGACGGGGATCATTTTCGGCCTGATGGAAGGTCCCGACTTTGGCTGGATGACGCCGCTGATCCTGGGCAGCTTGCTGGCCGGAATTGCCGGGATCGTGTTTTTCGTAGCCTTTGAAGCCAGGCAACGGATGCCGCTGATCGATGTGCACCTGTTTCGACTGAAGGCGTTTCACGCCAGTGTTCTCGTGATCCTTCTGACACAGATGAACAAGATCGTCGTTGCGATCTTCGTGCCCCATTTCCTGCAGCTCGACATGAAATTCTCAGCGCTGGCGGCAGGTCTCGCAACTGTCGTCGCCGTTTTTCCGTTTCCCTTCCTGTCGGCACCCGCCGGCAAGTTGGGAGACAGGCACGGTTCACGCAAGCCGGTTCTGGTAGCCCTCGCGGTTCTGGCTCTGGCCAACATTGCTATCGGCAGCCTCACACTTGCGGAAAACTATTTGGCGCTAGCCCCGGCTCTTCTGGTCTGGGGAATTGCCCTTCCCTTTGCGATGATCCCAACCGGGCGGATCACAGCCAACGCGGTCCCTTCGGAAAAGCAGGGAGAGGTCAGTGGCCTGGTCATCACGGCGCGTCTGGTTGGAGGAACACTCGGTGTCACAATGGGCAGCGTGCTGCTGGCCATGGAGGCAGGGTTCGGCTCCATCTTCTGGGTGATGGGTGTACTGATCGCCCTGTGCTGCGCCTATGGCTTCAGGTCATTCGCCAATGATGCACCAGCTTACCATTCAGCACCCGGGAGCTGAGTGCTCCCGGGTGCCGGAACAAGCGACCTGGAAGGTCACGCCATTTCCGGTTCCTTCTTCCAGGCAAATTGCTTGACCGGCTCATCCAGCTCAGTGTGAGCCAGCGCGTTGGTGAAGTTCGACAAGGTCTTGGCGGCGATGCCGACAAGAACTTCAAGCGCCTGCCGTTTGGAATAACCCGCGGCAAGAAATGCCTTCAACGCATCGTCACCGATATGTCCACGCTGCTCGACGAGGGTTCGCGTATAGACGCGAAGCGCTTCCAGTTTCGGGTCGTTCAGGCGTCCTCCAACGCGCAAGGCGGCAATCGCATCATCCGGCACCTTGACCATCTTCATCAGCATGGTGTGCCCTGCCATACAGTAGTGACATTCGTTGAGGTAGTTCACTGTCATCATCACGACCTGCTGCTCGGTCGGCGACAGATCCGTGGCTTGAGTGAAAAGCCGGAACGTTTCCAGATAGGCTTCATAGACGGAAGGGGCTTCGGCCATCACCTGGTGCAGTTTCGGATAGAAGCCGTAATCCTTCTTCGACCTCTCGAGCAGGTCCAGAGATCCTTGCGGTGCAGTTTCAGGGGTGTGGTACTCAAACATGCCTTATGCTCCTTCAAAGCTTGGGCTGAGGAAAAGAAACGAGGTGGTCTTCAGGGGCGCCGACGCGACTGGAGGGAACCGCACCATGCGTCCCGTCAGTCCGTGACAGCGCTTGAACTTGCTACGTTTTGATCACTTGTGTACAAAACTGGAACAAGCGTTTTGTCCATATGTGAACAAAACTATCCGCGTAACATGTTCGTGAGACGAGAGCGATGGCACGACCGTCCAAATTCGACAGGGAAGACGCGCTCGATGTGGTGATGAACCAGATCTGGCAGACAGGCTATCGCAACAATTCCGTCAAATCGCTCGCGGAGGTTCTCGGGATAACCCGATCGAGCTTCTACAACGCCTTCGGCTCCCAGGAGCAGCTGTTCAAGGAAGTGCTTGCCCGCTACACCCGGGTCTCGCCGGACAGGGTTCTGGCTCACGACAATTCCAACAAGCTGGTGCGTGGCGTAATCACTGAATTCTTTCAGGACATATGCCGCCTGCGGGCCCGCGACCCGGAATGGCGCGGCTGCATGGCTGTCAACGCAATTAGCGAACTCTGCAGCAGCCATCCCGAACTGGGGCCGGTGTTGGCAGAAGTTATCTTCGGAAGTCTGGAACGGTTGGAAAGACTGCTCAAGCTGGGTGTCGAAACCGGCGAACTACCGAAGGACTATGACATTCGCAGCAATGCACTTGCGGTTCAGACGCTGATGATCGGCATCAACACGCTGAGCAAGGTTGTCCATTCAGAGAAATCCTTGTGGCTTGCATGCGAAGCGACGCTGAAAGGTCTCGACCTTCTCGAAAAAGGCGGACAGGCGAGTGAGTGCAAGATGGCGTGATCAGCCGAAATCGCCGCTGAACCGTTCACGCAGCACGTTTTTCTGGATCTTGCCCATGGTGTTCCGCGGCAAGGCCTCCAGAATGTGGACCTTCTTGGGCTGTTTGAACTTCGCCAGACGATCGTTCAAGGAGGCCTGAACGGCGTCCTGGCCCAGTTCGGCTCCCGGTTTCGGTGCCAGCACGGCGACCACCGCCTCTCCAAAATCGGGATGCGGCACGCCGATCACCGCGCTTTCGGCGACGCCCGGCAGTTCGTCCAGCAGCGCTTCAACCTCGGCCGGATAAACGTTGAAACCACCGCTGATGATCAGATCCTTGGACCTGCCGACGATGGAAACATAACCGTCTTCGTCGACGCGCCCCATGTCGCCGGTGATGAAATAGCCGTCTGCCCGAAATTCCTGTGCCGTCTTTTCCGGCATTCGCCAGTATCCCAGAAAAACGTTGGGCCCCTTGATCTCGATGATGCCGACCTCTCCGTCCGGCAGCTCTCGCCCGGTTCTGGCATCGACGACGCGAAGCCCGACCCCGGGCAGAGGAAATCCAACCGTTCCCGGCCGACGTGCACCATCATAGGGATTGGAAGTGTTCATGTTGGTTTCGGTCATGCCGTAACGCTCCAGGATTGCGTGTCCGGTGCGCTCACGAAACTCCTTGTGCACCTCTGCCGAGAGCGGGGCTGACCCTGAAATAAACAGGCGCATGTGGGCCGCCACATCCCGCGTGAACCGGTCCGATGCCAGCAGGCGCGTATAGAATGTCGGAACGCCCATCATGGCTGTTGCTTTCGGCAGAGCGGCAAGAACCTGATCCAGGTCGAACTTCGGCAGGAACAGCATGGAACCGCCTGCCATCATCAGACAGTTGGTGGCAACGAACAGCCCGTGAGTGTGGAAAATCGGCAGGGCGTGCAACAGCACATCGTCTTCGGTGAACTGCCAGTATTTCACCATGGTCTGCGAATTCGACGCCAGATTTCCATGCGTGAGCATCGCTCCCTTGGAACGTCCCGTAGTACCGGACGTATAGAGGATGGCCGCCAGATCGTCGTCTTCACGCGGACGGTTGTCGTAATCCGTCGGCATCTGGTCTGCGAGTAGACTGAGGCTGCCCTCCCCGTTCTGATCGAGCGTGTGCAATCGCGCGCCGGCCTTTTGCGCCGTTCCGGCCAGCACGTCGGCCCTGGCCGGGTCGCAGACAAAGACAGCCGGTTCCGCATCACCAACGAAATAACCGATTTCGGCAGGGGTATAGGCAGTGTTCAGAGGCAGAAATACGCCACCGGCACGGATCGTGCCGAGATAGAGCATCAGGGTATCGGGCGTCTTTTCCACCTGGACAGCAACCCGGTCTCCCGCTTTGACACCCAGTTTCTGGAGGGCACCGGCATATTGCGCAGACCGCGCGAACATGTCCGCATAGGTTATCTTCCCGCCGTCCAGTGTTTCGAGAAAGACCTTGGACCGATCCGGTATGAAGGCGGTCAGGGCGTCAAAGAGATGGTTCATCATCGCAGCGTTCCGAAATGGCGGGCAATCAGGAAGGATGTATTTGATACCAATGGTGCCCAATTTTAAAGCAAGTCTGCGAATTTTGAGCAAGTCCGGGGAAATGCGGCCTGCCACCATCAAGCTTTCATAAAACTTTCACGCCATGCTTTAGGGTGTGAAGCCATAAATGGTGCTGAAATGGTTTGAGACTGATTGGCCCTCCTCGGCATTGCGAATTTGCTTCGTCAAATTATCCGCACGTTCAGCTGAGAGGGGTTGGACCACGCAATCGCACTCCGAACGACCGAGGGATACTTGATGCCGACAATCAGACCGCAGACCTTTGCAGAATTCGTCGCCGACGGTGCCGTTCATGTGATCGGCATCTGCCTGGGGCTGACGGCAACCATTGTCCTGGCAGCCACGCTCTGGAACGCGGGTGATCCCGCCCGGCAGGTCACTGTCATGATCTATGCAGCCTGCTTGATGGCGATGCTGATCTGTTCCGCGCTCTACAACATGCTGGCGAAAGACCACAAGACAGGGATCTTGAGACGGCTCGACCACGCGGCCATCTTCCTGATGATCGCGGGCACTTACACCCCCCTGGCGGCAATGATCATCGGCGGATGGACGGGCGGCGTGCTGCTGGCTGTCGTGTGGACCGGTGCGCTGGCCGGGGCCATCGTCAAACTGGCACATCTGACCGGGCTTGATCGCCTCACTGTCCCCATCTACCTCGCGCTAGGCTGGGTGGTCGTTTTTGCCGTCAATCCGCTGATCGAAAAAGCATCCGCATTCGGGTTCTACATGATCGTGGCGGGCGGGCTGCTTTATACGGTTGGAACAGCCTTCTATGCCTGGAAACGCCTGCCATTCCAGAATGCGATCTGGCACGCCTTCGTACTGGCCGCCGCGGTCTGTCATTTCTCTGCCGTGTTCCACGACGTGGCCCTTATCAGAGCCGCCTGAAACCGTGCGACAAAAAAGGCGGCACCGACAGGTACCGCCCTTTTCCATTTCCATCAGCGTGACTGCTTAGGCGTCCGCGTTGGGATCCTTGCTGAGCACGACCACCTTTGTCTGCAGCGGCACGCGGCTGTACAGGTCGATCACGTCCTGCTGCCACATGCGGATACAGCCCGAAGACACACTCTTGCCGATGGAGTTCGGCTGGTTGGTGCCGTGGATACGGTAAAGCGTGTCAGTGGCGCCTTGCCACAGATCCATGGCGCGCGCGCCCAGCGGGTTCTTCAGACCGGGCGGGTAGCCCTTTTCCCAATAACGCTCCAGAGACGGCTTGCGGGCAATCATTTCGCGTGGAGGGCGCCAGATCGGATGAGGCCGCTTGACGCGGATCTTCGCCTCGCCCGACCAGGCGAACCCGGCCTTGCCCACACCGATGCCATAGCGCAGCGCCTTGCCGTTGCCGAGCGTCCAGTACAGGAAGTTGTTATAAGGATCGACGATGATGGTTCCGGGCCGCTCGCGGGTTTTGTACTCCACGATCTGCCGCCAGTACTTCTGGTCGAAATTCTTGTAGTTGATGGCCGGCCAGGTGTAATCGCCATCAGGCCATGCCGCATAGGCAGCCGCATAGTCGAACTGCTCGTCCGGCAGATCGGCCTGATCCGGCAGACCAACCAGCCCGGCGGACTGACATCCTGCAAGGCCGGCTGCCGTAAGCACCAGGCCGGCGGCCAGGAAACCACGCCTGTTCATCGCGCCACCTGCTGGCGAACTGTCAACATCGAGCGGCGAATTGGAACGCTTCATGAGACCTCCACAAATTCTGGCTCCTTCTTGAGACAGGTTTTCAACAGTTGCAAGTCACATTCGCCGAACTGCCTTACATTCTTCAGATGAATCCTTAGATTATTCCCAGCCGACCTTCTCCGGCCCACCCCACACTCAAGGTCCTTCCGTGCAGACAAACGTTTCAAAGTCGCCTTTTCCCGTCTTCGACGGTCACAACGACACACTCCTGAAACTTGAAATCGAGGCCATGAAAGGCACCGAGCGCAGTTTCTTTGACCGCTCGACCACAGGCCACATCGACATGGTGCGGGCGCAGGAAGCCGGATTTGCCGGTGGGCTTTTCGCCATGTTCGTACCTTCCAACCCGGAACAGGACTTCACCCGCCCCTTCAACCCGAAGGACCCTGCCAACTATCAGCCCGTACCGCAGAAGAGTGCGTTTGATTTCACAAAACGTATGCTGGAACGGGCCGAGCAGATCGAAGCCCAGTCGGAAGGCAATGTCGTCATTTGCAGAACCCCGGACGAGAACCGTACAGCGATCGAATCCGGCCAGATTGCCATAAGCCTTCACATTGAAGGTGCCGAAGCCATCGATACCAACCTCTATGCGTTGGAGGAGCTCTACGGCCGCGGTCTGCGCTCACTTGGCCTGGTGTGGAGCCGAGAGAATGATTTCGGATACGGTGTGCCGATGGCGCACCCGGCTTCACCGGATATCGGCCCCGGCCTGACCGGCGCGGGTCGCGACCTGGTTCGCGCCTGCAACCAGCTCGGGGTGCTGCTTGATGTGTCCCATCTGAACGAAAAGGGGTTCTGGGACCTGGCGCGCATCACAGAACGGCCGATCGTTGCCAGCCACTCCAATGTTCACAAAATTTGCGAAAGCAGCCGCAATCTGACGGACAAGCAGCTTGATGCCATCAAGGAAAGCGGAGGTCTCGTCGGCATCAATTTCCACGTTGCCTTCCTGCGTAAGGACGGCGGTCATTCGCGTGACACGCCGCTTTCGGTCATTGCCGACCATGCAGCCTATCTGGTTGACCGCCTCGGCGAAGACAGCGTGGCTCTCGGCTCGGATTTCGACGGCTGTGTCCTGCCGCGCGATATCGGCGACGTCACCGGTCTGTCCCGTCTGATGGAAGAGCTCGACGGCCGCGGTTTCAATACACCGGTTCTGGAGAAGATCGCCTGGAAAAACTGGATCTCCGCACTGGAGAAAGCTGCCGGCTGAACGGGCCTGTCTCGCCTTTGATCAAGATCACTCCGCCCGCCTCGCAAACTTGTTACCATGCGTAAACAGTTAGCGATTGCATTTGTGGACGGGCGGAGAAACAATGCATTTATTGTTATTTTTTGGCAGCCGTCTAAATATTAGATCCGGAATTCCACCTGAACTGCACGTTCAAGACCCACCCTCATCGGTGGCACAAGATGCAGGCAGGTTGCAGTATTCAGGCGGTTGTGCGTGGTTGGCACGTCCCATTGACCGTTCCTTCGCACCAGCGGATGGCCGGATGGAGAAAAAAACGCGAGATTGCAGACGGCGATATTTGTCGGCTGTGGTCTTTCTTTGCGTTGCCATTCAGACGCGATGCCAGTGGGGGGCAGCGACGTGAATGTATTACTTACCGCGGACAGACGTTCGCCGGTTCAAGCGGAAAACAGGGGCAAGCGCGCGCGCAAGTCCGATGCAGTCTATCAGGATCTCAAACGCCAGATCCTGACCGGGGAAATGACCTCGGAAAGCCCGATTACAGAACAATCCCTTGCCCAGGACTATGGCTGCTCGCAGAGCACCATCCGTGAAGCGCTCATGCTGCTTCAGGAATGCGGCCTCGTTGTTCGCCGCGGCTATCAAGGCACCTACGTCACAGATCCGAGCCCGCTAGAAGCCCGTCTGATGCTGAAACTGCGCATCGACATTGAATCGACCGGCGTCGTGGAAGCGGTCAAACATGTCACCAAGGACCAGGTGAACGAGCTCTATGACCTTGAAGACCAGTTCGAAGCCTGCCGTGACAAGAGGGACGTGTTCGGCTGTGCCGAGATCGACCGTGCCCTGCATCTGAAACTCTTCAGAATCGCCCGGATGCCCGTTCTGGATCCTATGCTGGTCAGGACCTTCATGATCCTGCAACGGGTCATGCTGTCGAGACCGCGTTCCGAACAGTCATGGACCAGACCGAATGTGACCCCGCACCGGTCCGTCATCGAAGCGCTGGAAGCTCATGATGTCGACGCGACACTGACGGCTCTTCGAGCTCATATCCTGTCGAGCGCCGTTTTGCTGGCTCCACACTTTTACGGTACGGATATCGTGGAATTGCAGGACCAGTTCGACGCGTTGCCTGTTCAGGCAGCTGGCTTCAATTGGCGCTAGGCTAAGCTCAACCGACCTTCCCGCTCACACAGGCAGAGAGCCCACAGATTGCGGGCGGCCAACCGCTTTAGGTTGACCGCCCGCGCACCCGAGTTGCTTTATAAAGGTTCGCCCTCAGGCGCTTTCCATCATTTGCTGCTGAGTCAGCATTGCGGCCCCGATCAGCTCCTTGGTGTAATCGCACTTAGGCGCCTCGAAGATCGCGTCGGCGGACCCCGCCTCAACAACCTTGCCACGTTGCATCACCATCACCGTGTCGGACAGCGCGCGCACGACGGCAAGGTCATGACTGATGAACAGATAGGTCAGGTCATGAGCCTTCTGCAGGTCACGCAGCAGTTCCACCACCTGCTTCTGGATCGTTCGGTCGAGAGCCGAGGTCGGCTCGTCGAGCACGACCAGTTCCGGCTTCAGAACCATGGTGCGGGCAATCGCGATACGCTGACGCTGTCCGCCCGAAAACTCGTGCGGATAGCGATTGCGCATGACCGGGTCGAGTGACACTTCCTCAAGTGCCTTGCAGGCGCGCTCATCCCGCTGGCGGGCGTTGAGTGAGGGTTCGTGCACCATCAACCCTTCGGAAATGATCTGGCCAACCGTCATACGCGGGGACAAAGACCCGAAAGGATCCTGGAAGATAAGCTGCATGTCCTTGCGAAGCGCACGCATTTCGGAGCGGTTCTTGCCGGTGATCTGCTGTCCGTGGAACACCACCCGGCCACCGGCCGGCAACAGGTTCAGCACTGCACGACCGAGGGTGGACTTGCCAGAGCCACTTTCGCCGACGATGCCCAGTGTCTGGCCCTTGCGCAGCGAGAAACTGATGTCGTCAACCGCACGCAGCACATGCTTGGGCTTCAGAAAACCGGAATCGAGCTCGAATTCCACTTCGACCTTCTGCGCTTCCAGCAGAACAGGCGCACTGTCTGGCACCGGCAGCTTGTGGCCTGTCGGCTCCGCATCCAGAAGCATTTTTGTGTAGGGATGCGCAGGCCGGGTGAAGATCTGCCCGGTCTCGCCGCTTTCCACCACTTCACCGGTCTTCATGACATAGACCCGGTCCGCAATACGGCGAACGATACCCAGATCATGGGTGATGAAGATCACCGCCATGCCTAGGCGCTTTTGCAGATCCGCCAGAAGGTCCAGGATCTGCGCCTGTGTGGTGACATCGAGCGCAGTGGTCGGCTCGTCGGCAATCAGCACGTCTGGATCGTTGGCAAGCGACATTGCGATCATCACACGCTGGCGCTGGCCGCCTGACATCTCGTACGGATAGGCGTTGATCTTGCGTTCCGGCTCGGGAATGTTGACGAGTTTCAGAAGCTCGAGGGCCTTTGCCTTGGCCGCTTTCCACGACAACCCGCCATGAACGACCATGGGCTCGGCCAGCTGCCGTCCGATGGTGTAAAGCGGGTCGAGCGAGGTCATCGGCTCCTGGAAGATCATGGTGATCTTGGCACCGCGGATCTTGTTGAGCTTGCCCACCGGCAAGCCGAGAATATTCCGGCCTTCGTAGATCACCTCGCCGCGTGTGCGCCCGTTGGACGCCAGAAGGCCCATAGCCGCCATCATGGTCTGGCTCTTGCCCGAGCCGCTTTCCCCGACGATCGCGACGGTTTCACCCGCCTGGACGTGAATGTCGACGCCTTGAACCGCATTGACGGTACCCGTCGCGGTTTCAAAGTCGACCTTCAGATCCTTGATTGAGAGGACCGTTTTCTTGGTTTCGCTGGTCATGGTCTTCTCCTCACCGGTCCTTCGGGTCCAGGGCATCGCGCAGGCCGTCGCCGATGAAGTTCAGCGCAAACAGGGTCGATGTCAGGAAGATGGACGGGAAAATCAGCATCCAGGGAGCCCCTTGCAGATTTCGCGCGCCTTCGGAAATCAACACGCCCCAGCTGGTCATCGGCTCCTGAATGCCGAGGCCAAGGAAGGACAGGAAACTTTCCAGCAGGATCACCTTCGGCACCAGAAGTGTCATGTAGACCACGACCGGACCAAGCGTATTCGGGATGATGTGCCGGCGCACGATACCGCCATCGGCCACACCGAGTGCTTCCGCCGCCTGCACATATTCCTGGCGTTTGATGGTCAGCGTCTGCCCGCGCACGATGCGCGCCATGTCGAGCCATTCCACGGCACCGACGGCGATGAACATCAGGATGAAGTTCCGGCCGAAGAACACGACGAGCATGATCACGAAGAAGATGAACGGCAGCGAATAGAGGATATCCACGACGCGCATCATCATCTGGTCGACCCGGCCACCGAGATATCCTGAAGTCGCCCCGTAGAGAACACCGATCGATATCGCAACGATGGTTGCCAACAGACCGATGGTCAGCGACACGCGGCCGGCGATGAACGTCCGGGTCATCATGTCACGACCATTGGCGTCGGTGCCGAAATAGAAATGCATGAAGTTGATGTCGGCCCTGACCGTTGCAGACTTGTTGTCTGCGGACATGTCCGTCAGCTCGGTATTCCTGAACAGGTCGCTACGGTCAAAATACAGCACTGACCGGGGATCGATATCCCGGCTGGAGGTGACCTTGGCGACAATCATGTCGCCTTCGCGCTCAAACGCATCCACGGTCAGACGCGCCCGTTTGGCGGAAGACATGAAACCGGGCTCGACCTGCTCAGGCTTCGGATAGGCCTCCAGGCTGGCCGGCACCTTCACGTAGTCACGATAGACTGTGTCGTAGTGATGAGGAGACAGGATCGGGCCAAGGATCGAGATCAGGCCGATTGTCAGAAGCACGATAATGGAGGCGACCGCCGCACGGTTGGCGAGCAACCGGTCGCGTGCGTCGTCCCACAGGGAACGCCCCTTAGCAGGCGCCCCGGTGGATGATGTTGCAGTGAGGGTCACAGTCGTCTCCTCCTCAGTCGTAGCGCACACGCGGATCGAGCAGCGCATAGAGCAGATCCACGACGAGGTTGAACAGGATAACAAAGCAGGCAACGACAACAACCGTCCCCATGACCAGGGTGTAGTCACGGTTGAGAGCGCCCTGCACGAAGTAGCGGCCGATGCCCGGGATACCGAAAATGGTTTCGATCACGACGGAACCGGTGAGCAGCGCTGCCGCAGCCGGGCCGAGATAGGAAACGACCGGCAGGATCGCCCCTCTGAGCGCATGCACCACCACGATCATGTAGGAGGTCAGCCCATAGGCCCTTGCAGTGCGAACATGGTTGGACCTGAGCGCCTCGATCATCGAGCCGCGCGTCAGACGTGCCACGACTGCGATCTGAGGCAGCGCAAGTGTCACGACCGGCAGTACCCGGTTGACGAAAGCTCCGCCATTCCAGCCCCCCACGGGCAACCAGCCGAGCCACACGCCGAGGATCAGGGTCAGGATCGGCGCAACGACGAAGTTGGGGATCGTGACGCCGAGCGTTGCCGCAGCCATGATCGAATAATCTGCCGGTTTGTTCTGGCGCAGCGCCGCCGCCACGCCCAGGAAACCGCCAACCACCAGGGCCAGGCAGAGCGCGGACAAGCCCAGCTGGATGGAGATGGGAAGACTTTCCGCAAACAGTTCATTGATCGAGAAGTCGCGGAAGTAGAAACTCGGACCGAAATCCAGACGGGCCACGCTCTGCAGGTACAGCAGGTACTGGTTCCACAGGGGCTCGTTGAGATGGTAGATCTTGTTCAGGTTTTCCATCACCTTTGCCTCCAGGGGACGTTCCAGATCGAACGGTCCACCCGGCGCGATGCGGATGAGGAAAAAGGAAATCGTGACAATCAGAAAAAGCGTCGGGATTGCGCCGAGCAATCGTCCGAGGACATATCGGAGCATAGGCTTTGCCTCTGTTTGTTAAACGGCGGTCTTTCGGTCAATCTTGATTGATTGATGCCGCCTTGCAAGAACCGGCAGGGAAGCCCTGCCGGTCTCGATGTTGTCAGGTTATTCGGAGATGCTCATCCAGCGGGACGGATGGATGTTGAGGAGGTTGTCCTCAAATCCTGCCATCTTGTCGGAGACCAGGTTCATGGAACCGTAGTACATCATCGGAATGAACGGCAGGTCCCGCATGAAGAGCTCTTCAGCCTTCTTCAGGATGTCCGCACGCTTCTCCAGATCCACCGTGACGGCCGCTTCGTCCATGAGTGCATCATACTCAGGATTGTTGTAGCGGGCGTAGTTGAAGCCGTCGTTGTCGCTCTCGACCATGAACAGGAAGTTCTGCGGGTCGGAGTAGTCGCCAATCCAGCCGGCGCGGGCGACGTCGAAGTCCTGACGGTCACGCAGCATGGCGTAATGCGTCTTGGTGTCGGTGTTGATCAGCTTGACGTTGACGCCGAGAGGTTTCCACATGTCGGCAATCGCGACTGCCGTGTTCTTGTGGTTTTCGGACGTGTTGTAGTTGATCGTCAGTTCGACAGGATTGTCCGGGCCGAAACCGGCATTGGTCAGAAGTTCGATCGCTTTTTCTTCGCGGTCGATCTGGGACATGTCCTTGTAGTCGGCATAGGCCGGTTCACCGTAGTTGCCGATGCCCGGCGGCACGAAGGAATAGCCGGCCACCATGGTGGAGCCCCAGATTTCGTCGGCCAGGAACTCACGGTCAATCGCCATGGACAGAGCCTGGCGGACGTCCGGGTTCTTCAGGACTTCGTCTTCGTGATTAAGCGCGTAATAGTAGGTGCCCAGATACGGCGCCACGTGGAACTGGTCGCCCAGGTTCTCACGCATGAAGGCGACCTGCTCGGTCGGCGCATCGTTGTTGGTGTGCAGCTCACCGGCCTGGAACCGGCGCAGAGCCGCGCCACGGTCTTCGGTCGGATAGAAGAAGACAGTGTCGATCTTCACCTGATCGGCGTCATGGAAATGCGGGTTCTTGACCGCTTTCACATGTGCGTTCGGCACGAATTCTGCGAGGGTGAAGGCACCGTTGGTGACGATGTTTTCGGCTTTCACGAAATCGGAGCCGAATTTTTCAACGGAAGCCGGATGGACCGGAAGGCCGGTCTGGTGGCCCAGAAGGTCAATGAAATACGGCGTCGGGGACTCCAGAGCGATCTCGAGCGTATGATCGTCAAGCGCCTTCACGCCGAGTTCTTCCGGCTTGGCTTCGCCCTTATTGACCTTTTCGGCGTTCAGGATCGGATACAGAACGTTGGCGTATTTCGCGCCTGTTTCCGGGTTCATGATGCGCTGAAGCGAAAAGACGAAATCGCCGGCAACAACCGGATCCCCATTGGACCACTTGGCATCATCGCGCAGCATGAAGGTGTAGGTCTTGCCGTCGTCGGAAACCTTCCACTCCGAAGCCACGCCCGGAATGATCTGGCCATCGGCGCCATAGGCAACCAGGCCCTCGTAAAGATCACGCAGGATATGCGCTTCATAGGTTGTGGAGGTCTTGTGCTGATCCAGGGTTTCCGGGTCGGCAGTGTTGCCGCGGTGGTAGACCACCTCTGCAACCGCAGTAATAGATGTAGCAGCCATCAAGGCAGCCGCAAGCGCTGTCACACGCATGGACTTGAACATATCGCTCTCCCCTCTTGGGTTATAGTTGAAGCAAATGGAACGATGGGTCACAAGATTCCACGCTCTTTGCGAGCAATCAAGCATCCCCCAACGGCACATTTCGACCTTAGTCGCAAAAAGGCGATGTTTTTGCTTGTTTTTAAACGAAACCGGAAAATTTTTCCGTTGTTTTACTCGGCGGTCAAATAATTTGACCTCAACACGCGCAATTATGTTTCAATCCTAGCGGCAAAATCGATATTTTCCACTATGAGCCAGATACATGCCCGTATCAGGGTTGAAAGACTTGAATTTCCGCGCGCAATAGGCCGTCCACTGAGGGGTAAAAGGAGCCAGTCCGGTCTTGGTATAGGGGACACGCTGCGGTTGTCCACGATAGCGCGGCGGGTTCACATAGACCCGCGACCGGTAGGGATAGGCCCGCATGTCGTAGGGGTGGTAATAGTAAGGTGCGCCATAGGGACGGTAAGGCGGGCCGTAAAGACCATAAGGTGCGTAGAAGGCCCCGCCGCGATAACCACGATTGCCGAAACCGAAGCCGATACCGACACCATTGAAATAGATCCCGTCGGCACGTGCGGGCGATGTGCCGGTCAAGCCGGCGACTGCCCCGGCCAGACACATGGCGACAGCGGCAAGACAGATCCGAAACCGCTTGCGGGCAAGAGAGCCCCTTTCGCGTTTCGCCAGGTTCAGGTCAGACATGATGCTCTCTCCTGTCGGCGCACGCCCCGCGCCTGTTGGTCGCCCCTGTCCACACGCTGCCCAGAATAACGCATTCGGTCACCAAAATCTCTCCGATCACGATCAAAAATGCTGGGCGTTCTTTCCGGGCCGCTTGCGCGGTTCACGCGCGGCCAGTAAACCGGGCGCCGATCCGACATTCCGACCGGGAAAACAAGACCCTCATGGCTCCACCGCTGCTGACACTTCGCGACGTTCATCTGACCTTTGGCGGCACGCCACTTCTAACCGGTGCCGAGCTTTCCGTTTCCGAAGGTGAGCGCATGTGCCTTGTCGGCCGCAACGGCTCCGGCAAGTCGACCCTTTTGAAGATTGCTGCCGGCATGGTGGAGATGGACAAGGGCGAACGCTTCTTCCAGCCCGGCCGCACGGTGCGCTATCTCCCGCAGGATCCGGACCTTTCCGCCTATGCCTCCACACTGGAGTATGTCAACGAAGGCCTGACCGAGGGCGACGATCCCTATCGCGGCGCTTATCTTCTGGAAGTCCTGGGCCTTAGCGGCACGGAAGACCCGAAGTCCCTTTCCGGCGGCGAAGCCCGCCGAGCTGCCCTCGCCCGGACGCTCGCCCCCGAGCCGGATATCCTGTTGCTCGACGAGCCAACCAACCACCTGGACCTTCCCGCCATCGAATGGCTGGAACAGGAGCTCAAGAGCCTGAAGTCCGCCCTGGTGCTGATTTCCCATGACCGTCGCTTCCTGGAAAACCTGTCGCGCACCACTGTCTGGATCGACCGCGGCGTCGCCCGCCGGCTCGACAAGGGCTTTGCCCACTTCGAAGCCTGGCGCGACGAGGTGTTCGAGCAGGAAGAGGTCGACCAGCAGAAACTGGCGCAGAAGATCAAGCGCGAAGAGCACTGGATGACCTACGGTGTCACCGCCCGGCGCAAGCGCAATATGCGGCGCGTGCGCGAGCTTGCCGACCTTCGCAAACAGAAGCGGGAACATCGCGGGCCTCAAGGCACCGCCAAGCTTGCTGCCACGGATGCCGAAGTTTCGGGCAAGCTGGTGATCGAAGCCAAAGGCATTTCCAAGACCTATGGCGACCGTGCCATCGTCAAGGACTTCTCGACCCGCATCCAGCGCGGTGACAGGATCGGTTTTGTCGGCCCGAACGGCGCCGGCAAGACGACGCTTCTGAAGATGCTGACCGGCGAACTAGCACCGGACACGGGCACGACACGGCTCGGCACCAACCTGGAAATGGTCACACTCGACCAGAAGCGTGAGAACCTGAACCTCAACGACACGCTGTCCTCGGTCCTAACCGGCGGGCGCGGCGATACGGTGGTGATCGGCGACGAGACCAAGCATGTCATGTCCTACATGAAGGACTTCCTGTTCTCGCCGGAACAGGCCCGTACGCCGGTGGGTGTGCTGTCGGGCGGTGAACGCGCCCGCGCCATGCTCGCTCGGGCACTGGCCAACAAGTCGAACCTGATGGTGCTCGACGAACCGACCAACGACCTCGACCTTGAAACGCTTGACCTGCTGCAGGAACTGCTGGCCGACTATCCCGGCACGGCCCTGATCGTCTCGCACGATCGCGATTTTCTCGACCGGGTGGCAACCTCCGTGATCGTCTCGGAGGGCGACGGCCTGTGGCGTGAATATGCCGGTGGCTACACCGACATGCTGGCACAGCGCGGCGAAGGCGTGACCGCCCGCAAAGCCGACAAGGCAGCGCCGGTGAAGAAGGAAAAGCCTTCCGCTCCAGAGGCTTCGCCGCAAAAGCCTCAGGCAAAATCAAAACTGAGCTTCACCCAGCAGCATCTTCTGAAAACCCTGCCGGACACGATCGAGAAACTTGAAGCACGTCTCGAAACGCTTCAGGCGGAAATGAACGACCCGCAGCTCTACGTGAAGAACCCTGACAAATTTGCCAAGATATCCCAGCAAATAACTGATCTCACGAATGAAAAGGATGCTGCGGAAGAGCAGTGGCTGGAGCTGGAAATGCTGAACGAGGCGGGTTAGGCAAGCTGTTCGGCACATCAACTTCAGAAATTGATTCAACTCTGGGACCGCCCTGCTCTGCACTCCGGCACCGCGATCACATGGTCTCGGGATCACTAGGCGCCTCACCGTGCACATTGCACCAAATCGGACCTATGGCACCCAGCCCGGACACCGTGTTCTGGCGGAACCTGCCGCCACCTGTCGCGTTTCCTTTTCGAGCAATAAGGAGACGCACAGATGCACAAGGCGACCATTCTCAAGATCGACCAGGTCACTCACGATGTGAAACGCTTCCGTCTTGTCGAGCCTGAAGGGTTCGACTTCAAGGTCGGTGACGCGACAGAGATTGCGCTCGATGAAGACGGATGGCGGAACGAGACTCGCCCCTTCACGATGACGTCCTTGCCCGAAGAGCGAACTCTCGAATTCACCATCAAGGGATACCCCGATCATGACGGGGTTACGGAGCGCCTTCACAAGCTGAAGGAGGGCGACCACGTGCTGATCGCCGATCCGTTCAAGACATTCCGCTATGACGAGCCGGGCGTGTTCATTGCCGGCGGTGCCGGCATCACGCCGTTCCTTGCGATATTCCGGGACCTGGAGAAGAAGGGAAAGCTGAACGGCAACCAGCTGATCTTTGCCAACAAGACCTCGGAGGACATTATCTACCGCAAGGAACTTGAGGCTATGGACGGCCTGAAGATCGATCACGTTCTGTCAGACGAAGACACGGCCGGCAGCCACCACGGCATGATCGACGCGGACATGATCAAGGAATTCGTGCCTGATCTGGACCGCCGCTTCTACCTTTGCGGACCGCCACCCATGATGGAGGCGGTTCAGGAAGTGCTCGAGGAACTTGGCGTCAAGGCGGACTCTGTGGAATTCAGCGACTAACGCAGGCGTGGCGGGTCTGCTTCCTCAGCTGAGCCATCTTGGCGACTGGCAAACCAGGCAAAGCCCAGCGGAGACCCGTGCCTCGGGCCTCCGCCGCCTCTACTGCGGAGCAAATCGCTTCCCCTCACCGTAAATCCTTGAAGAACACGGTTGTCGCATCCAGATGGCCGTGGCTGTTATAGGCGTAGTCCGGAATGACGCCGACCTTCTGGTATCCGCAAGTCGGGTAGAGCTTTTCCGCGCGATCTCCGGTGACCGTATCCAGCACCAGCATCCAGCAGTTCTCGGAACGGGCAAGGCCATCGATGGCCGACATGAGCTTTCTGGCAAGTCCCTTGCGCCGATGTTCCGGATGAACCATCAGCTTGGCGACGTCCGCCCGATGGGGCTGGTTGTCGGCTCCTGCCTTCACAAGCATCACCACGCCCGCAATGTCCGCCCCTTGACGCGCGGCAAGCAGAAATGCCTCCCCACTTTCGATGGCGGGAAGCTTGCTCGCCCAGAAGGCTTCCGCCTTGTCCTGTGGCATCGGCAACAGGAAGCCGATCCCGGCACCATCTTCGACACATGCTTTCAGAAGCTGCCCCAGGGCGGGAAGCGACATGCGCACCTCATCTGCGGACATCAGACCGACGGGGGCGTCAGGCGTGAACGGCTGGACTTGCAGAGGTCCGGTCTCGGTAACGGGAAGTGTCATGGCGTGATCACCGTCAGGAAATAGCGTGCCGGAACCGTTCCAGACGCGTGGTAACTGTTGGGGGCGTTGAGACGGAACCGCAGGGCATCACCGGGCTCCAGGTCGTAGGCGTCCGGGCCGATGACCATCCGCAGGCTCCCCTCCAGAAGCACAAGTTGATGCTCCAGATCCGGAACCGGCGGAGCGGCATAGGCAACGGTGGCACCTGGGGGAATGCAACCTTCGATCATGGCCCCGCGATACCCGCTTGCTGCCGGCGTTAACGTGCGGCGGACATAGCCTGTCTCCGGGTCCGTCCAGACGGCCTGCACGTCCCGAGGAACAAGGCGCTCGATCGTTGCGGAGGCTGCTCCGAATAGTTCGGCCATTGAGAGGCCGAATGCCGCGGCAAGTTTTCCAAGAACGCTTGCGGTCGGGCTGGTGTCGCCGCGCTCGATCCGCGACAGGGTGGCCCGGCTGATACCGGTGCGTTCGGCCAGATCTTCCAGTGGCCAGTTTCTGGCCCGTCGCAGCTCGGTCAGCCGCTGGGCAAGATCTTGATCAAGGTTCGACATCAAAAAATCCCATAAATGAGAATTTTCTCATATATGGGATTTCTCATTTTACAAAGCTCAAAGAATGAGCAGTGTCTGACGGTCGTTTAGTTTCACACCTTCGAGAACACCGCGCTGGCGTTCACACCGCCGAAACCAAAGCCATTGGTGAGGATGTGGTTGACGTCACGAGCGATGGCCTTGCCGGGGATCATTTCGAACCGGCTCATGGCCTCGTCGGCCGCTTCCAGATTGCGGGAAGGCGGCAGCAGACCGCTCATCAGGGCCTTGACGCAGGCGATTGCCTCCACGGCTCCCGCGGCCCCCAGCAGGTGGCCGAACATCGACTTTGACGACGACACCGCAAGGTCTTTGCCACGGTTTTCGAAAAGCGTTGTCAATGCAGCAATTTCGGCAGCATCGCCGACTGGCGTCGATGTGGAGTGCGCATTGACGTAACCGATTTCACCGGGCGAGAGATTGGCCGTCGACAAGGCCTGCCGCATTGCCCGCAGACCACCCTCACCGTCCGGCGAAGACGCGGTAACGTGATAGGCGTCGGCGCTGGTGCCGTAACCGGCCAACTCGGCCAGGATCGTCGCACCGCGGGCGGTGGCATGGTCATGGTCTTCCAGGATCAGGATTCCAGCACCTTCGCCCATGATGAAGCCGTCACGGTCCTGGTCAAATGGCCGGGACGCATGGGCCGGGTCGCCATTGCGTTTGGAGGACATGGCCTTCGCGGCACAGAACCCGGCGTAGGAAACCTTGTCGATACAGGCTTCTGACCCGCCTGCCACCATCACGTCGGCTTCTCCCGAACGGATAATACGGGCGGCATCGCCAAGGGCCTGAAGGCTGGCGGCACAGGCAGTCACCGGCGCGCCAATCGGCCCCTTTAGGCCATGCCGGATGGAGACCTGCCCGGCAGCCAGGTTGGCCAGGAACGACGGCACCAGAAAAGGCGACGCCCGGCGGGGACCTTTTTCGTCCACCAGCCGCGTACCGGCGGTCATGGCCGGAAACCCGCCAACCCCGGTCGCGATGATCGTGCCTGTGCGTTCCTTGTCCCTGTCGGACTTCGGCTCCCAACCCGCATGGGCCAGCGCTTCCTGAACCGCCCCCATGGCAAAATGGATGAACCGGTCAGAGCGGCGCTGTTCGCGCGGATCCATCACTGCATCGACATCAAAGCCATGCTCGTCTTCTGCTTTCGAAGGAACCTCGCCTGCAATCTGGCAAGCCAGCTCACCTGCATCGAAGTGGGTGATCTGGCGGATGCCGTTGCTCCCGTCTTTCACCCGGTTCCAGAAGGCATCTACCCCGGTGCCCAGCGGGGAAACGATCCCCAGTCCCGTCACGACCACACGTCGCATGTCTTACCTCACATTGGTTTGCCAGCGCCCCCGCCCCGGCAGTTAAGATGTGTCGAGGCGGTTTGCCAGTCCGCCCGAAATGGAAATTCTTTTTGCCCGGCTATAGCTCCGAGAGCCGTTTCAGGGTGTCGATGGCACGCAGAAATTCATCGCTGCCGAGATGTCCCTTCACGTCTGCCTGGGCCTGCCGCCACAACGGGACGGCAGTATCAAGAAGCTCCGCACCCTTCGGGGTCAGCCGATACTGTTTGCTGCGGCCGTCCCGGACGGGTTGCGATGCGACCAGCCCCTTGCGCTCCAGAAGAGCGACATTGCGCACCAGCGTCGTACGTTCCATGGACAGCCGCTTGGCCAGTGCTGCCGTCGTCACGCCTTCGTATTTCCGGATCGAGACAAGAACGGAGAACTGACCGGCCGTCATGCCAACCTGCCGCGCCAGCTTGTCGTAGTGTCGGCTGACGGCACGTGCGGCCTTGCGCGCGTTGTCGAGAACGCAGAGCGAGAAATCGTCTTCTTCCATGCGGGCTTTGTGTGCATATACACATCAAAAGTCAAGTCACAGTCGAACGCTCCCCTTCCCGGGCAATTTGTCATCAGGATATTGCGTTTATTTGCAAAGGGGTTACGGTCAACAACGGCAACCGGAGCGTGAGGAGGTCAAAATGACAGATGCTGTTCAGGCCGTAGAGAATATGAGAAGAAAGATCCAGGACAACTGGGGCTGGTTTCTGGCGCTCGGCATTGCGCTGGTCATAGGTGGCATCATCCTGATCGCCGCTCCCCTGGCAACGTCGATTGCCGTGACGATCCTGATCGCGGCCGTGCTATTCGTCGGCGGCCTGGTTCAGATCTACAATTCCTTCAAGACCCATGGTACCGCCAGTTTCCTCTGGAACCTGATCACCGGCATTATCGCCGTCATCGGCGGGATCGTGATTTATGTGAACCCGCTCGCAGGAACCATCGCGCTGACACTGGTGATTGCCGCCATCTTCGTGGCGCAGGGCATCAGCCAGATCCTGCTGGCCTTCAAACTGAAGCCGCATGACGGCTGGGTCTGGGTGCTGATCGCAGGGCTCGTGTCCCTGGTGGCCGGTGCCATGATCTGGCTGGAACTGCCGAGTTCGGCCGCTTGGGCGCTTGGCCTTCTGGCCGGCATTTCGGTGCTGATCAACGGCTGGAGCTACATCGCCATAGCGCTTGCAGCCAAGGCATCCAAGAACTGAACCTGAATTTATTTGAGATGACTGGCACCCGGCAGAATTTCATTTGCCGGGTGCTTTTTTTGATGTAGCGTTTTTCAGGTTCAACAGCAGGCATCGCCTGCGTTCAGGCTGTTCCGTGGATGGTTTCTGTTCTCGGCCGCAATGGCGGCAATCCGCATAACAAGGCCTATTGGTGGTGGCCGCCCCCTGCCGACCGTTGATGTTTGCCGGCTCTTGCCGGCGTCTTTCCCCTCCAAGACATCAACGGATTTTCGAAATGACGAACGTGACCTTGCGCGGTGAGGACCGCATGCTTTCTGTCGCCTGGACCGATGGCACCAGCACCAACTTTCCCTACATCTGGCTTCGCGACAACTGCCCGAGCGGGTTTCATCCGCAAACGCAGGAACGCCAGTTCGACCTGACCGGCATTGCGATGGATATTTCCATCGCGAAGGCCGAACAGGATGCGGATGAAATTATTCTGACCTGGTCCGGCGACGGCCATGTCAGCCGCTACAGGGCCGACTGGCTGTTCGATCACCGGCCAGGGGTCGGACTTGCCGATCCAGCCGAGATCGAACCTGCGCTGTGGCGCGGTGATCTTGTCCCGGAAAGCCTTCCGCGCGCGGCGTCCGCCGACTTGATGGTCAACGACGATCTCCTTGTCGCTTTCCTGATCGAAGCCAAGAAAACCGGCCTTGCTCTTGTCGACGGCATGGCTGACGACGTGGAGGCAGGTGTCGATGTCGCCCGCAGGATCGGTTTTCTTCGGGAGACCAATTTCGGCACGACATTTGAGGTCATTTCCAAGCCGAACCCGAACAACCTGGCCTATACGTCCCATGCCCTTCCTTTGCATACGGACCTGGCCAATCAGGAACTGCCACCAGGCTTCCAGTTCCTGCATTGTCTTGCCAATGAAGCAGAAGGTGGCGGTTCGATCTTTTGTGACGGCTTCGCGATTGCGGACGATCTCGCCCGTCTCGATCCGGAGGCCTTCCGGCTCCTTGCCGAGACGCCGGTGCCCTTTCGCTTTCACGACGAGGACTACGACATCTGCCGCCATCACACGGTGATCGAACTCGATCTGTTCGCACGCGTGCAGGAACTCCATTTCAACGCCCATCTCGCCGGGATCTTCGATCTGCCGGCCGATCGAATGGAAGCTTATTACGGGGCGTATCGCACCTTGATGCAGATGACCCGATCAAGGAATTACGTCATCACCACACGGCTGAAAGGCGGAGAGATGGTGATCTTCGACAATCGGCGGGTCCTGCATGGCCGAACCGCTTTCGACCCTGGCACCGGGTTCCGCCATCTGCGCGGCTGTTATGTCGACCGCGGCGAATTCGACAGCCGCATACGAGTCCTCAGCCGAAAAAGAAATTAAGGGTCTCCTAGTCAAGAGCGCCCGAACATGTCCGGGCGCTCTCCAGTTCTTTACACCTTCCGGTGCTTTTCGCACCGATGATCATCGAGGCTCCCTGGCAAGACCCTTGCCGAGGATGGGGCCGGTCGGCAACCCGGTTGGAGAGCCTCCCGGCTGTTCGAAGGTGATCTCATAAAGCTGGTCAGGCTTGGGAACCGGCAACCCGGCAGCTTGCAGGATCGTTTGTTTAGGCTCATCGAAGATGCCCAGGGAAACCGGCGGCCCATCCGGATCCGGTTTGGTCCAGAGCTGAAGGATCGTGCCTGCCGGGACATCGGTCTGCCCCAGAAGCGTGACCTGTGTCGCGTTGTTCTCAGCCCCTTCGATCATCGCAACAGGCTGCCCGGCATCGTTGACAAGCACGGCAATCACCTGCGGTTGAACTGTCGTCATTAGGTTCCAGACAAGCGCGATGGCAAGTACGAGGCTCGCTGCCAGGCTGGCTGCCGCCGTCCACATCATTGGCCTGCTGCGCTTTTCTCTCTCGGACTTGAGATCCACCGGCGCCTCAACACGACTGTCTTTCGTCTCGGGAGCGGCAATACTCTCTTCCACCGCGTCCAGACGCCTTTCAACGCGATGCCAAAGGCTCTCCGGCACGGCTTCACGGGGCGTAGCGGCGTCCAGAGCGGCGAACCGCTGACGGGCAAGTTCCACGAGAACGGCCAATTCCGGCTCCTTCATCAGGCGATCTTCCACTTCGCGCTGTTCTTCTGGGTCGCACAGGCCAATGACGAATTCGTCGGCAAGTTCAGCAAGATTTCGGCGAGCCGTTCTCATGACATGCACTCCCGCAAGGAAGTCAGGCCACGGCGCACCCACGCCTTTACCGTTCCAAGGGGTGCCGACAACCGGCCGGCAATTTCACCATGGGTGTAGCCCCAGATATAGGACATCAGCACGGCACTGCGCTTTTCCGTTTCCAGTCGTCCGAGACAACGGCGCAACTCGCTGTCATGGCCCAGCATTTCCCACGCCTCGTTCAGTTCGCTGCCGTCGATCTGGCGTTCCAGCTTGTCGTCATCGGTTGCCGATTCCCGGGCCCCGTCACGAAGCATGTTCAAGGTCCTGTTCCGCAGGACCGCGAAGATCCACGCGCGCCCGGATCCTTTCGCAGGATCAAACTGGGAGGCCTTGCGCCAGATCAGGACCAACGCATCCTGGAGCGCATCTTCAGCAAGGTCCTGCCGGCGCAACATGCGCTTGGCAATGCCCAGCATCTTGGGGCCTTCCAGTTCCAGGATCTGTCGCAGGGCCTGCCGGTCCTTGCGTGCACAGGCGGCCAGAAGGGCCGCGTGATCCACTTCGCTTACGCTTTCCGGCATATCCAGCACGTTGGTCTCACTTGTTCAATCTCACCAGGGCTCCTGACTGCTACGCATCAGAAGCGTTGCCGGACCAGTCGTACCGGTAAGGGACCGGAGCAGCCTGGGGTGGGTGGTCCAGGCTGCTCCGGCAATCGGCTTTGCGAACCAGGTGGGACGGGGCCGCAAAGCCCAGAGCATCCTTGTTCATTCAGCGGGCTGAAGATGCTCTGTCAGTATGTGTTTTGGATGGGGCTCACATCGCGGTCATGAACGTGATGTCGCGCAGCGGCCATTCCAGGCCACCCAGTTCCCAGCTGTCGGTCACCTTGCCGGTTTCCAGCGAAACGGTGTGCAGCCACGTGCCGGTTGCCAGCCAGGCCTTGTTGTTGCCTTCCGCGTCGGTTGCGACATCAAAGGCGTAGGTTTCGGCAGCGTCCACACCCAGTTTGCCAACGGCCGCAAGGGTGCCATCGTTCGGCGAAGTCTGACGGATGACGGCACCAATGGTCGCGTCGATGTCGTACATCGCAGTCGTTTCCGGCTGGCCGTAGGAGTTGATGTAGGCGGCAGCAACGATGTTCGGCGCCTCACCCGCATGCATGTCCTTTTCCTCAAAGGCCAGGCTGCCATCGACGGTCACCTTGCCGCTTTCGATATCAACCCGGTGGTTGGTCACACCGGTCATGAAGCGCAACTTGTTGGCCTTGGGGTTGAAGTCGACGATGACAGGCTGCCCGTCTTTCAGCGGCAGCATCTTGTCCATCTTGGAAATCACCGTTGCCGCACCGGTCTTCGGATCAATCTCGACGATTTCATGAGCGCCACTGACGCCGATCAGCTGCCCCGTTGCCGGCCGCAGGTCAATGCCGAGCAGGCTGTCGACACCGGAAACTTCCATCGTGTCGGTGACCTTTCCGGAATTGCTATCGATGACCACCAGGGTCTTTTCACCGGCAAGACCGATCGCAGGGGTCGCGTGAGCAGCGCCAGCGGCAAGAACAAGGGCGGATGCTGTCAGAAGGCTACGTGCAATAAGGGGCATTTCAGATCTCCGTCTTTCAAAGGCAGGAGGCATCGGATTGGCCTCACTTCCCGGAAACACGGCAGATCGAATTTTGGATGCAGCTAGGGGAGATCTTTTTTGGAATTTTTCAGAAATTGGCGATCAAATAAAATATAAGCATCTGAATTTATTGAACTTAAGAGAGAAACCTCTCATCACAAAAAAATCCTGGTTCGCAGCAGAAACAGGAAACCGTGACCTCATCCGCCTTCGAAAATGCGTGTCTTTTCTTCTTCGGACAGCACTTTCCATTTGCCCTCTTCGAGACCTTCCAGACCGAGGCCGCCGATGTGACTGCGGGTCAAGTCGGTGACGTGATTGCCCGTTGCCGCAAACATGCGGCGTACCTGGTGATACCGGCCTTCATGCAGGGTCAGCCGGGCATGGGTTTCGTCCAGAACCTGAAGCTCCGCCGGCTTCAGCGGCTTGTCTTCACTTTCCAGCATCATGTCGCCGGAGGCAAACAGCGCGCCTTCGTCGCCCTTCATCGGGCGGTCGAGCGTCACTTCGTAGATCTTGGGAACTTCGGACTTCGGCGAGATGACGCGATGCAGGAATGTGCCGTCGTCGGTAAACAGCAAGGCACCGGACGTTTCCTTGTCCAGCCGACCGATGGTGGACAGAACCGGCTTGCGCATGCGGAACCTGTCCGGCAACAGGTCATAGACCAGCCGGCCCTGATCCTTGATGGAGCAGGTGTAGCCAAGCGGCTTGTTCATCAGGATCACCACCCCGTGTGCGGGGTCGAGCGGCTCATCGTCGAAGAGGATGTCCTCGTGAGCGGTCTTGGCATCCGCCTTCAAACGGCTGCCCTCGCGGTCTGTGAGCCACCCGTTGCGGATGGCGACCTGCATTTCCTTCCGGCTGCCATAGCCGAGATTGGCAAGGAGTTTTACAAGACGCATCTTACCGGCCTCCCTTGCCTTTGACGGCCCGGATCACCTTGTAGCCACCTTCGTCGGCGAGCTGTTTCACATCGGCGAAGACTTCGCCCAGCGTGTGCTCGTAGGGAAGATGCCGGTTCGCGACCATGAAGAACTCGCCACCCGGCCGCAGTCCGCGGGCAGCGGCGCGAATGAAGCCCTGACCGACGTCAGCGCGATCTGCCTTGCCGGCCTGGTGGAACGGCGGGTTGGAGACGATGAAGTCGTAAGGTCCTTCGATGCCCTGGGTCACATCCGACCAGATGCCGTTCATCGTTCTGAGCCCCTTGAAGGCAGCCAGGTTCTGTTCGGCCAGATCCAGCGCACGCTTTTCCGCCTCGTAGAGATCCATCGAAGTGACCTTCGGAGCTTTCTCGAAAACGGCACGTGTCAGATAACCGAAGCCCGCTCCAAGATCAGCGCCTCTGCCCTTCAGCGTTGCCGGCACAAAGTCTGCCAGAAGTCTGGAGGCCGGGTCGATCCTGTCCCAGGCGAAGATGCCCGGCCGGCTGACGAATGCGCCGTCAAGCACGGTCCGCGGCGCATCGAGTACCAGCCATTCGGCGAGAAGCTCGGTGTTCAGGCTGTCATCGGAAAGTTCACTCCAGACAACCCGGCACTTGTTCTTGGTCATTTTCTCGGCGCTGCCCAGAAGCTCCTGAAGATCGCTTTCCAGCGTCTTGGCACCTTCGGTATTGGGCGCGCAGGCAATCACGGTTCCACCCGGCCGTGTCTTTGAAACAGCACGGGCAAGCTGTGCCCTTGCTTCCTGCCGTTGACGACCGGGAAGAACGAGAACAGCGTCGAAGCTTTTGTCTTCCGTCTCCGCGTCTACCTTCAGCCCTGCCTTTTGCAGCGCATCCCGGTCTGGTGCGAAACTCTGTTCGCAAACAAGATCTGTGTCCGCAAGCGCTGCAAGCGAACGCCCTGTCCTTGCGCGCAGGAACAGGACGCGACTCTTGTCGGCAAGCTCGACAGCCCCGGTTTCAAGAGGCAAGACGAGTGTATCGAGCGCGGGATCGGACATGGCGGTCTTTCAGACGGGTTTCACCTGACGCGCTCATACCGCCAGAATGGCCGAAGGTCAAAAGATCGCATCAGACCGGAATGCTTTTCCATCCACCAGCAGGTTTACCGGCAGTGACCGGCCGTCTTCGGTCAACGAGATTTCAAGAAGAATGCGCGATGTGTCCATGCGTTCGATTTCAAGTCCCTCGCCCTCGGGCAGGAAGAAGGCATCGATACCGTAGTCCACCCGTATTTCGTCACCAAGGACGGAGCGAACGGTACCGGCAATCGCCAGATCACCGGCGTCAGCTCTTTCCTTCGCAATCAGGACCGGCACCGCAGCACCCGTTCCTTCTGACTTCAGACCGACGAAGATGCTGTCTCCCGACTGGACCTTGTCAGCTCCGGGCACCGTCCTGGAAATGGTACCGATCGCAAGATTGATCACCACATAGTCGCCACGGAGCAGGTCTCTCGGGTCAACAGGCACCACGGCAAGCGAAACAGCGGTTCCGCTGTGTTGCACGTCCAGCCGGTCGAACAACGGGATTGAGATGAGGCCAAGCTGGATCAGGGCCAGAAGTCCCCAAAGCAGCCATTGGGCGCGGGACTGCGGTTTTGAAACGGGAGTTGCAGTTGCCGTGGTCATTCCTGAACCTCCCTGGTGACGTCACCTTGTTCCGGCGTCCGGCCACCGCGCCTCATCAGACGCGCCAGCCAAAGGGCCATTCCCAGCAGCAGAACTCCTGCCACCAGGAAGAACAGCGACTGCCCCAGCAAACTGCCGATGGTGACCTGAAGCAGCCAGAGCGCGACCGCAGTCAGGCCGAAATAGGCACAAAGCATCCAGAACCTGTTGTTATACCATGTCCCCAGCGCGCACAGACCGATCAGTGCCGCCAGAACAAAGGCTGCAAGAACGAGAACGTTGGCCGTCAAAACCGGCATCAGCACGGCCACGAGCGCCAGGCCGGTTGCCCCGAAGAGCGCCCCCGACTTCACGGTCTTGTAGGATAGCAGCAGGCCTGTCACCAGGAGAGCCAGAGCGACGGCCAACGGCACCATGGCAGGGAGTGTTGCAAGGCCGCCCAAGGACGGTTCATCCGCGACCTCAGGAACAAACACGAGCGCCAGGACGACCAGCACCGACAAGACCAGAATACCGACATCCTGAAGGGACCTTGCCATCAGCCAATGCCCATGACTGCGCGTCGGCCGGTCGCTTGACCACTTCACGAAAAGATCGGCAACGGGATCGAGCAACATCATCGCGGCCGCCATACCACCGGTTCCGGCTAGGAACATTGCAGTGATGAAATCATCGCTGGAGCTCATCAGTTCCGCTGTTTCGCCAAACCAGCGGCCATAGGTTACCCAGAGCAGCGAAATCGCGGCCCAGCGCGAAAGCCGTGCGGGATGAACGACCGGATGTGCAAACACCGCGACAAGAAGGAGAAGCCCGATCAGATCTTCCATCAGCGGTGCCGAACCGAATTCGGACCGCATGACCTGCCAGGTTATGGCAGCACCGGCAGCGACGATCAGGGATGTTTTCGAACCGGTGAGCCACGCGGCAGCCAATGCACCGAGACAGACAAGGAAAGCACCACCGGGCCAGTCGGCGGGCAAGTGGAAGATCTGTCCGACCAGCGCCATGCCACCGAGAAAAACCAGCGTGGCAAAGCCAGTGGCAAGATCCGCAACACCCTTGCGCCCTCTTGTTGCAGCAAAGGCCGCAAGACCGTTGCTCGCAACGACAAGCAGTGCAATGCCGACGAGCTTCACGGACTTCGGAATAGCTCCCCAGTTTGCCGCTATGAATGCCAGCAGTGCCAAAGCCACGCAGACCATTCCAATTCCGGCAAGGGCCATGGGCAGGCGTGAACGACCGTCGTCCTGATCCTGCTCCTTCAATATGGCCGTTGCACCGGCAGAACTCACCCAGCCCTTCTCGACCCAAAGTTCCAGGTCGTCCTTCAAGCGTTTCTTATAGGCCCAGTCGAACATGCGGCTCCGCCAGTTTTCTCTTCATTTTTCTCTCGCAGCACGGTTTTCCCTCACCCAGGTACACGGGATTCCGAACCACGAGCGGCTCTGCTTCGGACAAGAAGTAGGCATTCGGGTGGCGAATAGGAAGTTTGTCTTTCGCCATCACGCTGGAGCGTAGCGAAAAATGCAATAAAAACAGAGTTCGAAATTCGGCAGCTCAAATTACTGCCGGAAGCAGCGTTCCGGCACTTGTGAGCAGCACCGATCTTGCTATGCTTAACGGACAAATCCGGCGACTGGACATCGGCGCCACCTGTGCCGGATTGCCGGAAACATGTCTTAGCCTGCTAAGCGAAACACCGTTTCAGATCAGAGCCAAACTCCAAAAATAATTCCAGGGGGGCTCTGTGGGGGCGTCCGAGAGGCCCGGACGCCCCCTATTATTATTCAGCCGGTTCCTGCGGTTTTTTCGCACTGCTGCGTGATTTGCGTGGAGCCGTCGTCTTGCGCGCCGCAGCCTTTCGCGTTGCAGTCATGCGAGGAGACGATTTGCTCGGCACTGCCGCAGCCGAAGCCGCCCTAACGGGAGCTGTCCGCGTTGGCGCGGACTTCGCGGCGGCCTTGCTCGCCGCCTCTTCCTGTGCCGCTCGGGCGTCTTCCTTGCCCGGCTCGACGACTACATCGGTCACGGCAAGGGGATCTTCCGTGATGTCTCCCGAAACAGGCGGCAGACCCAGCACCTTGTGGAACTGCTGCAGCGTTTCCAGTGTATGCGGCGTCATTTCGTCTATTGCGCCGGGAATGAACCGCACAACCTTGGCCGCGAGTTCCCGCTCTTCCGGGGTTTTCAGAAGCTTTGGCAAGGTTTCGATTGCCAGTTCGGGGGCAAATTCGACGATCAGCGTCTGTTCCTGAAGAATGAAGCTGCGTTCGTCCGCATTCAACGATTTGAATGGTTCGTCCTGTGTCAGAACACGAGCCGAGCGTTCCAGACGGTCGCGGCGAACATTGCCCCGGCTGTCGGCAAGCAGGATCAGCATACGGATCACCGCTTCGCAGAAACCACCTTCCTCGATATGCATCAGGGCTGCCTGGACCGGCGGCAAGCTGCGCAACTCGTCCTTGCGCTTCAGCGTCCGGCCCGGTTGCTTGGTTCGGCCGAACCAGCGCATGTAGGGCGTGCCCCAAATGGAATAGAAGAGGTTCTCGTAGGCTGTGTCGCGCAAATCCCGGAAAAGATCCATGGACTGCTCGATCAGGGCCGCATTGACCATTTCCAGTTCGACAAACGGATTGCCTGCAGCGGCCGGCGACCTTTCGTTCCTTGCACGCTCGGCAATGCCGGGCAACCAGCCGAGAGCCGGATTGAGGCTGGAGAACAGCGCACGCTGCATTCTGAGCGGATGGCTCTTGCGACGCAGATCCGCGCTCTGCTCGGTGACGAAAGCCTGCACGAAAGGCCGTACGCAAACATCGTAGAATTCGGCCTGCTGCTCGGATGCACGGGCAACAGCGGCAAAGGGTATTTCATCGTCCCGGCCATCATCGATCTTCGTCAGGTCTTCCATCTTGCGCTCATGGAAGCTGACCGTGAATTCCCGCTCCAGCAGCGGGCCTTCATAGTCGTCGATGGTCATTTCGTAGAGGCCTGGCGCCAGCGCCTCGATTGTCTTCAGTGTCGATGTGACTTCCGTGTGCTCCTTCTTCGCAATCTTGGAGGACACGAAAATGCCAAGATGGCCAACCTGTTCGTGGATCATATAGATGATCCGTTGGCCACGAATGGCGATTTCCCGCTCATCCGTGTAGGTGTCGATGATCCAGTTTAGGGCCTGCTGCGGCGGTGTGATGTTGTCGCCATAGCTGGCGAAAACGATGATCGGCGCGCGAATATGCTTGATGTCGACGTTTCGGCCGGGCTCGAGCTGTGCCTCGTTCTTGGAAAGACGGTTGCCGACGAAGAGCTGCTCGACAATCCACTTCATCTCCGCTTCGTTCAGCAGGAAATACCCGCCCCACCAGCGTTCGAACTCCAGGAAGCGCTTCGGCTCGGTGTCTACCTTGGCATAGAGATCATAGTACTTGCCGAAGTAGTTCCGGGCCGGATTGAGCAGTTCGAAGTTCTGCACGATGTCGGCGCCATCGAAGATGCCGTGACCAAGGTCGGAGTAATACATCGCGTTCCAGGTCCCACCCAGGACACCGGCATTGTAGCGCATCGGGTTTTCACCGACCCGGCCGGACCATGTGGACACAGGCGCACCATTGAGGATGACCGGCCCGGTCAGATCCGGATTCATGGCAGCCAGCAGCAGCGTCGCCCAACCACCCTGGCAATTCCCCGTAACCACCGGGTTCGGAGCTTCGGGGTGAAGCTCCATGACCTTGCGCACGAAGGCCGCCTCGGCATGGGTCACGTCCGCCAGTGTCTGGCCTTTCTCCGGCATCCGCTTGAAGGCAACGAAGTACACCGGGTGACCGTCATGCAGGGCAACGCCCACCTGACTGTCCGGCTTGAAACCGCCGATCCCGGCTCCGTGTCCGGCCCGTGGATCGATGATGATATAGGGCCGTTTCCAGGGTTTCGGATCACGGCACGGCAGATCTGCGGGCGGAATGATTTTCAGCAGCATGTAACAGCTGGGGCGCGGCAGATCGGCACCATCCAGAACCACTTCATAGTCATAGATCAGGACAGGTGGACAGCCGGCCTCTTCGTGATCCAGGAAGATGTCACCGCGCTGACGAAGCGTGTCCATTGTGAGGACCATGCGCTGGGCCGCATCCTTCCAGTAGTCTTCCCAGGCCTCGTATAAAGACCCTTTTTCCTGCGCACCGCCCATGGCTTCCACGGCTTTGCCGAACTCGGAAATATTCGACTGCCAGCGGGTCTTGTGATCGTCCGAGATCCGGGTCAGGTGCTTGGTCAGTCCCCTGCCCATCAGTTCCGCCAGGTTGGACAGCTCCGTCGCCTGGGCCTGCAGTGCCGTAAAACGCTCCGAGGGGCCCCAGGCGGTGGCATCATGCAGCGATTCCAGAAATTCGTTCTGGCCTTTTTCAAGCGCGTCAAAAATGTCCTTCATCAGGACCTCCTATCCAAGAATGCTGTAGCCACCGTCGATCGGGTGCACGGCCCCGGTGACGTTGAACGCCTCCCGGCTGGCAAGAAAGGCGGCATAGGCCCCGACATCGTCGATCGTGGCCAGTTGGTGTGTCGGCGCGCGTTCAGCCGCGTCGTTCAGTAATGCGTCGAATTCGGCAATGCCCGATGCGGCACGGGTCTTGAGCGGACCTGGCGACAGCGCATGGACCGAGATCCCCTTCGATCCGAGCTCGGCTGCCGCGTAGCGGGTGGCCGCTTCCAGCGCGGCCTTGACCGGGCCCATGACGCCATAGTTCTCGACGACCTTCTGCGCGCCCATGAAAGAGACTGTCATGCAGGTACCGCCATGGGGCATGAGCGGCTCGGCCCTTTTGATAAGCCGCAGGAAGGAGTGGACGGAAACGTCCATGGCCAGCGAAAAGCCGTCCGCGGAACAGTCGATCACACGACCATGCAGGTCTTCCTTTTTGGAGAAGGCGATGGAATGGAGCAAAGTGTCGAGACGGCCCCATTTGGCCTCAATCTCGGAAAACAGCGCGTCCATCTGCTCGGTATTACGCACGTCGAGCGGGGCAATGATTTCCGCATCGAGCTGTTCGGCCAGAGGCCGCACGTAGGCTTCGGCCCGCTCATTCAGATAAGTGATTGCCAGATCTGCTCCCTGCGCACGGAAGGCCTTGGCGCAGCCATAGGCGATGGACTGATCGTTGGCGACCCCGACAACAAGGGCCTTGTGGCCCGTCAAATCAAACATATGCGCACAGCTCCCGAAACCTTGGGCGGCCAGGACGGAGGGAAACCGGCCGACCACCACACTTCGCTGTCTCAAGCGCAACCTGAAACTGCTTCGCAGTGCAACATAAACCTTGTGACGGAACAATGACCTTTTCAAGGAGATAAGGGTTAATGCTGATGAAAATGATCTGCTGCAGCGCAAAATCAGCACCGGACGGAAACCCCGCCCAAAGAAAACGGCGCCCCGGGAAACCCCGGCGCGCCGCCATCTGTCTCAAATTGCAGATACCGTCCTTAGATCAGGTCGAACCGGTCTGCGTTCATGACCTTGGTCCAGGCTTCAACGAAGTCCTTCACGAACTTCTCGTTGTTGTCGTCCTGAGCGTAGACTTCCGCATAGGCCCGCAGGATGGAATTGGAGCCGAAGACCAGGTCTGCGCTGGTTGCGGTCCACTTCAACGTGCCCAGCTGACGGTCGCGCACTTCGTAGGCACCGTCAGCAACCGGATGCCAGCTGTTGGCCATGTCGGTCAGGTTGACGAAGAAGTCCGTGGTCAGGGCACCTTCACGGTCGGTGAAGACACCATGCTTGGAACCACCGTAGTTGGTCCCCAGCACGCGCAGGCCACCCACCAGGACAGTCATTTCACGCGCGGTCAGGCCCAAGAGCTGTGCACGGTCGAGCATCATCTCTTCCGGGCTGACAACGTATTTCTTCTTCTGCCAGTTGCGGAAGCCGTCAGCGAGCGGCTCCAGAACTTCAAAGGACTCTGCATCCGTCTGTTCGTCGGTTGCGTCACCGCGGCCCGGAGCGAACGGAACAGAGACGTTGAAGCCACCTGCCTTGATTGCCTGTTCCACACCAAGATTGCCGGCCAGAACAATGACATCGGCAACCGAAGCACCGGTTTCGGCAGCAATCGGCTCGAGCTTGGCCAGAACCTTGGCGAGGCGTGCCGGTTCATTGCCTTCCCAGTCCTTCTGCGGCGCGAGACGGATGCGCGCCCCATTGGCGCCGCCGCGCTTGTCGGAGCCACGGAAGGTCCGGGCGCTGTCCCATGCGGTTGCGATCATCTCTGCAGCGGTCAGGCCACTGGCGGCGATTTTCGCTTTCACGGCGTCCACATCGTAGGAGGTGGAACCAGCCGGGATCGGGTCCTGCCAGATCAGGTCTTCAGCCGGGACGTCCGGACCGAGGTAGTTGACCTTCGGGCCCATGTCGCGGTGGGTCAGCTTGAACCAGGCGCGGGCAAAACAATCGCGGAAATAGGCTTCGTCAGCCATGAACTTCCGGCAGATCTCGTTGTAGACCGGGTCCATCTTCATGCCCATGTCGGCATCGGTCATCATCGGGTTCCGGCGGATCGACGGATCAGATGCATCAACCGGCTTCTTGTCTTCCGGCATGTTGACCGGTTCCCACTGCCAGGCACCAGCCGGGGACTTGCGCAGTTCCCAGTCGTAGTTGAACAGGTAATCGAAGTAGCCCATGTCAAACTGGATCGGGAATTGCGTCCAGGCACCTTCGATACCGGAGGTGAACGCATTGGAAGCCTTGCCAGCCTGTTCGGTGTTCGCCCAGCCGAAGCCCTGCGACTCGACGCCGGCGGCTTCCGGCTCGACACCAATTCCTTCGGCAGACCGGTTGCCATGGGCCTTGCCGACGGTGTGGCCGCCACAAGTCAATGCCGCGGTTTCCTCGTCGTTCATCGCCATGCGCTTGAAGGTTTCGCGAACATGCGCTGCGGTTCTGACCGGGTCCGGCTGGCCATTCACGCCTTCCGGGTTGACGTAGATCAGGCCCATGTGGATCGCCGCAAGCGGGTTCTCCAGGGAGGTCGCATCATCGGCGTTTTCAAAACGGTTCTCGACCGGTGCGAGCCATTCCTTTTCCGAGCCCCAGTAGACATCGGTTTCCGGACCCCAGATGTCTTCGCGGCCGAAACCGAAACCGAAGGTTTTGAAACCCATGGATTCGTAAGCCATGTTACCGGCCAGAATGATCAGGTCGGCCCAGGAAAGCGCGTTGCCGTATTTCTTCTTGACGGGCCACAGCAGACGGCGGGCCTTGTCCAGGCTGGCGTTGTCGGGCCAGGAGTTCAGCGGAGCGAACCGGATATTGCCGGAGCCCGCGCCGCCGCGGCCGTCCTGCATGCGGTAGGAACCGGCGGAATGCCATGCCAGGCGGATCATCAGACCGCCGTAGTGACCCCAGTCAGCCGGCCACCAATCCTGGCTTTCGGTCATGAGCGCACGGACGTCGGCCTTGACTGCCTCGTGGTCGAGACCCTTCACGGCTTCACGGTAGTCGAAGTCGGGGTCCATCGGATTGGTGCGCGCACCGCGCTGGTGCAGGATGTCGAGGTTCAACGCATCCGGCCACCATTTCGTTACCGGCTTGTCCATCGCCGTGTTGCCGCCGTGCATTACAGGGCAACCGCCTGTCTTTTCCACCTTAGCGTCCATAACTCTCTCCACTGTCATCTGAAACGTTCGATTATTCGGGCCGCGTGAGACGCCCGTGATATCCGCAAGGCCCGTATGGGCCCGGGACAGATCGGTTTCCTCAAATCTCCCAAAATCTCCGCGCACAAAAATCAACCGGCATCGCAAGGGGTGTTTGCATGCCACCTGATCTCGTCTGTGCAGATTGACGCTAGCAAAGGCAATCGATCAGAGGAAGTTGAATTTTCTGATAAGTTCGATAAGTTATGCTTATGATCAATATCACCCTCAAACAGTTGCGCTATTTCGAGGCCCTCGCCCGGCACGGTCATTTCGGCAAGGCAGCCGAGGCCTGCGCCATTTCGCAGCCGGCGCTGTCCATGCAGATCAAGGAAATGGAGGAAGTGCTCGGCGCAAGCTTGTTCGAACGCGGGGCCAGACAAATCCGCCTGACACATTTTGGTGAAGTTGCCGCCGAGCGTGCCCGCGACATCCTGCGGGCCACCGAGGAGCTTGGTGACCTTGCCAGGGCATCACGCGAAAGGCTTGTCGGGCGGCTGCGCATCGGCGTCATTCCGACTGTCGCTCCCTATCTCCTGCCGAGCGTTGTCGGAGCATTGACCAGGAGCTATCCGGAGCTGGACATTCATGTGCGAGAGACAGTGACGCCAAACCTTATCGACGAGCTGGACGAAGGTCGCCTCGACACGGCCATCGTGGCCTTGCCGGTTTCCGAAGGCACACTTGCGGAAACGGCCCTTTTCAGCGAACGCTTTGTGCTGGTGCGCTCGGCGCGGGAAGCCAACGCGCCAATGCCGAGCGCCGACAGCCTGCGCGAGATGCGGTTGCTTTTGCTGGAGGAAGGCCATTGTTTTCGCGATCAGGCCCTGTCCTTCTGCAACCTGCAATCCGGCCCGCCGCGCGAAGTGCTGGACGCAAGTTCCCTTTCAACGCTTGTCCAGATGGTCAGTGCGGGGATGGGCGTCACCCTGATTCCGGAAATGGCCGTTCCCGTGGAGACCCGATCCGCATCGGTGGCAATCTCGCGTTTTGAAGCCCCCGAGCCGACCCGGACAATCGGCATGGTCTGGCGCAGAAGGAGCCCGCTGGCAGGCCAGCTCACCGAGATCGCGGATATCGTCAGGCGGTCAGCAGAAGGACTGACGGCCTTGCGAGACCAGCCGGCTATCAGCTGATCTGCCCCCCCGCGCCACGTGTTACGACTGTGTGGCAGCGCGCCGGAATGTCATGACGCCCAGCACTGCCATTGCACCGGCAAGGCCAAGCAGGACGGCCCTTGCGTCGTCTCCAGCTGCGAAGATGGCGACGATGAGGCCAGCCAGCGGCTGCGACAGATTGTTGAGGCAGATGATCACGCCGGTTGTCTTGCCGAATTCCTCCGGCGGTATGATCTCCTTGCGTAAGGTGCGTACATAGATGTTGAACATCTTGTCGAACCCGGCAATCAGCAGGAAACCTGCCGCATAAATCAGCGGATGGGCTCCAAGGCCTGTCAGCACGGCCCCCGCGCAGATCAACCCGTAAGCCGTAACGCCGAGAGTCTTCAGGCTGAGCGCAACATGTGCGGTCAGCGTCAGGACGGCAAGTGTCGCCAGGGCTCCGCCGACCTGAAGCCAGGCGTAGACCTGTTCGCTTTGGCTGAAAAAGCCCGTCATCATGGCGGCAGCCGTTGCCAACGTCGCGCCAATGATCAGGTTGACGCCGGCGGCCTGCAGGATTGCCCGCGTCAGGCCCGGCAATGCCCAGACCAGCTTGAGCGCGTGATTGAGGTCCGCCACGGGATGGCGCGAAACACGCTTGCCTGGAGCGTCTTCCATTCGCGCCTGACCGGGCCAGAAGTAAAAGGCTAGATCGGCCAACACAAACAGGACCGTTGCCAGCACGACCACTGCCTGCCAGGGCCAGAACGCCATGAGGTAGGCGGCGACCAACGGACCGAGCACGACGCCCATTTGCGAGGCGAGCTGTCCGTAACTCGCCACTTTTTCGAAACGCTGGTCGGAGAAGGCACGTACAAGCACCATTTCCAGCGCCAGCATGCCCTGGGTCGTGAAAATGCCGACAACGGCAGAAAGCCCGATCAGCCACCAGACCCCACCAAATGCAAGCTGACCGGCTATACCGACAATACAGGCCAGAGCCCGCAGGATGCGGCTGATACGCAGCAGCAGGATCGGCGAGAACCGGTCACACAGAATTCCTGCGACTGGAAATGTCAGGTAGCGCGGCAAGGTTTCGAAGAAGAAGGCAAGGCCGGACCAGGCGACATCGCCGGTTATCTGGAAGATCACCAGCGGCACCAGAAACAGGAGGATCTGGTCGGCCAGAACCGTCAGGAACATGGACGCGAAAAAGGCGCGGTCGCGGACGAGCATTTGCAGCTTTCGAGGGAGCAAGTGTGGCGAGACAGATCACACCTAGCACTCAACACCCCTTATCTGCAAGTCGCCGCAACCGGCCAATTCAATCGATTTAAGAAATATCCGGGACGCTGCTTTTTCTGCGCCCCCTGTCAGAGCTTCCTTGCCACGACAAAGCGGCTGTAGGGTGCAGGATAGGTTCCTGTCTCGATGATTTCGAACCCTGCCGACCGGATGCTGTCTTCCAGTGTGTCGAAGGAAAAGAAACGAACAAAAGGCGCCTTGCCAACCAGTTGCATCACCTTGACGAGGGGAGCAAACAGCCATGCGCGCCTTTTCAGGCAAACGGTCTTGGAAATGTACAGCCCACCCGGTTTCAGGAGATGATGAATACGGGACAGGGTATCCTCGGCGTTTTCCACCAGATGCAGGAAGTTGTAGGCAAGGATGGCATCGTACCCGGTTTCCCCCGGCTCGACCTTGTCGCTGAACACATCGGCAACGGCAAACCTCAAACCCTGCGGATGATTTTCGGTGTCCGGCCCACCCTTCAATTTCGCCTGTGCAATCTCGATCATGCCGCTGGCGAAATCGGTCGCAAGATATGACCTGACATTGCCGGCCAACAAAAGCGCCGTCGACCCTGTGCCGCAGCCCAGTTCCAGAACACTGTCCTGCGGCCCCAGATGTTCCGTCGTACGCTCCAGCGTCTTTTCGTAAGCTTCCTGGTTGCGGATTGGAGACGCAGCATATTTGCGCGCAGCCTTGCTCCAGAAACCGGCAGATGACGGCATTTCATTGGTCCATGTTGTCGCCATGGCGAATAGTCCATTTCTAACAAATAAACGGGAACGGCAGTAACCGGTCGAACCTGGTCCGACTGCAAATATGACAGCCGGCACACAGTTATCCGTGCTTCGAAACAGCTTCGAAGCACAGGCTGCTTGAAATTCCCGTACCCGCTATTTCTTCTTCTTGCGGCCGCCGCGCAGACCGATCTGATGAAGAATGTCGCGGCCGATATCGCGGCCGCCAGTGGGTGAAGCCAGGAACTCCAGAACCGAAAGAACGATGTTTGCCAATTGGATCATCAAAGATGACGGGCTCATTGGCGTCTCCTTTCGACAAGAAATCTACTTGCTTCAGAAATGAATGAGAATTGCCGAATTCTGGCTAGTTGATATACATATTTGCATGAACTGGCAGACCATCACATTCGACTGGAACCAGGCCCGTGCGTTCCTGGTAACGGCAGAGGAAGGGTCTCTCTCCGCAGCTGCCCGAGCACTCGGACTGACCCAACCCACGCTCAGCCGGCAGGTGGCAGCGCTTGAGCAGACACTTGGCGTGACCCTGTTCGAGCGTGTGTCGAAGAGCCTGATCCTCACGGAAGCCGGGATCGAACTGGCTGATCATGTGCGCGCCATGGGCGACGCGGCCAGCCGGATATCCCTTGCGGCATCCGGCAAATCACAGCAAGTCGAAGGACTGGTCACCGTTTCCACGACGGATCTGATGGCAGCGCATCTCTTGCCCGATATTTTGCGTGAGCTGCGCAAAAAGGCACCGGGCGTGGAAGTGAAAGTGCTTTGTACCAACAGCCTGAGCGACTTGCGCCGACGCGAAGCCGATATTGCCATTCGACATGTCGAACCGGACCATCCAGACCTTTATGCCCGCAAGCTGCGCGCGGCCCCGGCCCGCATCTTCGGCGCCAGATCACTGGTTGAACAATTCGGCCGCCCCCTGACGAGGGACGATGCGCCAGATCTCGATTTTATCGGCTTCGACAACAACGAAGAGCTGGTCGGCTACTTGCGCGCCTTCGGTCTGAAGGTGACCGAGGCCAATATTCGCCTTGGCTCCCCCAGCGGTGTGGTCGCCTGGGAATTCGTCCGCCAGGGCCTCGGTCTGGCCATCATGGCGGATGAAATCGCTGCCCGGTTCCCCGAGATCGTTCCCGCCTTTTCCGATATCGACCCGGTTTCGTTTCCAATCTGGCTGGTCACCCACCGCGAACTTCACACCAGCCAGAGGATCCGCGTAGTGTTCGATCATCTGGCGGAAGGTTTGCTGAAGGCCAAGCTCACCAACTTATAGACGCCCGCTCCGGTCCCAGCCATGTGGCGCAGGTATCCGGTCATTTTTTAGCGACATCCAAAACCAGGCGTTGATCTGCCTGAACTCTTCTTTACGCGGCCTTCGCCCGGCAGAGGCAGCTTGCCCGGATCGGAATGTCCGCACGCGCGATTGCCTGGTCGAGCAGAAGCTTGACGTGCGGCAGCTCCACCTTCTCCGAACGCCTTACCAGACATTCATGCAATCCGTGCAATGCCCAGACATTGCGTGGATGCTGACTCGGGCGCGGCAGCTTGCCGTCCAATCCGAGATCCGCGCGGTAGACCGCCTCGGCTTCCTCATATTTGCCGGCTTCCATCAGGAGCGCGCCCAAGGCATGGCGCGTTGGCTGTGGCCAGGACCACGGCTCTTCGTATTGAAGCCCGTCGTCCAGGTCGACGGCAGTGCGAAGATGGGCAAGCCCTTCTTCCTTCCGTCCAGCCTTGAAAGCCACCTCCCCCTTCATCATTTCCTCTGCAACGGCGAGGACATCCCTTGCGGTGTTGTTGAAGAGCATCCGGCTATCGGGCACCTGCGCATAAGCCGCGGTGAAATCCGCCATGGAGGACAGCGCTTCGTCATGACGGCCGAGGTTGGCCAAGGCGATGGCCTTCGCGTAGTAGATCAACGCGTTGGTGGTGACATAGAGCTCCTTGTCCGCCGGCTGATCGAGCTCAAGGATTTCAGGCCACATTCCGAACCGGATGTAGACATGCGGTGCGGCGGCCACGAAGGTTTCGAAAACGTCCGGATACGATCGAACAACTTCGTCGGGCACCTCGTCGCGCAATCGCTCGACAGCCTCCACCGCGGCGGCTTTTCTGCCAAGAAACATGGCGCCGTAGAAGGCGAAATGCAGATTGTGGATCCGGTACAACGCATAGAAATTCGCCGGGCCAGCGTAAGCCTTGAACTTGTCGTCGACCTTGGCTGCCGCAAGATTTCGGTAGAGCACATTCTGATAGTCGCCGCACAAGACATCGATATGCGTTCCCATGTGCACAAGATGCCCGGCATCCGGAACCAGATCCTTCAGCCCGTCGCCATGACGCAAAGCCCTTTCGGGGTGCGGCGACATTTCCATCAGGTGAATGTACATGTGCAAGAGCCCAGGATGATCCCAGGCGCCTGGCAACCTCTCAAAAGCATGTTCCAGAACAGCCACGGCCTCGGTGGTGGAACCTTCAGGGTTCGGCACGCCCGTGTGGAAATCCCACAATTGCCAGGGCGTGCGGTTCATCAAGGCCTCTGCATAGATGCACGCGACATCCAGATCTTCCCTGTTGGCTTCGTAAACGGGTTTCATCGCTTCCGCGAAGCCATCGTTGAAGGGCTGATAGTCTTCGATTTCCGGATCTGTGGGATAACGCGACGCCAGGGCCTCGATCAGCGCACGCTCCACCGGCCTGGCCTCCTTCAGCGCCTTTGCGGTGGCCAGCGCTGCATGTGCTCGTGCCAGCGCAGGCCCCTTTTCCTCAGGCGTGAAGATTTCCCAGGCCTTGTTGTAATTCGGACCGATACCGTAAGCGATGCCCCAGTGAGCCAACGCACAGGCCGGGTCGGCCGCCACCGCCTTTTCGAAACAGACAATCGCCTCTTCGTGATTATAGGCAAATAGCCAGACCAGACCGCGGTCAAACCAGACTTGCGCTTCCGGTATTGACGTCACGACACGCGTATAGCGGCCGAGATCAAAATACTCTGACATGATACATCCCCCCTGATACGCGACACCAACCTGAGGATCGAGGCTGGCACGCCGAAAACGGCGGTTTCGAGCCGTCTTCCAGATGACAGGCATTGGTGCCCAGAGGGTAATTTGAAATTAAAAGTGACGTAAGGGCAACCGCAAAAGCGCTTCAAGTTTGCTCAGGCGCCGTGCAGACCAATTAACACGAGCCAGTTTTGATCCTGAGCAGTGCCGAACCTTCGCCTAACCCAGCATCCAGTTGAGTATCAGGCGCCAGTCGGTCATGCGGATGGGGGTGCCGTGGGTGCCTGTATCGAACAGCGTGAACTTGATCGGATAGTTCGGAGCCCTGGTCTTGATCTGTTTGAAGAAGTTCGCCTGATCTTCCCAATTGTAGACCTGGTCGAGCGTCCCCTGCCCCATATAAATCGGCACGTTGCGCCCGAGTGCACCTGAAGACAGGAAGTTGGGATCCTTCGGTGAGCCAAGCAGCAGGATACCGGAAAGCATGCTGGCATAATTGGCGTTCTTTACCAGGTTCCAGCAGATGATGCCGCCCATGGAACCGCAGGCAACCACGACCTTGGCACGCGGCGACAGCTGCTTCTGATACTGGATCAGGGCTGCCACATCCGCCGTGCCGCGATTGTCGAAGTTCTTTATGTCGACGGTCAGGTAGGCGCCGCCGTTCCTGACCATCAGGTTCTGAACGCGGTTGAAGTTGCCACCGAACGAAACGTCGTTCATGCCCTGAAAGCGGTTGCCGCCCTGCCCGTGAATGTAGATCACGATGGCATTGGCACCGCCCTTCCAGTTGCCGGTGCCCATGAATTCGACAACCCGGCCGTTGGCTTTCAGTTCACCGCTGCCACGGCCTCGTTTTGGTTTGTAGGAGACATAGTTTCCATAGACCCTGCGTTCGTCGACTTCGTCGCGATCGCGCAGGTCTCGCTGTTTGGAATATTCAACGACGATAAAATCGCCATCATAGAGCGTTTCGGACACCTTCTTGTATCTGAACAGCCCATCCTTGTAAGGCTTCAGGGCCTCAGCCCACGCTGACCCTGCCATGCCCGCAAATGCCAACACCCCGCAAAGCAGAAGGTTCCGGATCAAGCAGGCCGGGCGGGAGTTGAGAAATCGGTGCAGCATGTGGCGTCCTTCAAGGCGCGGATCAAAGACATAATTCTGACCCCAAAGCATCTGGCGTTCAAATCAACGCGGACAAGTGCCCCGAATACCATGAGACCGATCAACAGCGGCAGACCACCGATTCAGGCACCCCTTCCGCACCGACAACCTACGCGGCACCCAAGGCGCATGCAATCGGTGGCGATCCAAAATCCGGCAGGATTTCTCTCCACCCCGGACAGAAGACGCACGAGGTGTTGCTGTTGCCGAATTCGCGTCATCGAGGCTGCCCATTGCGGCTGAACGCAGCTTTTCGCCAGACCCTTGCAAATAGTGCCAAGGCGTTTTGCTGGTCTTTATCCACAAATCCTAACGTTTGTTGAATAAGTCTGCTGCAAATTGCGAATTTAAGGATTTGGTAACCATAAAAATCCAAGACTGCCAGACAGATAGGCCTGCAATGGGTCATCGGCGACACAAGCGGATTTGCAACGGAACACTCGGGAACCCGCTGACAGATCGCCTTCAAGGTGTTGGGGCAGCTTTCGGCATGCGCTCGCAGACGCAAGTTGCTCCAGACAATGCTCGGCAAGGTCAGGAGAAGCCAGATGCCAGTCATTTCCTTCGCAAACGCAAAGGGCGGCGCCGGAAAAACCACGGCGGCTCTGCTGCTGGCGACAGAAGTCGCAGCACGGGGAAAGCGTGTCACCATCTTTGATGCGGACCCGCAGAAATGGATCTCGAAGTGGTACGAGCTGCCACGCAAGAGCCCGGGCATCAACGTCGTCAGCGAAATTTCGCCGGCCTCCATTACAGAGCAGATCACACTTGCCGCCGAAACGTCCGACTATGTGATTGTCGATCTTGAAGGAACCGAAAACCTCATCGTCGCCAACGCACTTTCAGTGTCCGACCTTGTGGTCGTGCCGATCCAGGGGTCATCGATGGATGCGCGCGGTGGCGCCAAGATCCTGACCCTGATCAAGAAGCTGGAAAAGATCGTCCGCCACGACATCAAGCATTGCGTGGTTCTGACCCGTACCAATGCCGCGGTGACAACGCGTGCCATGAAGGCGGTCCAGGACTTCCTTTCCGCCCAGAATATCGACGTTCTTATGACCCCGATTGTGGAACGCGCCGCGTTCCGCGATCTCTTCGAATTCGGCGGCGGCCTCTCCGGCCTCGACACGTCGTTGGTCTCCGGTGTCGGCAAGGCCCGGGAAAACGCTTCGCTTTATGCTGCGGAAATCCTCGAACGGGCTATCACCGTTCCCAGGAAGCGCTGGTACAACGTGTTCAAGCGGGCGAGTTGACGGCGTTCGTTCCTGTCGTTTTTGCAAGAAAGGCTGCGGCTCAAACCGCGGCCTTTTTTCGTATCGTTTGCAGAAGACCGGACCTGCGCCCTCCTGCTCGGCATGCCCGGTGTTGACGCCCGGTGTTGCCCCGAAGACGGCAGATCCGAACCGGCCTCAACCAGCCATGGCACAGGCCCGCGAAGCAGGCTATGGTGGCGGCAAGGCGATACCCGTCTTGCCGCATACCCTTGATCCATAGGGAGGAATTCATGTCTACACCCCGTCTGCGCAGTGTCCTCGCAGCCACCGTGTGCCTGTTTGCTGCCGGTTGTTACGGTGAAGACGGGAATGTTGCCCTTGGAAACCTCGAGCGAGACAGGGTCGCACTGACCGCCACAGCCAACGAGGTTCTGGTCGAGCTGCCTGTGCCACAAGGGACCTTCGTCAAGAAGGGCACCGTTCTGGCTCAGCTGGACCCGGCCGAACAGCAGGCCATCGTCGCCCAGGCGAAGGCAGAGGTGCAGAAGGCCAAGGCCAATCTCGTGAAGCTTGAAAACGGCGCCCGCGACGAGGAGATTGCCAAGGCTCGCGCGGCCGTAGCGGGTGCGAAAGCGGAGCTGGAAGATGCACAGGCTTCGTTCGGGCGCTACGACGACCTGACCGGACGCGGCACCACAAGCCAGGCACAGCTCGACAGTGCCAAGGCTGCGCGCGATGCAGCCGACGCGACCCTGAAAAGTGCGCAGGAACAACTGAAGGAGCTTGTCGCCGGCACTAGACCGGAAGACCTCGACATAGCCAAGGCCGAACTGGAGGCCGCCCAGGCAAGCCTCGCCACCCAGGAAAAGATCCTGTCCGATCTGACCATCACCGCCTCGCGTGATGGCACGCTCGACAACCTTCCCTGGAACCTTGGAGAACGGGTGACGGTCGGCAGTCCGGTCGTTGTGATGCTGGCCGGCGATGCACCCTATGCCCGCGTCTATGTTCCCGAACCGCACCGGGTGAAGGTCAAGCAGGGCGACAAGCTGGAGGTGCGAATTGACGGCCTCGACAAGCCGATCGAAGGCACTGTGCGCTGGATCAGCTCCGAAGCTTCCTTCACGCCCTATTACGCGCTCAATCAATCCGAGCGCGCCCGATTGATGTATGTCGCCGAAGTGCAGTTGCCCGACAGCGCCAACGACCTGCCAAACGGCGTTCCGGCCCAGGTTGTTCTGCCGTGAGTTCAAACGACGGCGACATCGTGATCCGGGCCGAGGGCCTGGTGAAAAGCTTCAAGGGGTTCCGGGCGGTCGACGGGCTGGATCTGACCATCGAGCGTGGCATGATCTATGGCTTTCTTGGCCCCAACGGCTGCGGCAAGACCACGGCCATGCGCATGCTGACGGGCCTTCTCACGCCGACCGAAGGCACCGTCGAAGTGCTGGGGCTTTCCGTCCCCAAGGATGCCGAGACCCTGAAATACAAGATCGGCTACATGACCCAGGCCTTTTCGCTTTACGGCGATCTGACGGTTCTGGAGAACCTCAACTTCATGGCAACGATCTACGGCCTGCCATCGAAGCGGAAGAAGCAGCGCATTGCCGAGGTCATGGAGCGATATGAATTGAGCGAGCTGGATGACCGGTTCGCAGGCAAGATGTCCGGCGGGCAACGCCAGCGCCTGGCGCTGGCTACCGCCGTTCTGCACGAACCGCAGCTTCTGTTTCTGGACGAACCGACCTCGGCCGTGGATCCGGAGTCGCGTCGCCATTTCTGGGAACAGCTGTTCGACCTGGTCGATGGCGGAACATCCATTGTCGTAACCACGCATTTCATGGACGAGGCGGAACGCTGCCACAAGATTGCAATCATGGAAGCAGGCCAGAAACGTGCTGACGGGGCACCGAAGGACCTGATGGCGGCAATGGGTGCCAATGTCGTGGAAATCGAAGGCCCCAACCTGCGCGAAATCCGCCGCCGGCTGCTGGGAACGGAAGGCATCATCACCGCGGCACAGCTGGGGGCACGCCTGCGCGTTCTGGTGCGGGACGACATTGCCGATCCCGAAGCGTTCCTGAAAAACAAGGACGAGACCAACGGTGCCACGTTGATCGAAAAGGTGCGCCCGAACCTGGAAGATGTCTTCGTGACGGCAACGGGAGAAGGCCGACAATGATCAGACCCCTTTCACGGATATCGGCCATCTTCTTCAAGGAGCTCAGCCAGCTGCGCCGGGATCGGATGACCTTCGGCATGGTCATCATGATCCCGTTGATCCAGCTGATCCTGTTCGGCTACGCCATCAACACCAACATTCGCGATATTCCCGTAGCTGTCGTCGATCACAGCCAGACCGGGCTGAGCCGGATCCTGATCCAGATGGTGGAAGCGACACGTGTCGTAAAGGTGACCGAACGCCTGACCAGCATCGAGGAAGCGGAAACCGCGATCAAGGCCGCGCGCGTGCGCGCCGCCTTCATTCTGCCGGACGACCTCTCCCAGAGGGTCGCCCGCTCGCCCGCCGCCAACCTGGGCACGCCACCTTCCACCGACGAGGAAACCAGCCGCCCTGTTGCCCAGTGGATCGTCGACGGCTCCGACACCATGATCGCAGGTGCCATCAAGTCGCTGCGCAACATGCCGCTGGCCGAATTGAACCGTCAGGCCCCGAACCGGTCGACGCCGACCTTCGAGGTGGCCCTGTTCTTCAACCCGGAACAGCGTACCGCCATCAACATCGTGCCCGGCCTGGTCGGCATCATCCTGACCATGACCATGATCATGTTCACCTCTGCGGCAATCGTGCGCGAACGCGAGCGCGGCAACATGGAAATGCTGATCAACACGCCGGTGCGGCCGATCGAGCTGATGATCGGCAAGATCATCCCCTACATCTTCATCGGCCTATTGCAGACGGTGATCATCCTCGGGCTCGGACACCTGCTGTTCAACGTGCCTTTCGGCGACAAGATATTCGATCTCTTTGTCGGCACATTGCTCTTCATCGGAGCCAGTCTGTCACTGGGCCTGGTACTGTCGACCATCGCCCAGAGCCAGCTGCAGGCAACCCAGATGACGGTGTTCGTACTGCTGCCGTCCATCCTGCTGTCCGGCTTCATGTTTCCCTACGAAGGCATGCCGGTGATCGCGCAGTATATTGCCGAGGCGTTTCCGGCGACCCATTTCATGCGCATGATCAGAGGGTTCGTCCTGCGGGACGCCGGGCTGCTGGAGCTACACCGCGACGTGCTCTGGATGTGCGGGTTCTTCATTCTGGGCATGATCGTCGCCGCTTTCCGCTTCAAGAAACGGCTGGACTGAGGAATGTTTGGCCTGAGGCCGGTTGCTTAGCCAACTGCTGTGGTGACCCGTTTTCCTTCCCCCGCCTCCCTCGCGACCTCATCCTGAGGAGCGCATTTCTGCGCGTCTCGAAGGATGGGCGCCATACTCAGGAGCAAGTGGCCCATCCTTCGAGACAGCGCTCACGCGCTCCTCAGGATGAGGCTGGCGTATTGTGGGAAGTCCGGATAGCCGCCAGTTGGGAGCCAGTCTCCCTCGCCCCCTACTTCGGCTGCGGGCCCGTATCGAAACGCGGGTTGGCGGTTTTCAGGACCGGGGTCTGTACAGAGACATTCTCCCGGCTCTCACGCCACACGACGAAGATACCCGAGGCAATGATGACTGCTGAGCCGAGGCCGACGTAGAAATCCGGTGTTTCGGAAAAGAACAGCATGCCGAACAGGCTTGCCCAGAGGATCTGGCTGTATTGCAGCGGTGCCACGACCGCGGCCGGCGCGGCCTTGTAGGCGGAGATCGTCAGGAACTGGGCAATGACCGAGAGAAAGCCGATCGCCGCCATAAGTCCGAGGTCGAGAAGCTCCACCGGCACATAGAAGACAGGCAGCGTCATCGACATGGCCATCATGGACAGGATCATCGGGTAGAGGATCAGGACGGCCGGACGTTCCTTGCCGCCGAGTTTACGCACCAGAATGGTGGAAAGCGAATTGGCGAAGGCCGCTGTCAGGGCGGCTGCATGGCCGAGGGTCAGCTCCGTCACGCCGGGACGTAAAACGATTAGAACGCCGATCAAACCGACGATCACGGCAGCCCAGCGCTGCGCCCGCACGGTTTCACCAAGCAGCGGTACGGACAAGGCGGTGATCAGAAGCGGCATGGCAAACAGCAATGCATAGACCTCGGCCAGTGGCAGCGCCGTAAAGGCGTAGAACCCGCAGGACATGGCGATAATGGCCAGGCCTGCCCGCGACAGCACCAGCCAGGGGTGTCTTGGACGGAAATTGTCGACTGCCTTGTCCGCCAGCATCATCATCGACATCGGCACGAAGGCAAAAAGCATCGTGAAGAAGATGATCTGAAAGACCGGATAGCTGCCACCGAGTTCCTTGATGATGGCGTCATGCGTGGAAAACAGGGCAAATGCGAGAAGCGCGGCGGCAAGTCCCTTGAGCGATTCAGTCATAGGCCGGGCCTTAATGGTGTGATGGCCGCCCGCAGAAACCGGACGGTTGCTGGGCTGGTTCCGGACGTGACGTCTTGTTTCGTCAGCCGAGCGGTGATGGCAAATCAGCGGTTGGTGGCAATGTCTTGCTTCGATCATCACTGAAACGAAGAAAAGTTCAAGAAAGGCCGCTTCGTTTCAGACGGGTTTCGGACCAAATGACCAAGAGTTTCCACAAAGCAAATGGCGCGGCAGAGGTTTCCCGCTGCCGCGCCATCTTTTTCAGTTCGCCAGAACGGCTTTTCAATCCTGGCAACCGGTTCCGGCTCTTTTCAGAGGATCTTGCGCCGCAGGTAGGACGATACGACCTCACCCACCACTACCAGGGCGATGATGGCCAGGAGCACCATGGAGACTTCCTGCCAGTTGAAGGTATCGATGGCCCCTTGCAGGATCACACCAATGCCCCCTGCCCCGACCAGCCCGAGAACCGTGGATTCCCGCAGGTTGATGTCCCAGCGCAGGATAGTCACCGCAAAGAAGGTCGGCATGACCTGGGGGACGATGGCATAGAGCACCACCTTGAAATGGCTTGCGCCGCACGCCTTCAGCGCCTCGACCGGTTTCGGATCGATTTCCTCGATGGCTTCGCCCAGCAGTTTGCCCAGGAAGCCGATGGAACGGAACATGATTGCAACGATGCCGGCAACAACACCCGGGCCGAAGATTGCCACGAACAAGAGGGCCCAGATGATCGTGTTCACCGAACGCGACGAGACCAGGATGAACCGGCCGAGCCAGAGCGTCAGTGCGTTCGGCGTGGTGTTCTGCGCGGCGATATAGGCCACCGGCAGAGCCAGCACGACCGCCATTGCCGTGGCGATTGTGGCAAGGTTTACCGTCTCCCACAACGCACTCAGAATCTGGTCGAGGTGGGTTGGGTCTGGAGGCACCATGCGGCTGAAAAGATCGCCCATCTGGGTCGGCGCATCCCACACCCACGCCCAGATGATGTTGACGCTGCCGAGGGCCCAGGCAACGACGAGTGCGGTCAGGGCAAAGTAGCCGTAGCGCTGAAACCGTTGGGCCGGCGTATAACGCGCCCAGTCTTGGAGCTGTACCTGTTCCATTATGCGATCCGCTTTCTGATTGCACCGCTGACGGCTTCGGAAATCAGGATGGCACCCACGATGACCATGGTGATGGCCAGGGCGAAGTCGTAGTCGTAGCGCCCGAAGGCATTCGCCAGGGTGGCGCCGATGCCACCTGCGCCAACGATACCGACGACCGCCGAGGCTCTCAGGTTACTGTCGAGCTGATAGATGCCCAGTCCGATCTGGCGCTGCATGATCTGCGGGAACACCGCGTAAACCAGTGTCGACAGGAACGGTGCGCCCGCTGCCTTCATGGCTTCGACGGGCCCTGGATCGATTTCCTCGATCTTTTCCGCCAGCAGCTTGGCAACAAAGCCGATGGAGTAGACGATCAGCGTCAGAACACCGGCGAAGGGACCAAAACCGACCGCTTTCACGAAGATGATGGCGACAATTACCGGATGGAAGCTGCGTGCGATGATGATGACCGCCCGGCCAAAATAATAGATCGGGAGCGGTGCGATGTTCCTGGCCGCCATGAAGGCGATCGGGATCGACAGCAAGATGCCGCCGACAGTTGCAAGGATCGCGATCTTCAGGCTTTCCATAAACCCGTCGATGAGCAACTCGCTGCGCTGGAAGCTGGGCGGGAAGGCCCCGCCGAAGATCCGCCCTGCACGGCTCAAGCCTTGCATCATGCGGTCCCAGTCGATCGGCAGCGTCGCAAAGGTGGTCACGATATAGACCGCTATTGCGACATAAAGGCCGTAGCGCAATAGCGGGTTGGCGATGAAGGGCTGCTTGCGCCAGGTATCCCTCGCCGTACTCATGCCGCAGCGCCTTCCATCTGCCGGTCTTCGTGAGGAACACCGGCATAGATTTCGTGCATCGCGTCCTTCGTCAGGGCATCCGGCAGATCGTCGAAAATGATCCGCCCATAGCGCATGCCGACGATACGGTCGCTGAATTCCTTGGCTTCATTGACGTTGTGAATGTTGATGATCACCGGAAGCTTCAGTTCGCGCGCAAGATCCCGCAGCAGCGTCATGATCTGTTCCGAGGTCTTCGGGTCGAGAGAGGCTGTCGGTTCGTCGGCCAGAAGGATTTCCGGTTGCTGCATCAGCGCCCGGATAACGCCGACACGCTGGCGTTCGCCGCCTGAGAGTTCGTCCGCGCGCTTGTTGGCGTAGTGGGCGATCCCGACCCGCTCCATGAGCTCATAGGCCCGGCGGATGTCTTCCTTGGGGTAACGCCTCGAAAGCGCTGCCCAGGTCGAGATGTAACCGAGGCGCCCGCTCTGGACATTTTCCATGACGGTCAGGCGGTCGACCAGATTGAAGCTCTGGAACACCATGCCGATGCGGCGGCGGCCGACGCGCAGCTCGCGCTTGCCCAGACTGGTGAAATCGGTGCCATTCAGGAAGATCTTGCCGGAGGTCGGCTCGACCAACCGGTTGATGCAGCGAAGCAGAGTACTCTTGCCTGCCCCCGAAGAGCCGATCACGGAGACGACCTCTTCACCGGGAACCTCGAGGTCCAGGTCTTTGAGCACAGGATCCCCGGCCCCGTAACGTTTCACAAGGCTTGTTATCTTTAGCATGTTTTACCTCGATTGAACCGGCCCGCCGGAGTTCAACTCACGGCGGGCCGTCAAAGCCAGTTGTCTTACTTGGCAAGACCTTGCGGCGTGTATTCAACACCGTTGCTGGCCTGGATCTGCCGGATGACAGCCCACTGATCCTTGTAGGTGATGGGGACGAACTTGCTTACGCCTTCGAATTCCTCACCCAGTTTGTTGCCCTTGAAGTCGAAGCTGAAGAACGCTTCCTTGATTTTTTCAACGAGGGCCGGGTCCAGGTCGTGGGCATAGTTGAAGGAGGTTGTCGGGAACGGATCGCTTTCCCAGACAATGCGCACTTCCTCCGGATCGTAAAGGCCACGTTCCGCCATGCGGTCAACAACTTCGGAAGCGACCGGTGCGGCGTCATAGTCGCCGGCAACCACACCCAGCATCGACTGGTCATGGGATCCGGAATAGATGACTTCATAGTCCTGATCCGGCACGACACCGAGGTCCGGGAACAGGGCCCGCGGCGCCTGGTTGCCCGAGTTGGACGTCGGAGACGTGTGCGCGATGCGCTTGCCCTTCATATCGGCAGGCGTTTTGATATCGCTGTCGGCCTGGGTGTAGATCTGAAGGCGGTAGCCGAACTGACCGTCTTCGCTGCCCATGATCGCAAACGGCACGGCACCGGCGAGATTGACGGCAAAAGGCGTCGGGCCGGTCGAGAAGCCCGCGATATGCAGACGGCCGGACCGCATGGCTTCCACTTCAGCCGAATTCGACTGCACGGCGAAGAACTGCACGTCCTTGCCGGTAACGGTTTCCAGATGCTCGATGAAAGGTGCCCAGATGTCGGCGTAAACGGCCGGATCTTCAACCGGAGTGTATGCGAAGACAAGCGTGTCCGGGTTGCTCAGTTTGGCCGGATCGGACGGGGCATCGGCGACAAGATCGCCATTGGCATCGCAGTAGATGCTATCAAGTGCACCCTGGTTCGCGCACTCAGCTGCATAAGCGGACGAAAGGGCAAAACCGGTCACAAAAGCCACGGAACCGAGCCGGGCCAGCATATTTCTCATATTTTCCTCCCATTACAGATCACTCGCGCCTCACAGCGCATCGCACCGCAAGGCTCTTGAAAGATCGACTTAAGCCTAGCGGGATGTGGCGAGGGAAAACGAGCGGCGAAGTGTTAACAGAAGCTGTTGGACAGCCCTATTTTGTTAACAGTGTTACAACCACCCATAGGCGGGTGAAACAATTGTAACGAGATTCTGGTCTCGCAACCTGGTCCTTGTGTTAGACAGCTCATGAAGGTGCAAGAGAGCGACGGCATGGATGCAAGCGCGACAAGACCGGTGATTGCCATCATCGATGATGACGCGGATGTGCGCGAAACCCTGTCTGCTCTCATGGAGGCAAGCGGGTTCGAACCGGTTGCGTTTCAGGACAGCGACGGCTTCAAGGCGGCTGGCAGTCCCCAGGATTTCGACCTCGCGCTGATTGACCTGCGCCTCAAGGGCGAATCCGGTCTGACCCTTGCCATTCACATTCGCGAAACCAGCGAGCTTCCAATCGTCATGCTGACCGGTGTGGGCGACGAGATCGACAAGATCATCGGCCTTGAGACAGGCGCTGACGACTACCTGATGAAGCCGTTCAATCCGCGCGAACTCGTCGCCCGCATTCGCGCGGTTCTGCGACGCTACGGGCATGGCGTTTCAGCTGCGAAAGCCGGCAAGGATCAGGAGATCATCTTCGGCGACAAGAGGGTGAACCTGAAACGCAGGGAACTGCTTGACGGCAACGGCGACGAGATTCCGCTGACCAATGCGGAATATGTCCTCCTGGAATATTTCGTGAAGAACCCGGACCGGATCATTCCCCGTACGGACCTGATGCGCGAGATCGGCAGCGACATGCAGCGCTATGTCGACCGGACCATCGATGTCCTGATCCTGAGGCTGCGCCGCAAGATCGAGAATGTTCCGTCCAAGCCCGTTCATCTGCAGACCCGCCGCGCACAGGGATACATCTTCGTCCTGCAGGCGGACGGACCATGAGCACGTCCCGGCTCCGCCAACCCAGCATCCGCTCGCTGCTGCTTTCCTCCATCGGCCTGCTTCTTGTCGTGGTCATGGTTGTCGGGGCCATTGCCCTCATCACTCTCAACAGCGCCGAAGAGCAGCTCGGCACATTTCACGACCAGACCTTGAGCGACGTTTCCGACGCCCTGGAACTTTCCGGCAACGCGTCGAAACTGGCCGCCTCCGCGCCCTTTCTGATGACGCTAAGCCCCAGCTTCCAACTGGAAAGCGAGGCCGAACGAATTCTCGCAACGCTTGATCACATCGAGACACTGGGTGGTGGCGATCCCGACCTCATCAGGCCTCTTGCCCGCATCCGGGTCGCGATCACCGATCTGGCCCGCGCAATGGTTCCACAAGGCAGGAACGCTGCAGAACTCGCACTGATCGATCAGGATCTGGAGCGCCTTCAAAAACGCTTCCGGAGGCTCGCACAGTCTCGGGACCAATCGCCTGAGGACCGTCAGGACTGGTCAGCCCTGCAGCAACTGGTCATGGCTGCCATTGGTGCCTTGCGCAGTCAGGAGCTGATCAAGGTCGGCGAGCAGCAAAGCAGCTTCCGGCGTATCCGTCAGGACATTGCTTCCAATGCCCCTGCCGCCGTACGCGCCGCCTTGGCCGAGGTCGATGACGCCGTGATGCGGCGGGGCGACCTGTTCTCGCTGCGTTATGCCAGCCTCGCTGCCAAGCTCGATGCCGAAAACGCACTCTTCCGTATTCGCACCGAGCTCGCGCAGGTGAACGCCTACGCCCTTCAGAAGGTGACGGACACAAAGCTGCGGCTTCGCGATTCACGCGACAAGACAACGACTAGCATTACCTTTGCAAAGGCCGTCATTCTTGTCCTGACCGGCATCAGTTTGATTGTTGCCATCGGCTCCGCCCTGTTTGTCTCCCGCTACGTGGTTCGCAACCTGCACCAGATCACCGCAGTCATGCGGCGGCTGGCGGCTGGAGATCTGAAGGCGCGGCTCCCCAAGAAGGCAAGCTCGTCGGACGAAATCGGGCAGTTGTCAGAGGCCTTCCGCAAGTTCCGGTCCAACGCCCTGCGCCTGGAACGGAAAACCAGGGAAGTCTGGCGTCGAAACGAGCTTTTCATCACCGTTTTCCAGAACATAAGCGACGGTGTCGCGGTCCTGTCGCCAACCGGGCAGATCCTGGCCGAAAATGATCGTGTCCGGGAGTTGTTGCGCCTTGAAAGGGCTGGCCGCGGCAAACGCATGAATTTGCCGGAACTTCTGGAAAAGTCACCGTTCGAACGCCGTGCCAATGAAAACGACCGCGCCGGATTTGGCGAATACGCCGACACCACCGGCCGCGTGCTGGAAGTGCGCCAGTCTGCATTGCCCGACGGCGGCTCGGTTTGGCTGTTTTCCGAAACGACGGAACGCAAAAGGATCGACGAACGGCTGGAAGAAATCCGGCGAGTGGAAAGCCTCGGCAAGGTGACAGGCGAAGTTGCCCATGACTTCGGCAACATTCTGTCCACGATCTCCGGAAATCTTCACATGCTGGAGGGCGAGCTTACCCCCAAGGCCTCCGTGCTGAAGGCGAGGATCAATGACGCAGTCGAACTCGGTGTTTCGCTGATCGAGAGGCTTCTGGCCTTCGCCCGCAAACAACACCTTGCCCCCATCGAAACCGATATCGCCGTGATTGCGGAAGGCATGGAAGACCTGTTGTCGATGGCCCTGCCCGAAACCGTAACGCTGACGATCAGGTGCGACGAAGGCCCGATGCATGCGCGGATCGACCCCGGCCAGCTGGAAAGCGCCATCTTGAACCTGTGCGTCAATGCAGGTCAGGCCATCGAAGACGAAGGACATATCGAAATTGCCGTGACGCGGCAGACAGACGGGACGATCTCGCTATCGGTGCAGGATGATGGCTGCGGTATGGATGCAGATACGTTGCGCCAGGCCGCAGAGCCTTTCTTCAGCGCCCGCGCGAATGGTGAAGGCACGGGCCTAGGGCTGTCCATGGTGCACGGATTCGCGCACCAATCAGGCGGCACCATCCACATTGCATCGCAGCCGGGGCACGGAACCTGCGTAACGTTGACCTTTCCCCAGCAGCCTCGTGGACAAACCGCCCATTCTGTCGAGACCGTGGCCGGGATCGGGATCGGGCACGCTCTTGTGGTTGATGACGACCGGAGGTCGGCAGCTGCAATATCGGACCTCATGACAAGGTTCGGGTACAAGGTGACGACAGAGCATTGTTTTGAGGATGCCAAGGTCAGGATTGGCCGCGACATGCCCTATTCCATCATGGTGACGGACTTGCAGCTCGACAATGGTCACTCGGGCTGGGACCTTGTGGCGAAAGCTCTTGATATGCACCCCGATTGCCGGGTCGTTGCCGTTTCGGGGCATCTGCCACAGGACGACCAGTTTTCAGAAAGATTTCCGGAACGTTTTTCGAAGCTGCCCAAGCCGGTGGATGCGGAAGCACTGGCCGAAAAGATCGGGATGCAGCTCAACGCACATGCCTGAGCAGGCGCGAACCGAACCGAAGGCTCGGTTCAGATCAAACGAAGACCCGTGCCAGTGTCGCGACCGCGAGCGCAGTTGCGGCCCGCTTCGGGCCTGCAAGATCCGACGTGGTTCCGCCAGGCACCATCAGGTTGATCCGGTTGAGGTCCGTTGCATCCAGATGATCGAGATCGGCCGATTTGGCGGCTTCCTCGGCCGACAGGCGGATTTCGTCGAGCATGCGCACAAGGCCCTGCCAGATATGGATAGGAGGAGCCTCGCTCGTATTGCACCAGCGAAGAATTTCATCTTCAGATACATTGAGTACCATCGCAGCCTCACTCGTATCGAGACCGAGATATGTCATCATATCACTGAAGTTACTCATTCTTTTCCCCAAGACGCTCTGCGCCCCAAACACCAGAACCTACATTTTGCACTGCAATATGGCAAAAATCCAGTTCTTTACGGGAATTGAGTTAACCAATGCGCCGGCAAAGCAGGCGGGCAGCAACGCAATGCTGCGATTCTTGGCGGTTCTCTTGGTATTTTTGGCAAGAGGGTCCCATTGCAATTGACCAGCGCACTAGGTGGAAGAGCCAATTATCTGAAATATCTGATGAAAATTGATATCGGTGGAAAACGGTCGCCTGCCCGATTGTCCGGTTCGGTTAATGATAGGTTTATCCGACCAAATCAACCTGACCAATTGTGCCGCCGGACTCTTTGATGAAGTTCAAGGGAAAATCCTTCATTGCCATCGTTCTGAGCCCGGAGCCGCCCTTCGCGGACTGGTTCCGTGAAATCGACCGGATCATCGAACGCTCGCCGGGATTTTTCATCGACCGGCCGATCATTCTGGACGTTCGGGGAACCAAGATTCCGATTGAAGAGCTGGAACAGCTTCTTGCCGAACTTGCCGAACGCTCGATCCGGGTGATGGGAATTGACGGTGTCGCCGGAACACGCCTGAAAGCCGGCATGCCGCCGAGCTTTTCCGGTGGCCGTCTGGCGTCCGACGTGGATGTCCCGACCCCTGCGAACGCTTCGGCCGTGGCTGGAAACGGTTCTGAAACCGAAAAGCCAGACGCCAAGGACGCAGATGGCTCGGCCAAGAGCACAACTGCAAAGTCCAAGAAGACAGCCGCTGAACCCAAAGCCAAGGTGAGCAAGGCAAACGGTGACAGCGATGTCGAACCGGAAGCGTGGGAAACCTCGCCGGCCAGCATCGCAAGCGGATCTTCCATCGTGATTACCGAACCGGTGCGCTCGGGCCAGAGCATCCTGCATCCGGAAGGCGACGTCACTGTCATCGGCTCCGTGAGTTCCGGCGCCGAAATAATCGCCGGTGGCTCGATACACGTTTACGGCGCCCTGCGCGGACGTGCATTGGCCGGTGTCGCAGGGAAGGACAGCGCCCGTATCTTCTGTTCCAAGCTGGATGCGGAGCTGGTTTCCATCAACGGGCTCTACAAGGTCGCGGACGATTTCGATGGCGCCCTGCGCAACGCACCCGCGCAGATCCGCTTCGAAAACGAGACCCTCGTCTTTGAAGAGCTGAACTAACCACAGGGCCGGCTGCAGAAGGCCGCCGGACTGACAACAAAAACAGGACGAACACCATGAGCAACGCTACTGTCGTTGTGGTCACGTCAGGCAAGGGCGGCGTGGGCAAAACCACCACCACCGCAGCTATCGCCTCGGCGCTTGCCAAAGAAGGCTACCAGGTCTGCGCCATCGACTTCGACGTCGGATTGCGCAACCTCGACCTGATCATGGGTGCGGAACGGCGGGTCGTGTTCGACCTCGTCAACGTGGTGCGCGGCGAAGCTTCGATCAAACAGGCGCTGGTGCGCGACAAGAAGCTGAACAACCTCTACCTGCTTCCGGCTTCCCAGACCCGGGACAAGGACGCATTGACCGAAGAGGGCGTTGCCAGCGTCATCAGCGAATTGCGGATGTATTTCGACTGGGTGATCTGCGACAGCCCCGCGGGCATCGAACGCGGCGCAACGCTGGCCATGCGCCATGCGGATGAGGCCATCATCGTGTCCAACCCGGAAGTGTCGTCCGTACGCGACTGCGACCGGATCATCGGCCTGCTCGACGCGAAGACCAAGATTGCCGAAGACGGTGGTCGGATGCCGAAGCACCTGATGATCACCCGTTACGACACCGAGCGTGCCAAGACCGGTGACATGCTGGCAACCGACGATGTCGTCGACATTCTCTCCGTTCCACTTATCGGCGTCGTGCCGGAAAGCAAGGACGTGCTGAAGGCGTCCAACGTCGGTCTGCCGATCACGCTGTCGGACGAAAATTCGCCAGCCGCAAAGGCCTATACCGAGGCCGTGCGCCGTCTGCTGGGTGAAAATATCCCGGTCACCATCCCTGAGGAAAAGAAGGGCCTGTTCGGCAAGTTCTTCAAGGGGAGGGCCGCATGAACATCCTGAGCCTCTTTGGCAAAAGAGGTGAAAGTGCCTCTGTTGCCAAGAACCGGCTGCAAATTCTGCTGGCGCACGAACGGGCCGACGACGGCTCCGACGCGGTCCTGATCTCAAGTCTGCGGGAAGACATCCTGGCTGTCGTGGCAAAGCGCGTTGCGATCGACCCGGACTCCGTCCGTCTCGAAATGGACAGGACCGGTGACGTCACCACGCTCGGCATCGACATCGAATTGCCGCCAGCGAAAGCCTCCTGACGTTCAAGACCGGCCTTCTGGCCGGTCTTTTCCTATCAGCCCGGCTGAGCTGCCGACTGAATGGGGACATGCCGGAAATCCAGCAGGTCGGAAGAATAGACCGCGACCTGTGCCCTGCCCCGCCGTTTCGCCGAATAAAGTGCAACATCCGCCTGGCGAAGCAGTTCCGAAGGCTTGTGCGAAAAAGCGACGCCGACACTGGCTCCGAAGGTATAGGTAGCACCGTCCAGGTTCACCGGCCGGCTGAGTTGTTCCACGATCGCCCGGCTTGCCGAAAGCACCCGCTCGCGCCGTGCCCTGCCGAACACAATGACGAACTCATCCCCGCCCAGCCGGACAACCGTGTCGTCCGCATTTACAAGGCCGGTCAAAGCTTCCGCGACATGCAAAAGCACCAGGTCCCCTGTTTCATGGCCGTAGGTGTCGTTTATTTCCTTGAACCGATCAAGGTCGACATAGAGCAGCGCGTGACCGTCCGCCAACGGCTTGACGTCTTGCAGGAGTGCCAGCTTTTCATCCAGCAATCGCCTGTTGCCCAACCCCGTCAGAGGGTCGCTCCTGACCTGATTGGCCAGCAGTTCCTTGACCTTGTCCGCCTGGTGTTTGGCTTCCGCAAGTGCCCGGACTGTATCTGTTGCACGGTGGAAGAACATGCGCGCGGACAAGAACATGCCGAGATAGACCGCCAGCACCCCAAGGGCCAGAAGAGGCAACATCCGAAATCCGGCCAATTCCGGGTTCCAAACGAAAAACCCGAGGTGCCGCCTGTCCACGGTCTCAATGTCGTATCCAGCCTGCCAGAAGGCCGGGGGTATTTGCGCCAACCCAAGACCGGGCAAGTGATATTTCTCCGCCATATCCGCCAGGACTGAGGCATTGATAGGCCGTGCGAAGACCAGCACATGATCGGTACTGGTGTCGCTGTCCTCCGTGTAGGACGTCAGCAAAACAGCGCTGGCGAGGTAAAGCGTCTCAAGGTTGCCAACCAGACCTGTTGCCGGAACCGGCGCCTCATCCTGCGGCGTATTTCGGGCATCGGCAATCAGAACGCTCATCGAAGGCCCATAGCGAACCCGCAAGTCCGTATTGGCGACCTTGCCTTCCACCACATGAACCTTGGGCTGGTTGTTGCCATCCAGCAGGTGGATCCCGTCGATCTGCAGTTCTTCCTGCATGTAGTCGACAAAGGTTTCCCGTATCCAGGTCATGTCAAAGGATTCGACAAGGTTTTCGACCGCGTCGTTCCAATAGCCGTACTCAAGCGTGATGTCCGCCAGATGATCGGAGCGATCGCCAAGCATGGCCGTGAAAATATGCTCTGAAGATCGGATGGAATTGCGGTCAAGGGTCCAGGAAAGGAACGACACAAACGCCATCAGGCTCACCGCGCTGATGATCACGGTTATCCAGAACGGCTTGGACAGACGGCGGATTTCTACCGCTTGCGCTTCGCCCTTGGCCTTTTGAAGCGGCGGCGAACCATGCCCGACAGGCTCGTATCGCACTTGCTTATTCGCTCTCTTAGCTGCATTCCAGCTGGAAATACCTATATTCCGGCAGCTGCAAGTATCCTAGAGAAGCCTTTGAGCTCTATCAACACAAGAAATATTATTTAAAATCAATACTTAGCCAAATATTTCACAAATACTCGAACTGAAAGACAGTCACCGTTAAAAATTACAATAAATTATCTTCAAAATAACTCTCATGAATCCGTATTAGTCACGAGCCAACTTCTCAAACTCGAAATCGTTTCTTGTGAAAAACCCAAGCGAGGTAACATAGCCCCCCATGGACAGCGCACGGTTCGTGGGGCGCGGCAAAGCGCCGGATGAAGGCTGAGGCCAACCAGGTGGTCCGGCGCCCATGCTCATTCCTCTCAGCCCCTGAGGTCGCCCCAGCTCAATGACACTGAGGCTCAGTGGAAGGAAAAAGGCTGGAGCCGGATTTTCCGGTTACGCCTCGTAGACGATCTCGCGCGTTTCGCGGAATTTCACGTCCGGGAATTTTTCGGTTACGTGACCGATTTCCCAGGCGTTCTTGAACAGGAACACCGGCTTGTCGTCACGGTCGTTGGCGATCGACATGCGGTGGCCTTCCAGCATCTTCTGCAGGGTCTGGCTGTCGGTTTCGATCCAGCGGGCGGTGGTGTAAGGCACTGCTTCGAAGCCGATTTCAGTGCCATACTCCGCCTTCAGCCGATCCACCACGACATCAAGCTGCAGTGCGCCGACCACGCCGACGATCCAGTTGGAGCCGAGATCCGGCTTGAAGATCTGCACCAGACCTTCTTCGGCCAGGTCCTGAAGGCCCTGGCGCATCTGTTTGACGCGCATGGTGTCGGACAGGCGTACGCGACGCAGGATTTCCGGTGCGAAGGCCGGCAGGCCGGTGACGTGGATGTTCTCGCCCTCGGTCAATGTGTCGCCAACACGCAACTGGCCATGGTTGGGAACACCAATGACATCGCCCGGATAGGCAAGGTCGGCGATTTCCCGTTCCTCGGCAAAGAAGAAGATCGGTGCGGAGACGGCAATCTGCTTGTCGGCGCGAACGTGCTTCAGCTTCATGCCGCGCTTGAAGGTGCCGGAGCACAGGCGCACGAAGGCAATGCGGTCGCGGTGCTTGGGGTCCATGTTTGCCTGAACCTTGAAGACGAAGCCCGTGACCTTGTCTTCCTGCGGCATGATTGTGCGCCCGCCTGTCGCCGGCTGCGAATGCGGCGGCGGGGCGAAGTCGGCGATGAAATCGAGCACTTCCTCGATGCCGTAGTCGCGCAGCGCCGAGCCGAAGAAAACCGGCGTCAGGTGCCCTTCCAGGAAGCTTTCCTTGTCGAATTCGGCGTAGCCTTCGGCGCCCAGTTCGACGTTCTCGGTCAGTTCATCCATGATCCGGTCGAACACGGTGCCGGTCAGAACCTCGTCATCAAGACCGGAAACGTCCTTGGTCTGGGTAAAGGCACCACCGCGCTCGCCGTCGGACGTGTGGAATTTCTTCTTCTGCCAGTCATAGACGCCGAAGAAGTCCGAGCCCATCCCGACGGGCCATGTCTGCGGAGAGACGTCGAGAGCCAGTGCCTCCTGTACCTCGTCCAGAATCTCCAGCGCATGCCGGCCTTCACGGTCGATCTTGTTGACGAAGGTGATGATCGGGATGTCGCGCAGGCGGCAGACTTCGAACAGCTTGCGGGTCTGTGTTTCGATACCCTTTGCAGCGTCGATCACCATGATGGCCGCATCGACCGCAGTCAGCGTGCGATAGGTATCTTCGGAGAAGTCCTCGTGACCCGGAGTATCGAGCAGATTGTAGACGATGCCCTTGCGCTCGAACGTCATGACGGAAGACGAGACGGAAATGCCGCGTTCCTGCTCGATCTTCATCCAGTCGGACCTTGCACGGCGGCGTTCGCCGCGGGCGCGCACTTGGCCCGCCGCCCGGATCGCGCCGCCTGAAAGCAGCAGCTTTTCGGTCAGGGTCGTCTTACCGGCATCCGGGTGTGAAATAATCGCAAAGGTGCGCCGGGACTGATAAGGCGCCGTGCCGTTTAGGCCAGTCATGAAGATCTCCTGATCCCAAATCCGGCGGGGCCGCGCAAACACGCCGGGAAAACCGGGGCGCAACCTTCCACTCAGAGCCGGACGGATTGATGTTTCGTTGGCGGAAGGTCATAGAGAGAATTCTTGAAGATTTCCAGTAGAGAATCGCCGATTTGCCCCGACAGTCCGAGGAGACCCCATGAGCCGAAGCAAATGTCTGATCGTCGGCCTGGTGATGATTGCCGCCACAGCGGCCATTCTCCTGGCCATGGGGCGGATCCCGATCTGTGATTGCGGCTATGTCCTGTTGTGGACACCGGCCAGCGATGTCGCCGGTTCCTCGCAACATATCGCCGACTGGTACACGCCCTCGCATATCATCCACGGCTTCCTGTTCTATCTGTTCCTGTGGCTGGTTTTCAGACACAGTTCCGTCGGTGAGCGCGCGCTCGGAGCGATCTTCATCGAAGCAGCCTGGGAAATCGTCGAAAACAGCCCCTGGATCATCGACCGGTACCGCGAAGCGACCATTGCCGTTGGTTACACCGGTGACAGTGTCCTGAATTCCGTCTTCGATATTCTCTGGATGCTCGCCGGCTTCTTCTTTGCCTGGCGCATGCCGGTCTGGGTGACGATCCTGGTCGGGATTGCCTTCGAACTGCTCGCGCTCTGGGTGATAAAGGACAATCTGACGCTGAACGTTCTGATGCTGGTCTACCCGGTCGAGGCGATCAAGGTCTGGCAAGGCGGGTAGGCACTGCCACCTGCTGCCCCCCTCCTACGCCGTTATCGTTGAGCCTGGCGAGAGAAATACATCCGAGTGAAGCTCAGAGCTGAAACAGCTTGTGCTTTTTCAGAAGCTCGATCAGCACCTCGCGGGCATCCTGACGATGAAGATGATGGCGCTGGCGTGCTGCCTGGGCGTCGCCCTTGCGGATCGCGTCGAAGACAGCCCGGTGGTCTTCGTTGGACTTGACCGGCAAGGGGCGAATGTAAAGCGTCATGGCGCGTGCCCGGCGTACCTGATTGGACATCATCGAGACGATGGACTGAACACGCGAGTTGCCACCGAGGCGGACAAGCTCCGTGTGGAAGGCATCATCGGCTATCGCCCAGGCTTCCCGGTCCTCACGCTCCAATGCATCTTCCATGGCCTCGATCGCCTGCTTGAGATCCGCAAGATCCGTTTCCGAATAGCCTTGTTCAGCGGCTTCTTCGGCAGCAAGGCTCTCCAGTTCGGTCAGGATGGCGTAGATTTCCTCCATGTCCTTCAACGACAAGGTGGCGATGCGAACACCCTTGCGTGGTCGCACCTCCAGAAGGCCTTGCTGGGCCAGCATCAAGGTTGCCTCGCGCACCGGTGTGCGGGACATGCCAAGCCGGTCGGCAAGTTCGCTTTCGAGATGATCGGAGCCTGCCGCCAGTTCACCGTCGAAAATGAGCTGGCGGATCTGCTCCATGGCCTGGGTGGTGATGGTCTTTTGTTTCGGAGCCTCAAGCACAGTCAAACTCCCGGATTTTCTGCCCCTTGCGGTCCGACTCATAGATGGCCTGTTCGATTGCAATCACCTTCAGGTAGCTCCGCGCCTCGTTTTCCAGCGGCTTTCCATCCAGGAGACCGTCTACAACATGGCTTATCAGATTCTTGACGCAATCGCCGCCAAAGCCAGGCCAATCCTGTGCCGCCAGCAGAAGAGTTTCGTCCTTGTCGCCGAAATGACGCAAGCGCACCGAGCCGTCGCCTTTCAATGTCAGCGTTCCCCGGGTGCCCTCCAACAGAGCTTCACCAAGTGTGGTTCTGCAATTTTCGGCGGCGTGGTCCAGAAGCCTGTTGCCGTCGAAGAGCGCTCTCACCCCGTTTGAATAGTCGAAAATGAAATAGCCGGCGTCCTCTCCCTTGATGGCCGGGTTGAGCCTGCGAAGATCCGCATAGACCGCCTCGGGCTCGCCGATCAGGTAGCGAAACGTGTCGATCCAGTGAACGCCGGTTTCATGGATCAGCAACCAGGGCATTTCCTGAAAATACGGCTGCCGGTCCAGATAGGCTGTCGGCCCCTGCCCGTCCCCTGTGCGCAGCCGGAAAGTTACCTGAAGCAAATCGCCAAGCAGTTGCCGTTCCAGAGCCTGTCGGATTGTCCGGTACCAGGGCTGAAAACGGAAGTTTTCATGGATGACGATGATCACGCCGGCTTCTTCTGCCAGCTTCGTTGCCTTCCGGGCTTCCTCGAGCGAGGTACAGAACGGTTTCTGGCAGATGATTGTCTTCACCCCCTTCCTGATTGCAAGCTCGATGGCGCTGAAATGCGTCGGCGGCGGCGTGATGATGTCCAGCAGATCGGGTTTCGCCATCTTCAGCATGCACTCCAGATCACTGAAGGCAGTCAGTCCAGTGGCCTTCGCCTTCGCGGGATCCTGATCACAGGAACCGACCAGCCGAACCCGTTCAACCCTGCGCCAGGCATCGTAGTGAAACTGGGCAAAGTAGCCCGCTCCAAGACAGGCAACGCGTAACGTGTCCGAGACGCCCAGGTCTTTTGCAGAGCCTTCGTTCATCTTTTTTCGTCCTCCCGCACACTCCTGAAATCGGCAGAAGACCCGAAGGCTTTCCCTGTTTCGAAGCGGCAATTCCATCATTGGATTTTTGATAGTCGACATTAGCGTCGTTGACAAGGGATTGGTTAGCGTATACGCAATCGAATGTGTAAATTGATACGGCCTTGGAGCGGCCGTGGGAGGAGATTGAAATGCTTGACAAGAAATCCTTGAGCCGCCTGCTGATGAGCGCGGCAATTCTCACAATGGGCATGAGCGGCGCGCAGGCTGTCGAAACCTTGCGATTCAGCCATACGGACAACCCTGGCGGATCCCGTCAGCAGGCTGCAGAACTGTTTGCGGAGAAGGTCGCGGAATATACGGACGGCCGTTACGAAGTTCAGATCTTCCCGTCCGGATCGCTCGCAAACGATCCGAAAGCCATTGAACTGCTGCAGCTTGGCGGCATCGACTTCACGGTCTCGGCCACGGGCAGCTACGCCACGCACATGCCGACGCTGAACCTCACGGCCATGCCCTTCCTGGTCGACACCTACGAGCAGGGTTGGGAACTCTATGACAATTCCGAATGGCTGCAGGGAGAATTCGCCAAGCTGCCGGAAAAGGGTTTCCGGGTACTGTCGACGTGGGAAGCCGGGTTCCGCAGCTTCACCACCAACGAACCGCTGAATTCGCCAGAAGACGCCAAGTCCATGAAAATGCGCGTCTTCCCGAACGACATGATCCGCTGGTCGATGGAAGCCATCGGTTTCCAGACGGTCGTCATGCCGATTACCGACGTCTACATTTCCATTCAGCAAGGCATCGTCAACGGCCAGGAGAACCCGGTCGACACCATCAAGTCACTGCGGTTCTATGAAGTTGCGCCCTACATCACGCTGACACGCCATGTCTACAGCCCTCTGCCCCTGACGGTGGCCGAAAAGACCTGGCAGTCCTTTTCCGACGAAGACAAGGAGGCCGTGATGAAAGCTGCAGCCGATTCCGCAGCCTTCAGCCGGAACCTCGTCAAGAGTTCGGTCGAAAGCCAACTCACGGAAATGCAGGAATCCGGCGCCAAGGTCAGCGTTCCCGATATCGCGCCGTTCCGCGAGGCGGTGCAGTCGGTCTACGCAAAGGCCAAGGATGTCTACGGCGAGGAAGCCGTCGACCAGATCCTTTCAGATGCGGCAGCGATCCGCGAAAAACTCCCGGCCCAGAACTGATCAGGCAACGAGATCAACGCACGGGTGATCGAGCCGGTTGCCCGTTCAACAGTTGATCGTTTCTTGTGGGTCGGAGCGCCGAACGGCGTTCGAAAGAACGCAGGGTGCTCCGGGGCTCAACTGCCGGAACCGCACGTCACGCGGCGGTTCCGGCCCTTTTCAAGAAGAGACGACCCTTGGATTACCGAGATCACTATCCGGCTGCGCTTCGCTGGCTCAGTCACCTGGTCGATATATGCCTGGCGCTCGGCGGCTTTTCGATCGTCACCCTGGTGTTCTGCAACGCCTGGCTTCGCGGCTTCGCCGGCTTCGACCTTGCCTGGTCGCTGGAAGTGACCAGCTTCCTGCTGCTCTGGAGCACCTTCATCGGTTGTGCGGCAGCGGTTGCCCGGGGCGCGCACATGCGCGTTACCGAAGTTGTCGAGAAACTGGTGCCGCTGACGGGTCAACGTGTCTTGTCGATCGCAATCGACGTGATCATCGTCGTCCTGCTGCTCAGCCTGATCTACACCGGTGTCAATATCTCGGTCCACACCTGGGCACAAAAGACAACGGTTCTCTACTGGCCTGTCGGTCTGCTCTACGCGTCCATGCCAGCCGGCATGACACTGACCCTGATCTTCCATCTCTTCAACATGGTCTACGACCTCAAAAATCCTGTCGTTCCTCATGCAGCGCACTCAGATGGCGGCGAGGCCCTCTCATGATCCTGATCTTCGTTGTTGCGGTCTTCCTGACCTCCGTTTTCATCGGCATTCCGCTGGTCTGGGCAATTCTGATCACCGCTGTCCTGCCGATCATCGTCTTTGATCTCGGCTATCCCTTGCAAGCGCTGTTCCTGAATTTTATCGGCGGGGTGGAGCCGAACCACTTCCTTGCGATCCCGCTCTTCATCGTCGCCGGGGAAATGATGAGCCGCGGTGGTGTCGGCTTGCGCATCATCGGCTTTGCAAGGGCTGCCTTCGGCTTCATGGCAGGCGGGCTCGGCATGGTCGTCGTCGGCGCATCCATGATTTTCGGCGGCATTTCGGGTTCGGCCATTGCCGACAGCGCAGCCATCGGTTCGGTCATGATCAAGAACATGTCCCGCGAGGGCTACAACACCGCCTTCGCCGCCGGTCTGGTGGCTGCAGCCGGGACGATCGGCATCATCATCCCACCATCCATTCCGATGCTGATCTACGGCTTTGTCGGCAACGTTTCGGTTGCCGATCTCTTTCTCGGCGGCATGGTTCCCGGCATTCTGTTCGGCGCCCTGTTCATGGCGGTTTGCTATTATGTCGGCAAGACCACCAAGTGCGACCCCGGTGGGCGCACCACGACCTTCAAGGAATTGACCAGTTCCTTCATCGGTACCGCCCCTGCCCTGTTCATGCCGATCGTGATCCTCGGCGGCATTTTCACCGGCTGGGTAACCCCTACGGAAGCCGCGGCCCTTGCCGTCGTCTACGGCCTGTTCGTCACAACTGTTGTCTACCGGGACTTCAAACTCCGCGATCTGCCGCGTCTTCTGATCGACAGCTTTGTTACCAGCGCGGTGGTGATGGTCGTGATCGGTGCAACGACAGTCCTTGGCTGGCTGATCACGCTTGAGCAGATGCCCCAGATCCTGGTCGGTTTCGTGCAGGCGTTTTCAACCGGACCCTGGATGTTTCTGTTGCTGGTCAACGTCGTGCTTCTGGTCCTCGGTCTCGTTCTCGATCCGGTTCCTGCGATCCTGCTGACGGCACCGCTGTTCCTGCCGACCGCACAAGCCTTCGGTGTCGACCCGGTCCATCTGGGTGTGATCATGACCTGCAATGTGGCCGTCGGCCTGTTCACACCTCCGGTTGGCGCAACACTTTATGTTGCCTCGCGGATATCCGGCGTCGGTGTTTTGTCGATCGCCCGCAACATGGCACCGCTCTACATAGCCGCAATCGCCGCCCTGCTCGCCGTGACTTACATACCCTTCCTTTCGATGGGTATGGTGAACCTGTTCCGCTGAGGAGAACAACATGTATGCCGTAACGGTGGTGTTTCAGATCAAGGCCGAGGCGGTGGAGGATTTTCTGCCGCTCATGATCGCAAACGCCGAAGCGTCCCTGAAGGACGAACCCGGATGCCGACAATTCGACGTCTGCACCGACCCTGATCGCCCCGGCGATGTGTTTCTCTATGAACTTTATGACGATGCCGACGCCTTTCAGGCGCATCTGCAAACCCCTCACTTCAAGTCGTTCGATGCAAAGGTTGCCGGGATGATCGCGCAGAAAACGGTTCGAACCTACGCGAAGGTGGCCTCATGAGCCCCTGGCAGGTTTTCGCGGTCAAATATGCCGACAGGAATGCGCGCACGCGCAAGGACAGTTTCCTGTTCGACGACAACCACGACCAGCCACACGAGATGGATTACTTCATCTGGGTGCTGCGGCAGCAGGACGAGATCATTCTGGTCGACACAGGTTACGACGGCGAGGAAGGCGCGCGGCGCGGCCGTCCTGTCCGGCTCAATCCGGTAGAGGCCCTAGCCCCTCTCGGCATTGAACCTGAGGCAGTGACGACCATCATCGTCACCCATCTGCATTATGACCACGCGGGCGGCTTGAAGCATTTTCCCAATGCCACCATCCATCTGCAGGCAGCGGAAATGGCTTTCGCCACAGGTCCCTGCATGTGCCAGGGCGCGATGAAGGCTCCCTACACCGCGGACCATGTCTGTGAAGCTGTGCAAAGGCTCTACTCTGGCCGGGTAATCTTTCATGAAGGAGATGGCGAAGTCCGGGAAGGACTTACAGTTCATCGCATTGGCGGGCACAGCAAGGGATTGCAGGCGGTTCGTGTACTGACAGAAGCCGGCTGGATGTGCCTGGCTTCCGACGCAGCCCACTACTACGAGAATTTCCTGGAAGCCAAACCGTTCCCGATCGTTGTCGACATGCAGGACATGCTGGATGGGTTTGGAACCATTCAGCACCTTGCCAGCTCGATAGACCTTGTTGTGCCGGGACATGATCCCCTGGTGCGAACGCTCTTTCCGCAACACGGCCCGGAACACATCTTCCGTCTCGACCGTGGTCCGTTCAAGGGGATCCGCTCATGAAGCTGGGCGTGATCGCGGATGATTTTACCGGAGCCTCCGACATTGCATTGATGCTGTCGGAAGGCGGCATGACGGCGGCTCAATATGTCGGTGTGCCCGATGTTCCGGCACTTGCGTCGGTGGACGCCGGCATCATCAGTCTGAAGTCCCGAACGATCCCAGCTGCAGAGGCAGTTGCCCAGTCCCTGCGAGCCTGCGACTGGCTGACCGCTCAGGGATGCAAGCAGATTGTCTTCAAGATCTGTTCGACGTTCGATTCGACCGACGAAGGCAATATCGGCCCTGTGGCGGAAGCCCTTGCCGACAGGCTTGGCGAGACATGTGTGATCGTCTGCCCGGCCTTTCCGGAAAACGGACGAACCGTCTACCAGGGACATCTCTTCGTCGCAGACAGGCTTTTGAGCGAAAGCGGCATGCGCCACCATCCGTTGACGCCAATGGGCGACCCGGACATCCGGCGGGTGCTGGCTCGTCAGACGTCCTGGGCAGTCGGTCATGTCTCCCTCGATCACGTGGCAGATGGTCCGGCCGCAATCAACCTCGCCTGCCCTGCCGACGGCAAGTCGATGGTGATTGTGGATGCAATCCGCAACGATGATCTTGCGACCATTGGGCGGGCAATCGCTGCGCGAAAGCTTCTTGTCGGGGGCTCGGGCATAGCCCTCGGCTTGCCCAAGAACTTTGGCCACACGCCTGCGGCAGCGAACTGGACCGGACATTCGGGCAACGCCGTGGTTCTGTCTGGTTCGTGTTCAATGGCAACTCGCGCCCAGGTCGCGCGCTACAAGGCCATTGCCCCCTCGCGTGAACTGACTGTCGACGACATCATGGCGAAGACACTGTCGGTGCAGGAAATCGCCGGCTGGGTACTTCGCCAGGACGCTTCGCCCCTGCTTTATTCCTCCGCCGACCCGGAGGTGGTGGGTGCTGCCCAACAAAAACACGGCAGGGAAAAAAGCGCGGCGGCGATTGAGGAGTTTTTTTCCGATCTGGCGGCGTCGCTGTTCAACGCCGGTGTCAGCCGAATGGTGGTCGCCGGCGGCGAAACGTCAGGGGCCGTTGTTTCCGGTCTCGGGGCAAACACGCTGGATATCGGTCCGAAGATTGCGCCGGGTGTTCCCGCGCTCAAGGTGAGCGGTCAGCCGCTGGCGCTGGCGCTGAAATCCGGCAACTTCGGTGGCCCGAACTTCTTCTCCGAGGCGCTCAGCGTTCTGGAGACAAGCCGATGAGCGAAAGCGCAACCACCCGCGAACAGATTTGCCTGATGGCAAAATCGATGTTCGACCGTGGTTTGACACATGGATCGACCGGCAATCTCTCCGTTCGTCTGTCGGATGGCACATTGCTCGTTACCCCGACCGGCTCCTCCATGGGGTTTCTGGACCCGGCCCGGATCAGCCATCTTTCTGTCCAGGGCGAACTGCTTTCGGGTGACAGGCCGACGAAGGAAATCCCGCTTCACACGGCCTTTTACGAGACCCGCCATTCGGCAGGTGCGGTCGTGCATCTGCATTCGTGTCACTCGGTCGCACTTTCCCTGTTGCCGGAGATCGATCCGGACAACGTTCTGCCACCCCTGACGGCCTACGGGATCATGCAGCTCGGCAAGGTGAAGCTTCTGCCGTTTTTCGTGCCGGGAGATCCGGCAATGGGAGACGCGGTCCGAGGACTTGCGGGCCGTCGCTCTGCCGTTCTGCTGGCCAACCACGGGCCCGTTGTTGCCGGCCGGGATCTGGCCGCCGCCGTCCATGCCATGGAAGAGCTGGAAGCAACAGCCAGGCTTGCCCTTCTGCTTCGCGGCACTGCCGCAACGGCGCTCAATCCGGACCAGATCGGCCGGATCGTCGAGCGCTACGACGTTGATTGGATTTGAGGAACAGTCCCATGAAAATTGCCCTGATAAAAGGTGACGGTATTGGCGTCGATGTGGCGGAAGCAGCCATTGCCGTGCTGGAAACAGCCTTGAAGCACACGGGAGAACCCGCGCCCCGCTATGACGAGATCCAGGCAGGGGCGGGTTACTTCAAGGAGACTGGCCTCGACATCGAAGACGGCGGAGAGGAACGCGCGGGGCTTGCCGATGCAATTTTCCTTGGGGCCATCGGCCTTCCCTCGATCCGACATGCAAACGGCACGGAGATCTCGCCGCATTTGCGCCTGCGCGATCGCTTTGGGCTTTATGCGGGTGTTCGCCCGGTCAAAGCCTATCCCAACGCACCGCAAAGGCTCGCCGATCCGCGCGCTGCCGGTATCGATCTCGTTATCCTGCGAGAATCAACCGAAGGGCTGTTCTACTCTGCAGCAGCACACAAGCGCAGCCTCGTAGTCAATGATGACGAAGTGCAGGACGTTTTGCGCATCACGCGCAAAACCACCACCAAGCTGCATCGCTTTGCATTCAACCTTGCCCGCAAACGGCGCGAGCGCGGCCATCCGGGCAGGCTCACCTGTGTCGACAAGGCGAATGTGTTCACCTCTCTGGCCTTCTTCCGCCAGATCTTTGACGAAGTGAAATCGGAATTTGCCGACGTGCCTGTCGGCTACAATTACGTCGACGCACAAGCGCTCGACCTGGTGCGCAAGCCCTGGGAGTTCGACGTTCTGGTGATGGAAAACATGTTCGGCGACATTCTTTCGGACCTTGCCGGTGGCCTGGTGGGTGGCATGGGCATGGCCGCCTGTGGGGAGATCGGCGACACCACCGGATTGTTTCAGCCTGCCCACGGCAGCGCCCCCGACATCATGGGAGAAGACAAGGCCAACCCGCTGGCCGCGATCTTGAGTGCTGCGCTGATGCTGGACTATCTCGCCGAGAAGTTGGACAAGCCCTCCCTTGCCGATGCCGCAGACCTGATCAACGGCGCTGTCGACACCGGCTTTCAGGAAAATGTGTTGCGACCGATGGAATTCGGCGGTGACATGGGAACCAGGGCGGTCACGAACCAGCTCCTTACGCTTATCGGATCATCGACTGCGATCAGAAGGTCTGCCAGCGCCTAATGCGCACTGGCATCACGCCCGCAGCACGTCACTTCAGCTTGCGCGAAATGCCACCACAGCTCTCGCGCACGATGAGATCCCCGTGGAGCAGATGAGTGCGCGTTTCCAGGGACCGGTTCGCAAGGCGATCAAGCAGGATTGTCATGGCCTTTTCGCCGATATGTTGCCGGGGTTGGCGAATTGTCGTCAATCCGGGCGTGAAATTGTTGGCAAAGGGAATGTCGTCGAAACCAAGCACGGAGAAATCTTCTGGGACTCGGTAGCCACGCAGTTGAAGTGCCGAGATGACCCCGATCGCGGTGTTGTCGTTGAAACAGAAGAAAGCGGTCGGCAGGTCGTCCTTGATGAACAGCCGTTCGACGGCGGCACGCCCGCTCTCGCTGGAGCCGTCGCCCTCCACGCGCCAGTCGCGCAGTGCCTCGGGTGATTCTTTCAACCCCTGCAGATATCCGGAATGGCGAAGATCACTGCGGATGTCGGCGGGCCCGCCGGAAATATAGGTGATCCGCCGGTGCCCCAAGGAGATCAGATATTCGGTCGCCACCTTGGAGGCCGCGACATCATCCACGCCGACGTAACTGATTTCGGGGTTCGAGACCGGACGCTCGGTCGCAACGATCGGCGGCAGGTTGGTGAGCGGTGTTTGTGGCTGTCCGGCAACCGGAATATGCCCTGTCAGCAAGACAAGCCCGTCGGCCATGCCCGTCGACAGGAAACGCAGGTAGTTCTGCTCCAGTCCGCTGGTACCTTCGGTGTTGCCGATGAGGACACCATAACCACGGTCGTTTGCCGCTTTTTCCAGCCCTGTCAGAATGCCGGCAAAGTTTGGATCAGCAATGGAAGACGCCAGCACCAGCACCATCTGCGAGCGCTGCATGCGCAGGTTCTGCGCCATGGCATTGGCGGTGTAGCCGGTTCGGGCAATGGCGGCCGTAACCTTCTTGCGCGTGCTCTCGGCAACCTTCTCCGGCGAGCGCAAGGCCCTGCTGACGGTCGCGATGGATACGCCCGCCAGTTTCGCAACGTCTTCAATGGTCGCCGGCCGCTCGCCCGGTTCGCTCATTTTCTATTTCCAGACATGCTGCGGTGCGGCCTCGTGGTAAGTCCATGAATCGCAACGCCATCTACGCTGTATAGAACGCATTGCACATAATGAAAAGGTTTACAGAGGCCAATGTAAAGGTTTACACGATCCATGAAAACGTTTACATCAAACGCACGGTGCCATTGAGGAAGAGGGCTTTGGCGCCTTGGGAGGAACAAGAATGAGCGTGGACACCACTGCTCCGGCAGCGGTCATCGAGGCCGTGAACATCAGCAAATCCTTTGGGCCGGTTCCCGTGCTGTTCAGTGTCAGCATGGACGTCCGCCCTGGCGAGGTTCATGCCCTGATCGGCGAGAACGGTGCCGGCAAGTCGACGCTGATGAAAATCCTCTCCGGGTTTCATGATCCGACCTCCGGCCAGATCCGTCTCGACGGCAAGCAGACCGACCTGCCCGCGAACGGTGGCGCAGAGAAACTCGGCGTCGTGCTGATCCACCAGGAGCTCAACCTCGCCGAACAGATGACGGTAGAGGAAAACGTGTTCCTCGGCCGCGAGATCAAATCCAACGGTTTTCTGGACAAGGCGGCCATGCAGGCAACCGTCCGGAAGTATCTGGACGAGATCGGCCTCGACATTTCCCCGACCGATCGCATTTCCGACCTTACCATCGCCCAGAAGCAGATGGTCGAGATCGTCAAGGCCGTCAGCCGGAACGCCCGCATCCTGATCATGGACGAACCAACCGCCGTTCTGACCGAGGAGGAAACCCAGGTTTTCTTCCGTCAGGTGGAAAAGCTGAAAGAAAGCGGCGTCGGCATCGTGTTCGTTTCGCACAAGCTCAACGAGGTGAAGGAGATTGCCGACCGCGTCACCATCCTGCGTGACGGTCAGTGGATCGACACGCGTGCCTCCAGCGATCTGACGCCGGACATGATGGCCCAGATGATGGTTGGCCGGGAGCTTTCCGACCTCTACCCGCCCATGCATGAGGCAGACGTCGATGCAGAGCTCGTTCTGGAAGTCCAGAACCTGCGTGCGCCGTCCGTCGACAACGTCAGCTTCAGCCTGCGCAAGGGCGAGATATTGGGCTTTTCGGGTCTGATCGGCTCCGGCAGGACCGCAGTCTTCGAGACGATTTGCGGCCTTGCCCCGTTTGAAGCAGGAACCATCAGGCTTTTTGGACGCGACACCGGCCCCATGACCGTCGCGCAGGCACGGGACCTTGGTTTGGCCTATCTCACCAAGGACCGGAAAGAAAAAGGACTGCTTCTCGACAAGAAGATGCGGCCAAACCTGACCCTGTTCGCCCTGCCGAAATTCGTCCGCAATTTCGGTCTCGACAGCAAGGCGGAAGAAGACGCGCTCAACCGTGCCATCCGCCGCTTCGATGTTCGGGCCCGCGACAAGGAAATCACGGTCGGCAAGCTGTCGGGCGGCAACCAGCAGAAGCTGCTGCTCGCCAAGATCATGGAATGCGATCCGAAGATCGTCATCATCGATGAGCCGACCCGGGGTATCGATGTCGGCACGAAACAACAGATCTACCACTTCATCGCAGCCCTTGCCGCCGAAGGCGTTTCGGTCGTGGTCATCTCTTCGGAAATGCCGGAAATCATCGGTATTTGCCATCGGGTGGTGGTGATGCGCGAAGGCCATATCACCGGCGTTCTGACCGGCGATCACATCAACGAAAACGAAATCATGCGCTACGCCGCCGGGCTGAAACGGGAGGAACTCCATTGACCATGATGACCGCGTCTGACGATACAGCGGCCAAGCCGGCCAAGAGGTCTTCCATAGACTTCAAGACGATTGGCCCCGCAGTTGCCCTTCTGATCCTTTGCATCATCGGCTTTCTGCTGAACCCTGCCTTCGTCAGCGAAGGCAATCTGACCAACCTTCTGACCCGCTCTGCCTTTATCGGCATCATTGCTGTCGGGGCGACCTTCGTCATCACCGCCGGAGGCATCGATCTGTCTGTGGGGTCCATGGCGGCAGCCATTTCCGGTGTCATGATCATCATCATGAACAACGCTGTCGAAACCATGGGCAGCGGCGTTCCGACAGTTCTGCTCGGCTGCGGCCTTGCCATCGTGCTGGGCATCGGGGCCGGCTGGGTGAACGGTGCCCTGACCACCAAGGGCAAGATCGAAGCCTTCATCGTGACGCTCGGCACCATGGGCATCTATCGCTCGCTGGTGACCTACTTTGCAGATGGCGGCACCCTGTCGCTCAACTTCGATATTCGCGGAACCTACCGGCCCGTCTATTACGACACGTTTCTGGGCCTGCCCTTCCCTGTCTGGGTGTTCATCGCGGTTGCCATCTGCGGCTGGCTGTTGCTGAACCGTACCGCGTTCGGCCGCTATTGCACGGCCATCGGTTCGAACGAGGCTGTCGCCAGATACTCGGCGATCAACGTGGACCGTGTGAAGACGCTTACCTATGTCATCCAGGGCCTGTGCGTTTCCTTTGCCACCATCATTTACGTGCCCCGCCTCGGCTCGGCGTCCGCGTCCACCGGCGTGTTGTGGGAACTTGAGGCGATCGCCGCGGTCATCATCGGCGGTACGGTGCTTAAGGGTGGGTATGGCCGGATCGGCGGCACCATCCTTGGTGCGCTCATTCTCACCACCATCGGCAACATTTTGAACTTCACCGATGTGATCTCGAATTACCTGAATGGAACCATGCAGGGCCTGATCATCATCGTCGCAGTGTTTCTTCAGCGCAGTGACTGGAAGCTCCGCAAGAGCAAGTAAGCCCCTGACCTGATTTCAACCGAACCGGGACCCGTCCCCAATTCAAATACCGGATCGCACCGGACGGGAGAAGTGCGTCCAGATGGCAGCATTGAAGGAGGAAGCAATGCTCATGAAGAAAGCTTTGGGAGTGATCGCGGTAACCGGTGCGCTGGCCTTTGCGGGCGCTGCGGTTGCACAGGAAAAAATCAAGATCGGCGTCAGCTATCCGACCCCGACCCATGCCTGGGCAGCCGGCATGAACTGGCACGCGGAACAAGCGGAAAAGCGGCTTGAGGCGCTTTATCCGGACGTCGATCTCATCCTGGTGAACTCGCCGGATCCGGAAGCACAGGCAAGTGCCCTGGAAGACCTGGTCTCCGTTCACCAGATCAAAGCCCTGGTAGTTCTGCCGTTCGAATCCGAACCGCTGACCGACCCGGTGCTGAACGTCAAGAAATCCGGTGCATGGATCACGGTCGTCGACCGCGGCCTCAGCCAGCCGGGCATCGAAGACCTTTATGTGGCCGGCAACAACCCGGAACTGGGCCGTGTTTCCGCCCAGTACATGAAGACCCGCCTGAAGGACGGCGACAACATCGTCATCCTGCGCGGTATTCCGACGGTCATCGACAATGAGCGCTTCGACGCGTTCATGGCCGAGATCGAAGGCTCCGGCATCAACGTGCTCGACCACAAGCACGCCAACTGGAACCGCGACGACGGCTTTGAAGTGATGCAGGACTTCCTGTCCCGCTTCCCGGACATCGACGCGGTCTGGGCCCAGGACGACGACATCGCCATTGGCGTGGTTGCCGCCCTGAAACAGGCTGGCCGTGACGGCGACGGCATGTTCGTCGTTGGCGGTGCCGGCATGAAGGAAACCATCAAGGCAATCATGGATGGCGATACCCTTATTCCGGTCGACGTTCTCTATCCGCCGGCGATGATCGCCACCGCCATGGACCAGACGGTTGCCGCCTTCAAGTCCAATGGTCCGGTTGCCGGCCGCTACATTCTCGGTGCAACGCTGATCACGCCGGAAAATGCTGAAAACTACTACTTCCCGGATTCGCCCTTCTAAGGCTTCGGGACGTAGCAGGCCGGGGTCTTTCGCGATGGGACCCCGGCCCTTTCCACCTCATCTCACCTTCCCCTATTTCTGGAGAATGTCATGAAAACCATAAAGGGTCCGGCGTTGTTTCTCGCCCAGTTTGCGGGGGACGAAGCGCCGTTCAATTCCTGGGCGTCGATCACGAAATGGGCCGCGGATTGCGGCTATCTTGGCGTTCAGGTACCCAGTTGGGACAGCAGGCTGATCGACCTTGAAAAAGCAGCCAGTTCCAAGACCTATTGCGACGAATTCATTGGGACAGCGCGCGAGAACGGTGTCGAGATCACCGAGCTTTCAACCCACTTGCAGGGCCAGCTCGTTGCCGTGCACCCGGCCTATGACACGGCTTTCGACGGCTTTGCCGCGCCGCATGTCCATGGCAATCCTGCCGCCCGTCAGGCCTGGGCGGTCGACCAGGTCAAACTGGCCCTAGCCGCAAGCCGCAATCTCGGCATTTCAGCGCACGCCACCTTTTCCGGCGCGCTTGCCTGGCCCTATGTCTATCCGTGGCCGCAGCGTCCTGCCGGACTGATCGAAACCGCATTTGACGAACTTGCCAGACGCTGGCGTCCGATCCTCGACTATGCCGAGGAAATGGGGGTTGATGTCTGTTACGAAATTCACCCGGGTGAGGACCTGCATGACGGCATCACCTTCGAGATGTTCCTGGAGCGCGTCAACGGTCACGACCGCTGCAAGATGCTCTACGATCCGTCCCACTATGTGCTGCAGTGCCTTGATTATCTGGACAATATCGACATCTACAAGGACCGGATCGGCATGTTCCACGTCAAGGATGCCGAGTTCAACCCGACCGGACGTCAGGGTGTTTATGGCGGCTACCAGTCGTGGGTCGACCGCGCCGGACGCTTCCGCTCCCTTGGCGACGGCCAGGTCGATTTCGGAGCCGTCTTTTCCAAGATGGCCGCGAATGATTTCGATGGCTGGGCCGTGGTTGAGTGGGAATGCTGCCTGAAGCACCCTGAAGACGGGGCCCGGGAAGGCGCAGACTTCGTGAAGGCTCACATCATCCGCGTGACCGAAAAGGCCTTTGACGATTTCGCCGACGGCGGCAGTGACGAGGCAGCCAACCGGAAAATGCTCGGGATCAACTAGAGTTTTGACTTCGACGAGGCAACAATTGGACGGGTCGGCGACGACGCTCGCCACCTCTCACTCTCGTCATGAGGAGGACCGCCCGGTCCGTTTCGAAGGATGGGCTGCAATCTTGAAAACAAGTGGCCCCTCCCTCGAAAAAGCGCATCCGCGCTTCCTCAGCATGAGGTTTCTATGTATGTAAACAACGCGTGTAATCGATTACAGCGCGCGGCACGATAGAACAGAAACAGTTTCAGGAGGAGCGATATGGCCATCGAAGGAAAAGACACCGTGCAGACGCGCCCGATCCGGCTCGGCATGGTCGGCGGCGGCAAGGATGCCTTTATCGGCGCCGTTCACCGAATTGCCGCGCGCATCGACGGCGCCTACGACCTGGTGGCGGGCGCCCTGTCTTCCACCCCGGAGAAAGCGCTTGAGTCTGGCCGCGCGCTCGGCCTCAAGGAAGATCGCATCTATGGCTCCTTCGAGGAAATGGCCAAGCGTGAAGCCCGGCTGAAAGACGGCATAGAAGCCGTTGCCATCGTCACGCCGAACCACATGCACTATCCGGCGGCGAAGGAATTCCTGAAACGCGGGATCCATGTCATCTGCGACAAGCCTCTGACTTCGACCCTGGCCGATGCCAAGAAATTCGTGAAGGCTGCGGAAAGCTCCGATGCTCTCTTCTTCCTGACGCACAACTACACCGGTTATCCAATGGTTCGGCAGGCACGCGAGATGGTGGCCAGTGGCGACCTCGGCACGATCCGCGTCGTTCAGGTGGAGTATCCCCAGGACTGGCTGACGGTGGAACAGCACAACAAGCAGGCTGATTGGCGTACCGACCCGGCACGCACGGGCCTTGGCGGCTCCACGGGCGATATCGGCACTCATGCCTATAATCTTGCCTGCTTCATCACAGGCCAGTCGGCGGAAAGCCTTGCAGCCGACCTGCAGTCCTTCGTTCCGGGCCGTCAGGTGGATGACAACGGCCACGTGATGCTGCGCTACGCCAGTGGCGCGCGCGGCATGCTGTGGTGTTCGCAGGTAGCACCGGGCAACGAGAACAATCTCAAGATCCGGATCTATGGCGACAAGGCCGGGCTCGAGTGGCACCAGGAAGACCCGAACTATCTCCACTACACGCCTTTCGGAAAGCCGAAGCAACTGCTGACCCGGGGCGGTGCCGGCATGCTCGACAGCATCGCCTCGGCCACACGTGTGCCGCCAGGACATCCGGAAGGCTATCTGGAAGGCTTCGCCAACCTCTACAAGGACGCTGCCGATGCCATCCGTGCCCACCAGTCCGGCAAGGACGCCAGCTCTCTGGTTCCGGGAATCACGGACGGACTTGCCGGCGTGCGCTTTGTCGACGCCTGCGTCCGCTCTTCGGCGAAAAACGCTGCCTGGGTGAAGCTGGACGGATAGTCTTGCCTATCGTCGCACTTCACGAAGCCCGGGCTCTGCCGCCCGGGCTTTTGTCGTTTTCAGGGCACTCTCCCTCGAGAAAGCAGGGCCACGAAACGACATCCTTGCCGCTCTTGGCAATTCCACACGGTGGAGTGTGCTGTACCCTGGATCTTGACTTGGACCGGGAGGGCGAATGGCGGGCCTCCCCCCTTCCTCGTCGCGCCATGGCTCAACCGTGGTTTCCATGCCCCTTCCTGACCTCTGTCACACCTCCTGGAAATGGCCCCGCATTGGCGTGGATTGCCGGATCAGGCCCGGAAACGATGAAGGAAAGAGGCAATCCAGATCGTTATTTTTTCATTATTACAGATACTTACCCATCCCGTTCGCACCGCACAACGCTACTCGCTTTACAAAAGTAATAAAGTATTACTTAATGATTTTTGTGAGGAGAATATACCTTGTGGAGGAGACCCTATGAAACTCAAGGCAATGCTTATTGCCGGGGCAATGTCGTTTGTCCCGATGACCGCCATGGCTGCCGATCTGACCATCGGTTTTTCGCAGATCGGATCTGAATCCGGTTGGCGTGCAGCTGAAACAACTGTCACCAAGCAGGAAGCTGAAAAGCGCGGCATTGATCTGAAATTTGCCGATGCCCAGCAGAAGCAGGAAAACCAAATCAAGGCGATCCGGTCTTTCATCGCACAGGGTGTCGATGCAATCCTGCTCGCTCCTGTGGTTGCCACCGGTTGGGACGAAGTCCTGGAAGAAGCCAAGGATGCCGAGATCCCGGTCGTGCTGCTTGACCGGACTGTCGACGCACCGGAAGATCTTTACATGACCGCCGTCACGTCGGATCTGGTTCATGAAGGCAGCGTCGCTGGCCAGTGGCTGGTTGATGAAACTGCCGGCGAGAAGTGCGACATCGTCGAACTTCAGGGAACAACCGGTTCCAGCCCCGCCATCGACCGCAAGAAGGGCTTCGAGCAGGCGATTTCCGGCCATGACAATCTGAACATTGTCCGTAGTCAGACTGGCGACTTCACCCGCAGCCAGGGCAAGGTCGTCATGGAAAGCTTCCTGAAGGCCGTTGGCGGCGCCAACATCTGTGCCCTTTATGCCCACAACGACGACATGGCCGTCGGCGCCATCCAGGCGATCAAGGAAGCCGGCCTGAAGCCGGGTGAAGACATCAAGATCGTCTCGATCGACAGTGTTCCGGACATCCACCTGGCGATGGCAAACGGCGAAGCCAATGCCACGATCGAACTGACCCCGAACATGGCAGGCCCGGCGTTGGACGCGCTTGAAGCCTTCCTTGCAGATGGCACGATGCCGCCGAAGTGGATCCAGACCGAGTCCAAACTCTACACGCTCAAAGATGATAACATGGCCATCTACGAGATGAAGAAAGACCTGGGATACTAAGAACGATCCCGATGCCGGGCGGCCTGCCGCCCGGCATCTCAAGGTTCAGGAAGTCCGACTTCGGGGGAAGCCGATACATGGCGAGCGTAACCGACCCTGTGCTCGAATGCCGGGGCATATCCAAATTCTTTCCGGGGGCCATAGCGCTGGATGCAGTGGACCTGACCCTTTATCCGGGTGAAGTGCATGCGCTGCTCGGCGAAAACGGGGCCGGAAAATCCACCCTGATCAAATGCCTGACCGGTGCCTATCGGCGCGATGCCGGCACCATCCTCCTGAACAGTCAGGAAATCTCGCCCAACAGCACTCAGGACAGCCAGAAACTGGGTATCGGCACCGTCTACCAGGAAGTGAACCTGCTGCCGAACCTGACTGTTGCGGAGAACCTTTTTCTCGGCCGCCAGCCGATGTGGCACGGGTTCATTTCCCAGCGCAAGATGATGAAGATGGCGCGGGATCTGCTTGCCGAATTCGGCCTTTCCGTCAATCCGGCCGAACCGCTGTCGGCCTATTCCGTCGCCGTACAACAGGTGGTCGCGATTGCCCGTGCCGTCGAGCTTTCCGGCAAGGTTCTGATCCTTGACGAACCGACGGCCAGCCTCGACCGGGATGAGGTCGACCTTGTTTTTTCCGTCATTGAAAAACTGAAGGCGCGTGGCCTTGCCATCGTCTTCATCACGCATTTCCTCGACCAGGTGTTCGAGATCTCCGACCGGGCAACGGTGCTGAGAAACGGCCGTGTGGTTGGCACCCGTCTGCTTGCAGATGCAACCCAGACCGAGATCGTGACGCTGATGCTCGGCCGGCAGCTGGAAGATCGCATTCACGACCGCGCCCCGTCGGCAACCGGTGACACATTGATAGAGCTGACGAACTTCGGCAAACGCGGCATGATCACGCCGTTTGACCTGACCGTGCGCAAGGGCGAAGTCGTCGGACTTGCCGGGCTTCTGGGGTCCGGACGTACGGAAACTGCCGAAATCATCTTTGGCGCCGTGCAGGCTGACCAGGGCGAAGCGCTGCTGGAAGGCAAGAAAGTCACCATCAAGAACCCGCGTGAGGCCGTCGCGCACCGGTTTGCGCTCTGTCCGGAAGACCGGAAGAGCGACGGTATCGTCGGCGATCTTTCCGTGCGGGAGAATATCATTCTGGCTCTGCAGGCCCGACAGGGCTGGTTCCGGCCACTCCCGAAAGCAAAGGTCAATGAACTGGCGGAAGCCTATGTGAAGGCCCTCGACATTCGCCTCGCCAGCCTGGACATGCCGATCCGCCTGCTTTCTGGCGGTAATCAGCAGAAGGCACTGCTGGCAAGATGGCTGGCGACCAATCCGGCCTTCCTCATCCTGGATGAACCGACACGCGGCATTGATGTCGGCGCCCACGCGGAAATCATCGCCCTTATCGAGAAACTGCGCGAAGACGGCATGGCGCTTCTTGTGGCCTCGTCCGAGCTGGAAGAACTCGTCGCCTATTCCACCCGGGTGATCGTGCTGCGTGACCGGCGTCAGGTATGCGAACTTGCCGGTGATGACATCACGACTTCCAACATTGTCGCGGCCATTGCCGACGAACCCATGGCGGAGGCCGTTTGATGACCGCACATGTTCACAACACCCTCCGGCGGATCACCCCGCAGCTGATCATCCTCGCTGCCGTTCTGATGTTGAACTTCATGGTATTTCCGGATTTCTTCCGGATAGAATTCCAGAACGGGCGCCTCTTCGGCAATCTGATTGACGTGCTCAATCGTGGCGCGCCGACCGCCCTTCTGTGTATCGGCATGACACTGGTCATCGCGACCAGAGGCATCGATCTGTCGGTTGGCGCCGTCATGGCAATTGCCGGTGCGGTTGCCGCTTCCCTTGCCGTGGATGGACACGGCTGGCACGTCGCCCTTACCGGTGCGCTTGCCGTCGGTGCGATCTGCGGCCTGTGGAACGGCGTTCTGGTTGCTGTCCTGCGCATTCAGCCGATCGTCGCAACGCTTGTGCTGATGGTGGCCGGCCGGGGCATTGCGCAGCTGGTGACGGAAGGAACAATCCTGACCTTCCTGGATCCTGGGCTCATCCACCTGGGCGCCGGCACGATCCTGGGCATTCCGACCCCGATCCTGATCTGGATCGGGCTCGGGCTCGCGGTTGCGGCAGTGGCCCGCAAGACAGCGCTTGGCATGCTGATCGAGGCAATCGGCATCAACGAGAGCTCTTCGCGCCTTGCGGGCATCAACAGCCGCGTGCTGATCATCTCTGTCTATCTGATTTCCGGTGTCTGCGCGGCACTGGCCGGCGTTATCGTCGCGGCGGATATCAAGGGGGCAGATGCCAACAATGCCGGTCTCTGGCTGGAACTTGATGCCATCCTGGCGGTGGTGATTGGTGGCAACTCGCTGCTTGGCGGGCGTTTCTCGATCATGGCGTCGCTGCTCGGAGCCCTGATCATCCAGTCGGTCAATTCGGTGATCCTTCTGTCCGGCATGCCGCCTGAATTCAACCTGGTCATCAAGGCACTGATCATCATCGCGATCCTGGTTATCCAGTCTCCGACCGTGAAACACGCGCTCTACATCTTGCGGGCTTCTGCGGAGCCCCAGCCGTCCGACCCCATCAAGGAAGCGAAAGAAAGCCCGCAATGATCCGCTCCACTCATCTGCCGCTTCTGATCACCATCGCGACTTTCGTGCTGGCCTATACGCTGTGCGCGTCGCAATACCCGGCGATGCTGTCGACACGGGTCGTCGCGAACCTTCTGACAGACAACGCCTTTCTTGGAATAGCCGCCGTCGGCATGACCTTCGTGATCCTTTCGGGGGGCATCGATCTTTCGGTCGGCTCGGTGATCGCCTTTACCGGCGTCTTTCTGGCTGTGATCCTGAGGGATACCTCGATCCATCCGCTGGTCGCCTTTGTCCTGGTACTGGCGATCACCATTTCCTTCGGTGCGGCGATGGGGGCGATGATCCACTATCTGGAGATGCCGCCCTTCATCGTCACGCTGGCAGGCATGTTTCTGGCCCGCGGCGCGGCCTATGTGCTGTCGACCGACAGCGTGCCGATCACCCACGAGTTCTATGACACACTGCAGTCGCTTTACTGGAAGGCTCCGGGCGGCGGACGTTTCCGGCTCACCGGCATGATCATGCTGCTGACCTTCCTCGTCGGCATCATCGTCGCCCACCGCACCCGCTTCGGCCAGAATGTCTATGCACTTGGCGGCGGGCTGTCGACGGCCCGGCTGATGGGCGTTCCCCTGGCAAGGACCACCATCGGCATCTACGCAACGTCAGGCGGCCTTGCCGGACTTGCCGGGATCATCTTCTCTCTCTACACGTCCGCCGGCTATTCACTGGCGACGGTAGGGGTCGAACTCGACGCCATCGCGGCGGTGGTGATCGGCGGCACATTGCTTACCGGCGGCACTGGTTTTGTCGCAGGCACATTCTTTGGCATTTTGATCATGGGGTTGATACAAACCTTTATCGTGTTCGACGGAACGCTTTCGAGCTGGTGGACAAAGATCGTGATCGGCGGTTTGCTCTTCGGCTTCATCTTGCTTCAGAAGGGACTCACTTGGGCAACGACACTGCGCAGAAAACCAGCGACAGAGTTCGCCGCGCAATCATGACCTTCGTCGCCACCGGCGGGTTGGGAAGCCAGATCGGAAACCATACCGATCAGGTTGTCGAGCAACTGGGAAGAGCCATCGTTGCAGGTGAGTATCCGCCGGAAACGATGATCCCCCTGGACCCGGACATTTCGGAAATGTTCGACGTCTCGCGCACGGTGGTGCGGGAAGCGAAGAAGACGCTGATCGCAAAAGGCCTGATCCAGTCGAAAGCCAAGGTTGGAACCCATGTCCGGCCCGCATCCGAATGGAACATGTTCGATCCGGACGTCCTGCGCTGGCACGCCGCGCTCAACAACCAGCGTCCGTTTCTGGAAGACCTGTTCGAGATCCGCCTGATCTTCGAACCGGCGGCGGCAGGCAGCGCCGCCAAGCGCGCAACCGATGCGGAATGCGTGACCCTGTCCAAACTCTGCGACAACCTTGCCACCGGCAAGGACAGGGCTGCCGTGGCCGTGGCCGATCTGGAGTTTCACAAGATGATCCTGAAGCTCTCCGGCAATCGCTTCCTGCAGTCACTTGGAGATCTCGTTCAGGCCGCGCTGTATTCCCTCTTCATTGCCGAGGCCAACGAGCGCAACGACCAGGAAACCTACGAGTTCGTCGAGCGTCACCGCGCCATCGTCACGGCCATCAAGGCCGGAGACGCGAAGGGAGCCCATGACGCCATGGTCGCCGTCATCCTGGCCGGCCGGAAGATCGAACTGAATATCTGAGGCTTCAAACTTGAAAAAACGCCTCATCCTGAGGAGCGCACTTGTGCGCGTCTCGAAGGATGGGCCACTTGTTCAGAGCAAGGTGCCCATCCTTCGAGACGGACCTGAAGGTCCTCCTCAGGATGAGGTCGTCATTTGATCGCCCACCCGGCTCAGCTGGCCGGCAGCAGGTCGTCCGGCAGGTTCTGGTAGCAGACCGGGCGCAGGAAGCGCCGGATAGCCATCGTGCCGACGGAGGTGGCGCCGAAGTTGGTCGATGCCGGGTAAGGCCCGCCGTGAACCATGCTGTCGGCAACTTCCACACCGGTCGGGAAGCCATTGGCAAGCACGCGGCCTGCCTTGCGCTCCAGCACCGGCATCAGCTTGCGGGCAAGGTCCTTGTCGCCTGCATCCATCTGCAACGTGCAGGTGAGCTGGCCTTCCAGGCCCTTGGCGATTTCCAGAAGCTGTGCTTCATCCTTCACGCGGACCACGATGCCGAGCGGGCCGAAGACTTCCTCGCCCAGTTCCTCGTTGGCCAGCCAGTTGTCGCCGGTGGTCTCGAAGACGTAAGGCGCGGCTTCACGGGTCTCGCAGGACGTGCCGATCAATTCGCGGACACCGCTGGAAGCGGCAACCCGCTTGGAACCGGACCGGTAGGCGGCCGCGATTCCGTCTGTCAGCATGGTCTGCTTGCCAATGCCGCCGAGGGCTTCTGTTGCTGTCGCAACGAAGGCGTCCGCATCCGGACCTTCGAGCACCAGGATAACACCCGGGTTGGTGCAGAACTGGCCAGCGCCCATTGTCAGCGATCCAGCCCAGCCCTTTGCAATTGCCTCGCCGCGAGCGGAGAGCGCCGCCGGCAGCAGGAACATCGGGTTGACCGAACCAAGTTCACCAAAGAACGGGATCGGCACCGGGCGCTGTGCGCACATGTCGAACAGGGCACGGCCGCCACGCAGGGAGCCAGTGAAACCAACGGCGGTGATCAGCGGGTGCTGAACTAGCGCCTGGCCAACCTCGAAACCATTGCCCTGGATGAAGGAGAAGACCCCCGGATGCAGGCCGCAGGACTTGATGGCTGCGGCGATCGCCTCGGCAACAATCTCACCGGTGCCCGGATGGGCCGGGTGGCCACGGACGACCACGGGGCAGCCGGCAGCCAGAGCCGATGCCGTATCACCGCCGGCGGTCGAGAATGCCAGCGGGAAGTTGGAAGCACCAAAGACCGCGACCGGCCCGATCGGGCGCTGGACCAGCTTCAGGTCCGGGCGCGGCAGAGGCTGGCGGTCCGGCAGGGCTTCGTCGTGACGCTTGTCGAGATAATCGCCTTTCAGAATATGCGAGGCAAACAGGCGCAACTGGCCGGTGGTGCGACCACGCTCGCCCTGAAGACGCGCTTCCGGCAAACCGGTTTCGGACGTGCCGATCTCGGTGATGGCGTCCGCACGGGCTTCAATCTCGTCTGCAATGGCATTGAGGAATTTCGCCCGCTCTTCACTGCTGGAATAGCCATAGCTCCAGAAGGCTTCTTCCGCTGCGCGGCAGGCCGCGTCCACCTGGTCGGCAGTACCGACGGAAAAAGCGTGAGACGCACCATGCGCCGGTTCGGAGGTAAATGTTGCATCGCCAGCAACCCATTGCCCTGCAACAAGCTGCTTTCCGTGAGGCATAAAAGTCATGTCAAACCTTCTGGTTTTGAAGATGGATCAAAATTCGAACGGATCAGTGATGACGCGCCGCCCAAGAGAAAAGGCGTCGCACACATGGATCATCGGCGAGAGATCGACGTCGCTCGTGCCCGATTTCACCAGATCCGCCATACGGACGTAGAGGTTGGCATATTCATGGTTCGCCCCCTGTATAACGGGCTCACCGTCGATTTCCAGCTTCTCACCGCCAAGTGACAGCTTTGCGGCGCCTCGGTCGGTTTCAACGTCGATGTCCCATGTCTGAGGCCCTTCCTGACGCCAGTCGAAATCGGCGGACATTTCTGCGCCAACCGGATCTGCGAAGTTCAGCCCGGCGGCAATCGGCGTTGCCCGGTTCTCCGGAAACTCGAGCGTCGCACCGGTGAGGTGAACCGGATAAGGAAGAACCTCGGTCAGGATCGAGAGCGCATTGATACCTGGGTCGAAGACCCCCATGCCACCCGGCTCCCAGATCCATTCCTGGCCGGGATGCCAACGGCGAACGTCTTCCTTCCAGGTGATCTTGAGCCGTTTCAACGTGCGTTCGGCAAGGAATGCCTTCAGCGCCGGTACGCTATCGGCATAGCGGGAGTGCCAGGTGGCGAACAACGTCACCCCGTGTTCCCTTGCAAGTGCCTCCAGCGCATAGCATTCGGCAAGGCTCTGACCCGGCGGCTTTTCCAGCATCACATGCTTGCCAGCCTTCAAGGCCTTGGCCGCATACTCGAACCGAGGTTGCGGTGGAATGGCGAGCGAGACCGTGGTGATGTCCGGCCGCTTTTCCAGAAGCTCGTCGATCGTCTGGAAATGATCGATCCCGTCGACGCCGGCGTGACGGCTGACCGCCGCCTCCAGCTGCCAGTCCGGATTACCGGCGATTGCCGGAATGTGCTGATCGCGGGCAATCTTGCCGATGCCCACCAGCGCCAGTTTTTCTGCCATCAATGTGAATCCTTTGGCACGGCGGAACCGCGGCAGCCTTTCAGGAAGTCGAAATCGGCGCCGGTGTCGGCACCCTGAACGTGGTCATGGAACAGGCGGGCGTAGCCGCTGTCCGGAACATGGTGCGACGGCTTCCATGCTGCAAGCCGTGCGGACAATTCCTGTTCGGAAATGTCGAGATGGATTGTCCGGTTCGCAACATCCAGTTCGATCATGTCGCCGTCTTTCACCACAGCCAGCGGTCCACCGGCAGCCGCCTCCGGAGAGGTATGCAGGACAACGGTGCCATAAGCCGTGCCGGACATGCGCGCATCCGAAATGCGGACCATGTCGGTAATGCCTTTCTTCAGCACCTTAGGCGGCAAGCCCATGTTGCCGACTTCCGACATGCCCGGGTACCCCTTGGGGCCGCAATTCTTCAGCACCATGACGCAGGTCTCGTCGATGTCGAGGGCGTCGTCGTTGATCTTGGCCTTGTAGTCGTCGATATCCTCAAAGACCACTGCCCTGCCCTTGTGCTGCATCAGATGCGGCGACGCGGCAGACGGTTTCAGGACAGCGCCATTGGGGGCAAGGTTGCCCTTCAGAACCGCGATACCACCCTGGCTGGTCAGCGCCTTTTCCGCCGGCAGGATGACATCCTCGTTCCAGTTCTTCACATCCTTGACCTGGTCCCACATGGTCTCGCCGGAAACGGTGATGGCATCCTTGTTGAGCATGCCCGCCTCACCGAGGCGCTTGATCACCACCGGCAGACCACCCGCATAGAAGAACTCTTCCATCAGGTATTTGCCGGACGGCATCAGGTTAACGATGGTCGGGATGTCCCGACCTGCCTTGTCCCAATCATCGAGCGAGAGGTCTATGCCGACACGGCCGGCGATGGCCAGCAGATGGATGACCGCATTCGTCGACCCGCCGATGGCGCCATTGGTGCGGATGGCGTTCTCAAACGCTTCGCGGGTCAGGATGTCGGACGGTTTCAGATCGTCCTTCACCATCTGCACGATCCGCCGGCCGGAGAGATGCGCGATCACCCGGCGGCGGCTGTCGACAGCCGGGATCGCCGCATTGCCGGACAGTGCCATGCCGAGCGCCTCTGCCATAGAGGCCATGGTGGATGCCGTGCCCATGGTGTTGCAGCTGCCTGGGGACCGGCTCATGGCGGCCTCGGCCTCCAGAAACTCCTCCTGGGTCATTTCCCCAGCCTTCACCGCCTCGGAGAATTTCCAGAGGTGCGTGCCGGAGCCGACCCGTTCGCCCTGGAACCAGCCATTCAGCATCGGACCGCCGGTGACGACAATTGCCGGAATATCGACTGAAGCCGCGCCCATCAGCAAAGAGGGCGTGGTCTTGTCGCAGCCGACAAGCAAGACCACACCATCCAGCGGCGTGCCCCGGATCGCTTCTTCCACATCCATGCTGGCAAGGTTGCGGAACATCATCGCCGTTGGACGCAACGTGCTCTCGCCGGTCGAGAACACGGGGAACTCCACCGGAAAGCCGCCGGCCTCGTAGATCCCGTGTTTGACGCGCTCCGCCAGATCGCGCAGATGCGCGTTGCAGGGCGTGAGCTGGGACCAGGTGTTGCAGATGCCAATAACCGGGCGACCATCGAAGAGGTCGTCCGGCAGACCCTGGTTCTTCATCCAGCTGCGGTGATAGATGTGGTCACGGCTGGTGCCGCCGAACCATTCGGTCGACCGCAGTTTGCGCGGCCATTTCGCCGGTTTGAATGCCATGATCTAAAGAACCTTCACTTGAGCCGCCCCAGCTTCCGCAGCCTTGAAAGCCAAGCGGTTTTTCAGGGGAACGCCGAACCCCGGCGCGGAAATCTCGACCTCGTCCCCTTCGCGGCAGCCAATGCCATCGGCGAAGGAAAGCGTTGCCGTGCCGAACATGTGCACGTGCAGATCGCCCGGCTGGCGGAAAACGTCATACTTGAAATGATGGTGTTCCAGGTTCGCCAGCGTGTGGGACATGTTGCCTTCGCCCGACAGGAATGGCTTTTCCCAAAGCACTGCGCCGTCACGGTAGATCCGGCTGGTGCCTTCAACCTTCTCCGGAAGCGGACCGACCATCAGTTCCGGCCCAAAGGAGGCCGGACGCAGTTTGGAATGTGCCAGGTACAGATAGTTCTGGCGCTCCATCACGTGATCGGAGAACTCGTTGGCGAGCGCGAAGCCGACGCGGAACGGCGTTCCGTCTTCGGCAATAACATATACCCCGGCAATTTCCGGCTCCTCGCCGCCGTCCTCGCAGAAACCGGGACTGACAAGATCACCGCCCGGCGCCACCGCGCAGGATCCGTTGCCCTTGTAGAACCATTCCGGCTGGACGCCGACATGGCCCGGCTGCGGACGACCGCCTTCAAGGCCAAGCTGGAACATCTTCATGCTGTCCGTGACGTTGGCATCGTCGTTCTTCGCCTTGGCGTGCATGGCGTCACGAGTTGCTGCTGACCCCAGGTGCGTCAGCCCCGTGCCGGTCAGATGCATATGAGCTGCGTCCGGGTGGTCGATCGGCAGCAGCAAACGGCCTTCAGAGGCCAGCTGTTCCAGGTCGACCGCCGCGCCGAGTTCATGTCCTCGGATACATTCGGTCAGGCTCTGGCCCTTTGCGATGGCTTCCTGAACCAGCTCGTAGGTAGAGGCAACTCCCTTCAGGACAGAAGCTTCGCTGCCATTGCGGACGACCACGGCACGTTTGCCGGCATCATCCAGGATCTGGGAAATCAGCATAGCGTTACCCCTGCTTGTTCTTGTTGTAGACGTCGAAAATTACGGCTGCGAGCAGCACGAGGCCCTTGATCATCTGCTGGTAGTCGATACCGATGCCCATGATCGACATGCCGTTGTTGAGCACGCCCATGAGGAAGGCTCCGACGACCGCGCCAATGATGGTGCCAACCCCGCCGGACATGGACGCCCCGCCGATGAAGACGGCCGCAATCACGTCCAGTTCCAATGCGAAGCCGGCCTTGGGCGTTGCGGTGTTGAGACGTGCAGCGAATACGAGACCCGCGGCAGCAGCCAGAACGCCCATGTTGGTGAAGGCCAGAAAGGTCAGTCGTTCGGTCTTGATGCCGGACAGTTTGGCAGCCTTCTGGTTGCCGCCGAGTGCGTAGATCCGGCGGCCAACCGTCGTCGTTTCGGTGATGAAGGCATAGATGATCGTCAGGACGCCCATGGTGATGAGCACATTCGGCAGGCCGCGGAACAGGGACAGCTTGAACATCACGAACACCAGTGCCGCAGCAATGATCACGTTGCGGGCGATGAAGAAGCTCGTCGGCTCATCCTCGATGCCGTAGGCCTTGTTCTGTGCCCGCTGGCGCATGCCGATCCAGACCACAAGGGCTGCGGCCACGACACCGGTTGCGAGCGCAAGAACATTGACCTTGCGAGCACCGAAGAGATCCGCCAGTTCTTCCCCCATGCCGGCCGGAAACATGTCTGGTACGAACCCGGTGGCAATGATCTGGAATTCCTTCGGGAACGGCCCCACCGACTGACCTTCGAGAAGCCAGAGCGACAAGCCGCGGAAGACAAGCATGCCTGCCAGCGTCACAATGAAGGACGGTATTTTCCAATAGGCGACCCAATACCCCTGGGCCGCGCCGATCAGTCCGCCGATGGCCAGGCAGACGATCATCGTGATGTACGGCGATTGGCCGTAGTTGACGATCATGACCGCGGCGAGCGCCCCGATGAAGCCCATCACCGAGCCGACCGACAGGTCGATGTTGCCCGAGACGATGACGATCAGCATGCCGAGCGCCATGATGATGATGTAGGAGTTCTGCAGCAGCAGGTTGGTGATGTTTACTGCACGCAGCAGCGTGCCGTCGGTAACCACCTCGAAGAAGGCCATCACCGCAATCAGCGCGAACAGCAGTCCGTATTGCCGCAAATGCGAGGAGATATACTCGCCGATGCCCTTGGTCTTCACGACCGGCGTCGCATTGGTGTCGCTATCAGCCAGTTCCATGGGTTTTTCTCTCACTCGTTGACAATGAGCGACATGATGCGCTCCTGGCTCGCATCGCCGGCGGCAAGTTCACCGACGAGAGCCCCTTCGTTCATGACGTAGACCCGGTCGCACATGCCGAGCAGTTCCGGCATTTCCGACGAGATCATGACCACGCCTTTGCCCTGCGCGGCGAGGTCGTTGATGATGGTGTAGATTTCATATTTGGCGCCGACGTCGATGCCGCGGGTCGGCTCGTCCAGGATCAGCACTTCCGGCGCGGTGAACAGCCATTTGGCCAACACCACCTTCTGCTGATTGCCTCCGGAAAGGTTGACCGTTTTCTGAAACACCGACGGCGTGCGGATCGCCAGCGCTTCCCGGTATCTCTCGGCAACGCGGGTTTCCTCGTTGCGCTTGAGGATGGGCCCGGAGGAAACGCCGTTCAGGTTGGCAAGCGTCGTGTTGAACCGGATCGTCTCGTCCAGAACCAGCCCGAGGGCCTTGCGGTCTTCGGTGACGTAGGAGATGCCGGCTGCAATTGCCCGGTCCACGGTGCTGACATCAATCGGCTGGCCCTTGAGCTTCACCGATCCGCTGATGTTACGGCCATAGGACCGGCCGAAGATGGACATGGCCAGTTCGGTCCGGCCCGATCCCATCAGCCCGGCAATGCCGACGACCTCGCCAGCCCGGACATTGAAGGAAGCGTTCTTGATCACGCGCCGTTCGGAATGTTCGGGATGCCAGACGGACCAGTCCGTGACTTCCATCAGGACATCGCCCGGGGTTCGGCTGTGCTCCGGGAACCGATGTGTCATGTCCCGGCCGACCATGTCGCGGACGATATCGTCCTCGCTCAGGCCTGCCTTGGCGTCGAGGTTCGACACGGTCATGCCGTCACGGATCACCGTAACGCTGTCCGCGACATATCGGACTTCGTTGAGCTTGTGCGAGATGATGATGCTGGTGACGCCCTGCGCCTTGAGTTCCAGCATGAGATCAAGCAGCTTGCGGCTGTCGTTTTCCTGCAGCGCCGCCGTCGGTTCGTCCAGGATCAACAACTTGACGTCCTTCGACAGGGCCTTTGCGATTTCGACAAGCTGTTGCTTGCCGACGCCGATGGAGTCGACCTTGGTCGTCGGGGCCTCCGAAAGACCGACCTTGGCGAGCAGTTCTTCTGTCCGCTGGTTGGTTTTCCGCCAGTCGATCACGCCCTTGCTGGCGCATTCGTTGCCCAGGAAGATGTTTTCGGCAATCGAAAGCTGCGGCACCAGGGCAAGTTCCTGGTGAATGATGATGATGCCCTGCTTTTCACTGTCCGATATGCCGGAGAACCGGGCCGGTTCGCCTTCAAAAACAATCTCGCCGTCATATTGACCGTGCGGATAGACGCCGGACAGAACCTTCATCAGTGTGGATTTGCCTGCGCCATTCTCGCCGACGACGGCGTGAATTTCGCCCTTCTGGACATCCAGATTGACCCGGTCCAGCGCCTTCACGCCGGGAAAGGTCTTGCTGATGTTCTGCATGGAAAGGAGTGCCATCGACCCCGTTCTCCGAATTCCGAGGAAAGACCCGCCCACCGAGCCGGACAATCAGGGTCCGGGTCCATTCCGCTCTCCCAGGACTGCGAGGAAGAGCGGAATTGCCGTGTCGATGGGTGGTAAGTGCTGCCGGACCAGCGGAAGATCAATCGGATGGGATCGATCTTCCTGAAGCTGATCACGTCCAAAGTGGCGGAGCATCCGGTGTGCGCTCGGTTGAACGCAGGATGCTCCGGGGTGTTGTCGTTCTTATTTGACCTGGTCTGCAGTGTAGTAACCGCTGCCGATCAGGATCTCTTCCCAGTTGCTGGCGTCGACAGAAACCGGCTCCAGCAGGTAGGACGGAACAACCTTCACACCGTTGTCGTAGGTGGTGGTGTCGTTGATTTCCGGCTCGCCGCCACCCAGCAGGGCATCAACCATGCCGACAGTGACGCGGGCAAGTTCACGGGTATCCTTGAAAACGGTCGAGTACTGCTCGCCGGCCAGGATCGACTTCACGGACGGGACTTCGGCGTCCTGACCGGTGACGATCGGCATCTTCAGATCGCCGGAACCGTAGCCGACACCCTTGAGAGAAGACAGGATGCCGATGGACAGGCCGTCATACGGGCTGAGAGCGCCGTGCAGCTGCTTGTCGGTGTAGTGAGCGGACAACAGGTTATCCATGCGAGACTGTGCAACTGCACCGTCCCAACGCAGCGTGCCGACGGTATCCATGCCCATCTGGCCGGACTGAATGACGATTGTGCCATCGTCGATCAGCGGCTGCAGAACGGACATCGCACCGTCGTAGAAGAAGTAGGCGTTGTTATCGTCCGGAGAACCGCCAAAGAGTTCAACATTGTAGGGGCCGTCGCCGAACCGCTCTTTCAAGCCGTTCACGAGAGACGTTGCCTGCTGCACACCGACCTTGAAGTTGTCGAAAGTCGCGTAATAGTCGACGTCGCCACTGTCACGAATCAGGCGGTCGTAGGCGATGACCTTGATGCCGGATGCAGCCGCATTTTCAAGAGCGTTGGAAAGCGTGGTGCCGTCGATGGCTGCGATCACCAGAACGTCCACACCCTTGGTGATCATGTTCTCGATCTGGGCGAGCTGGTTCGGAATATCGTCTTCTGCGTATTGCAGGTCTGCTTCATAGCCGGCTTCGGTGAACTGCTCGACCATGGAATTGCCGTCGGAGATCCAGCGTGCCGAGGATTTCGTCGGCATGGCGATGCCGATGGAGCCTTTGTCCTGGGCCATTGCCGCGCCAGTCAGCGCCACGCCGGACATAAGGGTTGCTGCTGCCGCTACCGCGACAAGCGCCTTGGAAACAAATTTCATATCGTCCTCCCAGACCGGATCCCAGCCGGCCCAATTCAGTCACAGGCATTCACGGGTTGATGCCGGGGAGTACAAAATGGAAAAGTAACATGACGGTCAAATTATTATTCATTATCATTACATACCTTAATTGATATGAAATAATGGAAATCGGCCATGAGCTTGGACTTGCTGCGGCGGGGAATGAAAATCTCCCACTTGCGATTGCTCGCGGAGCTTGCAAAACACACTCGGCTCACCGACGCAGCAAGCGCTCTCGGCATGTCGCAACCGGCCGCTTCGCGTCTGATCTCCGAGGTTGAGCGCGTGGCAGAAGCCGACATTTACGTGCGATCGGGCCGCGGAATCGAGTTGACCGACATCGGCCACAAACTGGCCGAACGCTGTGTGCGCATCCTGCAGGAGTTTGCCGATGCGGGGCGCGATATCGAACAGCACAAGTCCGGCCAGAGCGGGCACGTCAGCATCGGGTCGGTGACGGGCCCTGCAATCGAATATGTCCTGCCCGCGATACGTCACGTGCGCCTCAGCTACCCTGATATTTCCATTTCGGTGGAGGTCGGTCCCAGTCTCGATCTGGCACCTATGCTGGAGGACGGGCGGCTCGACTTTTCCCTCAGCCGCGTGCCGGTGGATGAAGATCCGGACCTGTTTGAGGAACGCCCTCTCCTGCGTGAACCTGCCTGTCTGGTCGCCCGGACGGATCATCCGCTGACCCGCCTCGCAGCACCTGTGCCTGCAGAAGCCCTATTGGGTTTTGACTGGGTGCTTCCTCCTGTTGGCGCCCCGATCCGCACCACGACGGAACAGGCATTGCGCGACAAGGGGCTTGGACTGCCCACCAAGGTGCTGACGACGTCTTCGTTCCTGTTCACGGTTACGACTGTGCAGCGTACCAACGCGATTGCCGCTGTCGCCCAATCGGTTGCCTCAAGCTTTGCTGAAAATGCAGACGGAAGTCCGGGCACGATCACGGCCCTTGAAAGCGATCTCACCTTGTCGGTTGAGACCTATTCCTTCCTGACCCGAAAAGGCCAGGTTCTGACGCCTGTCGCCCGGATCGTGGCACGTGAAGTCCTGCGGGCAATCACGGGCGAAACGATAATCGCGTGATTGCGGATCGCAAGCCGAAGCGATGCAACGTCTTGAAAAACTTGACAAACTGTGGAGGGAGAGTGGTGCCCAGAGCCGGAATCGAACCAGCGACACGCGGATTTTCAATCCGCTGCTCTACCAACTGAGCTATCTGGGCGTGCCTTGCAAGTGGTCCGGGGCGAGCCCCGTTCGCTGAAAGCCCGGTCCTTATAGAGGCTCCCTGAAACCTTGTCCAGCACCCCGGCAAAGTTTTTTGCCGAACGGCCTCACCTCACCTGTTGAAAACTTTCGACCCCACTAACCCTCTGAAAAACAATACCTTTCCCGAGCCTGACCAAAAACGTTTCGTACTGTGTCACATATATCCGGGCATCTGTCGCAACAAGGCACGTGGTCGGAGGCTCTCTGGCCCACAGTCAAGTCATCACCTCTATCCTGCGGTACGCACCCGATCTCCCCCAATTACAGACGTGCAAACGAAAGAAGCGCGCCACGAATGGCGCGCTTCTGACAGTCATCAACGATCCTGTAGATCTTATTTTACGGTGATCCTGTCGTCTGTATAGGCTGAGTAACCGTTCTTGCCCGCAAGATAGTCGGAAACCACATCGGCCAGGTCCGGTCCGAAGTCATAGGCGTTCATGCCGTTGGTCGCGAAGATCTTGTAGCCGTCGCCGCCACCGCGCATGTAGTTGTTGGACACCACGCCGTAGACCTTTTCCGGATCCAGCGGGACGTAGCTGTCGCCTTCCATCACCATGACATCGGAGACCCGCTCCCCGGCAGGTTTGGTCTTGTCGAAGGAATACTTAAGACCGGCGACTTGCGGGAAACGGCCCGCGCCCTCTTCCACCTGGCTGACACCGTTTTCAAGAGCCGCGATCACATCGGAGCCCTTGAGTTCGAAAGTGGACAGCGTGTTCTGGAACGGCAGCACCGTCAGGACTTCGCCCTTGGTGATCTCACCGGCGTCGATGGAGGCACGCAGACCACCGCCGTTCTGGATGGCGATCTGGACACCCTGGCCCTTGACGCGATCAAGCATGGCATCTGCGACCAGGATCCCCATTTCGCAAGCCTGGGCCCGGCAGACTTCCCGGTCGGCGCCGATGGGAGCATCGGCCTGGGCAACGACTTGCTTGCGGATTTCGTCGAGCGGTTCGGCGAGTTCCTTGATGCGGGAAACAAGTTCCGGATTTTCGACGATGGTGTTGTCGATGATGATCGGCTCACCGGCAGCTTCCGTGATGACGCCATTGTCGTCAAAGGTCACGTTCAGCTCGCCCAGGAACTTGCCGTAGGCGTAGGCCTGAACGACGGCGGTCGGCGTTCCATCCGGACCGTCGATCATGGTCGGATACGGGCCTTCGGCATCGTCCGACGTGTTGGACAGGTAAGTGTTGGAGTGGCCGCCGACAATCACGTCGATGCCAGGTGCCTTGGCAGCAACTTCCTTGTCGACGTTATAGCCGGAGTGGCTGAGGACGATGATCTTGTTGACGCCTTCGGCAGCAAGTTTCTCCGCTTCGCGGGTTACGGCCGCAACCGGATCGGTGAAGGAAATATTCGCGCCGGGGCTAGCCAGTTCATCGGTATCTTCCGGCGTCAGGCCGATCAGGCCGATCTTCTCACCGCCGCGTTCGATGACGATCGAAGGCTTCAGCACGTCGGCAAGCTGAGGCTCCTTCGACACATCCGCGTTGGACATCAGGACCGGAAACTCCACCGCATCCATGAACCCGCGCAAGACTTCAGGTCCATCATCAAATTCATGGTTGCCGACGGTCATTCCGTCGTAGCCGAGTTTGTTCATGAACTCGGCGGCAGCCTTGCCCTTGTAATAGGTATAGAACAGCGTGCCCTGGAACTGGTCACCACCGTCGACGAGGATCGTGTTGTTGCTGGCCGCGCGGCGATCCTTGATGATCGTGTCGAGGCGCGCCGTGCCACCGAAGCATTTGCCTTCTGCATTGTCCTCTTCACCGCAGGTCGAATCGTACTTGTTGATCGGCTCGATACGGCTGTGGAAGTCGTTGGTATGCAAGATCGTCAGCGAATAATCGGCATAGGCTGCCGTCGACAGTGCCGTGGTCACGGACAGCACTGCGGCGCTCAGAAAACGTTTTTTCATCGGACCCTCGCCCTTGGATAGGTTGGTTATGCCGTATCAGGAACGAGACGCCTGACGCCGGCTTCCCGGTGTTCTTAAAAACCCCGTACGCCCCTCAACAAAAGGCATCAACCCTACCGGACAAAACCGGAATTCAGGGCGTCAGGATCGCCGGTATAAAAAGATCTTGGTGCAGTTTTATGACAGCTGCAAGTGTTTGGCGGCATGAAACTGAAAAAAATTTTGCTGGATAAATATTTTTGCAGCGCTGCCTAAAAATAGCTCAATCCCGCCAACTCTGCCGAGCCAAGTTCCGTGGCAGCCGGCTGAACAGGCAAATGGCAAGGCTTCCCGAAAACTCCGGTGGCGGGCGGTTTTCAGGGACTTTTGAGAAGATTTTCAGGAGAGGAGCACTGAGGCGCCGAGTTCTGCCTGGAATACCGGCAAGGCCTTCGCACCTGCTTCGCCGGCAAACGAACCGGCGGATCACATGGCGCACCTGGACCTGTCAGAAGCGGTCTTCGTCCGGGAAATTGCTCTCGTCGATATCGTCGGTTTCCACCACGGGTATGGTGTACCCCTCGGAGAACCAGCGGTTCAGATCGATCTTGGCACAGCGATCCGAGCAGAACGGATAATCGTCCGGCGTCGACAATTTCGAGCAGATTGGACAGGGGCGCATGCGCCGTTCGGGTTTCTGGCTTTCGGCCATTTCACTCTCCGGATTTCTGCTTCGCGCCAACTGCTGAAAAGGCAGCCGGTGATGGATCATCGGCTTGCCGAATACGATCTCGACAGCTTCAGGCTGCCGCTGTCGCCCAGCCCTGATGCACAGGGTATCCGGCTGAACTCAGCAGGTTCGCGGTTTCCACCAGGGGCAGTCCGACCACCGCCGGGTAGGACCCGACCAGTTTGACGACAAAACTTCCCGCGAGCCCCTGAATGGCATATCCGCCTGCCTTGCCACGCCACTCGCCGGAGGAAATATAGTCGTCCATGTCCTTGCGCGTCAGGCGTTTGAACCGCACGCGGGTTTCGACAAGCTTGGAACGGACCTTGCCGTTTGCCTCTGCAACGGCCACCCCGGTGAACACCCGGTGGCCACGGCCCGACAGGAGAGACAGGCACATGAGCGCCTGATCGGTCAGCTCCGCCTTGGGCAAGGCCCGGCGGCCGACCGCAACCACGGTATCGGCAGCCAGCACCACACTGTCCTGCATCGCTTCGGACGCATCGGCCATCTGACGAACGGCTTCAGCCTTTGCACGTGCAAGGCGCAGCGCAAGACTGCGCGGTGTTTCATGCTTCTTCGGCGTTTCGTCGATATCGGCCGGCAGGAGGTGATCCGGCTCCAGTCCGATCTGCTGCAGCAGCGCGAGGCGGCGCGGCGAGGCGGAGGCCAGGATCAACTGAGGGGCATTGGTCATCTAAGAGCGAGCCTTGCAGCCGGGGTCACCTTGAAGGATCCGCTTACTTGAAGCGGTAGGTGATCCGCCCCTTGGTAAGATCATACGGGGTCATTTCGACAAGAACCTTGTCGCCCGCCAGTACGCGGATACGGTTCTTGCGCATACGCCCTGCCGTGTGGGCAATAATTTCGTGATCATTTTCCAGTTTTACGCGGAACGTCGCGTTCGGCAACAGTTCTGTTACGACGCCCGGAAACTCCAGAGCTTCTTCTTTGGCCATTTGATATCCTGAATAAAGCGGGCCCTGCCCGCGGGTGCCGGGGAAACTAACGGATTAGCGGCAGAAAGTGAACCTTTCTTTCCACCGCTATGCAAAGAAACTGCCAGATCCTATGCATCACTGCCTGCGATCGCCATTTCCTGCCGGATTTACGCCGGAAAACCCGGCATTTTCCTGCTGTTCACGCCACTCATCTTCAAGAATTGCGTAATAGAACTCTTCGTCCCAACCACCCTTGAACAGGGCATGCTCGCGAAAATGGGCCTCCCTGCGCATGCCCAGGCGTTCCATCACTCCCCAGGACGCATTGTTGCGGGCGTCGCAGCTGGCAAAGATGCGGTGTAGTCCGAGATCCCCGAACCCCATACGCAGCAGCGCGCGGCCAGCCTCCATGGCAAAGCCCCTGCCCTGATATTGAGGGTTCAATGTGAACCCGATCGTGCCCTGGCGCGCCTCCACGTTCGTCACCCTCAGCGAAACGTCACCGATGACACCACCGTCCTTCCTTTCCTCTACCGCGAAGGCCAGTGTCCCTTCACCATCCAGGCACTTCATGTCCGCCCATTTGGTCAGTTTCGACCGGATTTCCTCCAGGCTCCGTGGTTCCCAGAACTGGAAACGAGCAACCTCCGGCAGAGACTGGTAGGCATGAAGTGCCTCCGCATCGCCTTGCTCCATGGGACGCAGTACCAGCCGGTCCGTCAGGACCGGGGACGTGATTTCGAATTTCATCTTGTTCCTTCAGATTCAGCCGCTTGGCGGCGGCGCCCAGTCCAGGCGCTTCTTGATGCGCATCATGAGCTGATCGCGCACTGCCCGGTATTCGCCCAGGATCTGCTCCCGGCTGCCGGTGGCAAGGGTCGGATCGAGAGTTGGCCAGTATTCGACTTCGACCGATTCCGTTCTCGTCATGTCAAGCGCCTTGTGGTGTGCCTCGGGAGCGAGAGTGACCACAAGATCGAACCCGGATTCGTCCAGATCCTCGAATGTCTTCGGCGTGTGCCGGCTCATGTCGACGCCTATTTCGGCCATGACCGCGTCCACGAACGGGTCAACCTTGCCGGAACGGACACCGGCGGAACGCACATAAATCTGGCCGGGAAAGAGTTTGGCCGTCAGAGCCTCGGCCATGGGCGAGCGAACGGAATTCATTCCGCAGGCAAAAAGCACCGCAGTCGGACGCATGCCCGGCCCGGCCATATCCGTCAGCCCTTCCAGTGCAAGGCGTAAACGAGGGTAAACAGCCGTCGTGCCGTCTGCATGTCGACTTCTATCTTCCCTTCCAGCCGCTCCATCAAAATGGCAGAACCTTCGTTGTGCACCCCGCGCCGCCCCATGTCGATCGCCTCGATCTGGCTCGGTGTCGCGTGGCGGATGGCCTCGTAATAGCTTTCGCAGATCAGGTCGTAGTCCTTGACGATCTTGCGCAGCGGAGACAGTGACAAAACATGAGTGACGACTTCCTTGTCGTCATCGGTCCTGATCCGGAAAACCAGCTTCTTTTCGATTACCGACAGGTTGAGAACATAGCTCGCAGGCGGATGCCCGACGGGCTGAAACGCGTTTTCCTCAATCAGGTCGTAGATCGCAACAGCACGGTCATGCTCCACTTCCGGTGTGGACCGGGCGATAGAGGCTTCGTCCAAAACCACATCAACCAGCTTTCCGCCGGTTTGCTGCGGTTCGGGATCCGGGTGCGGTTCGCTCATCTGGTCGAAGCCTCTTCTTCAAATCGGGAGCTATAAATTCAGTCTGATGGAAACAGAGCGCGCGTGCGCCGACAACCCCTCTGATTCACCAAGAGCGATTGCCGCCGGCCCGAGCTGACGCAGATTATCCGCATTGCATTTCAGGATCGAGGTGCGTTTGACGAATTCCAGCACGCTCAGACCCGACGAAAAGCGAGCCGACCGCGCGGTCGGCAACACATGATTGGAGCCGCCGACATAGTCGCCAATGGCTTCAGGCGTATAATGGCCCAGGAACACGGCGCCTGCGTTGCGCACCTTTTTCAGAAGCGCTTCCGGATCGGCAACGGCAAGTTCCAGGTGTTCGGGAGCAATTCGGTTGGCTAGCGGCATTGCCGCCTCCAGATCGTCCACCAGGATGATTGCTCCGTAATCCTGCCAGCTGGCACGGGCAACATCTTCTCGCGGCAACGTTTTCAACTGCGCTTCGACGGCAGCTTCCACCTGGCTCGCAAGATCTTCGCTGTCGGTGATCAGGATCGACTGCGCAGCGGTATCATGTTCGGCCTGTGCCAGCAGATCGGCAGCAAGCCAGTCGGCATTGTTGCCGCTGTCGGCCAGGATCAGCACTTCGGACGGGCCCGCGATCATGTCGATGCCGACAGTGCCGAAGACACGGCGCTTGGCAGCCGCCACAAAGGCATTGCCCGGACCGACGATCTTGGCGACCGGGGCAATGGTCTGCGTTCCATAGGCGAGAGCAGCAACGGCCTGTGCACCGCCAATACGATAGATTTCCGTGACACCGGCAATTCTGGCGGCAGCCAGCACCAGCGGGTTCAACACCCCGTCCGGGCTCGGAACCACCATGACGATGCGTTCCACGCCTGCGACCTTGGCCGGCACGGCATTCATCAGAACCGAACTCGGGTAGCTTGCGGTACCACCGGGCACATAAATGCCAACAGCCTCGACAGCGGTCCAGAGCGAACCGAGTTCCACGCCGATGGGATCTGTGTAGCGGTCGTCCTTCGGCATCTGGCGGGCATGGTGGGCGTGAATGCGGTCGTGGGCAAGCTGCAGGGCGTCCAACGTCTCCTGCGGCACCTTTGCAAGCGCGGCATCAATTTCTGCGGCGGACACCGTCAGTTCGGCCATGCTCTCGGCCTGCAGCCGGTCGAACCTTGCCGTATAGTCGAGGACTGCCTTGTCGCCTTCGGTGCGAACACGCTCGAGAATGTCCCGGACGATCTGGTCGACATCCTCCGACACTTCCCGTTTGCCGGAAAGGAGAGCCTTGAAATGGTCTTCGAAGCGGGCGTCGTTGATGTTAAGGCGTAGAACCACGCAATTCTCCATCTTGTGCGGTGCCTTGCACCGTCTGTCATTCCGTGCGGGCGGTCAGCTGAGGTCGTGTTGCGGCAGGTTCGGCGTGGACCATGCGGCGCCCAGGTCCGACAGTTGTGCCTCGATGCAGTCCACCTCGAGCGCAAGGCTGCCACCACCTGCGAAAGCGAGCTGGATCATGCCGGCCGGCTCTTCGCCCGGCTCGAAGGTCACGGCGAGCAATTCCAGGACGGCACCCTTGGCCTTCTGGTTGATGTTCTGGGCCTTCATGGCCTTGACCTGCGCAAAGGCCAGCGCCGTGCGGCGGCGCTCATGTTCCTTCGATCGCTTGTCGGCTTCCTTGTCCCACACGAACCGGTTCAGCACGAACACGGCCTTCTGCTCCTTCGGCAGATAGCGGATATCCGCGATGGTGATCACCGCGTCCTGCAGATGGGCGGAAAGAACCTGAAGGTCTTCCTGGTCAAGGGCGGCAAGTTTCAGCTGGTCCATTTGCTCTTGTTCTGATCCGGTCATGCGTTGTCTGGCAGGACGCATATAAGCGACTTTCTGCCCGGTCCCAAGGCTGTTGCCTAATGGGGAATAACGGTTTTGGCAATCTCCAATGCCCTGAAACATGCCTTGCGGCACCGTGGAGCCCTCAAGGGCCTTCATCCACCCGCTGGCGCAGATCCGCCTTGACCTCGTCCAGCGATGCAATCCGCCGGAAGATCCGCCGGCCCAGCCAGAGCCCGAACACAAGCAGGAAGAAGCCCAGAGACGGCCCGTAGGGCGCCGGAACAAGGACAACAGCGAACAGTGCCGCGAAGGCAAAGGCCAGTTGGACCAAAAACCGGATTGTCTGTGCATTCATGCAGTCGCTCCAACATCGTCCCGCAGGTTATCCAAGCGTCGAATTGTAATCACCTGCCATCTGCCTTCCGTCTTGCAATCAGGGCACGCATTCTGGAAAGTGACGCCAGTACCATCAGGGCGACACCCTACCATCACACGAACGCATGGGCACGTAATGCTGAAACGATCCACCTGCCTCGGTCTGCTGGCAGGCAGCCTGCTTCTTTTCCAGACGCCGATGGATGTCCAGTCACAGGATTTTACCGAGAAGGTACTGGGTGAGACCATATATGTCCCGGCCTATTCGCGGGTCTTTTCCCACCCGAACAGGTCCGACCTTCTGGCGGCAACACTTGCCATCCACAATGTCGACCCTGAAGCCACCATTACGTTGCAGCAGGTCGATTATCACAACGAGGATGGCACCTTGCTGCGCACTCTGCTTGATGCGCCGGTGGACCTTGCGCCCCTGCAGTCGAAAACAGTGCTGATCCCGATCAACGACACCACTGGCGGCGTCGGGGCGAATTTCCTGCTCGTGTGGTCGTCGGATAGTGGTGCCCTCAGCCCCATCGCAGAAGCCATCATGACCAGTGGCAGCGGCGGTCCCGGCCCCTCTTTCACGTCACGAGGCCGGGTGATCAAGCGGCAAACGGCTCAGTAGATTTCGCGAAAAATGCATTACATGGGGTGCGGCGCAGTCCACGCCGCCCATGCTTTCACACCGTAATCCGATGGCTTTATCAGGCCGAGATGCGCTCGATCTTCGCGCCGCAGCGGGTCAGTTTGTCTTCCAGACGCTCAAACCCGCGGTCGAGGTGATAGACACGGCTGACCGTCGTTTCGCCTTCTGCTGCCAGACCGGCAATAACCAGCGAGACGGACGCCCGCAGATCCGTTGCCATGACCGGAGCACCGCGCAAGGTCGAGACGCCTTCGATCATTGCCGTGCGGCCGTCCACATGGATCTGGGCACCGAGGCGGGCCAGTTCCTGCACGTGCATGAAACGGTTTTCAAAAATGGTTTCGGTAATCCGACTGGTGCCGCCGGCCTTCGTCATCAGGGCCATGAACTGGGCCTGCAGGTCGGTCGGAAAGCCCGGGAACGGTTCGGTGGTGATATCCACCGGCTGGATGCCGTTGCCGTTGCGGTAAACCTTGATGCCGTCGGCGGTCTCCGTAATGTCCGCGCCGGTCTGGCGAAGTGTCTCGAGCGCCGTTTCCAGAAGGTCCGAACGGGCGCCTTGCAACAGAACGTCACCACCGGTCATGGCAACAGCCATGGCATAGGTGCCCGTTTCAATCCGGTCCGGAACAACCGCGTGATGCGCACCATGAAGGCGCGGCACACCCTGGATGCGGATGGTCGATGTGCCTTCACCCTCGATCTTCGCGCCCATGGCCTTCAGGCACTTGGCAAGATCGACGACTTCCGGCTCACGCGCAGCATTGACGATTTCCGTCTCACCACTGGCCAGCGTCGCCGCCATCATGATGGTGTGGGTTGCACCGACGGAAACCTTCGGAAACTCGACGCGAGCACCTTTCAGCCCGCCCGGGGCCTTGACGATTACATAGCCGCCGTCGATCTCGATCTCGGCGCCGAGCGCTGCCAGACCGTCGATGAAGAAGTCTACCGGCCGCGTGCCGATCGCACAGCCGCCAGGCAGCGAGACCCGCGCCTCATGGCTGCGGGCAACCAACGGTCCGATTACCCAGAAGCTGGCACGCATCTTGGAAACCAGCTCATAAGGCGCGGTCGTGTCGACGATTTCACGGGCGGTCAGGTTCAGCGTCTGTCCGGCAAGGTCATCCTGGCCGCTACGCTTGCCGTTCACCGAGTAATCAACCCCGTGATTGGACAGGATCTGCATAAGCTGGGCAACGTCGCGAAGGCGCGGCACATTCGACAGCGTCAGGGTCTCATCCGTCAGGAGCGATGCGATCATCAGCGGCAGTGCCGCATTCTTCGCGCCGGAAATCGGAATGACACCATTCAGTTCCGCACCGCCAACGACCTTGATACTGTCCATGTTTTTCCCCGAACAGGACCGTGCTCACCGCACGGCCATCCCTTTGCATACGTCAAGAAACTCACATCAAGCGTGCGGTCTACACGCAAGTTATGGCCCATGCAAGGCGCGCAACCGGCTGCGACCGGGCAATTTTGGGGCGATACAGTCCTGCCGAACATCCGGCTGGTGGCCCTCAGTCGGCGTCCCGCGTCTTGGCAGCAGACTTGCGGCGGCGCAGATTGGCTCTCAAGGCTTCGGCCAGCCGGTCTTCGCGGGATTTCGCCCCGGCTTTGTCCGAGGCCTTTTCGCCTGTCTGCTTGCCGGGTTTTCCGCCGCCGCTTTCAGCGGACTTGTGCTGCTGGTCTTTTTCGCCCATGGCGCGCCTGTGTGATGATCCTGTGATTCATTTGTCTAGCAAGCTGCCCGCAGCTTGCCTAGGCGTCTTGTGTCTTCCGCATTGTTTGCCGCTAACCCTGCCAGCTTCAGCAGCATTCGGTCTTCCTTTCGCTGCCTAAAACGTGTCCGCGGCCTTGCCGCCCCGGACCAGAGATAAGCAGCATCGCGCCAAGAAGCCTGCACGCGGTGCAGAACCCCGCCTTCAGTCTTCCCTGTTCCCAAACTTCGGATTTCCCCGGACGCTGCTTCCACACGCCTTTCGGCGAGGGCCAGTCTCCCCTCTCCCGAAAAGGCCAATCTGCTCTGCGCCTCGACCGGCAGGATTGCTTAATATCCACAGGCGAAACAGGGCCAAAAGCACCAGCTTTGCCGCGCCAACCCTTCAATCGTCCCGGCTTTGACGGGAGGGAGCAAATGACCGCGGAAAAAAATCCCAAAACACTGCTTGCGTCCCCGAAGGTCTTATGGCAAAAGCCCCCTCATTCCGGTCGGCGCCGCTGATCGGCACCAGCACTTGCGTCTTGCAACTCAAGCTTTTCAAGCAAAAAAGTTCGACGCCGCGCCTGTCCCAAAGACAAGCCAGATGCTGCCGTAGCTCAGGGGTAGAGCACTCCCTTGGTAAGGGAGAGGTCGAGAGTTCAAATCTCTCCGGCAGCACCATCAACCATCTGATAAATAACAGAAATTCCAAAACACCCAAGACTGCCAAAATGCAGAACACTGCAGAACAAAGCAGGATTGTGCGTCTATTCTGGCACGTTTTTGACACGCGGGTTTTGGGTCTGTTCTCGCGCCGACTCGGCGCGGCCGTGGTAGCTGCGTCTCTTTTATCTGTTGTAGCGTGCGCGACCAGGTCGGCGCAGACCGATCCAATCCCGCCCGAATTCCAGGACGGCAAGCCGCTCGACCTGACAGATTTTACTCAGCCCTGAAACGACGAAAGCCGCGCCCTAAGGCGCGGCCCCCTCTCTCAACAGCGGATGCTCGAAGTTGGCGATGATCAATTCGCCGAATTCCCGCGAGGTCGATGCAGCCAAGGTATAGGTGACATTGACCGATTTTTGCACGAACCCCTCAAACACATTTCGTATCTCGGGTGTGTCATTGATCGAAACCAGGGCCTTGCCCTTAATCGACCGAAGCTGGCCCGCCAAGGCTGCAAAGTCACTCCGGCTAAACATCCCGGTACCATAATCGGTTTCACACCCGAAGTAAGGCGGATCGCAGTACAATAGTGCATCAGGTCGATCGTAACGCTCAATGAAATCTTGAAACGGCAAGTTTTCGATGATCACGCCAGCCAGGCGCTCATGCACATCTTCCAGCATCGGCGCGAGCTTCAAGAGATTGAATGATGCCGCGCCGTCGCCGCGCACACCAAAGCTCTGCTTCACCACCTTGCCGCCAAACGCTGTGCGCTGCAGGTAAAGGAACCGCGCCGCCCGCTCCAGGTCGGTCAGCGTCGAAGGATCGACCTTCTGTAACCGCTCGAATTCCCGCCGGCTCGTAATCTGGAACTTGAGGCAGTCCAGGAACTGCGGATAGTGCCGCTGCAAAATCCGGAAGAGGTTCACCACCTCGCCGGAATAATCGTTGATCACTTCGCTTTTGGGCGCGACCCGCCGGCGCAGAAAAACACCGCCCATGCCGACAAACGGTTCCGCGTAAGTTTCGTGTTCAACGCTGGCAATGATGCGCACCAGGCGCTTTGCCAAGGCACGCTTGCCGCCCATCCAGGGCGCAACAGGATTGACGCCGGCGCCCTCGCGTTGACCAAATAAGTTTGACTCCATGTGAATTGCCTTCCAATAAGCCCCGGTCTGCAGCACGCAGAATCGGCCCTAGAGGGCTGATCGCGGGGGCGGTGGAATGCTTAGTGCCATCGGGCCGGCTTCAATCTTGGCGGATAGGTGCCGGCAGTCCGGAGCGTTACCGCGCTCCGGGCCTCCTGCGTCAAACGCAGAAAGTCCAAGTTGTGAGAAAGCAGCCTGAAGGAAAATCAATCACGATCGCCGACGCCCGCGAACGCTGCGACGGTGTCCAGGTTCACTGCCTGCGCTGCGCGAACATGACTGTTTTGGAACTGGAAGCCTTTGACGATCGGGAAATCATCAACGAGCTATCGAAGCGCCGACGTTTTCGCTGCGCCAGGTGCGGGAACAGACGGGTCGAGACACGGCCAAACTTCAAACAGGCCAGCAGCCCAGTGACTTGGTACGGGCTGACGAAGAAGCAAGAGTTCTAGGCCCTCAAACACGAAAGGCCGGAACCTTTAGGCCCGGCCTCCCAAGAAAAATTCTCGACGGTTACTTTCCCAGAGCCTTGACGGCCGACAGCAGTTTTTCCCAATTGGTGACAACAAGAACTGCCGCAGCAAGGACCCACCCCCCGACCGACAACAAACGCTGCCCGATCCAGCCCGCCGTTTCGGCTTTGATTGTCAATGTTTGAACTTTGGTCACCGTCGCGTCATGCTTTTCAAGACGCTCTTCAACGGAACCCAGCCGACGCCCTTGCTCGTCTTGTTTTATGGAGACATCGGTTATCTGGGTTTTGACGTCCCGTATTGCATCATAGGTACGGCGCCGGCCTTCGGAAGATTCCTTGCGATTGCTTTCTACCTGTTCGCGTATCCTTCCCATTTCCTGAAAAATCGTATCGAGAGAAACAGTCTCTCCCATCACGGTGCACCCCCATGCGCCTGTTGAACGTCTCGATAAAAGTCTGACCAGCCGCGGCGCTTGGCTTCACAGTCCGCCAGAGCGAGCCGGTGCCGGATTGCGTCGCGCCCCTTGTCTCCGGTCGTTCCCGGATCACGGCAAGGCGTCTGCAGGTCCGTTTCAGGGTCCGGCAGTTTCGGCTGTTTCAGGTCCAGTGATCCGGATGGATCGCATCGCCCGGCTGTAAGCGTCGTCAGCAGCACAACTGCCAGCGCCGCCCGATGCCAGGGCGTCTTCATAATCATCGACAATCTCCTGCATATTCTGAAGAGCGAAGGCGCGATCCTGCGCCAATTGCATCTGGCGCCGAGCGACGCCCTGATAGCGCTCGCGCTGCGCTGCCTGTTCGGCCGCCACTTTTTGCCAGCGTTCAAGGTCACGCTGCGCTTGTTCAAGTTCCGCCGATCGATCGTGATAAATGCCGGAACCGAGAAACCCGGCGACGGCGAGGCAAGCACCGAACACCAGCACCAGCAGCTCGCGCGCCGGCGCCGGCACCGCCGGGTGAAACCGCGCTCCGTAGACCACGAAGGCGAGCCCCAGCACGCCGCCGGCAACCGCCACCTGCGCGAAGCCCGTGACGGCGCCCCAGATGTCTGACAGAAAGCCGAGCATTACAGCCCCTGAAGGCAAAGTGCGCGCTCGCGTTCGCGACGGTTGACCAGACCGCGAAGCACCCTACCGCCAGCCTTGTTCCACCAGGTTAAAGCCTTGCAGCCGCCGCGTATGTCACCCGCGTTGAGCCTGCGTGTTGCGGTGCTGCGCCCGATCGCACGAATGCCACAGTTGAAAGCGGTTGAGGTATAGGCCGCATCCCGTTCAGGCGTCAGTCGCTGATACTTGGTCGTCAGGTTGAAATAGGCATGAAGCCCGCGCCGGTATTCCGCCACCTCTTCGCGCAGCAGCTGCAGGCACTCTGCGTCCGTCATCTTCATGCCAAGGGAAACGCCACGAGTCGAGCCGTAGCAGATCGTTGGAACCCTCACGACATCAAGATAAGCTTCGTTTCTTTTCCCCTCTTCCTTTGCAATGAACGGCACCGCGACGCGCAGCGTTTCAATTTCGCTGACCGGTTCAGCCGATGCGCCACGGGTGGCCAGCAGCGCCAGCAGAACCACAAGCACCACAACGCCGATCAGGCGCAGCCATTCTCGCCACCAGGGCAGCCCCTGGCGCCAGATCCGGCCAAGGACACCCGCCACCAGCAACAACACCCCAAGCCACCACGCGAGAACCGGATTATAGTCTTGCCCGGTCGCGGCATACCAAAGCTCAGGCAGGATCAGCACCAGCAGGCCAGCAATCTGCATCCAGAAGCTGAGAGAAGACGCAACGACGCTGCGCCAGTCCGAAATCAAACGGAACATGGATCACCTATTCCGGCATTCGCGCCGGTTATCTGGGAGGGTAAAGAGCGGAAGAATTAGCGCCTGGCATCAGTATTGGTTGACGTTTGCCGGAATACTGTTTGAGTTAGACCCGATTATGTTTCGGTTCTGCCAGAACAACTGGTAGGCGTAGTTGCCATCAATATCGATGAAAGTGCCGAACGTATTGTCTGCAACGCAGTTTCCGTGAACACGTAGCACTGACCCAATACCGACATCGTTTCGAATATTTATCGCCCTACTCGTGGTCGCGCCATTCCTGCCGGTCGTCGTGAAATAGTTGTTATTGATATCGACGGAAACCTTGCTCGCGGTTGAGTATGTGCCGGTCGCCTCTACCCAGATGTCCGGAGAGGAAGTGTCCTGCCGATTATTGCCTTCGAATTGGCAGGAGCTGACTTCCAGGTTGAACACGCCCTCAAACTTGATACCGACAGTCTCAGATCGCTGGATGGCGCAATCATCAAACTTCACCAGGCGGGCTGCGTGGTTGTTGTCGTTGATGCTCACGTTTGCATATGACGATGCGTAGCGCGTGCCATCAAAGCGGCACCCGCGAGCCGAGAATGAGTTGATGTTTCCGTACGTCGAGTAGTTGATGTAATAGGCACTTTCCAGCCAAACGTTGGTAAGCTCAATATCCCAGCAATCAACGGTGCGCAGATTAATGCCAAATCCGTAAATGGCGACATTCACCAGATGTAGACCGCGCACGATGCTGTCAAAGCGAAGCCCGTACTTGGTCGTTGTGGTGATGGTCGAAAAGTGCCGTATGCCGATGTTCTGGATGACATTGCCAGCACCGTAGGACGCGCTCAAGCTGCCGTCACAGACGATGAAATCGTTGGCTGAACTGTAGTTCGTTCGCAGTATGGAAATCAGCATTCCAGCACCGTCCACGGTCACGCCCGGAGAAAGCGTGTGCGAGGCCGCGTCTGCAAAATCATGGATGCCAGGATCGACATATATTCCATTGGTGACGACGTAAGCGGCCGTCGAACCGGAAATCCAAGCATAGAGCTGCGTTTCACAGAAATCGTTCAATGTCTCCCATCGGGACGAATTATTGGCAGCAAAGCTGTCCGGGTTGAAGGTCGCAGAAGACGAAACATTCGGCTTGATCCCACACCACCTAGTGTGAATGGGTCCTTCGCCCAGATCCACGCGGCGGACGTGGTAGCTGCCGGCGGCCAGGTTCATCACCACACCGTCAAGTGTCGTGGAGGCAACGCTGCCAACGACAATCCCCATGCCGCCACAATTGTCGGTCGCATTGTCGAAACCACGCCAATAAACAAGGTCACCGGGTGAAACGCTGGCAACAGCGATTGCCTTCACGGCCGCCACGCTGCTAACGGTCAAATGGACGCCGACATCAGAACCCAACTTTGCAAAAGTGACACTTTCGTCAGCATATTTTGCAGTTGTGAGCGACCCGTCCGCGACAGTCGCGACGGGCGGCTCTAGAATCTTCAGCCAATCGCCGGAACCACCGGAAACAGGATCGTCCCCCGTCGCAGATGCGACCTTCAGCTGATACCAGGCTTCATCAGAGCCGGTCACCGCCTGCCCTTCTGTATAAGTGGTTCCAGCTTCATAATCGCCTTTATGGTCGAAGATTGCGCCAGACCGAGACGAAACCAACTGGCGCCAATTGCCGGCCGAATCCTTGAACGCCATGGTCGTGACGCCACTGACCAGGTCGCCTGGTGCGAGATCGCCGCCAGAGCCACTGGTGATTGGTTCATCACCATTGCCAAGGTCTAACACCTCGCCGCCGCCAGCCGTGTTCGTATAAAGCGGCGTCCAGACGATCCATTTCAGCTCGCCAGGCGAAGCATGCCCGACGACGTCTGCCGTTATTGCGTTTGCCGTGCCTGCGACGTTTTCCAGTTCGGCGAACGTGATCGGAAGCGGCCCGATCCGTATCCAGTCCGTTGACGACAGGTCCCAAGAATAAATGCCGTCGACAGCCGGGTCGCCAGATCCGTAAATGATCGCTCCCGCACCGTCCTGCGTTGGTGCGATCGCATCGAGCGCAGCGGCAGAATTGACCGCAATACCGCCAGCACCTGCCATTGCCTGGATAAAGGTCAACAGCGCAATGATATCGTTCGGCCGCGGCTGATAAGTGTCGCTGGCCGGACTGCCCTTATAGGTTTCCTTGGGAGTGGCAACCATTTACGGCGCTCCTAGCTTGTCGGTAGTTTTGGGAAAGATCTGGTGACGTCAGGAGACGTCGACGGTTTGCGGACCCGACCGGGTTCCCGCGCCGCCAGAACCGTTCAGCGGTTCGGCCCAATAGGCGTAATGCCCCGTTGCAAGCCCTGTGTCTTGCCACGTGTCGGCCGTGTCTTTGAAACCAGGCTCTTCGCGCACCTGTGATGCGTCGCCGAAGTCATAAGGCCCGCTGTATCCAGGCGCATAGCCGGCGCGGAAGATCCTGGTTGCGAAATAGTTGCTGCTGTCGGGCGATGTAAAGTCGACATCGACCTTCCCCGCAGAAGGTGAACTGACGGCGAAGGCCTGCAACGTTCCTGGCGAAGTTTGGTCAGCAACCGCCGCCACCTCGACGATGCTCGACCAACTGGAAACGTCGCCTCCGATTGACCAAACGCGCCAGCGGAATTCGTAAACATCGCCATCAGAGACAACGTCAGACGCCGCTGCGCCGTCTTGAGCACGCACTGACATCTCTTCCCAGGTGCTAGTTGTCTTTTTCCGGTACTGGATCTGCACCAGACGATCTGCGCGACTCGGCGCCGGGAAGGCCGCAACGAAACGGGCGGCAGCATTCCCGCCACTCACCGCGATGCTGGCCGCCTGAATGGACATGTTGCCGGAACTGATATTCGTCAGCGAATTGTCATTCTCGACGGCAACATTCAGGTTCGGGCGCGCCCCCTCTTCGCCGGCGCCAAGTGTCCACCAGTCCGACCCGATCTTGATCAAGGCAAGGGACGAAAACAGCTGGCCTTGCTCGCGCTTGAAGCCGGCAACTTCATAAACACCGTTGATGCCAGGATCGATCGCCGAAACAATGCGCACCGTGCGCCGTTCTTTCAGACGCCGGGCACGCAGCCCTGCGATGACGGCCAGGCGCCGCTTTTCGTTTTGTCTGTTCGCGGCAACCTTGACCAGTTGCACGGCTTGCCTGTGCAGGTAGACGGGAAAGAGCGACACGGATGTCGACTTGACCCGGTCACCTTCCTGCCAGTCCGGATGTACGTATTCGGCCGACGTCTGGCCTTTCCAGCCGTAACCGGGTTCGGTGTACTCGGCATAGAAATGCGTGAAGGTGCTTTCGCCGTCGTCGGCCTCGGCGCTGGCAACCTCTATTAGATCATCGTCAGTCAGCGTGACATCAGGTTCGTAATAGGTCCCGGCGATGATGCCGATACGCCCCTCACTATCTTCAAACCGCATGCCGTCGAAACTGGAAAGAATGCGGTTTTCGGCGTCGATGTTCTTTTCTTCGCGCTTGTTGATCGCAATGCCACAACGATATTGCGGCGCCGACACGCCGTAACGGTCGAGAATAGCAACGTCGCAGACATCCGCAGCGGTTGCGACACTGTCCCAATTGATTTCGGAAGCAGAATTCGCAAAGCGCTCGATGTCCATTCGGTGCGCCGCCCAGATCAGCGCGGGATTGCCGTTGGATGCAGGCCAGGTCGACGGGTCTTCTGGATCTGACGACGGCACACGCGGGTCGTGCGCGCGCCCCCAGTAGGCCGCCCGCGTGATATCCGGTTCACCTAAACCGAACACACCTCTGTGTTTGTAGATGTATTGCCGAGCCTCCAGGCTAACCTCGCCGATAATCATCAGGCTATCAGCGACACCGGCCCCGACATGGCCGGACGTCCATTCCGGAAAGACGCTGGTCAGTTCAGACTGCGCGGCCTGCGTGACTGTTCCCGGCCGTCTGAAAATGCGAATGTACTTCGTACCGTGGAAGACAAATTCCTCCTGCTCGACGTAATTGTTTCCGTCCAGAGAAACCGGAATGTCGTTGAGCCAAAGGCCGATTTCGCTGGTCGCTTCGCTGTCGCCATGTGCCGGCTGTTTATAGAGTTTCCCGCCCTTCGCCTCGCCAAAGCTGATACCACCGCCAACGCGGTTCGGCCCCCACAGGACAAACCGCGGCTGGTCGGACAGCGTGAAATTGGACTGAAGCTCCTGCGGCTTCGGGCGCGGAATATCGGGCAGTCCGGGCTGCTTGACGAAAGAATTCAGCGCCAACCCGACTGCAGCATTCAACAGAACGGCACCAAAAGTGGAACCGAGCACGCCAAGCGCTGCCTGTACGACAAAAGCCCCGGCCGCATAGGCCGAAGTCGTCGCGGCAATACCGCCAAGCACAAGCGGCGCACCACCAAACAGCGCGGCGCCGGCGCCCGCAACAAACGCCACCACCGGCGGCATCGCGTGCGCTTCGATCGGCGCAGTCACGAAAAACGTGGATGCCAGCAGCAGAATGCGAAGACGCTTCATAGCGGCCACCGCCAGGACGCAAGTACGGTACCGCCGCCCGTGGTCAGAACGCCGCTTTCCAGGCTGTAGGCTGCCTTGCCATCGCCAAGGTAGAGCCCGCTTGCCTCATGGCCCCGAACGTCGGCCAGGATGATGTCGCCACGTGCCGGCGCCTGGACGCGCTTCCAACCTGCACGCGTCAATGCGGTATCGAGCACGGCGAGCATACCGCCCTGCGCGTGTACCTCTTCAAGCGTCTTCTCGGCACCACAGCGAAAGCCGCGCCAATGGGCGGCCGGATCAAAGCCCGTCAGACGCCGGGCATAGTCGCCAAGCCGCTTGCCGCAATTGGCGTCTTCCCACGTAAAAGGGTCTTGCCGCCAGCTTTGCAGCGTGGCGGAAATCGCTATTTCCAGTTGGTTCATGTGATGAGATCCGGTTGGCCGGTCAGAATATCTGAATGGTGTAGCCGTTGGCGTACTTGCCGGTGAACTGGCAGTAATCGTCGCCGTCGATGTCGAACAGCTGCTTGGATCGTGCCCGCTGGACGGTGTCGGACATCACGCCGAAGTGCGTCAGCGACCGGCCCTGGTTCAGGTTCTTGGCCAGGACGGTAATCGTGCGATGGATCTGGGTTTCACCGCCCTGCCCCATCGGCCGGCTGACGGAAAAGCGTGTGTCCAGCATGCGCAGACGGTGCGCATCCCCCGGCGGCGTCAAGGCGCGGGTGCCGTTCTTCGGCAGCAGGACGGAATAAAAGAGCACGTCCCGACCCTTCACCTTTGCCGCCGCCATGTCGCGCAGTTCCAGAAACGTCACCTCATCCAGGAAGTGCAGCGACATTTCGTAAAGCGGCGCCGCACCGTCGCGCACGTCCCCCAGCGGCTCGATGTGGAAAAGGCTCTGCACCCCGCCGTTTTCATCGGCCCCCATGAAACCGTGCCAGCGCTGGCCGTCAGGCGTGATCATCGACCCGATACCAGCCCACAGCCTGACCGGCGTATCCAGAATATCGAAATAGACTGCATCCGCCGTCTGTATCTGCCTGTCCCCACCGGCCGTCGCATCCAGCTGTGCGTCGATCGCATCATAATAGGTTTGCATCGACGACCTCGCGGAATGTCAACGAACCAGGAGACGCCAGTTGCCCTCGCCTCACTTCGGCAATGAACGCGTCAGGGTTTACCGCCTTACAAAACAACGTCGGCCGCAGTTCCGCCAGTTCGCCGGCAGAGATGTCACGGCGCGCTGGCGGATCAAACGTTATGGTCGCTACCGTGCCGTCGTATTCAATTTCATGAACCTGATAGACACCATAACCAAGGCCAAACAGCTTTCCGTGTGTCAGAACACCAGGCCAGCGAACCAGATCTAACGTGACAGTTGTTTCACCTTCCAGGACCGTAGAGACGACATCAGCAGTCGGCTGAAAACGAAACCCGTACCCTGTCGAGAACGGCAGACCGTTAGAGAACGGAATACCAGTCGGATAACTAGCTGCCGCCGCCTTCATTGCCGCAGACGTTGATACCTGACCACTGGTGTCCAGTGGCAGCCGAAAGATATTGCCTTTCAACACACCGCAAAGCCACTGGTACCAGTTGACTTTTGACTTAGGAACGCCCGCAAAACTGGCCTTTGCCATCAGGCGCCCACCAGGAACGCGGTAAGTGTTATCCAGCTCAGCAAATGAGATCCGGCCTTGCTCGAAGGCACCGCCCGACCAGAGAATGACGTCGACCGGAAGGATCGCGCAGGGCCATTCGTAAAAAGTTGTCATGCTAGAGCCCCATCCGCCTGGCGGCGCGATTGCCAGGATGGAAGCGCAGACTTGACCGCTGCGATTGTCTCACCCTTGTTTTGCTGCATCATTCGCTGAACATCACGATCCGAAATCGTTCCACTGATCGTGAAATACTGCTGGACGCTGACACTTGCGCCGGAAGCCTGGCCACCGCGCGGAATAACCCTCTCACCTCGCAGCAGAACTGCCGGCACCTCATCAGGTTTGAGCCCGGCACCATCCGTTCCCCCGTGGTAGCGCGGCGCATTCTTCCAGAGGGATGACGAGAAGGCCCGACCATGGCCGTACCCGTCACGGCCAGCCATGCCGCCGGAATGGAGAATGCCGGGGATGATTGCACCGCCAAGCAAACCGCCGCGCCCCACCCCGCCACCAAGGCCACCGCCGAGTAGCGAAAAGCCTTGGTTCAAGGCCAGATCAAGCAACCGATCCCCAACGCGTGACAGTGCATTTGCGAGCGCGTCTGCGCCATCGGTGCCGCTTCGAAGATCGCTGATAAAGCCTTTCAATGCTGACTGACCGGAACTGGCAAACTCCTGCACCATCTGCTGCGCACTCTGCTGCCCTTCGGCCAATCGCTGCGCCTCAACATGCGCATTCGCATAGCCGGTTGCCAGCTGGTCAATTTGCGTCTGAAGCTGCGGCGTCACCTCCAAACCCTGCTGTTCGGCTGCCGTTAGCAGCTCGCGCGCTGCACGGGCCTTCTCGATGGCAAAACCATAGTCGGTCTGCAGCGGCCCCATACGTCCAAGGATCTGCGTTTCTGAATTAAGCGCGTCAGTCCGCGCCTTCAGCTGCTCGACCTCGCGCGCGTAGGCATCGGCCCGAGCACGGGACCCTTTTGCGCCGCCTGTTGGATCGACTTTGTAGTCATCAAGCGACACGGGTGAAACTGCCGTCGACGGCTTGGCGGCAGGCGCTGGCGCAGCGGAAGAACTGTTACGGGGACCGACGACAGGCCGTGTCTTGGGACCTGAAGAGACAAGACTATTGATTTCCTCAATGCGCCTTTGAACTTCATCCCGCTCTGCAGCCAACGTGTCTGCAAACCCGAGCTTTTTGGCATTGGGCGTCAGCTGCATCGTTTCAAGCTTTTCGATCAGGTCGATCCGCTCTTGCAGCAGTTTGTCGGTTTCGGAAAGCTCCGCAGGGGCAAGGAAATTGCCGATGGCACTGAAGGCCTCATCATTCAGGGAGATTTTGGCCAGCTTTTCAAGAAAGGACTTTGCGAGCCGATCAGCCTCGGCAATGCCGGCAATGAAGTCACCCAACGGGCCATCTGCCGCACGCGCCAGGAAGTCGCCGAGCCCTTCCACAGCCGTCGCCATACGCCCGAGCGCGGCCCCCGCCTTGTTGGAAGCTCCCGTCGAATCGTCGAGTTTTCCGACCGTATCAATCAGGACGTTCTGCAGACGCACAAAACCCTGACTGACCGTCAATTCGGCACTGGCAACCCGATCTTCCAGGATCTGCGCACCCGCTTCGAAGGCCCGGAAAAAGGCCTGCGAGGAAACCTTGCCATCGACGACCAGACTGCGAAGCTTGGCAACTGACCCGCCCGCCTCTTCCAACCCCGCCGCGGCGGCCTGGGTGATTGCCGGCGCCCCTTCCAGCAAGGAATTGAATTCCTCGGCGCGAACGATCCCGGACCCCAATGCCTGGCTAAGCTGCAGCAAGGCACCGCGCGCGGACTCGGCCGATCCACCTTGAGCCCTCAGAGCCAGGGCAACGTTGTCAGTGAACTTCAGCAGCTCTTCGGTGCTGACTTTCAATTCGCCCTGCACCAACGATGCACGGGAATAAAGCTCTACCAGGGATTCGAGCGGCGCCGCGTTGCGCTGTGCACTCGCGAAAAGCCCGTCATAGACCTGGCGAAGCTTCTCCCCCTCAGCGCCGGTCACCTTCAGGGCGTTCTGCACCCGCGTATTGGCGTCAGCCAGTTCTGTCAGGCTGCGCAGCGTTGCAGCGCTCACCAGTCCAGCAGCGGCCGGGCCGACAAAGCGTGACAGGCTAGTGGAAATAGCCTTGTTCGCGCGCTGGAACCGGCGCTCGATATTACCGAGGCGCCGGTCAGAGTTTCGTTCAGCACGAGCCATATTCCGCTCGTACTGATTGATCCGCGCTTCCAGGGAGACAATCAGTCTCTGAAGGTCGTCAGCCACCTAAAATCCCTCAATGCCCATTTCGGAAAGTCGCTTGTCACTGATTGGCACGCTGTCTGCGACGCCGTTGGCGCGCCGGTATCCGTCGACGGCGCAGCGGAATTCAAAAAGCGTCATGGAGCCCACCGGCTGACCGAGAATACCGGCCCATTGGTAGACGTCAGTCCACTTCACTTTCCCTCTTGGAAGTCCGCCCCGTCCGCTTTCGGGGCCGTCTGCTCCCCCGGCGCGTCGTCCGTTTCATCGTCCCCGCCATAGACAGCCGCGGCGACGATGACACGCGCCGGCAGCACAAAGGGCGCAAGCGGCGTTTTGACGTGCAGCCGAACCAGCTTTTCAGCTTCTTCCGCCGCCAGGCCGCCGCCCTCAAGTCCAAGCCGGATCGGCTGCACCACGTCGTCAACAAGCCATTGCCCATTGGTCAGCCTGTGCAGCACCCAATTCGGGCCGGCGTCGCAATACTGCTGCAACGCCCGCAACTGGTCGATGTCCAGGACAAACCGGTGATGCCCGCCCGCCCAGGTGAGAGAAACGCCACGCATCAGGCGGCCGCAGTCCGCGCGGGCGTGCCGTCAAACTGAATTTCGATTTCGGCGCTGACCTTCTGACCCTTGGTGCGTGAATTGTTCAGCTGGGACAGCAACGCCGGGCCGCTTTCGATTTCAGTATCGCCGCTGGCAGCTTGTGCGTTGGTTACACGAACGTTCAGCGGCTGCCCCGAATAAAGCCAATCCAGCAGCTTGCCGTTGCTGCCGCGTGCCCAGACACCGCTAGCCGAAATGGAAACGTCGAGGTTCCGCACCGCACGCTCAGTCTGCAACGGCAGGCTTTCGTCATCGCAGTCCGCCGGAACTTCGGCGGTGTCGATATTTGCGGTGCGCGTTACGGTCGCGTCGACCATGCCGCAGATCTTGGAATAGGTACCCGGCGAACCGTCCGGATCAAATTCCACTTCCAGGACAAGTTCTTCGAATTTTTCAGTGACTGGCGCAGCCATCGCATTTCTCCATGTAAAAAAGGCCGCACGATTGCGGCCACTTGGAATTCAGGGTTTTGGGGATTTCAGACGACTTCTTCGATCTGGCCGCTTAGTGTCATGACGCTTTGATGTGTGATCCCATCGCGGGCCTTGTCGTGCGCGTTCAGGCGCTTCACGAACTCTTCCAGGAACGGCAAGGGCGCGCAGATAGGCCCGGCGCGCAGGGCTGCCCGCAGGCGCTTCCTTTCGTCCGCAGGCCTGTCGGCACACATCCGCCGGTAAGCCCGGAAATTGATCCAGAACCTATCCATTGGCAGCCTCCTTTGTGCTGTCCGGCGACACATGCACATAAGCCGGGTGATCAGTTGGAAAATCGAAGGGAAAGCGAACCGTCATCAGCCCGCCGATGTTGAAGGCCTGCAGGTACTTGGCGCGGTGCAGATCCATAAGCACCTGCCAGAGCACGAACGCGCCCAGGCCGGTGCGCTCGCCCAGCTCCTGCGTTTCAATCCGCAGCGGCCCCGCCGTGTGCGCCTCGGCAAGAGCCATCAGCACCCGGCGGCGATGGCACGGGTCCGGCAACGCCCTTTCCGCGCCACGCGTGATGACAAAGCGTTCTGCCTGTTCGCTCATGCCGCCACCTCGCGCACTACCAGGTCGGGCACGTTGGCGCCGGCAAGGGCCTCGGCGATATCAGGGCAGACGGAATTGCCGCACATGCGCCCCTGCGCCGACTGGCTCAAAGCGACTTCCTGATCATCCTCGCCGATACCGGTTTCGATCCGGTAGCTATCTGGAAAGCCCTGCGCCCGAAACCGCTCGCGCGGTGTCAGCATGCGCATGCCGATATCGACGATTGCGTACGTCTGGCCGTCGATTTCCACCGTCACCAGCGACCGGCGGTCGCGCGTGGTATCCGCGCCCATTGGCTTCGAAAGCGAAAGCGCCTGCTCAGTGCCATAGTACGTATCAAGGAACGCCGCGACGACAGCCGCTTTGCCCGCACCGCCCGCAGTGATCGTGCCGACAGGGTCGCCCGCATCAGACCCGACAGAATTGCCGAACTGCCGCGACAGGAACGCAGCCGCGACTGCCTCATGATTGCCGCCCGCCGAATCCGTTCGCGCAGGGGCATCCGCCGGATAATCCCGCCGGTCGCTTCCACGCATCGACAGCATGTGAGCGGACACAAGCCCGACAGGCGCTGCACCGCCGGGACGCTTCGAAAAGCCGTTCGCCGTTATCGTCGGCGCAGGATCGGATAGCGACGCACCCGTCGCGCCCGTGTTGTGCTTTGCCAGAAAAGCCGAAACCAAAGAGCCAGGTACATTCCCACCAGCAACGATAGTGGCTGCAGGCTCATTTACACTTCTGGTGCGCGGCTTTTGACCGACCTTTTCCTGATATCGAGGCACCAAGCAGGGTGCCACCACACAATTCTGGTCTTTCGCACTGGCCGTCAGCGTATGCAGCGGGGTTTCTGCCGATCGATTGCCCCCGCCCTGCTGTGCATAGGAAACGACGGGTGCCACGGCAGGCATTACCAGTCCGAAGGCATCGCGCGAGGCGGTGAGCGTCGGCATGGGTTCATCCAGCCCCTGCCCCCGGAACCAGTCACCGCCATGATTGCAGACGACCAGGAACGGCTTCTTTGCATCGATCACGTAGCGCATGACGCCGCGCGCGATCCGCCGCAAGGTCGCCTCGGCAAGCGGCCGCTTGGCGCGCACACCGTGCTTTTGCAAAATCTCTTCCGACGTGTCGAAAATGGACGGGCACGGCAGCGACCAGTCGATGATTTCCGCCGCCGTGCGCCAGGGCTTCTTTTTGCCCGCGATCACCGCCGGATCATCCGGCGCGCCGTGCGTCGGTTCCGGCCAGACAATCGGCTTTCCGTCGCGCCGCGCGATCACGAACAGACGCTTGCGGATTGTCGGCGCGCCATAGTCGCAGGCGCGCAGCTCGCGCCACTCGACGCGGTATCCGTGCCGCTTCAGGTCTTTCACCCACTTGTCGAAGGTTTCGCCCGCACGGTCCTTGCAGGGCTTGTATCCGCCCTCGCCATCCGGCACGACCGGCCCCCACGTCAAGAATTCCTCGACGTTCTCAAGAATGATCACGCGCGGCCGGGCACGCTTTGCCCAGGTGACGACCGTCCAGGCAAGGTCGCGAATATTGCGCTTGACCGGCCGCGCACCCTTCGCCTTGGAAAAGTGCTTGCAGTCGGGCGAGGCCCAAAGCAGCCCAACCGGCCGATTGTGGCAAAGGTCCATCGGGTCGACCTGGTAGATGTTCTTGGAAACATGCAGCGTCGACGGATGGTTCGCCCGGTGCATGGCCAGCGCCTCGGCGTCGTGGTTCACCGCGATATCCGGATGGCGGCCAAGGGCCTGAAAGATGCCGGTCGACGCCCCACCGCCACCGGCAAAGCAATCGATGATCAGCTCGCGCCCGCCAGGACGCCCGGCAACGGCCGGCAGATCTGTCAGAAGGTCACGCATCAAATCAGGCTCCCTTGCACTTCACCGGCACGCCGTGCCCGGCAGTTGGCGACAGCCTTAAGCTGCCGTTCACCACGGGCGACGGTGTCCGGATTGTCAGATGTCAGAAGAAGTCGGGCGCAGTGCTCCGCCGGGCCGAACTTGTCGGTTTCAATGGCACCGAAGCGCACCGCCAGGGCGCGTTTGGATTTCGCGATATCGAAGTGCACCCAGGAGGCTTTCGGCGGCTGTTGCAGCCACTTGCGCGCCACGCCGATGCGGTCGGCCATGTCCAGCAGCTCAGGCAGCGTGTCGGCCCACATGTGGCACATCACCATGCGCCCGAACGGCGCCTGCATATCGTCGACATAGACCGCCATCAGCCCCGCCCCTCCTGAAGCATCCAGCGGGCAGGATCGGGAACCATGGAAACGTCGCCGGCAGACCAGCGGAAGAAACCAAGTGCACCGGATGACGGGATAAAATCGATCGGCTGCGGATCGCGCAGCTGCAGACCCACCGGGCCGAAAAACCAAGGGCTCATGGAAGAGCGGACAACGTCGGCAATCTCGACCGTGCCAATGATCCCGCCGCGCCACAGGTCCGCCGCATGAGGGCAACGCGCGCCGCAGCGGCGAATCCAGTCCGCGCCATCTTCGTATTCATCGCGCGTCATGCCCTTTGCGGCATGGATGGCAACACGTCCCCGGAACTTCAGACCGGGATTGCCGTGTTTCCAGGAGCGGTTTTCAATGTCCTTACGGGCATGGATGATCGCCCAGGCCCACGGCTGACGGACGGACAAGGCATAAACAGGAAGGTCAGTCATGTCCGCACCTCCGGAAACCCGTCATGCGTCACGCCATCGAGAAGACGGCCAGTGCGGCCTTTGCCGATGCGCCAGACAAAATTGCGGGCGTCACCTTCCTTTGACGGATAGGCATGGACATCGAACTGAATGCCGGGTGCATTCCATTCCGGCAGATCAGGAACGGCGTTCCGAGGTGCCCAAACACCCCACTGTTTGAATAGAAACGACACCCCTGCGGCCGAACACTGGTCGCGCAGTGCTCGCGCCCATTGCGGGTCCATCGCCCGTGCATGGTCGCCGCTTTCGCCGCCGACGATGACCCAATCGAGCGTGTCGAACATGGAATAACATTCCCATTCATGTTCGGCGCAGCACCCATGGGTGCAATGTTCCAGACAAGGATCGAGATGCCGTGTCAGGTCCACCGGCCCTAGCAGGGGCTCGGCGGATACAAATCGAACCGCAGCAGGAATTTTCATCAGGTAAGGAATGCGGGTGTCGGCGGTCGGCTGATCTTCGATCGAAACGCCAAGCCAGACATTCGGCAAAAAGCCCTTGTTCGCCAGTCGTTCAAATCCAGCGGCATTCATCGCGTTCGGGTCAAACCCCATCGCCCGCGCTTCACCTTCAATGACCATCCAGCGGGCCGCTTGAACATCGCTGAGGTATCTGCGCATCCGCTCCGGACGCTTTGTCAGCACCTGGAACGTGTGCTGCGGGCACAGCGCCATGACGGCGAACACCTTGTCGATCCATTCATCCGGCACGCTTTCATGAAACAGGTCCGCATGTGCGCAGACGAAGATCCGGCGCGGTTTGCGCCAGTGCAGCGGCTGGTCGATCCATTTTTCGTTGAACCGCACCTCGCCGGTGAACTGCGCCACACCGGCAGCGTTGCGCTTGGCAAGGCCCTTGCGCGAATGATGATTTTTGAGCCGGCTGGCGGCAAGGTCGGCCGCGTAGCAATACCGGCAGCCTTCGGACACCAGCGAACAGCCCGTCACCGGGTTCCAGGTCGCGTCGGTCCATTCGATCTTGGTTTTATCGGCCATGTGTCACCCCCTTGTCGGCGGTGCAGCGCGCGGCATATTTCAGCAGCACGTCGGCGTGGCACGGTGCATCCAGCGCGCACCAGCACGCCAGATCCTTTCCGGCCAGCTCATGCACCGGCAGTTCTGGAATCGTCAAAAACTCGAAACACTGGCATGCGTCTGCAGCATCCATCGGCTGGCCCGGCATGCCCGGCAGGTCAGCCCCCACCTTGAACGGGTTTCCCCATTTCGACGTGCGGTCGACGATCACGGCGTCCGGCGCGTCGCAGCGCCAAGGCTTTGTTCTGGTCATCTGGATACGTTTCGGCATGCCACTACCCTCAAAAGTCAGGCGGGCGCCCGGCACCGGACGCCCGCGCTTGTGCGTCAGGCTTCCGGCGCGCCTTCGAAGGCGGGCAGGTCCGTTGCTTTGGCGGCGATGTCCAGGTCGGCTTTCACGCGCTCGCGCAGGTAGTTTTCCCAGCGGAACAGCTCGTAAAACCAGACGACCCCACCGCCGCCCTTGGCGCGGTAGCGAAGGCGCACCGGCATGCGCACCGGCTCGCCGTCCAGGAAGGCAGGCACCGCGACCATGAAGAGGCCCGGCACATCCACTTTCTCGCCGTGGCCGTCGTGATGCTCTGCCTTGAACTCGACGACACGTTCGCCGGTCTGCAGGATTTCGCGCTGCTTGAATCCGGAATTGACGTGGATTTCCAGCTGCCGCGACAGCTGCATCAGTTCCATCGGCTCGGCGAAACGAACATTGAACTTCGGCTCAAAGTCCTTCCGCTCTTCACTGGTCGGGCTTGCCAGTTCCGGCACGTGGTCTTCCAGGAAGGTCGCGAAATCGCCCTGCGTCATCGCCTTGGCGTTGTTTTCCACCCACGCTTTCAGCTCTTCCGTGACCGGGAAGTCATAGACAGCGCGGTGCCCGTTGTGGCGGGCGTTGCCGTCCTTCTGGTGATAGTCCAGGACAGCCGTCAGGCTCGGCCCCGGCCAGTCGGTCTTGCCGAAAAGAACGCTGTCGACATCCTTGTGCCGGTTGGTCAGATCGATAAAGCTCTGCAGCGTGGTTACATGCGCCACACCCGTACGCCTGGCAGGCATCTGGCGGTGGCCTTCGATCAGCGTTTTCAGCGAAAGGGCAACCTGCGCCTTGCTGTCGAAGAGAAACGGCACGGTGTCGGGCAGACCTTTGCCGAGGCCTTTTGTCTTGACCTCGCCCATCTGCACCTTGCCGCCTTCAACGGCCAGCCTTTCAATCAGTTCGGCGGTCGGCCGGCCCATGTCCGGCGTGTTGTGATTTTCCATGTCAAAACGTCCATCTAGAGGGAAGTGATGCTGCGCGGATCGCTCAGCCGTTCAGGTCCGCACGCTCGCGCTCTTCGCGGTCGTGCGTGGCCGCCGGGTCGGCCTTGCGCGGCCCGGCAAACATGTCGCGCTGGTTCGGATGCTCGACCGAAAGCGCCCCGTCGCTTTCCCAGAAGGGCGTTGCCGAGAACGTGCCGCTTTCCGGCAGCTTGGCTTTCACCACCGGGGTGATGTTCACCAGCTCCTGCTGGCGGGCGATGGTGATTTCGAGCGTGATCTTTGCCTTGCCCTTCTGTTCGGGCAGGTCCTCAAGCGCCATCATGACGCGCTCAAGCTCTTCATTGCACTTTTCGACGAAACGGCCCCTGTTCAGAAGGCCGATAAGCTCGCCGAGATTCCGGATAGTCCGTGCCATGTCATGCTCCTATGGCTGGGGTTTTGCGGGGTGCGGTCACTGCAACCGGCCGCCGCTTTCTTCGAGAATTTCCGCGTCCCTGGTCGCCTGCACGGTGTCCCGGAAGCGCTCAGCCGCGGCGTCGGCCGTCATCGGCCCGACCTGCGCTGCAAAGGCCGCCGCGTCGATCAATGCGATCGTCAGGGCCTCGTCGTCGTCGCCGAACATTTCGCGGGCCACCTGCAGCAGCGTCGCGACTTCCTCGGCATGCCTGTCTTCCGCTTCGGTCACGGCTCAAGCTCCTATCGCCAGTTGAGAACGGGAATTGTCGTTGCCGGGAACAGCCCCCAGCGGCCAGAACCGCGTGCCGCGCCCTTGGGCGGCTTCTGCGGCATGGAAGCGATACCAGCCGCAATCGTCGGTCGCCGTGTCGGCAGTGCCGGGCATCCATTGCAGGCGCGGCAACGGCACATAGTCGGTGCAATAGGCCCGCATCAGCTGCGCCGCCTGCGCCGTGTGTTTCCACCCGGCATCAAAAAGCAGCCAGGTCGGCACCATGACCGACCAGCGGATAATCAGCGCGTGCAGAAGCTGCCGCGACCAAGGCGGATTGGTAACGATGGCGTCGGCGCCGTTCAGATCTGCAAAGGAAAGTTCGCGCCCGTCGCGCTGAATGACATGCCCCTGCAGGCCTGGCAGATCCGGGTCGACTTTGCGCGCCATCTTCGGCGCAACGTCATACCGTCCAAGGCAGGTCAGCCCGGCGCGGGTCAGCGGCCCCACAAGGTGCCCCCAGCCCCAGCACGGGTCGACAAAGGTGCGGATGCCTTCGAAGGTCAGAAACGGGATGACAGGCGGCACCGCACGCGGATCGATCGTCAGGTAAAGATCCTTCGGAATCCGGGGGAAGTTGGAACGCTTACCCATCAACCCGCCCCCGCTTCGCTTGCTTCATGGGTGTGTTCCCGTGAAACAGATTCCACGAAAGCCAGCGGATCGACGTCCAGCACATGACAGAGAATGCAGACCGTGTCGGCCCGCGCGAAAACATCCGGGTGCGCCCGTTCGGCCCGCAGGATCGTGCTGTCGCTGACCCCGGTTTTCCGTTCAAGGTCGCGCGCGGTCAGGCCCTGCGCTTCGCGCTCGGCACGCAAGGCCTTCCCCAGCCCTTCCCGGTCCAGGCGCATCATTGCCCCACCTCTTCAAGATGCTTGGAAACAACGGCCTGCAGCTCGGCAACGCGCAGTCGCGCCTTGTTTGCCGCGTCGACGGCGTCGGCCATGGCAGCTGCTGCCAGGGCAAGGTCACTCAGGGCTTTGCGCGCTTCGGCGATATGGTCGACCTTGGGGGCTGGCACCGGCCCCAGGAACTGTTCGCGGATGTCTTCCACCCAGCGGCGCGGCATGTTCTGTTCGGTGGCGACGCGGGCATCGTCATAGCCCTCATCAAATCCGGCTTCAGGGCAGAAAACGATTTCCAGCGCTTCCAGCAGCGCGCGTCGCTGTTCCGGTGTCGGCTGGCGTGGCTGTTCGGCCTTCGGTTTTTCTGTTTTCTTCTGGCATCCGGGGCATGTGTGCTTGCCCGGTGCCTTGCCCACCTGCCAACCCCTGTTGCGGAACCGGCGCTCATAGGGCTCAGCCGAAGGCACACGCCCGCCCGCACTGCGCTGGACAAGGATGTCTTCGGAGTAGCCGCAGCCGCAGGTCGCGGTCGCATAGGTGCCGGATTGCGCGCCATCTGGAGTCTTGACGGCAACTTCAAAAACACGATCGAGGTGAGACGTTGCCATCACGCAGCCCCCCTCACCAGTTGCGGCCGCGCGTCGACACGCCGCATCACATCCTCGAACGACAACGGCGCCACCCCGCCGCCCGGTCCACGGTCAAAGCTGGCATCAGGGTCCGCCACCAGCACGGGCTTGCCGTGCTTCTGCGCCAGCTTCAAACCGCACCAGGCGGCAAGGCGTTTCTGCGTATCAGGACTGGAAAAGCCACCGGCCAGAACCGCAGCCACCCGGCCCGGCTCGACATCCGTTTCAACGGCGATCAGCAACACGGCGCTCGAAAATCCGGCGCTGTAATCTTTCAGCCGCAGCCGGTGCTGCGCCCGTGCCCAGCAATAGGTTTTCAGCGTCTGGCGCACGTCGCCAATCTTGGGCTCGAATTTCATTTCCACCGGCGATACCTCCCCTGTTTCGGAAAGGTGTTCCGGGCGTCTGCGGTCTGCCGGTTGCGGCGGCGCTCTTCCGGCGACTGATAGACAATCTTCCGGCAGTCGGCGCACCAGGCACCGCCCTCGGCGCGCTTGCCGCCGCAGTAGAATTGCCGGTCAAGCCGGGTTTCGCTCTTGTCCCAGAGCGGTCGGCGGCAATGCCAGGGTTTCAACTCGAAAATGGTTACGCCGCCATGGCCCGCGTCCGGCTGTGCCAGGTGCGGCAGCGGAACCTGCGGCAACGGCTCGACCTTCACAGGCACGGGCTGCAACGCGCGTGCACGCGTGCGGCGCTCGATTTTTGCCAGCCGGTCGCGATACACCCTCGCGCCGACCAAGGCCGGGTCCGTGTCGAATCCCTCGCGCTCAGCAACGTGCCGCACCTGGTTGACGCCGATAGGGCCATAGGTCAGCGCCAGGGCTGCCGTCGCCTCTTCAGCCGTCCGCCCCGCGGCAAGTTGCCAGTAGACGGCCTCGCCCCTTTCGTCGGCCGAAAGACCCGCCCAGGTCAAAGCACCGTCGTCCCCGGCTGCGCTGGCATCCGGGCGAATGTCTTCTGCAAGGCTCATGGAGTTTTTCCTTTCTTCTCGGCGGCCAATTCCAGCAGAAGATCGGAAACGAAAATCAGGTCATTGGCCTCTTTGATCAGGGCGCGCACGCCGGGGCGCACACGCTCCGCCTGCTCATTCTCGGCACCCAGGGCGGCGAACCCTGTCATCGAATGCCGTTCACCCGCATAGCCGCGCACGCGCTGCGCAAGTGCGGTCAGATTGTCGGCGGTTGCCTTTTCGAAATGGCTCATGACGCAACACCCCGCTCGACTTGCGCGCGAAAGTTTGCTGTCATGCAGCACGGCAAGCTGCACGAAGGGGAAAGCGCATGTTTTTCGACGATGTTGTCCGTGCGTTTCGGCAGATGCGAAAGCGGCAACCAGCGCCAGAAAGGACGAAAAGAAGTCCGCTTGAAGGCCGGACGATTGCGTTCGGTTACATCAATCCGCGCGGCCATGAGAACGACTGGACCATCACGGTTAACAGGACTTACGTTAAAGGCAGCGGCCACTACTTTGTCGGCACATGCACTGCGACAGGCAACGAACGCACCTTCCGGTCTGACCGGGTTGAGTGGCTTGAGCATCCGCAGAACTTTGATGTTCTCGAAAGCATCGACGCGGAAGAATGGCTGAATAGCCAAATCAGGGGTTGACAAACTCATCCCTCACCCCCAACCGACCGGGCATAGGTCTGCAGAACGACAAGCGCTTCGATCGCCGATGACAGCTTGTTCAGAATTTCAAGATCGGCGATTTCTTCCGGCGTTATCTCACCATCGTCATTCAGTGCGGTGCAGATCGCCTCGGCAGCATCCGCCCCGCGCTTGACTGCCGTTCCAACCGCCGCCGGCCAGTTGGTGATTGCCCCTTGCGTCTTCGGCAGCGGCACGAACACGCCATTGGCAAGGCGGCACATGGCGCGGATAACGTCGGCATCGTCCGTGTCGATGGTCAGGTCCATCAGCACGTCCACCGGCACGTGTTCACCGGGATGGTTCGGCGACCCGTACCGCGAAAGCTGCTGCTGGCCGACGCGCGTTGCCTGCGCGGCTTCCAGCTGTCCACCACTGCTGCGCACCAGGCGCCGAAAGGCAGATTTCAAGGCCGCCCGATCATGGTCCGTCGTCGGTCGAAAGGTCATTGCGTAACCTCGCTGGATTTACGCGGTGACGCGTTTTCAGTTTGGGAGGAAGATGACGGCAACACGGAACACAGCGAACTGCGCTGCTCAGGGGTCAAAACCATGCGCGCCAGGTCAATCGGCTTGCCGATCTGCACAGAAAGCATCAGGAGCGGGAAAATGTACTCGTTTGGGAAAAAGCCGCCGGTCCCAGACCTATCTTTCGGATACTGGAATCGCCGAACTGTTGTCGGGTTCACCCCAAGATGTTTTGCGACAACAGGCGCTCCGCCGAGTTCCTTGATGACACTTGCTGCAGGCTCAAGATGCATTGGAGATCTCTGCTCATGACGGGATTAGGTCAGGCACATATTGCACGAAGTTTCCAAAATGGCAATGTTCATATTGGAAACTTGGCGACCGATTTAGCAACTGACTTACGAGCAGAAGGCGTGCATTATTCGCATGCTATGGCTTCAGACAGACAAGAAATCATTCAGAAATGGCTTGCCAAAGTCATTGACGAGAAAGAAGAAACGCAGGCCGCGATTGCGAAACTGCTAGGCCTTTCCACGCCTCAAATGAACAAGACAATTAAAGGCGGTAGGAACCTTCGCGCTGACGAAATGCTAATCGTCGCCGCCTATTTCGATGCCGAATTGCCAGTCATTCCCGGCCACGGCCAAGCGCGTATTGCCAAACGATCAAATGACAACGACGTCAACGGCGCATCATTTGCGGATGAAGACGATGACGAACTATGGCAACTCGCCGAGAAAAAAGTTGACGCGGAAGAAGCAAAACGCGGAACACGACTTTCCAACGAAGAATACATTGACCGCATCATAAAGTTGTACAACACTCTTTCCCGACGCAAAGGAAGTTAGCTTTAAGACATTGGATTTTCTTATGGACTCGTACAGACCGCACTTGAGCGCCGTCCCCAGCGCGAACAACGAAGACAGCCTAGTAGACCTAATATTTAGAGCCTGCCAGTTTGACTGCCTGGATCTTTTGGAATTTGAGTGCTTCAAAAAATTCGGTCATGACAGACTTACACAACTCAGCCCAGATCAGGAAACGTACATCGTATTAACATGCCGTGCGCGTGTTGCCAGAAGGGCAAGAAAGTTGGGGTATATGCCGAAGGACTGGGATCGGGAACAATGAGTGCGTTTGTAGAAAGAGGCAATGTCAGCCTCATCGAACGCGGCGGCGCCGACGATACAGCGCAATTCCTTTATCGGATATGGCTGGAAAACAAAGGAATGATGCCGCCAAGCAGTGAGCTTATGAAGGTGTCGCCATTCCTTGTCATTTTTGATGATTACTGCAGCTCAAGCGACAGCCCAGATATTCTATTTTATGGTTCGCAAACGCTTTTCTCGGACAGATACCCAGAAGCCGAAGAATGTGACGAAGCGAACCCAAAACAACTTCTCAATGAGGACTATCGACACCTCGTTTGCGCTGGCTACCAAGACGCACTTGGAGGCGAACCCGTCTTTGAAACAGTGGGTACCGGCGGTCTACTTGGACCAAGAAAGCCAGAAATAATCTATGATCGGGTGATACTCAGGTTTCGTAAAAAGGTTGGCAGCTACCTGATTAGCTACACGATCAAACGGGACGAGAAATGGTTATATCCTCGATCAAATCGATCAAACTTGATCGGCTGTTCCCAACAAAAACCAAGTTATCACTTATCGTACCAGGCGGAACAGACCAACGAATTCCGGCCGAATGAACCGACGTAAACCCATAGGCGGGAAACAAGTTGCTTCCTACGTCTGCTGGCGTCATCCAGCCATACACGTAATCAGGATCCCATTCGTCGGCCGCATCAATTTGAGCGACCTTAACCAACGCAGTCGCCACACCCTTATTTCTGAATTTTGTCTCGACGTATAAATCGCCGAGGTAAGCAATTCTCCCGTGTATCTCTGCAGCAAACCTCGGCTGATTTTCAGCGATCTCGGCGCGGCCGCCGGTAGCCCCAGGATAGCACCGCTTCCAATACCGCCGCCAATATTCCAATAGACTTTGCGACCCCAGATCGTCGACCCGAGTAGCAACGCGCGCCACCAACTCACCAGAGAACGTTTCAACAGCGATCCAAAATGCCTGATCAGGAAAATACGTGTTGGCGTCGGTCCGAAAGTGCTCAGTTAGTGTAGGTTTTTGACTTCCGCGAATAAGGCTTTCCAGGCACTCAAAACTATCCCCGCGCCGCAGGCAGAAGCCATTTTCATGCAACTGGCTTTTGAGGACACCCCAAGCCTCACGCAGCAAATATGCGTCGATCTTTCCCATTTGCCGCCCAAAATTGAAATCCCGTTTTGTCAGGAAAATTTCTAACAGCGATACAGGGCTTTGTCATTTGTATTGACAGATAGTGCGATTTCTGCACTTATTTCCAAAATCGAAATGTCGATTATGGAAACTTTGCCATGTCCAACACACCTCGCAAACCGATCATTCCGGACCAGCCGTTTTACGGCCCGCCGGGTGCTTTTGCCCTGCGCAGCACCTGGCGGGTGCCGGGTAACCATGTGTATGGCCGTAAGCTGGCCGGAAAGCACGTACCTAAGCGCGGCGACGTTTCGGCCTACCGGCCGCGCCGCCTGCGGTTCCCCTTCGGACTTTAGGCGGCGCTCCGATGGCTTTCGCTCAGCCTTCCAGCAGTTTCGTGATTGTGCCGTCAACCAGGCTGGCAATGGCCTTCTCTTGCAGCTTGTTCGGCTGCAAGTCGCGTTTGCTGGCGACCTGCGCATCATGGCTGACGATTTCCCGCATGATGCGTTCGTCTTCTGCCCGGTCTTCCGACCTGCTCATGAAGTCCTTCAGAAGGCGTTTGAGCATTGCCGTTTGGACGTGCTGCTTCACCGTCAGGTCAGCCATGAGTTTGCTCAGCGTTTCGACGTCCCGCTGCAGCTTTTCCGCCTGCATTTCGTTCATTCCAGTTCCTTCCGCATGGGTTGGTCATGTGGTTGCGAAGCGGTGCGCCGGGAGTGGTTTCCCGGCGTGCCACCATTTTCCGCCGGTTGAACCGGCATCCAAAACACAATCTGTCCGGGCGCGCATTTCTGCAAGGCCTCGGGTAGCGTTTCCAACCGTGATTCAATCAGGAGACGCAATCATGACTGCAAGCATCCAGAACAGCTGGTCGGCCTTCAAGGTTCTCAAGAACGGCCTGAAGTGGTTTCGCGAGGCAACGCACGAAACCCCGGAACACCGGGTCTGGATGCTGGAAACGCTGGTCGACAGCGTTCAGAAGTGCCTCGCCAGCCTGGAAGCGCAGATCCGCTTTTATCGGTCGGCCAAGGGGGTCGGCCGGGCCTACTGGATTGTGCAGCCGGACGGCACGGAAGAGCACGTCAGCGGCCAGCAGCTGCAGACGCTTGTGCTTGAGCTTCCGGGCGCAGACCTGGACGCCGTCATTCACGGCAAGCCGGACGCCCTTGCCGCCGTCGCCGCGGCGCTTGCCGTGGCCGGACACAACACCCACGGCCCCGCCAACCTTCACGACATCGCAGCCGTGCGCGGCGAAAGCGCCTTCCACAGCGCCAAGGCCCCACCCACAGGAGAAAGCCCCGATGGAAAGCCTGATTGATACCCTGTGCGCCGCCGCGCCCTATCTTCTGTTTTCGGTCATTGCCCTATCGTTGCTGTTCTGGGTTCTTGCCGTACTCGCATGTCGCAATGCCCATTCCGAGCATCAGAGTGAATTCGGCGACTGGCCAGAAGACAGCGACGCAATTTCCAAAGCTCCCCTGCCCGTTTCAGAGGTTGTCCAATCGGTCACGGAACGGGCCATCTACGGCCTCGCCCTGAGTATCCTTGTGGGCGAGGCCCTTTTTGCCGCGACCATAGAGGGGCTGCTTTGATGATTACGATCGAGTGTGGCGCTTGCGGCCAATCATTTACTGACCGTCTCGAACATGACCAGGCATGCCAAGGCCCCTTCCCGCTTAATTGGTGGAATGAGGACGAAGGCGACGTTCTTTGGTGGTGCTGGCGCGATGGACAGTGGCTTGGCGAGGCGCCGTATGTAGGCAGCCCGCTCGACCTTGGTCACACGGTTGAATGCCATACGCATGAAGCCACCGGAAAAACCCCGGCAGCGCGATTTATGGTTGGCGGGTGGCCTGGGTATCACACCCACTGGACCCGCCTTCCTCCGCGCCCAGTTGCTCCAACGTTTTTGTAGAAGGCAGCAGAATGTCTTTTCTTCCCCAGCCCGACCCGCTCACCCGAAGCCGCGCGATCGCAACAAACGCGATCGATGCGCTGCAACGGGAAGTCATCCGCCTGAAGGCGGACAAGCAGGCCGACGTGGCAGCCCACGTCGAAGCCGCCATGAACGCGCTCAAGAATGCCTATGACATTCGCCTCAAAGAGCGGCCCAAGCAAGAACAGCGGATACCGGCGAGCGATTGGCGAGAACCCACCGATACCGATCAAGGAGCCGAATATCTGGTGAAGTCAGAGCAGCTGTTTGACGAAGAATTCAACCCCAACGGAATTTGCGTTGGCACGGTTGTCATCGCCGCCGATGGTCCCGGCGGCCACATCGCTACGTGTGCGACGTGGTGCAATTACCAGGACCATTATCACACCAAAGAAATTGCGATGCCATTTCTCATTCGCGACATCGAAAATTAACACGCCGCCCCATCGGCACCGGCCCGGCGAACCGCAAAGCGGCGCCGGGCACCTGAAACGGAAACCAGGACCATGCCCAGCCATCAAAAGCTTGACCAGAGTCTGCCGATTTACTTCAATGTTCAGGAAGTGGCAGAACGCTTGCGCAAGTCAAAGCGCTGGTTGGAAGGCGTTCTCGCCGAAGACAAGCGGCGGCGCCCCTCCGAACAACTGTTTCAGTTTCATCTTCGCCATGGGAGAACGAAAGTTTGGACGCCGGAAGCATTGACAAAACTGCAGGCCGCAGTCGCCAGGGAAAGCGAGCCGGGCGGCGCGCTCGCGGGCTCGCCCCGGTCGACCGTGATGGCGTCTGGCACGTTCACGGAACCGTCCGGACTCGCGGACGCTCAATCCGCATTAGAAAAAGTCTTGGGCTTCAAGTCGCCCTTGTCTCCGAGGACGCCGCAATCGAAGAGTGCCGGCGCATCGAAAGCGAAATCATCGCTGAAGTGTCGGGAGACAGGACGCCGGGGGCTTACGTTAGTGTCGCCGCAGCAGACTTCCTGACACGCCCACGCGAAAAGCCGCTTGGCAAAACCACCGTCGACATCGTCAAAGAAATCGTCCAGGCCTTCGGACTGAAGCGCCTGAATGAGATTGCCGAGGAAGAATGGCATCGCTACGTCGACGCACGCCAGAAGGGCAACAGCGCCGCAACGCGCGAACGCTATCTGAATGCCCTCCTGTCGTTCCTGAAGTTCTGCCAGGGAAAGCGCTACCGGCTGGAAACCCTTCCCGAGTTTGACCGCGACAGGAAAGCCCGCAACCCTAACAGGCGCACTAGGCGCCGCATCCAGGAACTGCGGCCGGATCTGATTGCCCGCCTCATGATGGCAGCGCATATCACCATCCGCGCACAGATGGCCGTGGAATGGTCGGCCGGCGCGCGCGTGTCGTCCGTTCTGCATGGCTGCCGGGTCTGCGATTTGATCCTGGCCGAGGGACGCGAGCAGATCACGTTCCACTACACCAAGAACGGCGAAACCGTTGACGCGGCCCTGCACCCCAGCGCAGCGCAGATCCTGCGGGAATATGTGGAATGGCGCGGCAAGCTGCACGAACGCGAGGCGCCCCTGTTCCTGACCTTCCGCCGCAAGCCCTACACCGACACCGGCGGCGCCTGGGGCGGCCAGAACAAGACGGGCTTCAACGCCGCCAAGCGCCGCGCGGCCGAAACCCTCCTGAAGGACGCAGAAGAGCAGGCCGCCGAAATCCGCGACAAGAAACGCCGCGAACAGTTCCTTCAGGAAGCCGAGGCCGACGCGGCCCTGTTGCGATCGGTAACGCAGCATTGGTTCCGCCACATGCTGGCAAGCCGCATGCTGCGCGATGGCGACATCCGCGCGGCCATGGAACAGGGCGGCTGGCTCGACCCGCGATCCGTCATCGGGTACACGCACGACGTCCCGGAGTTCCGCCGCCGCGTCGTGTCAAACTTCGACGATTTCGGCAAGTCTTTGACACGTGAAGAGGACGACAAGGAGGCAAGTACTTGAAGTATATGACTAATTCAAAACTAAACCTTCCCCTTGGTAAGGGAGAGGTCGAGAGTTCAAATCTCTCCGGCAGCACCATTTCACATTTCTTCCCGCAAAAGACGCTAACACCTTGAATAGTAAGGCCATTTCTGGCGCTCTACAGTCCTCGTTTCGGGTGTATTCCAAGCGCTCATCAAAAGCCAATCTGAAGACTGTTTTCTGCAACGCGATGGCGCATGGGCCTTCAAGGCTTTTCCTCGCGCTCCATTGCCGGAATAACGCCGCAATGCTTGGTTTTATGGGGTAAAGCCCTAGCTAAGCTGCTTGCGAGCTTGTGAGGAAATGCGATGAATGAGAGCCAGACGAAATTGACTGCTGCGGAAGCAAAAGGCCTTCGCACTGCCAAGGAGCTTGAAGCTCATCTTGCTTGGCTTGAAACCTTCACACCTGCGGCGCTCGGCGTTCTGGCAATCGCTTCCGGTATCTACACCTACCTGGGTGTGTCCTCTCTGCTGGAGGATACGGGCGCGATGAGTTTCTTCGCGGCGGTGGCCTATTCCGTCGCCGTATCAGTCGGAATTTTCGTATTCTGGAGCTACATGCTTCGGCTCATGCCCGCGATGCGCAGTGCGGCGGGTTTTATCGGGCTTTCTGTTTCAATGCTTGTGGGGTCGGCTGCAATCATTGCCATGTCGAGCTGGCTCAACGCTGCCGCGCTTGCGGGATCGGCGGCTGTCGAACAACACCTGGATACGACAGTCCGTGATTACCAGGCGGCTTTGGAGCAGGCACATGAGATCGCCCTTTCGGGCCAGGCTCTCGGTCGCGAGGTTCAACGTGCCAAGGAAGCATTCGAAGCACTCGCCCAACAGGAACGCTCCGGCGAGCTCTCAGGCACAGCAGGTGAAGGCGCAGTCTTTCGAGTTCTGACGCAAAAAACAGAAGAGCTCCAGAACCTTGAGGAGCAGATTTCAGAACAAAAGCCACTGATTGACTCTGCCTTTGCCCGGGGCAACGAAATCCTTGGGCGCATGCGAGCTCTGACGGTTGCCCCCGGCCCGGTTGAACAAAGGTCGGTCGCGTTTTCGGAGGAAAGTGTGCGTCTTGCCGGCGTTATTGCAAACCTGAACCAGTACTCCGTTGCACCGCTCGTTGCTCGAGCAGCCGAGGACTTGCCTGCATCTGTTGTACTTCCCGAACTTGATGGTCGAAACAGCAGCGTTCGGGACGCTCAATCAAGCACCATCGCATCCGTATTGAACGCCCTCGACCAACGCAGCCAGACCCTGCGGCGCGCAGCCGATGAAGTGCTGGCGTTGGAGCCACCACAGGAGACGGCCTATAATCCGATCTCAAGCGCCGACGCTGTGATCAGGTACGCAGGCAACTTTGTCCCCTCATGGGCTGGTGCTATCGCGATCGACCTCCTGCCCGCCGTTCTGGTCTTTGTGGTCGCAATCACCCAGGCATCGATCCGTAGTGGCCGGGATGGGCTAAGCATCGAGGAAACCCTGACGCTCGCAGACCTCAAGGCAGCAATCAATGCAATGAAGGATGTCGAGGCTTCGATGGGGGCGGCAGACAAGGAAGTCTTGCGCCGTGTCGCTAATGCAGAAACTTCCGAACCCGCAAACCTGAATGCTGCGGAGTAGCACGACGTGTTTTCCGAGCGCCTTGATACGTCGCGGATAACCATCCAGCGCAGCCTGAAGTGGGTTTTGGTCGCCCAGGCGATCCTGGCAGCCTTGTTGGTGCTCTCGCATCTGCAGGCTCGATGGACCCCGGGGGCTGGCGGCAACGACGCACTGCCTTCCGGACCCACGACACCCGGCGATCAGGTGAGACACTACGATCCATCTCGAAGCTTTCCCGACTTCATGCGGACACCCGCCCCGTCGACTGTCAAAATTCCGGGTGACATGCCTCCCAGGCTTCAGTTTGAAGTGATCGACAGGGGCGAATTGGGGGAAGCGATTTTCCTGAAGGGCCGGATCTCGTCTGGAGACGCCGAACGCTTTACGAGCTTCCTGGCCAGCCTGGAAGAAGCCCCCAAAGTGGTTTCACTCCATAGCCCCGGTGGCAATGTGAGTGAGGCATTTGAAATTGGTCGTAGCCTGCGTGCAGCTGAGCTGGATACCGCCATGCTGCCTGGTCTGGTGTGCCTTTCGTCGTGTCCTTACATCTTTGCAGCCGGTGTCAATCGTTCAGCCTCCAAGGATGCTGCCGTAGGCATGCATCAGCACTACTATGACACCCCCGGCTACATGCCTGTTTTCCTGGCGGTGGAAGAGATTCAGTACGGCCAGGGGGAAACGATGGAATACCTGATCGAGATGGGTATCGATCCAGGCCTGATGGTCCATTCTCTCAATACGCCCCCCAAGGAAATCTACATCCTGGTTGAAGATGAGCTTCTCGGCACCCGGCTCGCGACGGAAATCCTGGACTGAGCACCGATCAGCAGAGGTCGGGTCTGAGCCCGCTCCAAAAGCTAGAGATGCAATTGGCCCGTTGCAGTGAGCACAGCGGAACCGGTCAGCTCAACAGCGTCGGGGCGCACGAGAAGCCGAATATGGCTTTCCCTACCCATAGAAACTCCCTGTACGACCGTGAACGTTTCTTGTCCTCCAGCACCGCTGCGGTTGGCCAATAGCCACCCCAGTGGGCCTGCGGCACTTCCTGTTGCCGGGTCTTCCCGAATGCCTACCGTTGGATTGAAGAAGCGGGCATAGGCTTCCCCTCTCTGTTCACCGGATGTCGTGAAAACATAACATCCTTGCGCACCGGCACGCTCCAACAACGGAAGAAGCATGGAGGCGTCAGGCTCCGCACGATCAACTTCGTCGCGCGAAACGAGCCTGACGAGCATATGCGCCGCACCCGTGGAGACCACAACCGCTTCCTGCGGCCCAAGGGCCGGCTCAGTCTTGTCGAGCCCCAGTGCTTCGGCAAGCGCCTCCAAGTCCCCGACGTCGCCAATACAGCGCGGCATGGCCTGAGCCAGGGAGACAGTGGCCCGCCCATTTTCCCGTCCGATCGAAACTGGAAGAAGCTCTTCCCCCAGTTGCTGAACAAATGAGGCGCCTTCACCTAGTTGACCCGTTTCTGCCAACCACCGCCAGACACCAGGTGAAAAGCGACGCGATGCATCCTCCAGCAAGACTTTCTTGCGAGCCGAGTTCAGCCTTCCAGGATTCGTCTCAGTGAAACAACCGCGGCCGAGGTCCGGTTTTCAACTCCCAGCTTGCCGAAGATCCGGTCCAGATGCTTGTTCACCGTGCGCGGGCTCATGTCCAGAATGGAGGCGATTTCCTTGTTGGACTTGCCGTTGGCAATCCAGATCAGGACTTCGGCTTCGCGTTCCGTCAGGTCGAAGGCATCCTTCAGGATTTCGGAAGGCACGCTGTCCGAGACATCCGACACGCGCAGCAGATGCTCACCCGCACTGATGTTGCCGGCATAAGTGAACCGCAACTCCCGTCCCTTGATGCGGGCAACAATGTCCTCTTCCTTCTGGGCAGCCTTTCCCTGTGGCAGCAGGTAGTGGCGCAGCCAGTCGACGGCGGCTTCCGGCAACTGCCCGGCAGCGGCTGCGTCCTCGGCCGTGCCCGTACCAAGCAGTGCAGAAGCCTGCGGTGTCGCCCAGCATACGGCGCCCGAGAGGTCGACCGACATCAAGTAACGACCGGATGCATCAAGTGCGACATGGGCGCTGCGCGAATTTCGGGCGTTGGAAATATGCACGCGCAGACGGGCGATCAGTTCGTCCGGGTTGACCGGCTTGGTGACATAGTCGACGCCACCTGATTCCAGGCCCCTGACAATATGTTCCGTCTCGCTCAGTCCGGTCATGAAGAGAACCGGCACATCCCGAAGGTCTTCCAGCGCCTTCAGGCGCTTGCTGGTTTCGAAACCGTCGAGCTCCGGCATGATCGCGTCCATGAGGATCGCATTGGGGATCACGCGGGCTGCGATTTCTATCGCCTTTCGACCGCTTTGGGCCACCAGAACTGTGAAACCGGCTTCCTCCAGGGCGTCCGAAAGCATGCCCAGGGAAGAAGGCGTGTCATCGACCAGCAGCACCGTCTCGGCCTGACTAGGAGCACTCATGATCATGTCCGAGCCTTTCCAGAAGCTTGTCGTATTGGGTGAGATCGAATTCCTTGATGAGACGCCGCATGTGATGGACAAAGTCCGCCGCATGCGGCTCATGCGCCTCGATGTCGTCGAGTTTTGCCTTGATTCCACGCACATAGCCGATGTCGCTCAGCTGTTTCAAAATCCCGAGGCTCTCTTCCGACGGCAGACAGGCCTTCTCGAATATCGCCCTGCCCGACGATCGCAGTCCCTCTGCCGGCGGCGCTGCCGCAGGGTCGTCCGTGCGCCAGACGAGTTTCAATGCCAGCTGAAGCTTGTCCTGCAATTCCTGCAGCCTCACGGGCTTCACCAGGTAATCGTCATGATAGATCCGGTGCACCGGGTCCCGGCCGCTGTCATCCGCATTGGCCGAAATCATGATGATGACCGCATCGCCAAATCCGCTTTCCCGCAGCTTGCGGGCAAGGTCCCAGCCACTCATGCCCGGCATGCTTATGTCGAGCAGAAAGGCATCGGGACGTTCGTCCTGTACCATCGCCAGACACGAGCGGCCGCTTGCAGCTGCAAGAACCTTGAAACCGAGCGGCGACAGGAAATCCCTGACCAGCGCTCTTTGGGCGGGATCGTCATCCACCACCATGATCGTCTGGATCGGACCGTGATACCCGCGAATGCGTTTTTCCGCCCGCCCCGCCTGGATCGGCGCTTCCGCGGCGCTCAAAAGCATGCGGACCTTGAACGTGCTGCCGGCACCAACCGTGCTTGAAACCTGGATGTCGCCGCCCATCACCTCACTCAGGAGTTTGGTGATCGTCAGACCGAGCCCCGTCCCCGGAACGGCCTCCTTGCCGTCTTCCTCTATGCGTTCGAACGGATTGAAGATCCGCTCGAGATTTTCCGGAGCGATGCCGATGCCGGTATCGACCACTGCAAATTCGGCAACCTGGCTGTGATAGGACACCTTCAGTTTGACGCTGCCTGTGTCTGTCCATTTGATGGCGTTCGACAACAGGTTGATCAGCACCTGCCGCAAGCGCTTCTCGTCACCGAACACGAACACCGGAAGGTTTTCCGCATGCTCGAACAGAAAGCGCAATTCCTTGGCGTCGGTCTGAAGGCGGAACATGTCGACGGTCTGCGCCAGGAATTCATGCAGGTTGAACCGTTCCCGGTAGATGGTGAGATGCCCGGCCTCGATCTTGGAGATGTCCAGCAGGCCCTCGATCAGCCCGGCCAGGTGATCGGCCGAATGCTGGATCACCTTCACGGCGTCTCGTCTGTGGGCGGGGATTGCCGGGTCCTTGCGCATCAGCTGAGCGTAGCCGGAGATCGCATTTAGCGGCGAGCGCAGTTCGTGGCTGATGCCGACCACATAACGGCTCTTTGCTTCGTTGGCGGCCTCCGCGGCTTCCTTGGCTTTCTGCAGCTTGGCGTCGGTGCGTTTGTGGGCGCGGATTTCCTTCATCAAAAGGCTGGTCTGGCGCCTTGTTTCCTCATTGGCGAACTTCCGGCTTTCGTGGACAAGAACGAACAGCCAGGCCATGACACCCGAGGTGACCAGCAGAATGAAGAAGACCTGGGTCAGCGCCCTGCCGACCCCTTCGCTGCCTGCCCCCGGCGAAATGGTTTCCGCCTCGACATAGACAAGCGACAGGATCGCTCCGAGCGAAGCGGTAATCAGGATCATGACACTGAAATAAAGCCCGATCCGGGAGCTCATCCAGCCGGCGATCCGGTCCGGAAGGATCGAATGAAGCAGAACAGTGACCTGGTCGCCGATGCGTGCTTCCTGTTTGCAGTCATCCTCGCAGCGCGCATCGAGTGAGCAGCATAGCGAGCAGATCGGCCCCGAATAGACCGGGCAATGCGCCATGTCCTCATGCTCGAACGTATGCTCGCAAATACAGCATTGAATGTCGGGGGGACGTTCGCCGTCGGGGGTTACAGCCCGTACCGGTTCACGGGCGATATAATATTTGCCGCCGGTCGCATAGGCGATCAGCGGGGCAAGGAGAATGGCGGTAAACAGAGCAATGTAGCTTGCCAGCGCATGAGCGGTCTGGCCGAACACCCCGGAATAGGCAATGAGGGCGATCAGGCTCGCCGCGCCCATAGAGCCAAGGCCAACCGGATTGATGTCGTACAGATGGGCACGCTTGAACTCGATATGTTTCGGGCTGAGCCCAAGCGGCTTGTTGATGACAAGATCGGCAAAGATCGCGCCGATCCAGGCAACGGCAACCACGGAATAAAGACCGAGCGTGCGTTCCAGCGCCTTGTAGACACCAAGCTCCATGAGCGCGAGTGCAATCGACACATTGAAGACCAGCCACACCACCCGGCCCGGGTGGCTGTGGGTGAGACGGGAGAAGAAGTTCGACCAGGCAATGGAGCCGGCGTAGGAGTTGGTCACGTTGATCTTGACCTGGCAGACAATCACGAAGAGCCCTGTCAGGGCGACTGCCACTTCCGGCGTCGTGGCCTTGGTGAAGGCGACCAGATACATGTGCGTCGGTTCGATTGCCTTGTCCGGGCTGAGGCCGCTCTGCAGGGCCAGAACCACCAGGAACGACCCCAGCAGCAGTTTCACCGCGCCGATAAGGATCCAGCCAGGACCTGCCGCCAGAAGGGCGAACCACCATTTCAGCCTGTGCCCGCGCCGTTGACGCGGCAAAAAGCGCAGGAAATCGACCTGTTCGCCGATCTGTGCGATCAGCGAGAACAGAACGGCGCTTGAAGCACCGAATAGCAGGAGGCTGAACTGGCCGCCCTCGTCGCCCAGCCGGCCGGAGAAGTTCTGCCAATCGTCCAGTGGGGCAACGCCCTGCCAGGCCAGGAAAGCAAACGGCAGGATCTGCAACACGATCCAGAGCGGCTGGGTGTAGATCTGCAGCCGGCTGATCAGGGTGATGCCGTAGATCACCAGCGGAATGACCACAAGCGTGCACAGAAGGTAGCCGATGTTGAGCGGCACACCGAGGAACAGCTCCAGCGCCGTTGCCATGATGGCCGCCTCGAGGGCGAAGAAGATGAAGGTGAAACTTGCGTAGATCAGCGAGGTCACTGTCGAGCCGATATAACCGAACCCGGCTCCGCGGGTGAGCAGGTCGATATCCACGCCGTATTTCACGGCATGGTAGGCAATCGGAAGGCCGGTAATGAAGATGAGCAGGCAGACGACGCCAATCGACGAGACGGCATTCGTGAAACCGTAGTTGTAGGTGACGGCAGCCCCGATCGCCTCAAGGGCCAGGAAGGAAATTGCGCCCAGTGCGGTGTTGGCAACCCAGACCGGAGACCAGCGGCGGGCGCTTTTGGCGGTGAAACGGAGCGCAAAGTCCTCCAGGGTCTGATTTGCGACCCACTGATTGTATGTTCTCCGCAGGCGTACAACCCGCTGATGACTACCCATTGCCCATCACCATCCCGCCCGCCGGAACCGGCGCGCCAGCCCACTCATTGTGCATCGCATCTATTTTTCATGCACATTTTTGTTCAAGATTTGCGACCTCCCCCTCGAATTGATCAACAACCGCCGATCGACGAACTTCCTAGCAATTTCTATGCCTCATTCAAAAAATATTAAAAAATTTCAATATTCCCATCAATACAAGTCATTCGAATTCAAAAAATACGAATGACAACTTACCTTAAGATCGAATTTCAGATTTTTGGACTATGAATTTATTCCAAACATGGAAGTCTTTCACATGCGGCGGTGCGGAGAAATAAGTCAAATAACCCACAGCAACTGACGCATTGCGGCAGTGCACAATTCCAGACGAGCCTTGGATGCATGCGGAGGAGCTTCACGGCGCTCTGCTTCAACCTCAACCTCAGAGGGGTCCAGAGAATGAAACGTCTGAAAGACTTGATTGACCACCGGCTGTCTCGCCGGTCCGTGCTGTCAGGCACGGCAGCCGCGGCAATGCTGGCCACCGCCAGCACATTTGCACCTGCCATCGCCGACGACGCCAACACGACTGGCCTTGCGGTAACCGAAGACACCGTGAAGGTCGGCATCCTGCACTCCGTCACCGGAACCATGGCGATTTCCGAGACCGGGTCGGTGCAGGCGGAAAAGCTCGCCATCGACCAGATCAACGCCATGGGCGGCGTGCTTGGACGCAAGATCGAATACATCCAGGAAGATGGCGCATCCGACTGGCCGACCTTTGCCGAAAAGGCGAAAAAGTTGCTGGTCAACGACAAGGTCGCGGCTGTTTTCGGATGCTGGACATCCGCGTCGCGCAAGGCCGTTCTGCCCGTCTTCGAGCAGTATAATGGCATGCTCTACTATCCGACCTTCTATGAAGGCCTGGAGCAGTCCCCCAACGTGATCTACACCGGCCAGGAAGCCACCCAGCAAATCATCGCCGGCATCGACTGGGTCGCCAAGGAAAAAGGCGCCAAGAGCTTCTACCTGCTTGGTTCAGACTATATCTGGCCGCGGACGTCCAACAAGATCGCCCGCAAGCACATCGAAAAGCTTGGCCTGGAGGTCGTCGGCGAAGAGTACTATCCGCTCGGCCACACCCAGTTCAACTCAGTGATCAACAAGATCAAGCTGAAGAAGCCGGACGTGATCTACGCCATCGTCGTGGGTGGTTCCAACGTTGCCTTCTACAAGCAGCTGAAGGCTGCCGGCATCGACATGACCAAGGAGAAGCCGGTTCTTCTGACCATCTCCGTGACCGAGGATGAAATCCGCGGCATCGGCGGCGAGAACATCGAAGGCGCTTATGCCGCGATGAAGTACTTCCAGTCTCTCGACAATGAGAACAACGCCGAATTCGTCAAGTCCTTCAAGGAAATGTGGGGGGACGACATCGTTATCGGCGACGTAACCCAGGCCGCCTATCTCGGCCCCTGGCTCTGGAAGGCCGCGGTTGAAAAAGCCGGCAGCTTCGACATCGACAAGGTGCGTCTTGCCTCCCCAGGCATCGAACTCACCACCGCGCCGGAAGGCTATGTCCGCGTCCATGAAAACCACCACCTGTGGTCCAAGACCCGCATCGGCCTTGCCAAGCCGGACGGCCAGTACGAGCTGGTTTACGAGACGGCCGATCTGATGGAGCCGGATCCGTTCCCGGAAGGCTACCAATAAGCCTCCGACAGTTCCCCCAGGGATGGAAACGCCCTTCCAGAAAGCGGGCATAACCGGGGCGCTGCGTGGAGGCAGCCTGCGCAGCGCCCGTCCCCTTCGTTTCAAACCCTTATTCGCAGCAGGGGAACAGGCGTTCCGCCTTGACCCCGCAGCATGGAGACGCGCGCAATGTTCGCCGATTATTCATGGACGGAACTCGGGTCCATATTCGCCATGCAGGGTTTTGCCGGACTGATCCTGTTTTCCGTTTTCGTCCTCATGGCCCTGGGTCTTGCAATCATTTTCGGCCAGATGGGCGTCATCAACATGGCTCATGGCGAGTTCATGATCCTGGGCGCCTATGTCACCTATCTTTGCTCCAATTTCGTAGAGACCTATGTCCCGTCCCTGTTCGGCATCTACTTCTTCTTCGCCATGGCATTGGCCTTCGTCGCTGCGGGTGCACTCGGGGCACTCGTCGAATGGTCGCTCATAAGGCATCTCTACAAGCGTCCGCTGGATACCCTGCTGGCTACCTGGGGCCTGAGCCTCATCCTGCAGCAGGCCTACCGGTCGATCTTCGGAGCGCGTGAGGTCGGCGTCAGCCTGCCGAACTGGCTGCTTGGGTCCGTACCGCTGACAGACATCATCGAAATCCCGATAAACGGCATCTTCGTTATGGTTCTGACCCTGGTCATCGCCATCGGCGTCTATTTCATCCTGTTCCGCTCCCGCATGGGCATGCAGACCCGCGCTGTGGTCCAGAACCGCGTCATGGCCGGCGCCGTCGGCATCAACACCGAAAAGGTCGACCGGCACACTTTCGCGCTCGGCTGCGGCATTGCGGGCATCGCCGGCAGCGCCTTCACCATGATCGGCTCGACCGGGCCTACCGCGGGGCAGCTTTATATCGTCGACACCTTCCTGATCGTCGTTTTCGGCGGGGCAGCAAGCCTGCTCGGCACGATCGCCTCTTCCTTCGCCATCAGTCAGGCCCAGTCCACCATGGAGTTCTTCCTTTCCGGCTCCATGGCGAAGGTCCTCACCCTGCTGACCGTCGTCGGGATCCTGATGCTGCGCCCCGAAGGTCTCTTCTCCCTGAAAATCCGTCGCTGAGGAGGTTCCGATGACACATGTGAAATCCCTGCTGTCTCGACAGGAACTGATCGGACTGCTGGTCGTGGCCGCGCTGATCTTCGTCTTGATGCCCCTGTCGATGGACATCTTCCGTCTCAACCTGTTCGGCAAATACCTGACCTATGCCTTCGTCGCTATCGGGCTGGTGCTGTGCTGGGGCAAGGGCGGTATCCTGAGCCTTGGGCAAGGCGTCTTCTTCGGCCTGGGCGGCTATTGCATGGCCATGTACCTGAAGCTGGAGGCCTCCACGCCGGAAGCGACCGCGATCCAGTCCACCCCAGGCATTCCCGACTTCATGGACTGGAACCAGATCACGTCCCTGCCCTGGTTCTGGGAACCCTTCAACAGCCTGACCTTCACACTGCTGGCCATCATCGTCCTTCCCGCGCTGTTCGCCTTTGTTATCGGTGCGGCGATGTTCAAGCGAAGGGTTGGCGGTGTCTATTTCGCCATCATTACCCAGGCAATCGCAGCCATCCTGACGATCCTGATCATCGGACAGCAGGGCTACACCGGCGGCGTCAACGGCATCACGGATCTCAGGACCCTGAAGGGATGGGACATTCGCACCGACGAAGCCAAATACGTTCTCTACTACGTCAACGGAGGTCTTCTGATCGCCGTGCTGCTGCTGAGCCAGTTCGTTCTCAAAAGCAAGCTCGGCCGTCTCTTGGTCGCCGTCAGGGACAAGGAGGACCGGGTCCGGTTTTCCGGTTACGACGTCTCCAACATCAAGATCTTCGTCTTCTGTTTTGCCGCGGTCCTGTCAGCCATCGGCGGCGCCATGTTCACCTTGCAGGTCGGCTTCATGTCGCCCTCGTTCGTGGGCATCGTTCCTTCCATCGAGATGGTCATCTTCTGCGCGGTCGGCGGCAGGCTTTCCATCTTCGGCGCGGTCTACGGAACGCTGCTGGTGAACTGGGCCAAGACCACCTTTTCCGAAACCTTCCCCGAGTTGTGGCTCTTTGGCCTGGGCGGGCTCTTCATCGCCGTTGTCCTGGTGTTCCCGAACGGATTGTCCGGCCTCTATCGCACCTACCTGGCACCGCATGTCGACCGGCTGATTTCACGGGGCAATAGCGGCAACAGGTTAGAACCAGTCAGCCCTCCCCCCGACCTTGACGGCGACGCAACCGCAAAGCCAGCCGAGTAGGAGAGACACATGAACACCATCAGCAACAACACCGACTTCCTGCTGTCCATCGAAAACCTGTCTGTTTCCTTTGATGGCTTCAAGGCGGTGAACGACCTGAACCTTTACGTCGACGAAAATGAGATCCACGTCATCATCGGACCGAACGGCGCGGGCAAGACAACGGTTCTCGATCTGATCTGCGGCCGCACCAAGGCGACCGCCGGCTCGATCAAATTCCGCCAAAAAGAACTGACCCAGCTGCGCGAACACGAGATCGTGCTTGAGGGGGTCGGACGCAAGTTCCAGAACCCGTCCATCTATGAGGACCTGACGGTCTTCGAGAACCTGGAGCTTTCCTTTCCCCGTGGCCGAAGTGTCTTCGGTGCCCTCACCTTCAAGCGCGATGCGGAGGTGACGACCCGCGTGCGCGAGATTGCCGAAATGGTGTTCCTCGACACGCTTCTGGACATGCAGGCAGCCCTGCTCAGCCACGGCCAGAAACAATGGCTGGAGATCGGCATGTTGCTGATCCAGGACCCGGAACTCCTGATGCTCGACGAACCTGTTGCCGGCATGAGCGTCTCGGAGCGCAAGCAGACCGCGAAGCTTCTCAACGAAATCACCAAGGGACGTTCGGTGATGGTTGTCGAACACGACATGAAATTTGTCGAGGACATCGCCCACCGCGTCACCGTCCTGCACCAGGGCAAGATCCTCTCCGAGGGCTCCATGGCAAAGGTGCAGGCCGATCCCAAGGTCATTGACGTCTATCTCGGCCACTAGGAGGCGACCATGCTCAATGTTGCACAGTATCACGTTGCCTACGGCCAGAGCGAAGTCCTGCACGGCCTCGACTTCACGGTCGCGCCGGGAGAAATCATCGCCATCATGGGCCGCAACGGCATGGGCAAGACCACGCTGATGAAATCCCTGATGGGGATCGTGCCCACCAGCAACGGCGCTGCCGCGGTCGACGGCGTCGACATCACCACCATGAAGAGCTACGAGCGCGTCGCCAGGGGCATCGCTTACGTGCCTCAGGGGCGGATGATCTTTCCGACCATGACGGTCCAGGAAAACATCGAAACCGGCCTGACCATCAGCGGCCAGAGCAAGGTTCCCGGCGACATCTACGAGCTGTTTCCGGTGCTGCTCGACATGAAGGGCCGTCGCGGCGGCAATCTCTCGGGCGGCCAGCAACAGCAGCTGGCGATTGCCCGCGCGCTGGCGACCAACCCGAAGGTCCTGCTGCTGGACGAACCGACCGAAGGCATCCAGCCGTCGATCATCCGCGAGATGGGCCGCGTCCTGAAACGTATCCGCGACGAGCGCGGACTTTCCATCGTTGTGTCGGAACAGGTTCTGTCCTTCGCCCTCGACGTCGCCGACCGTGTGCTCGTCCTGGAAAACGGACGCCTTGTCCACGACGAACCGCGGGCAAACGTCGACGAGGAAAAAGTCTCCGCGTTCCTGTCCGTCTAACCAGCTCATCCAGTTCAACAGCGCACGCTTTTCAGGCGCAAATCCAGAGGAGAACCCCATGGCAGATACACTGATTTCGGTAGATTTGAGCGAGTCCCCGCATACCAATGAAAAGGTCCATAACCGCTGGCATCCGGATATTCCGATGGCGGTCTGGGTGGAGCCTGGCGACGACTTCAAGATCGAGACCTATGACTGGACCGGCGGGCAGATCAAGAACAACGACGACGCGGCGGATGTGCGCGATGTCGAACTGGAACAGGTGCACTACCTCTCCGGTCCGATCGGCGTCAAAGGAGCCGAGCCGGGCGATCTACTGGTTGTCGACATTCTCGACATCGGCGCCAAGGAAGAAATGCTCTGGGGCTTCAACGGCTTCTTCTCCAAGCAGAATGGCGGCGGGTTCCTGACGGAGCATTTCCCGGAAGCCCAGAAATCCATCTGGGATTTCGAAGGCATGTTCACGCGCTCGCGCCATGTGCCGGGCGTCAGCTATGCCGGCCTGATCCACCCGGGTCTGATCGGCTGCCTGCCGGACCGCAAGATGCTGGACATGTGGAACACTCGCGAAAAATCGTTGTTCGATACGGATCCTGACCGCGTTCCGGCACTTGCCGCCCTGCCGAACACCCAGTCTGCGCATATGGGACAGCTCAAGGGTGAAGCGCGCGACAAGGCCGCTGCCGAAGGCGCACGGACGGTTCCCCCGCGCGAACATGGCGGCAACTGCGATATCAAGGATCTGTCGCGCGGTTCGAAGATCTATTTCCCGGTCTATGTGGACGGTGCCGGTCTCTCCATGGGTGACCTGCATTTCAGCCAGGGCGACGGTGAAATCACCTTCTGCGGCGCGATCGAAATGGCCGGCTGGCTGCACATCCGGGTCAACCTGATCAAGGGCGGGGTCGCGAAATACGGGATCAAGAACCCGATCTTCAAACCCTCACCGATCACGCCGAAATATGACGACTACCTGATCTTCGAAGGCATCTCGGTCGATGAGGCCGGCACACAGCATTACCTTGACGTGCACATTGCCTATCGCATGGCCTGCCTCAACGCCATCGAGTACATGAAGAAGTTCGGCTATTCCGGCGCGCAGGCCTACGCCATCCTGGGAACGGCGCCTGTGCAGGGACATATTTCGGGCGTGGTCGATATTCCGAATGCCTGTGCCACCTTGTGGTTGCCCACCGACATCTTCGACTTCGACATGATGCCGGGTGCGGACGGACCGAAGACCTTCATTGACGGATCGGTCGACGTTCCGCTTGCCCCGGATCTTTGATCCGGACGCGACGACGAGACGGGCCCTGCCCGTCTCAAACCCCTTCCGCCGGCGAGCCGGCTTTCCGTCTTTCAGGATCAATCATGCCGACCTACGATTATCTGTGCGCTTCCTGCGGTCCCATCTCCGCCAACCGGCCGATGTCCGCCCATGCGGATCCGATCGAATGTCCGATCTGCAAGGCGGAAGCCCCACGCGCGATCCTTCAGGCACCGCATATGTCGGGCCTGTCTCCCAGCGACCGGGCTGCCCATCAGCGCAATGAAACTTCCCGGCACAACCCAAAATTCTCGACCAAGTCGGATCGTGCCGACAGTGCGAGGGAAAACCGAAAACGTCACCCGTCGGGCTGCTCGTGCTGCTCCGGCGCGAAAGGCAATTTTCGCTCAAGTGCGGTCTACAAGGCCGACGGCAGCAAGACGTTCCCCTCAAAACGCCCCTGGATGATCAGCCACTGACAGGTCGCGTATTCAGGGATACGTGGCAGGTCGACTTGTTCCACTTCGTAAAAAGCTGCGTGAGGAGGAGGCGGCCACTCGGTCAGGGATATAGTTTGCGTGGCCTTGCTCACGTTGGCCGAAACGTCTTCAACGTGGCTGTTGGTCAGTCGCACGCGTCGTAGCGGCTGTCGCCGAATTCCAGCCAACGCTGACCGTCGTCTTCGAACACCAGGTATTCGGAGTGGTCTTCCCCCAAGAGGGCAACCACAAAGCCGCGCGGCGGTTGTGTTTTGCCGAAGTAGCTATAGGCTGTCATAGCTCTTATATCGGTCCCGTTCACCGTCACGACAGCATCCCATTCCCCGTCGGGTTGTTCCGGTGTGTGGTATTCAATTCTCTGTTTTCCTGCCGCCTCGCCACAATAGGCGACACCTTTGGACGGCTGCGCCGACACCCGGACGAACCGCCCGTTGAAGATGGAACACGAGGCACCTGCCAACTGGTTCGGGCCGCATCCCCTTTCGAGTGCCCATGAGCTGCTGTGCATCCTTTCGCCGGCAGGAAAAACAGCGCGCCACTGTCCGGCGGTAGCGGGAACCGCTGCAAAGGTGAGTGCGACAGTGAAGCAAATTCCGAATTTGAACATATCTTTTAGTCCCGATTGGAATTTAGGCGGCCTGACACGCCTACCCGTGCTGGTTCGTATCGTCATTTGGATTGGGCAAGAGAGGATCTGGCAAATCGGCAACAGAAACGTCATCCGGGGCGGCGGTACTCGCACCCTGTTGTCCGTCATCATCCAGGTCTGACACATCATCGCCCGGCAGCGTCGCTGGGTCTGGCAGATCGCTCAAAGTCGTGGCGCTAGCAGGATCGACACCGACTGCATCAAGATAGGCACCCAATTGGTCTGCGTGTACCGGTGGAGCCTGAGGCGCCTCCGGATCCTGTCCGATTGCCTCGAAATAGGAAGCCAGTCTTCCGGCTCCGGCGTCAGCAGGTTCAATTGGCGGCTGCTGCGGCGCATCCGGATTGGTGTCACCGGTCTGGCTCTCGACGTGACCAAGCCCGGTTGTAGCATCCGCAACGTCTTGGGAAGACGTGTCGTGGTCTGGCGGTGGAGCTGGATCGGCACTCATCAGATCGATGGTGATGTCGTCAATATCTGGCTCATCGGGCGCATCATGCTGAACGGTTGGCACAGGAGAGAAGGTAATGCCTTGCAGCACCGTGTGATCGACATGGTGGCCACTGCTGCCGTGAACGCTTTGAACATCGATCTGGACCTGAACATCCGCAGTCCCGGCAGAGGCGCCCTGCTGAACGATGTGGAAGGTGTCGATGTGCTGACCAGACGCTGTGGAAGTTCCACCCTGCTTTATGACACCCGAGTTCTGTTGATAGTGATACTCGAAGTGCCCGGTTTGCTGATCAATGACCAAAGTCCCGTAGAGGCCTTGAAGCGAAACGACGACACCGCCATGCCCGTTGTCGATGCCCCATCCACCTTGGCCACCGCCGCTGAACGTTCCGGTAAGATGTTGTGAGCCCACGCCGTGCACTGCTGCAACGGATGGCGTCACGGCGGGTGCGTCGTAGGTACCGGTCACGGTAATGACGAGGTTTTCCGTATCGGTGGCACCAGCTCTGTCGGTCACGGTCACCGGGATAGTGAGCTGTTCGACCTGGCCTTGCGCCAGATGCTGGTAGGCGGCGTGAGACGGATCAAAAGTCCAGGAGCCGTCGGTGTTCATCGCGAAACCATCGACGGGATGACTGATCGAGAAGCTCTTCGTGTCGCCTGTATCCACGTCCGTGGCGATCATCTGTCCCGTGACGACCTTGCCGTCTTCCACTGCCGATGCGGTGGCAGCAGTCAGGACCGGACCATCGTTGCTGCCGGTTACGGTGATAACAAGGCTTTGCGCGTCAGTTGCCCCGGCGCTGTCGGTGACAGCGACCGGGATGGTGACCTGCTGGGTCTGACCGGCTGCCAGATGCTGGTAAGCCGCATGGCTTGGGTCGAAATTCCAAGAACCGTCCGTGTTCATCGTGAAGCCGTCGATGGGCTGACCGATGGAGAAGGTCTTGGTATCTCCGGCGTCGATATCCGTTGCCACCATCTGTCCTGTGACAGAACTGCCGTCTTCGGTAGCCGAGGCTGTCGCTGCCATCAGGACCGGGGCATCGTTGGTCCCCGTAATGGTGACGGTGATGTCATGGGTGGTCCCGTCAAGACTGGCGACTGTGAGCGTGTCCGTGAGCGGCGTGCCACCTACCTGGAGCGCCTGAACGGCGGCCTGACTGTTGTCGGCCGTATACGTCCAGTGGCCCTGGGCATCCAACGTGAATGTGCCATAAGTCCCCGCACCTGCCACACCCGCGACCGGCGTAAACGCCGACTCGCCCGCATCCGGGTCAACAATCATCAGGGTGCCGTCCACCGTCAGCAAGCCACCAGTGACGTGCTTGTCTTCCGTCACCAAGCCCGTGTCGGTTCCCGTGATGACTGCTGCGTCCGGTGTCGCCCCCAGAACCAGGCTTGCGGTTTGCGAGACACTTCCGCCGTGACCATCGGTGACCTGGTAGCTAAGGCTCACCGGACCGTTGTAGTTGGCATCCGGAATGAAAGTGAAGCCGTGGGCCACGTCTCCCGTGATGGTACCGTGGCTCGCGGTCAGGTTCGAGACGGAGAGGACATCTCCCGTGTCAATGTCCGTGGCATGGGCGAGAAGCTGCGCCGCAGAGATCAGAACAGCCTTGTCCTCCGTCCCTCTGCCGAGATCGACCGGGCTGGACACAACGGGACCGTCATTGCTGCCGGTGACCGTGATGACGAGGTTCTGGGTGTCGGTCGCCCCGGCGTGGTCGGTCACCGTCACCGGGATCGTCAACTGCTGGGTCTGGCCGGCGGCAAGATGCTGATAGGCGGCATGGCTGGGGTCGAAGCTCCAGGACCCGTCCTGGTTCATGGTAAAGCCGTCCACCGGCTGGCCGGCCGAGAAGGTCTTTGTGTCGCCGTGATCGACGTCGGTTGCCACCATCTGGCCGGTGACGGACTTGCCGTCCTCCGTCGCCGAGGCCGTCGCCGCGCTCAGAACAGGAGCATCATTGGTGCCATGGACGGTTATATCGATCCGGTGCGCGGTGCCGTCGGCCGAGTGCACTTCATAGATCGCATGGCCTTCCTCGCCCGCGGCAAGCGCCTGCACGGCCGGATGGGTGTTGTCGACCTCGTATCCCCACCATCCGCTGGGGAGAATGTGCAAGTTGCCGCCGAAGGGGTCCGAGACCGCGTGTTCGCCCAGGCTGTTGGACTGGAAGTGGTCGAAGGCCGTGCCATCCGGATCGTGGACGGTCAGGATGCCGCTTACACCGAGCTCATGCACGGACGATCGTCCGACATTCTTGTCCTCGGTGAGATCACCCGTGTCAGTCCCGGTGATGATGGCGGCGTCAGCGGTTGCCGCGAGTTGCAGCGACGCGCTCTGTTGAACCGTGCCGCCGTGGCCGTCGGTGACCTGGTAGCTGAGCGTGACCGGACCGTTGTAATCCGGGTCCGGCGTGAAGGTGAAGCCGTGCGCGGCATCACCGGTGATGGTCCCGTGGCTTGCAGACAGACCAGTCACGGAGAGCGTATCTCCGGTGTCGATATCGGTGGCATGGGCCAGCAGCTGCGCCGCCGAGATCTGGACGGAATGATCTTCCGTTCCTCTGCCGAGATCAACCGGGCCGGACACAACGGGCCCGTCGTTGCTGCCGGTGACCGTGATGACGAGGTTCTGGGTATCCGTTGCCCCGGCGTGGTCGGTCACCGTCACCGGGATCGTGACCTGCTGGGTCTGGCCGGTGGCAAGGTGCTGATAGGCGGCATGGCTTGGGTCGAAGCTCCACGAGCCGTCCTGGTTCAGGGTGAAGCCGTCGACCGCCTGACCGGCCGAGAAGGTCTTTGTGTCGCCGTGATCGACGTCGGTTGCCACCATCTGGCCGGTAACGGACTTGCCGTCCTCCGTGGCAGAGGCTGTCGCAGCTCTCAGGACCGGCCCGTCATTGGTGCCATGGATGGTGATATTGATCCGGTGCGCGGTGCCGTCGGCCGAGTGCACTTCGTAGATTGCGTGGCCTTCCTCACCCGCCGCGAGGGCCTGGATGGCGGGATGGGTATTGTCGACCTCGTATCCCCACCAGCCGCTGCGAAGGATGTGCAAGCTACCACCGAAGGGATCCGAGACCGCGTGTTCGCCCAGGCTGTTGGACTGGAAGTGGTCGAAGGCTGTGCCATCCGGATCGTGGACGGTCAGGATGCCGCTTACGCCGAGCGGATGCACGGAAGATCGTCCGACATTCTTGTCCTCGGTGAGATCACCCGTATCAGTCCCGGTGATGATGGCGGCATCATCAGTCGCAGCCAGCGTCAGAGAGGCGGTCTGGGCGGTGCTTCCACCATGACCGTCGGTGACTTGGTAGCTGAGCGTGACCGGGCCGTTGTAATCCGGGTCCGGCGTGAAGGTGAAGCCGTGTGCGGCATCGCCGGTGATTGTTCCGTGGTCCGCACTCAGCCCTGTCACCGACAAGGTGTCGCCCGTATCAATGTCTGTGGCATGGGCCAGCAGCTGTGCCGCAGAGATCTGGACTGAATGATCTTCCGTTCCCCTGCCCAGATCGACCGGGCCGGACACAACGGGACCGTCATTGCTGCCGGTGACCGTGATGACGAGGTTCTGGGTATCCGTCGCCCCGGCCTGGTCGGTGACAGTGACCGGGATTGTGACCTGCTGGGTCTGGCCGGCGGCAAGATGCTGATAGGCGGCGTGGCTTGGGTCGAAGCTCCAGGAACCATCCTGGTTCATGGTAAAGCCGTCGACCGCCTGACCGGCCGCGAAGGTCTTAGTGTCGCCGTGATCGACGTCGGTTGCCACCATCTGGCCGGTAACGGACTTCCCGTCCTCCGTCGCCGAGGCCGTCGCAGCCTTCAACACAGGGGCATCGTTGGTGCCGGTGATAACGACCCGCAATTGATGAGACGTTCCGTCCGCGCTCTGAACCGTAATTCTGTCGGTCAGTGTGTCACCTGGCTTCAGCCCCTGGACGGCCGCCTGGGCGTTGTCGGCGTGGTAAATCCACTGGCCGTCGGCGTGAATTTCGAAATGTCCATAGGCACCTGCGCCAGCAGGACCGGTGACCTCGGTGAAGTGATCCTGTCCTGGATCAGGGTCGACGATCTGCAATTTGCCGCCGGCAACCAATGATCCTGAAACGACGTTCCGATCTTCCGTCGCAACGCTCGTGTCGACGCCGCTGATCTGTGCAGAAGTCTGAGATGGTGTCTGGGTCGCAATCTGGGCAGGAGTTTGCTGGGTAGTCGCCGGCGGATGTGCGCCGCCAGTGAAGGTCTGCACCCCAGTGAGCAACACGGAGGGCTGCTGCGTTCCGCCGGGAGGTTGAGTTCCTGCCGGTGGCTGTGTTCCACTAGGTGGTTGTGTTCCGCCAGGTGGTTGTGTTCCGCCAGGTGGCAGTGTTCCCGCAGGAGGTTGACTGCCGGAAGGAGGTTGTGTTCCGACCGACGTATGCGAACCGACCGGCGGAAGAGGCCTTGGAGGAGCGTCCGGCAGAGCTGACACATCCACCGAAGGATGAGAGTGTGGCAGCGTTTGAGGGGCGTCTGGCGCACCCACCGAAAAGCCAGGTTGGGACACGCCCGGCGACTGATGGAGATCGGTTTGATGACCTGATGCAGGCGCCGCATGTTCACCCTGGTAGGTACTCCTCGGTGCAGCCTGTTGCCCGGCAGCTGGCGTGGCAGGCGCAACGCTGTGAGCCTGACCTGACGCATCGGCCGGAGCATGACGCAGCGACGGCCTGTTTATCGCTTCATCGTTTAACGTTGGACGCCCTTCCTCCTCATTCTCCAGCAACTGTGTTTCGGCGGGGGGCGTATCCTCTCCTTCCGAGATTGGCGTCCATCCAAAAACTTCTTCTGGCTGGATCTTCCTGGAATCCTTGATCTCCTCCGGCGTGCTACCCTGATCCTGCGAAGTGGCTTTCTTGTCCGGTTGATCGGCCATCACGGTGCTCCTACCGCTCGCTCAGCGCCAGATCCAGGTTCGTATAGATCGGCTTCCAGATGTATTCGAAGACTGTCTTCTTGCCTGTCAGGATATCCGCCTCACCGGTCATGCCCGGCAAAAGCGAATAGCGACCCGGATCATCACCAAAATGAGTAACGGGGACGGACACCAGAACTTCGTAGTAGGCGGTTCCGCGCTCATCAACGATCGTTGTTGGCGAAACCTCGATCACCTTCCCGGTCAGAGAGCCGTAGCGACTGAAATCGAAGGAATCGACCTTGAGTTTGGCAGGCTGACCTATGGAAACAAAGCCGACATCCCGAGGGGGCAACTGTGCCGTGAAGCGCAAGTCCACGTCCCGTGGAACGATTTCAGCCACAAGCCCACCAGGTTCGATCACCCGGCCGACAATTGTCTCGGGAACCGATTGCACAAATCCGTCCACCGGGCTGCGCAGTTCTGTTGACCACAAGCGCCTCTGGATCCGCTGCATTTGTTCGTCCAGCGCACTGTGTTCCGTGTGGATTTCAGCAATCCGCTGGCGTGCTTCGGAGGCCTCGTTCAATCCGACGCGTTCGAGGTTTTCCTGCAGCTCCGAAATCTGCGCTTCAGCAACGGCGCGCCGTCCTGAAAGGGTCGAAAGCTCATACTCATATCTCGCCTCTTCCTGCACGGCCGCAACCAGCTGAGGACGCGCGGCAAGCCCTCGGTCCACCAGGTCTCGCAGGCTTTCTGTTTCCTCCCGGGCGACGGTGAGTTGCCGCTCGATCGCAGGTTGTTCGGAATCAATTGCCCAGACATCTGCCGCCTTTTCGGCTATCTGGCGATTGATGACGTCTCTTTCATTGGACAGGAAGGCGACCCTCGCCTCAAAAGCGGCCATTTCCCGGTTGATGAGTTCCTCAACAGTTCGCTGGTTTGTTGAAGGTGCCGTGGCCGTCCCGTTCTTGACCGCAATAAGATCCGGCGGTGCCGTGAAAGGAGCGGCAGCTTTCTGGAACTCAGGGGTTCTTGTTTCCACGATCGCCAGCAGCCGCTCACGCTCAAGCGTCAGCGCAAGTGATTTTGTCTGCGCTTCACGGAGCTCCGACTTCAACTCGCTATTGTCGAATATCGCGATGACGTCACCTTTTGCGACCGTCCCGCCCTTGCGCACAACCAGTGTTGCCAACGCCCCACCATGTTCGCTCTGCAGGCGCTGCACTTCGCTGACCGGTTCGATTACGCCCCGTGCCTTGGCAACTTCATCAACAGGCGTCGCAACGGCCCACGCAATGAACAGCACCAGGCAGATGCCGATCACGGCTGCAGCCATGTTGGTCAGCCTGACCGCCTTGCCGTCATTCAGTTCAAACTGACTATCCAGATGGGTCGCTTTCATCGGCTGGCGTCCTCCGGCGGATCGATTGGTTGACTTGTGGGCTTCACAGGACCGAAATAGGCCATGCCGCCATCGTCCAGAATAAGTGCGTTGTCCGCGAGTTCGGCCAGGGTTGTGTCGTGCGTCGCAAGGAAGATCGTTGCCTTGCCCCTGGCTGCTTTCAGGAATTCTTGAAGTTGCTTCCGGCTTCCCGCCGTTGCTGCGCCGGTGCTGTCGTCCAGCAGCATGAACCGGCAATTTGCCGCTGCATCATTGTCTGCAGTCGAGTGCCATTCTTCCCTCAGCTGCGCAAAGGCCTTTTCATCTGTTTCGCCGTGATAATCGCCGATCCGAAGAAGGCATGTGGATCGCGCCAGGTCGTCTGGATCATACTGGCTTACCGAGCGACCATTGATTGACAGGCGCCCTGACTGGGCAGGAACAAGGCCGGAGATCACTTTCAGAAGTGTCGACTTTCCAGCGCCGTTCGGCCCCATGACAATCGTGAGAGTTCCAGGAGCACAATTGAACGAAACGCCTGTCAGGGCAGGCTCCGAACTCTGGTCGAACTTCAGGTAAAGGCCCTTCCCGCTGACTTCCGGCGGGCCTTGCTCCAGCCTTTCGAGCGATGCAGGCTGTGCCTGCGGCGTTCCCCAGGAAAATGACTGCTCGAGCCCCATAATTGCCTGACGGATCGCCTTCAACCTCGGAATAGCCAGGAAAAAAGCCTGGGAAGGCCCTGTGACGCGCCATGTCAGCAACATTGTTCCAATGAGTGCGCCTGCCGTGATGGTGCCGTTCATGGCAAGGGCTATACCGACGCAAAGCGTTGTCAGGGCTGCGCCCGTTCCAAGAACATAGGCAAGAGACTGCAGGGCAGCAGAGCGCTGCGCCTGTCGGTGCTTCACGAAAGCCGCCTGCCGGGCAAGGGATACAAACTTGGTGAACCAGGACCTTCCATGATCGATGTTCCGGATTACCGCGGCCTTCGCACTCAGCTCTGTCAGGGCCTCAACGCGCTTCTGATTTGCATTTTCAAGCTGCGGGTCCAGGCTCTGCCTGGTTTCGCTCAGGATCCAGCTCAAGGCGAAAAACAGCGTCAGATAAATTGCCGGCACAATGGCCATCCAGCCGCCGACAAAAGCAATCGCAAAAATCGACAGCGGCACAAACGGGGCATCAAAGATGGCGGGTGTGTTCTGAGATGCAAAGGCCTCTGCTCCCATCGACGTCGTTTGCAACCTGCCTTGCAGCCGATCGAAACCCAACTTGTGCCGGATTGCGTGAGGCAGGCGCAAAATACGCGACAACGACATCAGGCGGATTACCGCGACCAGACGCGCATATTCGGCCGCAAGGATTCTCGCCCGCATACTCCGCAAAATCACGATGGCAAGAAGTACGACACTTGCGCCAGAAAGCAGCGGGATCAGGCTCTCCGAGGCTTGTGCCCCCAGAACCCGGTCGAAAATCGCCATCGAAAAGAATGGGATGAACAGCGCAAGCGCATTGAGCACGAGCGACAGAAACAGCGCCGTCATGGCGACCCTGCGCATCCGCGCGCGCACCGAAATGGCATGGACCGTCGCGACGGAGTGTTCCGGGTTATGAACAAATAGCAGCTTGCCGGCGTTCCTCATGCGGCGGCGAACCTGATCGCGGTCGAGGCCTGCGGAAGATGTCGAGAATTCGCGTGTGTCCTCCCGGACGAGCGCATGTACTCCTTCCCTGTCCTTTACGACCAGGGCACCGTCCAGTCCGCTCAGCCATGCGGCGGGCAGCTTCGCTTCAACGCTCGCGCCGATATCGATAAGATCAAGCACCATCGCCGCGTCATCGAGCGACTGCAGCCCGGTTTCATGTGACATCGCCGCGCCCAGAACTTCGCTGGAACGGCGCCAGCCCAGCTCGGTCAGAACGGCCAGCAGGACGTTCTCAAGATCCGTGCGTTGAACCGGATCATCGCTCGACCATCCGGCAGTCATTGTGGAACTTCCCGACACTTTGGACTGAACATTCATGCGGCGGCTTCCGTCATCGGCACTTGTGGGACGGGAAGATCCACGCAGTTTTCGAACTGCTCGACCAGCCCTGCGGCGTTGTCGAACACAATGGTCGTGACCTTGCCATCAAGGGCCCTCAAAAGACCGGTCAGCTGATCAATGCCGCGCGCGTCGAGAAAAAGGGAGGGAGATTTCAGCAACAGGACTTGAGGTTGACCTGCCAGAGCTCGAACCAGCATGAGACGCTTCAGGTGCCCATCTGACAGCGGTACACCAAGACCGGGAGACAAACGCGTTTCCAGCCCGTCGCGCAGTCGTCCGATCGCGTCGGCCAGACCGAGCTGCTCGGACAACCACACGGCTCGCCCGGTCGCCTCGCTGTCAAAGGCCGTCATGTTTTCCAGCAGCGTTCCGTTGAAGACGGTGAGCCCTTCATCGCAAACGGACACGCGGCACTTAAGTGCAGAGACAGACTTTCCGTCTGCCGCGAAAATCTCGGCCTTCTTTAGCGGGCCGGTGCCCTCTGCGTCATTTTCCGACAACGCATGTACCAGTTGGCCAAAGACTGCCGCAGCCTGCTGCCCATTCGAAGGACGAACGACAAGGCACTGTCCGGGTTCGCAGACAACCCGGCAACCCTCGACGTCAAATCGCAGACCAATATTCCCTTCACTTTCCACTGCTGTGCCCTGAAGAGAGTGGGCAGAAGGCAACGCAAGAAGGTCCTGGATGGTCTTGAACGCGGATGCGGAAACCCGGTGCCGGGCAAAGGCATTCACAAGACCAAGAAGACCGGCAACACCCCTTTGCCCGAGGATCAGACAGGCTGCCAGCCCCCCGGTCGTCATGTCACCGGCAAGCACGACCATTGCACCGACACCCAGCACCAGAACCGTTGTCGCCAGACCTCCGGTCTGACTGAGGTTGAGCGAGGCTGCAAGGCTGCTTTCCGAGGTCTCCTGGGCTGCCGCCTTGCGTTTCTCGTGCAGGCGCAACTTGCCGGCAAATTCACCCAGCTTCCCGCGTGCGATAAGCCGGTCAATGTGTTCGCGGCAATTCAAGATAAGTGAAGCTTCATCGGCCGAGGCCTCGAACAAGGCCTTGCCTGCCTTTGCCTGCCTGTAGGCGGAAAACAGTGCCAGAGCCCCAAAGACAACGACCACCGCCAACGGCCCGAACACGGTGGGCCCGCCCAGGAACCAAACCAGGACGAGAAAGGTAATCGCAAAGGGCGCATCGAAGACGGCAAGCGTCGATTGCCCTATCAGGACATCGTTGGACCTGTTGATGGCTGTAAAAAGCTCGCGAATGCGCCCGGGGCTGAACTGCCCGAGCCTGTTTGCGTCAATGGAGAGCAGCTTCTCGGCCGTCTTGAACGACAGCTCATATTCCGCCTGCGCCGCAAGCCGCCCCAGGATTGAAGCCCGCGCATATTTCACCAAACCATCCAGCAAGATGGCCAGTGCAACGGCGGAAAAAATGACGAATGCCGTTCCAACCGCCTGATTTGCGAGAATTCGGTCGTAAACCTGAATAAGCGCGAGTGGCAAGGCAAGGGCAAGAACGTTTGAAATCAACGAAAGAACGATCAACCAGAGACGTATGGTCATAAGTTCGGCTCTCTTTGGCGACAGACATCATCGCACCCGCAATCCGGCCCCCACGCATTGAGCCAGCCAACATTGCCAAAGCCTATTTCGTTTTTCGTGAATTCTTACTTAAGGGAACTAATGAAATTTAGCTGATAAACAACCGAAAAACGTCATGTAATTGCAAAAACTATCCATCTTTCGGAGCTTCTCATTGCAAAAATTACGAATTAAATAATATATGCTAGGAACCGACTCTTACAATGCAGAGATCTATTTAATCAAATGCTCCGCTCTCGCGCCTCAACAAGCCATTCGACTCTGAATATTACATTCCAACCGCTCTTCGGACGCCGTGTGCCATTCAGCTCTAACATTCAAAAGATCCGCAATACGAGCGGAAAGCTTGCCATAGATTAGGGACCAATTTTTATTCGGCAGTCTTCAGCGGTATTAGCAATATGAACTGAGACGAAGTTCAGGCACCGACGCTCGCATATCCTAGCAGCCACCACCAACGGTCGCCCGTCCCCAAAGTTCGCGTCCGGCCACCTCGTTTGCATGGCAAGGCTGACTGAGGCAGAGGGACGTACGCAACTCGATGGACGGCAAGGGTCGGTATCCGAAATTGGATGGACTTCTTTGAACGCAAGCCTTCGTACTTCGTCTATGGCGTAGTCTGGTAACATCGAATTCAACAAACCTACCCGGGCAACAGTTGCAGGGAGTAGCTTAAATTACGCGCAAATATGTCCAATGGATGGGCATTAGCTAAAATCCACCCTTTGGTTACTAGATGGACGCTGACCGCATATCATGACCAATTGGAAAAATCGGAAAGTCATAATTTTTTAGGCGGCAATACTGCCTGTGATGTGCAAGTCAGCTTAAATCGAAAACGCAGAACGGAACGCCTTTACTTCGAGTGACAGTTTGATATTGGTCTGTGGCACTTTCGAAAGCCAATACAAAATTTCAAAGTTCAATATATGCAACCGACATTGAGCATCGTAATCCCTACCCACAATAGGATCGAGCAACTACGTTTTCTCGTAGGTCGTTTTCGAAAAATGATGTCGGAACTGGACGCGATCAACAAGGTAGAGCTGGTCGTAGTCGATGACGGTAGTACCGAACGTTTCTTCAATGAAACCTTCGACGAGGTAATTCTATTGCGGAACGCGACCTGTTTAGGCGCCCCGGCATCTAGAGAAATTGGATTTCAGCACTCTACGGGAAACTACGTTCACTTTCACGATTCCGACGACGACATTTCCGACAATTGGTTAGAAGGCGTACTCAACAGCATCTCAACAACACAATTCGACTTCCTGTTCACTCCACGCGTGGCTAGAACGGCAAACGATGCAATTGGCAAACTCGAAGAACCCAAAGCTCTTCAGTCACTGTTGTCACTGCCGCTCTCGTTAAAGAACTATTTGTCCTACGAAAATTGTGTCGGCCCATTAGGTGCGGTTACATTTTCGAGACGCGCCGTAGCAAAAATGAGTTTTCCTTCGCTGGCATCTTGCCAAGATTGGCATATGTATTGGGAGGCTTTGCAAAAAGATAGTGTGTTAGTTTATGAGCCAAGAATTTGGCTTGTCTACAATCGAACAGGACTCAATAGAATTTCTTCATCGACCGACCGGAAACGAGCAGGTTTCGATGGCGCAACGAAACTCATGTGCAAAGTTGAAAGAAAACGGGTTTTAGTAAATTTTTATCTTAATTTGGACTTTGACGTAAAAAGACAGCTAAACAGCGCACCGCTTAAGCGCTTAATCCACGCCGTTTTGCGTCCAATTATGTTGGAACTTGCTAGAACCCCCACGTTGGACAAGCTGCTGTTTGGACGAAGCTCATCCTAATGAAAATATCTGATAAATCAGGTTCAAATACCCATAACGGCAAAGACCAAATGACGACAATGTTCTCTATTATCATTTGCACTTACAACCGAAGCGACATTCTGAGCATTTGCATAAATAGCATTGCAAAACTAAATAAAAATAAGAATTTTGACTACGAAATACTTATTGTTGACAACAATTCTAAAGATGCAACGCAGAAGGCAGTGCAAGATTTTTTTTTAACGCTCCCTTCTATTCAGCGAAACAAGTGGAGCTACCATCTCGAGAGACTTCAGGGTTTGTCCAACGCTCGGAACAGAGGTGTTTCTGAGAGTAGAGGCAATTGGCTGGTCTTTTTAGATGACGAGTGTGACGTTGATGCCGACTGGTTAGATCGTCTCTATTGTGTGATTGGTCACAAGTCGCCCGTCATGGTGGGGGGGCCCTATCGTGGAAAGTATTTACCCGAAATAGACAAACGACACTACGCCAAGGGTTTTCTCGAAAAGTATGGAGACAGCTACCACATCCGCGACGATTGGCAAGAGCGCTGGCTTTCCAAGCCTGGTCTCTCAGGTGGCAACATGGCAATTCGGCGCGATCTACTTGAAAAAGTAGGCACATTCGACCCCAACTTCGGCATGAGTGGATCAGAGACAAGATACGGCGAAGAAACCGAATTGCAGCTGCGAATACTTGCACTGTGCCCTAATAACAGCATCTACTTTAGCCCGGATCTTGAATTAATACACTATATTCGACCGGAGAAAACTAGGCTGCTGGCGAGCTTACAAAGCTGCATTCAACGCGCAAAAAATGTCGCAAACCTGCAGCGATCCCACCCGCAATACGCAAGCTCTTCATCCAATTTATTGTTGTTAAAGTTATGGATTTTGGTTCGTAGAAGCTTTGAGCTAATGATATTTGTTGCAGTCCAGTTTCTTAAAGCGGGAGTAAAAAGAGCACCCTTCTCTCGCCCATGCTACGAAGTCATATATAGCGGAAAATTGCAGGCTTTGGTGCAGGTTGCCTTCTCCGTCGTTGACATTGTTCGCCACAATCGACCTTAGGAAGTTTGATTTGAATTCTGCGATTTGCACAATTGTTGTGCCAGCTTACAATGCTGGTGGTTTTTTGCGCTGGACGCTCGATAGCATCGTTGCACAGACGACGAAATCCTTCCGCTGTATCGTCGTGAATGACGGATCAACCGACAACACCCGAGAGATCGCAGAAGAGTTCGCGCGGCGCGACAAACGCATCCAAATTATAAATCATGGAGCCAACTCGGGGCTTTCGGCGGCCCGCAACACGGGCCTGCGCGCAACAACCTCACCATTCGTGTGCTTTCTGGACGCAGATGACCTGATGATGCGAGACAGTCTCGAACTGCGCCTCGCACCATTACTTGGGTGTGACGACGAGCACGTGATCGGAAGCTATTGCGGCAGCATCACAATACGCGAAGACACAAAAAAGCCCCCAAGGAGCAGCTCCTGTATTTTGAAGCCGGTCGATTTTCTCCGCGCCGGAACAAGTTGTCCGTTCAACGCGAACCAGCCTCTCTTTTTCGCGGACAAGCTCTGCCGGTTGGGGGGCTTCAATGAGAAAATGGTTCAAGCCGAGGATTACGAATTCTGGATGCGCTCCTTACGGGCCGGCTATCGCTTCGTTGCCGTTAAGCGTCACGCCGTAACCTACCGAAGCAGAAGCAGAAGCATGATCCGCCAACAGCCCTTGAAACATCTGGATATTGCTATTCGGCTGAACAAGGCATCTTACATGGACCTGCCGGCCCAGGCTTCCTTTGATGCTGATATAACCACCTATACAAAAAAGTGGCCAGTCTACCGGCAACAAGCCGATCTTGCGGGACGTATACTGTCCTTTGTGGGCATGGAAGCTGCAAGAAGGAACCAGGCGGACCACAACGCAGACCTGAACGACCTCGGCGTGATGCTGCGCACGGAATTGCCTGACCTGCATCAAGTTCTGAGCCGGAACGACATCAGGCTTCATCTGAAGACCGGTGTAGCCCGTTTTCACACTGAGCCGCAAAAGAGTCTGGAAATCAAATTTCCGCAGACAAAGGCTTTGCTCGACCGCCTCCTGAAAACGGCTCTGCAGGAGCCCCTACCCTCCAAAGTCGACTCAACCGATTCCACATTTCCTTTCACGGATTCCGTCGAATTCAGCGGCTGGAACCTAGGCAAGACCCGACAACCCAGTATCGTCTTCCTTTTGCAGAAAGATTACCACCTAGAGACTTTGGCACCTGTGCTCAAGCACCTCGCCGCCCGAAACATCGACTGTCACGTCGTAGACCTGTCGAGCCACTGCGGTGATCGTTTTCTCAGATCCAAAGCGGTGGAGTTGGGTATCCCACTCATTGGATTAAGCCCTTTCATGCTAGGACTCTATGCACCGAAGGTAATTGTTGCCCTCAACGACTGGGATCCATCTGTACGAGCAATTTTCGGTGCCGCACAAGCCGCAGGGATCAAGACAGCTGCGATCGTAGAGGGGATACAGGACTACTGGGACGCAGACATCAACCGAGACCGAGGCGCTTACCGCATGGCAGATGCGGTCCTTCTTCCCGGCAGTTATGACAAGCGGTATTTTTCCGACAGCAATCAGGAGATCCATGTTTGTGGCTTGCCACGCATTGCGAAGATGAGGTCTTCTCCTCCACTCCCACTGCCGTCCATCCCGCGAGTGCTCATCAATTCGAACTTTAGCTATGGCGTGCTGGTTGAACATAGAGATGCCTGGCTGACGCAGGCGGTAGAAGCCTGCGAACAGGCAGGACTCGACTGGGCTATTTCCCGGCACCCTGCCGATCTTGGCAGGCTACACCAGGACAAGGTGACCCCCGAGACCTTCGACGCGGCGACGCGCAACAGCACGGTGATCGTGCAACGGTTTGCGTCCGGGATACTAGAAGGCCTGGCTTACGGACGGCAGGTCATCTATTTCAATCCCCACGCGGAACAGGTCGACAAGTTCAAGGACCCAATGGGGGCCTATCCGATCGCCGAGAACACGCAGGAATTGACCCGCCTTCTTGAAAACGCATCCGGCCTGGCAGAGCTGCATAGGCATGCCTGGCCCGACTTCCTGGACACGCATTGCGCAAACAGAGAAGGCATGGAACCTGCCATCGCGATCGCCCGGACCCTCGGCGATATGTACGATCAGGCAGCATCGGCGTCTCAAGCCAACGAGTGGAGGACCAATCTGCGCGCGGTCGACATGTTCTCTAGGTCCATGTTCGACACCCGGAAGATCTTGGCGAAAATCAGACCCACGTACGGCCGGAATACCGGCAAGGTCGAAGGCCGGGAAGGGAGGTTCGCCGACGTCCTGATGAGCAGCTCCGTGAACACAATCGTCACCCGGTCCAAGTTGAAGCTTATCGCGGAGGCCGAGAAGCGCCAGCGTTCCGAAGGGACCTCCATCAGGAACCTGCACAGGAAAAATCTCCGGGAAGTCCTTCTTCATATCGATGATCATCTCGAGATTTTTTATCACAAGACAAAAGACACTCGGTTGATCGGCCCCGTAATCAGACAAGCTTCGCGCATCTATGACCATGTCTTCAAGAAATAACAAGACTGAGGGATGGCTGCTAGCATGATGCAAGGCGGCGGCTGGTGCAGACCAATAAATTGGCTCTCACTGCTATATGACGCTTCTACAGACCGGGCAAAGAGGTGTTCCTCGACAAATCCCCCTGCCCCATGATCCGGGCCATTCAAGCTTTGGAACCGTTAATCCAAAGGCATGATCTGACGGGTGTGGCTCACCAGCGCAGGCAAGTACATAGCCTCGGATATTGCCGGCCTCCCTTTCCGATCGCACGTGAACATATCTGCTACTGATCCGGCGCCAGGACTTTATTCTCCCAAGTTCTGACACGACCTGGTGATGAAACCGGGTGTATGTCCGCCCCTCCTCGCAACGCCTTTTCCAAGGGCCAGTTATTCACAGGGGTACGACACTAACTGCATCTTCGTTAGACGGCAGCCCAGTCAACCGAAACAAGACGACTTTCACTGCTAGATTATTGATTAAAACGTTGACTTTGCCCCCAAATTCAAGACTGGACAAAACACGATCCGTTCGGTATCAAAGCCTAGAAAAGAGGTGATATCCACGCGACGGTGCACTTAACTCATTTCCGACTATTAAGTAAATCAGAAAGCTTCCGATGCGTATAAGTATCGTAATACGTACCCTCAACGAAGCCAAATACCTTTCAGACCTCCTGGAAATGATCGGTTCCCAGGAAACGTGCTTCGAAAGCGTTGAGGTTGTTCTGATTGATTCCGGTTCGACTGACAAAACGGTTGAAATCGCATCAAGCTTCGACTGCCGTATCACCTACATTACGAGACAGGAATTCTCTTTCGGACGTTCGCTCAACAGGGGGTGTGAGTTCAGCACCGGCGACATTCTGGTATTCATTTCGGGACACTGTATCCCTGTCGATAAGCATTGGCTTCAAAATCTCTGCCAGCCGATTGTGGACGGCAAGGTTGTCTATAGCTATGGCCGGCAGATTGGCGACGACGACAGCAACTACAGTGAACGGCGAATTTTCGCCAAGTATTTCCCTGCTCACTCTTCGGTTCCGCAAGACGGCTTCTTTTGCAACAACGCAAACTCCGCTGTCCTTCGTACAGCGTGGGAAGAACACCTGTTTGACGAGGAACTGACCGGTCTCGAGGATATGGAACTTGCCAAGCGACTCGTCGCTGCAGGGGCCAAGATCGGATATGTTGCTGAAGCGCCCGTCTTTCATCACCACCAGGAAACCTGGGCATCGGTGCGTCGCAGATTTGAGCGTGAGGCTATTGCTCTGCGCATGATCATGCCCGAAGTGCACCTGTCCAAGATCGACGTGCTACAGTGCATCGTAAGGAGCGTCTACGCCGACTGGCGGTCCGCGATGCGCAACAGAATATCCTCGACCGGTCTTGGCGACATGCTGCGCTATCGCTGGTGCCAATACTGGGGCTCCTACACCGGAAACCATGAACACCGTATTCTTTCTCAGGCCGCCAAGCAGCGTTTTTTCTATCCACAAGTGAGTAAAAAGGCAGAACAAGATGAGTGGCTCAAGCCGATGCGTCGCCCTTCTCCCAATGAAGGCAAATAGCCAGCGGGTGAAGGGCAAGAACTTCCGTCCGCTCAACGGCAAGCCTTTGTTTCGCTGGATTCTCGATTCCCTCCTTTCACTGGAAGAAATCGACCAGGTTGTCATCAATACCGACGCCCGAGACATCCTTGCGGAAAATGGGCTGGTTGAGTCCGACAGGGTCGTTATCCGCGACCGCAAAGCAGAGCTTTGCGGCGACACCGTCTCTATGAACCTGATTCTTGCCGATGACATACAGAACGTGCCGGCTGACACCTATCTGATGACGCACACCACCAATCCGATGCTGTCCAGCGAAACCATCCGCACTGCACTGGCAAGTTACCAGGAGGGGGTCACCAAAGGGACGTCAGACTCTCTTTTCACAGTCAACAAGATCCAGACGCGCTTTTACCGTGCGGACGGCAGTCCTGTGAACCACGATCCGGATAATCTCATCCAAACCCAGGATCTCGAACCCTGGTACGAGGAAAATTCCAACCTCTATATCTTTTCCAGCGGAAGTTTCGTTGAAACGAATGCCCGAATTGGGAAGAAACCGATCCTGTTCGAAATGCAGAAGCTTGAGGCGGTCGACATCGATACTCTCGAAGACTGGATGATGGCCGAAGCGGTCGCGAACATGCGGAAAAAACAGGAAGCAGCATGACAAGAGATGTAATCGTAACCTGCCCACCAATGCTTGGGCAGCTTGACCGATTTACCGATTTCGCAGCCGAGAAGGGGCTGGCGCTTCACCCTGCCAACACAACGCAGGTGCTCAGTGAGGACGAACTCTGCGAGCTGATACCCCAGTACGACGGCTGGATCATCGGGGACGACCCTGCGTCGAAGCGCGTTTTCACCGCAGCCCGGAACGGCAAGCTGCAGGCTGCGGTCAAGTGGGGTATCGGCACCGACAACGTCGATTTCGATGCCTGCAAGGAGCTGGGGATCCCGATCATCAACACTCCGGCGATGTTTGGCAGCGAGGTCGCGGATGTGGCAACCGCTTATGTCATTAGCCTGGCCCGCAGCCTGTTCGTGATCGACCGGGGCGTTCGAGCCGGTGGCTGGCCAAAACCCGCAGGTATCAGCCTGGCAGGCAAACGCGCCGGAGTAATCGGCTTCGGCGACATAGGGCATAAGGCAGCCTCGCGACTTCAAGCGCTCGGCATGAAGGTCTGCGTCTACGATCCCGGCATCGGCGGTAACGGTGGTCTTCACGGGGTAGAACGCGCCAACTGGCCGGACCGTATCGGGGAACACGATTTCCTTGTGTTCACTTGCGCGCTGACCAACAGCAGCTACCATATGCTCAACGCAAAAACGCTCGCGGACTGCAAGGAAGGGGTCCGCATCGTAAATGTCGCCCGCGGTCCGCTGATCGACGAAACAGCCCTTATTGCTTCCCTGGAAAGCGGCCACGTCGCGTCCGCCGCGCTGGACGTGTTCGAAGTCGAGCCCCTGCCGCAGGACTCTCCGCTTCGAAAATTCGAAAGTTGCATTTTCGGGTCCCATAACGGGTCGAATACGGTAGACGCCGTCGTCAGGGCAAGTCACGAGGCCATAACGAGACTGGAAGGGTTTTTACTGGAGTCAGCGGCCCCCTGACTACATTTTCTCTTCGGCATCAACTGGTTCCACAGGGAGCGGTGAACGGAAAGAAACCTGCGCGAAAGACAAGAATAGCAGCACCTATAACTGCTATCGTCAAAATCGAACTAGGATTGGAGTAGGTCGATGCACGGGTCGTTTTTGCCGAGCATTTGACATCAACGTCACCTCAAGCTGCAAAGGCAATTCGGCCGCGACATGAGGTGTTCTGACGGGCTAGTTCCGGGGAGCGAAGAGTCACAATATGGTGCTGGTGTGGTCTCCAAACACGACGCTTGTCCGTATTGAAAATTTGAGAGCGGTCGGCAAGCAAACACAATCAGTTTTACCATCGAGGTAATGATCACTGTTGTTAGTTGTTAGTTTCAAAACCTAGGAGAAGTGTTTAGGCCGTTCGAAAGGCCGCCATTCCCAACCAGATTAACAGTAAACTATGGATATAGCTTGTTGCCACTGGAGAGTTGGCTCCAAGCTACCTACCCTTGCTGCCAGTTGGTCAATGTTGTCAGGACCTGCCTGCAAGTAGAGCTGTGCAGCATGTATGGGTTCTCGATCGCGACTTCGTTGAACAATGGCTTGATCAATTGTTCACTCTCCGTCTGCCTGGAAGTTTATGAAAGGTTCAGAGCGGCTGATGGAAACGACTATATTTCTAGAAACCTTGCAGGTGTAAATTTGGTCCTGAGCGGCGGCGCAGGAAATGACACGCTGATTGGTGGACTTGGTCGTGACCTGCTACTGGGTGGCGCCCGAGACGGCCAAATCTACTTGGGTGCTGGAGACATAACCAAGAACGGAACGCCTCCCATCAATCTTGGCAGCAACGGCTACGACACGCTCGACTTCGAGAGCGGCCCGCCCCTTCGAACCGGTGGCCTGTCCTGGTACTACTTCGAGCGTTTCATGGGGTGGTCGAGAGACGCGCCGGGCTGATGCCGACAATGAAGGCGTCGGAAATTCTCGAAAGTGCGCTCACCACGAGCGCGAGCCAACGCGGTCAGAGGACGCGACCGCTCCGGTCAGATGATCCTACAGTGACTGGAAATGCTCTACATTACGGACCCCAAATTGTACGTTCAGGTCGCTCAGAAAAGGACTGTATTCAAGCTTTCAACGCGCAGGCAGACGCTCCTAACCCTGGCATTGAATTTCGCTGGACGGCGATGCCTTGACACAGTCTTTCCGTTAAGATTATTGAGTTCGGCAAGAATACAAGAAATGCGATTGGTGATTTCTAGCCGGCACTGGTGCAATTAATGTCGAATTTCCAGACACTTGATGACGTTGAACATCTCATTTACGGGGAAAACCTGCCGGTCAATGTCGGAATGGATATCGTCAATAGATGCAATGTTTCATGCAGAATGTGCGGCGGCGCCCTTTATGTAGAAGAGAAAGGATTCGACAAGTATTCGCGCCTGGGTTTTGACGACATCATGAAGTTCTTTTCTGACGTTCAGGTGTCGGAGATCACCTTCGTGGGAAGCTACTCAGAACCGTTCATGAACCGCGACATCATTCCGACCTCCAGGAAACTGATCGCGCATGGCGCCAAGGTCACTGTCATCACGAATGCCACGCTCATTACCAGGGATCTCGCTGAAGACATTGTTCGAAGCGGGATACATCATATCTACGTGTCGATCCACGGTGCGACCAAGGAGACCGCCGAATTTGTCATGCGCGGCGCGAAATTCGATACCGTTACTCAAAACCTCCGGAACCTGATTGAAATTCGGTGCGAGCTCGGTAGCCGGACGCCTCATGTCACGATGAACATGGTGCTGATGAGGGAAAACATCGCAGACGCTCCGAAAATGATCGAACTGGCCAGAGAGCTTGGTGTGGATGGCGTTGCCTTTGCAAACATGCGACTGCCTGACTTTCAGTACGAACCGGAAAGTTTTACTGTCAGCCTGATCACCGAGGATCTGGACGTCTCAGCGAAACATCTGACCGAAGCGTCGAACCTTGCAAAAGAATATGGCGTGGCCCTCAATATTCCTCAGCCGCTACGCCCGCTGCTGGCCGGCTAGGAGTGGAATGGAATGGCGAAGACCCTGATCAACACGCTCGATAACGATGCGCACGAGGCCCTCCCACTCGGTCTCGGTCAAACCCGCTTTTGTTTGTTTCCGTTTTCGAAGCCGAATATCGTGCAGCGCGACGGCGACTTTTACGTAGGGCTGTGTTGTTCTTCATCATTGAAGAAATTCCCGATCACGCTATTGCTTGAAGACGGGGCCTTGGCCGATGTCTGGAACAACAAGGTCTATGAGGACATAAGGCGGTCCTTGCTCACCGGTGAGAACATGCCACCCGCATGCGTTTATTGCGAGCGGGCTGTCGGTATCGACCCTGTCGACATGCAATTCCATGTGGCGCTCTGGCATTCCCGCAGAACCGGTGATGAAAGAAGCCTGGCGTACCTTCGAAAAAATGCCTCCAGATATGATCGATATGCGACTGCCATTAGCGAAATTGGCGAAAAGCCTCTTGAGATGCCGGATTTCGACATCGTCGAAATGAAGGGCGTCTGGGCAAACGAAAGCAATCGCACACTGATATCCAAGTGGCGGCCCATTAACTACGCCAGCGCAACCGTCGAAGGCGAACAAATTCGCATATGCCGATCACCAAAAGAATCCTATTACCCGGCTTTGGTTTCCATCGTGGAGACGATGCCGGGAAAGGAATATGAACTGACCTCGAAACTAAGCCCGCATGGGCAAATCCCCATGAGCATCAGCGTTCACGCAACAAATTCGCATACCAGTGCAAAAATCATGGAATTTTCAACCAACGACGAATGTCAGGGCGGCAACCACCTCTTCGTCGCCCAATCTCCGCAATCGGCAATAAAAGTCACCGTCTCGAGCAACAAGCCGAACTGTTTTGGCTTGATGGGACCCACCACTTTCAGGGCCCTCTCCTGAGTTCAGGCCTTTCGAGAGTTTTCATGAACGTTTGAATTTAATCTGCGGGTTTAAACCAGGTCCCCAAAGGCAATATGGATTTGACCAGATCCGTCTTGCATACGTTCGCGTCTATCCTGAGAGATAGATTGTTCGCTTTCAGAGGAAACAATAGTGAACCAGATTGACCAGGAACTTAGAAAAATCATCGAACCTGAAGGTAAATTCAGTCACTTCGAATCTATCTTGAAATGCATTTATTTTGGTCTTATCCGGTCCGATAGCACGGTCATCGATGTCGGCGCCCAGTTCGGCCTGCATACGTTCCGTTTCGCAGAGCGCATTGGTCTCGACGGCCAAATTTTCTCATTCGAAATCGTCCCCCAATTTGTTCAGCACATCCAGAAAAAAGCAGCCGAAAAGTATAAGGAACCGAACCAGATCAAGGTGTTCAACCTTGCCGTGTCGAATACCGACGACGTGGTTACCTTCTATCAAAATGACAAGAACAACGGGCAAAGCACAATTGTCGAAGGCCATGGTATTGACTTTGACCAGACCAGTACCTCCAGGATTCAGTCGATCACACTCGACGCCTTTTTCGACTTCGAAAAAATTGGCCGGCTCGACTTCATAAAGTGTGATGCAGAAAGTGCCGATTTCGATGTTCTGCGCGGCGCCAAGAACCTCATTCAGGCCAAGGACCCGCTTTTCATTATGGAATTTGAAATGGACCAACTTGGCCTGCTCGGCGTGTCGAAGGAGGATTTTTTCAACTTCCTTGAGACCAATGATTTCCTTGCATATTCGATCGACGGTCGCCCCTTTACGAACGAACGCATCGAAAACAACGACCAGCCCTTCTGTTACGAAATCGCAGTTGTGAACAAGCGGTCAGACAAGAAAAACTTCGCCGAAAAGAACATACCCAGCATCGTTTGGAATTGGATCAAGCACACTGAGTGGCACTAGATTCCGGTCAGATGGAAACGCCCTAATTGTAAACCAGCACAGATAGATCGAGACCGAACGCCGCCATTTCTTTTTGCAAGCTGTCGTGCTTCCAAACCGTTTGGAACTCGGAAGCAGACCACTTGGGTACAGCGCCCCAGCCAACAGGCTTGCCAATTCTTTTCCAGCCAACGGCCCAGGTTTTCGCCAGCTCTTGCGCCTCGGGTGTTCGACCGAGGTCGACCAGAACCCTCATGGCCGTCAGCGCGAATTGGTGAAAGAGCTCCTGATTTTGCCGGCTGACCTTTTCGAATGCGACCAGGAAGTCCTTGCAGGCTGCCTCCCCGTTGGGCGCCAAACTCAATCGGCGCAACGCCTGAAGCAGAATTCCGCCAGCGGCTGATTGCCAGCTGCAGAACTTCAACGCTGTTGATGCGAACTCCACAGCGGCGGTGTCGTCTGACCGGCGCAATGCACTGTCGGCGAGCAGCGCATAGGCCGCCGACCCGACGACTTTTCTGAAGGCCTCCAACGGAAAGGGCGCATCTGAGGGGCCGCTCCAGGAACTGCCGGAGGCACCATTCTCAAGAAGGTCCTTCATTGCACCATCGATCAATTCACCGACATTGACGGAGCCGAGTTGCCACTCGGGGCGGGCATCCGCAAGCACAAACTGATAGCCATCCAGGTTTGACACGAGTTCCGTCAATAGCGTGTCCGCTTCGGCAAGTCTGTTCTCCTTGCGCTGCGCGGCCGCCATCAAGAGTTTCGGCATTCCGTATTGTGCGTGACGGGTAATGATCTTCTGTGTGTAGTCGCAGATGGAACTCTCCAGGTTTTCCCCCATGGCCTGGCGCACATGCAGAAGAGCCAGTTCATCAAGCGCTTCGGCATAGCTTAGCCGTGCCGGTTCCATCGCCACTCTCGACTGAACGTAGGCTTTTGCCGAACGCGCCAGAAAATGCGACTGTATTATCGGTTCATCGAGTTTGGCGCCCGCCCCTGTAGCTGCGATCCTGTTTTCAGACCGGCGCAGAATCGGGTCCGTCCGCCACTCAGACAAAGCCGCATCCGGGAACCCGTGCCGTGCGAGGAGCACACCCAACTGCAGGGTACGCATTTGCTTCAAGACACCGTCGCGGGTCGGAGGAACAAGGCTGTTCAGTTCCTTGAAAAAGTCCCCGGCCCTGGGAGCAAACTCTTCGGCATACCTTGGATATTCCTTTATGTGCCTTTCAAAGTCATCGGTCATGTCTCGAGAACGGATCGAGTGAATGCATCGATAATCCCGGGAGAATCGAGAAATCGCTCCACTCGCCGAATCCACGAGCGTCATTGCACCCGCACCCAACGCTTCAAAAACCCGCCAGGATTGCCCAATGCCGTAGCGATGGCTCGTTGCCACGAACCTCGAGCGCTCCATGAGCTCCTGGTATCCTTGTTCCGGCAGCATGCTGTTCATCATGACCACCTCTTGCTGAGTGCCGACCGACATCAAGGCGCGGTTAAACACGGCTTTGTCGTAGTAGAATCCAGCAAGATGTTTCTGGCGACCGGTCGAAACGATGTCCGTATCTCGACGAATTCGCCGCCAGGCCGCTTCAGCCGAACTCGGCTCCAGAAACTGCCGGTTCACAGGAAGAAGACCCAGATGAGTCAAAATCGGTCCGACAAAAGTTGGCCGCCCGAACCTGGCTCTGGATTCAATGTTTCCCTGTGAACCAAGAGAAAGCATCGCATCGAAGACGCGGTACCGCTCCGGGTGGTGCGCGAAATTCCACTCAAAATCGCCGATGAAACCGACTTTCATGCCATCGAACGATTCGAGACCGGGAGAAAACCAATGGCTTGGATCAACAAACACAAGGTCCATAGCGGTAATCGACCCACGCGGCGGTGCGCCACTGCTTGCCGGCTTAACCCGAATGCGACCTGTCTCCGGATCAGGTTCGCCGACTGCGGCCCAAATTCCCTGGAATTCGGGAATAAGACCCTCCAGACGAGACAGGGGACCGCCAACAAAAAGCACTTGCAGGGGCTGTTTTGTACCCAATTCGTCAAAGTCGTGCGACAGGCTGGAATTCGCAACGGAGAGGAGTTTCCGGCACGCTTGAAAATCGTCAAGCGTGCCGCTTTCCAACCATCGGCCCAGCGCGCCAAACAACATGCCGCGGGGACTTGGCACGCTTTGGGAAGAGAAGAGGCGCGAAGCCCCTTCCCTGTTGCCCATCATCAAGAGCGCGATCGCCGACAATTCAATGTCGGATCGCGCAAACCGCGTCACCCAAGAAAAGTCTCCGCAAATCGACGCCTCTTCAGCGTCGGAGTAATATTCTGCGAGTGCGGACAGCGGTAAGCGGAACTGGTGATTTCCTTCAACGTCAAACCTAGATGGCTGCAAATTCCTGTTCGCCCGTTACAATTGCACCACGCTAACCTTTGTCGGTTATGCCCCATACATCGACGACTGCCGTGTCTTCCGGAATTTTAAGATCCCGATAGGCCGGATGCGGAGTGCCTACAATAATTCCCTCAGCCCACTGTGTGACCTCTTCAAGCGGGACAAGTTCCGGGTCGACCATAACGTATTCGTCGGTACATCTCAGATCCGCGCCGTGCCCGCGCAACAACTTGCGAAGCTTGTAAGACAGGGAATCCCGAATGTCGTCAGAACCCGATTTGAACGACATGCCAAGAATTCCGACCCGTTTTCCCACCAGCGAGCCGCCACATTTCTCTGCCAATTTGTCGACGGCAAATGCGGCGAGGCCTTCGTTGACAAACATGGCCGCCTGTCCCATTTCGAAGGACCGGCGCGCAAACGCGGCAAGCTGCATGGTGTCCTTCATCAGGCACGGACCGGCAGCAAATCCGGGAGACGGGAAGTCCCGCATGCGTGCGTATTCGTGGGTCATGGCGTGCTGGATACGGCCGAAATCAAGACCTTCCTGTTCCGCAAGCATGTAAAACTGATTGGCGGCCGCAAAAGTAATGTAACGCCACGCGTTGCAGTAAAGCTTGGCGAATTCCGCTTCCTTGGGACGCGTTTCGATCTGCTTGACACCCAGCAAGTCGAACAGCGCCCTTGCCCGTTTCACCGCGCTGGGGGTACAGCCGGAAATGATCTGCGGCAGCGTTTCCATTTCCTGGATCATCTTTCCCTGCACAACGCGTTCTGGGCAGAAGGAAACGTCCGCTTTAACCGACTTGCCGACGATGTCGCTGAGAAGATCGGTCGTTCCCGGAATCACGGTGCTTCGAAGGATGATCAGGTGTTCATCGCGCAGATGAGGCTTCATTGCGTCAATGAGCTTCAGAAGCGGTTCAATTCGCGGATTCAGATACCCGTCAAGCGGGGTCCCGATCGTGATGAACAGCGTCTCGGCATCTCGAATAGCGGAGATATCGTCGACGACGTGAAGGTTCTTGCCGTTGTATTTGGCGAGCAGTTCATCGGCGCCATCCTCATGAAATGGCATCTTCCCACTGCGAACGATCTCACGGAATTCCAAGTTGATATCATAAAGGGCCACTTGCAGGCCCTGATCCGCGAAGACCAGGCCGAGCGGCAACCCAATGTGACCAAGACCGCCAATAACCAAGACATCATATTTGGACGGCATTGTTTATCCTAAGTTTCTAGTGTTCCGGGAAAGTGGGTGGGACAGACGGCGCTGCGGTAAGCGTGGCATGCGCGAGTAGCTTCGCAGAATTGAGACACAGGCTCTCTCTAACGGCCTCACGGGCGAATGACGGGTCTGGGCAGCGGCACGATGAAGCGCCCGCCCTGCTTCACAAAATCAGAGTTTGAGACAAAGAAATCCGCGTAGTTCCAGGACAGCAGAAGAGCCATGTCAAATTTTCTTCCCAGGAATTCCTCATCGGAAATCACTGGAATATGACTGCCCGGCGTCAGCTTTCCACACTTCAAAGCGTTGTTCTCGGCAACGGCTTCAAGGTCTTCACAAGTAAACCTGGCCGAATTCAGGAGCGTGTTTCCCTTTGCAGGCGCGGTAAACACACCGATCCGGTTACCGGATTCTTTCTGCCTGGCTACCGTTTCGCGAAGCTCCTTGATCGCGCTTTCGACCTTTTCGGCAAAGCGCTCATAGGGGGCATCCGTCATCAGTCCCCACGCCGCTTCCGCGTCGAGCATCGATTGGACCGATGCATCCTCTTTCTGCCCGGATCTCTCCAGAGCGACGGTCAAACGCAGAGCCGGACCCGATGCGCCAAATGAAATGCGCTCGGCTTTCACGGCCCGAAGGCCGACCCTTCGCAACAGGGCCTTGAGCGGGGTCAAACCATGGTAGCTCAGATGCTCATGGTAGATTGTATCGAAATAGACCCCCTCCATCATGTCAGGCAGGTAGGAGCACTCAAACACTGCGAGACCGTCGTCATCCAGCATTTCAGCAAAACCCGACATGAAATCCACCATGTCGTCGACATGGGCGCAAACATTTGTTGCGGTCACCAGCGCAACAGGCCCGTAGTCTTCCTTGATCCGCCGCCCGACTTCCAGACCGAAGAAGTCTTTTACAATGATATGCCCCTTCTGTTCAGCATATTGCCCTGCAGAAGAGGGCTCAACGCCGACCAGACGGTAACGATCCTTCGGGTACCGGTCGAGCATGATGCCGTCATTCGCGCCAACATCAACGATGACCGAATTTTCCTTCGGGCTGTAGTCGCTCAGCAGTCCGTCAACCAGACCCTGGAAGTGATTCCGCAAGGCTCCGGAGGTGGAGGAAAGGTAGTGATAGTCGTCAAAAACGTCCTGCGCGTTCACCACATCCAGGAGCTGGGAGGAGCCGCAGGACCTGCAGCGAAACATCCTCAAGGGGAAGCTTTGCTCGGTCGGTATATCTTCTGTTTTGATGAAGGCGTTCGAAGGCGGTTGCTCGCCCAGATCCAGAACCAGGCTGAGATTTGACGAACCACACATCCGACAGGTATCATTCTTTTTATAGCGGAAATTCATGAGACAGATTTCACCCGTAGCACCCGGACTGATGGCCATTTCGCTATAGCACTCATTCGCTTTTTTCAACTCCTAACATCAAAACAGTTGAAACTTTAGAACGCGCGGGTCATGTTCGCGGTCTCGCATGGATGGGAATTCACGACCGAAAGAGTGTGTTGCTATGGTTGCCCCGTCGGGCACCCCTGGCATGACGGCCGCATTTGAGCATGTATGACCGGATGTTGCATAATTTTGGCCAACGAAAAAAACTGACTGGCAATGCTCATTGACGAACTTTCAGTGTTGGTAACGGGAGCCCGCAGCGGTCTGGGGCGAGCTCTTTGCGAACGGTTCCGCGCGACTGCGATGACGCGCGAAAATGCCGACGAAATTCTTTCCCAAGATACGAAATACGACTTGGTCATTCATTGCGCTCACAGCAGGGCGAAAGACGTAGATACAGACAGCTTGGATGACTATGCTTCCGATTCCTTCGACCTCACGTCAAAAGTTCTTCGACTTTGCAAGCAAAAGGTTGTTTTGATATCCAGCGTTTCCGTATATCCGCTTGAAGGGCACAGCCTTCGTGAGGATGAGCCGATCAAGCTGGACCAAGTGCATGAATTTTATGGCATAGCGAAGTTGCTGTCAGAACGGCATGTCGTCAATTGGGCTCGTCAAACAGGCGGCCAGTTCCTTATTCTAAGGCTGTCATCAACGCTCGGACCTTATTCTCCCGCCAATGTCACCAAGCGTATCTTGTCCGGTGCCACCCCGTCCGTTCCATTGTCCGGCTCCTCTCGCTTCAGCTACATCTGCCATGATGAAATCGGAGATTTCATAGAGGTGGCGTTGGACCGCTCCGCGGAAGGTTTTTTCAATCTGGCTGCGGCGGATACCGTCACACTGAAGGACGTGGCATGTCTTGCCGGGCGGGAAATCGAATTCGGACCGATCAACTATCAGGCGCCTGCCGTCTCCATCGAAAGGGCCTGCGGGCTCTTGCCGGCTTTGCGAAAGACCTCCGTTGAGCGTATCAGAAACGCGATCGCGGTCCGCGAGCGGGAAAGCGGTTCCAGCAGGCTTTAATAACAAGGAAAATGCGATCATGACCGACACAGGCATTGGTTCGGCGGAAGAGGTATTGAAGCTATCGGATATCGCAGAGCGTTGCGGCGTTCCGATGTCTTCGGCTGCCGTTACAGACTGGTTCGATGCAGAAAGTCACCTGCGATACCGTCGGCCGACGACTGATGAGCGTGACAAGATTTTGTTGGATGTCGTCGGATTTCTGCAGGACGACTCCCTGAAGCGCTCTGGTGCGCACCGTATTGACGCCTGGCGCAAAGGGTGGGGCGAAATCCTCGACAGGATTGCCGAGGCATCTTTCGACTACGATACGCTCTGCCCGCAATACTTCAAGTTCGACGCCTTTCGCTTCGACGGGGATTATGCGCTGCGTCAGGACAAGCTGTTCGAGTTCGCGCTCTGCCACGCGGTCAAGACAACGCTTTACGCTCACCACATTCAAGATGGCGATCGCATTGTCGATCTTGGAACGGGCAGCGCGGCCAATGTCTACCTGCTCCTGAACATGTTCAAGAACAGCCAAGTCGTCGGGGCGGACTGGGCAGAGCCCTCGGTTGAAATCACCAACAAGATTTCAACCTACTATGACGGACGTGCCACGGGTGCGCGGTTGGACATGCTGTCGCTTGAAGGGCGTGATAGCCTTGGGACGTTGACGGATAACGTGGTGCTTTCGGTTCACTCGTTTGAACAGCTTGGCACGCAGTGGCAAGGCATTCTCAAAATGCTGCTCGAGGCAAAGCCGAAAATTTGCATTCAGATCGAGCCAATCTACGAGAATTACGACGACGAGCCTATTTTCGATGCCCTCGGCCGACTTTACCACAACAAGAGAGGCTACTTGAAAGGCTACCAGACCGAGCTTATGCGTCTCGCCGATGCCAACAAAGTGGAAATCCTCGACCAGAGACGGCTTACTTTTGGAACCATGCTGCATGAGCCGTATGGGGTTCTTGTCTGGCGCCCGAAATGAGATGTCTAGAAACAAGATGCTTCTATCTTCGCCCCACAAGATTTATCTGTCACCCCCCGCGCCACTGACGCTTGGAGCGCTCGCATTGGAAGGTGCCCCCTTTTATTTCCAGTCAAGCGAAGGCAGTTGAATTTTGTCCAAAGTTTCCAGAAGCATGGGGCCGTGGTGCGCTTCTCGAGGGTTTAACCAGACTTCATTGGAAGATATTTGAAGTTACGCTGTGCGGTGCTTTCGAACGGATGCGCAGAGCGGTGAATGAAAGGAATTGGTCTTGAGTACTGTGTTGGTCACCGGGGGGTTGGGTTTCATCGGCCGGAGCCTCGCTCATGAACTCAGAATGCGTGGAAAAACCGTGCGCATACTGGACAATCAGCTGAGAGGGAATGCGAAGTACCTTGAGGCGGCCGAAGAAAATTACGAGCTCGTGCTTGGTGATATCCGCGAGCGGGAAGTCGTCAAGAAGGCGGTCGAAGGCTGCTCGGAAATTTATCATCTCGCGGCGATCAACGGGACTAAGAATTTTTACAATATTCCCAGGCAGGTCCTGGAGGTCGGCGTGATCGGGACACACCTCCTCCTGGATGAGTCGATATCGCAAGGTATTAAAAAATTCCTGTTCATGTCGAGCTCTGAAGTTTATCAGACACCTAAAGTGGTGCCGACTGATGAGAGTGTGGGACTATACCTGCCGGATGCTGTGAACCCCAGGTATTCCTATGGGGGATCGAAAATTGCCGGCGAACTCATGACTATGAATTATTGCCGTGACGCCATGGAAAAAGCGATCGTCGTCAGGCCGCATAACGTGTATGGACCCAATATGGGATTTGACCATGTTGTACCGGAGCTGGCTATGAAAATTCTTAAGGCGAGGAAGGCGAATCCGCAGGCGAAAACGGTTGACGTGCCGCTTGAAGGGAATGGTGCCGCGTCCCGTTCTTTTGTGTTTATCGACGATTTCGTCACTGGAACGCTTCTGGCAATGGATAAAGGCGAGCATCTGCACACCTATCACGTAGGTACAGATCAAGAAATTTCGATTCTCGATCTGGCAAAACGGATTGCCAGAGCGCTGGAAATCGATACCAACTTCGTGCCTAGCGGACTTCCCTCTGGCGGAACCATGCGCCGTTGTCCTGATATCAGTAGACTGAGGTCCTTGGGATACGAACCTCAGGTGGAGTTGGACCGCGGACTGGAAATGGCTCTCAAAACGGTACGCGATCATTTCGACCAGATGTGAATGCAGGCAAAAGCACTATCGTAACGCGCAGCGCTACGAACAGATACGCTGCTGATTAAATCTCGATAAAAGGAAACAAGTGTCATGGCGACAACACCGAGTCTGAAATCACCCGACAAGGCGGCATGTGAGGCGATACCGCCCTTCGTTGACGCGCGGGGAACAATTCAACCGATCCTGGACTCCCAAATGGGCGGCTGTGCTCTGATCACCTCGAAAGCAGGTGCCATCCGGGCGAACCATTACCATCAGTCCGATTGGCACTATAGCTACGTAATTTCAGGCAAGATAAAGTATTTTCATCGCCCCGTCGGCAGTGACGAAAAGCCGACAACAGAAATTTTCGAAACTGGAAGCGTTTTTTATTCACCTCCGATGGTCGAGCATGCAATGGAGTTTCTTGAAGATACGACGTTCATCGTTGTCTCCAAGCACTCACGAGACAAGGACGACTACGAGGAAGATGTTATCCGTGTTCCAGACCTGACAATACTGTAAAGGGCGGTTTCGCGTGGATCTGAAGGTATTTAGTCAGCGCTTTCGCGAGGGAAATCTTGCGGAAAAAAGTGCATTGTCTCGCGGCATCGAGCGATTGGCTGCAGCTCTTTCCGGAAAACCTGATCGCATGCTTCCGGCTCTTGGAAGCGATGCAATGGGTAAATTCTACAGGGAGTTGCTCGCGCGCAAGCTTTCGGAAGATTCTCGCATTGACCCCGTATTCTTCGCCATTTTGCATTTTGCCTGCATCCAACGAGACTTCGAATCTTCGGGTGTTGGGGCACCGAAGCCCCTCACCCTTCTCCTGGACTCGGACTGCTCTACATGGCAGGCGCTAACTCCGGAACTGGCCAACCTTCATTCGGGTTTGGTTCAGCTGGGAACTGGCGGTAAATTCAGAAACAAAACGGCCGGTCTCTCTGCAAGCGGGGCCGGTGGAAGCTCCGAGACTTCCTGGAAGGTGGACGGTCTCACAGCGGAACTGACGCAATCCCTTGAACGCGAATACACCGCGCACGTAATAGCTCTGTCCACCAGGAAGCCGGCAAAAGCAATTGTAGAAACACTTCAGCGCCTGTCCTCGACCGCCAATACCGGGACAGTTGTTATTTTGAAAATAAAGTCGAGAGACATTAAAGACCTCGATAACGCTTTAAAAAGTAAAAATGAGAATATCCAGGTGACCGACTCTCTGGATTGCGGCGCATTTCAACTGGTTATAATCGAGAACTTTTACAAAAACTTTTCGGACAACGCGGTCGATCTCAAGGTTAATCCCGCCATGAAGCCCGTGAATGCCAACAACGTGGATCAGATTTTCTACCCGATAAGGCACATCCGTGACATCGCGACAACTGATCAAATCGACGCCGGCAGCCTCGATCGTGTCAAAGAAGCAACGAGCCTTATTCTACGTCCCGAACATAAATTCATCGCAAGCACAAAGCCCAAAGTCATTATGGAGCGTGCCTCCGGCAAGACAGTGGAGCAACTTACCCAGCAGGAATTCCTTATCAAGGACATGTCCCTGTCATTCCTGCCCAATGCCATTTTCAATGGAATGGGAGTGGCAATCACGCAAGACAACAGGATCTTCGAGGAATCGTTCCTTCCGCCAGTCGACCCCGGCGAATATAGCACCTGGGGGCCCAGCTTTCCGCTGAGCGAAGGCAAGGATCAAGCATACATTGGATTTCTCGACCAAAGGTTTCTGGTCGCGGGGAAGCCCGGGTATTTCCGGCCTCGCAAAAGGCCCGTGCCGTCGAGGACAATTGACGGCCCGGTCCTTTTGGTCGGCGCACTCTACCACCATGTCTATTCGCACTGGCTGATTGACGTTCTGAGCAAGCTCTGGGTGCTCCCTCATCTGGAAAACATGGGATTGGGAGGCATTCCGGTTGCCATATCAGGGCCGCTGTCAGCCAAACAGAAGGAGATGCTTCATTACGCCGGAGTTTCCCAGGATCGGCTGATTGAACTCGGACCGGAAGAATGGGTCGACAGCGATATGCTGCTTGTGCCGAGCCGGCCGGCGCGAATGTATGACTATATCGCTCCCGAGGTCTTCGATCTCTATGACACCATTGCGGACCGCGCATTGGCTGCAATGAAGATCGATACTTCCGCCTTCCCGAAACGGATATATGCGGCGAGGCAAGTGCGTAGCGGCCGTCGGCGCTGGATAAACGAAGATCGCATCCTGCAGCAATTGGATAAACGGGATTATCGCCCGGTTGAATTCGCCCATCTGTCAGTCGCGGATGAGATTTCACTTTTCCGAAATGCAGTGTCTATTGCGGCGCCGCATGGCAGCGCGCTGGGAGGGATCGTATTTATGCGGGAGCAGGCAAAAGTTTGCTGTTTTTTTTACCCTGAGTTAATGCGTGTCATCCGGCATCATTTTACGATAACGGCACACAGAAAACTTGAGCTGCTTGCGGTTGGAGGACAGTCGTTCTCGATGCGCACAGACATGAGTTCCTGGCTCATCGATGAGGACATCGTCGCTGATGGACTAGACCAGTTTGAAGCCTGCTGAGCGAACCGACGAAGGCCCGTTTCGATTAGTCTCCGTTGACCTGACTTCAATCTCGTTACTGTGATTAAGTTTTTACTACTACTCCCACGGACAAGTATAGGCTGATCTACTGACCGGAACATCGAGTTCTTTTGCATTTGGTCTGTTTCCTTCAGTTGCGGTCGGAACAACCGCAGTTCAAAGCGAGGAAAACTACAGGAGAGCTGCCCAGATAGCGTCCCGCGGGTAGGGACGCGACACTTGCCTGACTTCTTTGAATAGTGGTAAGAGAATTCAAATGCCTATCCTTGAGAGCCTGCCCATTCCCAATATTCCGGTGTAAGAAATGAGCCGCTACTATAGTTTTCTTTCCGAAGTAAGAAGTACGCAAGAAGAGAAACGTAAAGAGTTAATTGATAAATTTGAAGATCAAATTGAGGAGGATATTCGGAACAATTATTCAAGAATGATCGGCATCTACAGCTCCATCGGATTTGATGATTCATTCGATGAAGTTGCAAAGCAACTTCTGTTGGCGAGAGAGCGCGAAGAAGCTGCCTTGAAACAGCTCGCGACCGCAGAGCGCGAGAACGAGCGCAAACATTTAATTGCACGGGACTTGCAAGCGCAGAACGCCAAACTGCGTCAGAAACTGGCAAAGGCAAAGAGACTGAATGTCCCCAGCGTTTCGGACGTGGTTGAAGCCTTAAAGAAATTGCATGTGCTGAAGCTGGTCACGGGATCTCAAAAAAAATCACAATGAATTTTAGCTGCAGGCAATCGAGAGCGATACCGTCCCCGACAATGCTCTCCTATTCAGTTTCTCAACACTTCTATCCTCAAATGGTGACTTAGATGCCGCTTAGAACTGCCGTCTTGATTGTGGCTATGCCCAACGAAGTGGAAGTGGCGAAACTCTGTATTCAGTCGTTGCTTCCTCAGTTGGAGAGTGATGACGGGGTTTATGTTTTCCTGCATTCCGGAAGTGATAGCGGCCTTGAGAATTTTTGTTCGAAATACGACCGTATTAAGTATTTTCAGTCGGACAAAAAATACGGAGTTGCGAGTTCGAGGAATTTTTTGTTCTCGAAAATAGGCCGCAACGCGTTCGACGCAATTGCTCTGCTCGATAGCGATACGATCCTTCCTTCGGATTACCTTGGACGAATAAAAGACTTCTACGCAAGAATGGAGAAGCCGGGCATTGTCGGTCCGGTTGTGCTTGACTACCCGGAAGTCTGTAAACGCCTGGAGCGATTCAAGCAGCCAGCACTCTTGCAAGATCTGGAAGCCGATCGGAAGTTACCTGCCTCAACGGAAATCAAAAAGGCCATCCAGAGCAAATTCAGGCACGAGTTTGTTGATCATGCCGGTATGGTCGCTGACTACGATTTCGCTTACTTCAATATGGAATTCATCTCTGCTGCGATAACTGAAACGGTATTTCCTTCCTTCAACAATCAGAAGATAAGCTCCGTTAAGCTGCAGGCTAATTTTCACCAGCTCTTTTTTGATGCTGCCCACACCGAAATCGTCGTCTCAAACATTCCAGGATGTTGTCAGTTCTTTGGAATAGGCCTGCTTGAGGAAATCGGCGAGTTGGACGAATTGTTCGATCCTTATGGGTTCGAGGACAGCGACTTTGCAATCCGGGCGCAAAAAGCGGGTTACAGTAACTACGTCGATACGGAAAATGTTTTGTTGCACCGCACGGACCAGCGCCACTCAAAAAGGGTTGCATCTGACCAGCGGCACGCCTTCAGTGTGCTTAAATACCGTGCATTTGCACACCTTTATGCAAAACACCATTGGGAGCAATTCCCGAATTTGTACTTGAAACGGGTTCTTTACGAGGACCTCAGGTTTTCGCTCACAGACAAACCGACAGGTACGGTTGAGAAACTTACCGCGATAAAACAAGCTTGCCAGCGTATTTACCTGCAGGATCGGGAAAAATACGTCGCGAGGATCAGTGGCTTGCCACTACATGAGCAGCGTTTCATGGCGGCTATGGTTCACGCGCTTCCCGGTCTTAAGGCGAATGAAGACATCGAACGATTGGCGAGAGAAGTCTTTACCGAAAACAGCGAAGCCTCCGGCAGAAAATACCCGGCGCGTGTCAATCTTGAAATCTATGAAGAAAAAAGCGTTCTTCTAGACCAGGATCAAAATACGGGAGGTTTCAAGACGGGAAAATATGCAGCCTCCCAACAGGAAAAGATCTCCGAAAAAGACCGGCATCGTCTTGAATCCTTGCGGGACCGTTTCAGTTCACACCGGTGTTTCATCATCGGAAACGGACCGTCGCTCAACAAAACAGACCTGTGGAAGCTGCGCAACGAGTATACTTTCGGCGTTAATGGTGTCTACCTTCTTGAACAGATCGCAAATTTCAGGCCAACGTTCTATGCAGTGGAGGACAATCACGTCGTTGATGATAACCTGCCGGAGATTCGCGCACTAGATTGCAAGTACAAATTTTTTCCAAACAAGTATAGAGAAGCAGTTGGAGAGCGCGAAAATCACTTTTTCCTGCCGGTGAATTGGGAGTTCTACTACAAGAGCAGCAAGTACTTCTGCGAACCCAGATTCAGTTTTGATATCTCCAAGACAGCCTATGTCGGTCAGACTGTCACATATCTGAACTTCCAGATTGCCAAGTTTCTTGGTTTCAAGGACATTATTCTAATTGGCGTCGATTTTGATTACAAGGTTCCTAAGGACTCCAAAATAAAAGCCAATTCCATTCTTTCCAATGAAGATGATCCAAATCACTTTCATCCAAATTACTTTGGAAGAGGAAAGAAGTGGCATTTACCGAAACTCGAAAATTGCTACAAAGCCTACCAACACGCCAACAAGGTCGCAAAAGAAAACGGTTTTGTGATTCGGGATGCCACCATCGGGGGGAAACTCGATGCCTTTCCAAAGGTTCAGTACAAAGAACTGTTCGAGCGAGATTGCAGTTCAGAAAGACCAAACGCTGCGGTAAAGGTACTCACGCGCCACATCATCGGGCAAGCTCTTCAGGAAAAGGTCGGGCTTCATCTGTATTGTGCCGATCTGGTTCCGGATTACGTGGAAGACATCGAATACTCCGTGAATTCGTTCCAAGAGTTGGACGAATGCAAACTGGAGTCGGGAGAGGGTTATAAAGTTGGTGGCATGGATTCGAGGCAGCGGGTCGTGCGTTTCGTTGCTGACTTGGCAGACATCGGACTCCGCGGTGCCGATGCTGTTTGCGTTCCGCTCAGCAAGGATCCCGACGTGGCGAGCCAGTCGGTCGAACATTTACGCAGCCTGCAGGATCCGCAAGAAGCTGACCTTGTTGTCTATCCGGGAATTGCGGTGTTTAGCAAGCGTGGCTATTGGCCATTTGGTGGCTTGTCAGGCTTGCCTACCGATCCGGATAAAATCTGCGCGTCTGACCTAATGACACTCAACGGACCTTCAGCCTGGCTGTTCGCAGCAAAGCCGCGCAGCCTGAACATGTTGGTCGCCTGCCTGACTTTTCCCTCGGCGGCGGGCACTGTAGCGAACCCACTGGAGAGCAATGAGGGCGGTGTACCGTCCGGGGATTTAGTCAAGCATCTGGTTAAATACGAGCGGGCATTCTTCTTTAGACGCGACTACATTTTTTTCCCCTGCTGATCATCCCAGCTGGCTACAAGCGTCATTTCTCCGATTAGCTCATTGGTGTCTAGAGTATATCCACTCTATGTAGGTTCATTCGACTGGAGCGATTGTGACCTGAGACCCCATAACTCCTCCAGTTTGGTATAGAATCCGTCGCAGTCAGGAGACGGACGGAATGAAGCGTTCACGGTTCACAGAAGAACAGATCATCGGCATCTTGCGGAATCAGGAGAGCAGCCAGAAGACGGCCGATGTTTGTAGGCGGCACGGGATCTCGAAAGCCACCTTTTACAAATACAAGGCGAAGTTTGGCGGTATGGATGTATCCGATGCGCGCAAGCTGAAGGCGCTTGAAGACGAGAACGCAAAGCTCAAGAAACTGTTGGCCAAGGCCATGCTCGACAACGCCATGCGGCAGGACGTTGCTTCAAAAAAATGGTAACGCCCGGTGCAAGACGGGAAGCTGCGGCTCATCTGTGCTCCAGGCACGGCGTGATCCAGCGTCGGGCGTGTGCTGTCTTGGCAATTGACCGGTCGAGTGTTCGGTATCGAAGCCTACGACCGGATGATGCCGCTCTGCGTGAAGCCATGAAGAAGGTTGACGGAGAGCGCCGGCGCTTCGGCTACAGACGTATTCACCTGATGCTGGAACGCCAGGGTATCCGAATGAACCAGAAGAAGTTGAGGCGTCTCTATCGCGAGGAAAAGCTTCAGGTCCGCAAACGTGGTGGCTGGAAGCGAGCTCTGTGCACCAGACTGCCGATGGTGTTGCCAGGCAGAACAAACGAGCGGTGGAGACTGGACTTCGTGTCGGACGCCTTTACTGACGGCTGCCGCTTTCGGGTTCTGGCGGTGGTCGACGATTACAGCCGCGAGTGCCTGGCGCTGGTGGCCGACACTTCATTGTACGGTTTGCGGGTCACCCGTGAACTCTATACGCTCATCCGACTGCGAGGCAAACCGGTCACCGTGGTCTCTGACAACGGAACCGAGCTGACCAGTATGGCCGTTCTCAAATGGTGTCAGGGGACAAGTGTCGATTGGCATTACATCCTGCCCGGCAAACCAATGCAGAACGGTTTCGTCGAGAGCTTCAACGGCAACTTCAGGGATGAGTGCCTCAACGAGACGCTGTTCTCGTCGCTCGCCGAAGCCAGATCCCAAATCACCGCATGGAAGGAAGACTACAACCGCAACAGACCCCATTCATCCCTGGGCAATCTCACGCCCTACGAATTCGCATCGAAAATGACTTTGCAAACACGGGCCGCATGAGGTCAAAAATCAACCAAGGATTCCGCGCTGAAGTGGAAGAAGATTGGGCCTCAGATCAATTGCCTTTGCTGAACAGGCGGGTTGCGCGCGGTGGTGCGGTTCCACCACAAGCGCAAATCAATGCGGTCAGCGGACGCAAAAGCCCCGCCTTTCGGGTGACGCAAAGCAGTCCATCGGCAGCGTTACGCCGCTTGACCGCTGCACCGCATCGCACTTAGCTGAGTGAACTGTTTTCCACATCAAATGATCCTAGATTGAGCGGACATGCTCTAGTGTATCATGTTAAGTCAGCTCTGATTTGGAACGCAGTGTCTGTTGTATTTCTTGCGAGACCTTGCTCGATGTAAGATCTCGATTTGTGTTGGGATTACATCAGTACGCTTGTCTCTACGCTCCCTCGCGTGATCCGGAGAGAAGTAACCTCTTTCAAGATATATATATTGCAAATTACTTCGCTTATTCTAATAAATTAGACAATAACTTCCTAACAGTATCTTCGTAGGTAGAAATTTTCCTTTCCTCATGATCTATATATTTTACGTAATCCAGATAGACTGCTGCGAACAAAACTTCGATACTTACCTTTTCACGGCCATTAATTTTTTTTTTCGACCTGTCACTTGTGAGACCCCATCCATTATAAAATGACGCTCCAAAACAATGTACCGCGCAACCAGCCATCACACCTTCGAAGCCGAGTTGGCTGGAAACGCAATACAAGGTCGAACACGCTTCCAGCAAGGACCATGGATTGATTGGCTCCGCGGTCAGTCTCAACAAGTCGGTCTTGAGCGCTTTCCCCACCTCGGGTCTGGCTTTCGCAATCTCTTGCAGCCTCTCGTATCCAAAATGTCCGGATTTTCTGCCGAGCCTGGCTTCAGGATGGACGCGGACTATTATTTCTGCACCCGGGTTTTCCGTCGCAGCGGCATCCAGCATCTCTGCAAAGGTGTCCTCGCTGGCCATGGCCCCAGCTATCGAAGCATCACCGGCCGTCTGATCAACCACAAGTACGCGATCCTCCGGCCTTGAGGCTTTCAACTGCAGGGCCGACGCATCTAGAATTTTGGAGTTATTGTATTTTGAGAGACGCGATTTTCTGAGATTTTCCATTGAGAGCCGTATTTGAGCAAGCGGCTGCGGCGAAGACGCGCGCTTCCTTACCATTGCTTCAAGGTCGCTCGGCTGCCTGGCGTCGTAATAAATCCCCGTCCGGTCCATCACCATGGACAGCGGCTTTTCGCTGGTTCCGGGACTGATCGAGCGCAGAAACCCATCCTCGAAGGCGATATAGGGAATGCCCTGCAATCTTGCGATTTCACGCGCCCGGTCAGCGGTCGGCTTATGACCCCAGCCAGCTATCGCGTCAACGCCCAACCCCAAAGGAGGAAGCCGGCAAGCTGTGCAGCCGGTCATAAGTTCAACCGCATACCGCAGACGCCAAAGGCCGGATGTCGCAATGCCGATCAGCATGTTTGTGTTCAATCCGGTCCCGGAAAAAGTTTTTCGAAGTCACACCCCGACGATCAGGTCCTGTCCCGAACATTGTAATAAAGCAACACGACCACTGACCACAGACCGGCCAGCATCAGGAAAACCGCAAGAGAATAGAGGAACCTGCTCGGATACTGGGCTTCCTCCGAGAGCGTCGGCCGAATGAATGTCGCCAGATAGAGGCTTTTGTTGTCGGCTTCTTGCCTGGCCTTTTCAAGACTCGCCAGCGAGGTCACATAAAGCTGCTGCGCAAATTCCTCTTCCACCGCCAATTCCGAATAGTCGGCTAGCCTAAGGGAGAGGTTATTGCGGCGATCCCCAGCTTCGCCGGAGCTTGTTCCGCCGGTGCCGAGTCGCTTACGAACAGAGGCGATCTCGCCCTGAAGAGCGGCAATCTGCTGGTCCAGCATTCGGATGCGTGGAGAATCCTCGTCAAGATAACTCATCAGGGTGGCCTTCTCAGCCTCGTGGCTAGCCCGCTCCCGGTCGAGGCCAGCGATCATTTCCGCCGCGATTTCCGCATTCGCTTCGGGATCGACTTCCTGCGTTTCCTGACGGTAGGCTAGCATCTGCTTGCGAATTGCCTTGAGCCGCGCCTCGGCTCGCGCAAGCGCTTCCTCGGCATATCGGACTGACTGACGCCGGTTGGATTCAGATAGTTTGTTGACCAGGATCTCGCTGCGTTCCAGGATCGCTTCCGCAATCATTACGGAATCTGTCGGCCGGAATGAACGGACATCGACGTATATTACACTGGAAGTTGCATCGAAACTCACGTCGACCATGCCGTTCCAGTAACTGAGTTGGTCTTCGATCGGCAGGTCTGTTCCCATCGAAAAAAGGAAATCCGACGCTTCGCGATTGAAGATCGTCTGCAGATCGAGTTCCTTGGGCAGGTCCTCCAGAATCGCTTGGCTCTGGATGTAGTCCGTGACGATATAGCTATTTGAGGTCGTCGACTCAGATCCGCCGCCGCCGCCCATCACCATGCCGAGAATTTCCATGGGTGCGACAGTATTAGAGCTACGCACCGCGAAAGCTGCGGTGCTGTGATACTGGTCACTCGCCCAAAAAAACATGTAGGCAGAAAAGGCGGCGGAGGGCAGCGCAACAAATAGAAAGAAGCCGAGTATGATCAGTCTGTGCCGGGTCTTCGCAACCGACTTTGCGGTCGTGCCCGGAAGGGCGAGATCTAGGAGCTTCTGCGGATCAAGACCGGATTTCTTCAGACGAGATACGAGTTTACCGTCTTTCTCACGTTTTTTTGCTACCGGGCCATCCTTCTTGGACGGAAGCTTGAAAACGGCGCCTTTAGACCCGGGTGACGCCTCACTCTCAGCTAATTTTTCTGCAGAAGACATTTTTCAAACCTTGAACCGAAGCGGGCAAACCTAGCGGCGAGCCATATTTTCATCATGTAACGCGATGGCATCATCAATGTTAGCAAAATACGTTAACAACCCATCTTCTAGCACAATTCCAGTCGTGCAATAGTCCTTCAATGCTGCGTTGGAATGCGATACCATGATTATGTCTGAATTCTGTAGTTTTTCCTCAAAAACGCGCCTGCATTTTTTCTGGAAGTTCGAGTCGCCTACTGCCGTGATTTCATCCACCAGGTAGTAGTCGAAATCGATACCCATGCTGACCCCGAATGCGAGCCTGGCTTTCATCCCGGACGAGTAGCTGTTGACAGGCATATAGTAGGATTTTCCCAGTTCGGCGAAATCCTGCACATAGTCAACAAGTTCATCGGTGTCGTGACCGTAGATACGAGCGACGAATCGTACGTTCTGTTCCCCGGTTAGAGATCCGTTGAAACTGCCCTGGAACCCTAGTGGAAAAGATACGTTTGCCAAACGAATGATCCGGCCGGACGTCGGTTTGATGGTGCCCGCAATTAGTCTCAGAAGCGTCGACTTTCCCGCTCCATTCCGTCCGAGTAGACCGACACTTCTGCCGCGTGGGACAGTGAAGGTTACATCCTTAGCAATGTAGCGCGTCTCACCTTTCAGCTTGAACGCCTTTGTTAGCCGGTCCAGCCTAATCATTTCGATTCTCGCAGTTTTGCGTCAAACAACCAAATGAGAAAAAGCCCAAAAACGATCGAAAAAACGGCAAGGCCGACGATATAGGGCATGTCCACGTAATTGGCACGGTAGGTCGGATAAAATCCGGTGCGGAACAATCCGACGACATGCACAAGTGGGTTCCAGAGCAGATACTCCCGAAAGGGATGCGGAACAGTGTCAGGTAAAAAGAACACGCCAGAGATGATGAAAGCCGGCCGGTTTATAATGCCCCAGACCTGCTGATAGGTGCTGCTCAGGTGAAACCAGACTATATTGGAGGCCCCAACACCAGCACCAAGCACGATGGCGATCAAGGACGCCAGCAAGATAGGACCGAGATCGATTTGCTCGAACGGCACCACAAACCATAGCCCTCCGAACAGAAGTAAATTCACGACGAAAAGCGTAGCGACCTGCAGGACTATCCTACCAATAACTGCATCGTAAGGGCGTACGACCGGGTAGTTCAATAAAGCCCTGTTCGCGTCAATGGCCGAAGCAACCTGATCAGACGTCGAACGGTACATGTAAAACGCTGCGTAGCCCGTCGCGAAAAATAACGTAAAACTCCGCCCTAGCGGCGGAACATGAGCGATCCCCGAAAACACCAAGGTAAGGATCGCAATGGTCAACACTGGATCGAGAACGGCCCACATGTATCCGCCAAACTTGTTTCCGTAGCGCGTTGTCATTTCACGTACAACGAGCGCGAAGACTATGGCAAACTGCCGTTGGAGTCCCTTGTGAAGAGGTTCAGAATACAATTGCGTCACACCAGATCAGTTTCTTGCGCTGCAGACCGTAAAACGCCGCTGTGTTAGTTTCCAGTCCGAACGGGCGAAATTATGGACCCGCTCATCTAACGGCCCCGCGCCCTTGGGTCAACTTCCACGGAGACGACGTTGGAAACAACACACTTCCGATCGCATGGTGCGATGCCGCCGCAGGCGGGCCCGTGTATTGTGGAAAGAGTTTTATAGGAGACCTTCCAGAAACGTTCGGGCACAACGCTGTCAGGCGGACACCGATTGGTCGATGAGCATGAGAGCGATCCAGACTCCCTCTTGCCTATTGCCATATCAGTGTTTCGTTCGTATCGAACCCGAGTACTCCAGCATCCAAACCCTTGTCCTGCCGAATGGTGTCGGCTGCACCAGCGACAAGCGCCTTGGCCTGGAACTAATCAGGATCCCAGCTCATGCCTAATATCATCGGCCTCGATTTCGGCACCTCCAACACAGTCGCAGTGCTCGCCGATGGGCCTGCGACGATGCCGGTCACGTTTGAGGACGGCTCAAGCAGCTTCACATCGCTTCCAACTGTTCTCAGTTTTCTAGACCGAGGGCCGGCCAAGGCGCTGAATGCGGAGGTCGGGCCCTGGGCAATCCGGCAGTTTCTGGAGAGCTTTGGGGACGTGCGGTTCATTCAATCGCTGAAGACCTTTGCGGCGAGCCGCGTTTTCAAGGGGACCGGAGTTTTTGGGGTCCGGTTCGAGTTTGAAGATCTGATGGCAACGTTTCTGCAGCGGGCTTTCGAGCGGGCCGGGGCTGCGTTTGATCCCGCGGCAACCCGGCTCGTTGTTGGCCGGCCGGTGGAGTTTGCCGGGCACAATCCGGATGAAGAGCTGGCGATGGAACGGTATCGCAAGGCGTTTCAGAAGGTTGGTTTTGAAGACATCCTCTTTGTTATGGAGCCTGTCGGGGCAGCCTTTTCCTACGCGCAATCGCTGGAACAGGACACGACCATCCTGGTTGCCGACCTTGGTGGCGGCACGACCGACTATTCGATCATGCGATTCGAAACCGAAGCCGGGCACCTGAAAGCGATGCCGCTTGGCCGAGGCGGGGTCGGCATTGCCGGTGACACGTTCGACTACCGCATCATCGACAATGTGGTGCTGCCGAAGCTCGGCAAGGGCACCGCCTACCAGAGCATGGGCAAGATCCTGGAGATCCCGCCCAACCTCTTTTCCAACTTCGCCCGCTGGCACATGCTGTCGATTTTCAAGACCTCAGACGATTTCAAGGAAATGAAAAAACTGCTGCGCTACTGCGTGGAACCGGAGAAGATTGAGCTTTTCATCGATCTGGTGGAAGAGGACCAGGGCTACCCGCTTTATAAATCCGTCTCGGAAACCAAAGCCCTGCTGTCGTCTGCAGACGAGGCGGAGCTGACCTTTGCCCCGCTCGGTTCGGACTTCCGGGCAACTGTGAAACGTGCGGACTTCGACGGCTGGATTGCGCCTGATCTGAAGAAGATGGACCTGGCGCTGGATGTCACGCTGGAAAAGGCCGGTTTGAGCGAAGCCGACATCGACCGGGTATTCATGACCGGCGGCACCTCCTTCGTGCCTGCCGTGCGCCGCCAGTTTGCGGAGCGCTTCGGCCAGGAGCGAATTTCCGGAGGCAACGAGCTGACGTCGGTTGCCAACGGCCTTGCCCTGATCGGGGCGCGCACGGACGCGGCCGATTGGGCGCTTGCCGCCTGAGTTCGCCTGCCCGGATCCGGCGGAACGAGCCTGACCGACGGAAGTCAAAAGCTCAAACAGTCCTCCCTGTCAGCACCCCGGCGGCACCTGAAGCCACAGTGATACGTCGACGGTGTCTCCGGCTGCGATCTTCTCTTTCTTGCGCACGGCCGACTTGACCGGCAACAGGAAGGAGCCGGACGCCTTGTCCGGCCAGATGGTGGTGCTCCATTCAGCCTCGCCGATCCGCGCCTTTACCTTGATCATGCCCCAGGCGCCGCCTTTACGGCTTCCTGTGAAAAACCGGATCTGATCGGCGCAGGCCGGCGGTAACGTCACGAAGGTCCAGCCGCCTGGACCGGCGGACAGCCATAATTTGCCGGTAAAATCCAGCCGGTCGAGCATGAAGTTGAAGCCTCTGTCCTGCCAGGCCTGTGTCGTCTCGCTTCCCTCTGGCAGGATTGAGCGACGTCAGTCAATCAGATTGATATCCGCCATCAGGTCTCCTGCCGTTTCCTGAAGTGCATCGCTCAGGCTCGCAGGGTCCAGTCCGCTTGGCAGGCGCAGGTCGGCAGATGCCTTGAACAGGGCCTCTCCCTGCATCGAGCCGGAGACGACTTCCGTTTCCAGATGCTCGATGCTGACACCCTTTTCGGAAAGAACGCGGGTTATATCCCGCAAGATGCCCGGGTGATCCTGGGAGACGAGATCCAGATGAGCGGATGCGCCTTCCGGCAGCTCTGCACCGGTCTGGTCGGAGCGAAGCGTGATATCGATGCCATCGGCGGAAAGAGCTTGCAGCTTTTCCACCAGTTCGTCCGCATGCAGCCCCTCGATCGCGATGCGCACGATGCCTGCAAATTCGCCGCCGAGGCGGGCCATGGAGCTTTCGATCCAGTTGCCACCAGTGCCGGCGATGATTTCCGCCATCCGCTCGACCAGGCCTGGCCGGTCCTTTGCAATGACCGTGAAAACAAGATGAGTTTGCATGATGCCCCGCTTGCGCATTGGAACTCGACCATTCTACTAGACAGCCTCAACGTGCTGAAAACAAGACTGCAAAATCTCATCTCCAGCTGTGGCCGTTGCGGCAGACAACCGTCATAATGGCGAAATTGATCGGGTTTCCCTTCAGGCTTTCTTGCCGATCCGCATTCCGTTTCAATTCATACTGAAAATCAGGTTTCCCCATGAAGCAGACAGAACCCCGCCGCGTCGACAAATTCTGGCTCACGCTCATCGAACGACCGGCGGTTTTTCTGGTTCTGGTGCTGATCGGGCTTGGCATGTTGCCTGTTGCCGTGTGGATGGACCTGCGCGCCATTTCAGATGCCTCCCTGCGCTCGCAGGCGGTTGACCTGGACCAGGCCATCGGCAAGATCCGGACCTATTACGCGCAAAACGTGATCGCCCGGGTTCAACAGGCGCCGGGCGACATCACCCCGACACACGAATATCACGAAACGCCAGGCGGCATTCCGATCCCCGCCACACTCTCCATCGAGCTTGGGGAAGTGATCGGCGGCAACGACCATAATCTGCAATACCGGTTCGTGTCGGATCTGCCGTTCATGGAGCGCGGGTCACACAACCTGACACCTTTCGAGATCAAGGCACTGAACGATTTCCGACAAAGCCGTGATCCTGCAGACCTGGAGATTGCCTACGAAGGATCGATCTTCGACCGAAAGATCCAGATCGCCTCCCCCGTCTTGATGGGCGAGGCCTGCGTTTCCTGTCACAACAGCCACCCGGAAAGCCCCAAAACCGACTGGAAGACGGGCGACGTGCGTGGCATTCAGGCGATCACCATCAGCCAACCCATTGCCGCAAACCTCTGGTCGTTCAAGTATCTGCTGCTCTACTTCGGCTGTGCAGGGGCGATCGGTGCTGCGGTCACCGCCCTGCAATGGCACCAGGCAACGCGGTTTCACCGGATGAACGTCAATCTGGAGCACGCGAATACGGAAATCGCGCATCTCAACAAGCAGCTGACGTCCGAAAACCTTCGGCTGGGAGCGGAAATTGAAGTCGCAAGGCAGATCCAGATGATGGTGCTGCCGACCAAGGATGAGCTTGGCGGCATTCATGAACTCGAAATCGCGGCCTTCATGGAACCGGCGGACGAAGTTGGCGGCGACTATTACGACGTGCTGCAGCTGGACGACAAGGTGAAAATCGGCATTGGCGATGTGACCGGCCATGGCCTGGAAAGCGGCGTTCTGATGCTGATGGTTCAGTCCATCGCCGTCGCCCTGCAGGAACGCGGACCGTCAGATCCGCGCCAGTTCCTGGTTGCACTCAACAGCGCCATCTGCCGCAACCTGAAGCGCACCCGGACCGACAAGCACCTGACGCTGTCCTTCCTCGATTTCGAACCGAACAAGGTAACCTTGTCGGGCCAGCACGAGGAACTGATCATTCTGCGCGACAACGGCCAATGCGACATCGTCGATACGGTCGATCTCGGCTTCCCCATCGGCCTCGATGAAGACATTGAACCGTTTATCGAAACCAGGGAACTGGCGTTCGGTCCCGGAGATCTCATCATTCTTTATACGGATGGCGTGACCGAAGCGGAAAATCCTGACGGTGTGCTGTATGGTCTGGACCGCTTGGTCGCAAGTGCCCAGCGCCACGCGGCACCAAAGGCCGGACGGGTGCTGGAAGGCATCCTGGCGGACCTCAAGGCCCATATCGACACACAAACGGTGCATGACGACATTACGCTGATGGTGATCAGGCACAAGTAAGCAGGCAGCATTGGCCGCAGCTTGCTGCCGCACACTGCGATCAAAATTTTGGAGGCGTGTCACCCCGAATAAGCGCAGCGCCTATCCGGGGTAACAGCAATGTAGAGGACCCGATCAGCGGCCTCTTCAGACGCCCCTTACGTCTTCATCCGATGGCCTTTCTCAGAACCGGCACGCGTTTGACAACAAGATAGTCCAGCGCCAGCACGCTCAATAGCGTGATGCCGACCAGCGGAAAGGCCAGGGAGACGGCCAGCATCAGGATCATCGCGCCGCGCCAATGCGGCAGGTCGTCCGGCATTTTAGGTGCAAAAACCCGAAGGGCTGAGCCTTTCGGCCGTCGCAGCCACCACATGACAAGCCCGCTGACGCAAAGGAAAATCACCGACAGGCAGAATAGTGTGTTGAGCACCACGTTCCAGAGCCCCATGTCGCCTTCATGAAAGGCAATGCCGATGGCCATGCCCTTGGCCGGCAGGGAATAATCCGCAAAACCGACATCAGCCAGGATCCGTCCGGTGTATTGATCTATATGCACCGTGCGGTCGACCATCGGGTTCTCTGAGTCGTTGCTCATGGAATCCTGGTTGATGGTCCAGACACCGGTTTCATTGCCGGGAAGGTTCACCCGGAACCGCCCTTCAAAGCCGATTTTCCGGCCGAACGCTGCAATACTGTCCAGATCAACAGGCGTTCCGGCAGCAATCGCGTCGGTGCCGGCATCAGAGCCGGACATCGGCATTCTGGTCTGTTCCAGCCCCCAGGGAACATCCTTTATCGAGCCATGGTTCATCGAGGCGTGGGTGTCGTCGGACAGAGGCACGTTCGACCATTTTTCGGCTGGAAAGGTGCTCCAGGCCTGAACGAATTTCTCGCCCCAGACACCGGCCCAGGAGAGACCACTGACCAGGAAGACCAGCAGAATGAGAGAAACATAGGCGCCGATCACCTTGTGCAGGCTCTTCCAGAGCGCACGACCATTTGCGCGAAGATCCGGCACAAGAGCACTTCCACCGCCTGCCCGTGGCCACCACAGGTAAAGGCCGGTCACGATCAGCACGATGGCCAGGCCGGCTGCGATTTCGATCAGACGATCACCAAGATCGCCGATCAGCAGCGTACCGTGAATGTCGTTCAGCAAGTCATACCAGCCGTCACGCCGGATCCAGCTCTCAACGACCGAGCCCGAATAAGGATCAACTGCAACCATGTAATTGGTGCCAGCGTCGTTGACGCGGAAGACATTGGCTCCGTCGGCGGTCTTGGCGCCGATCCATTCCACCAGGCTAGCGCCCTGCCCGCGCGTTGCCAGCACAGCGCCGGCCTGCTGCGACAGCGCCACTGGTTCGCCGGCAATTGCAACCTTGATGTATTCCCCGTCGCGGCCATCAAGAACGGAAATAAACATCATCGAAAGGCCGGTGACGGCAAGCATGATCAGAAACGGCACAACATAAAGACCGGCGTAAAAGTGCCAACGCCAGGCAGCCAGGTAAAATCGGCTGGGGGTGGACGCATATACAGCGTCCGAAGGGATGTTGCTCATGGGATCTCCACACCCGAGTGCGTCCGTTCGGCAAAAGCCGGACAGACCTCGAGTTCAAATCGAGTTCAGATAAGGTTCGGAAAGATCACGCGTTGAGCGGCGGTGCCCGGGCAAAGTTCCGACCGCGCGGTGTGCTGGAAGCCCAGACCTTTGCAGGGAGAGAAACCGGTTGGCGGGAGATCTCTTCCTGCACGAAGAGGAAAGGCACCCTGTAAGGCGCAGCAAACGCACCGACACCGGCAAAGACGCAATGGCGGGAGGCCTTTTCCGCAGGGCTATCCTCGTCGGAACCCGGCGGAATTTCTGCACCGTTCGCATCCAGCGTAACAGTGCGAAGGCCCTCGGTGGTACACAGCGTGACGGTAAAACCGCCATCCGCGCGCACGTCCGGCATGTACCCCTTGGGCACAAGCGCCGTGACCAGAAACGGCAGCAGAAGCAGTAGCCTGACTGCCGCCATGAGGTCCGGATGTTTTCGCCGGAAGTTTTCCACGCCCCACTTACCCCGAATCGAGACAGGTTGATCACTAATCCAAAGGGATGACAAAGACAAACCGGTTCTTTTCGGGGAGCCGCAAGACGCAACGATTGCCGGTTTCAGGCCATGGCTGCCTCGTGCCAATGGATGTCGCTTTCATGCTTGATCCGCTATGGCCACTCCCCTAAGGTGCGCCCACCTGACGGCGTCCCGTGGAGGGACTGAAAGCCATTCCGGATGAGGTTGACCCAAGCAGGGGACCAAGGCCGGAGCTGTCCAAGGCATCTGCAGATCAACCGGCTCCGCCGGCTTTTGCGCGTGTTTGCTTTCATTCTTCCCGACGCCTGTTGCCACGCTGCCGATCCGGCATCAGCCACTGGGGAGAGACATGATCAGACGGACCATCCTTGCAGGCCTTGCAGCCGCGCTGCCTACCTCCGCCTTCGCCCATGGGGGCCATCTTGGCGAACTCGCCGGTCATTCCCACTGGGTCGGGGTCGCAGCCCTTGCCGGTGCCGCGCTCGTCGCCGGCATCATCGCCCTCAAAGACAAGAAGCAGAAAAAAGCCGAAGACGCGCCTGAAGCCCGTCCGGAAGACGACGAGACTGCCGGAGAAGCTGCTCAATGAGCGAAAAACTCGGACTGATGATCTGCGGCCATGGCAGCCGCAACAAGGGTGCCGTAAAGCAATTTGCACAGCTGGCGGAAGGCCTGACGGCTCGCTTCCCCGATTGGCCGGTGGAATACGGATATCTGGAATTCGCCAACCCGGTCATTCATGACGGACTGAACAAGCTGCGCGAGGCCGGCTGCACCCGCGTTCTGGCCGTGCCGGGCATGCTGTTTGCCGCTGGTCACGCCAAGAACGACATTCCCTCGGTCCTGAACACCTATCAGGCCATGCATCCGGAGATGACGATCTCCTATGGCCGCGAACTGGCCGTCGACACACGCATGGTGAAAGCCGCCGCTGCCCGTGTTCAGGAAGCGATCGACGCTGCCGACAGCGACGTGCCGCTGCACGAGACCCTGCTGATGGTGGTCGGGCGCGGTGCTTCCGATCCGGACGCGAACTCCAACGTCTCCAAGATTACGCGCATGCTTTGGGAAGGCTTCGGTTTCGGCTGGGCGGAAACCTGCTACTCCGGCGTCACCTTCCCCCTGGTCGGACCCGGTCTCGAACATGCGGCAAAGCTCGGCTACAAGCGCGTCATCGTGTTCCCCTATTTCCTGTTCACCGGCGTACTGGTCCAGCGGATCTATTCGACCACGGACGAAGTTGCCGCCAAACATCCGGAAATCGAATTCCTGAAAGCCGGTTATCTGAACGACCACCCGCAGGTGATCGACACGATGGCCGATCGGGTGCAGGAGATCCTGCAGGGCGCAAATCTGATGAACTGCCAGATGTGCAAGTACCGCGAACAGGTCCTTGGCTTCGAAGCCGAAGTGGGTCTGGCCCAGGAAAGCCACCACCATCACGTGGAAGGCCTCGGCGCGGAAGCAGAATGCAAGCTGTGTGACGAGATCTGCACCGGAGCCTGCGAAAAGCAGGTGCAGGCGGGTGGTCATCATCACCACGACCATGGTCATCATCATCACGATCATTCCCATGACCATGGGCATAATCACGCGCATCATCATGGCCACTCTCATGATCATTCGCACGAGCATGGGCATAGCCACGGGCACGGGCATGATCACGATCATCACCACCACCCCTACCCGCACGCAGACCATCCGCACGGCCCCCGGTCGTTGAACCGCGGAGACTGAGGCTGCCGTGAGCACCGAAACCATGCCGTCCTACGACTATGAAAAGGACCCGGCGGCGATTTACCGCCAGTCCTTTTCAATCGTGCGGTCGGAAGCAGAATTGTCTCATCTACCCGACGGGCTGAAACCGGTCGCGGTGCGTCTGATCCACGCCTGCGGCATGACAGACCTTCCGCAGGATCTTGCCTGGTCGGAGGATATCCTGTCTGCCGCGCAGGATGCCTTCGCGCGGGCCGCACCCGTCTTTTGCGATGTGGAGATGGTGGTGCATGGCGTCATTCGCTCACGACTTCCGGCGGACTGCGACGTGGTTTGCACCTTGAACGATCCCGCGGTTCCGACCCTTGCCAAAGAGCTCGGCACGACCCGCTCGGCTGCTGCGGTCGAGCTCTGGCGCGACAGGCTGGAGGGAGCCATCGTTGCGGTTGGCAATGCACCGACGGCCCTCTTCCATCTGCTTGAAATGATTGCCGCCGGCGGACCGAAACCGGCGCTGGTTCTGGGGTTCCCGGTCGGGTTTGTGGGCGCCGCGGAATCCAAGGAGGCTCTGATCTCCAATCCGTTCAAGGTACCCTTCCTGGCTGTTCGCGGCCGCAGGGGTGGATCGGCCATGGCTGCCGCCGCAGTCAACGCTCTTGCCGCCGGCCTGCCGGAGGAAACGTAAAATGGCCGGAGGTCCGCCGAAAGACGACGAAAAACCAACCGGATTGAAATCCGTCGGCAGCAAAAAGCCTTTGCGTTCACGCGGTTTCCTGTCCCAGCCGGGTGGTTCGGTCAAGACGCCTGCGGACGGCAGTGGTGACCAGTCGGTCCATCATCGGTCACGGGGTGCCCGGCAGGTATCGCCAAACAGTAGCGGCACGCCTCAGGACCTGTCGGTAAAACCGGTGATCAAACCTTATCGTCTGGAGGACAAATGACTTCCTCCACAGACAAGCTCCCCTGGTTGACGCTGGTCGGCCTGGGCGAGGACGGTGTTCTGGCTCCAGGTGGCGCAGAAGCCCTGGCAGGTGCAGACATCGTTTATGGCGGCACCCGACACCTGAAGCTGACAGGCGGGATCACTGCCGAGAAGCGGACATGGCCCAGCCCCTTTGCAACCGTCTTCGAAGATCTGGCAGCGCTCAGGCAGAAGCGCGTCGCTGTGTTGGCGACAGGAGATCCCATGTGGTTCGGCATTGGTTCGTCCTTGCTGAAGCATTTCCCTGCACACGAGCTGATGGTGCTGCCCTCGCCGTCCGCGTTCCAGCTGGCTGCCGCACGAATGGGGTGGGCCTTGCAGGAAACCGACTGCCTGTCGGTTCATGGTCGACCAGTCGATCTGTTGCGGGCATCGCTTTACCCGGGCGCCCGGATCCTGTGTCTAACCAGCAATGCGGAAACTCCCCGCCAGGTGGCTGACCTCCTGGCCGACGAAGGTTATGGGCGCAGCCGGATGACGGTTCTGGAGCATCTCGGCGGCACCAGGGAAAGGTGCGTCGCAGGTACCGCGGAAGACTGGTCGACCGAGGTTGCCGATTTTCACACACTTGCTCTGGAAGTGATTGCCGACCCCGGTGTGCGGTTCCGTGCGCGGATACCCGGCCTTGCCGATGATGCCTTTCGCCACGACGGCAAGATGACCAAGCAGGACATCCGGGCCATCACCCTGGCGGAGTTGAAGCCTCACCCAGGCGCACTCTTGTGGGATGTGGGTGCAGGCTGCGGTTCGATTGCCATCGAATGGTTGCGTGCAGCGGACCGAACCCGGGCCATCGGCCTGGAACCGCATGTGGAACGGCGGCAAATGGCGGCTGAAAACGCTATCGCGCTTGGCGTCCCACATCTGGAACTGTCGGACGCGACCGCTCCGGAAGGCCTCCATGATCTGCCGCAACCGGACGCGGTTTTTATTGGCGGCGGCCTGACAGCCTCCGGTGTAATCGAGGCCTGTCTTGCAGCGCTAGGCCCAGGGGGGCGGCTTGTCGCCAATGCAGTGACCCTGGAGAGCGAGGCCATACTTCTCTCCGCCTATCAGTCTCATGGAGGCACTTTGAAGAAAGTTTCCGTTCACCGGGCAAGCGCCGTCGGCGGCTTGACCGGATGGCGTCCCTTGATGCCCGTGACGCAGTGGAGCCTGACGAAATCATGACGGGCACACTCTATGGCATAGGTCTTGGCCCGGGCGATCCGGAGCTGATGACCCTGAAGGCGCACAGGCTGATCGCAAGCGCACGGGTAATTGCCTACCCCGCTCCCGATTCCGGCGAAAGCTTCGCCCGGTCAATCGCTGCCGATGTGATCCCGGATGGGGTGCGGGAAATCCCGATTGTCGTACCGATGCGGGTCGACAGGTTCCCGGCACAGGAGATCTACGACAAGGCCGCCGAAGAGATAGCCGCCGTTTTGGCAAACGGTGAGGATGTCGTGACCTTGTGTGAAGGAGATCCCTTCTTCTTCGGTTCGTTCATGTATCTGTTTGAGCGCCTGTCCGACCGTTTCACGATAGAAATCGTGCCCGGGGTCACCTCGCTGACAGCCTGCGCCGCCCAGTTGAGACGACCGCTGACGGCACGAAACGATGTACTAACCGTCATTCCAGGCCCGCTTCCGGACGCGGACATCCGCCGCAAGATCGAAGAAGCCCAGGCGGTTGCCATCATGAAGGTCGGCCGTCACCTGACACGGCTGAAGACCTTGCTTTCCGACATGGGGCTGCTGGAAAAGGCCGGCTACGTGGAACGTGCCAGCCTGCCGGAGCAGAAGGTTCATCGGCTCATCGACCTTGAGACCGACACCGCCCCCTATTTTTCCATGATCCTCATCTACAAGGGAGAAGAAGCGTGGACGCTTCCCCCATCCTACTCGTCCTGAACCAGGCCGGCCTTGCCGCTGCCGAAGTGATCGCCAGACGGTTTTCAACCGCCCGCATCCACGGGCTTGCCGGCCGTGTGCCGACAGCGGACACCCAGTTCAACGAAACGATCGACCATATCCGCCTGTTGTTTCAGGCCGGTCATCCGATCGTCGGCTTCTGCGCCAGCGGCATTCTGATCCGTGCGCTTGCACCGGTCCTGTCCGACAAGACAAGCGAACCGCCGGTGATCGCCGTGTCGGAAGACGGCAAGAGTGTCGTTCCGCTGCTCGGTGGTCATCGCGGCGCCAACGAACTGGCCAAGCTTCTGGCCAGCGCTCTCGGTGGGCATGCGGCGATCACGACGGCTGGGGACACCAAGCTTGGTGTTGCGCTCGACGCCCCGCCCCGCGGCTGGCGTCTCGCCAATCCGGAAGATGCAAAACCGGTCATGGCCGAGCTGCTCTCCGGCGCTCCCGTCCGCCTGGAAGGCCGCGCGGACTGGCTGAAAGAGGCCAAGCTGCAGCAGGCAGACGACGCCGCCATCACGCTTTCGGCAACCGAACATCCGGAAGAAGCAGGCCCGACGCGTCTGGTCTACCACCCGCAGCGCTATGCTGTTGGCGTCGGCTGCGCGCGCGGGTGCGATGCGGCCGAACTGATCGAACTGGTCGAGACCGAACTGGTGGGCGCCAACATTGCCAAGGGCGCTGTTGCCTGCATCGCGACCATCGACCTCAAGGCAGATGAGGCCGCTGTCAATGCTCTCGCCGCGCACTTGGATGTGCCGCTTCGGGTCTTTTCCGCAGAAGACCTGCAACGCGAGACCCCGCGCCTGAAAAACCCGTCGCCCGTCGTCTTCAAGGAAGTCGGCTGTTACGGAGTGTCTGAAGGGGCTGCCCTGGCCGCGTCCGGCGCCTTTGGAACGCTGAAGGTCGAAAAGCAGAAAACCGAAAACGCAACTTGCGCCATTGCACGGTCACCGAAGTGGATTGACACCGACACGGTCGGTCGGGCTCGCGGACATCTGTCCGTTATCGGTATCGGTCCGGGCAAGGACGACTGGCGCACACCGGAGGCCACCAAGCTTCTGGCGGAAGCAACCGACGTTGTCGGCTACTCGCTTTATCTCGACATTGTCGACCAGCACATTACCGGCAAAACCCACCACAACTTCCCGCTTGGCGCGGAAGAGGACCGCGTCCGCTTTGCGCTGGAAGAAGCTGGCAAGGGCAAGAATGTCGCGCTGATTTCCTCCGGTGATGCCGGCATCTACGCCATGGGTTCGCTGGTCTATGAACTGTTGCATAGGAATGAGGAGTATGGCGGTGTATCGGATGCCGCCAAGCGGGTCAGCGTCACAAACGCGCCGGGCATTTCCGCCCTTCAGGCCTGCTCGGCTCGTATCGGCGCACCGCTTGGCCATGATTTCTGCGCGATCTCGCTGTCCGATCTCCTCACCCCTTGGGAGGTGATCGAAAGGCGTCTGAGGGCAGCAGCCGAGGGCGACTTCGTGATTGCCTTCTACAACCCGGTGTCCAAACGCCGCCGCACGCAGCTTGCAGCCGCAAAGGAAATCCTGCTGGAGCACCGCTCGGCAGCGACACCGGTCATTCTCGGCGTCAATCTTGGCCGGCCGGAGGAAACCATCCGCGTCACCAGTCTGCATGCGCTCAGCGTCGACGATGTCGACATGCTGACCACCGTGCTGGTCGGTTCGACCAACACCCGCACCGTCATGCGCGGTGACGGGAAACCTTTCGTCTATACGCCGCGCGGTTATGCCAAGCGGATCGACGCACCAAAGCCGGTGGAAGCAGCACCAGTTGCCACTGAAGCCGCGCCTTCGTCCCAGATGGCAGACGTGACGACCGACATTTCCGACATTCTCGAAACGGATGACAAATCATGACCGTTCATTTCATTGGCGCCGGACCTGGCGATCCCGATCTCATCACCGTTCGCGGCCTGAAACTCATCCAATCCTGCCCGGTCTGCCTTTTCGCGGGCTCGCTGGTGCCTGAACAGATCGTTGCCGCCGCACCGGAAGGTGCACGCGTCATAGACACGGCCCCGATGACGCTTGACGAGATCATCGACGAGATCAAGGCTGCCCATGAAAAGGGCCAGAACGTTGCCCGGGTTCATTCCGGCGACCCTTCCATTTACGGTGCAACGGCGGAGCAGATGCGCCGTCTGGACGCACTCGGCATCGATTACGATGTAACACCGGGCGTGCCGGCCTTCGCGGCCGCGGCCGCTGCACTCAAGACCGAGCTGACCATCCCGGAAGTTGCCCAGACCATCATTGTCACCCGCACGGCAATGAAATCCTCGGCGATGCCGAATAACGAGGACCTGGACACGCTCGGCAAGAGCGGGGCGACCCTGGCAATTCACCTGTCGATCAGGAACCTGCGGGAAGTCGAACGCCAGTTGACGCCGCATTACGGTGCCGATTGCCCGGTGATTGTCGCCTACCGCGTCGGTTGGCCGGATGAGGCCTTCATTCACGGCACATTGTCGACCATTGCCGCAGAAGTGCGTGCCTCCAAGATCACCCGCACGGCGCTGATCTTCGTCGGCCATGCCTTGAAGCCTGCAGTCGACTTCCGCGACAGCGCCCTCTACGACGCCGACCACGTGCATGTGCTGCGCCCGAAGAAGAAGGCGAAAGCCTGAGGAACCGGCGGAACTAGACCACTTCGCGGCCTTCCACTGTCTGTCATCATCGACATGCGGGAGGTCGCGAACGCTTCGCAGGTTCATCGAGCAATGATTTGCCTGTCCGAGAGCGCTCATTTGCATATCGCTCCTGCCCTCGCCTAATCTCAACAGGATTAAGACCGGACAGGAGCAATCCCATGACAGATGAAAACCCACTTCTGAAACAGGCGATTTCTCTCAGCGGTGATCCCGATGCCATTCGCAAGTTCTACGCGGACTGGGCGGAGACCTACGATGCCGATCTGCTTCAGACCATAGGGTATGTCGGCCCCAGGATTGCAGCGGAAGCACTGGTCAAACACCTGCCCAAAACGGCGTTGGTTCTGGACGCAGGCTGTGGGACCGGCCTCGTCGGGAGCGAGCTGATCAGTCGCAATGCAGCGCTGACCATTGACGGCATAGACCTGACACCGGCGATGCTGGAGCATTCGCGCAGTCGGGGGACCTACCGCAATCTTTCCCAAGCCGACATGATGGGCTCGCTCTCTGGCATTGACGACAACATTTATGACGGCATCGTCAGCGCTGGCGTTTTCACGAATGGCCATGTGGGTCCGGAAGGGATCGACGAACTGCTGCGCATCGCCAAACCGGGTGCTCCCATCGTCCTGACAGTACGCGATAGCGCCTGGGAGGCCGACGGCTTCAAGGCCAAGGTCGAACAGCTGGAACAGGACGGCAAAACAAGGACGCTGGAGATCAGCCACTGTCCCTATCACACCAAGGAAGACGTCTATTGCGAGCTTGTCGTGCTTGAGGTGGTTTAGGCAACAGCAATGACATGGGCAAAGGAGCCCATGACCGATCCGGCGCGCAGCCCCAGCTGTGCCAGTTCGTTGCCTTCGGCATCTTCCGCTGAAAACAGCCGCTCCGCCCCGCTTTCCGACATTATGGAGGCATAGTGGAATTCGTGTGCGGATAGCGGCATTTGCCAGGGTAGGTCACGGAGTGGCATGACTTTTCGGTAGCCGAGGTGACGCTTGCGGGTCTGAAACGAGGTTTCCAGCGGCAAAAGCCCCAGCATTTCGTGGCGTGTGCCATCGGCATCGATCATGCCCTTGCCGAGTGTCATGTAGCCACCACACTCGCCATAGATCAGCTTTCCGGTAGCTGCGGCCCGCAAGACCCCAGCCTTGAACCTGTCTGCCGCAGCCAGCTTTCCGGCATGTAGCTCCGGATAACCGCCGGGTAGAAAAATTGCATTGGCATCAGGTGACGGTGCTTCATCCGCGAGTGGCGAGAAGAACTCGAGCCTCGCGCCCTGCCTTCGCCAGAAATCCAGCAGATGCGGATAGGAAAAGGCAAAGGCAACGTCCCGGGCAATGGCAATGCACTGGCCAAGCGGCGCGGGCAGGTGTTCCCTGTTATCACCGACAGGGCTCAGTGGCGCCGCCAATGTTTCCAGGCGGTTCAGGTCTACATTCCGGGCACACAGGTCGCTCGCCTTTTCCAGGAAGGCTTCCAGATCCGGATGCTCCCCCGCCTGGACAAGCCCCAGGTGGCGTTCGGGAAGGCCTAGTTCCTGAGCCCGCGGCAAGACACCCAGAACATCCAAGGCGAGCGGTGCCAGCGCTGCGCGCAACATGGCTTCGTGGCGCGGGCTGCCAACCTTGTTGAGAATAACGCCTGCGAGATTGATATCCGGCCGGAAGCTTTGAAACCCATGAACAAGCGCTGCGACCGACTGGGCCTGTTTGCCGCAATCGACGACGAGAATCACGGGTAGATGCAGCGTTGCCGCCAGATCGGCAGCCGAGCCCTTGCCGCTGGCAGCTCCGTCGAAAAGCCCCATGGCGCCTTCGACCACGAGAACGTCATGACTGTCGGCCTGACGGTGGGCAAGCATCTGCAGTGTCGCCGGATCCATAGCCCAGGCGTCCAGGTTGATGCAGGGCATCCCGCTGGCAGCTTCGTGGAATTTCGGGTCGATGTAATCCGGGCCGGACTTGGCCGAAACGACCGAACGCCCGGCGGATTTCAGTGCGCGCAGCAACGCAAGTGTCAGTGTGGTCTTGCCAGCACCCGACGATGGCGCCGCGATCAGAACACCCTTGGCGCCTGCCTTGGTAGTGTCAGCCGGCATCGGCAGAACGGGAGGATATGCGCAGGCCTAGCGGGTCACTGTCCAGCACCTTGCCCGACAGGGCGCCGAGCCAGTCGAGCCCCTTGCGCAGACGGACAACCTCACCGACACAAACAACTGCCGGTGGTTCGATCCCGGCAACCTTCGCGTCTTCAGCGCAGCGGCCCAGCGTGGTTTCCAGAACGTCCTGGCCTGCAAGGGACGCATTGCACACGATACCCACAGGTTCATCCACAGATCGTCCACCGGCAATCAGTTTGCCGGCTATGACATCCAGATGCTTCATCGCCATATACATGACAATGACAGGCGACCCCTTGGCGATACCATCCCAGTTGATCGCGTCCGGGGTGAGGCCCGTCTGGTCATGGCCTGTCAGGAAGGTGACAGCCTGATTGCAGTCCCGGTGGGTTGCGGGAATCCCCGCATAGGCCAGACCGCCGATACCGGCGGTGATGCCGGGAATGATACGGAACGGCACACCGGCCTCGACAAGGCCGAGCGCTTCCTCGCCGCCGCGGCCGAAGACGAAAGGATCGCCGCCCTTCAGGCGAAGCACCCTTTTGCCTTCGCGGGCGTAATCGATCAGCTTCAAGGTTATGTCGCGCTGTTTCGGGCTCGGTTTGCCGCCGCGCTTGCCCGCGTAGTCAGTCACGGCTCCCGGTTTGACCCAGGCAAGAATGCTCTGATCGACAAGGGCATCAAACACGACAACATCGGCCTGGCGCAGGCCATTGAGCGCATGCAGCGTCAATAGGCCGGGGTCGCCCGGACCTGCACCGGCAAGCCAAACCCAGCCGGGTTCGAACACGGGTAACCCACCTGGCAGGTCTCCCGGCAAGCCTTCATGCGGTCTGTTGTTGTCGTCTTCTCCAGTCATGGTTCCTGTTTACCCGCGTGGCCCGGTAACGCCAAGCGCTTCGGCGATCAAAAACGATGCGAAAACGACATTTCATCGCGCACATAAACTAATATGCACAAAGCGGAATTTCATCGTCTATAGAAAGAGCATGTCGAAGGAAGAGCCAAAAGAGCTGCGGCGGGGCTGGACGACGGGAGCCTGTGCGACAGCAGCCACCAAGGCGGCGTATCAGGCCCTTTTGACCGGCGATTTCCCGGATCCGGTCGAAATCACCCTGCCCAAGGGTGGCACGGCCTCCTTTGCGCTGACCTGGCATACGCTTTCAGGAAAATCGGCGTCCGCCGCCATCATCAAGGATGCGGGGGACGACCCCGACGTGACCCATGGCGCCTTGGTCAGTGCAACCGTCAACCTGTTGCCTCCTGGTTCTGGAGTAATCTTCAGGGCCGGAGAAGGTGTCGGCACCGTCACAAGGCCTGGCCTTCCGATCCCGCCGGGCGAACCTGCCATCAATCCGGTGCCGCGCCAGATGATGCGGACGGCAATCGATGAGGTTTCCCAACTGAATGGCGGGGCCGGCGATGTCGAGATAACGGTCTCGATCGAAGGTGGTGCAGAGCTCGCCCTCAAGACGATGAATCCCAGGCTTGGCATCCTGGGCGGCTTGTCCGTACTTGGCACGACCGGCATCGTCCGGCCGTTTTCCTGCGCTGCGTGGATTGCGTCCATTCATCGGGGCATCGATGTTGCACGCGCAGTCGGGCTGTCACATGTGGTTGGCGCAACCGGCGCCAGTTCCGAAGACGCGGTCAAGGCCCGATACGATCTGGATGAAACCGCCTTTCTCGACATGGGGGATTTCGCCGGCGGTTTGCTGAAGTACCTGCGCAGTCATCCGGTCAACCGGCTGACTCTCGCAGGCGGATTTGCGAAGTTCACCAAGCTGGCTCAAGGGGCGCTCGATCTGCATTCGGCCCGCAGCTCCGTCGACTTCGAATTCCTGCAGGATCTTCTGCGTCAGGAGAACGCTGCCGCGGATCTGATCGAACAGGCCGCCTCGGCCAACACGGCCAAGGAGGTGCTGGATGCCTCCCTGGTTGCCGGTATCGATCTCAGTGGCCCACTTGCGCGGCGAACGAAGGACGCCGTCCGCCAGATCCTGCGCGATGCGCCGGTGGATGTGGAAGTTCTGATCACCGATCGCCAGGGCAAGGTGCTGGGAGAAACAGGCTTTGACCGCTAAGGCAGATCATGTCCTGCTGCTCGCCGGAACAAGCGAAGCCCGGCAATTGGCCAGAACGTTGGCGGAAACATTTCCGAAAAGTCGCCTGACTGCCTCTTTTGCCGGAGCGGTTCGTGACCTGCCTGATCTTGGCGTCCCGACACGCGTCGGCGGGTTTGGCGGCACCGACGGTCTGCTAGCCTTCATGCGGCACGAAGGGATCACCGTCATTGTCGATGCGACCCATCCCTTCGCTGCCCAGATGAGCCGTAATGCGGCCGAGGCTGCCAAGATGCTCAAGGTACCGCTTGTGCGCCTGGAACGGCCATGCTGGCACCCCGGTGAAGCCGACGCCTGGACAAATGTCCTGACGATGGACGACGCGGCCGAGGCCCTGCCTGATGGCGCGCGCGCCTTCCTGGCCATTGGCCGCAAGGAGATCGAGCGCTTCACTCCTCGAAACGATATTTTCGGTCTTGTCCGGATGATCGAGCCGCCCAAAACACGATTACCTCCCGCCTGGGAGTTGATCCTCTCCCGCCCCCCGGCATCTGCCGATGAGGAAGTCTCGCTGTTTCTGGAAAAGAGCATCACTCATGTGGTGACGAAAAACAGTGGTGGCAGTCGTTCCTACGCCAAGATCGAGGCTGCGCGGACCTTGAAACTTCCCGTCATCATGATCGCCCGGCCAGAACTGCCGGAAGCCGAAACTGCTCCAACGAATTCAGCGCTCGTTGACCGGTTACGGCAGATCCTTGCACGTGGGAGCTAGCGCGAAACGCCGGACCTGGAAAATCTGATTTTCATCAGGGCAAACAGAAAACGCGGTATGCCGATGACATAGCGGCGGAACAGGCGGCGAGGTTCCTGCAACAGGCGGAACAGCCACTCAAGGCCGGCTGCCTGGAATATCTTCGGTGCGCGGACAACGGCCCCCGACATGAAGTCAAACAGCGCCCCGACCCCGATCGCGACAGGTACAGCCAGCGCCGACCGGTTTTCAACGATGAAATTCTCTTGCCTGGGGTTCCCCATGGCAACAAGCAAAAGGTCTGGCTTTGCCTCGTTGATCCCCTGGCACAAGCTGTCCAGTTCATCGCTTGCGAAATAGCCGTCCCGGTAGCCAACCACCTGGTGCTTCGGATAGGCAGTCTCGATATGCTCCTTGGCAAGGCGAACCTGTTCTTCCTTGGCGCCGAGCAGATAGATCCGCAGCGGAATGCCGATGTTCGCCAGGATCCGGGGAATGAGGTCAGTCCCGTTCAGATTTTCCGGAAACGGTTCTTCCCTGAGCAGCTTGCTGGCAAGGCTCATACCGATGCCGTCGTTCAGAAGCGTCATTTTCTGGAGTGTTGCAGCGTAGCGGGGATCATCCATCGCTGACAGGAGCGTATGGGCGTTGCAGATGGCAATATCGAGGTTCTGCCGCTTTTGAACGGCGGCCTCGACAAGCTGAATGGCATCCCGGGAGCGAAGACGCCCGATGGCAAACGGACCGATAGCGGTTGCTTCGATCCGGCACCCCAGCAGTTCACTCTCGAAATCTCTTGCCAGCATTCCGTTCCCAGTCTCCCCTTTACGTTCGTCCCGGTTACGACGGCGGCGAACGCATTAGAGCAATATCCGATCGGTCTCTAAGCAGTTGTAAACATAGCCGTTAGAAAGTTCGTAGTTACCGATATTTAATGGGCCTGACGGGCACGTTGAATCGGGGGGAAAATCAGTCGGCGGTTTCCAACGGTTCACGCCATCCCCGCTTCGGCACGTCACTACGCTCAAACCGCGCCCGCTCCTTGAGCGCCTTGGCAGGATTACCTGCATAAACAGTCCATGGAGCCAGGTCTTTCACCGTTACCGCACGCGCTCCCAGAACAGCTCCCTCACCGACACGAACCCCGGGACCAACAAAAGCTTCAGCGGCAACCCAGCTATAGGCCTCCAAAACGATGGGTTTTGCGATCAGCAGGAACTTGTCGTCGTTGATGTCATGCGTTCCCGCGCAGATGTGCGCACGTTTGGAGACGACACCGTACCGGCCGATCGTGACAGGACCCATGTTGTAGATATCCGCGCCGTCTGCGATCGCGGCGAAATCCTCCAGGATCAGGTTGCCCGGATGCCATATCCTGGCGGATGGAGCCACATAGACACCCTCCCCCACTGTCGCTCCGAACTGTCGCAAGAGCCAACGGCGCCAACCATGCAACGGCTGCGTCCAGGAGGCCAGAAGGAACCAGACAATACCCCAGAGGATACGGAACAGCCTGTTCTTCAGGCCGAAGCTTTGCGCGCCGAGCGCCCTGGCGTCCCTGTCTTCATCGATCCGGTTCGGCATTCATCGTCCTCCTGCGCAGTTTCCTCCAGCAGGTTGTTCGTGAAACGTGTTCCCCGCCAACATGGGACGCCGCTCAACCTTGGGGGCTGCCTGCCGGCAATGTGACGAACTGTCGTTTAAAGTTAGTTATTTTTGTCGATTGTACATTTTCGCTGTCCCGTGGCTCTTAAGAATGAGCCCGTTGGTGACGCAAGGTCGCGGCATTCACTCTTTATTGAAACGTGATGAGAGAAGTTTGCCCCGAAAATGACGATCAAACAGGCTGATGGAACGACCTGCGGCCTTGTTGCAATCAAAGACCGATGAGCGCGGCGCAACCGTTCTGCCGCAAATATTCGCTGCCGAGGGAAACAATGGACACAAGAGCAGAATTCGGTGAACCGGGTGCAGCAGCACCCCTCATCCTGCATCTGAGCGCCGACTACCCGAACCCGCAGCAATTCCATCGCAGAACCACCGCAATCGAGCGTCTCGTCACCGGCGTGGACTTTGGCAGACACATCGTCGTGACGATGGACCGGACCAGCTTGCCCTGGCAGGCCAGCTTCAAGGATTGCGGTGAGATAAAAGGCGTGCGGCTATTCTCCTACCGCTATTTCGGCCTGCCGATGGGTATAGGTCTCGCCTCGGCGATGCGACGTATCGCAAGACATGTGTTTAAGACGCTGAGGACCGAGCACGAGACGCCTGCCCTCGTTCACGCTCATAAACTCTCGTTTGAAGGCATCGCGGGATTGTGGCTGGCGGAACGGTTTGGACCGGATACCCGGCTGTTCATTTCCGTTCGCGGTGAATCGGAACGCAAGATCCTGCTGTTCAAGCCGACGTACCGGAGCCTGATGCGCCGGATCGCGGCACGTGCAGACAAGATATATCATATCTCCGCCTGGTTCCGGGACACCTACCACAGGTATGTTCCAGCGCAGCCTGAGAAGGAAAGACTGCTTCCAAACATTGTTGGGAACTCCACCAGCAAAGTGCCGGTAAAGGATCCGATCCCCCGGTTCGTCAGCGTGTTCGATCTGGACATGCGCCGCCGAAAAGGCATGTCCGACCTGCTGCAGGGATTTGCCGGTTTCCAAAAAACACACCCGGACATCGGACTGGACCTGATCGGCCCAGGCAGTGCGGAGGCCATGGAAGCGGCGAAAAAGGAAATTGCCGAACTGGGGCTCGGCGACAGCGTACGGATTCTTGGACCGATGAACAGCAAGGACCTGTTCGAGGTTCTGCCGCACTATCTTGCGATGGCATTGGTCAGCTACAACGAGACCTTCGGGATGGTCTACCTGGAAGCGCTGTTTGCCGGTTTGCCGATTATCTACGGCAAGGATACGGGTATCGACGGTTATCTTGATGACATCGATGTCGGTATCGGCGTGAAACCCGGTGATGTCGCTGGAATTGCGGCCGCTTTCAAGGAATTGGCGGAAAAATCAACTCACTATCGCAGCCAGATTGTGGCAAGCGAGCAAATCTTGCACGACCGGTTCAACCCTGCAATGATCCTTGAAAGTTACCGTCAGGACCTGGAAGCTGTCTTGACCCCAGATCAACAACGGAGCCGCACGTGACCGCAAAAAAGTCGAAGCGCCTATGGTCCTGGCTGACCGCGCTTGCTTTTGGTCTGGCTTTCCTCGTTTTCGTTGGTGGTTTCCTGTATCTGGACGAACGTCAGAACGCTATCGCTGCCGGAACTCAGGCAGCGAAGGAGGAGACAATTTCGATCCCCATATTCAAACGGGGTATCAATGTTTCCAGACTGCAAAATTTTGCCTATCGGGATCCCGAGCGGCCGGGAAAATATCTCTGGCCACCGTTCCGGGGCGAATTGTCCAAGGTCTCCGACGCCGAACTTGAACGCCTGCGCGCGCTCGGGTTCGACTTCATTCGCTTTCCGATCGACGCCGGCGTCTTTCTGGCCGCGACGGACAGCGAACGCCGTATCTTGCTGGATGATACGAAATCCATAACGGTGCGCTTACTGGACAGCGGCTTTACCGTGATGGTCGATCTGCATCCGGCTGCATATCTCACGGAATGGGCACCTGTCGACATTTTGCGCGATGCACCCGATGGCCCGCGCTTTCAGGCCTACTCCGATCTTGTGGAAGAAGTCGCCAAGCGGATCCGCGATCTGCCGACGGACAAGGTCGCGCTGGAACTGATGAACGAGCCGCAAGGCGTCTGTTTCGAAGAAGACAGCCAAGACTGGTCTGTCTCTCAAAAGCAGCTGTATGACAGGGCGCGCAGTGTTGCGCCAGACCTGCCGATTGTCCTTACCCCGGGCTGCTGGCGGTCCATGGAAGGCCTCGAGTACATGAGTCTCGACGGCTATGACGACAAGATCATCGTCGACTTCCATTTCTACGAGCCCTTCTATTTCACCCATCAATCCCTCCCCTGGGTACTGGACCCTCTCCGCTATATCGCGGGCCTCAGCTATCCCTGGACGGCGGGTGACGTGGAGACTGCCGAAGAGAGGACACGTCAGCATATCGCCGCCCTCAAGGCAGCCGATGTCGACGTTCCCGACTATGCCTTCGACAAGGCGATGGACGGTGTCAGGGACTACTATAAACGTGAAAGGCCCGACCGGAATTTCATTGAAAGCCGCTTTGACACGATCTCGCAGTGGGCGGAAAAACATGACATTTCCCCGGACCAGATCGTGCTTGGCGAATTCAGTGCTATCCGTCCCCCGAAAGGACTTCCGGACGATGGAAGCAGGCTTGCCTGGATCAGGGACGTCCGCACAGTGGTGGAGGAACGCGGCTTTGGCTGGGCCTTGTGGGACTACTACGAAGGCTTCGGTCTGATGACCGACAACGTCAAAAGAACCGTCGAGCCGGCTATGGTCGATACCTTGGGGCTCAACGCAGACGCGCTATGAACCGCGCCATCCAGGCACGACAGTTGATGCGGAATTTGCAGTCGACTGTGCGAAATCGTGACTGATAGATTGAGCTGACAGCTGCGAATCATGCCTAGTAACTGACCTAGCGGTGCGGGCCGGCAGAAAGCTTCTGCAGCTGCAATTGATCTGGAGACTGGGATTTGACAGTTCACCCCGTTGAACAGTCCGGGCCACAGGCCGCCATGCACGGGCAAACGTTGCTGGACAGGATCTTCAACTGGATTCCGGTGCTGCTGCTTGCCTATCCGATGTTGATCAGCCCATTCTTTCTGGTGTCGTCCGGAGGTGAAGACACCGCGGCCAACATCAGCGCGTCAAAGTCCAACGCATTGAACCAGTTGTTCTGGATCTGCCTGTTCATGGTTCTGCTGGTATCGGCGGGGCGGCGCTTGCTCAACGCGTTTACGGTTCTGAAAAGTCCGCTTATCTGGATCCTGATGCTTTATCTGCTGCTCGCTGTCACGAGCGTGCTCTGGTCTCATGCACCCGGAATTGCGTTTCGCCGCGTGGTCTTGCAGATCATCATTGTGATGAGCCTTGTGATTTCGGTTTCTTTTACGGACGACGCCCGCTCACTGCTAAGCCGACTGATGCTGCTGATGAATACCGTTGTTCTGATGAATGCGGTTGCAGTCGTCCTGCTACCGCCGACACCTATCGGTCACGCAGGCATCTACACCCAGAAAAACAATCTGGGCGCGGTCATGGCTTTGGCCATGATGTTCAATATCTACGGGTTTCTGGTTTCGCGCGGTTTTCTGAAACGTTTCGGCATGCTGATCATTTCGGCACTGGCTTTTGGCCTGCTTGTTCTCAGCCAGTCGAAAACTTCCCTCGGGCTTGCCGTCCTCATGCCGGTCATCGCCTATATTGCAGTCGGCATGGCGTTCCTCTTCCGTATCAATGCGGCATTGCTGCTGATTTTCGGAGCGGTTACCGGCGCCGTTCTTCTGTCCTTCCTCTCGCTCCTTACGCGGTTCGGGTTCTCGGACCTGTCTCTGTTCCTGTTCAATGACGAGACCTACACCGGCCGGACGTTCATCTGGGCGTTTGTCGTGGATGTGATTTGCAGAGCCCCGGTACTTGGCCAGGGCTATGCGTCTTTCTGGGCCACGGGGTCCGATTCAATTGCCTTCCGTGAGGCGCCGGGTTTCGTCATTTTGCTGATCCAGGCTCATAACGGCTATCTCGATGTCATGCTCGAACTCGGCATTGTCGGAATTTCGCTATTGTTCCTGGTTATCCTGACCGCTCTGTTTTCCGCAGCCCGGGTCGTTTCGCTCGACTACCGGATTGCCTTTCTCTGCTATTCGTTGATCCTCTTCGTCACCTGTCACAACATGCTGGAGAGCGCCTGGTTTCGTTCCTTCTCCCTGAACTGGCTGATTTTCCTGCTTGCCGCGCTGCTGCCGCATGCAGTGGTTCGCACCTGGGACAATCGTTCGCAGAACTAGTGCCGTCCTCTCAGACCGCAGGCAAATGACAGCGGGCTTCGTCGTGTCGGAGCACCGTAGTCTTGCCGCAAATTAGCAGTTCACTAACCATAAGTGCTTACAAGCAATAAGACGCATGCCCGCGAGGACATAAGGTGACTTTTTGTGGACCCCAGACAGGTAGAAAACCCGGCTTACGATAAGGCGGCCCTTCAAGGCAGCGACGCCATTGCTCTGGACATCCTGTCCATTTTTCAGGTCTTGCGCCGCCGCATCTTCCTGATCGCGGCAATTGCATTTGTTTTTGCAGCGTTGACTGCCGCCTACTCCCTGACCATCACACCGATATTCAGAGCGTCCTCGCAAGTCCTGTTCGACCCAACTGTCCGCCAGCCTTTCGATGACCCGAACCGCCCGAGCCGCACGGGACAAGGCTCGGAAGTGATCGACAGTCAGATGTCGGTCATCCATTCCGACACAGTGCTGCGACCCGTCGCCCGGGAAAACAATCTGGCTGAAGACCCTCATTTCGGCGAAGGCAAGCCGGGGTTGATGAGCCAGTTCAAGAGCCTGATCTTCGGGGCAACCAAGAAGGACGCGGCAACGCTTGAAGCGCAGGAGACCGCCGCGGTCGAAGCTCTTGCAGATGCAACCAGCGTCAAGCGCGTTGGTCAGACCTTCGTCATCAATATTGCCGCGGAATCCCCTTCACCGGTCCAGGCTGCCGTTCTGGCGAATTCGATCGCCGAAAGCTATCTGTCCGACCAGAAACGGCAAGTTGACCTGGCCTCGGACGAAGCCGCCGCCCAGATCGATGATCGGCTGGTGGATTTGCGGGAACGCCTGAGGCAAGCCGAAGAAGAAATCCAGAAATTCCGCGCGGCCAACAAGCTGCAGAACTCCGACGAGGGGTCGCTGCTGACGGGACAGGAACTGACCGGACTGAATTCCAGGCTCATCGATGCCCGTGCGGCACTGGCGGAAGCAACCGCCAAATACGATGAGATCCAGCGGGTTCTGCAAAGCGGTGTCGACGCGGAATCCATTGGAGATGTGGTCAATTCCCCCACGATCTCCTCACTTCGCCAGCAATATGCCACGGCTGCACGCACGGAAGCTCAACTGATGGCCGATCTTCTGCCCTCACATCCGTCTGTCGTGCAGGCAAGATCCCAGCTGGAACGGTTGCGCAATCTCATCCGGGACGAAATCAGGCGGATTGCGGAATCCACACGCATCGATGTCCAGGTCAATCAGGAACGGGTTTCCAGGCTCGAGCAGCAGCTCGATTCCACGCGAAATCTTTCCGACGTCGACCAGGCGGCTTCCATCAGGTTGCGTGAATTGGAAACGGAAGCACAGGCAACACGGCAGCTTTATGAGATAGCACTGAGCCGGGCCAAGGAAATTTCGCAGCTCGACCAGGTTGTTCTCCCTAATGCCCGCATCATTTCGCCTGCCATTCCGCCGGAAAGCCCGGTCTACCCGAAACGGAAGATCATGGTGGTGCTGGCCGGAATCCTGGGTCTGCTGTTCGGCACCATAATCGCCGTTGGCGGCGAAGCCATTCGCATTGCCAAAAAACACCTGTTGCCGGAGTTCCTGCAGAACCCCGAACCTGCAATGGCCGTCGCCGGCCCTGCACAGTCGCTTGCTCCCGTAACCACGGTTGTCGACACCTCCCACAATGCACGCTCATCAGTGGGGCTGCCGGGAACGCGGACGAGAAGCAAACGCACTCCCTCCAGGCAGGTGCCCCAATCAGAACCCGGGCTGAAAGTTATCAGCCAGCTGCCCTGGCTGACGGAAACCGACGAAAACGGCAGTGTCCGTCCGCTCAGCTCCGACGCCATCTCTGCCGTACAAGATGCGATCGAGCAGTTTTATTCGGACGAAGCCGGACCTGGATGGACTTTTGGACAAGGCGTTGACCAGATCATTGCATCGATCCAGAGCGCGCCTGCCCAAAACGGCACGCGGATCGTCTTTCTGACCTCTCCCGCCCTTGGCCATGGCCAGACAATTGCTGCCCTTGCCCTCGCTCTCGGGGCGGCCCAGCGCGGATTGCACGTGCTCCTCGCCGATGGTGAACCGAAACAGCGAATGCTCAGCCATGACCTGAGCATCGACGATATGGAAGACATTGGCGGAACGCTTCGCGAAAGGGTTGTCGACTACGACGAGCTGGATATTTCCTTTCTGTCGCTGGTCTCCGGATTGCCGAAGTACAAGCACCACCGGATGAACATCCGCGAAGCTTTCGATTTCGCAGACATTGCGCGTGACTACGATCTTGTAATCATCGATGGCGTTGCCCTGCCGCAACTTGTCGAAGATGATCCGCTCGCAGGCCTTTCGACGCAATTCCTGGTCACGGTTGCCGAGCGTGAAGAAGATCAGATCTCGATGCCGATCCTGTCGCGTGACCTGCTTACGATCGCAGAAGGTCGGCCTTCCGGTCTCGTGCGAACGATGACCGGCACTCCCCCGCCATCACGCCGTAAATACGCGTGAACGGATCAGCTGAGGCATCACTTACAAGATCTTGAAGCGGAGACTTTCGCAACAAATTCGGTCAACAGGGCGAACATCTGTTGACGGGCGGCGATAGGTGTCAGGTTATGATCCGCATCCTGCAGGCCGTGCATCTCGATGTTCGGATAGGCTTTCAATCCATGCCGGTCGACGCCGAACCAGTTGTGTAACTCAAGAAGCCCCCGGTCGTTGTCGCTATAGACGAGAGACACTGGGACATCACGCTGCTCGAGTTTCTGAAGGCGACCGGTCAGGACCTTGAAGAGCCGGTAATGGCGTGACAGATTGCCTAGAACAGGTGCCAGGGTTCGGTCCACCTTCAACTTCACGGGCCGGGTTACCTTTTTCAGAGCGGAAACCAGATTGATTTCCCCTGACAGAACCCGTTTCAGGGTCTCTGCATCGACCGCCTTGCGTCCATAACTGGACAGCGTCTGTATCGGCTCACGGATAGCCTTATCCACGTTTTCGTCCGGATCCCAGACCAGTTTGCGTGAGTTCACCAGAAAGGCCGCATTGACGCGGTCATCGTCTGCAGCCGCCAGAAGGGCGAGATAGGCACCGCTGCAACGGCCGAACAGGATAACGTTTTTCACCCCGGTCCGTTCCTTGATAAACCCGACGGCGGCTCTGACATCCTCCAGTTGCCTGTCAGAATAAAGAACCTGGGACGGCTGATCCGGCCAATAACAGCTCTCACCGATACCAGCCAGATCCGTGCGCAGAACCGCGCAGCCGCTTTCCGCAAGAGACCTAGCAAAGCCGACCGACATGCGTGCCCAGCCAATGGAATGGTCATATCCGGAATTGAGCATGATCACCGCCGTTTCCGCACATTTGCCACGGGGGCTCGCGAGCACGCCGAAGAACATTTTGTCGGGCCCGAAACGCAGCGCCTCCTCCTCGACATCTGGCAATGGCTCCGACACGGCAGAGATTTCGGCAAGAACTGCAGTCTCCAATTGCTCTGCCGGGAAATTGGCCTTCACCCAGGCTACAATCCGATCCAGCGTTTGAACCGGGGGGACGGACAGGGTCGGGTCGGACACATAGTCGACGTACCCCTCAAACGACAGGCTCTCGAACTGCAAACCGTTTTCGGCGTAGTGATCTGCAAGTTTCTGATCGCCCGGATGGTCGGCCCTTTGAACAAGCAATGTCTTCAATCCGGAGGGCAATTCCGTCTTGTAGAGATTGAGTGATTTGATTTCGTCGGCTGTTGCGGCCGAGAGCACGAAACCGCCAGCCATCAACCCGCCCTCGGGACCATCCGACGCACTGACCAGGAACGTCGGCTGCGTCAACGCAGTCCAGGCTGCGAGTTCCCGCAGATAAGCTCGTCCCTGGGCAACTGGCGCCAGTAGCACTTGTCCTGCAATCTCTCCGTCTGCTGCCAGGTTGCTTGCGAGACTTGCACCTATCCCCTGTCCGACCACGACAACCCGATCCGGGTTTGCCAATCTCTTGAGTTCGGAAAGGGCTGTTCGAACGGAAGCCTGCCATGCCGACTTGTCCTGAATATCCGCGCTGTCCCCGTGTGAATTCGCGGTTGCCGGATAGTCGAACCGCAGACATGGGTACCCGGATGCAGCGAATTTTTCGCCGAGCATCCTGTAGCTTTTCCGGGAACACAGCTCTTCATACCCCCAGGGACTCAACAGCAGGATTGCTGTTCCTCCCGCAGCTTGATGAAAATAACCAGCAAGCCCATCGAACGAGATCGGCAAGGCCACAGCAGACGTTCCGGCAACAGGTGTAGCAGAGGAGGTATCAAAACCTTGCCGGTTCATATCACGTGCGAGCTCCAGCTTCATGGCGGGTGAAAGGCGGTCCTTCCAAATTCCGGGGCATCTTGCGCCTTTTTTCTAAGCCATTGTTTAATAATGCTGCAGGAACTTCTGGTGCATTAAAAGATCGTCTCACATCCTGTTGATTGCTTCCAACTCTGCTTCGGAGCCCAGTCTGAATGGAAAAAGTTTCCGTCGCCATAGCGAGCATTGGCCGTGAAACCTTGCTCGATACGTTACGTTCCCTGGCGGCGGTGACCAAACCGGTCGGGATGGAGCTCAACGTGCTGGTGGCCGACGATTCCAAATCCGGTGCGGCGACCAAACTCGTTGCCGGTCATCCCATCAAGTCGCTGGACGTGACCTGTCTTGCCGTGGCGAGCGGTAATATCTCTTCAGCCCGCAACGCATTGCTCGACGCAGCTGATGGCGACTGGCTGATATTTGTCGATGACGACGAATGGGTGGAGAGAGATTGGCTGGAAAAACTCTTCGCCTGCCAGAAAGACTTCAACGCAGACGTCGTGATCGGCCCGGTAAAACCACGCTATCCGGACAATACGCCCGAGTGGATGCGGCGTGCGAACCCGCTCTACACCGACTGGGGGCACCGGGGAAAACGGCTTTACACCGGCCGGGGCGGCAACACGCTGGTGCGGGTTGGTTTTGTTCGTGCGCTGGAACTGAGGTTTGATGAAGCCTATGGCCGGACAGGCGGCGAAGACACCATCTTCTTTGCTCAAGCAGCCGAACGCGGGGCACGTATCTTTGCCACGGACGATGCGATCGCGCACGAACATGTTCCCCAAGACCGATTGTCGTCGAAGTTCATTCTCAGCCGCGCGACACGGTCAGGCCAATCCTATGGCCAGATGCGCCTCGCCCGGCATCCAGACCCTTTCTGGCACGTTTTTTTCGCATTTGGAGCACTGGCAAAATGTGCCGTTGCCGGTGTTTTAGCGCTCGCATTCCGGCTTCTCGACAGGGGACGTTCTTTCCGGATGCGGCAAAAACTTGCGCTCAATACAGGCAAGCTGCGCGCTGTATTCAACCTGCCCCTTGCAGAGCTCTACAGAAAACCGGATTGAACCAGTTGGCGCCTACGCCTCGGACATGCCTTCAAATGCGGAATTTCGCGCGCCGTGCGAAGGCATAGAGGGAGCTTTTCAGGCGCTTCTTGGCCGAAAACATCGGCGGGATGTCACGATCCGGGTCGAAGCCATTTGCAGGCGAAAAGCGCGGACAGAACCATGCCGTCTGATAGGCAAGTCCCGGTGTGCTTGTGAAGACCCGCCGGTACCCGGCTTCCTTGAGACGATGCAAAACGTTCGCGTCCAGAGCACCGAACGGGATCGCCGCTTCTGTGACAGCAGCCCCTACCGCATCCTCGATTTTCTTTCGAGCGTCATAAAGCTCCCGTTGAAAGCCGGCGGCATCCAGCTTGCGCCAGTCGACATGGTCGTGGCCGTGGCTGCCGATGACCGATCCCGACGAAACAATCTCCCGCATCTGTTCCGCGGTCAGATAGCCCTTTGCCCCGATACGTGCAGCCAGAACGAAAAAACGACCTGGCCGACCCGCCTCCACAAGGGCTGGCAACCCAACCTCGTAGTCAGACAGGTTGCCGTCATCAAAGGTGATTTCCAGCTTCGCTCCGTGTTTCTGCTCAAGTGCAGGAAGGCGTTCAATTGTGCGCTGGTAAGTCTCTATCGGGACGAAGTAATGGCTCTCTTCCGGCGAAACAGGCACCGCTGGTACACCAATACCGTGGAAAGTGAGAACCTGCGTTTTTGCCAGCATTTTTTCTCCGCCTTTTCGAACAGGACGCCAGATCCTTGACGCAGGGAAGTTAAAATAGTTTGTGCAGGTTCGCGTTGCCTGCCTATTAACGGCGCAGTCAGGTTTGGCACCTAGTTTCTGTTGTGACTTATCCGGGGGGCAGATACACAAAATCCGCTCCTGCGGTCCAAGGCCAGCGGCCACGGATCCCGCTTTTTTCGATCAACGGCCCACGCCTCGAGGCAATTTCGTGTCAATGAATTCCAGTTCGGCATCGAGAAAATTTCGCGCGCTTTATGACAAGGCCCTTGGCCTCTCACGACGCCCGCTTGTTGCCAATACAATTTCCTACACGATCAATTTTGGTCTCTTGCTCGTCATTCAGCTCGTCTTTTTCCTGTTTATTTCGCGCGCCTTGGGGGCAGCAGACTACGGTCTGTTCATCACCATCGTCAGTGTCTCGATCATGGCCGGTTTCCTGGTCGGGTTGGGCAGTGAATACCTTCTCCTCCAGCGGGTCGCGGTTGAGCCTCAGTCTTTCGACAGATACCTCGGGCATTCCCTGATCATGATGGGACTTACCTTTCCGTTTGTCCTGCCCGGGACAATCGCTTTGTTGTACGTCCTCATCGGCGATACCGTTCCGCTATCGACTATCGCGATTGTCACTGTTTCGGATCTGCTCCTCACAAAACTGGTGATCTTGTCCGCGCAATCCTACATGGCCTTCGACCGGGCCAGAAAACAGATTGTCATCAATGTTCTGGCTGCTTCGTTGAAACTCGCTTTCCTGTTCGTTGCCACGCTTCTCCCCGGAAGTCTCACGCTACAGGAATGGGCGTGGTGGTATTTCGCCGCCGGAATTCTGTCTGCTCTTGCGGCTTGCTGGCTTGTTCTGCGTGATCTCGGCCGGCCGACCTTCACCCTGATCCGGGACGACCTGAAACTCAGCCTTCTCTATTGCATCGAGTTTTTTGCCATCGGCGGCATGAAGGATCTGGACAAGCCGGTGGTCGTTCACACTTTGAGCGCAGATGCAGGCGGGCAGTACGCAGCCGGGTTCCGCATCATCGACGCAGCCTCAGCGCCCGTCAGAGCGTTTCTCTATGCAACCTACACCCGCCATTTTCGCCAGGCACAAGATGGGCAGGCAAGCAGCCTTGCTTTCGGCGTCAAGCTGTTGCCGGTGACGGTATTCCTCGCCCTGCCGGTCGCAGTTTTCCTGTTGCTGATCGCCGGTTTCATTCCCCTTGTTCTGGGTGAAGATTTCGCAGAAACACCGACAGTCGTTATGTGCCTTGCGTTTTATCCGCTCCTTATGGGGCTTTCCGGTGTAGGGGCGGACATCTTGCGAGCCACCGGTCGTCAACGCGTGCGGATGGCGCTGCTTATCAGCACCAGCCTCCTGCTGATACCCATCGTCAGCCTTGGCGCTGCGTTGGGAGGCTTGGCCGGCGCAGCGCTTTTCCGCTTTGGCGTCCAGATTGCTTTGACCGCGGGCACCTGGTTCTTCATTTTCTGGACAAAGGCACCTGCGCCCGAACCAGATGAAACCGCAGGCTGATCCGTCGCTTCCAGAAAGGCGTCAGAAGGGCACGCGCCCGGCGAAGTTCAAGGCCGTAAGTTGCCCTTTGGGGGCTGCCTGATCATCGCGTTCTTCGTCTGGCGTTTGTTGCAGTTGAATGCACTTCGCCTCGCCCGGAGCCAGATGGAACCAGTTGTCCTCCGTCTTAAATCCGGGAATGGCAACGACTGTCGATTGCAGGAAGCGTTTGGCACGGATCATCAGTGACCAACTGCCGGCCTCGTCCTGTTCCACACTCACCTCGGGCGCATCGAAATGGCGATGCAGTGCTCGGCCGAGAGGGAAATGATGCGCCTCGGAAATGAGTTTTCCGGTTTGCGTATCGAACAGACGTACGACGGTTACATCATGCGAGGGCGGGCCGAAACGATAGGCGTAGGTGACGTCGAAGAAGGCTCCGATCAGGTCCACTGCATTGAGCGTCTGCGCACTGTTCGGCGCCAACAACAGCTCCTTGTCTCCTGAAACCACCGGCACCTGGCCATCCCTCAGGCAGGCAATGCTGATCCTGACCGGCTTTTCCTCTGCCCTTTCGTTAAGGACGTGAATGGCAAGGCCGTTCGTGCCTTCGTCGGTGACACAGGCAATTACCGGCCTGAATGCGCGCTTGAGGGCATACCACGCGGGTTTGGGACGTCCGGCTGCATCAACAAGTCCCCACCCGGCACCAATCGAGAGGTCGGAAAGGGTCCAGACCAGTGCGCCCTGGCAATTGGACCCGGGCCGTCGCCATTCGGAAAAGGTCTCGAACATGACCTCACCGGTGACCGCCCGTCCGAGGTCGAGATATCTGTCCGGATCGCCGTAGCGAAGCGCGGCCGGATCGACATCATAGAGCAGCTTCAGATAGTGATCGCGCACATCCTCGAAGTCCCAGCCGGCGCCGCGGTCCCGCGGTACCCGTGCCTTCCAGCGTGGATCATGCCCCGGTTTCACCGGCAATCCTTCTTCCAGGCTTTGCTGGACGGGAATGTTGGAAAACGCGAGGCACTCACCTGCAAAGCGGACGTCAGCCCGCCTTGCGTCTTCCAGAGGCCGCAGATATGCCCCAACGCCGTAATAGTGGGCGATGCCTTCGTTGGGGGAGAACGGCAAGACCCCGCCGCATGGCGAATTTGCTGCATAGGGCACATCCGGCCGCAGCTCTGTGGCAATAGCCGGCAAGATCTCCTCGCACAGCGGCCCCTTCCAGCGATCCTCGGAAAGCCCCATCATGGCGCCCTGCTGGTAGATCTCGCTACCACCGCACAGAACGGCAAGTGAAGGGCTGCCCATGCTTTCATCCAGCTGATCGCGCAGTTCCGCTTCGATCTCCGCGACGAAGGCGGCATCCTTCACGGGGTAATCGTAGTTGGCGAACTGAAAGTCCTGCCAGACCAGCAGACCCAATTCGTCACATAGCTCAAGGAAGGCGCGGCTCTCGTAAAGCATCGTCCCACCGATGCGCAGCATGTTCATGCCTGCGTCCCGGGCTTTTTCCAACAGCGGGCGATAGGCTTCGCGGCTGGACGACAGGTTCAATAGATCCGCATTGGTCCAGACGGCGCCCCGGCAGAAGACCGGCACACCGTTGATCTTCAGTCCGAAGCCGCGTCCATCGGCACCGTGGTCCACCTCGATCCGGCGGAAGCCTGTCTTGCCCAGTGAAAGAATATTGTCAGCGGCCTGAACGGTTACGTCGTAAAGAGCAGGCTCGCCGTGCGTGTGCGGCATCCAGGGCTTGGCGCCCTCAGGACGGAGGGTCGCCGCATAGCAACCGTCGTCCTGAAGGCTCATCTTCGCCGATGCTCCCGCGCAAGTCAGCACCGGAACGGCATCCGTATTTTCCAGCCTGACCGTAACTGACAGCGCGGCTGTGCCATCAGGGGCCAGGTCCGCAAGAATATGCTTTTCAACAATACGCGGCGGCGTCTGAGGTTCGAGCCTGATTGGGCGGTATGGGCCAACCGCATGGATTTCCGGGCACCAACCGGGCATGTGACCGAGAAGCGTCGTCCGCACGAGCCTCAGCCCCTGGCTGGTTGCCAACTGAGGCTTCCACCGGGCGCGCGGCCCTTTTGCGTTCAAGTGCGGCTCTAGCGCGCGAAAGCAGATTTTCAGAACGTTGCGATCGGCCAGTTCCACGGGAACACTGTATTTGCGGAACATGTTCCGGCTGGACAGCACCTCAACGTCGTTCAGGTAAACCTCGGCAATGGTCGCCAACCCCTCCAGGTGCAAGCGATATCGGCCCGGCGGGGCGTCGAACCAGGCTTCATACCAGACGTCTTTGCCATGAAGGGGAACGGGATTTTCCGGGTCGTAAAGTCCTGCATCCGTCAGAGCACTGGCGACGGTTCCCGGAACGTGTGCCGGAACGAAATCCCACTGGTGCCCCGTCGAAAGCGGTGTTTCAAAGGCACCGGGCTCTGTCATTGACAGCGCCCAGGTCACTTCACCCAGGTCGATCATTCAAGCCCCGGCAGCGCTGACTACGGGAGTAAAACGTGTTTCCTGATCACCGTAGTGGGTGTCGAGAAGTTGCATCAAGTTGTCCCAGGCGTTGATCGCTGGCAGCAAACCTTCGTCCAGCCCCTGAAACTTCTTGCGCATGACGGCGCGTGCCAGTTTGAACTGCACCATCTTGCAGGTGGAGGAAATGGTCTTGGCCATTTGCACACCCTCGGTCAGATCGTCCCTGCCTGCCGCAACCAGCCATTCGAGATAAGACGAAAACAGCTCGAAATTCGCACCGAGCTGGCGCAGCGTGTTGAAGGCATACAAGTGGAAGAAGCCGAACTCGCGTTCGCAGATCTTTTCCACCTGTGCCGGGAACACCTGTGCAAAGGCAGCAATCGGGTTCTGCTTTGGGCGGCGCTTCAGGTGATGGCGCAGAAGACCTTCCGAAACGTTCAGGATGTGAGCCGGCGTTGGCAGTGTGTCCGGAACCTTCACGAATTCCGTGTATGGCAGGAACGGCGTCGGCTTTTCATGTGCGCCGCGCTGGAACACTCCGTCGAAATCGTCACCTTCCAGCCGGTGCAGGCCCAGACCATGGAAATATTCCATGGTCCTGGCTTCAAAATCCATCCAGTTGACTGCGATCGTGGTCTTGCCGTGGGCCTCGTGATAACCGACACCGTGTGTGTCCGGCAGGAAATAGCTGTCGACTTCGACCAGTGACAGGCGGCCCCGTTCGATCTGTTGCCGGACGTGGGCTTCCACCCGGTCGTAGATCGCAAGTTCCGTGACCTTGAGACCATAAAGCGCTTCCAGATCCTCCAGCGGCACCTTGAAGAAGGTGAACTGGTCCCCTTCAAAATCCTGGGTGACCGAATAGGACAGACAAGCCTCCACCGGCAGACCAAGCGACGGCAATACCTCGATCCAGACATCAAGATAGCAATTGGTTTCGGGCCAATCCCGGTCCTGGGAATGGAGCGGACTACGCACGTAGGTCGCCGCATTGAAGCGGTCAAACACGGCTTGCGTCATGTTGCGTCCCCTCATCCCCAAAGCGCGGCACGGACGCCTTCAGGCCATTTGGACGTGTCGAAACCATGATGGCGGAAGAGCGCCAGCGCCAGTCGTTCCAGACCGAAGCCGACACAGGCGGTGTGGGCAGGCGTTCCATCAGCCTGACGGATGTTCCAGGCCTTGCCGAAATTGTCCATGTGGTAATTGAAGCTCATGCAGGCCGTCGGTTTTTCTTCCGACGTGATCGGCACAAGCATTTCGAACTTCAATTCCTGCTCACGCTGGCCGGACGCCATGATCTTGCCAGCTCGGCCGAAGAAGGGATCGTTGGCGACATCAACGTTATGCGGGAGCTGCAGCCGCTCCATCATGTCCGCGCCGCGCTGTTTCCAGGTCTCGCGAAAATCCATGGTCTGTTCGGCAGAACCGACACGCACGTATTCACGCTGGCGAAACATCTGCATCCGAGCCGGATCCTTGGAAGGCTCGTGGCGGAAGCAATAGGACTGCAGCGCGACGTAGGCTCCCTCGGCCGGTAATGCACCACGGCGCGAGAGGATCGGATATAGCGGATAGCAGGCAGCGGGCGTCAGAGCCACCTGGGTCGGTTTCTGATCCTTGGACCAGTCGTCGCCAGCGGCCATGCATTGCAACAGCCCCATGTGGTCATGGTCGTTGCCGCAAAAGGCATGCACTGTTCCTGCCAACTGCGGGAAGTTCTTCATGTAACCGCTGGTTTCGAAATCCTGCATGGTCATTCCCGGCGGGAACACCATTGCTTCGGAGATCTCGTCCTGACCGTAGGTGAGGGCAAATTTTTCGAAACGGGCAATAACGTCTTCAAATTCGCCGCTGCGGGCATAAAGGCCGTCGACGCCGCTGTCATGCAGGACGCCTTTGGCAAAGAGCTGATCCAGAAAAGAGACTTGCGCGTCCATCATTACCCCAAAAGACTGGTGTCTTGTTTGTTGACCAGGAGCATCGTGGACGTGTTGCCCAGAATACGGTCGTTGGAAATCATCAGCTGCGCCGAATGGGCGTCACGCAGGTGGCGTCCGAGGCTGAACGGCGTACCGTTCTTGTAGCCTGCGATCCCGCAGATCAGCATGCAGTGGTTGATGATTGTCAGGATCGTCTGTGACGTGCCGATCTTCACGTTGTTCATGGCAACGGAGAAGCTCATGGCATTGAGCGCATCACTGTCGCCCTTGCAGCCTTCGAACTGTTTCAGGCCGGCAACGACGTTGGCCTTGACCAGCTGCAGCAGGCTTGACGCCTCCGCCAGACGTAGTGCTCCCGGAGGAACCTGGCCGGGAGCCTTGCGCGCAGCGTTCTTCACGAATGCCTGCCCTCGGGCAACCGCATCAGCAGCGATGCCATACCAGAGTGCGCCCCAAAGAAGATGGGAAACGGCCAGCATGGATTGGGCGGCAATCTCCGCAAACGGGCGCGGCAGGATCTGCTCGGCCGGAGCTTCCGCCTTGAAAATATAGCCGTCGGAGCAGGTTCCACGCATGCCGAGCGTATCCCATTTGCTGGTCTGCTCAAGCGTGTACTGATCCTTCAGGAAAATGGTCGCAACCTGGTCGGAATGAGCCGCGTCGACATGCCGGCGGGAGGTCACCATGATGGCGTCCGCATTGGCGCCGTAGGAAATCACGGTCGCATCCTTGGTCAGGCGCACGATGTCGCCCTCGACCTCGACCGCACAGATCGAATTGCGCAAGTTGCCGCCGATGCCCGCCTCACTGGTTGCAGAGGCGATCAGAAGCTGCTCATCGCAGATCCGCTTCTGGAAACCTTCGTGCCAGGCACTGCCCACCGCGTAATCCGCCAGGCTGGCAATCTGGATCTGGTGCATGGCATAAGTCATCGCGGTGGCCGCGCAGGCTTGTCCAAGAATTGCGCAAACATCAGCAATCTCGGTCAGCGTTGCGCCTTCCCCGCCGAATTCCGGACGGATCATGACACCCATCAGGCGTTCCGCTTTCAGGGCGTTCATGCCTTCAACAGGAAAGCGGCCTTCCACATCAACCTTGTCGGCAAACTCGGAAGCGACCTTGGCGGCCCGCTTGGCGCGATCTGCCAACCCCATGGCAGTGATCTTGGCTGCGGCGGTCATGGATTACGCAGCCTGCTCTTTCAGGATTTCGGTAAGAGCTGCGTCGATCGCATCAATGGAGGAGAAAGACTTGCGGTTCAGCAAATGCTCCGGAAATTCGATATCGAATTCTTCCTCGAGCGCCAGCATCACCTGGACGGATGCAAACGAAGACAGACCGGCATCGTAGAGGTCAGCACCGTCCGCGACGTCGTCGATAGAAACCGGCAGATTGCCGTGTTTTGCCAGCAGGGTCCGAATGGTCTGTTTCATTTTAGTCCTTACCATTTTCTAACGGTTACACTTGAACCGGTCCTTGGGTTCCGAGACGTCATTTAGGCCAAAAAACGATAAACTGTAATTAAAGGGCATGGTAAAAAATTACAAAACAGGAACTATTAAAATTTGTTAAGTTAACACTTCCTCAATCATAAAAAATCTTTCAAGACACTCAACATTACCGCAGAGTATTCGTTCCAAAAACTTAAATCATTCTACCGAGAACACCGTCCTTGCGCACAAGACCGTGATAAAGCGCGGCGGCAATATGCAGCACCACGGCGGCAGTGAAGAGCAGCCCGAGCACAAGATGAATCTGAAAAAGCTGGTCTGCCAACGCACGGTCCTTGGCGACAATCGCCGGCATGGTGAACAGGCCGAAGACCGAGATTGCCGCACCGTAGGCGGAGGTAGCCACCCACCCGATGAAGGGATTGACCAGCAGAAACCCGTACAGAAAGGCATGGGTAGCCTTGGCGGCAAATTGCTGCCAGAGCGGCATGCTTTCCGGCAAGGGGGCGGGTTTGTGGGTCAGCCGGTAACCGAGACGTATCAGGGTCAATATCATCAACACGATGCCGACCGAGCGATGGTAGTCGAACAGCTGGTTCTGCAAGGGGCCGCTGTCGATCCGGATCATGACAAGGCCGGCAGGCACCATTGTCAGCACCAGAATGGCGGTCAGCCAATGGATCAACCGGGCAATCGGGCTATAGCGTTCATCACTTGCGCCCATATCGCACCTCTCCTCTCCTGCCTGCACACAGTTTAGGCAGCCCACCTGGTTTCAACAAGTCCCGGGAGGAAGCCGGATACCTGTGTCTTACGGCAAGGCAGTGAAATCGACGTGACCGACGCTGAGAGTGAGTTGACCGGAAGTGATGTGTTCCTGCCGCAGCGACCACCATTGCGCCAGTTCCGCCTCGTCCAGCGCAACTTCCCTGCCGATGTTGCACCAGCCGCCGAGAAGCTCTTTCAGGAAATCCGCTGACGAACTGTCTGCCTGCCAGTCAGACCGGCCCTGCACCACCTTGTAGCCTCGATCCCGAAACAGTTCGATGGCACGCATGGCAGCGGCCGGACCGAGGGCCGGACCGAACCCCTTGTCAGACAGCTGATGCGTGTTGTGTGCGGCCAACAACGCGGCATCAAGGGAAAGTTGCGGGGTGAAAAGCGCGCGGCCATCGTAGGTCAGGCTTGCCAGAAACGGTTTTCGCGCCTTCGCGACCTGATCGACCAACCGGACAAGAAACGGCTCTGCGACCAAGTCCAGAAAAGCGGATGTAGTCACCGCGTCGACCTCGGCAAACGGCAGCTCCTCCAGATCGCTCGCAAGGTCGATCTGCCGCGTTGTTACCCTGTCCTGCCAACGCTGCCCGGCAACTTCCAACAGAGCCGGATCGTAGTCGGTCAAAAGCCATTCGATCGAAGTGCTTCGATGCCGAGCAAGAGCCGAGACAGTCGAGCCTGCTCCACTTGCGAGATCCATTATGCGCATCGGCTGACTGCCGAGAGCCGCAAAGAATGCGGTTTCCACTTCTTCATTGCGAGCCGCCAGATCGACCGGTTCGCGCAAGGCAAGCCATGCTGGTGAAAAACCACTCATCGGCCATTATCCTGCAACAGGTCTGCAAACTTCCGTGCCGCATCCGTCCAGTCCGGCAAGAGTTCAGCGGCCTTTCTGGCTTCAGTGCTCAATCCCGCACGTTTCTCGCGGTCGGAGATGAGTGTTTCGAGCGCGTCACGCAAAGCATCGACATCCTCGACGCCGCAGTAGAGGGCAGCTTTCTCCGGAAGTGTTTCCTTCACCGCGCCGCCACCGCTACCGATTACCGGCAAACCGTGGGCAAGCGCTTCGGTATAAGCCATACCGTAGCCCTCATACCGGCTTGCGAGCACGAATACCTCTGCCGAGCGATAAAAGTCGCCAAGGTCTTGCGCCGGAACAGCCCCGTGAAAGGTAATCCTGTCGAGAAGTTCCAGCTCACGCGCCTGACCTAAGAGCGCCTGGTAACATTCAGGATCCGCCTCAAGACCGCCGACGATATCCAGATGCCAGCGCAACTCCTTGAGGCTTGCAAGGGCGGTCAGCAAGAGATCGTAGCCCTTGCGTGGCAGCAAGGTGCCGACCGACAACAGCCTCGTGACGTCGTTCTGTGGTCGTTCATACGGCTCAGGCTTTTCCGTGCCGGGCAGAACGGCGGTGATGCGGTCCGAAGAAATGCCGAAAAGCTCTTCAACCTGGGTGCCTGTTGCGGGACTGGTCACGATGACATGACGGGCAAAAGCCAGCACTTTGTTTTCGCTCTGGAAAAGAGCTTCAGCCTGTTCCTTCGACAAACCGTTTTCGACACAGAGCGGGTGGTGCACAAGCGCAATGAGAGTGATCCGGTCCTGCAGTCTTTCCATGGCTCCCGCCATTACACCAAGTGCGAGACCGTCGACGACAACAAGCGCCCCTTCCGGCACCGACGACAGCCGGGCTTCGGCTTGCCGAAGCGTTTCTTTGGTGGGAAACGGAAAGCCGTCCCCAAGCGAAACCAGATCAACTTCCCAGCCTAGCGTGCGCAGACCGGCGACGATCCTGCGATCGTAACCGTAACCGCCGGTCGGTGTGTTGAAATCTCCGGGATAGGCAAAGACAAGCGCGGGCATGAGCTGTCAGATCCCGGCTTCGTACCAGGCGCGCGCGACGTGGGATTCGGAAATCGTCACGCGGATCGCCTTCAGTTCAGATCCCGGACGTCCGAGCTTGTCCGCTCTGGCAGCCTTGGCCAGGTGATCATGGATGTGCTTTGTCAGAAACTCGGTCGTAGTGTTGATGCCCGCAAATTCCGGCACCTCGTCGAGGTTCTTGTAATTCAGAGGCTGCAGGACCTCCTTCAACGCTTCATGCGCCCGGCCGATGTCGATCACCACGCCATTGGCGTCAAGACTGTCGGCCAGAAACGCGGCATCGATGACAAACGTGGCGCCGTGCAATGCCTGGGCCGGACCGAACAGTTCTCCCTTGAAGGAGTGGGCAATCATGACGTGATCGCGTACTTCAACTGCAAACATCTTATCATCCTGAAATCATGAGGAAAATTGAGAGCTTTTCAAACGACGGCTTGGTTGGTTCCGTCATATACGACGAGGGCGGCAAGCACATCTGACGCCTTGTTCAACAAATCGGGAAGACGATCCGGAAGCTCGGCAAACGCCACCTTGTGGGTGATGAGACGGTCGAGGGCAGGATCGGCCAGGAGGCCAAGAGCCGTTTCCAGCCTGCGGCGGTAAGTCCAGCGGGCCTGCCGTTCGATCGGGATCGTTCCAACCTGACTGGAAACAAGCTTCAGGCGGCGGCAGTGAAAGTCTGCTCCCAGCGGAGCCGTGACCGCATGCGCGCCGTACCAGCTCAGCTCGACGATGGACGTACCGTCGCCGGCACAGGCAAGCGCCGTTGCCAGTCCCGCCGACGTGGCGCTTGTGTGAAACACCAGATCCTGGTTAGCCGGCGCATCTTCCGGCAGTGCAAATTCCAGACCCAGCCCGATGGCAACTTCCGCTCGGTCAGGGTTTGTATCCACGACAGTTACTTTTGATCCGGGTAACCGTCCGGCAACGTATGCGGTCAAGAGACCGACGACACCACCGCCGACCACGCAGATGTGATCCCCCGGTGATGGTTTTCCGTCCCATAACGCATTAAGTGCCGTTTCCATGTTGGCCGCCAGGACGGCTCTTTCGGCGGAAACGCCCTGGGGAACCGGCACGCACGACATGGAGGGGAGCGTAAAGACGCTTTGATGAGGGAAGAGAGAAAACACAAGACAGCCGTTGAGATCCGGGTCTCCTGCTATGACCCTGCCGACGTTTGCATATCCGTATTTAACCGGAAACGGGAAATCTCCCTCTTGATGCGGCGCCCGCATGCGCTGCCATTCACTCGACGGAACGTCGCCGCGAAAGACAAGGCCTTCCGTTCCCCGGCTTATCCCGCTAAAGAGCGTTTCGACCAGCACTTCGCCGGTTTGCATCTCATTCAAGGAAACAGTCTCCAGTCCGCATCGACCGGGCTCGGTGTACCACAGCGCCTGCGGTTTACCTGTGTCGCGCGTCACCGGTACGTCTGCGGTCATCCTTTATCCTCTGCGGTCATCAACCCTTGCCTTTGTCAACGTTAGGACATTTTGACATGCGCACTATTGCGATGATCGCTCCGATTGGAAGTCAAAAAAATGTTTCGGGTCTTTGACATGCCAAAATTCAATGGATCAATTGCTCCTATGACCGCACGGCGTTTGACGTTCGCGGCCCTTATCGGGCTCAGTTTTGCCGGCCTTGCCACCTTGATGACGCTGACGCTTTCTCCTGGTGGATATACGGCGCTCGACCTTTTCATTCTTGTCTGCTTCATGATCACCCTGCCCTGGACCATCATAGGTTTCTGGAATGCGGTGATCGGCCTCCTCATCATGCGGCTTTCCAGAAACCCTGCTGATGCAGTCTGCCCGATCGAGCACGGCGACCCTACTCAGCCGCTGCGAAGTTCGACAGCGCTGCTGTCCTGTGTCCGCAACGAAGATACAGAAAGCCTGGAAACCAATCTGAACGCCATCGTGTCTCACTTGATACGCGCAGGCGAAGCCGACCGGTTCACCCTTTATGTGCTCAGCGACACCAATATGGACGACGTTGCCCTTCAGGAGCAGCAGATGACGTCCCGGCTGAAAGATCGCTTCGAAGGCCAGATGGAGGTGGTCTATCGGCGGCGCACGGACAATCGCGGTTTCAAGGCCGGCAACATCGAAGACTTCTGCGAACGTTGGGGCGATCGACACGAGTTTGCACTGGTGCTGGATGCCGACAGCTACATGTCGGCCGACGCCATTGTCGGACTGGTGCGGCGCATGGAAGCCAATCCCCAGCTCGGCATTCTGCAAAGTCTTGTGGTTGGCCTTCCGACAGACAGCGCCTTTGCCCGCGTCTTCCAGTTCGGCATGCGGCTTGGCATGCGCTCCTACACCATCGGCAGTGCCTGGTGGCAGGGTGACTGCGGCCCCTACTGGGGACACAACGCCATCTTGCGGATCAAACCGTTCAAGGAAAGCTGCCGTCTGCCGGAACTGCCCGGGAAGGGCCCGCTTTCGGGAACCATTCTTTCCCATGATCAGGTGGAAGCCGTCCTGATGCGCCGCGCCGGCTACGAAGTGCGCGTACTGCCGCTCGAAACGGGCAGCTATGAAGCCAATCCGCCTCATCTGCTGGAGTTTATCCGCCGTGACCTGCGCTGGTGCCAGGGCAACCTGCAATACCGCCGGCTGATCGGGCTTCCTGGCCTCAAACCCGTTAGCCGGATGCAGCTGGTGCTGGCTATCCTGATGTTCCTCGGCTCTCCTGCGTGGCTGGGCTTCATGACTTCGGCCGCCATCCTCGGCATGGTCACCGACTACATGCCATATCGCCCTGACACTGGCGCCCTGCTCTTCTTCACCGTCCTGACGATGGTGTTCGCGCCGAAACTGGCAACCGTCGCCGACGTGCTTGCCCGTCCGGACCTTCGCAAGGCCTTCGGCGGGCCGATACGTGTCGTCGTGAGCGTTCTTGCGGAAATCGTCTATTCGGCAATGCTGGCACCGATCATGGCCGTGGCGCACTCACTGTTCATGGGTGGGCTCCTGTTCGGCAAAACCATCGGCTGGGGTGCGCAGGCACGTGGTGTCCAACGACTGCCGGTCTTGCTGGCAGCCCGCAAGCTCTGGCCGCAGACACTCTTCGGACTTGCAGGTCTTGCCTGGCTTTCCACCCAGCCTATCGATCTGGTGTGGCCGGTCATTCCCGTGGCCATCGGGCCACTTCTGGCAGCTGTCATCGCGGTGACAACCTCGACCAGAACACTTGGCCAGATCGCGATCCGTTCGACCCTGTGGCGTATTCCCGAAGAGACCAATCCCCCTGCAGAGCTCGCAGACCTTCACCTGCCGGCGCTTACCAAAGGTGCGGTCGCCGTCCAGCAGCAAGGGCTCGTTCAGGGCGATGCCAATCCGGCGAAGGCCTGACACGGATCAGGCTCACGCACTGGGACCTGCCAAGTCCATTGAGGGCTGTGTGACACCAGGTGAACCGTCCAAAGCCTCCTTGCTGGCTGAACGCGCCGCACACGAACCAAAAGACCGGCCTCGCAGCCGGTCTTTTTGCATCAGAGACTTTGAAACGGATTAAGCCGCGTTGGAAGATGCCAACGGCTGGGTCAGAAGATCGTAGATCTCTTGCGCATCATGGGACGCGCGAATGCCCTGGGTGACAGCGCCGTCGCGGAGCTGGCGTGCAATACGGGCCAGAGCCTTCAAATGGTCGGCACCAGCGCCTTCCGGCGCCAGAAGCAGAAACACCAGGTCAACCGGCTCATCATCGAGAGCATCGAAATCGACTGGTTTTTCCAGCTTCGCGAACAGTCCTACCAGACGGTCGAGCCGTGTCAGCTTGCCATGCGGGATCGCAATGCCGTGACCGACACCTGTAGAGCCCAAACGTTCGCGCTGAAGAAGCGTGTCGAAGATTTCCCGTTCGGAAAGACCGGTCAGTTCAGACGCCTTACCGGCGAGTTCCTGAATTGCCTGTTTTTTGCTTTTGGCCTTGAGCCCGGCAATTACCGCGTCTTTACCCAGAAGATCACCAAGATCCATTAGTCCGCCTACAAGTTTCAGAAGCCGGCTTCCCTGAGGAAGCCGACCCCATCCGCATCCTTATTCGGCAGCCTGATTGGCTACCAATGCTGGATCTATCCAGCCAATATTGCCGTCTGGCCTGCGATAGACAACATTGACACCGCCATTTGCCGCGTTTTTGAACAACACGACCGGCGCTTCGGTCAGATCCAGCTCCATTACCGCCATACCGACGGTCATCGTTTTAACTTTCGCGGAAGTTTCGGCAATCACCAGCGGATTGAAATCCACCGGCACTTCCTCGTCTTCCTCGGGCGAAGCCAGCACATAAGATGCTGCTTCCAGAGCCTCCCGGTCGTGGCCGTTGGGGCCATGATGGTCCTTCAGCTTGCGCTTGTAGCGGCGAAGCCGCTTTTCGATCTTTTCCGCAGCCATATCGAAACTGGCGCGCGGGTCCTGATCCTGCGCGGACACTTGAAGCACAATACCGGTGTCCAAATGCAGGCTGCATTCAGACTTGAAGCCTGTGCCCTCCCTGCTGAGCGTAACGTGGCCTGTGAAGCCGCCTGTGAAATATTTTTCCAGAGCGTCTTCGATTCGGTCTGTGACGTGGACGCGCAGTGCATCGCCTACATCGACATTCTTACCCGAAATCCGCAAAGCCATGGGGACCTCTTCTTTTTCTATTGACCGATAGGTCACCGGCGTTGCCGCCGGTGTTGAAACGCGAGACGTTTCAAGCTTACAGAATGGACCAGTCAGCGCCGAAGCGCCATCCCCTGTTTACGTCACGAGGGCGGTGCTATAATTGCGCTCGCTCAAAGAGTCAATTGATTATGAATTAAAGAAACAAAGTTGAAAAAGAGCCGTGTAATTGCCTTGTATTGTTTCAGTGGAAATCTCTGAAACATTTTAAATATTGCACCATTGAGCACTAACGGCAGATCACATCAGGACTTAAAGTCGCACGTTTTTTTCACGCCGGCGCTGAACGGACGAACCGATCTTCATGGCTTCGCGGTATTTGGCGACCGTCCTGCGGGCAATATCGACACCGTCGTCCTTCAGAATTTTGACAATCGTATCGTCCGAAAGGATCGACTTCGGATCCTCGGCATCGATCATCTGCTTGATCCGGTGCCGGACCGACTCCGCCGAATGGGCATCGCCGCCCACCGTTGCGGAGATGGCTGACGAGAAGAAGTACTTGAGCTCGTAGATGCCGCGCGGGGTCGCCATGAATTTGTTCGAGGTCACCCGGCTGACTGTCGATTCGTGCATGCCGATCGCTTCCGCGACGGTCTTCAGGTTGAGCGGACGCAAATGGGCGATGCCGTAGGTGAGAAACCCGTCCTGCTGCCGGACAATCTCCGTCGATACCTTGAGGATCGTACGGGCGCGCTGATCAAGGCTCTTGGCCAGCCAGTTGGCCGTCTGCAACGAGTCGGTGAGATATTCCTTCTCCGTCTCGTTGCGGGCCGTCTTGATGACCTTGGCATAATAGGTCTGATTGACGAGCACTTTCGGCAGGGTGTCCGAATTCAACTCGATCGCCCAGGTGCCGTCGTTGGCCGGGCGCACGAAGACATCCGGCACCACCGGCTGCACCAGCGCCGATCCGAAGAGACTGCCGGGCTTGGGATCGAGTGCGCGGATTTCCGCAATCATCTCGACCAGATCCTCATCATCGACACCACAAACCTTGCGAAGCCCCGGCAGATCACGTCTGGCCAGCAGTTCAATATTGTCGATCAGCGCTTCCATGGCCGGATCGTAGCGGTTCTTGTCGATGAGCTGCAGCTTCAGGCATTCGGCCAGGTTACGCGCAAACACGCCTGCGGGCTCAAAGGTTTGCAAGATGGCCAGAACGCTTTCCAGCCGCTCGGTTTCGACCCCGAGCTGCTCCGCCGTCTCATCGAAATCCAGGTAAAGGTAGCCGTTTTCATCAAGCGAGTTGATCAGGTGGGTCGCGATCAGCTTGTCGGCTTCATCGCCGATCGCCAGATGCATCTGTTCTTCAAGAGACGTGACCAGAGAGGCTTCGTCGGCAACGAAGGCCTCCAGATTGTAATCTTCAGAAGCACCACTGCTGCCGGCGTTCTTGTAACTGTCACCGGCCTTCAGAAGAGCCGGGTCCGGCGATGCAGGCACGCCGGGCTCGTCGGGAAAGACGTTGCCCAGATCGGTATCCATGCGTGAGGCAATGGCCTCCGACCCGGTTTCCAGATCGTTCTGCATCCAGTCGCCGGTATCGGGCTCATCGCCCTGGCGGGTCTGATTGTCCGCGCCATCGCCGAACGCGTCTGCAGCGGCATCCCTGCCGCCATCCCCCTCACCTCCACCTTCGGCGATTTCGTTCTTTTCCAGAAGCGGATTTCGTTCCAACTCGGCTTCGACATAGGCAACGAGATCGAGATTGGACATTTGCAACAGCTTGATCGCCTGCATCAGTTGCGGCGTCATGATCAGCGACTGACTTTGTCGCATCTCCAGCTTGGTTGAAATGGCCATTGAGTTCCCAGGCAAGCGTTATTTCAAGTTGGTCTGCTTTTTGCTTCTTGATTGCAGACCGAGTGTATAACGTAGCTGGCGGCGTGTCATCAAAGCGTAAACTGTTCACCCAGATAAAGCCGGCGCACATCCGGATTGGTGACAATTTCCTGGGGGAGCCCTTCTGTCAGAACTTCGCCCGAAGCGATGATGTAGGCGCGGTCGATGAGGCCGAGTGTCTCGCGAACATTGTGGTCTGTTATCAGAACACCAATGCCACGCTGGGTCAGGTGACGCACGAGCTGCTGAATATCCCCTACCGCGATGGGGTCGATACCTGCGAAAGGTTCATCGAGCAGCATGAAGGACGGACGGCTTGCAAGTGCGCGGGCAATTTCCACGCGGCGACGTTCACCACCGGAAAGGGCGATACTCGGCGATTTCCGCAAGTGGGTGAGGCCGAATTCAGCCAGCAGCTCATCTAGCTCCTCCCGGCGTTTCTGCCGGTTCGGCTCGATCACTTCCAGAACGGCGCGGATATTCTCTTCCACCGTCAGGCCACGGAAGATGGACGCTTCCTGGGGCAGATAGCCGATGCCGAGCCGGGCGCGCCGGTACATGGGCATGCGGGTGATGTCGAAGCCTTCCAGCGAGATCTTGCCCTGATCCGGCCGGATCAGCCCGGTGATCATATAGAAGGTCGTGGTCTTGCCGGCACCGTTCGGCCCCAAAAGGCCGACGGCTTCGCCAGGCTTCACGGACAGGCTCACATATTTCACCACCTGGCGGCGGCCATAGGTCTTGCCGATGCCATCGACGACCAGCGCCTGCGACAGTTCTTCGCCATCGTGGCCCGTTTCCGGCATGCTTCCCTGCAATCCGTTATACTCCGAAGACGTTCTCTTCACTGGCGCGCCGTCCATCCGATCATTGCCGCGGCTTCACATAAGGTCTGTGGCCGACACTGTCGAGTCGAACCAGCCGTCAATATCAGTTGCCGTTTTGGTCGTTGTTCACACTGTTAGGCTGAATGCGCACCTTGACGCGGCCGCTGCCCTGGCCGGACACCTTGCCATTGCCGGCGCTCAGATTGGCCTGGCCGGTCTTCAGATTGACGGTCAGCCTGTTCCCGACGACAACATTCGGTCCCTGGCTGAGCACGACTTCCTTGCCGGTCATCACCATGACTTCCTTGTTCATGTCGAAGCTGGCTTCGTCGCCCTTCGCGGTCTGGTCCTTGGAGGTGATGAACACGCCTCCCGCCGCTTCCAGCTTCGAAATCTTCTGCTGGACGGCGCTTTCTTCTGTCTTCTCAGCACCTGAGCCGACGTAGAACACCTTGAGCCGCTGCGTCTTGAGGCTGGTTTCGCCCTGCGTGACCAGCACATCGCCAACGAAGGTTGCGGTGTTGTTGTTGTCTTCGACCCTCAGTTCACTCGCCTCGATCTCGATTGGCTCACCATCGTTCGACCCGAAGCCGGCGAAGGCATCGGAGAAGGTCTGGGCATGGGCCGAACCGGCAAGAAGGGCTGCGGCGGCGGCAATCGTCATGCGTTTCAGAAAAGTCATCTCTTACTGTCCTTGCGAAGCAGGATTGAGGGTCATCTTGATACCGTCGGAAAACCTGACGATTCCCTTGGCTTTATCATAGTCGAGTTTGCCCGCCACGACACGGCCCTGATCGGAGCGAATGGACACGACCTGCGAGGTCTTCAGAGCCCCGTTGCTGAGGTCGATTTCCACTTCAGACAGGTCGACCGTGTAGCCTTCACTCCATTCAAGCTGAATGCCTTCATAGAGCCGCAAGCTCTCCGTCGCGTTGTTGTAGGTACCTTTCAGCGCCACAATCTGCGCGCTCTGGTCCTTGCTGAGCGTGATGTCGGCCCGAATGGTCTCAAGATCGATGACGCGCGGGTCACTGAGGCGCTGGATCGCCCTGTAGGCGGTTACCCGGTAGGAGCGGTCACCATCATGACCCGACAGTTCGGGATGATCCATCACCAGCCCCTCGCTGGTCAGCATCATGTTGGTGGCACCAAGCCCGCTGAGCACGTTGAACAAGACCACAAGCCCGACCATGACTGCCAGAATCAACAGCCCGACGCCAGGAAACAGCCAGCGCATGATGCGCACCATCAGGCTGTGCCGGCGCGCGGCTCGTTGGGCGCGGGTCAATGGTCGCCTGGCCGCATGTCCGTGCATATGATCGCCAACAGCGCTCAATCCATTCTCCGAAATCGTGTGCCCGATCTCCTGGCACCTAAGCCATTACGAGTGGGCGAAAATATCGTTTTCTTCCCAGCCCTTCAGATCGAGTTCCGCCCGCGTCGGCAGGAAATCGAAACAGGCCCGGGCAATATGACTACGTTCTTCACGCTCCAGCATCATTTCCAGCCGTTCCTTCAAGGCGTGCAGATGAAGCACGTCCGAAGCCGCGTAGGCCAGCTGAGCGTCGCTCAAGGTTTCAGCAGCCCAATCCGAGCTCTGCTGCTGCTTGGACAATTCAACCCCGAGAAGTTCGCGCGTGATATCCTTCAGTCCGTGGCGATCCGTATAGGTCCGAACCAGTTTGGAGGCGATTTTCGTGCACCAGATCGGCGAGACCTGGATGTTCAGATAGTGCTGAAGCACCGCAACATCAAACCGGGCGAAGTGGAATATTTTCGGTTTGGCCGTATCGGTCATCAGCGCAGCGAGGTTTGGCGCCTCGCTCTGGCCGCGTGCGATCTGGACCACATCGGCGCTGCCATCGCCCGGTGAAAGCTGCACAACACAGAGCCGGTCACGATGCGGGTTGAGGCCCAGGGTCTCGGAATCGACCGCCACCGCACTTGCCGTTTCATAGGCTTTCAGATCGGGCAAATCGCCCTTGTGATAGCGGATGGTCATGACGTTTCGTCTCCTCTGGCCTGTCCCGAGCACAATTTCTGTCGATGCTCCTGCCATACTGATCCAGCAGGACACCTGTTTCTTATCTTCAATGACCGCACCTGCATTTATGCCAAGACACATGAACACAGGTTGAACGACCGCAAATGTTATTGCCTGCCGACTGCCCGCAACAGGCAAACGACAGGCCGCTTATTCGAATAAGTTTTCCGTCAGGTAAAACATGCGGCGGGATGAGGCAAGCCGGTTGACCGCAGAACCATGCCGATACGTGAAGAGAATGCTATTTCTTGATACCAATTGCCTGGTGGCAGCTCATTGCAATTCCAGTCCTAAGTCGCAAACAACGCACCAGGCACTCGGCCACCGGTCATCCCTCTTCCATGACCGGTTCGGAAAGATGGCGCGACAGCCGAGGCCAACAACCCCCCCCCGGTTCAAAGCTCGCGCCCCGCCTCTCGAGTTCAGTTGATCCCGTTTGCCCGCTGAAGCGCGCGCACATAGGCAACGATCTTTTGTACATCCTCCTGGCTGACGCCATCCACGGGCGGCATATCGCCAAATGGCCAGTGGTGCGCACGCACGCCACGGGAGACTGCGAGCAGAAAGGCCCCGTCGGCGTGATGGCCAGGCTCGTAAATCTTGTGTACCAGCGGAGGCGCAATGCCATCGCGCCCGGCAGCGTTGTCGCCATGACAACTCGCGCAGTTTTCGCGAAAAAGAGTTTCGCCAGCCAGGGCCTGTCCTTCCAGGGCCGGGACTTGCACCGACACCAGCGCGGCTCCACTGGCGGCAGGCGGTTGTTCCTTTCCGGACACGAGCCCCCAGAACAGAATGCCCAGCACAATAACGGACAAGATCGCTGAAACTGTCAGAAAGATCCTGCTCATCAAGCCTGCCTGCTTTCTTCATCCAGCTGATCGTGGTCATGCTGGCCGGACAGATCGTCGATGATCGGACAGTTGGGCCGATCGTCACCATGGCAGGCGGTCACCAGCTCTGACAGAACCTTCTTGAGTGAGCGCAGTTCCTCGATCTTGCGATCCACTTCCTTGATCTTCGCCCGGGTGATCGCCTTGACGTCGGCACTTGCCCGGTTGCGGTCCTCGTAGAGAGACAGAAGTTCACGGCACTCGTCGATGGAAAACCCAAGGCTGCGCGACCTTTGAAGGAACTTCAGCCGCTGGAGATCCGCGTCGATAAAATCGCGATATCCGTTCTCGCTGCGCAGAGGACGGACGAGGCCGATATCCTCGTAGTAGCGGATCGTCTTGACCGGCAGTCCGCTCTGTTCGGAGGCTTCACCGATATTCATTTTTCTTTTCCTTAAAGCTTCAGCGTGCGCAGACGCAGCGCGTTGCTGATAACCGAAACCGAAGACAGGCTCATGGCGGCGGCGGCCAGCATCGGCGACAGCAGTACACCGAAGACCGGATAGAGCACGCCGGCCGCCACTGGCACACCGACCGCATTATAGACGAAGGCGAAGAAGAGGTTCTGCCTGATGTTGCGAACCGTCTCGCGGGCAAGCTTCCGGGCGCGCAGGATGCCTTCCAGGTCGCCCTTGAGCAGCGTCAGTCCGGCGCTTTCCACCGCGACATCGGCCCCCGTGCCCATGGCAAGACCGACATCGGCAGCAGCCAATGCGGGCGCATCGTTGACACCGTCACCAGCCATGGCAACCGTTGCTCCCCTGGACTTCAGGTCTTCAATGAGCTTTTTCTTGCTTTCCGGCAACACACCGGCGTGAACCTCGTCAATCCCCAGCAGCTTGGCTACGGCGTCTGCCGTGCGAGGCGCATCGCCCGTCGCCATGACGATCCTGATACCGTCGTCATGCAGGGCGCTGATGGCTGCCCTGGCATTTGCCTTGACCGGATCCGCAACGGCGATAAGCCCAAGAAGCTGCTCTGTCTCACCAGCCTCCTGCACCAGATACATCACCGTCTTGCCCAGCTCAGCCAGTTCTTCGGCACGATCGCCAAGATCGGACAAATCGGCGCCACTTTCGCTGGCAAAAGCGGCATTACCAAAAAGAACGACTGCATCATCGACCCGTGCACGCACGCCTTTCCCCGTGACGGCTTCGAAGTTTTCTGCCCTGGGCAGATCCAGATCCTGGCTTTTGACTGCCCCGAGGATCGCTTCGGCAAGCGGGTGTTCCGAGCCTTTTTCAAGCGCGCCGGCCAGCCGCAGAAGCTCCATTTTGCTTTTGCCGGCGGCCGGAACAATCTCATCGACAACCGGTTTGCCTTCGGTAAGGGTTCCCGTCTTGTCAACGACGATCGTATCCACCGCGGCTAGCCGTTCCAGACCTTCGGCGGTCTTTACCAGAACGCCGGCCTGCGCGCCTCTGCCTGTCGCCGTCATGATCGACATCGGGGTGGCAAGGCCGAGTGCACACGGACACGCGATAATGAGCACCGAAACGGCTGCGACAACCGCGTGAACGAACGCAGGGCTTGGACCTAGGAACAGCCACATCACGAAAGCAAGCACCGCCACACCGAGTACCGCAGGCACGAAATATCCTGCAACGCGATCGGCCAGCCCCTGGATCGGGGCGCGTGAACGTTGCGCGGAGGCGACCATGTCGACGATCTTGGACAGCATGGTGTCCGCACCGACCAGCTTCGCCTCCATGGTGAAGGATCCGGTCTTGTTGAGCGTTCCGCCGGTAACCTTGTCTCCCGGGTTCTTTTCGACCGGAACCGGTTCCCCGGTGACCAGGCTTTCATCGACGGATGACCCACCCTCCTTGACCACACCATCGACCGGAACAGCCTCGCCTGGGCGAACGCGCAACAGATCCCCTGCGAGGATATTCTCAAGCGGTGCGTCGTATTCGTCACCCTCCGGCGTGATCCGCCGGGCTGTCTTGGGGGCAAGGTCCAGCAGGGCGCGGATCGCGTCGCCCGTGCGTTCGCGGGCGCTCAGTTCCAGCACCTGGCCTACGAAGACCAGCGCGATAATCACCACCGCCGCCTCGAAATAAACCGGCATATGGCCTTCCGGTCCCTTCAGCGCATCCGGGAACAGGAAAGGCAGGAAAGCGGCAATCATGGAATAGAGATAGGCTGCACCGACACCGATCATGATCAGTGTCCACATGTTGAAATTGCGAGTGACCAGAGACGCCCAGCCCCGCTGGAAAAAAGGCAAGGCTGCCCACAGGACTACCGGCGTAGCCAACAGGACTTCGAGGTAGATCGCAACGCCTTCGCCGATCCAGTCGCGGATCGGCACGCCTACCATCGGCCCCATGGTCAGGATCAGAAGCGGGACAGCCGCCAGGGCGCTGACCCAGAGCCTGCGGGTAAAATCGACCAGCTCATGGTTGGGTTCGTCGGAAACTCCGCTCTGCGGTTCCAGTGCCATCCCGCAAATCGGGCAGGTTCCCGGACCTTCCTGGACGATTTGCGGGTGCATGGGGCAGGTATAAAGTGCGCCCTTGGCGGACTGTTCCGCCTCCATCGCCTTTTTCTTCCTGCTATTGCCGGACACATAGAAATAGGGATCAGCCTCGAACTTGTCGTGACACTTCGGACTGCAGAAGTGGAACTCCTCGCCCTTGTACTTCAGGCTCGGCTTGCCTTTTCCAAGAGTAACCGACATGCCGCAGACCGGGTCCGTGACCTTGCCTGCCTCGCCAGTCTGGTTCGGCTGGATCGCTGTATCCTGCATGATGTTCGCCCTGATGGATCTTCGATCTCCCCATCAGATAGGCCCTCCAGTTGCTGGAAGGTCAAGGCGGACAATTGCTTATTCTCCGACCCGGCGTTTATCCCGATCCGAGATAGGCTTTCTGTACGGCCGGATCATTGAGCAAGGCAGATGCCGTATCAGCGCCTGTGATCAGGCCGTTTTCAATCAGATACCCCCTGTCCGCGATCGCCAGGCTTCGCTTGGCGTTCTGTTCGACCAGAAGGACGCCGATGCCGGTTTCCCGGATGCGCGACAGGTTCTCGAAGAGTTCGCCCGACAGGAGTGGCGACAGGCCAAGGGACGGCTCGTCCAGCATCAGGATGTCCGGGTTCGACATCATGGCGCGGCCGATGGCCACCATCTGCTGTTCGCCACCCGACATGGTTCGGGCGGTCTGGTTGCGCCGCTGTGCCAGCTTCGGAAAGAGAGCAACCACCTTTTCCAGGTTCTCCTGCCGGCTTGCTCGCGCCCGCTCCGGATAGGCACCCAGCATCAGGTTTTCCCAGACGCTGAGATCGCCGAATATGCCTCGGCCTTCCGGCACGAAGGCTATTCCAGCCTCGACGATCCTGTCCGCTTTCATCTGGCGAAGGGATTGGCCAGCGAGTGCTGCCTCACCACTGACCGTTCCTTCACTGATCCCGGCGATGGCCCGCAACAGCGAACTCTTGCCGGCCCCGTTTGCGCCCAGAATGACGACGATCTCGCCTTTCGATGCGGTCAGGCTGACACCCTGAAGGGCTGCATGAAGACCATAGGTGACGGTGAGCCCGTTGATATCCAGCATCAGCCGTCCCCCAGGTAGGCCCGGATGACTTCCGGGTCGGAAAGCACGTCTTCCGGTGTGCCTTCGGCAATCCGGGCGCCGGAGTTGATCACAAGGCACCGGTCGCATAGCGAGCGGATGGCGTCCATGACATGTTCGACAAGAATGATCGTCCGCCCCTCCTGGCGCAGGCTGGCAATCAGATCGATGCCGACCGTCAGTTCGGAAGGATTGAGACCGGCGAGCCACTCGTCCAGAAGAAGGACTTCCGGTTCACTGGCGAGTGCGCGGGCAAGTTCCAGCCGCTTCTGGTCGATGTAGGTCAGCGCGGAGACCGGCTTGCCACTTTGCCCTTCCAGACCGACCCTTGCCAGAAGCTCCGTCGCGAAAGTTTCCACCTCCTTGCCCCAGCGCCTGGCATGGCCGAAGACGCCGCCGGCGATGACGTTTTCCAGCACGGTCAGCTCCGGCAGAATGCGGACAAGCTGGAAGGTTCTGGAAACGCCAGAGCGGGCAATTTCGTGGGGCTTTTTCCTGGTCAGATCCTGCCCCTTGAGAATGATCGCCCCGGAGCTCGGCTTCAGGGCGCCGGAAATCATGTTCATGGTCGTGGACTTGCCGGACCCGTTCGGCCCGATCAGCCCCATCACCTCATGCTCAAGTACCTGGAAACTGACATTGTTGACTGCAACAAGACCGCCGAAGCGCTTGCTGAGGCTTTCCACGTGAAGGATCGGTTGTCCTTGTGTCATGACGACCTCCCTGCCAGAAGCTTGCCGAAAAGACCGGTGACACCATTCGGCAGGAAATAGACGATCAAAAGAAAAGCGAGCCCTAGAACCAGCGTGGTGGCATTGGGGAAAGAGACAGAAATCACCTCCCACAGGAGCGTGAAGGGAAGAACGCCCAGAAGCGGACCGTAAAGTTTCCGCGTGCCCCCCAGAAGAGCCATGATGACAACGACGAAACTGAGCTCCGGCGAAAACACAACATTCGGTTCGATGTAGTAATAGCGCGGTGCGACGATGGCACCGACGAGAGCGGCGACGAAGCCGGTGGTCATGAACATCAGGACCTTGGTGCGCGCGGTGTTGATGCCGACATGACGCGCCACAGCCTCGTCATTGCCGAGAATGCGCAGCGCGAACCCGAGCCGCGACCGCCACAGCCACCAGCCGAACACGAACACGGCGGCAAGAACGGCAAGCAGCATCCAGTAGATATGCGTTTCATCCAGGTCGGTGAGCACATAGAGCCCGCGGCTGCCGAGGAAATTATTCTGCACCCAGCTGACGAGGTTGCGGACCATTTCCGCAAGACCGAGCGTGAAGATGACGAAATAGACGCCGGACAAGCGCAGGGTTGCCCAGCCGATCAGCGCGGCGAGCGCTGTCGCGACAACGGGAGCGAGTGCCGCCATGGCCCAGAAGCTCTGGTCGTAGTCGCTCATGCCGAGGCCGACCAGATAACCACCGATGCCGAAAAAGGCGCCCGTCGACAGGGCAATGTAATGGGTCGGTCCGGAAAACAGCGACCATGAAGTGGCAAGGGCGGCATACATCAGAACGGTTACGGCGATCGACAGCCAGTAGCCGTCAGCGACAAAAGGAACGCATGCGGCGGCGGCCAGAAGCGCTGCGGCGCCGGGCATCGCAAGGGCTGAAATGTTCATGCGGGTCTCCTGCCAAACAGGCCCTGGGGCCGAAACAGGAGAACAAGCAGAAAGATCGTGTAGGCAGCAGCCAGGGTCAGCCCCGGATCGATCAGCGTCGCCACGGCGGTTTCCACCACGCCCAGGATCAGCGCAGCCACAATCGCCCCGCGAATGTCGCCGACCCCGCCCATGATCACGATGATCAACGCCTTCATGGTGAAGATGACACCGAACGACGGATCCAGCGTGACGAAGGTTGAAATCAGCACGCCCCCCATCGCCGTGATCGTGCCGCCGATGGCAAAGGCCAGCGCGCTGATGCGTTCGACGTTGATGCCGACAAGACCGGCTGCCATCGGGCTGACGGCAACAGCCCGGACAGCCAAGCCGGCGTTGGACCGGTTCAGCCAGAGATAAAGTGCCAGACTGATGGCCACGGCCCCGCCGAAGGCAACCAGCCGGTTGGCGGCAACCGTCGTTCCGGCAACGTCCACCGGAACGGCAAGGAAGGAATAGGCAAACAGTTCCGGATAGATCAACACCATGGTGCCCACCAGAATGAATGCCATTCCGAAGGTTGCCAGAATGGAGTCCACCTCCAGCTGGCCTTGCGTTTTCGCCCGCCGGACAAGCGGCAGAAGCAGGACGCGGTAGACCAGCCAGCTGGTTGCGAACGCCAATGGCGCCACGAGGAACACAGTGATCAGCGGACTTATGCTAGCCGCGGTAAAGGCAAGAAACGACGCCAGTGCCCCCATGACCAGAACCTCGCCATTGGCAAGGTTCATGATCCGGGCGACGCCGTATTGCAGATTGAGCCCCATGGCTATGAGCGCATAGGTTCCGCCCAGAAGCAGGCCGGAAATCAGGATGTCCATCTAAACTACCAATTCGCGAGACGATCCGGACCGGCCTGAGCCGGCCGGTCCGAAGGTCTTCAGTTCCAGCCTTCCTTGGCGACCGGCTCGACCGCAACCGGGACACCGACGCCGGCGACGGCATTGAACTGGCCGTCGTGCCACTGGCCCACCGTCCAGTAGTGCTTCGATTCATTGTGCTTGTCGAAGCTGATCGTGCCGAGGGCGGTGTCAAAGCTGTTGGCCTTGATGTACTCGGTCACGGCCTCGCGGTCCGTACTGTCAGCCCCTTCGATCGCCTGTTCCAGAACCTGCAGGCTGGCATAGTAGGTGGCTGCAGCCCAATATTCAGGCTGGTTGCCATGAAGCGCGTTGAAGGCCGCGCGGTATTCCGTCATCGGCTCCAGATCGAGATTGACGCCCCCTGCCCCGAGATTACCTTCGATCTTGCTGCCGAATTTGCCAGCGTAGGCGGGAAACGCTGTCGCGACCGCCGTGTAGAAGGCGCCGACATCGAGATTTTCAATAATCGCCTGTTCCGTCAGGGCAAAGGTATCCGGCGGGTAGGAAAAGGCGATGAACACATCCGGTTCAGTCGCCTTGGCTCCCTTGACCACCGGGGACAGATCCGCCGTGCCGAGGGGGTAGGACTTGTCGAAGACAATCTCGTAGCCAGCCGCCGGCAGAACTTCACGGGCGACGGCCGCAAGCTCTATGCCGAAGGCATCTGCGACGTTGACCATGGCCACCTTGTTGCCGATGGCACCGTTGTCACGAAGCTTGTTCAAGGTGTCACGCAGGCCCTCGACAAAACCGGTCGTGTTGCCGAGGGTGAAGAACATGTTCGGAAACCGTTCGGAAAGTTCCTCGATCTCGTCGGTGATGTTGGTCACCGAGATTTGCGGATAACCGTATTTTGCGAAGATCGGCGCGGCTGCCGCGTTGAAACCGGTACCCCAGGGCGTCAGCAGAAAATCGACTTCATCCTGCGTGGCGAGACGCTGCACCGCCTTGATCATCTCGGCCGGATTGGATTTGTCGTCATATTCGACCAGTTCCACAGGACGGCGCTCGCCACCGACCATCAGGCCGCCGCGTCCGTTCACCTGGCTAACCCAGAGCTCCACATTCGGGCTGTGGCTGGCAGCATCACCTCCTGCCGCCGGACCGGTCATATGCACCACGCGGCCGATCTTGATCGGGTCCGCGGCAAAGGCCGTGGAGGCCAGCAGCGCCGCGGCAAGCGCGGTCGCTCCAAAAACTATTCTACGCATCAGAACTCCTCCCAGTCGCGCAGATCATGCGTTTGATCGCGCGTCAACTTTGTATCCATAAATTTTCAACTTTGCAACATATTGCATCCAATAATGGTGATTTCAGAAATTTTGTAATGACAATGCGCTATTTTTGGATACATAAATATGAAAATGCTCATGATAAGGTCCATGCCTTCGAAAAGGTATGGATCCGAAAATGGCAAGGACAGATGACGACCAAGGCAAATGAAACAGCCCCGTCCGACAAGCGCGTGCTGGCAGTTCTTCATCGCATGATCATGGACGGCTCGCTGGCACCGGGCTCGAAGATCAGCGAAGTGAGCGTCGCCGACATGTTCGACGTGTCGCGAACACCTGCGCGGCTGGCACTGCGCGCGCTGGAGGTGGAAGGTCTCATCAAGAAGCGTGACGGTCGCGGCTTCACGGTGCAGGAATTCAATCTGGGCGACATCAAGCACGCCTACGAGGTGCGCGGTGTATTGGAAGGCCTGGCTGCCGGCACGCTTGCCAAGAGCGGCATGAGCAAGGACGTCGAGTCGACGCTGAAATCCGTCATCAAGGACATGGACATCGCGCTAACCGACACATCGGCGGATGGTGACAAGATCTCGCGCTATCAGGACGGCAATGTCGCCTTTCACGAGACGATCATGCGCCAGTGCGGCAACGACTACATCGGCTATGCGTTCGATCGCATGGAAAGCCTCCCGATGCTCAAGCTGGGCACGGTGGTGTTCAGCGCCGACAAGGCCGAAGAAGACATGATGCGCCTGCGCCTGGGCAACATGCAGCACCGCCTCATCTTCGACGCGATCTCGAAACGCGACCCACAGCGCGCTGAATCGATCATGCGCGAACACGCCAACCAGACACTCGTCTACTCCGCCCTGTTCGCAGGCCCGGACGACTGACGGAACCAAACAAGACCAACACAACGGAGGATCCCATGGACTACGGCCTTTTCATCGACAACGAGGACCAGGCAGCCAGCAACGCGGCTGTCTTCGAACGCAAGAACCCGGTCAGCGGCGAACGCGCCAGCGTGGCGGCAGCCGCGGTGGCGGCCGACGTCGACAAGGCTGTGCAGTCCGCGCAGGCTGCCTTTGCCGCGTGGTCGAAGACTGGCCCGAGCGAACGGCGCAAGATCCTCAACAAGGCTGCCGATCTCATGGAAGAACGCACGCCGCAGTTCGTCGAGGTCGGCATTCGCGAGACAGGGGCGACTGCGCCATGGCTCGGTTTCAACAACATGTTCGCCGCCAAGATCCTGCGTGAAGCGGCCGCTTCCACCACTCAGATCAAGGGCGAGATCATCCCCTCCGACAAGCCCGGATCCTTTTCCATGGGTTACCGCCAGCCCGTTGGCGTTCTGGTCGGCATGGCGCCGTGGAACGCTCCGACCATTCTGGGTGTCCGCTGTTTCGCGCTGCCGATTGCCTGCGGCAACACGGTGGTGATGAAGGCCTCCGAGAAATGCCCGGGCCTGCACAGGCTTCTGGGTAACGTCATGGCTGATGCGGGCTTGCCCAAGGGCGTCCTGAACATCCTGACCCACGATGCAGCTGACGCTCCCGAAGTGGTCAACGCGCTGGTCGACCACCCGCTGACGCGCCGGATCAACTTTACCGGATCGACCCGCGTTGGCCGGATCATCGCAGAGCGTGCCGCCAAGCACCTGAAACCCTGCCTTCTGGAACTTGGCGGCAAGGCTTCACTGGTGGTGCTCGACGATGCCGATCTCGACGGTGCGGTCAATGCGGCCCGGTTCGGCGCTTTCATGAACCAGGGACAGATCTGCATGTCCACGGAAAAAGTTGTTGTCGATCAGTCCGTTGCAGACGTCTTTGCGGAGAAATTCGCGGCCAGCGCCAGCGCGCTTAAAGTGGGCTCGCCAACCGAACAGGTTCATATCGGCTCGGTTGTCGATCGCGACACGGTCGACCATGTCAAAGCCCTGATTGACGACGCCGTTGCGAAAGGCGCAAAGGTTCTGTGCGGCGGCGTGCCGGAGGAAGGCACCGTGATGGCCCCGACCATCGTCGATCTGGTTACTCCGGAGATGCGCATCTATGGCGAAGAAAGCTTCGGTCCTGTCACCACGATGATCCGCGCCCGCGACACCGCCCATGCCATCGAGATCGCCAACGACACGGACTACGGCCTTTCGGCGGCCGTCTTCGGGCAGGATACCCGCAGGGCTCTGGAAGTTGCCAAAGACATCCAGTCCGGCATCTGCCACATCAATGGCCCGACTGTCTTTGACGAAGCGCAGATGCCTTTTGGCGGTGTGAAATCCTCCGGCTATGGCCGCTTCGGTGGTACGGCAGGCATCAACGAGTTCACGGAACTGCGCTGGATCACCATCGAAGATCCCGGTCAGGGCTATCCGATCTGATCCATAACCGGTAGCTCGCCGCCTCCCCCCGAAAGTGCGCGGGAGGCGGTTGAGCCAAATCACTTTCACCAAGGGCCCGCAGCAAGGCTTGCCGGGGCCGTGCCGGGGCTGTGCCGGGGCCTCTTCCTTTTCAAGGCCCGCCGGGCGGGACGCTGCGTCACCTGGCTTAAACAGGTGTGCCTTCACGCACTGTTAACCATAAATTGCAATACCTGACACACCAATAGCGCGCATTCCCGCGTATTCAGACAAGCGGTGTTTCAGCCATGAAAAGACTTTTGCAGTCCCTTCCGATTGCGGCCTTCCTTGCGCTTTCTTCGGCGCCCCTTGCCTCCGCTGCGGATGTCTACTCAGGGCCCGGCGAGCTCTATCAGCCTTCGACGCTGCGCGGCAGCATCGGTCTGCGATACTGGTACAGCCAGTCGCGCTCCGATCTGGACAACAGCGGCTTCGACATTTCCAGCACGGATAATGTGACCTCTCACACCGCTGAACTGGTCGGAACGCTCGAGGACACGACGTCCAACACCTTCTTCAGGGGCTATGTCGGCCTCGGCAGGAGCGACGGTGGCGATGTGCATTTCTCTGGCTACGAGATGGACGAAACCGATGAGACCTCGCTCGGATATGTTGTTCTCGACGGCGGCTGGGGCTTTGCGCAATTTGCAAACAATCAGGTGCGGCTGAAGGGGTTCGTCGGCTACCAGTACCTGTCCGACGACGTTTCGGCGAAATACGGAAACCTGACCGTCGAACAGTCCCGCGACTGGCATGCGATCCGCCTCGGCATGACTGCTGAAGGCGACATCGGCCAACGCGCCGGCTGGTCCGTCGACGTTGCAGGTGTCCCCTGGAGCTACAACAAGATAGAAACCTGGGAAAGCGACTGGACCTATGGTCTGGAAGCAGATGCGATGCTGAATGTCGACCTGACCAAGAACTGGCAACTGGGCGTCGGTGGCCGTTACTGGTGGCTCCAATCGAATTTCGACCGCAGATATGTCGTCACCGGCGAGAAAGTGGTTCTCGACCAGAACTATCACCGCTACGGCCTGCTGCTGGAAAGCAAATACACCTTCTAGAGCGTGTCGCGTTCAACCAGAAGGATCGCGCATCGCGATTTGCGCCAGGCAGCTTCCCGGAAATACAGCCCCAGCCTTCAGAAAGGTCCGCGCACGCGGGCCTTTTTCGTATAAACAGACGAAACGGAAACCACTCGCTCCCTGAAAGGCCTGCGTACCTTCATCCGGAGTTCCCTCACCGCCTTAAAGAGCCAGAGATGCCGAACAGCCTCGCCGCCACCTATCTTTTCCTCGTCGCGGCCATCGTCGCCGAGGTCATCGCAACTTCCGCTCTGGCAAAAACCGAAAATTTCACCCGCCTGCTGCCTTCGATCATCACCGTGGCCGGTTATGCGATCTCGTTCTGGCTGCTGTCCTATCCGATTCGCGTTTTGCCGACGGGAATCGTCTACGCAATCTGGTCCGGAGCGGGCATCGTTCTCATCACCATGGTCGCCTGGCTAGTGTTCGACCAGAAACTCGACCTGCCGGCCCTGATCGGCCTTGGACTGATCCTTAGCGGGGTGGTGATCATCAATGTTTTCTCAAAATCGGTAGGCCATTAGGCCAAAACGCCGAAGCAGCCCCAGAAACGAAAAAAGCTCCGGAAAACCGGAGCTTTTTTAGATTGTTCTGGACCTTGGTAGTGTGTCCAAAACCAAAATTTGGTGCCCAGGAGAGGACTCGAACCTCCACGCCCTTGCGAGCGCTAGCACCTGAAGCTAGTGCGTCTACCAATTCCGCCACCTGGGCTGTGAGGGGGGCTTGTAAGGGTGGTTCCGGGGCTTGTCAATCACTCTGTGTGACTTTTTTTATTCATTCACAGCGAGCCCTTCACAGACCCGCGGCAAAGGGCTAAGAAACTCCCAGACTGAGCCGGCCAAATTCCAGGCCGCCTCTCCTTTTGGACGCGACAGAAGGCATTTTCAGGATGTCCACAGCACTTAACGGCAAACTCGTCACGGTTTTCGGCGGATCGGGATTCCTTGGCCGTCATATCGTTCAGGCGCTCGCCAAGCGCGGTTACCGCGTGCGCGCAGCCGTCCGCCGCCCCGATCTGGCGACTCATCTTCAGCCGCTTGGCGCCGTTGGCCAGATCATGCCGGTACAGGCCAACCTGCGCTATCGCTGGTCGGTCGACCGGGCCGTGATCGGCGCGGATGCGGTGATCAACGCCGTCGGCATCCTGGCCCCCAGCGGCAAACAGTCCTTCGACGCGGTGCAGAGTTTCGGTCCGCGAGCCATCGCGGAAGCCGCGCGTGCAGCAGGCCTTGATCGGATCACGCATATCTCTGCCATCGGTGCGGACGCACAGAGCAGCTCTGCCTACGCCCGCTCCAAGGCGGTCGGCGAAGCCGGTGTTCTGGAAACCCTGCCCGGCAGCGTCATCCTGCGGCCATCCATCGTGTTCGGTCCGGAAGACAAGTTCTTCAACAAGTTTGCCGACATGGCCCGCTTCTCGCCTGTGCTGCCGCTGCTTGGTGGCGGCGAGTCCAAGTTCCAGCCGGTTTATGTCTGCGACGTTGCCGAAGCGGTTGCCCGCGCTGTCGATGGCCAGCTTGCCGGTGGCACCACGTATGAACTCGGCGGCCCTGAAGTGAAAAGCTTCAAGTCTTGCCTGGAAGACGTTCTGGAAGTCACCCGCCGCAACCGCGTTCTGTTGCCGCTGCCCTTTCCGGTCGCATCTGCCATGGGCAAGGTTCTGCAGCTCTTCCCCTACGCGCCGTTCACAGCCGATCAGGTCGAGCTGCTGAAAACCGACAACGTGGTGTCTGACAAGGCAAAGGCGGAAGGCCGCACCCTGGAAGGCATCGGCATTCCTCCGGCAACGCTGGCCGCCGTTTTGCCGACCTACCTGGAACGCTACCGCGAGCACGGCCAGTACGACGCGCACCGGCCGGCGTAAGGCCTGCTTGCACCTGACTTCTTCGACGGGCCCTTCGGGGCCCGTTTTCTGTTGAAAGAAACCTGCCCGGTGCCGGGCGGGTATGCGCACTCCAGCAGTTCATCTGCAAGCGGCACCGTTCATCCGCCGCCCCTACCCGGCACAGCTTTTCGTTGCCGCATCCCGCTCCTTCGCCTACCGTCAAAATTGACGGGAGGCGCAGATGTCATTTCTTGCCAAGGTCACGTTACTTTTTGTTGTCTTTGTCGACCTGCTCGGCCAGGGGCTGGTGTTTCCGATCATCAATTCCCTGGTGATGGAACCGTCGACGTCGATGTTGCCGCAGTCCACCAGCGACGCGATGCGCCATTTCGATTACGGCCTCATCATCGGCATCTTCTTCTTGTGCTGGTTCTTCGGTGCGCCCTACATCTCCAAACTGTCGGATGTCATCGGCCGCAAGAACGCGATCCTGATCTGCCTGTTCGGCGCGCTCGGCGGCTATGCGCTCACCATAGCAGCGCTCTATCTCAACAGCTTCCTGCTCCTGATCCTGGGCCGCGCGATCACCGGGCTGACTGCGGGCAACCAGCCGATCGCACAGGCCGCGATGATCGATGGCAGCACGGATGACGAGGACCGCAACCGGAACATGGGCTATATCATCACCGGCGTCAGCTTCGGGCTGGTCGGCGGCCCGCTACTCGGCGGTCTCCTGTCGGACCCGGTCCTTCTTGGCGACCTGGCGAGCATCAAACTGCCGTTCTATGCCTGTTTCGTACTGGTGCTGATTGCCATCCTGCTGGTGATATTCTCATTCAAGGATGCACACGACGCCGAGGCGGAGCGGCAGAAATTCGTGTTCAGGCCTTCGGAAATCCTCGAGCTTCTGTGGCGTATCCGCAAGTATCCGACAGTGATGCGGCTGAAAGTGGTGTTCTTCTTCTTTCACGTCGCCAACCTGTCTTTCTACATCTTCGTCGACAACTACCTGACCAGCCGCTTCGGTTACGGCACGCTCGGCGGTTCGATGGTGATGCTGACGATCGGCATTGCCCTCGCCTTTTCCAGCACGTTTCTGGTTGTGCCGGCGCAAAAGCGGTTCAGCAAGGAAGCTATTCTGGGCATGACCTTCACGGTCTGGGCAGTGTCGGCGGCAGCTTTCATAGCCTCGCCCAGCGCAATTCTGACCTATGTGCCGGTCTTCTGTTTCTACTTCGCCTTCGGCATCGCCTATCCGACGTTTCTCGGGCTTTATTCGGCAGCCGTCAGCGACAAGGAACAGGGATGGGTCATGGGTGTGACCATTGCCGTCTTCACCTTGGTGGCGGGCGTGATCTCGTTGCTGGGCGGGGAACTGATCGGGCTTGATCTGGATCTTCCGTTCTACGGTGTGATCATCGCGGCTCTCACCGCTCTTGTGGTGATGTTCTTTGCCTGGAACAAGCCGGAGATAAAGGCATTGATGCGCGGATCCGGCGGCTGACAGGAGAACTTGCCAGCCGCCGGAAAAAATTATCCACGCCGAGGCCCCAACTTGAAGCGGTCGTCGTGCAGCTCGCTGTAGCCGAGCTCTGTGCGTTGCAGGCCGATATCCTTCAACTCACTCTCGTTCAGGCGAGAAAGTGCTCGGTTAGTTTCCCGGCGGCGAAGATAATTCCGGAACTCTGCCACACAAACACGAAGGGCAGAAAACAGAACACTGCGGCTGTTTGCGCGGCTGCGGAAAATGGTGTCGATCTCAAGGCTCATCTCTCTTCTCCTAAGGGCTGAACGCCCGTTCCTTTCTGGGGACGAGATGAGAATGGCAAATCAATCCTGACAGCAGTGAGTCATGTTTGATCCCGTTCTGTTCTCAGGTTATGATTTTTTTTGTTCCGACCTCACAGAGCCCGATTTTCCATGAACCCGATTGAACGCGCACTCGGCATCCTGCTTCTGCTGACCGGCGGCAAACTTGTCCCGGCAACCGTACTTGCCGAACGGTTTCACGTTTCCCATCGCACGATCTATCGCGACATCGACAGGCTGATCGCGCTTGGCGTTCCGGTGGATGCGGAGCGTGGTGCGGAAGGCGGCTACCGGCTTGCCAGCGGTTATCTTCAGCCACCCGTGGCACTGACCCGCAATGAGACCGCCGCCCTGCTGGCAGCAATGGCACTGGTGCGCTCCAGCCGCACGGTGCCGCTTGCAGACGATCTTGCGGCAGCAGAAAAGAAGCTGCTTGCGTCCCTGCCCAAAACGGTTCACGGGCTATTGAAAGAGGCAGACAGGATCGTGGGCATCGAACCAATCCCGCCCGACATCTTTCATTCCGGCACAAAGGCGGAACCGACGGGCGACTGGCAGAAGGCCCTCGACGGTTTCATGACTGGTATCCTGGATGGCAAACGGGTCCGCTTCGAACACGTCAACCCCACAAGGCGGACCGTGAAAGCCCATGACGTCGAACCCTATGGGGTCATGTTCGACCGGGACCTTTGGTACCTGGCCGGACGCTGCGTCGATACGGACACGCTCAAGGTCTATCGGGCGGACCGGGTGCGGGATCTGGAAATCAGCGGGCTCTTTTTCCGGCCCGACAAGACCTTCTCCATCAAGAGCCTTCTCGGCGGGGCATGGCTGTCGCAGGCGATGCGTCGCTGGGAGCAGGAAGAAGCGATTGCCGAGATCCTGATCACTGCCGCACAGGCAAAGAAGCTGAGCGCCGACTGGTATTACCGTCACGCTGTCTTCACACCGGCCGAAGAAGGCCGGATCCTCGTCAGCATCCCCTCCACCGAGCGGGCCCGCATATTGCCGCTCGTCCGCTGGCTCGGGCCGGGGGCGGAACTGCTTGGCCCGGAGGACCTCCGTCAGGAGCTTGCAAGCGAACTGGAGGCCCTGGCGGGGACCTATACGGCCAAGAGACAGCTCAACCGTTCAGCCTGAGCCAAGCCCCGTCACACTCGCTCCATCGGTCCGGACAAGCGCAGCAAAATATTCGCGCCGATCCGGACATTGGTAAAGCGGCCTCAGCCCAGAAAATAAAGCCCGGCGAAACCGGCAATGCCGACGAAAATGCGCCACCAGGCAAAGGGCGCGAAGCCGTGTTTGGAGACGAAGTCGAGCAGCCCCTTGACCACAAACACACCGGCGATGAAAGACGCGACAAAACCGATACCAATGAGCATGGCATCGTCCATTGAGAGCACGTTGCGGTTCTTGTAGAGATCGTAGGCAAAGGCGCCGGCCATTGTCGGCATGGCCAGAAAGAACGAGAATTCGGCCGCCGAGCGCTTGTCGGTGCCCATCAGCAATGCACCGGCAATGGTCGCACCGGAGCGTGAAACGCCGGGCACCATGGCAAGGCACTGGCAAAAGCCGATCTTCAGGCAGAGCGACAGCGGGTAATCCATCACATTTGTATAGCGCGGCTTCAGCGGCAGGCGGTCGATCCACAGAAGGACGATGCCACCGAGCAGCAACGTCGTGCAGATAAGCGCGGGCGTTTCGAACAGCACTTCCTTGATGAAACCATGCAGCAGCACGCCGATGACGGCGGCCGGCAGGAAGGCGATCAGGATACCGGCCACGAAGCGCCGGCTGGAGGGATCGCTTGGCAGCGTGACCAGAAGCGTCCACAAACGGCCGAAATAAACCGACAGGATCGCCAGAATGGCGCCGAGCTGGATCAGAACCTCGAAAGTTTTACCTGTGCTGTCGAAGCCGAGAAAATGCCCCAGCAGCAGGATGTGACCGGTAGACGAGACGGGAATGAACTCGGTCAGACCTTCGACAATCCCCAAAATGAGAGCATTAACAATCGTTTGGCCGTCCATTGTGTATCTTGTCTCCAAATGGCTTGATGAAAACCAGCCTGACCAAGTATGTCTCGCGACTCAGGGCGTCTCCCAAGTCGCCGCTTATTTGACGAAGCGAAGTCACGCCGTCAAACCCTTGATAACCATATTCGGGGCAAACTCTCCGTTAAGGCGATTGCAGCATTCGGCATTCGCTTTGACGTAGTCTTGCCACAGTTCAGGCTCTTAACCCCTTCATGCTGACGCTCTACCATCATCCGTTCTCGCCATCTTCAAGGTTCATCCGGCTCATCCTGAGCGAATACGGAGCCGCCTTCGAGGAGCATCACGTGAACCCATGGGAGCGGCCTCAGGCGCTCCTGGTGCTGAACGCGGCAGGCACCGTGCCGGTTATCGTGGAAAACGAAGGCCCTGCCATTTGCGGCGCCGGACCAATCATGGAGTATCTGGACGAAACCCGGGGCTATGCGGTTGCCGACCGCCGGTTGATGCCGGATCATCCCGATGCCCGTGCAGAAACGAGACGCCTGGTCGAGTGGAGCCTAGGCAAGTTCGATCAGGAAGTGATCGGTCATCTTGTGCGCGAACGCATCTACAAGCAGATCATGCCGAAGTCCGCCGGCGGCGGTGAACCGGATTCGGCAGCCCTGCGCGTTGCCCGGGCGAACATCCATCACCACCTGAAGTACTTCGGCTATCTGGTCGCCTCCCGCCGCTGGGTTGCCGGCGACCGGCTGACCTTCGCCGACTTCGCCCTTGCGGCCTCCCTGTCGTGTGCCGACTATCTGGGCGAAGTGCCTTGGAGCGATCAGGAAGACATCAAGAGCTGGTATGCGCGGGTCAAGTCGCGGCCGTCGATGCGCCCGCTCCTGGGCGAGAAGGTGCTGGGCATGCCGGCCGCACAGACCTATGCGGATCTCGATTTCTGACGCATTCTTCGTGCGTTCAACCGGTTCCGGTTGAACTGAACGTTGTTCCAGCGAGCAGCCGAAGGCCTTGGACCGAAAGACCCAAAAGCTTCTGACCGCCTTTGAGGAGAAGGCCCGCGCCCTCGGTTTCGACGGCGTGAAGATTGCCGCTGCCGACAGCATTCCGGAGGCGGGCGAACGCCTGCGGCACTTCCTGGACAAGGGCTATGAAGGCAGCATGGGCTGGATGGCGGAAACCGCCGACCGCCGATACTCACCTCAAGCGCTATGGCCGGAGGTTCGCTCTGTCATCATGCTGGCAATGAACTATGGCCCAGGCAGCGCACCACACGAACATCCCCTCGCCCATCTGGCCGACAAGACCAGCGGCGGCATTTCCGTCTATGCGCGACACCGCGACTATCACGATGTCATCAAGGGGCGCTTGAAGGAACTGGCCAGCTTCCTGGTTTCCCGGTCCGGTGGAGACGTGAAGGTGTTCGTCGATACCGCACCGGTGATGGAAAAGCCGCTCGGGGAGGCTGCCGGGCTTGGCTGGCAGGGCAAGCACACGAACCTTGTGTCACGTGATCTCGGGTCCTGGTTTTTCCTCGGCTCGATCTTCACCACACTGGATCTGCCGCCGAGCGGTGCGGAACGCGATCATTGCGGCTCCTGCCGCGCCTGCCTCGACAGTTGCCCGACGAACGCATTTCCCGCGCCTTATCAGCTCGATGCGAGGCGCTGCATTTCCTACCTCACCATCGAACACCCCGGCCCTATTCCGGACGCGTTTCGCAAAGCCATCGGAAACCGTATTTATGGCTGTGACGATTGCCTGGCTGCCTGTCCCTGGAACAAATTTGCCGAAGCTGCCCGGGAGGCCAAGTTGATTGCCCGGGAGGAGATGATTACCCCGAAGCTTGCAGACCTCCTGTCGCTGGACGACGCAGCTTTCCGCCAGCTCTTTTCCGGATCACCGGTGAAACGGATCGGACGGGGAAAGTTTCTGCGCAACGTTTTGATTGCCGCCGGCAATTCCGGAGAAACTGAACTGCTCGGCAAGATCGAAGCACTGCTCGACGATGCCGACGCCCTTGTTCGCGGCACCGCCGTCTGGGCACTCGGCCAACTTTCTGCACAGGAAGATTTTCAGGCCCGCAAAACCGCGGCGTTGCGCGTCGAAACCGACGAGACCGTGCGTTCTGAATGGCTCCTCGCGCAATCCTGATCCGGCTTTTCCCGATTCGACCTTGTCATGTGATTGGTACATAGTCATGGAATGGCCTAGGTCTTGATGAGGACTTGGACGTCCAACCCTATCGGGACCGATCTCGTTCAAACCGCTCGATTCCGATCATTTTATTGGAGCCACGACATTGAATTTTCAGCCCGCCTCCGTTTTCTCATCCAAACCAGCCAGGGCCCGCGTCCGGCTCCTCATGCTCGGCACCGCGCTTGCGCTGGTTTCCGGCTCCGCCCTTGCGCAAGACACCGGCGAGACCGCCTATGAAGCTTATGTAGAAGGTTTGAAGAGCCTTGGTGTCGAGGTCGAAAACGGTAGCGTCGCTTACGACGAAGGTACCGACACGCTGACCCTCACCGACAGCACGATCTCCTTGAGCGGAACCATCGAGGATATTCCGGCCGAGGAAACGGATGTCACGGGCAATGACGGCGCGACGGATATCGAACCGGAAAAGCTGACCGACCTGACCTATTCGCTTTCATTCAGCAGCGGCACGGTCACCATTACAGGTCTCAGCCATGAAGACGGCGACTTTGACGCCGCAAGCTGGGTCTATTCCGACGATTCAGAAATGGTTCTTTCCGCCAGCGCCGAAGGCAAGGGCCGGTTGAAGATCGACGGCCGGTTGAGCGGAGTTTCCGCGACGAACTACAGCTTCACCATGCCGGAAGTGCCGGCAGAAGACGAGGCGCACCAGGTCAGCCGCTGGCTGCCGTTCGTGAAGGCCGCCCTCCTGACTTCCTACGACGAAGTCAAGGCCGACAACACGGCGATGACCATCGAGGCGCATGAGATCGAAGACGGCAAGGACACTCTTGTTCTGTCAGGCACCATGCAGATTGCGGGCTACCGCATGGCCGACGCTGTGGATGGCCGGATCGGGGAATACACGATCGACAGCATGAGCCAGTCGATGCAGACCCTGGACACGACTTCGGGCCAGATGCTGAACCAGACCACCAGCCAGGGCAAGACCGTTTACACGGACATGGACGCGGCCGCGTTCTTCGATCTGTTTGACCCCGATGTTCCCGAAACCGGCGATGAAGTTGTCATGCTCGGCTCGGCGTCGGCGATCGACTACAAGTCCAAACAGGACATCGCCGATGGGCTTGCGATTGAGATTGCCGTCGACAAGACCTCGATTTCAGAAGTCACCGTTCTGAAGCGTGAAAACAACATCCTTGCCCTGTTTGACGGTCTGTTCGCCAAGCAGGTTCCAGCTCCTGAAGAATTGATCACCGGCGTATTCCAGTTCTACCGGTCGTTCGGCGTTACCGATGCCCGCATCAGCGGTATCAACGTGACCGTGCCGACGCCTGGTCCAGAAAAGCCGATGGAAATCGCCATCAAGGAAATGTCCATGTCGGAGATCAACTCCGACGGTATCGGCGAAATGATGATGGTCGGTCTCGATGCCCCGGACCTGCCGGAAGGTGCATCGGTCAAGATCGACTGGGCGGCGATTGGCGACATCGAATTCGCCGAATATACGCCCATGCGTGCCATGATCAGTACATTGATGGCGGACCCGAGCTTCGGCGAGGATCACCCGATGGAAGTGGCCCGCGCGTTCATGCCGCGCTCTTTCGGCTATGAACTGGAAGGACTGGACGTTGCCGTGCCCGACCTCGGTCGGACCGAAATCGGCAGAGCCGAGATGACGCTGTCCACCACAGTGCCGCCAATCCCGACCAGCTTTCACGCCAGGACCGAAGGGCTGAAAGTACCTGTCGCGGCCATTGATGACCCGGAAGCCCAGGAATTGCTGGAAGCTCTCGGTCTGGAAACGGTCGTCTGGTCCGACGAGACCCGGCTCTACTGGGACGAGGCAACGCTGGAACTGCGCCTGGAGCGTATGATGGTGGATGTCGAAGGGCTCGGCCGCGCCGAATTGTCCGCACGTCTTGCAAACGTACCGAAATCCCTGTTCGAGGATCCCGAGAACCAGGGACAAATGGCCCTTGTTGTTGCCCAGTTCGTCGATGCATCCCTGACCTTCAAGGATGCCGGCCTCACCAAGAAGGGCCTGGCCCACATTGCCGCAGCTCAGAACATCCCCGAAAATGTCTTCCGGGAAGCCTTGGTGGCACAGGCGACGCAAATGACCGCGCCGATCCAGAATGCGGCCTTTACGCAGATGGTTACTGAAGCAGCGTCCAAGTTCCTCGACAATCCGGGGGAACTGAAGGTCACCCTGACACCGCCGAACCCGGTTCCGCTGGCACAGATCCTGGGTTCGATGGCAGCACCGCAAACCCTGCCGGATCTGCTTGCAGTCAAGATTGTTGCCAATTGATTGCTCTGACCACGTGAATGCGAATACCAAAAGGGCGGCCAGTGGCCGCCCTTTTTTACCTTAAGGCAGTTAGCTCGTTCCTTGAGTTGTGGCGAGACCCGGCGTCACTCTGCCGCCTGCTGCTGTCCGACCGTTCCGATCCGCGCCGCACAGAACTTGAACTCCGGGATCTTGCCGAAGGGATCCAGCTGCGGGTTGGTCAGGAAGTTGGCCGGGGCTTCGCTGAAGCAGAACGGGATGAAGAGCATGCCTGTCGATACGTCCCGGTCGGCGCGCAGGGTCAATGTGATCGCGCCGCGCCGTGTTTCCACCCTCACCTGCTGGCCGATGTCCAGACCCGAGCGCTCGATATCGCGCGGGTTCATGGAAACGACTGGCTCCGGTTCGATGGCATTGAGCACTTCCGCACGCCGCGTCATGGCACCGGTGTGCCAATGCTCCAGCATACGCCCCGTGGTCAGCACCAACGGGAAATCATCGTCGGGAAGTTCATCCGGCGGCACCAGATCCGTCGGCACGATGCGTCCGCGGCCATCTGCCGTCGGGAAGGACTGGCCGAACAGGATCTCGTTGCCAGGCTTGTCCGGGGCATCTGCCGGATAGGTGACCGTACCGTCGCGCTCCAGCCTTTCCCAGGAAATGTTGCTCAGCGAATTCATGTGCGACCGCATTTCCTCATAAATCGCCGGGACGCCGTCATAGGTCCAGTTCAGGCCCAGGCGGTTGGCGATATCGATGAGGATCTGCCAGTCGGCGCGTGCTTCACCGGGCATCGGCACGCAAGGACGGCCGATCTGAACCTGGCGGTTGGTGTTCGTGAACGTGCCGAGCTTTTCCGCATGGGCGGAGGCAGGCAGGATCACGTCCGCATGCCAGGCGGTTTCGGTCAGGAAGATATCCTGAACCACAAGATGTTTCAGACTGGCCAGTGCCTTGCGGGCATGGGCCTGGTCCGGATCGGACATGGCCGGGTTTTCACCCTGAACGAACATCGCCTCGATGCCACCATCCAGGATATCGTCCATGATCTCCACCACTGTCAAACCGCGCACGGGGTCGAGCGTGCGGCCCCAGGCGTCTTCGAATTCGGCGCGGATGTCCGGGTTTTCAACTGAACGATAGTCCGGAAACACCATCGGAATGAGGCCGGCGTCGGATGCCCCTTGCACGTTATTCTGACCGCGCAGGGGATGCAGGCCCGTGCCTGGGCGGCCTATCTGGCCGGTTGTCAGCGCCATGGCGATCAGGCAGCGGACGTTGTCGGTGCCGTGGACATGCTGCGAAACGCCCATGCCCCAGAAGATGATCGACTTGGCACTGGTGGCATAAAGCCTTGCGACTTCCCGCAGGGTTTGTGCGTCGATGCCGCAGACCGGCTCCATCGCTTCCGGCGTGAAGTCGACGATCTTTTCCTTCAGTGCCTCGAAGCCGTCCACGTGAGCGGCGATATACTGGCTGTCGTAGAGGCCTTCGGTGATGATGACGTTGAGGATCGCGTTCAACATCGCCACATCGGTGCCCGGCTTGAACTTCAAGCCGTAGTCCGCAAAGCGCATCAGCCCCTGGCCGCGCGGGTCCATGACGATCAGCTTTGTGCCGTTCTTGGCTGCCTGCTTGATGTAGGTCGCGGCAACCGGGTGGTTCTGCTCCGGACGAGCGCCGATCACGATCATGCAGTCTGCATCGCCGGCTGCATTGAAAGGGGCGGTCACTGCGCCCGAACCGATGCCCTCCATGAGCGCAGCCACGGAAGAAGCGTGGCAGAGACGGGTGCAGTGGTCGACATTGTTGGTCTGGAAACCCTGGCGGATCAGCTTCTGGAAGAGATAAGCCTCTTCGTTGGAGCCCTTGGCCGAGCCGAAGCCCGCAATACCACGGCCGCCCTTGGCGTCATAAACCGCTTTAAGACCACCAACGGCTCGCTCGAGCGCTTCGTCCCAGGTTGCCTCACGGAAATAGTCGAGATGGTTTTCCAGTGTCATGGCAATGTCGCCACGCTTGGGCGCATCGTCCCGGCGGATCAGCGGCTTGGTCAGGCGCTCGGGACTGGAAACATAGTCGAAGCCGAAGCGGCCCTTGACGCAGAGCCGGTTCTCGTTGGCCGGGCCGTCGCGTCCCTCGACGCTGACGATCTTGCCGTCCTTCACCGAGACCGACGTCAGGCAGCCCACACCACAGAAAGGACAGACGCTGTCGACGGTTTCTTCGGCAAAGATCTCGCGCTTGCTGGCGCTGGCATCCAGAAGGCTCTTTTCCATCAGGGCCCCGGTCGGACAGGCCGACACGCATTCGCCGCAGGCAACGCATGTGGAAAGCCCCATAGGGTCTGCCAGATCGAACACCGGCACCGTGTGCGAACCGCGATCCGCCATGCCGATAACGTCGTTGACCTGGACTTCCCGGCAGGCTCGCTCGCACAGATTACACGCGATGCAGGCGTCCAGATTGACCGCGATGGCCGGATGCGAAATGTCCTGGGCCGGTTTGGCGCATGGGGCAAACCGGCTGGTGGCAACACCGACATGGTCGGACCATTTCCAGAAATCACTTTCCGGGTCAGGGTGATGGTCGCGCGAGGGCTGGTCGGCTGCCAGAAGTTCGAACACCATCTCGCGTGCCTTGGACGCCCGTTCGCTGGCGGTCTTCACCACCATGCCTTCGGCAGGGGTGCGAATACAGGAAGCGGCAAGCACGCGCTCGCCCTCGATATCGACCATACAGGCACGGCAATTGCCGTCGGAGCGATAACCCGGAGCGTCCTTGTGGCAGAGATGCGGAATGGCGACGCCTTCGCGCTTGGCAACTTGCCAGATGGTTTCGCCGTCTGCCGCGGTGACCATCCGACCGTCGAGGGAGAAAGTGACCTGGCTCATTTCTCGAACTCCTCCGGGAAAAATTTCAGCACCGACGTGACCGGATTGCTGGCTGCCTGCCCAAGACCGCAAATGGATGCCGATCGCATGACTTCATCGAGATCCGTGATCTTCGTCTTGTCCCAATCGCCTGCTGCCAGCAGATGTTCCATCTTCTCCGTTCCGGAGCGGCAGGGCGTGCACTGACCGCAACTCTCGTGCTTGAAGAAGCGCATCAGGTTCAATGCCACATCGCGCATGTCATCCTGATCGGAGAAAACGACGATGGCGTGGCTGCCGATGAAACAGCCGTATTTATCGAGCGTACCGAAATCCAGCGGCTCGTCGGCAAGAGACGCGGGCAGGATGCCTCCGGAGGCGCCACCGGGCAGGTAGCCCTTGAAGACGTGCCCCTCTTCCATGCCACCGCAGTATTCTGCCAGAAGCTCGTTCATGGTGATCCCCGCCGGGGCCATCTTGACGCCTGGGTCCCTGACACGGCCGGAAACCGAGAAGGAGCGGTAGCCCTTGTGACCACGGCGGCCGTGGCCGGCAAACCACTCCGAGCCCTTCTCGACGATATCCCTGATCCAGAACAGGGTTTCTATGTTGTGATTGAGCGTCGGCCGACCGAACAGGCCGACCTGGGCAATGTACGGTGGGCGGTGCCGCGGCAGGCCGCGCTTGCCTTCGATCGATTCGATCATCGCGCTTTCCTCGCCGCAGATATAGGCTCCCGCCCCGCGGCGCAGTTCGATGTCGATGGTCGTGATGATACCCGCTTCGCGCAGGGCCTCGATTTCCGTCTTCAGGATCTGGAGAACCGCCGGGTATTCGTCGCGCATATAGAGATAGATGCGCGCGGCGGAAATCGCATGGGCGGCAATCAGCGCACCCTCGAGCATCCGGTGCGGGTCGCGTTCCAGGTGAACGCGGTCCTTGAACGTGCCTGGTTCGCCTTCATCGCCATTGATGGTGAGGTATTTCGGAGCCGGCAGGTCGTGGACGATCTTCCATTTCGTGCCGGTCGGGAAGCCTGCACCGCCCAGGCCGCGAAGGCCTGCTTCCAGCGCCTTGTCCGCAATTGCCGCTGCATCCAGTTCACCCGCGCGCACGCGCTCCAGCAACTTGTAACCACCAGCTTCGCGGTAGGCATCCAGCTTGATGTAATCGGGAACCACCGGATCGGACGTTCCTTCGAACAAGGCAGAGCGCACGGACACTTCGCTTGCGTTGTCGATGGCCCGCTTGCCGACCTGCACGGCCGGGGCACCGGCACAGCGACCGATGCACGGAACTTTCTGGATGCGGACTTTTGCCGGATCAACCCCGACTTCAAGCGCAGCGGCCAGAGCGTCCGCCCCCTTGAGCGCGCAGGCAACGCTGTCGCAAACACGAATGGTCAGAGGTGCAGGCTTTGCATCTCCTTCCCGTACGATGTCGAAATGGTGGTAAAAGCTCGCGACCTCATAGACCTCTGCCTGCGACAGGCGCATCTCGTCGGCCAATGCGCGCAGGTGCCGAGCCTCAAGACAGCCAAATGCGTCCTGGATCTTGTGCAGATGTTCAATGAGCAGGTCGCGCCGGCGCGGCTCATCACCCAGCAAATTCCGGACTTCGTCCAGGGCCGCATCTTCCAATTGACGCCCTTTTGGCTGGGACGGCTTGCGTGAAAGCCCCTTGCCGAAAGACATTGGCGTACCTCCCGTATTGCTGGAGCGCATCTGGATTTCGCGTCCGCGCTCCTCTCTCGATCTTCGCGGGTGCGGCTGATGGTTCGAACAGGCGAACCCAGGACCTACCCCGCATTTTGGTCCGGATGTTAGCCGCGCCGAGTCAGCCTGTCTGTTTGAAAAACGACAAGCGGGACTCCAATGCTGACGCTTTGGAGCACCTCACGGACAAAAAGCACCGCGAACCCAGCAGGTTCCAGGGGGCTTTTCAGCCGGTGTTGGATGAGCTTCGTTTTACGAGGTCAGATGTGAAAACGCGGCAACCACGCGCTCATAGACCGGGCGCTTGAACGGCACGATCAAACCGGGCAGCCGGTCGGCATCTTCCCAGCGCCACTCGCTGAATTCCGCGGTGTGGCCGTCCGGTGGCGTGAGGATATTAATTTCGTCTTCCGAGCCGTCGAAGCGGTAGGCGATCCAGCGCTGAGCCTGACCGCGATACTTGCCCTTGCGCGATGCGCGGACGACGTCTTCTGGATAGTCGTAGGCGAACCACTCCGGGGCTTCTTCCAGAAGGGAAACGGACTTGATCGAGGTTTCCTCGTAAAGCTCGCGCCGGGCAGCCGGCTCGGGTGCTTCGCCCTTGTCGATCCCGCCTTGCGGCATCTGCCAGCAATATTCGTAGTTGGAGGAACTGCCCCCATCATCGCGGCTGCCGATCCAGACCTTGCCTGCCTTGTTGATCAGCATGATACCGACGCAGGGCCGATAGGGAAGACCGTCGACGGGTTCCGGAAATCCCGGTCCGAGTGCCAGCTTCGTCACGAATACCTCTTGGTGCTCAATTTCTCAGAATTATCGATCGATGGTCGCGCTGACGGGGACCAGCTGGAGACCGCGCTCTTCAAGATCCTGCACCCACTTTTCCAGCTGGCGCACGGTCACGGGCAATGCGGATGCGGTCGCCACCGCGACACCGCGGGCACGGGCAACGCTTTCAAGCTGCAGCAGCTTGGCGTTAATGTCGTCTTCACGCGGTACTTCGTCCAGCACCACGTCCACCCCACTGAAGGGAACGCGCATTTCCTTGGAGACATCATCGGCGATGGACCGGGAAGATGTGCCGTTGTCGGCGAACATCAGGCCACGCGCCTTCAGTTTTTCCAGAAGGAACTCCATGGAGGGTTTCGTCGCCGTGAAACGCGCGCCCATTTCAGGAATGACGCCGACATAGTTGGTCGCCCGCGTGAGCAGGAACCCAAGCCGATCCATCATTTCATTGGGGCGCAGGCTGACCAGCAGCGTGTGCGGGCCCGGGTCATTGTCGGGAAAATCGAACGGCTCCAGCGGCAATTGCAGCAGCAGTTCATGGCCCTTGGTCCGGGCCTGCTGCATCCACAGGTCCAGGTCTTCACCATAAGGGGCAAGTGCAAAGGTCGTATCGGCCGGCAACCGGGTAATAGCGTTCTGGGTACCGGTTTCACTCAGGCCGAGCCCGGTCACGATGACGGCAATTTTCGGGATCGAGGTGAACTCGCGAACGATGGGCCGGGAATAGGCATCCAGCGGACGGATCCCGGCATCGCTGACCTTCGGCAGGAACCCGAAATCGGACCGTTCGCTGACACGGCTGTCCGGATTGATCGACAGGCCGGTTACCGGAGCTTCCGGGCCCAGTCCGTCCGGTCGCATGACCATGTCGTAGCGCGGGCCAAGCAGATCCTTGCTACTTTCCGGACGCAGGTTCGGGCCCAGGTCACCGTTGATGCCCGGGCGGATCTCGACCACTTCGATGTCCTGGGAGGTCACGCCTTCGACGATGGCGTCGAGCGGCAGAACGGCAACGGGTTCTCCGCCAAGAGGGTCGTCGACAACAGTGATCCAGACGAGCGTAGAAGTGAGGATCACGCTCAGAATTCCGACCCCGATAAGACCGAACGGCAGCCTGACCAGCCGCCGCTTGCCCATGCCTAAAGGAGCTGTGAGATCTTCGCTCGACATATCGTCCTGAGCCTATTGCCCGGTTTCAGGATATCCCCGAACCGGAAAGTTTGTTTTTGATATACGCAGAACGAGAACGACAAGTCGCGCGCCGGCGGACCGGCGCGCGTTTTTTGATTTAGTTTTTGACAGCCGCGCTGTCGGAGACCGGCGGGAAGGCGCTGTTCACCTGATTACCGCGCAGAAGGTCGAGTGCCAGGTTCAGCTGGGTGTCGTCCTTCGGATCGGACGGCACATAGGCCTGGCTACCGGATTCTTCCTCTCCTTCGGAAGCTTCCAGGTGGCCACGAAGACCGGCTTCGCCCTTGGTATCGACACGGCCGACCAGATCGTCCGGCAGATCCTGCAGGGACTCAATGTCCGGCACGATGCCCTTGGCCTGGATCGATGTGCCAGACGGGGTGTAGTACCGAGCCGTGGTCAGGCGGATGGCGCCGTTGGCACCAAGCGGGATGATCGTCTGAACCGAGCCCTTGCCGAAGGACCGTGTGCCGAGGATGGTTGCCCGGCGATGATCCTGCAGCGCACCTGCAACGATTTCCGAAGCGGAGGCCGAGCCGCCGTTGACCAGCACGATTACCGGCTTGCCGGTTGTCAGGTCGCCAGCCCGTGCGTTGTAGCGCTGGGTTTCGTCGGCTTCACGGCCACGTGTCGAAACAATCTCGCCACGGTCCAGGAAAGCGTCGGAAACGGCAATTGCCTGATCCAGCAGACCACCCGGGTTGTTGCGCAGATCGATGACGAAGCCCTTGAGCTTGTCTTCACCGATGTTCGCGGTCATTTCCTCGATGCCTTCCTTCAGGCCGTCGAAGGTCTGTTCGTTGAACTGGGTGACGCGAACATATCCGACGTCATCCTCTTCCCGCCAGCGAACCGAACGGATGCGGATGATGTCGCGGGTGATGGTGATGTCGAACGGCTCGGCGCGGCCCTTGCGGCGCACCGTGACCACGATGTCCGTCTTGACCGGCCCGCGCATCTTTTCGACCGCTTCGTTGAGGGTCAGTCCCTGGACCTGTTCGCCGTCGATGTAGGTGATGTAGTCACCTGCCAGGACACCGGCCTTGGCGGCAGGCGTATCGTCGATCGGCGACACGACCTTCACGAGGCCTTCTTCCATGGTGACTTCAATGCCGAGACCACCGAATTCGCCGCGGGTCTGCACCTGCATGTCCCGGAAGCTCTTCGGAGACATGTAGCTGGAGTGCGGGTCGAGGGAGGTCAACATGCCGTTGATGGCGCTCTCGATGAGCTGGGCGTCATCAGGGACTTCCACGTAGTCTGACCGCACGCGTTCGAACACGTCGCCAAACAGGTTAAGCTGCCGGTACGTATCCGTTGCCGCCGCATTGGCCGCTACCGAGACATTGATCGGCATCTGGGACAGTGTCGTGATTGCTGCTGCTCCCATGAGAGCACCCACAAGCAGCAAGGAAGCTTTCCGTATCATCCGCGAGCCTTTTCTTCTTCAGTGCGTGCCCACCAGGGTGTGGGATCGATCGCACGACCGTCTTTCCGGAATTCAACATAAAGGATCGGCTGGGTCGAGCCCAAACCGAACGTCGAAGCGCTTGCCCACTGGGTTGCGCCCATCACTCCGACCGGTTCCCCGGTCAAAACAAATTGCCCCAACTCCGCATCGATCCGGTCCATTCCGGCCAGCAACACATGGTAGCCGTCGCCGGTATTCAGGATCAAGAGCTGTCCGAACGAACGAAACGGTCCGGAATAGACCACCCATCCGTCGGCAGGTGACGTAATATTGGACCCAGGCCGTGTGGCGATAGATTGACCCTCCGTCACACCGCCGAAATCGTCTTCCTGGCCATAGTCCTTCAAAAGCGTACCGGCAACAGGCTGAGGCAGCTTGCCCTTGGCTTCCTGGAACGAAATGGCCGGTGCCAAGCGCCCAGGATCCGCAAAGGGATCATATGAGCGCGACGGATTTTTCCTGGCCTCGAGTGCTGCCTGACGCGACTTTTCCGCCGCCTCGCGGGCGCTCTCGATTTCCACTTCCAGGGTCGCGATCAATTCTTGGAGAGATCCCGCCTTGTCCGCAAGTTCCGCTGCACGCTCCTTCTCTTCCTGAAGGTCCTGTACCGATCTTTGATGTTCCTGCCTTTTCGCGCTCAGAAGAAGCTCCAGCCGGGACTTTTCCTCAGCCAATCGCATCGCGTCGCCGCGCAGGCGGTTTTTTTCCTCAGCAATCACCGTCTTCAGGCGGTGCAATTCCTCAAGATCTGCTGCCAGTGCCTCGGTTTCCACCTTCAGCTCCGGCATGACCGCGTTCAGGAGAATCGCACTGCGCACAGCCGACAGCGCGTCGCTCGGGCGCACGGCAAGCGCCGGTGGCGGACGGCGTCCGATTCGCTGCAGGGCAGCCAGAACTTCTGCCAGCACGTCGCGGCGAGCAATCAGCGACAAGCGCACCGCGTCCTCGTTCTCCCCCAGCGCGCGCAACCGCCGCTCGGTATCGGTCAGTTCGCCTTCAAGGCCCTTGATCGTGTCGGACGTGCTGATGATCTTGGCATTCAACGTGTCCCGGTCGCGATCAAGTGCGCGGATTTCGCGTGCGATGGTCGCCTGCCGGTCCGTCGATACCTCGATATCGCGCGACAGCGCGGCAAGTTCCTCTTCGCGTTGTTTCTTGCGTTCCAGTGCAGCAGTCACCTCAGCAGGCGGAGCCGCCTGTTCCTGGGTGGTGGTCTCATCGACACTTTCCGTCGATCCGGCTGGCAGGGGCAGAACGAGCAAGGCCGCAGTCAGGCCACTCAAGAGCGGGCGGAATTTCTTCCGTCTCTCGAGTTCCGAACGCGCCGCTGTCATGCGATCCGCTATCAACCTGCCTAAGCTCCCAAAGGGTTATCTTCCAATGCGATACACAGTCTGCGTTAACGAACCGTTTACCCTAGTGACCGGTCAATTAACTTCTACTCCCACCGAGGATCGCATTCCCTCTTCTGTCTGATCGATGACCGTTACGTGGCGAATGCGGCGAGATACAGGCATTCTCGCCTTTTTCCGCCGTTTCAATCGTTAATTTTTGGTCATAGTACCGTTACGACAACAGGTTTTCCGGCGGAAACCCCATCTCCTGTCCTTCACGATCAGTAATGTCTGTAGACAATATCCTTGGGGTCCGGGCGCGCAGCATCGACATCGAGATGCGCTCCAAGCCGTTTGGCAAGGCGCGCCGAGCGGGTGTTTTCCTGATCCATATAACTGACGAGCGACGGTAGACGGCGCTCCTGCCGTGCCCAGTCACGAAAGGCCCTGGCCGCCTCGAAAGCGTAGCCCCTGCCCTCCGCATGCTCATAGACGAACCAGCCGAGTTCATGTTCCGGAAAAAGCGGACCATGATTGATACCGACCTGACCGAAGACCTCGCCGGAGCCGCGCGCCTCCATCATCAGGGCCCCATGCCCCATCAACTGCCATTGCGCAATGTCGTGGCAGAACAGGCCCCAGGCTGCAAACCGCGATAGCGGGCCTCCCATATACCGGGATCGATCCGAGGCCATCAAAGCCTCGTACGCCGGCCAGTCCAACATGGTCATCGGCCGCAGGATCAGTCTTTCGGTCTCAAGTGCCGGTATCACCGGTTCTCTCCCAGGGCTCTTTCAGAAGTCTCACACACGGTGATAAGGGTGACCGGACTGGATCGTCATGGCACGGTAGACCTGCTCCGCCAAAAGAATGCGGGCGATCTGATGCGGCCAGGTCATGGCACCAAGAGCGAGTTTAAGGTCGGCGCGGCTCAGAACTTCCTGGCCGTGACCGTCCGCTCCGCCAATGGCAAAGACCACGTCGGGAACACCTTCATCCTTCCAGGTTTCCAGTTTCTGGCTGAAGGCCGGGCTGGTCAGGTTCTTGCCGTTCTCGTCCAGCACCACCAGCCGCGCACCGGCATTGAGCGCGGCAAGAATTCCCCGCGCTTCTTCCGCCTTGCGGTCATCGGCACGCTGTGCACGGCTTTCCGGCATTTCGTTGAGGATGACTTCGGTAACGCCGAGACCGCGGCCTGTCTTGCGGGCGCGGTCGATATATCGGTCGAAAAGTTCTTTGTCCGCACCGGCTTTCATTTTGCCAATGCAGAAGAGCGTAAAGCGCATAAGTCCCTGCCGGAGATCGATCCGGTGATAAATCTGCCCGGCAGCAGACGGAGGCCCTGCCTCAGGGCCTCAATGCCGGCTCAGCCGATGTAATGCGGTGCCGCATCCTCTTCCGGTGCCCACATCTTCTCAAGATTGTAGAAGCCGCGAACCTCCGGACGGAAGATGTGTACGATCACATCACCCGCATCGATCAGCACCCAATCGCAAATGTTCAGACCCTCAACCGTTGCCGATCCGGCGCCGGCCGATTTGAGGTCTTTCAGCAAGTGCTCGGCAATCGCGCCCACGTGACGATGGGAACGACCGGACACGATTACCATGTAATCGGCCAGTGAACTCTTGCCTGCGATGTCGAGGGTAACAGCGTCCTCAGCTTTGGAGTCGTCAAGACTGGTGAGGACCGTATCGAGGAGGTCTGCCGCAAGTTCTTTACCTACGGAAGCCTGCAGAGGAGAGGACATGTCTGTCCGCCCACTTTCAAAGGTCATGGTCAGGTGTTGTGCCTTTCGCCGTTTATGCCGTCCCGCGCCCAACGTCGTCACGAACTGAAACGTCCGACTTCGTACGTCACCCGTTTTGGATGCAGGACCGGTTGACCGTACCTCGGCCGCGCTCATCGCGACCGTCCCTATAATACCGCTTCCCGTTTGGCATTTTCAAGACACGCGGGAATTCTTGGCAAATCCGCTGTTTACCGCCTTTGCCCAAGGCGCAGATCGGTGGACGATGTCCGGTCCAATGGCGTGTGCAGAAAAGTCCAGATCGGCGCCTCCATTTCCGGCAGAAGTGCTGCATCTTCTTCAGGAAGCCTATATTTTTCATAGGCTTTTGCCATGGGAGACGACATCACTGACAAGGAGGCTCCCGGCCGGTCGACAATGGCGATCGGCACCGAGCCGACGATGTCGCGCCAGTCCTGCCAGCGATGGAAGCCGGCTAAATTGTCAGCCCCCATGACCCAAACGAATCGGACAGATGGACGCATCTGGCGCAGGGCAACCAGCGTTCTGGCCGTATAGGGTGTTCCCAGAACCTGCTCGAAGGCGGTGACCTTCATGCGTGGATGGTCGGCGAGGTCCGCCGTCAGTCGCAGCCGCCGCTCCAGCGGCGCCAGGTCCGCGTGGCTCTTGAGCGGGTTGCCAGGTGTCACCAGCCACCAGACCTGATCCAGCCCCAGCCGCTTCAACACGGTCGAAGCCACCAGCCGGTGACCTGAATGAGGAGGATTGAAGGATCCGCCGAAAATGCCGATGCGGTTGCCCGGCTCGGCATGGGGCAGTTTCATCCAGTCACGGTCCAGTCCCGCACCAAGACTCAAGGGGCTCATTCAGGCGAACTCACGATTGGTCATTAAGGGCGGTCATTCCTGGCGGTCTTCAAGGGGGGCGTCACGGGCGGGTCTGGCCGGTGCCGTGCACCTTGTACTTGAAGCTGGTCAGCTGCTCCACACCCACTGGTCCGCGTGCATGCATGCGCCCAGTGGCAATGCCGATCTCCGCACCCATGCCGAATTCTCCACCATCGGCAAACTGGGTTGAAGCATTGTGCAGCACGATGGCTGAATCCACTTCCCGCTGGAACCGGTCGGCAGTCGCCTGATCTTCGGTCAGGATGCAATCGGTATGGTTGGAACCGTAGCGCGCGATATGCTCCATGGCAGCGTCGAGATCCGCGACCACCTTCACCGAAAGGATCTTGTCCAGATACTCCGTCGACCAGTCGTCCTCGCTTGCCGGCACGATGTTTTCGCAAATGTCGCGCACAATCGCACCGCCCCGGATCTCGCAGCCCTTTTCCTGAAGTGCCTTCACGATCACCGGCAAGTGGCTGTGGGCCACGTTTTCATGCACCAGCAATGTTTCCAGTGCCCCGCAGATGCCGGTCCGGCGCAGCTTGGAATTGACGATCACCTCGACGGATTTCTCAAGATCGGCCGCCTTGTCGACGAAGATATGCACCAGGCCTTCCAGATGGGCAAAGACCGGCACCCGAGCTTCGGTCTGCACACGCTCGACAAGACTGCGACCACCACGCGGGACGATGACATCGAGGTTGCCTTGAAGACCGCGCAGCATTTCGCCAACTGCGGCCCTGTCGGTCACCGGAACGATCTGGATCGCATCTTCCGGCAGACCGGCGGCGACGAGGCCTTTCTGCAGGGCCGCATGGATCGCCCGGTTGGAATTGATGGTGTCGGAGCCGCCACGCAGAACAACGGCGTTGCCGGCTTTCAGGCACAGCGCGCCTGCATCCGCGGTCACGTTCGGGCGGCTTTCGTAAATGACACCGATAACACCCAGGGGCGTGCGCACACGTTCGATCTTCAGGCCGTTCGGCCGATCCCAGGCGGCGATCACGCTGCCGACGGGATCGTCCAGCGCGACAATGTCCTCAAGGGCTTTGGCAATCGCCTCGATCCGCTCTTCCGTAAGCGTGCCACGATCCAGGAACGCTGCCGTCTGGCCGCCTGCCTTCATCGCTTCAAGATCGAGACGGTTGCCTGCAAGAATATCCGGTGTTGCAGCCCGAACGGCGGCTGCCATTTCGGCCAGGGCCTTGTTCTTCTGGTCTGCTGGAGCGATGGCAAGGATCCGGCCGGCAGCACGGGCGCGCTGCCCGATCTCTGCCATCAAGTCCTCGGTCGTCTTTGCCTCGACTACTTCCAGCATACTCACTTGCTCCCGTTTTGCGGCGTTCATCGCCGCCAGTCTTTCCGCGTTTTAGCGCGTTCTGCCTCAAAAGGCATCCATCGGTTCACTCACACTCACTCGAGCGCGGGCAGTTCCAGAACCAGATCGTCCCGGTGGATCATTTCCGCCCGGCCCGGATAGCCGACGATGGCTTCAATCTCGCGGCTGTTGCGGCCTGCAATCAACTGCGCCTCGTCCGCGTCATATGCAATCAGCCCCCGGCCGATGATCCGGCCTTCCGGGTTGAGCAATGTCACGGCGTCGCCGCGCGAAAAACTTCCCGATATAGATGTCACTCCGGCAGGCAGGAGGCTCTTGCCAGACGTCATCGCCTTGACCGCACCTGCATCCAGCCGGATTTCGCCGCGCGGCTCCAGATGGCCGCCAATCCAGGCCTTGCGGGCACTGGCAGGTGAACTGAGCGCCGGGAACCAGGTGCCGCGGGCGCCCTGATCCAGCCGCTGAAGCGGGTTGAGTTCCTTGCCGGAGGTGATCACCATCGACGTTCCGGCCGCGGTCGCGATCTTGCCGGCATCGATTTTCGTCTTCATGCCGCCGCGCGAAAGCTCCGACCCGGCGCTTCCGGCCATGGATTCGATTTCATGGGTAATGCGCGGCACTTCCGGCAGGAACACTGCATCGGGGTTCTGCTGGGGAGGTGCGGTGTAAAGCCCGTCAATATCCGACAAAAGCACAAGGCAGTCGGCACTGGCCATGGTGGCAACACGCGCTGCCAGCCGGTCGTTGTCGCCATAACGAATTTCGGAAGTCGCCACGGAATCATTTTCGTTGATGATCGGTACCGCACCAAGCTTCAACAGAGTGCCGATAGTGGCGCGCGCATTGAGGTAGCGCCGTCGCTCTTCCGTGTCGCCAAGGGTGAGCAGGATCTGACCAGCCTTCTTGCCATGCGCACCAAGGGCATCCGCATAGGCCTGGGCCAGCGCGATCTGTCCGGCTGCGGCCGCCGCCTGGCTTTCCTCCAGCTTCAGCGGCCCACCAGGCAGCCCAAGAATACCGCGGCCAAGCGCAATCGATCCGGAGGAGACTAGCAGCACCTCCGCACCGGCATCGGACAGCTTGACCACATCGGCGATCAGCGCGTTGAGCCAGCTACGCTTGAGTTCGCCCTGCTCGACAAGCAGGGCGGAGCCGATCTTGACAACGATGCGGCTGAAGTCTCTCAGACTGCGCGACATCAGGGATGCCAGCCCTCTTGTTCGGGTGCAGGCACCTGGTTGGCTTCTTCTTCCTTGTCCCTGTCAATCGCGCGCACGATCATGCGCAGCGCCCGGTCGACATTGAGGCCGCTGGCCGAGGACAGGATCAGCGGTTTCTGACCACAGGCTTCCTCGAGGCTCGCCGCCTTTTCGGCAATCAGGTCTTCATTGAGAGCGTCGCACTTGCTGAGCGCCACGATCTCGGGTTTCTCCGTAAGCCCGGCGCCATAGGCATCCAACTCGCCGCGCACGATCCGATAGGCTTCGCCCGGGTCTTCCTGACCGGAGCCGTCGACCAGATGAAGCAGAACGCGGGTGCGTTCGACGTGCCCAAGAAAGCGGTCGCCAAGACCCGTGCCTTCGTGCGCCCCCTCGATCAGGCCGGGAATATCGGCCATGGCAAAGCTGCGACCGTCGATCTGCACGATGCCAAGATTGGGGTGAATTGTCGTGAACGGATAGTCGGCAATTTTCGGCTTTGCAGCCGATACCGTTGCAAGGAAGGTGGACTTGCCTGCATTGGGCAGGCCGACCAGGCCGGCATCGGCGATCAGCTTCAGCCGCAGCCAGATCCATTTTTCCTCGCCTTCAAGACCAGGGTTGGCCCTGCGCGGCGCCTGATTGACCGACGACTTGAAATGGGCGTTGCCGAAGCCGCCGTTGCCCCCTTTCAGAAGCATCACCTTCTGGCCAAGCTCGGTCAGGTCGGCAATCAGCGTCTCGTTGTCTTCCTCGAAGATCTGGGTACCGACAGGAACCTTCAGCACAACGTCGCCGCCGTGCGCGCCGGTGCGGTTGCGGCCCATGCCGTGAATGCCGGTTTCCGCCTTGAAGTGCTGCTTGTAGCGATAGTCGATAAGTGTGTTCAGGCCGTCGACACATTCGATGATGACATCACCACCCTTGCCGCCGTCACCACCGTCCGGTCCGCCATATTCGATGTATTTCTCGCGCCGGAACGATACGCAGCCCGCTCCGCCATTGCCAGAGCGCACATAGATCTTGGCCTGATCTAGGAATTTCATTTTCTTTTTCTCTTTTCGTCCTGTTTCAGGCCGGATCCCGATCGGATCAATGGCCGTTCAGAAAGTCTGTTCGTGTCATCTCGGTGCGAATGGCGGGCATCGTACAGCCTCGCGACACGCTGGCACAGCCCACTTCACCAACTTCCCGGAAACCCAATTTCCGGGCAACGCCGAGCGAAGCCGGGTTATCTGTCATGGCTTCGCAGGCGACCAACTTGTGATCCGTGTTGCCGAACAGCCAGGCGACCGCCGCCTGCACTGCTTCGCTCATATATCCCTTGCCCCAATAGGCGCGCCCCAGCCAATAGCCGATCTCCGGGGTCTCCCGCAACTTTTTGAAGCCGATGCCACCGATCATCAGGCCCTCGCAGTCGATCTGGAAACCGAGTTCCTCCGCCTCCTGCCATGTCGACCAGCGCTCGACAGACAGCGCCAGATAAGCCCGGCCCTGCTCCAGATCGTAAGGGTAGGTAACCCGCGACAGCATCTTGGCGACTTCGTAGTCCCCCAGAAGCTCGGCGCAGCGGTCCAGGTCCTCCGGGCGCGGGGCTCGAAGGATCAGACGCTCGGTCTTCAGAACGGGCGACATCAGGCCGCTTCCTTGCGGGCATCGAAATCGGTGCGCGCCAGGCGGACGATCACGTTGGAAACCCTGCGATCCAGTGCCTTCGAAAAACGTTCCGTCATGGAGTAGGGCTTGAAACCCATTTTCCGCAGCAGACCGCGGGAGCGGAAGTTGTCCTCGAAGGCGCGCGCGGCTATGGCGTCCGTCTCAAAGGCTTCGAACGCCCAGGCGAGAGCAGCCTCTACAGCCTCGCTGGCATAGCCATGCCCCTGAAACGCCCGACCGAGCCAATAGCCGAGTGTCGGCAGGTTCGGCAGATCATCCAGGTCACCCGGCGGTTCGATGGCAACCACTCCGATGAAAACCCCACCGAGCGTAATGGCAAACAATGCTTCGGTCTCGAACGGATCCTTGCCGACCACCGTCTTCAGGAAGGCTTCCGCAGCCCCGTCCTCATAAGGCCAGGTGAACGACGTCATCCAGCGGGCGACCTCGAAATCCTTGCCCGCCAGCGCAACCATGGCTTCGGCGTCCGACATCTCGATCGGCCGCAGGATCAGGCGTCTTGTTTTCAGCTCAGGCAACATGCTCATCGTCCCTGCCCCCATCTTTTCAACGACTTCCAGACAGCCCGCTCCAGCGTATAGCGCTCGATGGGCACCGAGCCACCCGCCCCGAGAGAGCGAATCATGGCCTGGTCGCGATACTGAAATCCGGATTTGACGAGCACCCGGCGCGATGCCGGGTTGGTGACCCTGCAGGACCCCTGCAGCTCGCCGATGTCATGATAGGTGAAGGCATGGTCGACCAGTGCATGCACGGCCTCTGTCGCCAGACCCTGGCCCCAGAAGGGTTCACCCAACCAATAGCCAACATGCACCGGACCGCCGGGCTCGACATTGGCATACCGCGCGATGCCGATCAGCCGGCCGGTTAACTTCAGGCGGATGGCAAAGCTTGCAGAACGGGGCTGGTTGATCGCGGCCTTGGCGACCAGCGCCCGGGCATCGTCCAATGCGAAGGGATGCGGCATGGTGGAAAGGTTTGCCGCCACTTTCTTGTTGTTGGCCAGAAACACCATATCGGCCAAATCGTCCATACGCGGCTTGTCGAGCCGCACACGAACCGCTTCCTGCGGCAATGGGGCCGCAGCCAGACTGCTTTCGTCTAATAAACCGTCACTTTCAACAACCATCTTTTCCTCCAGCCAAAACAAATCAAGGGAGAGATGGCGCCCCATCTCCCCCTTGGATCTTGACTGGTCGGATTGCTGACCTGTCTCGAATTGCCGGGGTCTTACGGGACGCCGGCGTTTCGAAACTTCACGTCGGCTTTACTCCGCTGCTTCCGCTACCGGGAGCACGTTAATGTAGGTTCGCTTGTTGGCTTTCGCCTGGAACTCTACCTTGCCTTCCACGGTTGCGAAGATGGTATGGTCCTTGCCCATACCAACGCCGGTGCCCGGGTGCCAGGTAGTGCCGCGCTGACGCGCGATGATGTTGCCGGGAATCACAGCTTCCCCGCCGAATTTCTTGATGCCGAGACGGCGGCCAGCTGAGTCGCGGCCGTTGCGGGACGAGCCGCCTGCCTTTTTATGTGCCATCGTTAGAACTCCTCGTTCTTCGAATACTTTTTAGGTTCGGGAGCGGCGGCTTAGTTGCCAGCCAGTTCCTTGGCCTGCTCAACCCAATTACCGCGTTCGAACTTGCCTTTCAGGCCAGTTTCTTCTTCAACGCGTGCGACGTCGTCAGCGGACATTGCTGCGATCTGAGCGAAGGTGGTGATCCCTGCTTCGTTCAGCTTCTTCACAGCTGCCGGACCGGCGCCATCGAGTTTCTTCAGGTCGTCGGCGCCTTCTGCTGCAGCCGGTGCGGCTTCAGCGGTTTCTTCAGCCTTCGGCGCTGCCTTCTTCGGCGCTGCCTTCTTGGCCGGCTTTGCACCACCGGTCAGGATATCGGTCACCTTCACGAGGGTGAAAGCCTGACGATGGCCGTTGCGGCGGCGGGAATTCTGACGCCGGCGCTTCTTGAAAATGATAACCTTGCGGTTACGGCCCTGTTCGACCACTTCGGCAACCACGGTTGCGCCTTCGACAAGCGGAGCGCCAACTGTGGTGTCGGTGCCATTGCCGACCATCAGAACCTCTTCAAAGGTTACGGTGCTGCCGGCTTCGGCATCGAGCTTTTCGACCTTCAGGAGGTCATCGGCGGCAACAGTGTACTGCTTGCCACCCGTCTTGATCACTGCGAACATGTCTCGCACGTCCTTCTTTTCGTTTTTGACACACCGGAACGGGCTGTTAAACCATCGAACCGGCTGCTTTTCAGGTCGAACCGAGGCGCCTGTCTCTCCAGGTCTTGACCCTGGCTGACAAGTCTTTGTGTCGGGTTGAGCGTGAAGCTTTTAAAGCCCGGCAGGCCTTGAACGACAAACATAACTCGAAAAAGCGAACCTTTTCGAGCCCGCGCAATATAGTCGGCCGGTTCTCGTTGTCAAACGGAAATCTGGCCTTTCTGCCGCAAAACCGCTTGTTTTCGTTTCCCTGGCGCCCCCGCATTCGCGGCGGTTTCTCTCGTGGTCACCACGATTCCCGCAAACAGGGATACGCCAATCGGCGTTGACGGCCGTTATCGGGGCAAGCCGACATCCGGTCAATCCGAATCTCCATGGTGCTCCCTCCTCCCCTTCCCCGAGCTCCCTGCAGACCGCTTTTCGCGTCGTGCAAATACGTCTGCAGGCGGTAAATTCGCGCCCAGGAAGCAGACAAACCGGGCAAAAACAGCCCCAATCCACAAACTGAAAAAAGAACTCATTTCCGGGCTTGCAGGGCGCGCAGAGTGTGTCTATGTTCCGCGCCACTTGAGACCCGTTTATCGCAAGTACCGCGGAGAGGTGCCGGAGTGGTTGAACGGGGCGGTCTCGAAAACCGTTGAGCGCGCAAGCGTTCCGGGGGTTCGAATCCCCCTCTCTCCGCCATATCTATCCTTGCGCTACCGCCTTCGGCTACTTTAGCGCATGGCTCCGGGTCGGGACCTTGTCTTCCCTCCTCCGCCATTTGTATTCTTGCGCTACCGCTTTCGGCTACTCGAGGACCGGGTCGTCATCGGTGTCACACGTGTAGGTCGTCGGATCAGCGCCATCACCTGCCGCCATCGATGAAGAGTTCCAGGCCGCTCAACGCGCCGCCGAGTTCCATCAGCCTCCCACCTGTCGCCAGCGAGCCGAGGTACACCGGGTGCAGATGGATGTCTGAAACCAGATGCCGTGCGATTGCGACAGCGTCTTCGTCGTCACCGGCCACGAACAGGACACGGTGCAAACGCTCTTCCTGTAACGGCGCGATCATTGTGGCGACAGGAAGAGTGTTGAACGCCTTCACGACACGAGCGCCGGGGGCCAGACGGGCGACAATCTCGCTGCCGGTCTCTTCCCCAAGGTCATCGATCTCGAACGACGGTGCATAGCTGGTGAAGATATTTGTCGCGTCGATCAAGACGCGGTGGTGCCAGTCGATATCAGGCGCAAGCACGTTGCTGAGTTTCGTCCATGGCATGGCCAGGACAACAACCGGTTTGTTCATGGCCTCCGCCGCATGGCCGGCGGTAATCCCTTTCCCAAGACGCGTGATGACATCACGCAGACTTTCCGGCCCGCGGCTGTTGGCCAGGACTATGTTGTGACCGGCAGCGGCCAGACGGCTGGCGAGGGTCTGCCCGAGCGACGCTGCGCCCAGAATTCCGATTTCCATCGAAGAGACTCCTTGAGAGCGTATTGAAGTGAGCACGTGGACCAGACGGTCAAGCCGGTTGTCGGCTGGGACCGTCTGGTCAACCGCGAACTTAAATCTGGTTCATGCCGCCATCGACGAACAGCTCGATGCCGTTGACGAAGCTCGACGCCTCTGAAGCAAGAAAGAGCACTGCGTTGCTGATGTCTTCCGGTCGGCCGATCCGACCCGAGGGAATATTGCCGAGGATGTGGTTCTTGACACCTTCGGCCTGCTCACCGCCGCCGAAGAGATCGTTGAGGCCGGCGGTCTCGGTCAGCCCTGGGCTGATGGCATTCACCCGGATATTGCGGTCCTTCAGATCGAGGATCCAGCTGCGGGCGAAATTGCGTACTGCCGCCTTGGTTGCCGAATAGACACTGAAGTTCGGTGTCCCCGCCGTACCCGTGGTCGAAGACGTCAGGATGATCGAGGCTCCGTCCCGCAGCAACGGCAGCGCCTTTTGCACGGTGAAAAGAACACCTTTCACATTGGTATCGAAGGTCTTTTGATAGTGCTCTTCGCTGATCTCGCCGAGCGGGGCAAATTCACCTCCACCGGCATTGGCGAAGAGTACATCAATCTGGCTGTGCTGCTGCTGGACCGCGTCGTACAGCCGGTCGATATCTGCAAGCACGGACATATCCCCCTGCACGCCGGTCGTTCTCCCGCCAATGGACTTGACGGCTTCGTCAAGAGTTGCCTGGCGGCGACCGGTGATGAAGACGGATGCCCCCGCAGATGCGAATGCTTTTGCCGTCGCGAGACCGATGCCACTGGTTCCGCCGGTGACAACCACAACCTTGTTCTCGAAGTTCTGTGTCATTTCATTCTCCTGTCTGACGGCACGATTGCCGTTGACAAGAAGATGCAAATGGAACGATCGTTTCTGTAGTGGACAATTTCAACACTTAGCGTTCCATAGGAAGAACGATAGATGCAGCAAGACCTGAATGACCTGGCTTATTTCGCCGAGGTGGTGGCGCATCGCGGGTTTGCGCCGGCGGGCCGGGCGATCGGCGTTCCCAAGTCAAAGCTCAGCCGGCGAATAGCGGCTCTGGAAGAGCGTCTGGGCGTAAGGCTGATCGAAAGATCAAGCCGTCGGTTTCGGGTCACCGACATCGGGGAGCAATTCTATGAGCGGTGCCGCAGCATGCAGTCGGAAGCTGAACACGCCCATGCCCTGGTTGCGGAATCCAGGGCTGAACCGCACGGGCTGATCCGCTTCGGATGCCCAACCGGCCTCGTTGAGGTTGTTGCCCCGCTGATAAGCGAGTTCCTGTCTCGTCACCCCAAGGTACGGCTGCAGCTGGTAGCTGCCGATCGGGCGCTGGACCTGATCTCGGAACGCATTGACCTCGCCTTGCGTGTGCGCACGGCGTTGACCAGCGATGCCTCGCTGACAATGCGTACGATCGGTACCTCAATCAGAATTCTGGTTGCAAACCCAGGCCTTGCGCAGACCGTTCATGAGGTCGATGACCTGGACAAAGTTCCCTTGCTATCGACGAGCGATAGCGCGGATGAAATCGAATGGCACATCGAAACCGACATGGGCGAAACCCACGCGTTTCGAAAGCAGGCCAGGATGGGCTGCGCGGATTTTTCGGCAACCAGAACGGCCGTGAAGAAGGGTCTCGGTGTCGCGCTTTTTCCCGACCACGTCTGCAGCGCGGAACTGGCTACCGGGGATCTTGTGCGTGTCCTCCCGCAATGGCGAAGTCAGAAAGGGATCGTGCATCTGGTCTTCACGACGCGGCGCGGGCTGCCGCCAGCTGTCCGATCATTCATCGACCATCTTGCCCGCTGTTTTCCAAAGGATGCACTGAGCTACGAATAACGGTCGAAACCTAACTATGTTGCGGCTCCGCCAGTCCTCCGAAAGGTACTGCGGCGGATCCCCGAAAAACCACAGCACACGGATTTCACGGAAAGGAATGGAACCGGCAGAAAACCCCGATGCGAACTCATCGCTCTGCACCGGGGTCCTGAATTTTCAGGCAAGTTTCCCGTCAAACACTCAAGGTCTTGTCAGCTGGTAGCCTCTTCCCTTTTGGCGGCCTGAAACCGCCGCTTGATCATCGGACCGACGACAACCGCGACCGTCAGGGCGACCAGAACCAGGCTGGTCGTGTTCGAGAACAGGACCAGCCAGTCGCCGCGTCCGATCCGCAAGGCAAGACGAAGGTTTTCCTCGGCAAACCCACCCAGGATAAGACCTAGGACAACCGGTGGCAGAGGGAACTTGAGCTTGTCCATTACCCAGCCGATCGCACCGAAGCCGAGCATCAGATAGACATCGAACATCCGTCCGTGGATCGAATAGACCCCGATCAGCATCAAGACGATGATGACCGACCCCAGGAGAGGACGCGGGAGATTTAAAAGGCGCGCAAAACTGTTCGTTGCCAGTGCCCCGCCAAGCAGCACCAGAAGGATCGCGCCGAACAGGAACTGCCACATGAAGCCGAACACCACGTCCGGATTGTCCCGGAACAGCATGGGCCCCGGCTGCAGACCATGCACCAGCAACCCACCCAGCATGACCGCAGCGACAGCGGTTCCCGGGATGCCAAGTGTCAGGGCCGGGATCAGCGCGGAAGCGGTGTCCGCATTGTTTGCCGTTTCCGCGGCCGCAACGCCTTCGGGTTCACCATTGCCCCAGGTATCCGGTGTTTTCGAGGCCCGGCGAGCTTCGTTATAAGACATGAAAGCAGCCATCGAACCGCCGGCTCCCGGAAGAATTCCGATCCAGATCCCGATGATGGATGAACGGATCCATGTCTTCCAGAAGCGGTACATGCGAGGCAGCGCACGCCAGATCGGCTCCGTTCCCAGTTTGGAACTGTTGACGCCGTCCGTTTTCAAAGGCGTTTCGAGCAGATCGATGACCGGAGGCAGTGCGTAGAGGCCGACCAGCAGAATGACGATATTGACGCCATCCAGAAGCTCCAGCTGTCCGAAAGTGTAGCGATCATTTCCATAGATCGGGTCCGACCCCACCACTGAGACGAAGACACCGAAACAGGCGCTGATCAGCCCTTTTACCGGGTTGCCTCCCAGCAGGAAGATGATGCTGGCAAGGCCGAACACGGCAACCCAGAACACTTCCGAAGGACCAAACAGGAGCGTGACCTTGGAGAGCGGAGGCGCGAGCAGCATCAGGGCAAAGGCACTTGCGATGCCACCGATCGAAGATGAGACGACGGCCACTTGCAGCGCAAATCCGCCCTCGCCCTTTTGCGCCATCGGATAACCGTCGAACGTTGTGGCAACGGCTGCCGGGGTGCCGGGAATGCGCAGAAGAACTGCGGGGATGGCACCGCCATACATTGCACCGTTGTAGATGCCGGCCATCAGACCGAGCGCGACCAGAGGTTCGAGACCGAACGTGAATGGCACAAGCACGGAGATGGCCATTGTGGCGCTAAGGCCGGGCATTGCACCGACAACGATGCCCGCAATCACGCCGATGACGACAGCGGCAAAGTTGGCCAGCCCGAAAACTTCGGGAAGTGCGCTGAGAAGATCGGAGTACATTGAGATCACTCCTGCCAGAGGCGTCCTGCCGGAAAGTCTTGCGACATTCCGTAATCGAAGATCAGCCAGATGGCTCCGACAACGACCAGGGTTGCCACTGCAAGTCCAAGTGGGTTGCGATAGCCGAAGAGCCAGGCAACGAGCGGAATGGTTATGGCTGTGCTCGGGTAAAAGCCGATCAGGTCGGTGGCCAATGCGTAGCCAAGGATCAGCAGAAAGGCACCTGCGACCCGGCTGGGTGACTTGCTCATGGGCTCGGTTTCTTCACCAGCCGACGCCTTGCGTTGATCGGCGATCAGAAGCAGTAGCGAGAGGATGATCAGCCCGACCAGCATCACGGCTGGCAGCAGGGCAGATATCGGCCTCAATGTCGAGGTCGGGTAGAGAAAAGCAAACGCGGCCGCGGCGATGCCAAGAGCGGTCAGTGTCTCGGGCCGGAGAAGGCGGTGTGTACGATGGTCGGACATGGCACTGGCTTTATCTGAGTAAGAGAGGCCGCGCGGGGGCGTGCCCCGCGCAACGCGCATCAGTTCCAGGGAGTCGTATCCCAGACCTGCTTTGCAAGGGTATGCAGATCCTCGGTCAATGCCTTGAAATCGTCCCCGGTTACCACTTCGACCGGATTTGCGGTTTCCTTCATGGCTTTGAGGAACTCCGGATCAGAGGCAAGCTGTTCGAATGCGGCAAGAAGCTTAGCCTGTACATCCTCAGGCAGGCCGGCAGGCGCGACGACCCCCCGCATGGACCCGTTTATCAGGTCCAGTCCCTGCTCCTTGAAGGTTGGCAGGTCTGGCGCAAAGTCAGAGCGCTCCGGCGTCGCAACGCCAAGTACATTCAGTTCTTCCTGAAACTCGGCCACCTCGGAAATGTTGAGGATCCCCATCGCCACGTGTCCGCCCATGAGTGCGGTTCGCGCCGGGGCGGAGCCCTTGAACGGTACGATGGTGAACTCGGTTTCGGTCAGGCCTTCAAGCTTGATCAGCGCGAAGTGATCATCGCCTCCGAGGCTGGACATCCCGACGGTGATGGCCCCGGGATTGGCCTTGGCTTCCGCGATCAGCTTGTCGAGCGTGTCGAGACCGCTCGCCTTGGAGGTGACGATCACGTTGGGATCGTTCACCACATTGGCGAGATAGGTGAAGCTGTCGGCATCATATTCCGCTTCACGATCAATCGTGCGCGCCATCATGCCCGGAAGGTTGAAGGTGCCGAGCGTGTAGCCATCCGGAGAAGATCTCGCCGTTTCCGTAATGCCGATCTGCCCACTAGCACCCGGCATGTTCTTGACGACGAGGCTTGCCCCTTCGCCCAGATATTTTTCGATGAACGGTGCAGCGGTGCGAGCCATAACGTCCGTGCCGCCGCCTGCGGAATATCCGACAATGACCTCAATGGGTTTTTCGGGATAGTCGGCCATGGCAGCCCCAGCGACCATAACCAGCGCACCTGCAATTGCAGAAGCCTTCAGGTAAGTAAGCATTTGTCTCCTCCCTTTGTTGAGACTGTTCAGTAATCCGGAAATTCGCAACCACGTTCCTTGAGGGCTGCGTCCACCCAGCTGCGATCGTTCTTGCCTTCAGCGATTGCCTTCATCTGCCGTTCTTCGGCATCCTGTTTCGCCAGGGTCTGGCGAAGAATTTTCTCGGCCCCATCCAGTGGAACCGCGAGCACGCCATCGCAATCGCCCAGCACGATGTCACCTGGCTCGATCACCATTCCGTCCAGACTGATCGGAACATTGATTTCACCCGGGCCGTCCTTGTAAGGGCCGCGATGGGTGACCCCCGCGGCGAAAGTCGGCAGGTTGGTCTTGAGAAAGGCATCGACATCGCGGATTGCGCCATTCAAGACGAAGCCCGCAACCCCTCGCTTGACGGCGTAGGCAAGCATCAGCTCACCCATGAGCGCATTGGAAAGATCCCCACCGGCATCGACAACGATCACATCACCGGGTTTGGCCAGGTCGATCGCCTTGTGCAGCATCAGGTTGTCACCCGGACGGCTCTTGACGGTCAGCGCCACGCCGGCCAGGCCACCGGAGGCATGCATCGGCCGCAGACGCGGACCGGCGGCTGCGAGGCGTCCCATGCAGTCGGAGACATTGGCAACCGGAAGCTTGGCAAATTCAGCAACGAGTTCCAGCGGCGCAGCTTGTTTTCGGCTGCAAATACGAAAGCCAACCGACATGTTCATTCTCCTGCTTTGGCGTACATGGCACCGGCGTCGGCCAGAAGTGCACGATTTGCTATGCGTTCGCGGGCGACAGGCTGGCCATCCAGAACCTGGAAGATGCCGCGCACGGCTTCCACTCCGACACGTGCGCCGGCTTCGCGCGTGACGCCGCCGATATGCGGAGTGACAACGATGCGGTTTTCACTGAAGAACGGATGGTTCGCCTGGGGTGGTTCCACGGCAAAAGTGTCAAGTCCCGCGCCTGCAAGATGACCTGATTGAATTGCAGCGAGCAGCGCGTCTTCGTCAATCAGCCCACCACGCGCCGTGTTGATCACGTAGCTGCCTTCCGGCATGCGCGCGATGGCTTCGGCGTTCAGGATCTGGCGTGTCTGATCGGTCAGCGGACAATGAAGGCTGAGGACATCGGATTGTTCCAGCAGCTCTTCGAGCGAGCTGCAGCGTTTTACGCCCAGTCTTTCGAATACGTCGTTGTCGGCATAGGGATCGTAGCCGATCAGGTTCAGGCCAATGCCCTTGGCAATTCGGCCTGTCGCCTGTGCAATAGACCCCATCCCCAACAGGCCCAGTCGGCTTCCTGCCAGCTCGCGGCCAAGAAAACCTGCCTTTTCCCAGCGGCCGGCACGAAGCCCTGCGTCAAGCGGCAGGATGCGCTTCACGGTGGCAAGCATGAGTGCAATCGCATGTTCGGCGACTGAAACTGCGTTCGCGCCCGTTGCAACAAGTACCGGAATGCCGCGGGATGCGGCTGCCTGGAGATCGATGTTGTCAACGCCAACACCATGCTTTGAAATGACGCGCAGCTTTGGAGCCTTTGCCAGGACGTCGGCATCCAGTCGGCCCATCCGCGAGACAATCCCTTCCGCCCCGGTCTCGACCAGCAGCCTGGAGATCACATCACTGTCTGCATAGGCCGGGGTATGAACGGTTTCGTATCCGTGGTCTTTCACAAGCGCGACAGCACTTGGGTCGAGGTCGGGGCCGGTCACAAGGATTTTCTTGCTCATGCGTACGTCTCTCTGCTCTCCGCAAGCGGAAAGTGATTGTTCTTTGATAGGGGATGAGTGACCGCGTCCGCCTCCCAGCTTGCACGGTTGAATTCCTCCGCCATCTTGGGTAACGGATAGAATGACTTAACAAAAGCGAATTAATCTGGTTCTTATATTAAGAAAAACTGGATGAAGGTATGGACACCCGTCAACTCAAGACCCTGGTCGCTATCGCAACCCATGGCACCTTCACCAAGGCGGCGGAGATCGTAAACCTGACGCCATCGGCAGTCAGTCAACAGATCCAGGCGCTGGAAGTCGAACTGAACATCATCCTGTTCGAACGGTCGTCCCGTCCTCCGAAGTTGACCTCGCAGGGACTTCAAGTCCTTGAAATGGCTCAGGAGATGTTACGTCTCGAAGACGATACCAAGGCAAATCTGCGGGGAGACAAGCTCGCCGGCACCCTCATGCTGGGCTCTGTTCGTTCCAGTGCACTCAATCTGCTGCCGAGAGCCATTGTCCAGATGCGAAACCAGTATCCCGATCTGAAAACCAATCTGAGAGTTTCGCTGTCTTCAACCCTGATTGCCGATGTGGCTTCCGGTCGGCTCGATGCTGCAGTGGTTGCGGAGCATGTCGGTATTCCGCCCGCCTTGCGCTGGAGCCCCTTCCTTCGTGAGCCGCTCTGGCTGATCGCACCGGAAGACACAAAATCCACCGACCCCGCCGACCTGCTTGCCACCTGTCCGTTCATTCGATTTCGCAGCGCCGTGCCGCTTGCCAACCTTATCGACACGGAGATCTCTCGCATGGGGATCGCTACCAACGACATTGCCGAGATCGACACGATCGGGTCCATCGTCACATGTGTCCGGCAAGGCATGGGAGTTTCCGTTGTACCGCATGTCGCCTTGCAGGAACCGGATCACCAGCGGCTGACAAAACTCCCTTTCGGCAATCCGCAAGTGACAAGGCAAATCGGCATCGTTGAGCGGATCGTATCGCCGCGGGCTGAAATCATAGCGCGTATCCACACGGTACTTGCCGAACTTTGCGCCCCGCATGGCGTAAGCAGAATAGAGGACGTGTCTTGACCATCCTCCAAAGGATCACCAGCCGGTAGGCTGCACCGCCTCATCAATGTGTCTTGTCAAAAAGGCGTCACCAACGAGATCGTTCGGTCTCAGGGCCGAGAAAGAAGGCTTTGCCTGGACAAACGGAAGATCCTCGCATTGTTTTTTCCATCACAAGAACAAGGTGGCAATGCCTGGCAGAAGAATAACGAGCAGCAAAACCAGCAGCATGACCGCGATGAAAGGCATCGTGCCCGCGAAGATCTGTTCGACGGAAACGTCCGGATCGTTGAGCGTATTGTGCACCGTGAACACCGAGATGCCGAAGGGCGGCGTCAGGAGGCCGATTTCAACGGCGATCACGATGACGATGCCGAACTGGCTGAGGTCTATACCCATGTGCTGCGCGATGGGCGCTGCGATCGGCACCATGATCAGGAGGATCGACGTGCTGTCGAGGATCATGCCCATGACGAGAATGAGCGCCGAGCACAGAACCATGAAGCCCATCGGGCCGAGGCCGGTTTCGTTGACGAGGCTTGCAATAGCGTTGGGAAGGCCGGCGATCGACAACATGCGCGAATAGTAACTGGCAGCGATAAGCAGCAGCAGGATCGATACAGAGATCACGCCGGTCTGCTTCATCACCCGCCACAGGTTATGGCGGTTGAGGGAACGGCGTGAAAGCGCAACCAGCAGCGCACCGAAGGCGCCGACACCACCAGCCTCTGTTGGTGTGAAATATCCCGAATAAAGTCCGCCGAGCACCAGAACCACGAGCAGGATGATCGGCACCAGCTTGGCGATCATCCGGCCAAGCGGCATCGGTTCGATGGCGCTGTCGCGCCGGCGCTCCTTCGCAGCAGCCGGATCGGTGAGAACGAAACCCGGGAACAGGACGGTCACGGCAACGAGCATTGTCACGAAGCCACCGGCAAGCATCAGGCCCGGCACGATGCCGGCGATGAACATGCCACCGATGGAGACTTCTGCCAGAACCCCGTAAATAATGAGGAGCAAGCTCGGCGGGATCAGCATACCGAGTACCGATGAGCCCGCGACGGTACCGGCAGCAAAGGCCGGGCGATACCCGTGACGCTCCATTTCAGGGACTGCGACGCGCGTGAATACCGCCGCCGAGGCGATGGAGACGCCGGTGACCGCAGCGAAGATCGTGTTGGCCGCGACAGTCGCGACCCCGAGCCCGCAGATGACCCGGCGCAGCAGTTCCTCTGCAACTTCGAAGGTGTCCCGCCCGACGTTGGAAACGCTCACCAGCAGCCCCATCAGGACGAAGAGGGGAATGGTCGCAAACAGATAATCGGCAATGCCGCTGTAGACGGTCAGCTCCAGCATCCTGAAGGCAAGGTCGATGTTGTCGCGGATGATCCAGATCCCGGCAAAGGCCACCAGGAACAGCGCATAGGCTATTTGCATGCCGAGCAGAACCAGAACGATCAACGCGCCGACAAGCAGGAAGCCAATGGTCAACGTCGTCATGAAAAGCTCCGGAACATGCGAATTTCTGTGTTTGCCCGGTAAAACGCGGCCAGAACAGCCACCGCCGAGCCCAGGACCGTTATGCCCCGGAAGGGCCAGGTCGGAATGGTGAAGACGCCCTGGACGCCGAAAAATTCGGACGTCGCCCAGGCACTGGCGAATTTCGGCCAGGAAGCCCAGAGAATGAGACCGAACACGATGACGCCGCAGAGGGAGAACAGGGCCTCGATCAGGCAGACACCTTTCGGCGACACGCTTTCAAGACGCCGGACGAGAAAATCGGCCCGGGTCAGGCGCTTCTGCAGGATGGCAGCGGCAACCTGCAGGAAGACGATGGCAACAACGGTGCGCGCAGCGATTTCCGCAACGCCGGTAATCGGCGCGTTGAAGAAATTTCGACCAAGGACATCAGCGACGATCAGTATCATGAGCGCGCCGATGGAAAGTGTACCGACCGATGACATGATGGCGGCCGTGCCGCCGAGCATTGCGCCGAAAGGCGCTTCCGAGAAAGCCGGGACATAGGCGTCGTCGGCCTCGGTTCTGGTCTCATCCGTCATCGTTACGTCCAGTTCGCTCTCAATTAACCCGCCCGGACAAGATGCCGGGCGGGAGAGGTGTGAGGCAAGGCCGCTCTCAGAGCCCTTCGTCCCAGGACCTCAGCGGTTCCGCACCGCGTGCGCGCAGGGCGTCGAAATAGGCCTTCAGCACGACACGGCCGGCATCGCCGGTCTGTTCCAGCCACGGTTCCACGATATTCGGCAGTCCGTTCACCCAGGCGGTTTTTTCAGCTTCCGGCAGTTCGTGGATCGTCAGACCCGCTTCCTGCATTTCCTTGAGTGCTCGCGTGGCAAGATCCTCGACATATTGACCGTGTGCCGCGGAAGTTGCCTTCGCAGCTTCCCGGAAGGCGGCCTGGACCGGTTCCGGCAGACCGTCGAAGAAGTCCTTGTTGGCCGCGATGCCGCCGAAATACATCGAGCCGATGCCCACGCGGGTGAGTTCCGGCGCGACTTCATAGACGCGGGTCGGCAGAATGCCCGACGCGAAGGACAGCGTACCTTCGGTCACGCCGGTCTGGATGTTGGTGTAATAGGTCGTCAGTGCACCATCGACCGGCGTTGCCCCCGTCCCGCGCAACCAGTTGGCCGAGGTTCCCGGGGCGTTGAGCTTGCGGTTTTCAAGATCCTTCATGGAGTTGACCGGGAAGGTGGCATAGATGTCGTAGCTGTCGGTGATGAGCGATGACAGATGAACCATGCCGTTTTCCGCCCAGCTGTCACGCAGCTCCGGCAGGTTTGCCGAAAGATCATCGAAGATCTCGATGATCATCTTGTGGTCTTCCGTGGCAAACGGCGTGAAGTAGGTCACGTTCTGGAGCGGCATGTTCGCACCTTCCCAGACGGTGCCGACCATGCCCACATCGACGATACCGTCCATGACGGCTTCACGCGTGTCGGTGAATTTGTAGAGCGTGCCGGCATAGGACTCCACCCAGTCGACCTTGTATTCGCCGGCGGCTTCCAGGATCCGGTTCACTTCCGGCTGGAAGGTGTTCTTCATCGCATAGACCCAGATGTTCTGTTCCGGATGCGACGAACCGATGTTGACCGTGATCGCCTGTTGCGCGGCGGCGAGGCCGGCAGAACTGGCCAGCATGGCCGTTGCGGTTGCCAATGTTACGAACTTCATGATTTTCCTCCCTGCATTCGGAGCCTTATCCTCCCAGGCTCCTCTGGTTCAGTCATTCAAGGTTCCAAGTGCTCTCACGATCCGTTCAGGCGTGAACGGCATTTCTGTCACTTGCGCGCCCATGGGCCGCAGGGCATCGTTGATCGCATTCATGACGGCGGCCGGAGACCCGGCAGTGCCCGCCTCGCCCGCGCCCTTGGCCCCGAGCAAACTCTCCCCCGTCGGCGTTTCAACGTGACCGATGATCATGTCGGGCATTTCAGCTGCCATCGGCACGAGGTAGTCTGCCATCGAGCCGTTCAGGAGCTGGCCTTCCGCGTCATAGTGGATTTCCTCAAAGAGCGCTCCGCCCAGTCCCTGAACGATGCCACCCCGGATCTGCTCGTCCACGAGAAGCGGGTTGATCACCCGCCCGCAATCCTCGACGCACCAATGCTTCAGCAGCTTCACGATGCCGGTCTCCGTATCGACCTCGAGGTAGGAGGCCTGGACGCCGTTGGTGAAGGCAAAGGGATATTCGGACGTGATGAAGTGCCGTGTCTGGACGAGTTCACGCGGCAGGCCCTTCGGCAATGTGTCGCCGCGGAAGTAGACGATCCTGCCGAGCTCCTCGAGCGGCATGCGGGCTTCGCCCGAGGTGCTGTCGACCACAGCGCCGTCGCGGATGTCGAGCTGCGCCTGATCGGCCTGGAGCATGGAAGCGGCCACTTCAAGGATGGAATCGCGAAGCGCCCGCGCCGCCTGCAGCGCAGCCTCGCCGCCTATGCCTGCCCCGCGCGACGCCCAGGTGCCGCCACCATAGGGCGTCACTTGTGTATCACCGGTAATGACCCGCACACGCGCAGGGGACACGCCAAGACCCTCGGCAACCACCTGGCTCAGCATCGCCTCGGTGCCCTGCCCCTGTTCGGTTACACCGGACAGCGCAACGATCGATCCGTCCGGATCCATCCGCACCGTGCAACCGTCTTGTGCCGAAATGCGCGCGCCGCCGATACCGTACATGAAAGGCGAAGGATTGGTCAGCTCGATGAAGCTTGCAATGCCGATGCCCCTGTAGATGCCCTTCTTGCGGAGCTCTGCCTGTTCGGCTCGCAAGCCGTCGTAATCCATCAGCTCCAGAAGCTTGTCCATGGAGGCATGATGCGACAGCCCCTCGAAACGCATGTTCGCGGGAGACGTCACCGGATAGGCATCATCCCTGAACATGTTGCGCCGGCGGATCTCGACCGGGTCCATGCCGATTTCGGCGGCCGCCATATCCACCAGGCCTTCGGTGATCGCGACCGCGATCGGATGGCCGACTGCCCGGTACTGGCAGGTCGGCGTCTTGTTCTGGAAGACGACCGTGGTCCTGGCCCGGTAATTCTGGAAGTCATAGGGGCCACCGCAGAGGTTCACCACCTGGTTGCCTTCGATGGCGGAGGTGCGCGGATAGACCGAATATGGGCCGATCGCCGTCCAGTCATCGACATCCATGGCGAGGATCCGGCCGTCTTCTCCAACTGCAATCTTCGCCTCGATCTGATGATCGCGGGCGTGGATGTCGCTGGAGAAACTTTCCAGCCGGTCGGCAATGAATTTCACCGGCCGTTTCATGATCTTGGCGATTGCCGCCGTCGCCATTTCGTCCGGATAGACATGCACCTTGATGCCGTATGAGCCGCCGACGTCCTCGCAGATGACCCGGACCCGGCTTTCCGGCAGGTCGAGATGAGTGGCCAGAACTGTCTGGATCATGTGGGGCGCCTGCGTCGCATGCCAGGCGGTCATCTGTTCCTCGGCCGGGTTCCAGTCGACCAGGATCGAGCGCGGCTCCAGCGTCACGCCCGTGTGCCGTCCGGTGACGAAGCGCGCCGAGACGACCTTGTGCGCGGTCCGGAAGGTTTCGTCCACGTCCCCCTGTTCGTGCAGGCGCCGGAAGGCGAGGTTGTCACCCATTTCCGGATGCAGCACCGGCGTTTCAGGATCGAGCGCGGTCATCATGTCGGTGACGACGTCCAGTTGCTCGTAGTCAACATCGACAAGAGCCGCGCCATCCTCGGCAGCAGCGCGAGAGGTCGCGACTACGGCTGCCACCGGTTCGCCGACCCAGCAGGCTCGGTCAACGGCAATCGCGTGTTCCGGCGGCGATTTCAGGCCTTTCAGATGGGCGAGCACAGCAACCCATGGCTTGCAGACCTCGGCAATGTCCTGGCCCGTGAAGACCCGGAGCACACCCTTCACCGATTTTGCATCCTCGGCGTCGATACGGTTGATCTTCGCGTGCGCGAAGGGCGAACGCACAAAAGCGACATGAACCATGCGCGGCAGCACGATGTCGTCCACATAGACGCCGCGCCCCTGGACCAGACGCCGGGCGTTGGGCCGGGGGACCGTCTTGCCGATATAGGAATTGGGCCGGTCCGGATTACCGAATTGAATGGTCATGCGGCCCCCTTCTGTGCGCGGACACGCGCTACCGTTTCAACCGCATCCACGATGGCTTCGTAGCCGGTGCAGCGGCAGTAATTGCCCGACAGATGTTCGCGGATCTGATCACGCGACGGCGTGCCGCCGGCCTCCAGCAGCTCGTTAATGGCAACCAGCATACCGGGCGTGCAGAAGCCGCACTGGAGCGCATTGCGCTCGACAAAGACGTCCTGAAGATCCTTAATCGCGCCCAGGTCAGACAGGCCTTCCACTGTCCAGACGTCGGCACCGTCCGCCTGGGCGGCCAGCATCAGGCAGCCCCGCACGGCTTTGCCATCGACCTTCAGCGTACAGGCACCGCAGACACCGTGTTCGCAGCTTGCATGGGCGCCGGTAAGGCCAAGCTCGCCGCGCAGGAAATCAACGAGATGCTGACCTGCCGGAACACGCGCCTCGACGGGCTCCCCGTTCACGGTCAGGCTGATGTCGATCTTGTCGCGGAACATCTCCGTCATGCGTTTCCTCCCTCGATCCTGGCGGCGGCGCGGCGTAAGAGGACACCGGCAAGGTGGCGACGGTAAGCGGCACTTGCCTGGGTGTCCGACGGTGGGTCGATTTCCGCCTGCAGAGCCTGAACGGCGCCATCAATGTTGCCCTGGTCGAGAGCGGCCATGGCCCCTTCGGCAAGGACCGGCTTGGGCCCGACGGAAAAAAGCGACAGCCGGTGTCCATCGGCGCGCGTGACGAGGCACACCCCGGCAAGGGCATAGTCGCCGGATCTCCTGGCAACCTCTACGATGACCTGCTTTTCGCCGGGCTCTGCCTTCGGGACCGAGAGGCCGGTCAGGATTTCCCCCTCCTCGATGGCCGTTTCGAAAATGTCCTGAAAGAAATCTTCCACCGGTATGTCCCGCGAGCCGTTGAGGCCCTCCACATGTAGCGTGGCGCCAAGGGCCAGAACGCAGGCTGGAAACTCCGCAGCCGGATCGGCATGAGCCAGCGCACCACCGATCGTGCCGCGGTTGCGGATCGCAGCATGGGCGATGAATTCCACCGCCTGTGAAAGAAGCGGAGCAGACTGCCGGATCAGCGGGTTACGACCAATCTCCGCATGCGATGTCAGCGCGCCGATCCGCAGACCATCCTGCGTTTCGGTTACCCCGGAAAGCTCGCTCAGGCGGGAAATGTCGATCAGAACGTCGCCTGCGGAGAGACGCAGGTTCAAGGCCGCAACCAGGCTCTGGCCACCTGCAAGCACGCGGCCGTTGCCGTCGCTCGCGGCCAGCATTTCCAGCGCGTTGCGCAAACTGGATGCCCGGGCATAACCGCCCGCCGATGCCTTCATGGCGTCTCCCTCCCGATTTCATCGCGACGCCCTCCAGCATCGCTTATTGAGCATCTGCTCAACTTTATTGATCAGATGATCTATAAAAATCGGAAGATTGCAAGTAGATTATTGCGTGCCGTATGAGGGAGGCAGGAAAAGGAACATGAATGGAATGACCGATGTCGCCGAAACGGGGGACACTTCCAGCCGTCGCAGGCTGCCCCCTTCCGAACGCCGCCAGCAGATCGTTGAAGGTGCCGTCGCCTTCTTCGCCGAGGTCGGCCTTGACGGCAACACCCGCGATCTCGCCAAGCGTATCGGCGTCACGCAATCGCTGCTTTTCAACTATTTCGCCACCAAGGACGACCTCATAGAGGCGGTCTACGAAAAGGTGTACCTCGGACGTCTTTCTCCCGACTGGCCGGAACGGCTGACCGACCGGGAAGTGCCGCTGCGTCGTCGCCTGCTCGATTTCTACACCGAATACAGCACACTCATCTTCCAGTACGAGTGGATGCGGATTTTCATGTTTTCCGGCCTTTATGGCGCAGAACTCAACCGACGCTATCTCAAACATCTGGGTGACGTCATCCTGCTGCCGCTCCTGGGCGAGATCGAGCACGAGGCCAGCTCCGGCGTCACACCGGTCATGGAAGATATCTGGAACCTGCACGGCGGCATCGTCTACATCGGCATCCGACAGCACATCTACCGAACCCCCTGCCCGGACGATCCGTCCGAGGCCATATCAAGAGCGATCGACCGTTTCCTGCTGTCGTTCGGAATCAGTCCCTGCCCTTGAGCTGGTGCTGAAGAGGTTGTCCGCTGTTCAAGCGGCTCATTCACCACCCCCGGAGAGGCACACGCGGGACAAGGCTCCAAATCTGTTCGAAGCGCAGCTGGACAGTCGGAAACGCGATTTCGGTAACTTCGTGGAGAACAGAGATACCGTCGTTCCGGCTATTCCTCAGGTTTTTCAAGGACCGCATAGCGTCCACAAGCTCCCAGGCAGCTACACACATTCCGGGAACCTCAATCTTGCAGTGAGGTAAATCCAGCAGACAGCCCGTCAGATCAACATCCGCCGAGGCTCTTTCAAAAGACCCGCGTAATAGCTCAGGAAGCGCGCGGCGTCGGCGCCGTTGATGACCCTGTGGTCGTAGCTGAGATCGAGGGGCACCATCTGGACGGGTTGGAAAGCCTCCCCGTCCCAGACGGGGGCCACTTCGGTGCGAGTGATGCCGAGTATGGCGACTTCGGGTGGGTTGACGATGGGTGTGAAGGCGGTGCCGCCGATCCCGCCGAGGTTGGTGATGGTCATGGACGCACCGCCCATTTCATCAGGGCGCACCTTGCGCTCTTGTGCTCTGGAGGCAAGGTCGGCGATTTCCGCCGCGATCTGCCAGAGGCCTTTCCGGTCAACGTCCCGGATCGCGGGCACCATCAGGCCGTGGGCGGTGTCGACCGCGATGCCAAGGTGCACGTAGTCCTTCAGGAACAGTGCCTTGCCGTCCGAGCTGAGAGAAGCGTTGAACTTCGGGAACTCCCGCAAGGCCTTCGACAAGGCTTTGGCATGGAAAGCCAGCGCCGTCAGCTTCACGCCGCGCTCGCCGGCTTCCGTCCGCAATTCCTTGCGCAGGGCTTCAATGGCGGTCATCTCCGCGCGGTCGTGATGGGTGACGGCGGGAATGAGCCGCTGGGCGGCGGCCATGTTCTGCGCGGCAACCTGCGCGAACCTTGAAACCGGTTCTTCCGTTATGGGGCCGGAAAGCGCGTGGTCGACGTCCCAGTACCCGCGGTCTCCTGTTTCAACTGGAGAAGCTGAGACCGAAGGCGACATCCCAGTATCGCCTTCGCCTTCCACATCCTCGCGGGCGATGGACGTGCGTCCGATCTCGCGCGCGAGTTTCTCTATGTCTATGCCCTTCTGCCGGGCCAGCGCCCTGACCGAAGGCGGTGCGATCACGTCGGACATCTCCACCTCCTACCAGCTTGCCGAAATATACTGGGTTTCCATGAACTCCAGCATGCCTTCATGACCGCCTTCACGGCCAAGGCCGGACTGCTTGGTGCCGCCGAAGGGAGCCGCCGGATCGGAGACGAGGCCGCGGTTGAAGCCGACCATGCCGTAGTCCAGCTTCTCGCAGACCTGCAGGCCGCGTTTCATGTCCTTCGTGAAGACATAGGCAACCAGACCGTATTCCGTGTCGTTGGCCCTGCGGATCACGTCGTCCTGATCGCTGAAGGTCTGGAGGGCGGCGACGGGCCCGAAGATTTCGTCGTGCACGCAGTCGGCCGTCTCGGGCACACCCGACAGAACCGTGGGCGGATAGAAAAAGCCCTTTCCCCCCGGCAGGTCGCCACCGACTTCGATCTTCGCCCCCTTCTCAACGGCATCGCGAACGAAATCCGCAACCTTGTCGCGGGTTTCCGCATTGACCAGCGGGCCGACGTCCACGTCCGGGTCAGATCCGTCACCGACCTTCAGTTTTTTCATGGCTTCGACAAGTCGGCGGGTAAAGTCGTCGGCAACGGCTTCGTGTACATAGATCCGATTGGCCGCCGTGCAGGCTTCACCGAGATTACGCATCTTGGCCAGCATTGTGCCCTGCACCGCCTCATCAAGGTCGGCATCGTCAAAGACGATCAGCGGCGCGTTGCCGCCAAGTTCCATCGCCGGTTTGAGGACCTGATCAGCCGCAGAATGCAGCAGCTTGCGGCCAACCGCCGTGGAACCGGTGAAGGAGACGACGCGCACGCGCGGGTCGTGCAGCATGTGATCGACAAGCGCGCCGGTGCGCTTGGAAGGCAGCACATTGACAAGGCCAGCCGGAACGCCGGCTTCTTCCAAGAGGGGCATGAGCGCCAGCATGGTCAGCGGTGTTTCGGAAGCCGGTTTGATGATCACCCCGCAGCCGGCGGCCAGAGCCGGAGCGATCTTGCGGGTGCCCATGGCCGCCGGATAGTTCCAGGGCGTGACCAGAACCGCAAGTCCAGCAGGCTTGTGCTGCACGATGATGCGCGCGCCAGAGGCAGGCGCATGGGTGATGAGGCCGTCGGCGCGTACGGCTTCTTCGGCAAACCAGCGGAAGAATTCGGCGGCATAGGTCGCCTCGCCCATGGCGTCACTGCGCGCCTTGCCGTTTTCCAGTGTGATCATGCGGGCAAAGTCTTCCAGCCGCGCCGTCATCAATTCCCACGCCTTGCGCAGAACTTCCGAACGTTCGCGCGGCGTTTTGGCGGCCCATTTTGCCATCGCGGCTTCCGCTGCATCCAGCGCGGCATCCGCGTCGTTGATGTCTGCGGAGGCGACGGAGGCAAGCACCTCTTCGGTTGCCGGGTTCAGAACGTCGAACCTTTCGCCGCTCGCTCCCGCGCACCAGGCGCCGTTAATGTAAAGATCGGTATGGTCCATAATGGTCCCCATCGGTTCAAAGCAGGTGGCGGAGCGGTTGCTCCATCCGACCCGCGAAATTGGAAAGCAGGTCAATCGCCTGAGGCGTGGTCACTCGGTCACCGGTCCATTCCAGCACCAGAGCGAGATCCTCCCCCTGGCGCAGGATGCTGATGACAGGGCATTTGCCTGCATCAAGCTGAAGCGTCGAGATGCGGCTTGCTCTCAGGTCACGCACCAGCAGGTCCACTTCTTGATCATCGTCCGCCGGTTTGACCTGACCAAGCCAGAGCGAAGCAGCGGAGTAGGCTTGCGACTGCCACATATTCTCAACGCGGACTTTGGCGGGAAAGTTCCCGAAACTGGCAGCCGCAAACCCGGCCAGCAGAGCTGCCTGATCGACTTGCCCGCCGTTGTCCTTCGCCCAGGCCACGAAGTCTGCAAATCCGGCACCCGATACCTCTGCCCTGAGTTCGAAGCGCTGCGCCGTGGCACTTGCCGCCGGCGTTTCCGCGTGCAGGGTCTTGAGGGTCTCCAGATCCTTGACGTGAAACGGCTGGGGATGGCCGGCATCGGCCAAACGCTGCAGGTCCAGCCCTTGTTCCTGCGCAAGCCGCCGTGCCTTGGGGGACGCAAGAACTCTCCCGGCCACTCCGGGCGCGGTCTTGGCCGTCACCCGTTTTTCAGGAGAAGGTGCAGGCGTGTTGGCAGGTTCCGTCTTTTCCTGCCGCTCCGGCGCTGATTCACCAGCTGCAGAGGTTCGTGCTCCAGCCGCCTTTCGCGACACTGCCTTGTCCGGCTTTTGCGCCGAAATCACCGCGATCGCCTGGCCGACAGGCACTTCCTCTCCTGCTTGCGCCAGAAGCGCGGCCACGAAACCGTCGCGGCCGGCATTGACCTCAACCGTGCTCTTGTCCGTTTCCACTTCGAAGAGAATGTCGTCAGCCGCAACGGCTTCTCCGGGCTGTTTGCACCAGGCAACCAGGAGACCCGTGTCCTGAGCCATGCCGAGTGTCGGCATGATTACCTGATGTCCGTCCGGAAGGGCTTCCCCCCCGGCCTCCATGCCGCCCGGTGCGGGTTCTGCCGTATCGGCGGTCTTCTCCAATGAAGGCGCATTACCTGCTTCTCCAGCCCCTTCCGGGGTTTCAGAGATCATCGCGATCACCTGTCCAACCGGAACATCGCTGCCTGCTTCCACGGAGACGTCGGTCAGATAGCCTTCCTTCTGCGCCTCCACTTCCATGGCGGCCTTGTCGGTTTCCACCTCGAAAAGCACATCGCCAGCGGCGACCGCCTCTCCCGGTTTCTTGTGCCAGGCCAGCAACTGGCCGCTGTCCTGGGCCATGCCGAGCGCGGGCATGATCACCTCATGCGGCATGGATCAGCTCCCCGCGGCAGATCTTGCGCGCGTTGTCGGCAACTCCTGCGGCATTCGGCACGGTGATGTCTTCAAGGGCAGGCGAAAACGGCACCGGCACGTCCATGGCGCCCATGCGGATGACCGGCGCGTCGAGGTGGTAGAAAGCTTTCTCGCTGATCCGCGCTGCGATTTCCGCCGTCACGCCGTAGCTCTGGTGACCTTCGTCGATGACGATGGCGCGCGACGTCTTGCGGACTGAACGCAGGATGGTTTCCTCATCCAGCGGCACGATCGTACGCGGGTCGATGATCTCCGCGCTGATGCCCTCGCGGGACAACGTTTCCGCTGCTTCCTCAGCCACCTGCACCATGGAGGAGGTCGCCACCAGCGTGACGTCCCGACCCTCGCGCTTGATGTGCGCCTGACCGAAGGGGATCAGGTATTCTTCCTCCGGCACCGGGGCCTTGTCGTTGTACATCAGCTTGTCTTCGAAGATGACCACCGGATTGTTGTCCCGGATTGCCGTCTTCATCAGGCCCTTGGCCTCGTAAGCCGAAGACGGCATGGCGACCTTGAGCCCCGGAATGTGGGCGACAAGCGCCTGCAGGGACTGGCTGTGCTGGGCGGCGGAGCGCCGGGTCGCGCCCATGTTGGTGCGCAGGACCAGCGGCACGTTCAGCTTGCCGCCGGACATATAGTGGGTCTTGGCGGCCTGATTGCAGAGCTGATCCATGACCAGATAGAGAAAGTCGCCGAACATCAGGTCGACGACCGGCCTCAGTCCGGTCATCGCCGCACCAACGGCAATGCCCATGAAGCCGGGTTCGGATATCGGCGTGTCGATGATCCGGTCCGTTCCGAACTCCTCCACCAGGCCGGACAGCACCTTGAACGGCGTTCCGGCCTCGGCAACGTCTTCGCCCAGGAGAATGATCGACGGATCCCGGCGCATTTCTTCCGCGATGGCTTCGTTGACGGCCCTGGACAGGGTGATTTCACGTGTCATGGCGTCCCTCCTCAGGCGGCCGTGTCGGCGTAGACATGCATGTCCACTTCCCGCACATCCGGATATTTCGCGTCGAGCGCATATTTGACGGCAGCTTCGGCATCGGCGGCGATTTCATTGTCGATGGCCACCAGTTCGTCGGCGGTCATGATCTTCTGGTCGATCAGCCACTTGCCGAAGTTGGTGATCGGGTCGCGCGCAGACTTCCACTCCGTCTCTTCATCCTTGGTGCGGTAGTAGTCGCGGTTGATGTCGCCGACGTGGTGGCCGTGATAGCGATAGGTGTCGAGTTCGATGAAGAACGGGCCTTCGCCCTTTCGGCAGCGGGCGGCGAGCTCTCCCGCCAGCTTGTTCACGGCCAGCACATCCTGGCCATCGACCTTGAAACTCTCGATGCCGAAGGCTTCGGCCCGGGCAATCAGCGAACCCGCCGCGATTTCCTCGGTCCTGGTGTATTCGCTGTAGCCGTTGTTCTCGCAGGCATAGATGACAGGGAGCTTCCAAAGCGCGGCCATGTTCATGACCTCGTACCAGAGCCCCTGTGCCGTCGCGCCATCTCCGAAGAAACACACGGTGACGTGCCCGGTGCCCAGACGCTTGGCGGTGAGTGCCGATCCGGTGGCAATGCCCATGGAGCCGCCGACTATGGCGTTGGCGCCAAGGTTGCCGTTGGCCTGGTCGGCGATATGCATCGACCCGCCCTTGCCCCGGCAATAGCCCTCTTCCTTACCCAGAAGCTCGCAGAACATTTCCTTGAAATGCGCGCCCTTGGCGACACAGTGACCGTGCCCCCTGTGCGTCGACGTGATCTTGTCTTCGGGCGTCAGCGCTTCGCAAATGCCGACGGCCACGGCTTCCTGACCGGAATACATGTGGGTCAGGCCCGGCATCTTCGCCGACAGGTAAAGCTGGTTGGCGTTGTCCTCGAAGGCACGGATGCGCACCATCTGCGTGTACATGCGCAGATACTCTTCCGTGTTGTGTTTCTTTTTCTTCGCAGCGCTCATCTTGTTGTCCCTTGACTGGGCCCGGCCACCGCGCGGCCGGGCACGATGGGCAGGTCAGTACCGGTTGGCGATCGGAAGTTCTTCGGCCGGGAACAGGCTGATGACCTCAACGCCTGTGTCCGTCACCACGACTTCCTCCTCGATCCGGGCGGCGGAATAGCCGTCAGCGGCCGGGCAGTAGGTTTCCAGCGCGAACACCATGCCCGTCTTAATTTCCATCGGATGGTCGAGCGAGACCGCACGCGAGATGATCGGCCGCTCGTGCAGGGCCAGACCCAGGCCGTGGCCGAATTGCAGACCGAAGGCTGTCTCCTCGTTGGGGAAGCCGAACTCCTCCGCCTTGGGCCAGACTTCCGCCACCTTGTCGGTGGAGACGCCGGGTTTGATCATGGCGATGGAGGCATCGATCCATTCGCGCGCCTTGACGTAGGCATCACGCTGCGCCGGGGTTGCCCGGCCGATGTTGAAGGTGCGGTAGTAACAGGTCCGATAGCCCTGATAGGACTGCAGGATGTCGAAGAACGCCTGATCGCCCGGACGGAAATAGCGGTCGGTGAAATTGTGCGGATGCGGATTGCAGCGCTCGCCGGAAATGGCGTTGATCGCCTCGACATCATCTGATCCCATCTCGTAGAGCATCTTGTTGGACAGGGCGACAATGTCGTTCTCGCGCACGCCCGGCTTCAGTTCCTCGTAGATCATGTGATAGACGCCATCGACCATGGAGGCCGCCTGCGTCAGAAGCTGGATCTCGTCCCAGTTCTTGATCTCGCGCGCCGCCAGCATGATCTGCTGTCCGTCGACCACGTTAAGTCCCTCTGCCTGCAGCGCATGGAACATGGCGGTTTCGGCATAGTCGACGCCGACGGGCATATCCGCCATGCCGGCGTCCCGGATCAGCCCGGCAATTTCGCGGGCATATTTGCGCATCAGGCCGAATTCCGGCGGAATGGTGCCGCGCATGCCGACCACACCTGCCCGGCAATGATCCGGCACCAGCCAGTCGGAGAACTTCTTGTGGTGGACGGCGGCTGAACCGAAGTCCCACACGTAAGGGGCATCATCGCCCGTCAGCAGGCAGAAGCGGCACATCTTGTCCCGCTCCCATTCGCCGATCTTGGTGGCCGAGACGTAGCGGATGTTGTTGACGTCAAACAGCAGCAGCGTACCGGCGTGAGAGGCCTTCAGCGCCTCCCGTGTTCTGGCAAGGCGATACCGCCGCAGCCGATCATGGTCGATGCGGCGTTCGAAATCGACGGATGTGTGCCCCCAGGCGGGCAAACGCCCCTCCCAGCGCCAATGCGGTTCGAGATCCTGCGGCGTCAGGAGGTTGGGTAACAGTGCGCGAGACATGGCTCTCTCCTTCGGATGCACCTGCGCACATCCGTCATGTAAAAAAGAATATTGTTTTTCAGAGTGTTACTGGATGCACCAGCCGCCATCGATGTGGATCATCTGGCCCGTCATGTAGTCGCTGTCGGGGCTGGCGAGAAACGACGCGGTGCCCTTGATGTCATCCGGATAGGACACCCGCTTGATCACCAGTTCGTTGTTGGCGATGTCTTCGTAGGCCTGTCCTGCCCGTTCCTTGAAGCCGATTTCGACAAGGTCCTTGTCGAGCTGTTCCCAAAGCGGTGTCACCACCACGCCGGGGGCATAGCCGTTGACGGTGATGTTGTGTTCGCCGAGCGCAACGGCCCCGCAATGTGTCAACGCCAGGCAGCCGTATTTGGATGTGCAATAGACGGTCACATCCACCAGAGGCTTGCGCGACGCGATGGAGCCGACATTGATCAGCTTGTAGGGAAAATCCTGAGGCCCTTGCGCAATCATCTGGCGGGCGGTTTCCTGCATGCCCAGCCACATCGCCTTGGTGTTGACGCCCATGATGAGATCCCAGTTGTCCTCATCGATATCCATGAAGAAACGGGGCTTGTTGAGGCCGGCGTTGAAGAGGCCCACATTGATGCTGCCGAAGGCTTCGACAGTTGCCGCCACCGCCGCGGCGTTGTCCTCGCGGCGGGTCACGTCCATCTTGACCGCAACCGCCTTGCCGTTACCGGCCGCATTGATCCGCTCCGCGACGGCCTGGGCTTCGTCGAGGTCCAGATCACCAAGACAGACGTTGGCGCCCTGAGCTGCAAAATGCTCGGCGTTGGTTGCGCCCATGCCGCGTGCGGCACCTGTAATCAGAACGTTTTTTCCCTTGAGCCGATTGGGGTCCATGAATTCCTCCCATTAAAGTTTTCCAGCCTCCCGCAGAAGTCGGTCGGCACGATCTTGAGCCATCTGCAACGCGGCTTTTGGCGTCTTCACGCCACGCAACATGTCGTGGCATTCCTCCCCGCAGATGCGGATGATGTCGTTGATTTCCGGGATTGGCGGTCGTGGCCAAAACTGCAACTCGTCCCGCCAGGACATGGCGTCCACCGCTTCAAAGATCGGAGACAGGCGCCGGACTTCCGGGTCTGCGCCAACCGAATAGCGCGGATTGGTGCGGCTGCCGTGTTCGACGTAGAGCTTTTGCGCTTCAGGCGACGTGAAGACGATCAGCGCTTCGGCTGCCGCCTCCAGCCGTTCCGGTGCAATATTGGCCGGAATTCCGAGCAGATAGCCTCCGACCGGGGCGATATTCTGCGCATTCGGACCGGAAGGATGCGGCAGGAAGCCGACCTTGCCATGGGCCGCGCAGGCCGGATTCTGTTCGAAGTAAGGAGCGAGCAAAGTATAGCCGTAGGCCATCGCCACACGTCCGCTGGCGAACGGACGGACGCGCTCGTACCAGGACATCGACAGGATATCTGGCGGCGAATATTGCAACAGCGCCATCAGGTATTCGGCAGCATCGAGTGCACGTTCGGAATAGATGACAGGCCGGTAGCCGCCGTCTGCCAGTCGCGAGGCGTCATAACCACCAGCCTGTTTGGGCAAATCGAGAATAGGCTGACCGAAGTCCGCACAAGTCATCATGAATGTATGGCCAAGCGCTGTCCCGCGTGCCGCGTTCCAGGCAATTCCGTATCTGCCCTGAACCGGGTCGTTGAGCCGGGCGGCGGCCTTGAGCAGCGCGTCCGTCGTGAGGGGCGGTTCAAGCCCTGCTTCCGCCAGCAGATCCTTCCGGTAAAACAGCAGTTCCGGCGTGGTCTGCGAAGGCACACCGTACGGCTTGCCTCCCCAGTGAGCTGCCTGCCAGCCGGCGGTGTGAAAATCGCTCGGCTGAAGCCGCTCGACATCCAGCACTTCGTCCAACGGCAGGAGATACCCGTTCTCGGCAAACTCCCCAAGCCACGGCAGGTCCAGGGCAATCAGGTCATAGCGGCTTGTCGCCCTGTGGGCGTTCTTGACCGCTTCTTCGTGAAGCCGGTCGATGGAAAAGGCCCGCTGCTGAATGGAACACCCGACCACCTGCTCGAACTGGCGCTTCAGACCATGCATCACCATGAAGGTGGGATCGCCATGAACCAGGACACGAAGATCTCCGGACAGTTTCAAGGGTTCAAGCAGGACCTGGGGCGGCTGGATTGTCTGGGCTTCCAGGTAAGACCCGCCGAAATAATAGTCCTGTGTACCGGAGCGCAGATCGGCAGACCCGAACGATTGCGCCGCCATCCTGCGGACACGGCTGCTGAACTGGGTCCACGCCTCCAGCATGTCAGCGCTCGGATGGAGGGAATAGCTTCTACCGGAAGACGTCCTCGGTCTTTGCTCGATCAGGCCGTTGTCGATCATCTCGCGCATGCGGCGGCTGGCTGTCGCGTAGGGAACGCCCGACGCGCCAATGAGCGAGGTCGGGGTCACCGCCTTCGCTTCCAGATGCCTTTTCACCAGATAGGTCGACATTTTGACATAGGGGTTCGGAGCAGATATCTCCAACAGACCATCCATCTCTTCTTCAAAGTTCTCCAGAAAGCTGAGAACCTGGAGGATTTCCGTCTTGGCCTGTTGCGTCAGATAAGTCTTTTCGCGAACCAACTCTCCCTCTTGCTGGTTCATCGCTCGGCTCCAGTTTTCCGGACGGGATGAACCACTGCTGCGTTTCCTCGTTTTGGATATTTTTTGGATCGACATTGAATGTCCTCCTAAGCGTGAGCGACGTGGCCGATTAGAAAAACGGCCAAAAAATCCATTTTGGATATAAGAACATCCATTTTGGATATTTTCGAGGGGGCGTCGTTCTGCCGAGGCGTGCAGGCTTTTTGTTGACGCTCACGGTGGGCGCATATCCGTGTCAGGAGGAGGCACGGTTCAGAATTCAGACCATTCGAAATGGTCTCTCAGGGAGGAAATGAAACAATGAACACTTTCCGTTCGCTGGTTGTCGCCACGACGGCCGTCGCAGGCCTGACCTTGTCTGGTGCAGCCGGTGCAGAAACGATGAAGATCGGCATCACGCAGAACAACGTCGGCGTCGACAGCTACCAGACCACCTATGAAAAAGCCTTTATCGCGGCAGCCGACGCCAATGCGGATGTCGAAACCGTCGTTCTGGACGCCGGCGGCGACGTCGCCCGGCAGATCGCCCAGATGGAAGACCTGATCCAGCAGGAAGTGGACGCGATCATCATCTGGCCGACGAACGGTGAAGCCGTCATCCCGGCCGTCCGCAAGGCCTTCAAGGCCGACATTCCGGTGATTGTGACCAACTCGAACATCGCCGAACAGGGCTTCGAGTTCGTGAAGTCCTTCTCCGGTCCGGACAACATCACCCAGGGCTCCCGTTCCGCCGAGATCATGTGCGACAAGTTCAAGGCCATGGGCATCGAGAACGAGGCCCAGATCGTTCAGATTTCCGGCCAGCCGGGCTACACGACGGCGATCGAGCGCGCCAAGGGCTTCGAAGACCGTCTGCCGGAAGTCTGCCCGAATGTGACCCTGGTGGAGACCCAGCCGGGCGACTGGAACCGCGAAAAGTCCCAGAAGGTCATGGAAGCGTTCCTGGTCAAGTATGACGACATCGACGGCGTTTACGCCGGAGACGACAACATGGGTGTCGGCGCGCTGAATGCCGCCAAGGCCGCCGGACGTGAGGGCATCATCTTCGTCGGCGCGACCAATTTCTCCGTCGGTTACGAGGCGATGGAGCGCGGTGAATACTGGGGCTCGATCTACCAGTCGCCCGTTGACGATGCCGAAGCTGCCCTGCAGACGGCAATCGACATTCTGTCCGGCAAGGATGTTCCGTTCCTGAATTACTTCGACACGCCGAAGATCACCCAGGACAACATGGCCGAATTCGACAAGCCTGTCTTCTGAGCCTGAAGGTCAAGCCCGACTGGGGCGCGAGCCAAGCCTTGCGCCCCATTTTTTCCCAATACATTGACCGGGAGGAAACCATGGGCCGAGTGTCCGGGCGTTCCTGTATCGTCACCGGTGCTGCCCGAGGGATCGGACGTGCCATTGGCGAAGCCCTTATCAACGAGGGAGCGGATGTCTGCTTTGCGGACATCAACGGCGAACAGGCAAGTGCCGTTGCCGAAGCCAACCGCAACCGTGCTGCCGAAACCGGCGCCGGGGTGACATGGGCCCAGGTCGATGTGACCGATCGTGACCAGGTTCGTGCCATGATCGCGAAAACCGTCGCGGCTTTCGGCAAGCTGGATGTCAAGTTCAACAATGCCGGCGTCAACAAACCCATGAACTTTCTCGATGTCACGGAGGACAACTGGAACTTCATCATGGGAGTGAACGGCCTTGGGTGCCTGATCGGCATGCAGGAGGCCGCCCGCCAGATGATTGGCCAGGGCACCGGCGGCAAGATCATCAACACCGCGTCGATCGCCAGTCGACAGGGGTTTGACAATGTCGCGCCCTATTGCGCCTCGAAATGGGCCGTGGTCTCGCTGACGCAATCCGGCGCACGAGACCTTGCCAGACACAACATCACCGTCACAGGCTTCGCGCCGGGTGTCGTGGCTACCGAAATGTGGGAACAGGTGGACCGGGATCTTCTGGATATCGGCGCTGCCGAGCGGCCCGGACAGGCGATGGAGGAATTTTCCTCCGAGATCCTGCGCGGCCGGGTGGCGACACCGTCCGACATCACGGGAACGACCACGTTCCTGGCGTCACCAGAAAGCGATTACATGACCGGTCAGGTGGTGATGATCGATGGTGGCATGACGCTCGTTTGAAACTTTACAACAGGATGAGGGAGGGTCTGTTGTCCGACATATCAACCAAGGCTGCCAGCCGTCCCGGCAGTTCCAAGGAAAAATCCATGAAGCCCTTCAGTCTGTCGGGCGTTGGGGGATTTCTGGCGAAACAGGGCATCCTGATCGCCTTCGCCGTCTTCATGATCGGCTTCACGATCGCCAACCAGCGCTTTCTCGACCCAGACAACATCATGGGCGTTGTCCGCTCCTCTGCAATCCTCGGCGTGATGGCTCTCGGCGTCACCTTTGTCGTCATCAGCGGCAATCTCGACCTCTCCGTCGGGTCGATGATGTCGTTTGCCACCATCGTCGTCCTCGATCTGCACGACAAGCTGGGGCCTTTGCTCGCCATTCCGTCCATGTACGCCATGGTACTGTGCCTGGGCGCCTTCATCGGCTTCCTCGTCGGATATCTGAAGCTGAATTCCCTGATCGTGACCCTTGGCATGTTGTCGGCGATCCACGGACTGACCCTCACCTATTCCGGCGGCAAGAACATGGATATTGCCGACAAGGAAGGCACCTGGTTCAGCGTGTTCGGCCAATCGACCGTCCTCGGCATTCCGGTACCGATCCTGCTGTTTGCGCTTGTCGCCTCTGTTCTGGGGATCGTCCTTGCCAAGACACCATTCGGTCGCAAGGTCTACGCGGTTGGAGGCAACGGCACCGCCGCAACCTTCTCGGGCATTCGCAGAGCCCGTGTCGTCTTCACCTGCTACCTCATGTCTGCTTTTTGCGTCGGTACTGCCGGTCTCATCCAGGCCAGCCGGTCACTGGGAAGCCAGAACACGGTTGGTCAGGGGCTTGAGCTTGAAGTCCTGGCTGCAGTCATCCTCGGCGGAGCATCGCTGATGGGCGGCTCCGGCACGATCTTCAAGACCGTTATCGGTGTCCTGATCCTCGGCTTTATCCAGAACGGCCTCTTGCTCGTCGGACTGCAGTTCTATGTCCAATATGTGGTGACCTGGATCATCATCATTCTTGCCGTGTGGCTGGATATTGCCGCCAAACGCGGCAAGCTCTGGTCGCCGATCGCGTGAGGGAGGGATTGATGGAACCGGGAACCTTGAGCACTTTTCTGAAACGTGGCGCGATCTGGGGCTTCATTCTCGTCGAGCTGGTCTTCTTCTCGGTCGCGGGCGAATTCCTGTCGCTCAGTGACAAGGCCTTCATGGACGTGGACAACATGCTGCTTTTGTTCAAGCAGTCAGCCCCCATCGGGATCATCGCCGTCGGCATGACGATCATCATGATCAACGGCAATATCGACCTCAGCGTCGGAGCGACCTTTGCCCTGAGCGCCGTCGTCCTGCTCGACAGCATGACCTGGCCGGTTTTCGCCGGCCTCGGCGACGGCGTCATTCCCATTGCCTGGGGACTGGCATTGCTGACAGGGATCGTTCTGGGCGCTCTGAACGGGTTGATCGTCTGGAAGACCGGTGTCGATGCCTTCATCGTCACGCTCGGTTCCATGCTCGGCTATCGCGGCCTGGTGTTCATGTACAATGGCGAACAGCCCACATCTCATCTCAACTGGACGCTGGTTGATTTCGCTGAAGCCCATTTCCTGGGACTGCACACCGCCACCTGGTTCCTGATCGTCGTGACCGCCGTGATCTGGTTCGTGATGAACCGCACGATCCACGGGCGCAACGCCTATGCCATCGGCGACAACCGGTCTGCGGCCATCAATGCGGGTATCCGGGTCGGGCCACACATGATGATCAACTTCATGATCATCGGCTTTCTCGCCTCCCTGTCTGCCGTGGTGTTCTATTCGGAATCCGGCTCGGTCAATCCCAACGACGGCGAACTCTATGAGCTGTGGGTCATCACCGCCGTGGTTCTGGGTGGCACCAAACTTACCGGAGGCGCCGGATCCGTACTTTCGACACTCGGCGGTGTTCTGGCCATCCAGCTTCTGCGAAAAGGCCTGGGACACATCGGCGCCGACACGGAAACAGTCAATCTGGTGATCGGCCTGATCCTGATTGCCGTCCTGTTCCTCGACCGTCAATTGAACCTGAAAGGCAAACAGGAGCTGAGAATATGACCGGCACCACCCCAGCCTTGCGCCTGGAAGGCATCGTCAAGACCTTCCCCGGCGTGCGCGCGCTCGACGGTGTGTCCTTTTCCGTCCTGCCCGGCGAAGTGCATGCCCTGATGGGCGAAAACGGCGCCGGAAAGTCGACCCTCATGAAAGTGCTTGGCGGCATCTATCAGCCTGATGAAGGCAAGATCATCGTCAGCGAGCAACCGGTTGTCATGACGTCGCCACTACAGGCGAAAAGCAAGGGCATCGTCTTCATCCATCAGGAACTGAGCCTCGCCGAGGAACTGACGGTTGCCGAAAACATCTATCTCGGCGAACTGCCGCGAAAGAGCTTCGGCCGGGTCGACTGGCAGAAGCTGCATGAACAGACCAACCGCATTCTGGAGATGCTCAAAGTCGGCTTCGACGCCCGCACGCGTGTCGGCGATCTCTCCATCGCAAACCAGCAGATGGTGGAAATTGCGCGTGCCCTGACAGTGGAAGCCAAGGCGGTCATCTTTGATGAGCCAACCGCCTCGCTGACCGATGCGGAAAAGGTGGTTCTGTTCGATGTCATCGACAACCTGAAAGCCGAAGGCGTCGGCATCATCTACATCTCGCACCGGATGGAAGAGATCTTCAGGATCACCGACCGCATCAGCGTGCTGCGGGACGGACAGTATCGCGGCACACTGAACACCGCCGAAACCAGCGAGGACGAGATCACGCAGCTGATGATCGGCCGCAAGCTCGACCTGTCACGCAACGCCGTCCACCACGAACTGGGTGATGTGGCGCTGGAGGTGCGAGGGCTCTCCTGTGGTTCGCTTTTCCGTGACATCAGCTTCGAAGTGCGCAAGGGCGAAGTTGTCGGCTTTTATGGCCTTGTCGGGGCCGGCCGCACGGAAATCGCCGAAACGCTGTTCGGTCTCAGAGAACCCAGCAGCGGCGCTATATTCCTGAACGGTGAAGAGACTGCCATTCACTCACCGGCCGATGCCATCGCCAAGGGTATCTCGCTGGTGCCTGAGGACCGCAAGACGCAGGGCCTTGTTCTGGGCATGAACTGCCGGGACAATATGACCCTGCCTCAAGTAGACGACTTGAAAGCCGGCCCATTCGTTGCCGAAGGCGCGGAGATCTCGATTTTCGACCAGTACCGGGACCGGCTCGACATTCGCACGCCCGGCTGGAAGCAGCTTGCCGGCAACCTTTCCGGCGGTAACCAACAGAAGATCGTGATCGGCAAATGGCTTTCGATGCACCCGAGCGTTCTGATCGTCGATGAACCGACACGCGGGATCGATGTCGGCAGCAAGTCCGAGATCCACAACCTCATCCGCGACCTGGCCAGCCAGGGCTATGCGGTCATCGTGATCAGTTCGGAAATGCCGGAGGTCCTGCATGTAAGTGACCGGATCGTCGCCATGTACAGCGGCGAGATCATCCGGACTTTCACCTCCGAGGAAGTTACCGAAGACAATCTCATCCAGGCCATTTCCGGCATTCGGCCGGACAAGGCCGCCTGATGCAGGTCGGAATTGCAGGGCTTGGCCGGATGGGCGTGCGCATGGCTGCCAATCTGGCTGCTGCCGGTCTGAATGTGAGCGTCTGGAACCGGACAGCTGGAACTGCACAGGCCTTCGCCGCCGCCCACAACGCCTTTTCGGCAGTCACCCCGAAAGACCTGGCGGAGCGGTCGGATGTGGTGATCACCATGCTCGCCGACGATGCTGCTGCGGAGACAGTCTATCTCGGGCCGGATGGCTTGCTCGAGGCGTCAGGGGGCAGTCGGGTTCTGGCCGAAATGGGTACCATTTCCGTACCCATGGCAGAACGTCTGGCGCTATTGGCACGGGAGAAAGGCCGACGCTTCGTCGATGCGCCGGTTTCCGGAGCCACACAAGCGGCGGCGGATGCCAAGCTGCTTATCATGGCAGGAGCAGAAGCAACTGATGTGCCTGATCTGGCCCGCCTCTTCGAGGTTCTTGGCCGGAAAACCGTCTGGCTTGGCAAACCCGGCGCTGGCGCTGCCATGAAACTCGGCGTCAACATGCTCATTCATGGCCTCAACCAGACATTGGCAGAAGCCCTTACCCTGACCACGGCAGCCGGCATCCCAAAAGAACAAGCCTATGAGGTCGTGGAAAATTCGGCGGCTGCCGCTCCGGTTCTCGCCTATCGCAAGGGGCTTTATCTGGATGAGACTGCGCACGACGTCAGCTTCACGGTCGCACTTGCCCGCAAGGATGTCGGGCTGGCGCTGGAGCTTGCATCCACTTGCGGTGTGATCATGCCGCAGGCGGAACTCAATCATGCGGTTCTGAAGGCCGCCGGATCAGCCGGATATGACGACCGCGACATGGCTTCCATTCTTTCTTTCGTGAACAAGGGTCTGAAATGAAAGCAGTTCTGTTTGTCGGTGGCTGGGAAGGCCACACACCAACCCATTTCAGCGACTGGTATGAGGCCTTGCTTCGCGACAATGGTTTCAGCGTTACCGTCTACGATACGATGGAACCGCTGGAACGCCCGGAAGACCTTGCCGATGTCGACCTGATCACACCTATCTGGTCTTCGGCCCGGTCGGGTCACCAGCAGGAATTCGGCAACATGACCAAGCCGCAGGAGGACGGGCTCCTGAAGCTCGTCGCCAACGGCTGCGGCATTGCCGGGTGGCACGGACATATGGGAGATGCTTTCCGCGACCGGCCGACCTACCACTTCCTGATTGGAGGCCAATTCGTCGCCCATCCTCCCGGTTGGCCGGACAACCTGCAGCCCAGGGAGGACTACATCGACTACGACGTGACGATCTGCAAACCGGACGATCCGATCGTCAAGGGCATCAGGAGTTTCCGCCTCAGGTCCGAGCAATATTACATGCTGGTCGATCCCTCCAACGACGTGCTGGCCACCACGACCTTCTCAGGCGATCATCTGTGGTGGATCGAGGGCACCGTCATTCCCGTTGTCTGGAAACGGCGCTGGGACAAGGGCCGAGTGTTCTACTGCTCCATCGGACACGAACTGGATGACCTGAAGGTTCCCCAGGTGACGGAGATCATCCGTCGCGGTGCACTCTGGGCAGCAGAAGGCAAATCCGCTTAGTGACCCGCAAAGAACGCACCCTTCAAGAACCGTCAGCTTTGCAATAGGATATTCAAACTTTCACGATCGTCCGGCGCACCTGTGACTGCGCTGATCTGCGCGAATGCGGTTAATACACTGCAGGAACAGGGAGACGTTTTTGAAGTTTGATAAAAAGATCTTCTTTTGCCATATCCCGAAAACAGCCGGCACGTCATTGCGCCTGTCGCTGGAACAGGCTGTCGGAGACGCAGCCGTTGTTCCCTCTCAAGCGCTGATTTCCTATCATGGTGGCCGCTATCCGCCGCTTCACGAGGCCCTGCAGGAGCTTCAGGAGAAACCGGACTATCGCCTGTTTCGAGGACACTACGGCTTCTGGGTCCGAAGATATCTTCCAACAGATACGCTAACGATCGTAGTTCTGCGTGATCCGGTGGAGCATGTCCTTTCCCACATTCGACATTTTCTCGCAGACGGACGAATTGCAGAGGCAGATGCGTTCGAAAGCCTTGATCAGGGACGATTACCAATTCCCGACAATACAATGTGCAGATATCTCGGTGGAACGCCAATAAAAGCAGTAGGACAAGAGCTGTCAGACCGCTTCCTTGCCTCCAGAATTGATCCGATCGACGATCACGACAGCCTTTTCAAACGTGCCGTTTCGACAGGTCGCTCGGTGGATATCATGGGATTTACCGATGAAATGCCGGATCTCTATGAGAAGATCTCGCAAGAAACCGACCTGTCCCTGACAATGCGGCAGGACAATCCGAGCCGCTATCCTGCGCTTTCGCTTTCAGACCGTCAGCTCGACACCGTCAGGAGACACAATCAACTCGATCTGCAGCTCTATGAGGCAATGCGAGCAGAGCGCAATTCCAACAAGTTGAAACGGCTCCTAAAAAGAACAGGACTGTTCCGAACCTGATCCGCTGCCACGGCCCTGTCTGCCAAAGCCCCCACTAGAGACCGTCGGCTTGCGGGCGTGGAAATCAACCGCACGAACAATCTACTTGCAGGCAAATGGGCAGGAGGCGCTAAACCCTGGCGCCCAGCTTGACCTGAACGTTGAGACGGGACGCAGCGCCCTGAACATGAGCCGCCATGGCTTCCCGGGCGCCGGTCCTGTCACCTGCCTCAATGGCCTCAAGAACCCTGGAATGTTCACCCAAAGTGATCTCCACCAGGTCGTCCTTGGCGTAGATGTCGGATGTCACCCGCGTGGTTTCCTTCAGCCTGGAGGAGATGTAGCAGATGATGCCGAAGAGATAGGAGTTGCCGGCCGCCTTGCCGATTGCGCGGTGAAACACGGCGTCGGCTTCCAGCCGCTGTTCGTCGAACTGCTTGTGCCCTTCCAGAATGGCGACTGCTGCCCGCATCTCCCTGAGATCTGCCCCTGTGCGACGCATCGCGGCAAGTCCCGCAGCTTCGATTTCCAGGAGGCCACGCAACTCGAACAGGTCCGCAAGGTTGCCGGATTTGTCGAGTGAGCGGATATCGACCCGGAAGGTTTCACGCTCTGAAACAGGCTTGACGATGGCCCCGCGCCCTTGGCGCGATTCAATGACGCCATCAGACCGCAGCCTGGCAATGGCTTCGCGCACCACATTGCGGCTGACGCCAAAGGTTCCGGCGAGTGCATGTTCGGTCGGCAACGTATCGCCGGGGTTCAGTTCACCATCCTGAATTTTCGCCATGATGTCTGCTGCGATGCGGTCCGGTAACAGCGATGACCGACGCACTTCCCGAAACTCAGCCATGCCGGGCTCCTCTTCGCATTGCCGGTGGGTTATTCGTGTTCTTCAACGGCTTAATGCATCCATAGGCCAAGCTCGGGTGCTTGTCGAGCCGGTCGGCACCTTGGCATCAGATGGCGGAAACCCGCCATTCTCACAGATCGAACGCGATTACGGAACCAGATTGCAGATCGAGCCGAGGGACCCGTTTCCCACGAAGCCCTAAAGCGCGTAGATCACCTCTGCTGCGCGAACGGCAGCGGAGGCCCTGTTCTCAACACCAAGTTTGACGAAGATCTGCTCCAGATGCTTGTTCACGGTGCGCGGTGACAGACCCAGAATTTCGCCGATATCCTTGTTGGACTTGCCCTTGGCGATCCAGATCAGGACTTCCGCCTCGCGCTGTGTCAGTTCAAAGCTGCCTTGCAGCGCCTGGACCTGTCCGGCCTCGTCTTCTGCGGTGACACGGAACAGGTTTTCATCAGGGCCGACACGGCCAAGCGGGTGAAGTTGCACTGCCAGGTTTTCAGATAAGCCGAGCATGAAACTCTTGCGACGCTCGCCCGAGGAATTCGGCCCGTCCAGCCAGTCCCCCAGTGCTCGGCCCAGCCGGAAAAGACTGGTTTCGGCAGCCCCTGTCTTTGCCAGCAGGTTGTGGATCTGCGGTGTCGACCACAACACTGTCCCCTCCTGCGACACAGCCACCAGATGGCGCCCGGCTGCGTCCAGCGCCACATGCGCGCTTTGAACCGACCGGGCATTCTTCAGATGCACCTTGATCCGTGCCTTCAGTTCGTCGACGTCGATCGGCTTGGTAAGGAAATCTACCCCGCCGGATTCCAGCGCCTTTACCACATGTTCCGTTTCGGACAGCCCGGTCATGAAAATCACCGGTACGTGCTGGAGCGCCGGATTTTCCTTGATCTGCCGGCAGGTCTCAAAACCGTCGAGGCCGGGCATGATCGCATCCATCAGGATCGTATCCGGTGTCACCTTGTTGCAGATGTTGAGAGCGGTTTCGCCGCTGGTCGCCACCAGAACGGCTACGCCGGTCTTTTTCAGGGCTTCGGTGACGAAGCCGAGCGTTTCCGGGCTGTCGTCGACCACAAGGACCGTATCGCGACGATCATCCGTCATGTGTTTCCAATTCACTCAAGACGTTTTTGTAAGCATCGAAATCGAACCGGGCGAGATGGACATTCAATGCATCGATCAGGGGCAGATTTTCCGGCGTTTTCGCCAGTTCGTTCAATTTGGCCTCGATGCCTTCCACATAACCGATCTCCGCAAGCGAGATGAGATCGGCGACGTGATCGGCACCGGGTGATTTCAAGGGATCCTTTCGGGCAGGTTCCTGGTTTCGCTCGACCGGCTGTTCGGTCCAGACAACACCCATGTGTTTTTGCAGCAGGTCGTAAAGCTGGCCGATGCCGAAGGGCTTTGCAAGGGTTGCTGAATGGTGAGCCGGACCGTCCGGCCGCAAAGCCTTGTCACCGATGTTGGCCGACAGCATGATGATCGGCGCGCTGACACCTCTGTCCCTCAGGTCCTCGGCCAGCTCCCAACCGTTCATTCCCGGCATCAGGATATCGATCAGGTAGAGATCCGGCCGCAGCGGCTCGACCGTCTCCAGGCAGGCCCTGCCTGTATCCGCCTCGATGACGGCAAATCCGATCGGTTTCAGGATATCGCAGACAAGCGCTCGGTGATCCGGGTTGTCATCGATCACGGCAACCGTCTTCCGCTCGCCTTCGTAGCCTCGCACCTGTCTTTCCAGGCGGATGGTATCGACAGGCCGGTCGACAGCCGCCAGCATCAGCCGCACTTCAAAGGAAGCGCCCTTCCCCGGTTCGCTGGACAGCGCGATGGCTCCACCCATGGTTTCCGTCAGAAGCTTGGTGATGGTCAGCCCGAGCCCCAACCCCGGTGTCTTCGCCCCGTCGGCGGTCTTGCTGCGGCCGAATGGTTCGAAAATCTTGACCTGTTCGTCAAGCGCGACGCCCGGTCCGCTGTCCGACACGACAAAGCTGGCCACCTGTGACCGGTAACTGACCGAAAACGAAACAATGCCCTCAGAGGTGAACTTGATCGCATTCGACAGGAGGTTCACCAGGATCTGTCGCAGACGTTTTTCGTCGGTTCGTACAAACACCGGCAGGTTGGGAGCGCGCGCATAGTTGAAGCCGAGCCCCTTGGCAGCCGCCTGCATGCGGAACATGTCGACGATCTGATCCAGAAACTCGTGAATGTTGATCTCGTTGGAATAGATCTGCAGCCTGCCAGCCTCGATCCGCGAAATATCCAGAAGGCCGTCGATCAGCCCTGACAGATGCTCGGCACTGCGCCGGATTGTGCTGATCGCAGGCCTGCGGGCTGTCGGCACGCTGTCGTCCCGCTCCAGCACCTGGGCATAGCCCATGACCGCGTTCAAGGGTGTTCTGAGTTCGTGACTGAGGCCGACCACGTAGCGGCTCTTGGCGAGGTTGGCGGCTTCGGCATCTTCCTTGGCCTTCTGCAGGGCCGCATCGGTAACACCGTGAGCGTCGATTTCCTTCTGAAGCAGCGCGTTCTGGCGCATGGATTCCTCTTCGGCGACCCGCCGGGTGTCGTGAGCAAGCACCAGGAACCAGCAGGCAATACCGACGACGATGGCAAAAACAAAGAAAATCAACAGCACCGTCTGGCCGATGATGCCGGTCGGATCTCCCAGACGGTTTTCCGCCTGGGCGTAGATGATCCAGAGCATCAGGCCGATTGCAGCATTCGACAGAACAGAGATGAACGCATAGCGCCCCAGTCGGGACTGCAGAAACGCCATCGCGTTTTCCGGCAGAATGCGGCCCGCGACGGTGCCGACCTGATAGGACAAACGTGCCTTCGGCTTGCAGCTGTCGTGGCAGCGGGCATCGAGTGAGCAGCACAGCGAACAGATCGGCGACTGATAGGCCGGGCAATAGGCCATGTCTTCCGGCTCGAACGGGTTTTCGCAGATCGAACAGGCGATGTGCTCCTTCGTCTGCCAGCTCTGGCGCGGCTTGCGAGCCAGGTAGAAACGTCCCCTGGTCGCATAAGCGATCAGGGGCGCGGCGACAAAGGCGATGGCCATGGCCAGAAAGGTGGCGAGGGCCTCCGCCGTCTTTCCGAACTCGCCGAAGTGCGCGGCCAATGCGAGACCGGCGGCCAGAAGCATTGCGCCGGTACCAACCGGATTGATGTCATAAAGATGCGCGCGTTTGAATTCGATTCCCGGAGGCGACAGCCCGAGCGGCTTGTTGATGAAGAGGTCAGCCGAAATGGCGGAAAGCCAGGCCATCGCAATGATGGAAAAGACGCCAAGGGTTTCTTCCAGCAACCGATAGATGCCGAGTTCCATCAACAGCAGAGCGATGCCAACATTGAAGACGAGCCAGACGACCCGGCCGGGATGGGAGTGTGTAAGGCGCGAGAAGAAATTCGACCAGGCAAGCGACCCGGCGTAGGCATTCATGACGTTGATCTTGAGCTGCGCCACCACCACGAATGCCGCCATCAGCAAGAGGACGACGGATTCGTTCGGGATCATGTAGCCGAAAGCGACCGCATACATTCGCGAGGGTTCGTCGGCATGGTCAACCGGAACGCCGTGCGACAACACGAGGACTGCCAGGAAAGAGCCTACAATCATCTTGGGGGCACCGAGAACAACCCAGCCGGGCCCGGCCAAAAACAGGGCAAGCCGGTGCCGGCGGCGGGCATAATCCTGCGCCGGAAGAAACCGCAGAAAGTCCACCTGTTCACCGATCTGTGCCATCAGCGCCAGAATGACTGCGGAGGCTGCGCCGAAGCTGACCAGGTTGATGCTGTCCCAGCCGCCAGCAGTCGTACGCGGCGCCTGTGTTACCGGGTCGATGCCGGAAAACGTCAACCACTCGCCGACGGCCTGCCAGTCGGTGAAGGCAATGAAGACGAACGGCAGGATGTTCAGGATGATCCAGAAGGGTTGTGTTGCGAGCTGAAAGCGGCTGATCCAGGTAATGCCGTGGGTCACCAGCGGAATGACCGCAACCGCGCTGATGACATACCCCAGCCAGAGCGGCACACCGAACGCGAATTCCAGCGCGCTCGACATGATGGAGGCTTCAATCGCAAAAAGAATGAAGGTGAAGCTGGCATAGATCAGCGAGGTGACCGTCGAACCAATGTAGCCGAACCCGGCGCCACGCGTGAGCAGGTCTATGTCGACGCCGTAGCGCATGGCATAGCGGCTGATCGGCAGACCGACGACCAACAGCACCAGGCTACCGACCAATATGGCGAGAAACGCGTTGGCTGTTCCGTGGGACAGGGTTATCGCACCACCGATCGCCTCCAGAGCCAGAAAGGAGATCGCCCCGATCGCCGTCTGGGAAATCGCCCGGGAGGAAAAGCGGCGCGCGCTCTTGGCGGTGAACCGGAGCGCATAGTCTTCCAGGGTCTGGTTGTTGACCCATTTGTTGTACTGGCGCCGAACAGGCAGAATGCGTTGGCGCGCCCTCACGCGCTCGCCTCCACACCGGCACCGAATGCCCAATAACTGGACATATGACTATTTATTCGGCAAATGCCGTTCTTCATCGCCCGCTTTCCGCCCCGTTTTTTTATTCAGCTCCTCTCTTCAGCACATTTCATGCCGTCTTTGCTTCTGGAACGCCGTGGCAGGCTTTCAAGCCGGTTACGTCAATTGACGTATGTTGCGGTGCAGTGGTGCCAGTGCACGATCCCTTCCTGACAGCGGCACACCTTCCAGCCGCCAATCGCCGGCGTGGGAACCGGTGACGTCAAGCAAAGGGGAACATCCATGAAAAACACATTCACCAAACTCGCATTGGCAGGCCTGATGGCCTCCACGATGATCGGCGGCGCATCCGCCCAGGAAGACACGATCAAGGTCGGCATCCTGCACTCGCTTTCCGGCACCATGGCCATTTCGGAAACCACTCTGAAAGACGCCATGCTGATGCTCATCGAAGAGCAGAACAAGAAGGGTGGCCTGCTTGGCAAGAAACTGGAAGCGGTCGTCGTCGACCCGGCTTCCGACTGGCCGCTGTTTGCTGAAAAGGCGCGTGAGCTGATCGAAGTCAACGGCGTCGACGCCGTGTTCGGCTGCTGGACGTCCGTTTCGCGCAAGTCCGTTCTACCGGTCTTCGAAGAACTTAACTCGCTGCTGTTCTATCCGGTTCAGTACGAAGGTGAAGAATCCCAGCGCAATGTCTTCTACACGGGCGCTGCACCGAACCAGCAGGCCATTCCGGCCGTCGATTACCTGATGAACGAGGAAGGCGTCGAGCGCTGGGTTCTGGCCGGCACCGACTATGTCTATCCTCGCACGACCAACAAGATCCTTGAAGCCTACCTGAAGTCCAAGGGCGTGGCTGAAGAAGACATCATGATCAACTACACGCCGTTCGGTCATTCCGACTGGCAGACGATCGTGTCCGACATCAAGACCTTCGGCTCCGCTGGCAAGAAAACCGCTGTGGTTTCCACTATCAACGGCGATGCTAACGTGCCGTTCTACAAGGAACTGGGCAACGCGGGCATCAAGGCTGAAGACATTCCGGTTGTTGCCTTCTCCGTTGGTGAAGAAGAGCTCGCCGGTCTCGACACCGCTCCGCTCGTCGGCCACCTGGCTGCCTGGAACTACTTCCAGTCCGCAGATACCGAAGCCAACGCCGAGTTCATCGATGCCTGGCACGCTTACATCGGCGACGACAAGCGCGTGACCAACGACCCGATGGAAGCGCACTTCATCGGCTTCAACATGTGGGTTGAAGCAGTCAAGAAGGCAGGCAGCACCGAGCCGGATGCCGTGATCGACGCCATCGTCGGTGTCAGCGTCCCGAACCTGACCGGCGGCTACTCGGCAATGATGCCGAACCACCACATCACCAAGCCGGTGCTGATTGGTGAAATCCAGGAAGACGGCCAGTTCGAAACCGTCTGGGAAACCTCCGGCCTCGTCGTCGGCGACGCATGGTCCGACTATCTGGACGGCTCCAAGGACCTGATCTCCGATTGGCGCGCACCGCTTTCCTGCGGCAACTTCAACACTGCCACCGGCAAGTGCGGCGGCTCCGGGTCTTAAGGGAGGAGACGGAGCTCGGGCGGGTCTTACGAGACCCGTCCTCTTTCCCCGGTTTTCCAACCGGAAAGGTTTGCCTGGAGAGTCGCTCTTAGCTCTCCCCTCCTCCTGAGGAGGACCAAAAGGTCCGTCTCGAAGGATGGGCGGCAACCCCGGAAGCAAGTGACCCATCCTTCGAGACGCCGCAATGCGACTCCCCACGATGAGGTCGTCAGGTGAAAGTTCTAAACACCGGTGGACACGATGTCCTTGATGAGATCCTTCCTACTCCTCCTCAGCCTCGCTGCCAGCCTCCTTGCCGCACCGGCACTGGCCCAAAGCGATCCAGAGGCACTCCGTCCGCTGATCAACGACCTGGCCAAGGGCAAATATTCCGAAACCGAAAAGCAGATCGGTGCCCTTGTCGCGACCGGTGACCCGCAGGTGGCCCCTGCCCTCGAGGCCCTGAGCGATGGCGATCTATACGTGCGCAAGGCCGATGGCGAAGTCTTCATCACCAGGAAGGCCGGCAAGAACTTTGCCCTGATCGACCCGCTGACCATGGAAACGACCGGCGAAGCGGCCAAGGGCGAAATCGACAAGATCAAGGTCAACAACAAGCTGCGCCGGGTGATCCGGTCCGCGCTCGGGTCGCTGACCCTGATGGCGCCCGACCCGAAGGTGCGGATGGCGGCTGCCGAAGCCGTGTTCAAGGCGAAGGATCCGGACAGTATCGAAGCCCTGGATGCAGCCATTGCCGCTGAAACGGACGATGGCGTGCGCAAGGTGATGGAAGAAGCCCGGGCCGCGGCCGTTCTGAACTCAGATATGGACGAGGCAGCGAAACTCCAGGCGGTTTCGACGCTCGGCACGATGGGCAACCGTGATGCTCTGTCGCTTCTGATCGCCGTGCAATCTTCCTCCGAAGGCGCCTTGCGCGAAGCGGCAACCACGGAAATCACCAAGATCGAGAAATCCATCGCCGCCTGGGATGCAGCACAGAATGTCTGGTACGGCCTGTCGCTTGGATCCGTGCTGCTGCTCGCTGCCATTGGTCTTGCCATCACCTTCGGTGTCATGGGCGTCATCAACATGGCGCATGGAGAGATGGTGATGATCGGGGCTTACGTCACCTTCGTGGTGCAGGAATTCATTCGCTCCTCCGCACCTGGTCTTTTCGATTATTCCCTGTTCATCGCCCTGCCACTTGCCTTCCTCACCTCAGGACTGGTGGGCGTTGCCATCGAACGTGGCGTGATCCGCTGGCTGTACGGACGCCCGCTGGAAACACTGCTTGCGACCTGGGGCATCTCGCTGGTGCTGCAGCAGGCAGTGCGCTCGATTTTCGGTCCGACCAACCGTGAGGTTGGCAACCCGGACTGGATGTCCGGCGCCTTCGAGATCGGCCAGATGACGATCACCTATAACCGCATGTGGATCATCGTCTTCGCGATGCTGGTCTTCGCCGGACTGATGCTTGTCCTCAAGAAGACCCCGTTCGGGCTCTATACCCGGGCCGTGACCCAGAACCGGCGCATGGCCGCCTCGATGGGCATCCGCACTCCCTGGATCGACGCCCTCACCTTCGGGCTCGGCTCTGGCATTGCCGGGATCGCGGGCGTCGCGCTCAGCCAGATCGACAACGTTTCGCCGAACCTGGGCCAAGGCTACATCATCGACAGTTTCATGGTCGTGGTCTTCGGCGGGGTCGGCAATCTGTGGGGCACGCTGGTAGGCGCCATGACCCTCGGTGTCGTGAACAAGTTCCTGGAGCCCTATGCCGGGGCCGTGCTCGGCAAGATCTTCGTGCTCATCTTTATCATTCTCTTTATCCAGAAGCGTCCGAGGGGCCTGTTCGCCCTCAAGGGCCGGGCAGTTGAAGCATGATGACCTCTTTCCTCTTCCGCGCCATGGACGCCCGAGCAGGGATCTTCCTCGCCATCATGGCGGCCGTGATTGTCCTGGTTCCTGCCGGCAACCTGCTTGTCCCGGAAGGCTCGGCCTTCCATGTGCCGACCTACGCGGTCACGCTGATGGGCAAATACCTGACCTATGCGTTGTTGGCGTTGGCGGTAGATCTGGTCTGGGGCTATTGCGGTATTCTCTCGCTTGGTCACGCGGCCTTCTTCGCGCTCGGTGGCTATGCCATGGGCATGTACCTGATGCGCCAGATCGGGACCCGCGGCGTTTACGGCGACCCGATCCTGCCGGATTTCATGGTGTTCCTGAACTGGGGAGAACTGCCCTGGTACTGGTACGGCTTCGACATGTTCTGGTTTGCGGCGCTCATGGTGCTGCTGGTGCCGGGCGTGCTGGCCTTCGTCTTCGGGTGGTTCGCCTTCCGCTCACGCGTCACCGGCGTTTACCTGTCGATCATCACGCAGGCCCTCACGTATGCGCTGCTGCTTGCCTTCTTCCGGAATGACATGGGTTTTGGCGGCAACAACGGCCTGACCGATTTCAAGGACATTCTCGGCTTTGATATTCAAGCCGACACGACCCGCGCGGGCCTGTTTGCAGCCTCAGGCCTGGCGCTGGTCCTGTGTTTCCTCATCTGCCGGGCGATCACCCGATCGAAACTCGGCAAGGTGCTGGTGGCCGTGCGCGACGCGGAGAGCCGGACACGCTTCCTGGGCTACCGTGTTGAACACTACAAGCTGTTCGTCTGGACCCTGTCGGCCATGATGGCCGGTATCGCCGGTGCCCTTTACGTGCCGCAGGTCGGCATCATCAACCCGGGTGAATTTGCACCTGCCAACTCCATCGAGGTGGTGATCTGGGTTGCCGTCGGCGGGCGCGGAACGCTGGTCGGGGCCGTTCTCGGCGCCGTTCTGGTCAACTTCGCCAAGACCTGGTTCACCGCCGCCCTGCCCGACATCTGGCTCTTTGCGCTCGGTGGCCTCTTCGTGGTCGTGACCCTGTTCCTGCCGAAGGGCATCGTCGGCACCATTTCCCAGGGCTGGACGGCCTTGCGGCAACGGAAAGTCTCCAAAGACTTCGAAGCCGGGTCGGACCAACCTCCGAGCCAGGCGCCGCAGTCGCCCGCTTCCCCGGCCAACGTCAGCCCGAAAAAATCTGCCTCGACCGTTCCGGCGGATGCCGAAGCCCAGCCCGCGGAGTAAAGCCATGGCACGATCTTCCAGTCTTCTTTATCTCGACGGCGTGTCGGTTTCCTTCGACGGCTTCAAGGCACTGAACGAATTGTCGCTGACGATTGCCCCGGGTGAAATGCGGGCCATCATCGGTCCCAACGGGGCAGGCAAGACCACGATGATGGACGTCATTACCGGCAAGACCCGACCGGACAGTGGCGAGGTTTTTTTCAACGGCACCGTGGACCTTACCGGCGAGGACGAAGCTTCGATCGCCGAACTCGGGATCGGCCGCAAGTTTCAAAAGCCGACCGTTTTTGAGAGCCATACCGTCTGGGACAACCTGGAACTGGCGCTCAAGGCACCGCGTGGCCCATTTGCGACCCTGTTTCATGTCATTTCGGGTGGTGAGAAGAAGCGGGTTGAATATCTGCTCGATCTGATCCGGCTTGGTTCGAAGAGAAGCGAGCTCGCAGCCAACCTCAGCCACGGCCAGAAGCAGTGGCTGGAGATCGGCATGCTGCTGGCCCAGGATCCGAAGCTGCTTCTCGTGGACGAGCCTGCTGCCGGCATGACGGATGCCGAAACCGCCGAAACCGCTGAACTTCTGAAGGATATCGCCAATGATCACTCGGTCGTCGTGGTCGAGCACGACATGGTGTTTGTGCGCTCCCTGGGTGTCAAAGTCACCGTTCTCCACGAAGGCTCGGTCCTGGCTGAAGGCTCACTCGACCATGTCTCAGCCGACGAACGTGTCGTGGAAGTTTATCTCGGACGATGAGGAGTAGGCTTTGTCTTTCGCGTCTCGTCGCTCGTGGAAGTGATACGGCGGTACCGAAAACGAACGAACCAACGGCCACAAGGCGCATCGCGATCAGCCAAGGGAAGTCAGCTCATGCTGCAAGTTGAAAACATCGATCTTCACTATGGCGCCGCCCAGGCGCTGAAGAAGGTTTCGCTGAAGGCCGAGACCGGCAAGGTAACCTGTCTGATGGGGCGCAATGGTGTCGGCAAGACGTCCACCTTGCGTGCCGTGGCCGGTCAGCACGGCATCAGCGCCGGCAAGATCCTGTGGGACGGCGAGGACATATCCTCGCTGGCAGCCCACGCCCGCGCCAAGAAAGGCATCGCAATTGTGCCGCAGGGACGCGAGATCTTCCCTCTTCTATCGGTAAAGGAAAATCTTGAGACCGGCTATGCCCCGATCCCGCGCAAGGAACGGTTCATTCCCGACACGATCTTCGAACTTTTCCCGGTGCTCAAGGACATGCTGTCCCGCCGTGGCGGTGATCTGTCCGGCGGACAGCAGCAGCAGCTCGCGATTGCACGGGCCCTGGTCACCCGTCCGAAACTTCTGGTGCTTGATGAACCGACGGAAGGCATCCAGCCTTCAATCATCAAGGACATTGGCCGGGCAATCTCGTGGCTGCGCGACCAGGGCACGATGGCCATCGTGCTGGTGGAACAATATTTCGAGTTCGCCCGTGATCTGGCCGACGATTATGCCGTCATGGACCGCGGCGAAGTGGTGCTCTCGGGCACGGGGGCCGACCTTTCTGAAACGGAAGTCCGTCGGTATCTGACTGTTTAGGCCAGGGGCACGTCTCCCAAAGCTCACTTTTCCGCCTCATCGTGGGGAGCCGCTTCGGAGGCGCCGCGAAGGATGATGGGGTTAGGTGTGCTGTTACCCGCATTTGACGCAGGCAGTGCAGTTGATAGGGTGCAGGCAAATCGCCCACCTCATCGTCCTTCCCAGCCGGATCGTCATGTCAGAACCACTTTCCAACGAAGCCATTTCCGCAATCACCGCTGCCGTTGACGCCGCATTCGAGGACGAGATCGCCTTCCTGCAGGAGATCGTGCGGGCAAGATCCCTTCGCGGTGAGGAGGCCGGTGTCCAGAAGATCATTGCAGACGCTCTCCGTGACCGTGCCTATGACGTCGAGACCTATGGGCTTGATGTGACGCAACTGCAGTCCCATCCGGCCTATTCTCCAGCCACTATCGACTACACCGACACGTTCAACGTCAGTGGTCGCAAGAAGTCTGCCCATGGCGGGCGTTCGTTGATCCTGAATGCCCACGTCGATGTCGTGCCCACTGCCAATCCGGCAAACTGGACCCATCCGCCGTTTGCAGCCGTGCGCGAGGGCGATTGGCTTTTCGGACGAGGCGCGGGGGACATGAAGGCAGGCCTCGCAGCCAATCTCTTTGCAGTCGATGCCATCGAGGCTGCCGGGTTCAGCTTGAAAGGGCCGCTCGAGTTCCAGTCTGTCATCGACGAAGAGGTGACGGGCAATGGCACCGCAGCTGCGATCATGAATGGTGCGACGGCGGACGCGGTTCTCATTCCCGAGCCGACAGACGAAGAGGTCACCTATGCAAATTCCGGTGTCATCAAGTTCCGGATCTCCGTCCAGGGCGTGCCGGCTCACCCACGTGAGCCGGAGTCAGGCCTCAGCGCAATCGAGGCGGCGTTCCTCGTCATCAACGAGTTGAAGGTTCTGGAAGCTCGCTGGAATGAGGAAAAGACCAGCCATCCCGGCTTCGACGACCTGCGCAATCCTGCAAGCCTCAACATCGGCACCATCAACGGCGGCGAATGGCCGGCGTCCATCCCGTTTGAATGCCGTTTCGAAGGCCGGATCGGATTTTATCCGGGTGACGCCCCGCAAGACCGGATGGCCAGCGTGGAACAGATGCTGAAAACGCTTGGTACGAAGGATCCCCGGCTTGAAAAAGCCAATCCAAAGCTCGAATGGATCGGGACATGTCAGGCAGGATATCTTCTTCCCGAAGGCAGCGACGCGGAAAATGCGCTCGCCGCCGCACACAAGATCACGTCCGAAACTGCGCTCAAACGGTCGATCATGGCCTGCTATCTGGATGCGGCTCTTTACGTGAACCATTGCGGCATTCCTGCCCTCACCTATGGCCCGCTGACAAAGAACATTCACGGCATAGACGAATGCGTGAACCTGCCGTCGCTGAAAAGAGTGACGAAGACGATCGCCCTGTTTACCGCTGCCTGGTGCGGCATCGCACAGACCTAGGCCAGTTCAGCTGCACCGAAATGAGGAGGCCCTTCTTCGCACAGGGCCTTCCTTCCGGAGGAGCACATCCCCTCTTTAGCCAGAAAAATGCTCCCGTTTTTTGTGTCGTTCCGTTAGTCTTCAAGACCGGGACGCGTTCAGGCAATTGCAGACGCCTCATCCTGTCCCTTTTCAGAGTAGTGTACGGAGCAGAATTTCAAAATTTCAAACAATACGATTTCAACGAACTGGTCTTTTGCTGCCGGTCCATGTAATTCGGGCAGCACCTAGCGGGCTTATGGTGATTGACTAGCGCCTGAAGACCACCCAGAAGCAGGAAAATTTAAAATGCGTGTTGCAATGATTGGGACCGGCTATGTCGGTCTGGTGTCCGGAACCTGTTTTGCCGATTTCGGACATGTCGTGACCTGCATCGACAAGGATGCAAGCAAGATCGACGCCCTGAACAACGGACAGATCCCGATCTATGAACCTGGGTTGCAGGAACTCGTTGCAAAGAACGTTGCCGAAGAACGCCTCTTCTTTACCACTGCTCCTGAAGAAGCGATCCGCAAAGCGGATGCCGTTTTCATTGCCGTCGGCACGCCGACCCGCCGAGGCGATGGCCATGCCGATCTTTCCTACGTTTATGCCGCGGCAGAGGAAATCGCACGACTGATCGAGGGCTTCACCGTGATCGTCACCAAATCGACCGTTCCGGTCGGCACGGGAGACGAAGTGGAAGCGATCATCCGCAAGACCAACCCTGACGCAGAATTCGCCGTCGTTTCAAATCCGGAATTCCTGCGCGAAGGCGCCGCCATCAGCGACTTCAAACGCCCCGACCGGGTGGTGGTCGGGACCGATGACGAGCGCGCGGTCGAAGTGATGCGTGAGCTTTACCGCCCGCTGTATCTCAACGAAACCCCGATCATCGTGACCCGCCGCCGCACATCGGAACTCACCAAATACGCGGCCAATGCGTTTCTTGCGGTCAAGATCACCTTCATCAACGAAATTGCAGACCTGTGTGAGAAAGTCGGGGCAAACGTCCAGGAAGTCTCGCGCGGTATCGGCCTCGACAACCGCATCGGCGGCAAGTTCCTGCATGCCGGCCCTGGCTACGGCGGCTCCTGCTTTCCGAAGGACACTCTTGCCCTCTCGCGGATCGCCGCGGATGCACAGTCCGATCTGAAGATCGTCGATTCCGTCATCGAGGTGAACGCGGCCCGCAAGAAGAAGATGGCCGACAAGGTGATCGAATTCATGGGCGGCGACGTAAGCGGCAAGACGATCGCGCTGCTTGGCCTCGCCTTCAAGCCCAATACGGACGACATGCGCGAAGCTCCGAGCATCGACATCGTGGAAAAACTGCAGGCTGCCGGTGCCAAAATCCGTGCCTACGACCCGGCCAGCATGGAAGAAGCCGAGAAGGTCATGTCGGGTGTGATGTTCTGCGATGGACCCTATCATGCCATTGAGAACGCAGATGTGGTTGTAATCGTTACGGAGTGGGATCAGTTCCGCGCGCTTGACCTCGACCGCGTCAAAACTCTGGTCTCTGCACCCAAGGTTGTCGACCTGCGAAATATCTACAAGCCGGACTACATGGAAGCCCGTGGCTTCGAGTACACCAGCGTCGGCCGCAGCTACTAAGCGGCCGGTTTCCACTCCAGAATATAATATCCTATGCGAACGTCGGGCTAACCCTAGCCCGGCGTTCAATTTTTTAAAAATTAATTAAATTTCACATCACTTTTGACGCCGGAACATTGCTCCCGTCGCGTCACTATGGTAACCAAACCCTTAATGGATAACAATTTTCCCGATCTTGTTACCCAAATATTAACGATACGATGGTGATTGCGACTGCCTCCAGACAGGATGCTGGCGCACATCAAGTGGTCTCGTAAATCGGGTTGAGGCTGGCATATCTTGGCAGACGAAACAGTATCTTACGAAGCAGATGATCACGGCCGCGAAGCGATGAATATCGCCGGCTTCGCGACGTGGGGCTATCCGCACCCCGACCTGCTCGATGCGACAAACCGTGCCTCCCGCGACCTCCGCCCGGCACGCGGAGTGATTCAATCCGGACTGAAGAAATGTATTGACCTGACCGGTGCAAGTGCCGGCCTTCTACTGCTTTTTCCCTTATTTGTTGCACTCGCGGTTGCAATAAAACTGACAAGCCGCGGACCGGTATTTTTCCGTCAGTGGCGCTACGGTTTGAATGGCAAGAAGTTTGCCGTTCTCAAGTTCCGGACGATGCATGCCAACCAGTGCGACAGCACCGGGATTTCGCAAACCGTTGCCAACGATCCGCGTGTCACATTGATCGGCGCCTTCCTGCGCAAGAGCAATTTCGATGAATTGCCGCAGCTCTTTAACGTGTTGCGGGGAGAGATGTCCCTGGTAGGTCCCCGACCGCATGTGCCCGGCATGCTGGCCGCAGGAATGCCTTATGAGGACTTCCACCCCAGGTATATGGACCGCCACAAGGTGCTTCCGGGCATCACAGGCCTGGCACAGGTCAACGGCTTTCGCGGGGAAACCAAAAACCCTCATGCGGCCCGTATGCGGCTGGCCTATGATCTTGCCTACATCGAGCGCCAGTCGGTTATCCTTGATGTCAAAATCCTCGCGACGACGGTCGCCAGGGAATTCTTCAACGGCAACGGCTACTGAACCGCCGGGAAATCCTCAAACAGTGTCACGGGCGGAGACGCGGGATCATGCGTCTGCGCACAAAGTCGCCATGCGCTGCAGGGCAAGCAGGTAACCCTCCACACCGCAGCCAGCAATCACCGCATCCGCCCGGGCTGAAACGTAGGAATGGTGCCGGAAGCTTTCCCGTTTGTGGATGTTGGAGACATGAACCTCGATCACCGGGCAGGTGCAGGTATTCAATGCGTCCAGAATTGCGATCGACGTGTGCGTATAAGCCGCCGGGTTGATGATGATACCCGCGGCCGCTTCCCTCGCCTCATGGATCCAGTCGATCAGCACGTGTTCGGCATTGCTCTGATGGAATGCAATCTCCAGCCCCTTGGGCGCAGCGGCGGCCTCACACATCGCACGGACGTCATCCAGGGTCTGAGCCCCGTAGATCTCCGGTTCCCGCTTGCCGAGCAGATTGAGATTCGGACCGTTCAGAACATAGATGATTTTTGCCATTGAATTTTCCCTAGACCTTCGTCGACAACTTGCCCCGCACTGGCGATTTTTACCAAGAAATTCGAAGATTTCCGGCAAAAGTTTGTGGACGATTGTTATCGGAGGTGATACCGCGGTCCCGCATCCTTGCGACGCTCGGTTTTACGCATTATTAACTATAAAACTCCAGTGTGAGAAAAAATCGGCTCATCGGGTAACCATGATTAAACTCCGCGAACGGTTGGACACACTTGAAGCTTTGATGGCCGCCATCGAAGGCTACCATCATCTCCCTATCGATGTTCTTTCCCAGTTCCTGCTCGACCACTACACGGTTGATCTTGACGTTCTGGCGCAGTTTGCCGAAGCGGCAGAAAGTGCCCAAGCTCAAGGCGCATCGTCTTATGCGGCAGCGGAAAATCGCGCGACAGCACAGTCGGCCGCCTGACGCGTCCACATCACATTCAGCTGAATTTTACGCTTAACCGATCGCGGTGAGATTACCGTCGCCTTCGCCGCCCTGCTGTTGCGGCTGGCCGGGGCCACCTTGCCAGATCTTCTGGCGGTTCCGGATTTCGCGCGGAGCAGGGCCGAAATAGGTGGCCGTCTTGATGAAATCGCGCGGGTGCAGGATCACGCTGGAAACGCGCTGATACAGTGCCTTTGCCGAGATCGGCTTGGACAGCAACTCGTGCACGCCGAGCCGGCGCGCTTCCACGATCCGGCTACGCTCGGTGTGAGCGGTCACCATGATAATCGGGATATAGGCGAAGGGATTGTTCGGACTGCGGATCATGCGCACCATGTCCGCCCCGTCCAGGATCGGCATAACCCAATCCAGAATAAGGATGTCAGGGTTCGCCCGGTCCATGGCTTCAAGGCCGGACGCGCCGTCTTCAGCCTCGACAATGCGCCGCGCACCGAACCCCTGCAGCATGGTGCGCAGGATGGTCCGCATGTAAGCACTGTCTTCGACCAGCAAGAATGTCAGAGAGGCAAGATCCAGGCTCACCTAGTCCTCCTTGTTTGACTTAACCTTTGCCATGAAAGTCTGAACAATGAGTTAGTCTCCGGCCGCGAGGCGCCCACAATCATCCGCCGACGCGGCATCGACTTTGAATAGTTTCGGAAAGGCTGAGAAATTACTCGCAATACACTGAGGGATTTCACCTATTGGTAATATTGCGCTCAATTAATCTTTTGGCTGGTTCGATATTAACGGGACTTTCAATTGTACGCCCCCATCTTTCAGGCAAGAAATCGAACTGAATGAGCAGCCTTTTGCAAACGATTGTAAGAACCATGTCCCGGGATCCTGAAACGTTCGGGGAAGACGATCCGCTCCCTATGGAGCATGAACCGTCCGACCTCGGCACAAATGCAAGACTGAGAGACAATCTCCTTCTGCTTGCCGGCATAGGGCTCGTCCTGCTTGCCACAGGCATGGCCCTGTCCAACGTCCTCTCCTAAGCTGCCCGTTGTGCCTTGCCGCGGCAGGGCTCAGGCAAGGCGCGGCTTCCGGGCACTGAAGAGTGCCACGCACCCGATCCTTTCAATCTTCACCTCGGCAAAGCGTTTTTCAAGTTCCGCTCGCAAAGTGTCCTGCGTGTCGGCTTCGTTCGAAAAGACACCCTTGCGGTTATAGATCTGCATCAGCTTGCGGGCGGCACCGGACCGCGGCGCATCGCCTTGCAGGATGGTGGAGCCAAAGACCGTTGCTCCATCTTCGAGATGCGGTACCGCATGATCGAAGATCACTGCCTTTTCAGTCATGGTGCCCGGAAGGCAATGAAGCACGTAGTTGAGGCCGATGGTCTTGAAACTGCCGATGTCTTTTGGCCACGGCACGAGTGCATCTGCCTGAACGGTGACGGGGTTCAAGCGGGCAATCCTGGCGGCAGCCTTGTCGAGGCACTCCCGGTTGGGATCGAGCAACGTCACCCTTGGATCTGCAACGGGAAACCTGGTCTTGTCCAGGAAGTAACCGGTGCCCACGCCGATATCCAGGTGCTTGGCGGAAACATGCTGGTCATAGCGCGCGACCAGATGAGAGCTCGGACAACGCCAGATCCAGCGGTTCGACAAACCCAGCACCAGGGCATCGTAGATGGCCAGCGACGTTCTGGAATAAACGGCGTAGCCCGGTTTGTGCGCGTCCGGAAACGAATCCATGCATAGCTCCAGTTACCTAAAGGAATGCATGGGGCTAGGCGCACGGGAACACAAAGTCAAGATTGCCGGCAACTACTTGTCTGGCAGGTCGTCGTCGTCAAGGATGCGCCATTTGGCACCTTCGAGATCGTCATACTGGCCGCTTTTCAAGGACCAGAGGAAAGCCCCCAGCCCCAGCGCTCCCAAGAGCAGTGCAATCGGTATCAGATAGATCAGAACGTCCATGTCGATCTCATTCAGCAGCCTGTTGCTGTCGCAACGTGGGTGCGTTCGCTCCCGCGTTCCTGCCGCCCTCTCCCCAGCGCAGCTTGAGGGCGTTTGCGGTAACTGCCAGCGACGATGCGGACATCGCTGCTGCCGCCATCAAAGGTGTGACGAAACCGGCCACGGCAATGGGCACGGCAATGATGTTGTAGACGACCGAGATCCAGAGGTTCTGCTCGATTGCCGCCCTTGCCCGTTTCGACAGCCTGAGCGCATCGGCCACCGGCTGCAATTTGTCACCGAGAAAAACGGCGTCTGCAGCGGCCTGACTGAGATGCACGGCCGAGACAGGCGACAGCGAGACATGCGCCCCGGCCAGCGCCGGTGCATCATTCAGGCCATCGCCAACCATCAGGACCTTGCGGCCACTGGCCTGGAGTTCTTCGAGACGCGCAATTTTCTGGGCGGGCTTCATGCCCGAGCGCCAGTCCGATACACCCAGCACAGCCGCGCAATCGGCCACAGCAGGTTTCGTATCCCCGGAGAGAATTTCAAGCGCGTAGCCGGCTGATTTCAACTGATCGACCACTGCCCTGGCATCCGGCCGCAGCCGTTGCCGGAAGGCCAACAGGCGGGCAGGATCCCTGCCAAAGCGGATAGCAAGCAGAGAGGCTCCCGGGTTCGACTGCAGTGCGGCCTCGACCTGTTCGTCGGATGCTTCGCAGAACAGCGGGCTGCCAAGCCGCAGACGCTGTCCGGCAACCAGGGTTTCAAGACCCGCCCCGGATGTCTCGCTGACGTCCGGCAGAGGCTGCAACGCTCCTGTTGCCTTGACCAGGGCTGCCGACAAGGGATGCCGACTTGCCAGGGCAAGGCGTCCGGCCAGCGCAAGCGTTTCGTCATCTGGATCGATGGAACCGCACAGATCCGGCTCGGTAAGCGTCAGCGTACCGGTCTTGTCGAACAGGATGGTGTCGATATCCGACAATCGTTCGATGGCATCGCCAGAATTGAGCAGGATTCCACACCGGAAGAGCTGCCCGGATGCCACTACTTGCACAGCAGGAACCGCCAAACCGAGCGCGCAGGGACAGGTGATGATCAAGACGGAAATGGCGATGATCAGGGCTGGCTGCCAGTCGAGCCCGGCCAGCAACCAGCCAAGAAATGTCAGCGCAGCCGCACCATGCACCAGGGGCGCATAAAGGCGGGCGGCGCGGTCGGCAATGCGCACGTATTTGGATTTGGCCTGGGATGCAGCTTCCAGCAGGCGGTTGACCTCATCCAGCAACGTCGCGCCGGAAGCAGCCTGAACCCGGACCTGCAACACCCCTGCTCCGTTTAAGGTACCGGCGTAGACCCGCTGACCGGCCGCAACCGGCACCAGCACGCTTTCACCGGTCACAAGGCTTTGGTCGATCTCGGAAACACCGGTTTCAACCACACCATCCACCGGCACCCGCTCGCCGCCCGATACCAGAACCAGGTCACCTGCGGCGATTTTTGAAAGCGGTACTTCGCGGACAGCGCCGTCGGAATGGATCAGCGCGGCAACTTCCGCCTTCAGCGCGGCGATGTTCTCTGCAAAGGACCGCGTCCGCCCCCGCATGTTGTGGTCGAGATACCGCCCGACCAGCAGGAAGAACAGCAGCATAACGGCGGATTCGAAATAGGCGTGATGTTGGTGCTGGATGGTCTGGACGACCGACAGAGCGACCGCCAGTGTCACGCCGATCACGATCGGCACATCCATGTTCAACCGGCCGGCAGCCAGGGCGTTGAAGGCGCTGCGAAAGAACGGCCGCCCGGAGTAGGCAACTGTCGGCAAGGCGATCAGCGCAGACAGCCAGTGGAAGAAATCCCGGGTTTCCGGGGTGATGTCGGTGGCATTGCCCGACCACACGGAAACGGACAGCAGCATGATGTTCATGCCGGCAAAGCCGGAAACCGCCAGGCAGCGCAGCAATTGTTTGCCGGTCTTGTCCTGACGCTCCTTCTGGCTTGCCGGATCAAACGGGTGGGCCTTGTATCCGAGACGTTCCAGCTCGGCGACGATCTCGTCAGCCCCGGTCTGGTCTTCCGACCAGTCGACGGCGAGCCGCTGGCTGGTCAGGTTGACGCGTGCCGCCCGGATGCCCGGAAGCCGTTTCAGACCTCGCTCGATGTCTCCCATGCAGGCAGCGCAGGTAATGCCGTCGACGGCAAGGTCCATGTGGACCGCACCGTCTTCGCCCGGCGTCACGAATGCCTGCCAATCACGCTGATGGACCGTCACGGTACGTGCCTCAGTTCTTGACGAAGATCCGGTTCTCGGACCGGAATTTCCGTTCGCCATCCTGTTCGATTTCCAGGATGAGTGTCCAGTTGCCGTCGGCAAGGTTCTCGACTGCTCCGACATAGCGCCCACCGCCGTCAGCCGTGAAATCGACCTTCACGTCGGCGTCGTCATGAACCGGATTGCGCAAAAGGGCATGAAGGACCACCCCGTAAAGCGGCGTTCCCTGCGCATCGTTGGCCGTGACGACCAGCTTGCCATCCGCACTGCTGGTGCGGGTAAATTCGGTCGAGACCTGCCAGTTCAGGTCTGCCTGAGCCTTGGCGGCCGCGATTTCCTGGTTGTAGGCCTGTCCGGCTTCATAGGAACTTTCCACCACCACGCCCGGGAAAGACCCGAGCGCGAGATAGATGAACACGGCGTTGGCGGTAAAGATCACGCCAAAGAAGGCAAGAAGCCAGACCAGGACCGTCTTTCCGGTGATCGCCTTGGGATCTTTCATGTTCGATTGAACCATCGTCATTCTTTGCTCCTCAAGGTTTTTCCGGTGCCTTGAACGTGTCTTTGGCTGTGACCACTTCGCCCATGACGCTTTCGGTGATCCGGAAGGTAACCGGCGTCGAATGTGGCATCTTTGCCCAGGGCGGCGATGTCACGAGAATACGGACTTCCCGGGTCGTGTCAGGACCGACAGAGATGATCGGACGGCCGGCGAAGGTGTCCTCCGTACCGACGGCTTCCACCATCGTGTTGGCCGGCATGCCTTCCACATGCAGCATGAAATGGCGCTCGTGGCGGCGTTTGTTCGACAGACGCACTGTATAGCCGTTGCGCACGGACCCGTCCGACTGCTCGACGAACACCGGGTTTCTGTCATGCAGAACGCTGATATCGGCGAAATCACGATTGAGCAGTGCGAACAGCATGATACCGCAGACCACGGCGATGATGCCGACATAAATGACCGTTCGAACGCGGACGATCTCGTAGACCGATTCCTTGCCTTCCAGGCGGCGCTGGATGTTTTCGTCCGTATCGTAGCCGATCAGTCCCTTCGGCTTGCCGATCTTTTCCATGACGTTGTCGCAGGCATCGATGCACAGGCCGCACTGGATGCAGTCGAGCTGCATGCCCTTGCGGATGTCGACACCGGTCGGGCAGACCTGGAAGCACTGGTAGCAGTCCACGCAATCGCCAGCAGGCATGCCCTGGTCGGCAAGTTTCTTGTTTTGCTTCAGGGAACCACGCGGCTCGCCCCTGTCCCAGCGATAGGTGACGTTGAGGGCCTTCTCGTCGGTCATGGCCGCCTGGATGCGCGGCCACGGGCACATGTAGATACACACCTGCTCCCGCATGAAGCCTGCCAGGAGATAGGTCGTCGTGGTCAGGATGGCGATCCAGACATAGGCAATCATCGGTGCCTGGAAGGTCAGGAGTTCCCATACCAGGGTCGGTGCGTCGTTGAAGTAAAGCACCCACGCACCGCCCGTCCACCAGGCGATCATCAGCCACAGGAAATGCTTTGTCACGCGCTTGCGGACCTTGTCGAAGGTCCAGGGGTCCTTGTCCAGCACGATGCGCTCGCGCCGGTCGCCTTCCACCTTGCGCTCGACCCAGAGGAACAGGTCCGTCCAAACCGTCTGCGGGCACAGATAGCCGCACCAGACGCGTCCTGCGACCGCGTTCATCAGGAACAGTACCAGCGCTGCAAGAATCAGGAGACCGGTGAGGTAGTAAACTTCCTGCGGCCAGATCTCGATGAAAAAGAAATAGGCCCTGCTGCCTTCCATATCGACAAGAACAGCCTGGCTTGGAGCATCCGGGCCGCGGTCATACCGGATGAAAGGCAGGAAATAATAGATGCCCAGCGTGATGAACAGCAGCGCCCACTTGATCCTGCGGAACAGGCCGTGCGTCGCCATGGGATAGATCTTTTTGGCTGATGCAAACCATTCATCGGATTGCGCGCCCTCATGCGTCTCGGTGTCCGTAGACATACCGTCCGTCCTCTTCAACGCGATCCTGCCCCAATAGGATCTTTGGAAAATCATTCGCCACCCACCATTAGCAGCGAGTGCTCAAAATAAACCGGCGCAAAGCGTCACACTTTGCGCCGGATCAAATCGTTCAGGCTATCTGGCGCATTTGTCGCACCAGATCCGCAGGAATTACTGCCCGCCCCCGAAGGAGTGGACGTAGACCGTCAGCGACTTGATGGTCGCCGGATCGAGACGATCGACCCAGGCCGGCATCACGCCGTTGCGCGGATTGTTGATCTGCGCCTTGATGGCGTCCAGCGACTTGCCATAGAGGTAATTGGCAGACAGCAGGCTCGGCGCACCGACATCCTGAATGCCCTTCAGGTCTTCGCCGTGGCAGGCTGCGCAGTTGTCGTCATAGACGGTCTGCCCCGCTGCCAGATCGACGCCTTCGTCGGTCTCAAGTCCCGCGCGGGATGCGACGAAGTTGGCAACCTGATTGATCTCCTCGCGGCTCAACAGCTCATCACGGCCGAAGGCTGGCATTTCGCCGATGCGTGCTTCGTCATGACCGGACCTGATACCGAATTCCAGCGTGGTGTGGATGTTATCCAGCGTGCCACCCCAGATCCAGGTGTCGTCCTGCAGGTTCGGATAACCTTCCGCACCCGTGCCGCCGGAACCGTGGCACGGTGCACAGTTGTCACCGAAAGCTGCCTGGCCGTTGGCCCGGGCAAATTGCAGCAGCTCCTGATCAGTGGAGATGTCCTCAAGCGAGGCTGCCACGATCTTGTCGGCAAAGACCGACCGGTCGGAGATCCCCTTGTCGTAGGCTGCGATCGCCTCGGTCCGCTGGTTGGCACCCAGTACACCGGTGGTGTAGCTGGAGACCAGCGGCCAGGACGGGTAGAGAACCCAGTAGATCACCGCCCAGACAATGCAGGCGTAGAACAGATACAGCCACCATTTCGGCAGAGGATTGTTCAGTTCTTTCAGACCGTCCCATTCGTGGCCGGTGGTTTCGACCCCGGAGATCTGGTCGACTTCCTTGTTATGTGTGTCTGCCATGGATCAGTCCTCCCGAAACGGGATTTGAGCAGCGTCGTCGAACTTTTTCCGGTTCTTCGGCCACAATGCGTAGGCCAGAACGACGCCAAACAGGATCATGAAGTAGAGTAGGCCCCAGGTTTGTGCGAAGCCTGCGAATGCTGAGTATGTCTCGTTCATCGCCCTTACCTCGCGTTTGCCTTGTCGTCATAGATCGAGAAATCGACCATGGTACCCAGAACCTGGAGATAGGCGACAAGCGCGTCCATCTCGGTCACTTCCCTCGGGTTGCCGTCGAAATCGCGGATCGTGGCATTCGGCCAGCGTTCCTCGAAGCCATCGGCCGCTTCCGTATCCGGTCTCGCCTGACCGAGGATGTCAGATGCGGCATTTGCGATCTGCTCTTCGGTATAGGGCACGCCGATCACGGTGTTGACCGTCAGGTGAGACTCGATGTCCCGGGTGTTGAGGCGGTTTTCAGCCAGGAACGGATAGCCGGGCATGATGGACGCTGGAACCAGCGAGCGTGGGTCCTTCAGGTGCTCCACATGCCAGTCGTCGGAGTATTTGCCACCGACGCGGGCCAGATCCGGACCGGTACGCTTGGACCCCCACTGGAACGGATGGTCGTACATCGATTCCGCAGCCAGCGAGAAATGACCGTAGCGTTCCATTTCATCGCGCATCGGACGCACCATCTGCGAGTGGCACAGATAGCAGCCTTCGCGGATGTAGATATTGCGTCCGGCCAGTTCGAGCGGCGTATAGGGCCGCACGCCTTCGGTCTTTTCGATCGTGCTCTTCAGATAGAAGAGCGGAGCGATCTCGACCAGGCCGCCGATGGCGACCATGACCAGAATGCCGATCAAGAGAACGAAGGAGTTCTTTTCAAAGACTTCGTGTTTTTTCCATGCAGACATAGTCTGTCCCTCCCTTATTCGGCCGGAGCCAGGGAGCCAGCCGGCGTGGCATCGGCTTCTTCAGCCTCGCCGTGACGGACGGTCATCCAGAGATTGTAGGCCATGATCACGGCGCCGAGCACGAAGAGCGCACCGCCAAGAGCACGGATGATGTAGAAGGGATGCATCGCCTCGACGGTTTCCACGAAGGAGTACTCCAGGAAGCCGAGCTGGTCGTAGGCGCGCCACATCAGGCCCTGCATGATACCGGACACCCACATCGCGGTGATGTAGAGAACGATACCGATCGTGGACAGCCAGAAGTGCAGGTTCACGAGCTTCAGCGAATACAGCTGACGCTTGTTCCAGAGCCACGGGATCAGGCAGTAGATCGCGCCGAACGAGATGTAGCCAACCCAGCCCAGGGCACCGGAGTGCACGTGACCGATGGTCCAGTCGGTGTAGTGCGACAGGGAGTTGACCGAGCGCAGCGACATCAGCGGACCTTCAAAGGTGGACATGCCGTAGAAGGCGACCGAAACCACCATCATGCGCAGAACCGGGTCGGTCCGCAGCTTGTCCCATGCACCCGAAAGCGTCATCAGGCCGTTGATCATGCCACCCCAGGACGGCATCCACAGGATGATGGAGAAGGTTGCACCCAGCGTAGACGCCCACTGCGGCAGAGCCGTGTAGTGAAGGTGGTGCGGACCTGCCCAGATGTAGATGAAGATCAGCGCCCAGAAGTGCACGATGGAAAGACGGTAGGAATAGACCGGCCGCTCCGCGCGCTTCGGGATGAAGTAGTACATGATGGCAAGGAAGCCGGCGGTCAGGAAGAAGCCCACCGCGTTATGGCCGTACCACCACTGCACCATGGCGTCCTGAACCCCCGACCAGACGATGTAGGACTTGGTCGAGTAGATCGAGACCGGAATGGTCAGGTTGTTGGTGATGTGCAGCATGGCAATCGTGACGATGAACGCCAGATAAAACCAGTTGGCCACGTAGATATGCGGTTCCTTGCGCTTCCAGAGCGTGCCCAGGAACAGCAGCAGGTAGGCCACCCAGACGATGGTCAGCCACAGGTCGGCATACCATTCCGGCTCGGCATATTCCTTGCTCTGTGTCGCGCCGAGCAGATAACCCGTTCCCGCGATCACGATGAAGGCGTTGTAACCCAGGATCACGAACCAGGGCAGGATCTTGCCGGGCATGCGCACGCGGCAGGTACGCTGGACAACATACATGGACGTTGCCAGCAGCACGTTGCCGCCGAAGGCGAAAATCACCGCGGAGGTGTGCAGCGGGCGCAGGCGCCCGAAATTGGTCCACGGCAAATCAAAGTTCAGCGCAGGCCAGGCCAGCTGAAGAGCGATGATCAAACCGACCGTGAAACCGGCAATGCCCCAGAACATTGCCGCGACCGCACCGAATTTGATCGGTCCGATGTTGTAGTTTGGTTTGCCGTCGATTTCGGCCGGAATCACTTCCCCGCCGTCATCGAAGTAGTTCTTGAAAATCAGAAACACGCTGACGGCGGCGAACAATGCGCCTATGCCAGCGTGGAATGCCATGACCTGATCGAATGTCTTGCCTGCCACGATGATGCAGGCAAACGCAAGCAGCACAAGGAAGATGGCGAAGCCGCCTTCCTCGAGCGAGATCATTTTGGCCTTGTTTTGTGCCATTTTAGCGCCCCAGTCTTGAAATCGTTACAAGGTGCCAACGATGGCACGACCATGCACACGACTCTGAAAATGCCGCGTTGATTCATATCAACATGCCAGCAATTGGCGATGTCGGAACAGCCTCCAAAGGTCAGATTGCATTGCGTAAATTGTCGCGGGCAAGATGAAGGCACGCCGTGAAAGGGATGTGACGCCCGCCTGAAGGACGTAGGCCGGTTTGCGGCAACGTCCTGGCCCCCTTGCTCATCCGCCGGCCTTGCGGTTTTCCGAAGCCAAGGAGCGGGAAACGTGTTACGCCGTTCTTCCCTCCGCTGAAGGGCGTTGCTTTCTGGCGCGTCCGATGGCCCCTGATCTGCCGCTGACGACCTTCCACCTCGACACGGGACCCCTCCCTTGAACGCTGCATCTCAAAATGGCGCAAGCCTCCATCCCAATATCATCGGCAGCCTCTGGATGGTGGCTGCGATGGCCGCCTTCGCATTGGAAGATGCCTTCGTGAAGCAGGCTGCGGCACAGTTGCCCGTGGCGGAAATCCTTGTGCTGTTCGGCGTCGGCGGAACCATTGCTTTCTTCGGCCTTGCCACTGTCACGGGCGAAAAAGTTCTCAACCGGGACGTTTTCTCGCCTGTCATGCGAGTTCGCTTCGCCTTCGAACTGGTCGGCCGGCTGTTCTATGTTCTGGCGTTGGCCCTGACGCCGCTCTCCTCGACCACTGCCATTCTCCAGGCAACACCGATATTCGTTGTGCTGGGCGCTTCCCTGTTCTTTGGCGAAAAGGTCGGGTGGCGCAGGTGGACAGCAATCTTTATCGGCCTTGTGGGCGTCCTGATCGTGCTCCGGCCGACCAGCGACAGCTTTTCTTTGCTTTCGGTCCTGGCCGTCATCGGCATGCTTGGCTTCTCCGGCCGCGACCTTGCCAGCCGCGCTGCGCCGGCGACCCTCAGCACCAATATCCTCGGGTTCTACGGTTTCCTGACGATCATAATCGCCGGTCTTGTCTATGGTCTTTGGGACAGGTCCGCCTTCGTGGTGCCTGACACAACCGCCCTTCTCGCCCTCGGAACCGCAGTCTTCTGTGGTGTCTTTGCCTATAGCGCTCTGATGAAGGCCATGCGCACCGGAGAAATCGCCACCGTCACACCGTTCCGCTATTCGCGGCTCCTGTTCGGCGTCCTGCTCGGCGCCGTCTGGTTCAACGAGCGGATCGACGCGCAGATGCTGGTTGGCTGCACCGTCATCGTCGGATCGGGACTGTTCATCCTGTGGCGCGGCAACAAGGCGAAGACCCGGCGCACTTGAAACTGGAACAACCTTTCAGGCACCTAGCCCATCTGACGCAAGGCCTGCAGCACCTGACCGGCCGCACCTTTGCCCCGGCTTGCCGGAAGGGCCCACAGGCAGATCTGACGCTGTAGCGGGACAACTGCTGCAAGAGGCGCCACCAGGGTGCCGGCGGCAAGCTGATCTGCGACAAGTGAGCGGTGCGCCATAAGTACGCCTGCGCCGTTCAGTGCTTCTTCGACCGCAAGAGCATAAAGCGAGAAGACAGGTCCGCGTGGCGCAAACCCCTCGCCCGACATAGCTTCATCCGCCCATATTCGCCAATCGTCTGCCCAGGCCGTGTCCGTCAGACAAACCGCCTCTTTCAGATCACCAGGCTGCTTGAGCGCCTTTGCAAGCGCCGGTGTGCAGACCGGCAGCAATTCGTCTCCCGAAAACGCGATCCCGTTGTCCGGAACGCTGTCGCAGTAGAACAGGCAGAGATCGAATGGCACCCGCTTCAGGTTCGGCGGTGTTTCAAGGGCTGTGACCGAAATGTCGATCTCCGGCAACTTCTCGCGTAGCTGCGGCAGTCTGGGGGCCAGCCAAAGCTGCGCCAGGGCCGGCAGAGCCGCAATGTGTATCCTGCCGGGTGCAGCATCACGCCTCAGGTCGCGCACCGCAGTTCCAAGCTGGTCGAATGCGGCGACAAAACCCGGCAGTGCCCGCTGGCCAGTGGCCGTCAGGCGGACCCCCTTGGCATGCCGCACGAACAGGGCCGCGCCGATTTCCTGCTCCAGCGCCTTGATCTGCGCTGCCACGGCTCCGGGTGTAACCTGCAGTTCCGCCGCGGCCTGTGCAAACCCACCGAGGCGCGCGGACGCTTCGAACGCTCTCAGTGCGTTCAGCGAAGGCAGTCTGGGGACGGGAGGAGCTACCGACATCTGTAAGACCTATTTTTTCTAGCCCTCGAATTTCTAAAATCTGATTTGCGCGAACACAAGCGGAGATGGACACTTTGTCCAAATAGAACCGGAGTTCCGACATGACCGCGCAAGACAAATGCCCCTGGCTCCCCGCTGTGGCTGCCACCCGTATCGACGAGATCACCCAGGCAACTTCGCCTCTCGGATCCGAAGCAATTGCCGCGCGCATCGAAGCGCTGGCCGAGGCCAACAGGACCATCCACGAGAAAGACTGCTTCAATCTCAACCCCGCAACCAACCTGATGAACCCGCGCGCAGAAGCCTTGCTGGCAAGCGGCATGGGGTCCCGTCCCTCGCTCGGCTACCCGGGTGACAAATATGAGATGGGCCTCGAAGCCATCGAGGAAATCGAGGTGATTGCAGCGAACCTTGCCTGCGAGATCTTCCAGTCGGCTTATGCGGAAATCCGGGTCGCCTCGGGCGCGCTGGCAAATCTCTATGCATTCATGGCAACCACAAAGCCGGGCGACGCCATCATCGCACCGCCTGCGTCCGTCGGTGGCCACGTCACTCACCATGCGCCGGGCTGTGCCGGTCTTTATGGCCTGGATATCCACGAAGCACCGGTCGATGCCGACGGCTACACGATCGATCTGGAAGGTCTGCGCGCCCTGGCCCTGAAGGTTCGGCCGAAGCTGATTACCATCGGCATGAGCCTCAACCTGTTCCCGCACCCGGTGAAAGAAATTCGGGCCATCGCCGATGAAGTCGGCGCCTTTGTCCTTTTCGATGCAGCCCATCAGTGCGGCATGATTGCCGGTGGCGTCTTTTCCGACCCGCTGTCGGAAGGCGCACATCTCATGACCATGAGCACCTACAAGAGCCTGGGTGGTCCCGCTGGCGGGCTGATCGTCAGTAATGACCAGGATCTTGCCCGAAAGCTCGACAAGATTGCCTTTCCGGGGCTGACAGCCAACTTTGACGTTGCAAAGTCTGCCGCGCTCGCCATCACCCTTCTGGATTGGCGCGATTTCGGCAAGGCCTACGCTGCCGAAATGGCCGCCAGCGCCGGTGCGCTCGCCGCTGCTCTCGAAGCAGAGGGAATGCCGGTGTTCACTACCGCCAAGGGGACAACCGCTTCACATCAGTTTGCCCTGGAAGCGGCAGCCCTCGGCGGCGGTCAGGCAGCTTCGAAGAAGCTTCGCCAGGCAGGGTTTCTGGCGTGCGGAATCGGACTGCCGATAGCGTCCGTCGACGGTGACATGAACGGCCTGAGGTTCGGAACACCGGAACTGGTCCGCTGGGGCATGACGACGGTCGACATGCCAGAGCTGGCCAAACTGATAGCCGAAGCGCTGCGGTCGAACGATCCGGCAGCGATGTCAGGACGTGTGGCCAAATGGCGCCGGAGTTTCAACACGCTCCACTTCATCCACCCTTGAGAAGCGTCACTCAACCTGCAGATCGGCGGTTCTTTGTTCCGCACTCAGGACCGCCAAGCAGGATCAGTTGCTTCGACGCCCCAGAACAAGTCCGGTGATGAAAGGCAGCAGCAGCACCATTCCGGTAAAGCGGGCGATCTGGTGCGCAGCCACAAAGGCGGGGTCGAGATCCAGCATGAATGCGAGCAGCGTCATCACCTCAAGTCCGCCCGGCGCATAGGCAAGCAGGGCCTGGCCAAAGGGAATGTCCACCAGTTCGGCAACGATCCACGCCCCGGCAAGCGAGGTCAGGAACGCCGCCGCAAAGGCGGCCATGGATGCGCCGAGCACGCTGAGAAACTGGCGCAGTGTCATGGACGCAAAGCGGCAACCGATGTGAGCGCCCATCATGACAAAACACGGCAGCACGATGTAGCCCGGCAGGACAAGGACCAAGAGACCGGATGCATTGAGGCCGGCACTCATGAAAAACGCCCCTGTCAGACCGCCACCTGGAACTCTGGCCTTGATGGCAAGCCAGCTTGCCGCGAGGCAGAGCGGTATCCCGATCAGGAAGTCTTTGAGACCGGAGACATAAATCGTGCCGCTGCCACCGCCTGCCGGTTCTGCGGAGGACACAACGGCGAAAGGCAGCACCGCCACCAGAACGAACAGACGCAAGGACTGGCTGGAAGCGATGCGGGGAAGGTCCGCCCCTCGTTCGGTGGCAAGGGCTATGACATAGGAAAGTGCGCCGGGAATGGCGCCGAAATAGGCCGTTTCCCTGGACCATTTTGCCCCGTAGTGCAGAACCGCGTAGCCCGCGAACGTGACCGCCACCATGACAGCGATCAGCATGGCCATGGACACCGGCCACTCCGCCACCCGGTCAACGATATCGGGATGGACACCCGCCCCCATGGAGATGCCGATCATGACGAAGAGCGCGTCTCGCAGCGGGACCGGCATGAGCGTCGGCACTTGCGCAAGCGTTGCGATGGCAACGAAGACCATAGCGCCCGACAGCCAGGCCGCGGGAAGCCCGAACAGGTTGAATGTTGCTCCTCCGGCAGCGGCAATGAGAAGTGTGACCGCAAGTCTTCCGGCGGCAGATTGAAACGAATTGGCAGGCATCGGGAACCGTTGAGCTTGGAATGGCTCCTTGAGCTATAAATGGATTGATCGGCCAGCGCATGGTTGATTGCATGGATCAACATGTACGGCCTGTATTTTATCAGGCGGTTGTCCCCGGCAACTGCACAGGACGGGGCTCTGTGAAAGGTTTACCCTCAATTCCTTCCAGTTCACAGGCCCTGTGTATCGCCGGGCGCATTTCCAGTTGTTCGCACAGGGCGCGCAGGTGGGGCGTCGCCGCCAGGGACCACTTGCCCTCATTACGATAGATCTGCGCCCACCTGGCACAGGCAGCAAGATAGTGGTCGAGGATGGAAAGGTCCTGTCCCAGGAGAAATGGTCCACTCCAAGTGGCAAGTTCAGTTTCCAGATGCGCGAAACTGCCGGCGATCCGGCGGGTCAGCCCAGCGTGAAGGCTCAAGGCCGTCTCCGGTTCGCGAACATATCTTTCCGGCTTGAAGGAGATCCGAAGGTCGGAATGCAGGGTGTTTGAGAGAAAAAACAGCCATTTCAGAAATCGACCGCGCTGTGGAGAGGCCAGCCCCGGGGCCAAACGGCCGTGCGCATCTGCCAGATGCAGAGCGATCGCGGCGGTTTCGAACATGGGGGCATCCTGACCCGGCACTTCCAGAACCGGGATCAAACCTTGAGGATTGAGCCGCCGATATGCTTCCGAATTCTGTTCGGAGATCAACCTGTCAACAGCCACGTAGTCATAGGGCAGACCCAGTTCTTCCAATATCATCCTGACAATGAAATTGGCGCTGTCAGGCGAACCGTGCAGGCGATAGCGCTCCAGACCCTCAGGTTTCCGGGTCGGCTCAGTTGCGACAAGCAAATCGGTCACCCCACAGCTCTCCATCAAATTGCGTGTCTTTCAAACGGCTGGACTTGAGCGATATCAAGGCACGACCGGGCGAAGGACGGATAGATCGACACATGATGAAAGATCCGCTCTCCTACGCCATGCGCAACGTACCGCGCTATACAAGTTATCCGACAGCACCGCATTTTCATGACGGCGTAACGGCCGGCGTTTATGCGGACTGGCTCAAGGCGCTTTCGCCGCAGGATTCGCTTTCGCTGTACCTGCATGTCCCCTATTGCCGTGAGCTCTGCCATTATTGCGGCTGCCATACCAAGGCGACCCGTCAGGATGCGCCGCTCAAGGCCTATGCAGCGACACTCGGCCAGGAAATCAATCTGGTTGCCGGGCACATGCCGAATGCCGGTCCTGTCCGGCACATTCACTGGGGCGGCGGCACCCCCAGCCTTCTGCCACGGCAGAGCCTGATCGACCTCACCGGCCTGATGCGTGTCAATTTCGACCTTGCACCGGACCTGGAACATGCCATCGAACTCGATCCGAGGCTTGTTACGGAACAGCTCGCCGAGACGCTGGCCATCATCGGAGTGAACCGTGCCAGCCTTGGCGTTCAGGACTTTGATCCCGACGTTCAAAAGGCTATCGGCCGTCTTCAGCCCTACAGGGTCGTCAAACAGGCCGTAGAGTTTCTGACAGCAGCCGGTGTCACCGCGCTCAATTTCGACCTGATGTACGGATTGCCCGGCCAGTCGCCGGAAACGATACTCGATACGGTGGAAAAGACGCTCTCGCTGGCACCCGGGCGCATTGCCCTGTTCGGCTATGCCCATGTGCCCTGGATGCGCAAGCATCAGCGCCTGATTGACGAAAGCACTTTACCGAATGCCGCCGAACGGCTGGCCCTTGCGGACCTCGCCCGCGCGGAACTGCTCAAGGCCGGTTATGTCGCCATTGGGCTTGATCATTTTGCCCGGCCGGACGACAGCATGGCCATCGCCCTTTCGGACGGCTCCCTGAAGCGCAATTTCCAGGGCTATACGACGGACCAGGGCGAACAACTCGTTGGCTTCGGCGTCTCTTCCATCGGACGTCTGTCTGCCGGCTATGTTCAGAACATGTCTGATGTCGGCAACTGGCGCCGGGCAATCATGGCGAGCGAATTGCCGGTTTCCAAGGGCTTGGCGCTTTCTGCCGACGACCGTTTGCGGGCACGGATCATCGAAGAGCTGATGACCAACTATGCCTGCGATCTCGTACCGGCCTGCCGTGCTTTCGGCCTGCCGACAAGTCACTTGAACGATGCTTTCGATGCCTTGCAGGACCTGGCCGCCGACGGCCTGGTCCATCTGGAAGTGGGCAATGAAACTGCCAGGGTTGAGGTAACTGAGGCCGGACGGCCTTACGTACGTCTCGCAGCCGCCGCCTTTGACGCCTACCTGGCGGCGAGCCAGGCAAGTGGCAAGGCTCGGCATTCTGCCGCGGTTTGAAGAAAATGGCCCCGAGGCGAGACCTCGGGGCTGACTACCGAACTTGCCAGCTTACGGATCGCCGAAGATCGACAACAAAAAAGGGCCGCGAAAATCGCAGCCCTTTCCAGGTCGACTATTAAACAACGGGTCAGTGCATACCTGTCATCTGACAGAGGCTGCAGACCTTGTTGAGATGGATCTGGTCGGCGCGGTCGACGCGGATAACGCCCCGGCGTTTCAGATCGGACACAACGCGGCTGACAGTTTCGATGGTCAGCCCCAGATAGTCGGCAATTTCCTGCCGGGTCATGTGCAGTCTCAGGTCGAACCCGTCGTCGCTGTCGTCAATCGGCCCGATGCAGCCGACACCACCGCGATCCGGAACGAGATGCATCAGAAAGCTTGCAACCCGTTCGACGGCGGACTTGCGGCCAAGCAGAACCGCATGTTCGTGCAGCACGCGCATCTGGTTGGTCAGGCATCTGGTGAGCGTGCGCTGAAGCGCATCGGAACGTTCGACCTGCTTCAGATCGATTTCCTGAATTTCGGCATTGGTGAGTGTTTCGGCGGTGCAGTCGTTCTCGTCACTGCCGGCGAGACCGAAAATGTCACCGGGACGAAGGACTTCGACAACCTGGCGGCGTCCGTCCGGCAGCAGCTTGTAGAGCATCACCGAGCCCTTCACCAACTCATAGAGCCGCTTTGCGGGATCGCCTTCGTAATAGATCACCGCATGGGTATCGTATTGGACAGCCTTGCCGCCAAATTCCGAAAACGATGTCTTGCTGGGTGTGCAGATGGGAGCACCTGTCATTCTTGGTGCTGCGCCCTGGCCGGGGGTACCCGCGTCGAAATAAGCCATATGTCCCTCCTTCGTGCCTGTGGCACGGCCTTCATTTGCTACGTCAGCGGGTGATCTCCATTCCTTGGTGCTTCCATTTCCGCACCGCTCGAAAAATCGACCACTGCTTGCAGGTGTCCCGTCCGACACCCCGCAGCTTGCAGGATGCACTCTAAAACGCGGAGTGCACACAACGTAATTCGGTCGACTGCGTAAGATAAACTACATATGAGCTGTAACGACGCAGCCGACTAAGGTCTAATCAGGCCGGGACTGCCTGCGCGTTTCGGGCGCGCGAAGCCAACGCCCGCCAAAATCGGCAGCGCTCAATCTCGCACACTCAATTTTCTGAAATTGGGTCAAGCAGGCGGAGAGGTCAGATGATCGCCTTCTGAGCCATGGCCGCCGTCAGCATGTCTATCGACAGCGGTTTCCTCAGGACCTTGAGCCCCGGAAGCTCACGAATTTGCTGCAACAGGTTCACTCTCGACTTGCCGGAAATGGCAAGGATGCTCGGAGGTGTTGGCAGGCCCATGAGTTCACGAACGACATCCGTGCCGCATCTGTCAGGAAGGCCGATGTCCACGATCACCCAATCGTCCGACGAAGGAATACCGCCGGCGAAAAAACTCTCCGCATCTTTGTAAGTTATCGGATGATGATCGAGATCTTCGAGCGCAATCGCCAATGCATCGGCGACTGCTTCATCATCTTCAACAATGTGAACAACCACGAATGTAGATCCTCAAAGCCTGCCCCCAACGCAGACGATCAATCATACATACGCGATTTTTTGCTTGCCGGATGTACGCAGAAATACGTTTCGGCATGCCGGTCATCCGGAAATGCATTCCAGCCGTTCACCTGAACCCGGCTTATCCCGAGGCGGAGTGGCCCAAAACAATGCGAACGAGATCCGCCGCATTGCGTGCACCCAGTTTTTCCATGATCCGCGCCCGGTGCACTTCTACCGTTCTCGGACTGATTCCAAGAGTGCGGCCGGCTTCCTTGTTGGAAGCTCCGTCGGTGATTTCCTTCAGGACTTCCAGCTCACGGCGGGTCAGCAGATCCGCTCCCTGGAAGGAGGCCGTGACGACCTCGTCCTGACGCTGCTTGGTGATGGCGATGCTTTCCTTCACCCGCTCCAGCACGGTTTCGGCGGAAAACGGTTTTTCCACGAAGTCAAAGGCGCCGTTGCGAATGGCTTCAACAGCCATCGGAATGTCGCCCTGGCCGGAAATGATGAAGATCGGCGCCGGATAGTGTTCGGCATTCAGCGCCTTGAGAATCTCGATACCGGAGCGCCCAGGCATATGGACATCCAGCATGACACAGGCAGGAACAGCCTTGCTTGCAGACTGCACGAAAGTGTCGCCATCCGAGAAGGTTTCGACCACATAGCCTTCCATATTGAAAAGCACCGACAGGGCGTCGCGCACCGCCGGATCATCATCAACGATGTATATGGCCTCCGCGTCAGCTTTCATGTCCATCACTTCCTCAGCTCATTTCTTTCGAACCGTTCGTTTCGGCTCTTTCTGCAACATCTTCTTCGGGCGGGTCTATTGGCAGAGACAACACGAAGGAGGCTCCTCGTCCGTTTGCCCCCTTCTCCAGGCGCAAATCACCACCATGGTTTTGAGCAATCGAACGGGATATCGCCAAGCCCAGGCCAACCCCCTTGTGCTTGGCACCCGTAAAGGCCCGGAACAGGTTATCAACCAGCTCTTCGGGAACGCCCGGGCCGTTGTCCGTAACCCGAAATTCCAGGCGATCTCCATTCCGGCATACGGCCAGCACTACCTTGCGGTCGGCCTGATCGCAGACCGCTTCGCGCGCATTGCGCAGCAGGTTGATGAGAATCTGCCGAATCTGCACCGGGTCGGCCATTAGTGGCGGCAGTCCTCTTGCGATCTCGGCCTTCATGATCGATCTGCCATTGCCGCTGCCGAGTTCCGCCATTTCCAGGCAGCTGGTGACAAAGTCCCGCACTTCGATCGACTGGCGATTGGGCGTTTTCTTTTCCACCAGTTGACGCATGCGCTGGATGATTTCTCCCGCCCGCTCGGCTTCGCGTACCGCCTTGTCGATAACCTCGATGATGAAGGGATCCAGGGATTTATCGGCACGGGTTTTGCGCGATACGGATTGCAGGTAAAGCAGTACAGCGGTCAGCGGCTGGTTGAGCTCATGCGCAATCGCCGCGCCCATTTCGTCCAGTGCGCTGATCCGGGTCATGTGGAGAAGCTGTGCCTGAGTCTTGGCCAACCGGTCTTCCATCTGTCGGCGCGAGCGCAGGTCGCGAAGAATGCCGATGAATTGTCGTCCGGCCGGTGTCCATGCCTCACCGACAGACAGCTCGATGGGAAAGACCGTGCCGTCCTTGTGGCGGGCCTGGACCTCGCGGCCGATACCAATGATCTTCTTATGACCGGTGGTGAGATAATTGTTCACGTAGTGATCGTGCGCGTTGGCATATTCTGCAGGCATGATCCTGTTGACATTGCGTCCCAGAAGGTCCGCGGCTTCATAGCCGAAAAGCCGTTCGCAGGCCTTGTTGAAGGCCAGCACCTGCGCACGGTCATTGATCACGACAATACCGTCGGCCGCGGTATCGAAAACACTGGCAAGACGCGCTTCCGTTACGGCTGCATTGTCATCATCGTGATCTAAAACGTCGTCGCCCACCGTCCCCGCACCCAAATGGAATTCTCGTCCCGTCTAGGTTTAAGGGTTTTCCCGTAGGCCAGCAACCCGTCAGGGCTCTAAATCTCTGGTATCCAAGTGCTAATTCGACGCACTGCTTCCTCCAGGTGATCCTCGCGCCGGGCATAGCATAACCTAAGGTGATGTTCGCCGCCCTTGCCGAACGCAGTGCCCGGTGCAAGACCCACACCTGTCTGGCGAACAAGGTCCAGCGCAAAGTTGCGCGTGTCCGTGACGCCCTCAATGGAAAAGAAGAGATAGAACGCGCCGTCGGGCGGCAGCACCTTCACGCGGTTAAGGCCCTGCAATCCTTTGAGAACACAGTCACGCCCCTTGCGAGCACGTGCGACCTGCTCCTGCAGGAACGTGCGCCCTTCGGTCAGGGCGGCAACGGCGCCCCACTGCGAAAAGGACGGAACACCCGACGTGGAATACTGGATCAGGTTTTCAAACACCTGGCCGAGTTCCGGCGGCGCCGAGATCCAGCCGACCCGCCACCCGGTCATTGCCCAGTTCTTGGACATGGAATTCACGAAGATGATGCGGTCGTCTTCTTCGGCGATATCGTAGAAGGAGGGCGAACGCTCCCCTTCCCCGTAATAGAACAGTGCATAGATTTCGTCCGCGATGATCCAAAGGTCATGCTTTCGCGCGAGATCCAGAAAAGCCTTCAAGAGGTTTTCGCTTGCAACCCATCCGGTCGGGTTGCAGGGCGAGTTCAGGAAGAGCGCGGTCGTGTGCGGTGTGATCGCTGCTTCGACGTCCTCGATGGCCAGCCGCCAGCCGTCATCTTCCTCCCGCATCGGCACACTGACCGAACGCGCCCCGTGAATTTCGATGGCAGCCGATATGTTCGGCCAGGACGGCGTCGGCACGATCACTTCGCGCCCGGCTCCTGCAACCGCCTGCACGGCCAGCTGAATGGACTGCATGCCCGATCCGGTCACATAGAATCGTTCCGGCGAGAAAGGCTTGCCGTAAAGATCCTGATGATAGGCCGCCAGTGCCTCGCGCAGCTGCGGGATGCCGCGCTGGTATGTGTAGAACGTCTCGCCCCGGTCGAGCGACGCTTTTGCGGCTGCGCGGATGAACTCGGGCGTCGGCAGATCGCCTTCGCCGGCCCAGAGCGGGATCAGATCTTTCCGGTCACGTCCGGCATTGAAAACTTCGACGATACCGCTTTCAGGTGCGGTTCTGGCTTCCGGGCTCAATCGCTCGATCAGGCTGGTCACGTGGCAGATCCTTCATTGTCAATTGGCGCCACCTTATCGGGTTTGCTTGCCAATGTTCCATGAAAGGATGTGAAGAAGACTTCACCGAAGGTGATCAATTCACATACCTTGGGAAAGCCTTGAAAGCAGATCAGTCGCAAGGCGAATAGACAGATCGATTTGGCTGTGGTCGGATCGGACAAGGCAGCGTAAGGGGTTGCCGGTAAACAGGTTCGAGCCGGCCCGACAAGAGGCCGACGGACCCCAAGCCGCTCGGGAGGACGGTTACCAGATCATGCTGCATGGATGGCTCGTGATACTGGCCGCAACGGCCTACATCCTGTGCTTGTTCGCCATCGCCAGCTTCGGCGACCGGATGCCGCGCCGGTATTCGTCGCGTACGGGCGGCCGCCCCTTCATCTATGCCCTGTCGCTCTCGGTCTATTGTACTTCCTGGACCTTCTACGGCTCAGTCGGCAACGCCAGCCGGACGGGCATCGAATTCCTGACCATCTATATCGGCCCCTTGATTGTTTTCGCGCTCGGTTATCCGCTGCTGCAGCGGATTATCCAGATCTCCAAGACAGAAAGCATCACGTCGATCGCCGATTTCATCGGTGCGCGGTACGGCAAGAGCCAGTCGGTCGCAGCACTTGCCACACTGATTGCGGTCATTGGCGTCATTCCCTACATCGCCCTGCAGCTGAAAGCCGTGTCGCTGTCGATCACCACCATGATCGGCCCGCTGATTTCCCCCGGTGACATCTTCACGCCGGTGTTCGATGACGTCACCCTGCTGATTGCCCTCGGCATGGCCATCTTCAGCTGGGCGTTCGGGACAAGACACATTGATGCGACGGAGCACCAGGAAGGGCTGATGCTGGCGATCGCAGCCGAGGCGGTGGTCAAGCTCATTGCCTTTCTCGCGGTCGGCTTCTGGGTCACCTACTCGCTTTTCGACGGCCCGGTCGATCTGATCCGTTCCATCTCGGAAGCGCCTGAAGTCGCGCAGATTTTCGAAAAACCGCTGAACATCGGCAACTGGCTCGTCATGTCGTGCCTGTCGGCCTTTGCGGTGCTCTTGCTGCCGCGCCAGTTCCACGTCACGGTGACGGAGAACAATTCAGACGCCGAGCTGCGCCGCGCGACCTGGATGTTTCCGCTCTATCTGGTGCTGATCAACCTGTTCGTGATCCCGATTGCGGCTGCCGGCCTGCTGCGCTTCGGACAGGACGTCAATCCGGATACCTTCGTTCTGGCCCTGCCCATAGACGCCGGACATCCGTGGCTTGCCCTCTTTGCCTTTATCGGAGGCCTTTCGGCGGCAACAGCCATGGTCATCGTGGCGACGGTTGCGCTGGCCATCATGATTTCCAACGACATCGTTGTTCCGCTCCTGCTGCGCCGGCACAGCGAGGACGACATCGTCAACATCGGCGGCCAGGACATGAGCGACCGGCTGCTCACGATCCGCCGCCTCGCCATCTTCGGCATCCTTCTGCTGGCCTATGCCTACTACAAGGCGGCCGGCAATACCGCGGCGCTCGTTTCCATCGGGCTTTTGTCCTTCGCAGCAATCGCGCAATTCGCTCCTGCTTTCGTCGGCGCCCTCTTCTGGCGCCGGGCCACGTCTCTGGGGGCCATCGCCGGGTTGAGCGGCGGGTTTGTCTTCTGGGCCTATACGCTGCTGCTACCGACCTTCGCCAAATCCGGCCTGATTTCCGACGGTTTCCTGGAAACCGGCCCGTTCGGCATTAGCGAGCTGAACCCGCAAGCCCTTCTCGGGATCACCATGGATCCGTTTATCCATGGCACCCTGTGGAGCCTCTTCGTCAACATTGTCCTGTTTGTAGGCGGCTCCTTCCTGAGAAAGCCTCTGCCTGCGGAAACCCTTCAGGCAAACGTCTTCGTACCGGCCGAGTTCGCGCCCTCCCCCAGCCTGCGGTACTGGCGTACGTCCGTTACCGCCGGAGACTTGCAGGCAACCGTCGCACGCTATCTCGGCGAAGAACGGACGGCCCGTTCGTTCCGGCGGTTTGCGAGCGAACGAGGTATCGAACTCGATCCGAAAACTTTGGCGGACGCCAACCTGCTGCGCTTTTCCGAGCAACTTCTGGCAAGTGCCATTGGCGCGGCCTCGTCCCGCCTTGTGCTGACCTTGATGCTCAAGCGGCACGACCCGTCGACCAAGGGCGCAGTGAAGCTGCTCGACGACGCCTCCATCGCCATTCAGTACAACCGCGACCTTCTGCAGACGGCACTCGATCAGGTGCGCCAGGGCATCGGAGTGTTCGACCGGGATCTGCGTCTGATCTGCTGGAACAGGCAGTTCCGCGACCTGCTGGGACTGCCTGCCGAATATGGTCAGGTCGGCACCACACTGGATGCGATCCTGCGTTTCAACGCGGAACGGGGCGAGCATGGCCCCGGGCCTGTGGAAGCGATCGTCGCCGACCGGATCGAGAAACTGGTGCTGATCCAGGAAACCTTTCAGGAAAAACTGGAATCAAGCGGAGCGGTGTTCGAAGTCCGCATCAGTCCGATGCCCGACGGCGGCATCGTGACCACCTATACAGACATCACCGAACGGGTTCTGGCGGAAGAAGCGCTCGCCCGCGCCAACGAGACGCTGGAACGCCGGGTCAGGGAACGCACGGAAGAACTCACCCACGTCAACGAGCGCCTGGTGGAGGCCACCCACGCAGCGGAAGAAGCCAATATCGGCAAGACCCGTTTCCTGGCAGCGGCCGGGCATGACATCCTGCAGCCTCTGAATGCCGCCCGTCTTTACGCCTCGGTTCTGGTCGACAAGCTTAAGGACGGCGACGACGGCTCGCTGGTCCGCAATGTGGAAATGGCGCTGGAATCGGTCGAGGACATTCTCGGCGCCGTCCTCGATATTTCCAGGCTCGACACCGGCGCCCTGAAACCGGAACCGACGGTCTTCCGGCTGGACGAACTGCTGCGCGGAATAGATCTCGATTTCCAGCCTGTCGCCAAGGAAAAGGGACTGGAACTGCGGATCGTGCCGACGTCCCTTTCGGTGCGGACAGACAGGCGCCTTATGCGGCGCCTGCTGCAGAACCTCGTTTCGAACGCCTTGAAATACACTCAGTCAGGCCGCGTCCTTGTGGGCTGCCGCCGACGCGGCAATCGGGTGATCGTGGAAATTCACGACACCGGCATGGGCATCCCGAAAAGCAAGCAAAAGGCGATTTTCCAGGAATTTCACCGGCTGGATGACGGCATGCGCGTTGCCAAGGGGCTGGGGCTAGGCTTGTCCATTGTCGAGCGCATCAGCCACGTTCTGAACCACCCGGTTGAACTCCGCTCGGAAGCCAACAAGGGCTCGTGCTTCTCGGTCGAACTGCCTCGTTCCGCGGACATGCCCGATCTCGTTCCCATTCCGCAGGCCCCAACCATGGCTGGCCAGCTTGATGGTCTTTGCGTTGTGGCCATCGACAACGAGCCGGACATCCTGAGCGGCATGCGCCACCTGCTTACGAACTGGAACTGCAAGGTGATTGCAGCTGCCGATGACGTGGAGGCGGCAAACGAGCTCAGCAAAGCCGGCCTGACGCCGGACGTCATACTGGCGGACTATCACCTCGACAATGGCACCGGTATCGAGGCGATCTTGAAACTGAGATGGAAATTCGGTCGCCAGATCCCCGCGATCCTGATCACCGCGGACCGAAGCCGGCCTGTGCGCACGGAAGCCGAGGAAAAGGACATCGCCTTCTTCAACAAGCCGTTGAAACCAGCTGCCCTGCGTGCCCATCTGGCCCGCTGCCAGGCAGGCCAGGCGGCCGAATAAGCCGCGTTGGAGCCCGGGATCCGGACGCTGTCGGCACCAATGCATCAGGAAGCGGAGCGGAGCGCTCCAGGGTTCTTCGGCGCGGTGCTCGGCGAACGGTCGTGCCAGTCTTCCCTGCGGATCTGGGCAACCCGCATCGGATTGGGATCCGGCTTGCCGAAGTAATAGCCTTGCATGGTGTCGCAGCCGAGCGTGCGCAAAGCATCCACCTGAAACTGGCGCTCCACGCCTTCTGCCGTGACTTCCAGACCAAGGTTATGCGCAAGCGCAATGACTGCAGAGATGATCGCCAGACCGTCGCTGCGTTCGCCGATTTCATCGACGAAGGATTTGTCGATCTTGATCTTGTCGAACTTGTAGTGCCGCAGATACGAAAGAGACGAATAGCCCGTGCCGAAGTCGTCCAGCGCGATGCGGATACCAAGGTCACGCAGTTTCTGCAGCTTGATCGATGCTGTGCCGAAATCGCGCAGGAACACGGATTCGGTGATTTCCAGGACAAGGCGTTCCGGCGGGAACCCCGTTTCCTGCAGCACGGTCAGGATCTGTTCCACCAGATTTGGATCCATGAACTGGACCGGCGACAGGTTGACCGCAACGCTCTCCAGTTCAGGACATTGGGCTGCTGCTGCACAGGCTTTCCTCAGAACCCAACTGCCGAGCGGCAGTATCAGACCGGCGTGTTCGGCAATCGGAATGAACACGTCCGGCGGCACCTCACCACGCTCGGGATGCAGCCAGCGGAGCAGGACCTCGCTGGACACCACCTTGCCGGACCGGGCGTCCACGATCGGCTGAAAATCGACATTGAGCTTGCCGTATTCGAATGCTTCGCGCAGATCCGATTCCAGTTCGCGGCGCTCGCGGACCTCACGCTCCATGTCCTGCTCGAAGGCGAGCGACCGTCCCCGGCCGCCTTCCTTTGCCTTGTAAAGCGCAATGTCAGCCTTGCGCATCAGATCGTCGACAGTGTCCTTGCTGTCGCACAGACGGGTGAACCCGACGGTGGCACCAATGGCGAAGTCGCGACGGCCAATCCGGAAAGGCTTGCGTGTCACGGCAACCAGTTCCTCGGCAAATGCAAGAGCCGCCTGATCGCTGACGAAACGGCCGAGCGCGGCGAATTCATCGCCACCGAAACGTGCGAGCATCGTCCTGCCTTCGCCAAGGGCGGTAAACCGGCTTGCGACCTGCCGCAGAAGTTCATCCCCTGCCGGGTGACCGCTGGTGTCGTTCACGACCTTGAAATTGTCGAGGTCAATGAGGAAGAGCGTCAGTGTGTTCTGGCCATTCTGGTTTTGCTCTTCCAGTTGCGCCTCGGCCTGTTTCAGGAACCAGCTCCGATTGCCGATCCCCGTCAGGGAATCGTGCTCGGCCAGGTGAGAAACAAGGGCGCTTGCCCTGCGGGCTTCGGTGATGTCGGAAGCAACACCGCGGTAACCGGTAAAGGAACCATGGTCGTCGTAGACCGGACGTGCTGCCAGGGACCACCAGCGCTCCTCGCCGTTCACGTCCACCCCGATGACGATTTCGCGAAAAGCCTGCTGACGCTTCATGGCGTTTTCCAGCCTGATCACGGCTGAACGCGCATCGTTCTCGTCCAGGGAATAGGCCAGATCGACCATGCGCATGGTTTCCAGTTCCGCCCGGTCCCGGCCACTGGCATGTAAGAACCGGTCGGAAATGGAATGCAGATTACCGTGGCTATCCGATTTCCAGAGCCAGTCGCTGGACTTTTCTTCGAACTCGTTCAGCAGCAGGGCGATCAGTTCACCGCGTTGTTCCAGCTCGGCTTCAGCAAGGAAATGGGAGGCAAACAGCCAGCCTGCCGAAGCAACGCTGCCGACCACCACCAGCGTGTAGCTGCTCAACAGGAAGACCAGCGGCCACAGCTCCGCGCTGCGTCCGATTGCGAACGATACGAGCGATGCAAGGAACAGGATCGCGACCCAGCGAAAGGCTGCCTGCGGCACGGTTGCCAGCGTAAAGCCACCACCGCACAGCATGCCGGTGGTGACGCAGGAGGCAATCCAGATGCCATCGGGATCGCCATAGCCGAATGCGGCAATTGGAACGACCGCCCAAAGACCACTGAAAATCGTCGCGTGCAAGACCGCCTTGTTCAGCGATCGCCGCGAGGCAAGATGAATTGGCGATCTGTTCGCTTTCAGCCACTTGTACAGAGTGTAGGCAAGAAAAGCTCCAATGGCCGCAATCCAGACCGCAATGAAACTGAACGGCATGAAGTGCTGAAACGCGAGCGTAATGACGATTACGTTGACGACGTTTGCCAGCACGATAAAGGGTGTCAGGCGCGCGATACTTGCGATCTGCGCTGCACGTACCTTGCGGGCGAGGAGTTCGTCGACCACCGGGTGACCGAACGCGAGCATGAAGGCGCGAACAGGATTGCTTTCCTGCTGTCCGGTCTGCGTGTCCGCGTCAGACTGGAAGTCCACCTTGAGCTGACGACCGGGCAACACGAAGGCCATGCCGATCGTCTTGAAGATCAGTCGCCAATTGAAGCTGGACCGCATTTTCTCTCCGGGTGGCTACTCGCACTCTGCGTGGCAGCGCCCCGCAGCAATGACGGTTACAGCCATTCCCTGAAATTACGGTAAAAACGGTGGTCCGGATTCCGCTATGTTTTTGCAATCCTGACTGGAAAGCTCGCCCTGAAGGCCTACAGAAATTGCATCCGGGCAGGTCTCTCTCAGCACGCAAAGCAGAAAACGGTCTCCCGCATTGGAGACCGTTTCCAGGTAGAGCTGCCAGAAAGTAACGTGGCGCGTGTGCCTGGCCTCACTGGGCCTGGGCAGCCTCTGCGGTTTCGCCGCCAACCTGCCACTGCCCGGCCTCGATCTTGGACGCTGCAATAACGGCCTGGGTTCTGCTTTCCACGCCAAGCTTTTGCAGGATCGCGGATACATGGGCCTTTACGGTCGCTTCCGAAACGGACAGTTCGTAGGCAATCTGCTTGTTCAGAAGACCTTCGGACAGCATCATCAGAACACGAACCTGTTGGGGGGTAAGCGTTGCAAGGCGCTGGACCAGATCACCGCTGCCATCGTCGGCGGCAAGGTCGACATCCGGCGGGGTCCACATGTTGCCGGACATGACCTCCGAAATCGCCTCGCGGATGACATCGATCCCGTGAGACTTCGGAATGAAGCCGGAAGCACCGAATTCAACCGCGCGCCGGATGGCCTGCGGATCTTCATTGGCCGATACCACCACCACAGGAACGCCGGAATATTGGGCCCGCAAGTACATAAGCCCGGAAAAACCGCGCATGCCGGGCATGGACAGATCAAGCAGGATGAGATCGACTTCGCCATCCTGTTCCAGCTTGGCCGTAACGTCCTCCAACGCACCGGCTTCCTCGATCACAGCATCGGGGTATTGTGTTTCGAGCGTTTGACGCAGAGCACCCCGGAACAGGGGATGATCATCCGCGATGATGAACCGGTACGATGTCGCCGACACGTTGTTATTCCTCCCTCAACGGTCCGTTTGGCCCGCAGGTTCCGCCAGAGCCATGTGTCGCAGTCATCCTGCACCCGCTCGCTTCTTGATTTTGTGGCGAAGCCCCGTTGTTGCGGCCATTGTGAAGTATGTTTGCAACATGGGTTACGCGCAAGTCAAACCATGCTTTTGACCAACACCCCATGTTCACGCGCTGCGCATTCGCTGTTGGCACGGCAAATAGGCTGCCTTTACGCGCAAGAAAAATAGTCAAGTTAGAACCACCAACAAAAACAACCTAAAGTTTAAATCACGCCGCCGCAGTTGATCTTTTCATTTTACCCGCTTCCTCAACGTTGCCTGAACTAATTTTCCAGAATCTACATTTCTTGTTGATAATCAATGCAAAGACAGCAACAAATGACCTGTCCAATACACATCACATAATCAAAAATCACTGAGTGCACGAAGCAATTATGACAATTCAGGCAACGCTGTTTTCATTTGTGAACCGTTGGGAATGTGACGAAAACGATCATCTGAACGTCCAGTTCTACTTCAGCCGCTTCGAGGAAGCAGATCGCCAGTTCCGGCTGATGACCGGCTTGAGCGAAACCGTCGTGGGGGCTCGCCGGGTGCGCCACGTGCGCTATCACAAGGAGATGCGCACGGGGGACCTGATCACGGTGCACTCCAGCATCGCCTTCGACGGCCCGCATATGCTCACTGTCATTCACGAAATGCGCGACGCCGCCACAGGAACGCTTTCGGCAACAGCTCTCGACGGATATGAGCCGAGCGCCAGCGCCGCGAAGACCTTGCGCCAGCGCTTCCGCGACTTCCAGACGCCAATGATTGCAGAGGCCGGACCAAGGGGGATTTCCGCCGGACCGGCAAATGCACGTGCGACGCTTGCGGCCCTGCAGTCGAAAGGCGCCCAGATCGTCTACCGGGGGACCGTTTTGCCACGCGATATCGGTCCGGACGGCAAGGCCGACGACAGATTTGCGCTGTCCTGCTGCACGGACGGCGTAGCCCATGTCTGGCAGCGTACGCCGATGACACACGCCTATCTGACGGAAAACGGTTTCGGCCGGGTGGCCGTTGAAATGAAGCTGACCTGGATCACACCGCTGAAGACCGGCGACGCAATGCTGGTGGTTTCCGGCTTTACCGGCGTCAATCCAAAGACCTTCTCGATGCGCCATCACCTGTTTGAAACGCGGACGAACCGTCTCGCCGCCGTCCTGGATGTTGTCGCGCTGACGATGGATCTGACCAGGCGTGTTGCCGTGGAACAGCCGGATGAAGCCTATCAGAGCATCAACAAGATGCTGATCGACTGACGTCTCCCGGCCAAGTAACTTTGCCGGACACAGTGTGCCCCTGGCAGGGGCACGCTGTTTTTTTCATCCTGACTTCAGGCGATCAGTTGGCTTCCCCTTCGAAGTCCTTCTGCAGATCGCGAACCATGCCAAAGAAACGACGCATGGCGCTTTCTGTGAAAGTCAGAACCTTTTCCAGTTCCTCATCTTCCTCGGTTGTCGATGGGCTGCGTCCGCCCTGACTGGAGCCGGGTGCCTTTGGGCGATCAAGTGCGGAACCGGGCGGCAATTGCTTGTCGGACTTTACGCCGTTGCCTTCCAGCTCCTCCACACGGGCTGTCAGGCGATCCACTTCACCGGCCAGCTCGTTGATTTCAGCAAGATAGGCATCTTCTGCCAGCGGCACCGGATTGCAGCGCCAGGCGTCGCTCTGCTCCTTGCAAATGGAGACGGTCCCGTTCTGCCGGTCCACCCTGAGTATATCCTCATCCACCCTGACCAGGGAAAAGCGGTCCGCCTGTCCCTTTGTCACTGCGTCTGCGGTTTCAGGGGAGACGCTGTCCTGGGCGACAGCTGCCGGGGCCAGAAGAATGGCCAAGGCCAGCCCGCGGACCACGGGAGCCAGATATTTGTTGCGGATCGTCATATTGCCTCTCCGGTTGCCGGCCTCGCGCTTTCGCACCCCAGGCATTTCAGTTGAAACAGGGGCACAAGCGTCTGGCCGTTTGTATCTTGCCATGGGTGCCATATTTCCATGGCCAAAGCACGACTTAAGGGCGGGTTTTCAAAAGCGAGTTGTCGAACACCGAATTACCCTTCTTCGCCTGGCAACATTGCCTGAAGCGTTTCCAGCCTGTCGGCCTCAGCCGCCGGCTTGTCCCAACGCAGCCTGGAAATGCGAGGAAAACGCATGGCAACGCCGGACTTGTGCCGGCTGGACCGGTTGAGCCCTTCAAAGGCGACCTCCAGCACAAGCCCCTTTTCAGCGCTATGAACGACTTCCCTCACCGGTCCGAACCGGTTGATGGTGTTGTTGCGCACATAGCGGTCGATTTCACGCAATTCCTCATCGGTAAAGCCGAAATATGCCTTGCCGACCGGAACCAGCTCGGCTCCCGCCTCCCCGTCACGCCAGACACCGAAGGTATAGTCGGAATAAAAGGATGAGCGTTTGCCGTGGCCGCGCTGCGCATACATCAGCACGGCATCGATCAGGTAGGGTTCCCGTTTCCACTTGAACCACAATCCCTTCGGCCGGCCGGTGACATAGGGCGCATCCCACCGCTTCAGCATCAAGCCTTCAACGGCATCGGCGTCGGCAGGAGGCAGATGGGCATGGGGATCGGTGCGCGCGGCGGTGATTTCCTCCCATCCGGTTACCTTCACCATGGGCGACAGATCGATGCTTCCCTCCGGCAATCCGGTGATAAAGGCTTCAAGCGCCTTGCGCCGTTCTGCAAACGGCAGCTCCCTCAAATCGGTTCCGCCGACACTGAGCAGGTCGTAGGCACGGATCGCTGCCGGGTATTCGCGGATCAGTTTTGGCCCGGCGGTCTTGCGGTTGAGGCGTTTTTGCAGATCTGCAAAAGGACGCACCTGACCGTCCGACACCACAAGCAATTCGCCATCAATGCAGGCATCGAATGTCAGCAAATCCAGAATATCGGGAAAGGCCCTGGATATGTCTTCACCGGTCCGGCTGAACAGGCGGCGTACGCGGTCGCCACGCTCTGTCAGACCGGCTGCCGCCTGAACGCGAATGCCGTCCCATTTCCACTCGACCGCAAAGTCCTCCGCGTACAGAAGCTCCGTGTCCCTGTCCTCGTCCAGGGGGTGCGCCAGCATCACCGGCCGGAATGGTGCGGGATCGGATGTTTGCGGTTGTCCGGCCAGTCCTTCCGCCCAGGCGAACAGTGCCTCATAGGGGGGCTCCAGCCCGTGCCAGACCTCCTCTACGGAAGCAACGTCCAGTCCACCGAGCTTTGCCACGGCCGTTTTCGCGAGGCGCGCAGATACCCCGACGCGCAAACCGCCCGTCACCAGTTTCAAAAGGGCCCATCTGCCGGTCTCATCCAGCGTGTCCAGCCAGTCGGTCAGCAAACCGGGCACTTCGCTCTTTCCGGCCCCTTCCAGCCGCTTGACCACTTCAGACAGGCTGGGGGCAGCTTCTTTCAGGGCAACCTCTCCGTTTGCAGCCTGCGGCCACATCAACGCAATAGTTTCGGACAGGTCACCAACAAAATCATAGGAAAGCGCAAACAGCTCCGGGTCCGTCCGCTCGCCGATCAAAGCCCTGAGCAGGGCAGGTTTGGCGTGTTTGAAACTCAGCCCGCCTGTCAGTGCGGCCAGGGCAAAGCCCCGGTCCGGATCCGCGACCTCCTGGAAATAACGGATCAGGAGCGCTTCCTTGGCGAGGCGCCTGGGTTCCAGCGAAAGCCGGTCGAGCAGATGGGAAAAAGCCAGCATAAGCGCTATACGAACCGCGAAAGCGCCTGGACTGCAAGCCCTGGTGGTTTTTCCAGAAAGGATTTGACCGGACAGCCTTTCGGTGTCCGGTCAAAACAAATACCTGGGTTCCGGCAGACGTTACATGGGACAGCTTGCAGCCTGTCAGGCTGCCGCGGCCACGCGGTCCGCTTCGGCACGATATTGCAGACCGACCGTGTCTTCCTTTACCCATTTGATTTCCATCGGGTATTTGCGGCCGGAAAAGTCCTCGTAAGTCAGCAACTGGCCTTCGCGCGCTCCGTCGAAATACATCACACCGATACCGCCTTCCGAGCTGTTCATCAGACGCGTTTCGAAAGACCGGCCATCCTCGGTCACAAGCGTGACTTCCTGCCCCATTTCCTGTTTGCGGCTTGCCCGGCGGCGCTCTTCGACATCGCGCGTCATTTCTTCAAGGAAGCCTTCAATGCCATGGGCCATCTGGTCTGCCACCTGCTTCACCTCACCGGCGATGGTGTCGACCCTCTCCGCCTCACCGGCTGTTGTCTGGATGGCTTGGTCAACTGTTTCTGCACTGCTGACAGCGTTGCTGGTTTCGCTTGCCGCCATGGTGATGCTTTGCGAGATTTCCTGCGTGGCGACACTTTGTTCGCCGACTGCCACGGTGATGGCGCCGGTGACTTCGTGGATCAACTCGATGGACCCGGAAATCCTTCGGATGGAATCCACCGCCTCATCCGTAAGCCCCTGTACGGCAGAAATCTGGCTTGAAATCTCTTCCGTTGCCTTGGCGGTCTGGGTCGAGAGTTCCTTGACTTCCGCTGCAACCACGGCAAAGCCCCTTCCAGCCTCACCTGCACGGGCAGCTTCAATGGTCGCGTTGAGGGCAAGCAGGTTGGTTTGCTCGGCAATCGCCCGGATCATTTCAACAACCGTGTCGATTTTTTCAACCGCTTCGGCCAAGCTGGAAACATTGGTATCCGTGCACTGCGCAACAGTTGTTGCCTCGTCGATAACACCACTTGCCCGTTCCGCCTGGTTCATAATCTCCTGGATTGCCGCCGACATTTCCTCGGCAGCAGCGGCAACGGTCTGAACGTTGTTCGACGACGACGTCGAAGCGTTTTTCGCTTCGGAAGCAGCGTTCGAGGCCTCCTGCGAAATTTCCCGGACGCGGGCTGCGATATCCGCCATGGCCGCAGTCCGGTTATCAACGTCGCCCGTAACGGTTTCCATCAGGTTGCGGAACTTTTCGATAAGATTTTCGACGTGGTTCTGGCGCATGCGCTCGCGGTCGCGTTCCTTCACGGCTTCACGTTCGAGTGTCTCCCGAACCCTCGCGTTTTCCTGGAAGATACCGCCAGCACGGGCAAGATCGCCGATCGCGTCCGCGCGCTCGGTGAACGACATCTTGAAGTCGAGATCGCCTTTCGAGATCCGGACAAGCTCACTTGTAAGTTTGCCCAGAATGCCGTTGACGCGGCCGATCTGCCAAATGCAGAGCGCGATGGTGATCAACACGACAGCCAACTTTACAACAATAACATTTCGCAGATGAGATGCTGCTTCATCGGCCATCACTGCCGCGCGGGCTTCCGCTGCCTTGAGCATTTCGAGAGAGGCTGCGCGAATGAGGTTCAACCGTTCGGTAGCCTTGCCGAACCAGACAGTCCCGTCAATGCCCTGCCCATCCTTGGTTTCAGGCAGCGACCGCAAGACCTTGCGCCACTCTGAAACCTGCTCGACTGATGATCCGGCCACCTGTTTCTCGAAAGCCGCCAGTTGCGCGGGTGTAGCGGTCCGTTTGAAATTGTTCAGGAATGCGGTTTCAACCGACAGGCGGTCGAAATAGGCCAGGAACCGATCTGGCGGTACTTCTCCACTCTTGCCCACAAGTGCAAAAAGCTGTCCACCGATTGCTCGCTCCAACCCTCCGGCTTCTCCGGCTTCCGTCAAAAGAATGAAGGGGCTCATCTGGTTGGCATAGGCGTTATCTGAACTTGCCTGCGCGGCGGACTGGACGAGCGTAATGAGGTCGCGCACCTTTCCGGAATAAAAGGCCAGGTTCTTGCCACCATCGATGGTCTTGCCATCAATTCCAGATCGATGCGAAGCAATAGCATCCATGCCGGCAGCCGTTTCGCGAGCTTCTGAAAGCAATTGCTCATTGCCTATGTCGAACTGGTCCACGGCTGAATGCAATTCTTTCACTGCTGCGTCGGTCGCTTCGCGTTGCGCCTGAAGAAGCTTTCGCGGCTCATCCGCATAGCCTGATGCCAGCATCACTGCTGTCAGACCGCGCTCCTTCTGCAGCTCATGCAGAACCATTTCGGATTTTTCTGCAAGATCAACAATAGGCAAGATTTCAGACGCCTGCTGGCTTTCTGTGTACGCTTCCTGCAAGGCAATCGCACCGGCCACTACAAAAGCAAGTAACGGAACCATTGCGAGCAGCGCAATCTGAACTCGAATCGATTTCAGCATTTTTAGCCCCCGAACAATAGGTGGCAAAATCTAACGCTAGGGCAGGTTAATATTTTCAATAACCTAAAGATGAAAAAATAGGCAGACACCAATCTACGGTATAATTACCAATAGTGGGTCAAGCGGATCGGGAAATTCACTGCTGTTTTTGCCAGTGCACCACTTTCACGCCTGAAAAATGCGGGATGGACGGCAAGGAAAAATGCCTGTATAAGCCGCGGCCATCCATGGGCCGATAACTGGATGGCCCTATCCGGTAGACTGCTGACTGGCATGCAGAAGATCCGGAGCAGTTGAAAGATTTCTATGACCGATTTGACTTCTCTCGCCCCGGCGCTGAAGGCCGCGCTGGCGAAACGTGGCTATGAAAACCTCACCTCCGTGCAGGAAAGCGTTCTAAGCGACGCTCCGCCGGAAGCCGACCTTCTGGTGTCAGCGCAGACCGGGTCCGGCAAGACCGTTGCCTTTGGCCTCGCACTCGCCCCGACGCTGCTTGACGGCCAGGACAGTCTCGGCCAGGCAGGCGCTCCCATCGCGCTGGCCATTGCCCCGACCCGCGAACTTGCCCTTCAGGTGAAGGAAGAACTGACCTGGCTTTATAATGAAGCCGGCGCCGTAACCGCCTCTTGTGTCGGCGGCATGGACCCGCGCACCGAACGGCGGACGCTGGAACGCGGTGTTCATATTGTCGTGGGAACGCCTGGCCGCCTGCGCGATCATATCGAACGTGGCGCACTGGACCTGTCGGAGATCAAGGCTGTCGTGCTCGACGAAGCCGACGAGATGCTCGACATGGGCTTCCGCGAAGACCTGGAATTCATTCTGGATACCGCGCCGCAGGACCGGCGCACGCTGATGTTCTCAGCAACGGTTCCGAAGCCGATTGCAGAACTCGCCAAGCGCTTCCAGAAAGATGCCGTTCGCCTGTCGACCATCAACGCTCGCGAACAGCACGGCGATATCGACTACGTCGCGCATCCGGTTGCCCCGAACGAGCGCGAAAACGCCATCATCAACGTGCTGCGCCAGCATGAAGCGGAAAAGGCAATCGTCTTCTGCTCGACGCGTGAAGCTGTCAGCCGGCTGACATCGCGACTCGCGAACCGCGGTTTCTCCATCGTGTCCCTTTCCGGCGAACTCAGCCAGGAGCAGCGCTCCAGCGCACTGGCCGCAATGAAGGACGGCCGCGCCCGTGTGTGTGTGGCAACCGACGTTGCCGCACGCGGTATCGACCTGCCGAACCTCGATCTGGTGATCCACGCCGACCTGCCGACAGGCAAGGCCGCCCTGCTGCACCGCTCCGGCCGTACGGGCCGTGCCGGCCGCAAGGGCACCTGTGTGCTCATGGTTCCCTTCCCGCGCCGCCGCCAGGCAGAGCGCGTGCTGCATTTTGCCGGCATCACGGCGACCTGGAAGGGTGCTCCAACCGCCGACGACATTCGTGCCAAGGACAAGGAACGGCTTCTGGCCGATCCCGCACTCAAGGTGGAACTGGAAGAAGAAGAACTGGCGATCGCGAACGAGCTGCTTGCGCTTCACAGCCCGGAACAGCTTGCTGCCGCCTTCGTCAAGCTGCGTCAGTCGCGTCTGCCCGCTCCGGAAGAAGTTTCCGATCTCGATGAGACCTCGCTCCGAGGTAGGGACGCCGGCTCGCGCGGCGGCCGCAATGCGGAAATCACCGGCAAGTTCGAAGACGGCATCTGGTTCTCGCTGTCGCTCGGCCACCGCCAGCGCGCAGAACCGCGCTGGATTCTTCCGATGATCTGCCGTGCCGGTCACGTCACCAAGAAGGAAGTCGGCGCGATCAAGATCTTCCAGAACGAGCTGTACTTCGAAATCGCCGGCAGTCATGGCCAGCGCTTCGCCGATGTGGTCAAGCGCGAAGGCACTGGCGAGGAAAATGCCACCATCACACTGCTTGATGCACGTGGCGGCAAGATCCCTGCCCCGCCGAAGGAAGACGGCTTCCGCCGTGACCGGTCTGACCGTTCCGGCCCGCCCAAACGCCGTCCACGTGGTGCAGATGCACCGGATTATGAAAGCCTCGGTGCCGAAGACAGCATGAAATCCGGCCGGCCGAAGCGCGAGGGCAGAGGCAAGTTCGACGGTCCCAAAGGCAAATTCGACGGGCCGCGCGGCAAGTTTGACGGACCTCGTGGCAAATCCCGCCGCCGGTCCGGTGACGACGATTTCGTGCCGCACCACCCTGCCTACGAGCCTCTGAACACCAAGGAACTGGCGCGCGACCTCGACGGCGGCGACCGCGCTCCCAAGCGCAAGGAACGTGCCGCGGATGGCCCGGACGGCGACCGGCGCAAGCCGCGGACCCGGTCGGCTGCCAACTCCGCGCCGCCCAAGAAAAAGGCCGCAAAGAAAAACAAGCCGTCGCGCGCCGAGCGCAAGGCCTCGAAAACAAAGCCCTGACAGAAAGCCGGTGACCCGTGTCACCGGCTTTTTTCATTTGAACCGGTCTAGGTCTGTCCCGTCTTGCAGGTATCCGGCGCAGGCACGGATGAACCAGCATCGGGCTGGACGATGACAGTGTCCCTGTGCTCGTCATCGGCCAGAAAGCTGTTCTGCAGGAAGCTTCGCGACGAGGGCGAGGCATTCTTGTTGCCTTCTATCACTGTTCCCTCTATCGGCCGGTTCAGCATTTTTGCCCGGAACGGACTGCCGAGATAAAGGTATTCGAAGTCTCCCACAAACAGATTGTCCCGGACCGTGTTGCCGTCGTCCTCGATCCGGATGCCCGTGACAAGGTTCTCGAAGCAGTTGTCCTGATACGTGTTGTCTTCGGCGAAATCCTCGTAAAGGCGCAGCTCCATCGGAAACGGCCATCTGGGAGCAAGCGCGTTCTTGTCGACAAAACCGGCGATGAGTTCCGGGTTGAAGTGATACCCCAGAAAAGTGTCGGACTGCCCCCATGGGCGGTCGCCCATCATCGGGGCCAATGAAACCGGACTGTCGTAAGGGCTCTTGTCGCCGCAGTCCCACATCACCAGATCGCGCGCCTGGCGCGAGGCAACCCAGATGCCGATGTCCATGTTCCGAAAGACATTGCCGCGGATGACGTTGCCGTCCGATCCTTGCAGGCGCGGTCGGCTTTCCGGGTTGGTGGTGTGGAACTCCCAACAGTTCTTGTAGTGAAAGATGCCGCCGAAAGCGTTGCTGTCGAAGATGTTGTTTTCGATCAGGTTATACGCGGATCCATCCACGGACAGGCCTTCTCGGCGGGTCGGGCCGATGCGCCGGATACCCTTGTTGGTGAAGAGGCCATTGTTGCGGATCAGATTGCCGGAAACGACGTTCTTCTGCGACCCATGCTCCAGATAGATACCAACATGATGACCATCGGCAACGATGGAATTACGGATCGTCGCGCCGACGACGTAGTGATCGACAAAGACGCCTGTCATGTAGGACTTGGTGATGGTCAGATGGTCGAGCACAACCCCTTGGGACGAATTTGCCCGCGCCTCGTCCCGCGCCGCCGCATCATCCGACGGCGTTTGACCTTCAATCAGGATGCCGCCGGTATCGTCGAGGCGACAATCGCGAATGGTGATGTTTTTCAGGCCTGGCCGAATGGTAATGCCGCGCCGGTGCATGCCCGTGATAGTGCCACCGCGGCAATCCAGCAGGATGTTGTCGGCAGAGATGACGACCGGTTCCGTATAACGGCAATCGGTCTCCAGTAACACCTTGCCAGGCGTCATCTCCGGAAGTGTGCAGGCTCGCAAGGTTTCCGGTGCTGGCGTCAATGCCCCATAGATAGCCCGCGTTTCGCCCGCTGCGGTTCCCGACAGAACCGAAAGCAGGCAAAGGATCGGCAGCAGGGCAAGGCACCCTGCCCTCCGGCCTGTCGTTCTATTCATTGACGATGCAGGCAATAACCCAATCCGGTCCGTCCTGGATAAGCTGATAATGGCAGGTGAACTCGAACACGGCTTCGCCGTCCGCCGTTTCCTGGCTCCAATCGAGGGTCACCAGTGCGACCGAGCCGCTCACGTGGCTGGATACGACGTGAAAGTCCGAATGGGACACGCCTTCCTTCTCCAAGGCCTGAAGGAGCGCTTCGATGTTCTCGATCAACTCTTCGTCGTCGTTGAAGACATGCCCCTTCTCGTGCTGCCAGATGATGGTCGGCAGGGCGAAGCAGTCGCAGATCCTGTCGATGTCATAATCGTTGAAGCCGGCCTGATAGTCGTCAAAGAGCTGTGCAATCGCCTCTTCGGCTTCGCCGTTGGCACCAGCCCCGGCGCCGTTTGTCTGGCCGTTGCCGGCACCTGCAAATTCACCGTCGTCCGCCATGACTGCCTCTCCCCCAAAAGGAAATAAATGCCGCAATTTCGCGTGGGCCGGATCAGCCTTGTGCGGCCCGCGCAACGTCGGCGTCCTCGCCGTCGTCATAGCCTATCATATTGAGCGGGCGGGCGTTTCGTCCATTCAATTCGCACCAGTGGACAAGTGCTTCCTCCGCGCCATGGGTCACCCAGATCTGCTCGGCACCCGTTTCCAGAATGGTGCGGCAAAGGTCGTCCCAGTCGGCATGGTCGGACAGGATCAGAGGCAACTCTGCCCCTCTTTGTCGCGCCCGCGCCCGAACACGCATCCACCCCGAGGCCATTGCCGCGACCGGATCACCGAACCGGCGGGACCAACGGTCCGAGAGCTGGCCGGGCGGACACATGACGATTTCACCGGCAAGCTCCTTGCCGCGCTGGCCGACAGGTTCGACATCGCCAAGTTCGATCCCCTGGCTTCGGTAATAGGCCGTCAGCTTCTCCAATGCGCCGTGAAGGTAGACCATCTTTTGGTAACCGGCCGCCCGCAATTCTGCGAGAACACGTTGCGCCTTGCCGAGCGCATAGGCACCGACCAGATGGGTCTGTTCCGGAAACAGCTCCAGCGACGACAGCAGCTTGGCAATCTCCTCTCGCGCCGGGGGATGACGAAACACCGGCAGGCCGAAGGTCGCCTCGGTAACGAAGGTATCGCAGGGCACCACTTCGAAAGGCGCGCAGGTCGGGTCTGCCTGCCGTTTGTAGTCTCCCGATACGACGGTTCGCCGCCCGGCAGATGACAGCAGAACCTGTGCAGAGCCAAGTACATGACCTGCAGGGTGCAGCGAGATCTCGACATTCCGAAGCCTCAACGTCTCGCCATATCCGATCGCCTGCGCCGATCCGCAGAAGTTCTCGCCATAGCGGATTGCCATGATGTCGAGGGTCTGGCCCGTTGCCAGCACCGCGCCATGACCCGAACGCGCATGATCTGCGTGGCCATGCGTGATGACCGCCTTTTCGACCGGGCGGACGGGGTCGATATGGACACCTGCTTCAGGACAATAGAGGCCTTCGGGTGTCAGCGTCAGTAGATCGGACATCCGTCGCTAGATAGGTCTGATTTGCGGATCTGCCATGGCCATGCGGCGAAAAGGTCGCATGGCCATGGCGTCGTGGTTCACTGGCAAGTGGCTCACTGGCAATAGGAATACTCGATACGGCAGCCGCTTGCGCCGCTGTTCGAGCACCAGCCCATGGCAAAGTTCATCGCTGCCTGCTCGCTGTCGCCAGCGCCAATACCGTTGCTGGAAGGCGAAACAGCCAATGCATGGCACCTTGCCTGGGTGGCGTCCGCAATCCGGCATTGATTGTTGCCGCAATATTGCATGGCGAATTGTTCCGCGGCTGCCCTGGTGGGGGCAGCTCCATGACCAAAGGCTCCACCAGGTGCCAGGGCAAACGCCATCCAGCCACCACCGAGTTGCTGAGCCACTTTCGTGGCCGGCTGCGCAGACGCCTGCGCACCACAAGCTTGATCGACACCGGCAATCTTCGAGCCGTTGGAACACATGATTCCGCCCCACTGGAAACCGCGCAATCCGCTGTCGGCCACAACTTCAAACCAGTCGTAGCCGTCCATTCGAACACCACTGTTTTTCAGGATGGTGACCCAGGTCCCCTCCGAAAGGCTGCCGACCTGCGCGAAATTCGTTCCCGGACCTGCGCGCAACTTGCCCCCCCGAGATTGGCCCTGGAGATCCAATTGCGTTTCATTTTTTCCAACTGCGTTGCTTGCCTGGCTCTGCCCGATGGAATCTGGCGCCGCTATTTCGCAGTTATGTGACACATCGCCAAGCCAGAGTTCAGGAACGGCTTTAGCCCGCTCAAAAGAGATTTCCTCGTCATCGTTGAAGTAACCACCCCGCCCGTCCGGCACCAGGATTGTCTTGCCGTTGATATCCTCGAGAATTGCGCGTCCCTCTTCCGGGATCGTTTCAATGAAGACGAACTCATTGCCGAGTTTGCAACGGTAATTGAGGCTTTCCGAAGCATTTGCGCTTCCACCTGCAGACAGAACGGTTACTGACAAAAGTCCCATAAATACCAATGTTTTCAAAAGAACCTCCCCTAGGTCATATTCGCGCAGAATTGACCAAAGGTCACCTGAACACAAGCTGAACAATCAAGGAACATTCCCCCTCGCCTTTCACCCATCCCTGGCCTAAAACCAAAGCCATGGACGTGCAGTTGCTACCAAACAGATTCCAAAGCTGGTTTGCCTCGCGGGGATGGGCTCCAAGGCCCCATCAGCTGCAACTGATCGATCATCTGCAACAAGGCCATTCCACGCTGCTGATTGCACCTACGGGCGCCGGGAAGACCCTGGCCGGGTTCCTGCCAAGCCTGGTGGAACTGGAAGCACAGGGCAAAAGAAAACCCGGTTCCGCGGGCAATGGCATCCACACACTTTACATCTCGCCGCTGAAGGCACTTGCGGTCGATATTGCCCGCAACCTGGAGGCTCCGGTTTCGGAAATGGATCTTGCCGTCCGGCTGGAAACCCGCACCGGTGACACGCCCTCTCACAAGCGCCAGCGGCAAAAGCTCAATCCACCGGACATTCTGCTGACCACGCCGGAACAGATTGCCCTGCTGCTGTCGGATCCAGCCTCGGCACGGATGTTTGCCTCGCTTCGAACCGTCATTCTGGACGAGTTGCATGCACTGGTGACCTCCAAGCGTGGCGACCTCTTGGCACTTGGCCTGGCACGGCTGAGGCGTCTTGCCCCGAACCTCAGGACTATCGGGCTTTCGGCAACTGTCGCCGAGCCGGATGACCTGCGCGCCTATCTTGTCGATCAGCCCAATCCGGACGCCCGGTCGCTGTCTCATGTCGTTGAGGTTGCCGGTGGCGCCAAGCCCGACATCTCGATCCTGGAGAGCGAAGAACGCGTTCCCTGGTCCGGCCACTCGTCGCGCTATGCCATTGCCGACATCTACAAGCTGATCAAGGCACACAACGTATCGCTGCTGTTCGTCAACACGCGCAGCCAGGCCGAAATGGTGTTTCAGGAACTCTGGCGCATAAACGACGATACGCTGCCGATCGCGCTGCATCATGGCTCGCTTGATGTCGGCCAGCGGCGGAAAGTCGAAACGGCCATGGCCACCGGTGCCCTGAAGGCGGTGGTTGCCACCTCTTCGCTGGATATGGGCATCGACTGGGGCGATATCGATCTGGTGGTCAACATCGGTGCGCCGAAAGGGGCCAGCCGCCTTGCCCAGCGGATCGGCCGTGCCAACCACCGCATGGACGAACCGTCAAAGGCGATCCTCATCCCCTCCAACCGGTTCGAGGTGCTCGAGTGTCAGGCGGCCCTTGCCGCGTCGATGCACGGCGACCAGGACACGCCGCCGCTGCGCCAGGGCGCGCTGGACGTGCTTGCCCAGCATCTGCTCGGCCTTGCCTGCGCAGACCCGCTTGATGCGTTGGATGTCTTTAATGAAATTCGGTCCTCTGAAACCTACAGGCATCTCGACTGGGAGACCTTCGAACGGGTGCTCGATTTCGTCGCTACCGGCGGCTACGCACTGAAAAGCTACGATCAATATGCCAAGCTGCGGAAAGGCCAGGATGGGCTTTGGCGGATTTCCCACCCGAAGATCGCGCAGCAATACAGGCTGAATGTCGGCACCATCGTCGAAGCACCGATGCTCAAGGTGCGGCTGGTGCGCTCCAAGGCCGCCGGGCGAAGAACACCCGTCGGCCGCGGCGGGCGTGTTCTGGGTGAGATGGAAGAGTATTTTCTGGAGCAGATGGCGCCGGGCGACACGTTTCTTTTCGGCGGCGAGGTGGTGCGTTTCGAGGGCATCCGCGAAAACGAGGCCTATGTCTCGCGCACCACATCGGACAATCCGATGATCCCGTCCTACATGGGCGGAAAATTTCCGCTCTCCACCTATCTCGCTGAAGGCGTCCGCACGATGCTGGCGACACCCGAGAGCTGGAAGGCGCTGCCCGAACAAGTGCGCGACTGGCTGAACATCCAGAGGGAGAAATCCGTCCTGCCAGCAAGGGACGGCTTGTTGGTGGAGACGTTTCCGCGCGCCAACAAGCACTACATGGTCTGTTATCCGTTCGAGGGACGATTGGCGCACCAGACACTTGGCATGCTGCTGACCAAGCGTCTGGAGCGGCTGGGTGCGAACCCGCTCGGCTTCGTCGCCAACGACTATGCGCTTGCCATATGGGGCCTCGGAGACCTGTCTCTGCTGTTTTCTTCCGGCAGAATCCCTCTCGACCGATTGTTCGAGGAAGACATCCTCGGCGACGATCTGGATGCCTGGCTTGCCGAATCCAGCCTCATGAAACGTACGTTTCGTAATTGTGCCGTCATTGCCGGTCTGATCGAACGCCGCCATCCGGGGCTGGAGAAGTCGGGCCGGCAGGTAACCGTATCCTCGGACCTGATCTATGACGTGCTGCGAGCCCATGAACCAGACCACATATTACTCAAGGCAACCTGGAACGACGCCGCCGAAGGACTTTTGGATATCTCGCGTTTGGGGGAACTTCTTGCCCGGATCCGCGGACGAATCACGCATACTGAACTCCCGCACGTCTCTCCCCTTGCCGTGCCAATTCTCCTGGAAATAGGGAAGGAACCGGTCTACGGGGAGGCCATGGACACGCTGTTGGCAGAGGCAGCCGAAGAACTCGTACTGGAGGCTATGGAATGAGTGCCCTGACATCCCATTTGCGCAAATATGCTGCTGCGCCGGTATGTCATGACATTCAGATCAATGGCCAGTTGGTCGGTCTGCACGACAGCGGGATCTTGTGGTGGCCGGACGAGTCCACCCTGATCGTCGCGGATCTCCATCTTGAAAAAGGGTCCAGCTACGCCCGGCGCGGCGTGATGCTTCCGCCCTATGACACCGGAGCAACGCTGGAGAAACTTGCCGGCGTAATCGATGCCTTCGATCCGGCTTGCGTCATTTGCCTTGGCGACAGTTTCCACGATCCCGACGGCTCCGACCGGTTGCCGGCGCCCTACCGCGCGATGCTGACGACCCTTCAGCTCGGCCGTGAATGGATCTGGGTCACGGGAAACCACGATCCGATTGCACCGGTGCGCCTGTGCGGTGTAACGGTCGACGAAATCACCATCGGCCCGCTGACCTTCCGGCACGAACCAATCGAGAAGGTCGGTTCCACGTCGACCGCAGGAGAAATCTGCGGACATCTGCATCCGGCCGCTCGCGTGCGCCGCTTCGGCCGTTCGATCCGGCGGGCCTGCTTCGTTACCGACGGCACCCGTCTTGTCCTGCCCGCCTTTGGCGCCTTGACCGGCGGGCTCAATGTCACCGATGAAGCCTATGGCATGCTCTTCCGGCGACGGCAGTTTTCCGTTTTCATGCTCGGTAATGACCGCCTGTTCCCCTTCACTGCCAGCCGTCTGGTCGGGGACTGACACTTCATCTGCCGCTTGTGCTCATGGCTGCCGTTGGCTAAGCCAGAGCTATGCTGACGAATTCTCCCGTACAAGCTTGCCACTCCGTCCATACCGACAGTGCTTCGCCGGCAATCGCTGCACTGAGTGATGCCGTTCGGAAGTTTGCGAAAACGGAAGGGGTCACTCCGTCCCCACTCGGCTCCGTCTGGGCTTTGAAACTGTCGGAATGCCTTCCCTATCACCGTGGCCGGAACAAGGGACTTTCCGTCGCCGTTGCCGTATCCGGGCTGAAACGCGTTTGCCTGGGTGACAAGCAGATCCTCAATGACCCCGGCCACGTGATCGCGTTTCATGGTGAGGCTCCTTACAGCGCAGTTGTCGAGGGCACACCGGCAAAGCCCTATCTGGCCCTCAAACTGCAATTGTCACCTGAGCTGATTGCTCAAACACTGGTTCGCCTTGCCGAAACCGATGCCCATGCGTCTTCCCCGGCCAAAGTCGCGCTTATCTCCTGTGAACCACTGGACGATGAACTTGCCGGTTCGCTGCTGCGCCTTGTCACCTCTTTTCGGGATCCAGCCGACTGCAATGTTCTGGCACCGCTGTGCCTGCAGGAAACCTGTTACCGGATCCTGCGGTCCGACGCCTTTGGCGTCTTGAGGACCCTGGTCAGCGCAAGGGATGAAAGGCTGGTCAAGGCCTTGCGCTATATCGAGACCCATGCGGCACGACCGGACCTGACGATTGCCGAAATCGCAGCCGAAGTTGCCATGAGCCCCTCCCATTTCGCACATGGTTTCACTGCTCTTTTCGGTCAGTCCCCTCTTCAATACCGCAAGCAGCTACGGCTCGACCGCGCCCGGCAACACCTACTTATGTCAAACGTCAGCGTGGCCCGTGCAGCCGAGGCTGCCGGCTATGCAAGCACGTCCCACTTCACGCGTGATTTCAAATCCGCTTTCGGTTTGGCTCCGCGCCAATATGCCGAAACGCTGGACCCGCCTCGCCAGAACGATACTTGAGGAAAGTTCCGCAGGATCGGGCAGCCGTTCAGCAGGAATGGATCTGTCGCCAGCTGCCTTGGCTGTTTATCCCATGCCGGCAACATACAGCCGACGCGGAAAGGACCCTCCATGGCCATAAAAGTTGTCGTTCAATTCAAGGCCCTCAAGGACCGGCAAGAGGCGTTTGAAGCCATCATGCACTCGGTTTCGGCCGATCTTCCGGGCGTGTCCGGATGTCAGGGTGTCGAGGTTCTGAAGGACCTGGATGATGCATGCTGCTTCACGCTTGTCGAAAACTGGGAAAACGAAGCAATCCACAAGGCACATATCGACGGACTGATTGCTGACGGAACCTGGGCCATGATTTCCGGCCATCTCGCCGAAGATCCGGTGAGTGGCTATTTTCAGACGCTCTAGCGATCGGGCAAGGTCGTCGCTTCAGGCGGCCTTTTCTCGCCTGCCTTCACCCAAGCAATGATCAGTTCGTAGAACACCGCCAGGATGACGGGCCCGAGGAAGAGACCGATCAAGCCATAGGCAATGGTGCCGCCGAGAACGCCGATCAGGATCACCAGCATCGGCACGTTGAGGCCACGGGACATCAGGATTGGCCGCAGGACATTGTCGATGAGCATCACCGGAACCATCAGCACGGTGAACAGGAGTGCGGGCACCAGTTCCCAGGAGCTCCAGGCCCAGATGATCGTGGGAATAATCACCAGTGCCGGACCAATCTGGATGATGCACAGGATCAGCGCCACGAAGGTCAGGACGCCGGCAAGCGGCACGGAAAACGCGATCAGCACGATCCCCGTCAGCAGCCCCTGGACGACAGCAACACCGATGACACCGCGCGAGACGTTGCGGATGGTGGCACCGGCCAGATCGACAAATTCCGATCCGCGCGGCGCGATGATGCGGTCGGCAAACAGCTTGCTGCCCTTTGCCAGGGACGGGGCCGGTACAAACAGGCAGCCTGCGAGTATGATGGAGACGATGAAGAACAGCACGCTGCCACTGAGCGAAGCCAGAACACCGAGGATGCGGCTGCCGGCCGGCACCAGCGTCGGCCCGACCTTGGCCAGGAGTTGTTCCAGCCCCTGACCGGCGAGTTGCCAGAATTCGGAAATCTTGGCACCGACGACCGGCAACCCGGCGAGTTTTTCAGGCAGGGGTGGCAGCTTGAGGACGCCGTTCGCCATGCCGTGGTACCAGCCCTGAAGCGTGTCCACGAGACTGACGATCAACACGGCAACGGGACCGATCACGATTGCAAGACAGCAGAGCGTGATCAGGACTGCTGCAAGAACCTTTCGTCCACCAAGCCTGGCGACGAGCCAGTCAAACACCGGATAGAGTGCGACCGTCAGCACAACCGCCCAGACCAGGAACAGAAAGAACGGCGCGACGAGCTGAAGTGAAAAATAGGCAAAGAGCCCGAGAACGCCCAGGCGGATGGCGATATCGATGACCTTTGCATCCAGTGTCGGGTCAGGTTTCACAACTGTTTCCACCCGTGGTGTGGATGAGGGTTCTTCTGTCATGTCCGCCTGCCCCAACAGCCTGAAAATTCTTTGGACTCGAGAATAGCCGCGGCGGCGGCAAGCGCCAGCGGAAAGTGCGCGAACATGCGGTTTCCGACGATAACATTCGACGGTCAGTCAGATGGGTAAGCCGGTAGGACACAATCGGCTCGAGAAGACGAAATCGGCGGGCCGAGATCGGGTCTGCCTAGTCCTTGCGGAAGATCACACCGGCGAGCCAGCCTGTGAAAATGGCCAGTGACACCGCGAGGAGGCCATAGAAGAACGGATAGGACTGCGCCAGTTCAAAGGTGACCTGTTCGAAACCGCTTTTGGCAACAGCCAGCGTCTGCTCCGTCTGGGCCACCACCTCGCCGTGGAGGAAGAGGAAGCTTTTGACCTTGTAGTCGCCCACGGGGATGTTGGCTGGCAGGGGAATATTTGTTCGGAACATTGTGTCGGTCAGAAAGGTGATCGACGTTTGCTGTTCCGAGTAAAGACCCATCTGCTCCCGCAGCCGGACGAAGGCGCGGCGAAAATCATCCCTGTCTGACAGAGCGACATTGGAAACGCCCGAGACAGCCAGGTTGATGTGGTTGAGGCCGATGCCAAGGTCGTCAAGAACCGTGCGGTTCGCAAGGTTGCCGATATTGATGGTGCTGGCGACCGCGTAGTAGGAAGGAACGTTCTGGAATCGCTCGGCCTCCCGGTTCACCCAAACGCCCAGAAAACGGCCCTTGCGCCGCGTGGTGATGTCCTGCGGTGGTCCCTCCACGACGATGGCCAGTTCATAGCCGCTCGGATCGTTGGGTTGGCGCTCGATGTTGCTGGCTTGCCCGAAGATGACGATTTCCGTGCCCGTGAAATTGGACTGGATCGAAATCAGATCCGAGGACAGGGACGTCACCAGTTCCTGGTTCGGCCGGCTCTGGGCAGCAGCGCCGGTTACCAGGCCAACGACAATTGACAGAAGCAGGATCAGCCGGCTCATGCCCCTGCCCCCTTCCGGATCGCGATGGAATAGAAATCATCCGGTGTCAGCAGCAGGTCGACCGCAAAGCGCAAGCCGACAGCCAGGACCAGAAGCGCAAGCAGCAGACGCAATTGATCGCCGCGCAGGTTCTGGCCCATGCGAGCCCCGAACTGGGCTCCGATCACGCCGCCGACCATCAGCGTCATGGCCAGAACGATGTCGACAGTCTTCGTGCCCATGGCATGGAACACGGTCGCGGCTGCCATTGTGAAAAGGATCTGGAACAGGGATGTGCCGATGACGATGCTGGTGGGCACGCGCAGCAGGTAAATCAGCGCAGGCACCATCATGAAGCCGCCGCCGATCCCCAGGATCGTGCCGAGAAAGCCGATGATCGCGCCAAGGCCGACAACCGGGATGATGCTCACATAAAGCTTGGAGCGCCGGAAACGGACCTTCAGCGGCAGCCCGTGGATCCAGTTATGCTGACCGGGTTTGCGGGCTTTGGGCGCAACGCCGGACTTGCGCCGACGGATGGCACGGATGGATTCGAACAGCATCAGGCCGCCAATGGCGCCCAGGAACGTCACATAGGACAGCGAAATCACGACATCCAGCTGACCGATGGACTGCAGAACCTCAAACAATATGACGCCGATAAACGACCCTATGACACCGCCGCAGAGCAGGATTGTGCCGAGTTTCAGGTCGATGGCCTTTCGTCGCCAATAAGTGACGACGGCCGATGATGAAGAGGCAACCACCTGCGTGGTGACAGTGGCAACGGAAACCGCGGGCGGGATACCGGAGAAGATCAAAAGCGGTGTCAGCAGGAAGCCACCGCCAATACCGAACAGCCCCGACAGAAAACCCACGGCGCCGCCCATGCCGAATATCACGAAGATATTCACCGGAATCTCGGCTATGGGCAGGTATAATTGCACGGGATCAACCGGAAAACTGCAGAAATGACTGCGTAAAGATTACGATGAAATGGTTAAAGACCTGTAGAGTCCAGCATGTCAACCGGCCAGCAGGTCTGTTTGGTTCGGTTCGCCGATTTTAGACAAGTGCCAGGCGGAATTCGACCATTGCGTTGCGCAAATATCCCGCGTTCCGGTCTGTTTTTGAAACCACGCCCATAGGGCTTCACGTTCGAATATCTGACTGCATTCAGGCTCTGCCTTTTCCATCGGCAAATTGCCTTTAGCGCCGTTACCGAAGAAAATTCCATTTCGTGTCGCCGTGAAAAAAACAATGCGGGCCGCAATGTGAAAACACCCAGCCGGGCATCTGGCCTGGCTGGGTGCTTGTTTCATCAGGTCGCCGTTTGTCGCGCCCACCCAGGATACACCAAGGGATGGTCTAGATCGCCTGGCTCTTCAACTCGTCCAGCAGACGGTTGTCGACTTCTCCGGTTTCCGGCATTCCGATGCTCCGCTGGAAGGCGCGGATCGCGCTGCGGGTGCGCGGACCCATCTGGCCGTCCGGGGTACCGGTGTCAAAACCAAGGTAGTTGAGCTTGTCCTGGGCTTCCTTGACCATGGCCGTGTTGTCGGGTGCCTGGATCGACACCTTTTCCGCCGGCAATGTAGCGCTGTCCACCCAACCCGGCTCCATCGTCACCTTGTTGGCTGCCGCGTTCGGCGTCTTCAGCTTGAAGTTTTCAACCGCGAGCCGGGCATTGGCCAGGGTTTCCTGATCCATCATGTTGGCGACATCGTCGCGGCGCTTGGCTGCTTCCGGATCGCCCTGATCGGCCGCAATCGCGAACCATTTGTAGCTGGCTACCAGGTCCTTATCGACGCCGATGCCTCCGGCATAGAGGATGCCCAGGTTGAACAGGCTGTCCTTGACGCCGAAATTGGCGGCTTCTTCGAACCACTTGGCAGCAGCTGCATAGTCGGGCTGTTCACCACCTCCCTCGGCATAAAGAACCGCGAGGTTATGCATGGCCTTCGCATTACCGGCTTCGGCCGCCTTGGAATACCAGGCCTTTGCCTTTGGCAGGTCCTTGTCGACACCACGGCCTTTTTCGTAGAGGCTTGCGAGCCTGTACTGAGCAGGCGCGAGACCCTTGTCGGCCGCTTTCTGATACCAGACTGCTGCCTTGGACAGATCCGCCGATACACCGCTGCCTTCGGTGAATTTCACACCCACCAGGAATTCTGCGGCCGCATTGCCACTGGCAGCAGCGCTACGCAGCGCCATCGGGCCAACGCCTTCCGGCGGCAGGTTTGCAAGGAGGCTTGCCGGAGCGCCGGCTTCGCTTGCCGGTTGGAACCCGGACACAGTGCTTTCACCTGCTTCGCCGAAGCTGCTTGCAACGCCTGCGGGCGGCGCGAACGCCAGTTCGGTTTCAGGGGCAAGCGGACCGGACGCGGAAGCAGCCTCAACATTGCTGCTTTCGGTGACCGGTGTCGTTTGCGGCGGCGCGGACTGCGCTGATGCAACAGCCTGGGCCTGTTCTGACATCGTGTCGGCTGTCTCGTCCGGCATCGCGCTGACAGCCCCGGATTCTGCGCCTTCGGCCGCAGATCCGACGCCGCGGCTTTCTGCCAGAGCGACCTCGCTAGTAACCTCAACGTCCGGCTGCACGTCGGCTTGTGCCGGAGCAGCGTCTGCCATTTCCGGCGCAGGAACCGCTTCAACGGTTTCCGGCGTGTTCGCGGCAAGCTGATCGGCCTCTTCCGGGCCACCGGTTGCCAGGCGGAACACCTGCAGTGTTCCGATCAACAGGACAACGGCGGCAGCTGTATAGAGAATGGCCCGACGACGGCCGCTGGAGGCTTGCGGAGCTTCCGGTGCCGGGCGATCACCCGGCAGAACGGCAGAATCCTGGGTTTCAAACGCCTGATCGGCAACGTCCTCGGCATTCAGCTCCAGATCTCCGACCGGCTCGGCCTTGTCTTCCTTCGCTGCGGACTTGTCGCGCTTGAGAACGTTGCGCAGCCAGCCGACACGGGCCTTGCCGCGTTCCTCGTCGGCAGCTTCAGGTTCTTCCGTTACCTTCTGCCGCTTTTCCAGCTGGGCAGCTTCCGCGGAAGCTGCCTGTGCTGCACGGCGGGCAGCTGCGATGAAGTCTGCCTTGCGATCACGGGTCCGGTCATCGGCACGCGGTGCCTGCGGTGCATCAGCGGGCTGCTGCTCGCCTTCCGTCTTCCTGGCCTGTGGGGCCTTGGAGAACAACGGGGCCGGTTCATCAACCTTGATCGGGGAGAAGCTGGAGGCCGGCGTTTCACCGAAGTGGTCGGCACGTTCCAGGTTGTCCAGGCGCTCAGTCAGAGAGCCCAGCACGGACTTGACCCCGTCAAAGGTGTTCCGCGTCCGTTCGTCAGTACCTTCAGCAGCGTCAAGCAACCGCTTCAGATCAGACTGAAGCTCCGTGATGGCCTGATCGTACTGGCCGTTTCTCGGTGCCGGTGCGCTTTCGATCGCTTCCCTTGCCGCTTCGCGGGCGATGCCCACAACGTCTGAGCGGGTTTTTTCCAGGCCCTTCTCGATCCGCTCCAGGAACGGTGAGAACTGCTCCATGCTGAACGCCTGAGTGGACGTGCTTTCGATCTGTTCCGCGAGCGCGGCAACCTTGGCTCCAAGCTGTTCGAAGCGGCTGTCGTCGGTAACTTCGGCCCCCTTCGACACGATCTGTGCCAGATCGGCAATCCGCTGCTCGAGCGCTTCTGTCGATGCCGGTGCCGACACGCTGGCACGCATGGATCCGATCTCGGCGCGCAGCTTGTCGAGGTCCGATGTCGTGACCGTGTCTTTCGGCTGATCCAGACGAGCAGTCAGATCGTTCAACCGCTCCTGAAGCTGGGCCATGAACTTGGTGTCCGGCGCATTGCCGCCGGACCGCATCGCGGCTGCATCCAAAACCGGCACCGGGCGCGCAGACTTCTTTTCGATCGCGTCGATCTTGCCGGAGATCGTTTCCAGACGCTGTTCCAGCGCTGCAAAGGCGCCCGTGTCTGTCGACGGAAGCGGACCTGCCTGCTCCATCCTCTCGAGACGGTCAACGATCTCGTCGAGGCGCCGGTCAACCTGACCCAGATGCTGAGTGTCCGCCGGAGCTGCACGGTCGTCGGCCATCATGCCGACGATGTCTTCCAAGCGGCCCTGCAGCCTGGAGATCGTTTCCGGCTCGGGCATGCGCTGTTCCATGGCGGACAGACGGCTGTCCAGGCCGCGCTGTTCCCGGGCCAGGACTTCCAGATCGTCAAGGCGGCCGGACACGAACTTCATCCGGTCATCGATACCCTCGACAAGACCCTTGATATCGATCTGTTCGACAAAACCGCGCACTTCACGCAGTTCCGCGCGAAGCGGTTCGATATCGGCATGGCCCTTGCGCTGCAGGAGCTCTTCCATACGTTCGGCAATGCTGACGACCCGGTCTTCCAGCACCATCATGTGCTCGGACCGCGGCAGCGCGGCAAAGGCGTCCTCGATTTCATTCAGGCGCGCGGTCACACCGCGCAGGACGCGGGGATCCACAGACGCACGGGACAATTCATCAAGGCGCTGCAGGATATGGGCATACCCGTGCTCCAGGGTCTGGAGTGCCCCTTCCACGTTCGTGCGGCCGACCATGTCCTTCAGGTCGGCGACTTCCTTGCGGATCTCGCGGGCCAGCTGGTCGTTCTTCTTGTCGGCACGCAGACGCTCGACCATGTCGGACAGGCGACGCAGTTCCGCATTCTGCCGGCTCACGGTTTCGTTGGTGCCGCGCGACAGGCCGCCAAGTGCCTCGCGCAGCGAACCAAGCTCATCGCGAACCTGATTGAAGGCCTGTTCCTGCGGCGCTCTCAATGCGTCGATGCGGCGGCCAAGGTCCTTGTAGATATGCATGGACGCTTCGCTTCTGGAGCGTACGTCCCGGTCGCGCTGGCGAGAGGGCTGCGGCGCATATTGCGCTTCGTAGGCATCGTCCTCGTCATAATAGGGTTCGTCAGCCGGCAGATTGTCGATGGCATAGCTCCCCGGGCGAGGACGTGGCTTCGGCGCCGGCCGAAGCGGCTCATCCCGGTAGTCCGCGCGATGCTCCTGACGATAGTCTTCCCGCGGGTCCGGGCTCGCAAGCCCCTGCACCTGTTCGTCCAATCGGTCGAGCGCACCCATGACTTCATCAATGCCCGGCTCGCGACGAGGCACCCTGCGGCGCGGCGCAGACTGGTGAGGCTCCGGCCGACGCACTTCGGGCCGGCGTGGTTCCGCCTGGTCGGCCAGTAGCCGGTCCAGCTCGTCGGCCACGGCGTCGAGATCCTCGTCACGTTCCTCGGAGGGATAACGGTCATTTTTGCCAAGCGCCGTTGCAGTGCGCGTCAACCGTTCTATGCGGTTTCGCGCCGGCTCGCGGCGTGGTGCATCGTAAAAGTCGTCGCCTTCATACGCATCACGGCCGCGGCGTCCTGCCTCGTTTTTCTTCCAAGCCGGCATCTCTTGACCCTGGGCTGACGGTCATTCAGACCGCTGATGAAACAGGCTGCGCCATGATTCCGCCGAGGACGGGACAGGCACAGCGTTTTGAAAGACTTTGTCGTTTTAGGGTAAACAGGCCGTTAATTGGCCTTGCTAAATGCGAAAACAGACCGTTTTCGAATGAAAATCCGATGTTCACGCGATCAGGGTGACGCGAATCGGCAAACGCTGCGTTAACGAATTTTCCCCCTGCGACCTTCCGTGACTGGACCTTAACGCAAACGTAAGCTAAACAGTGCGCAAGAAACCGGCTGAGCCACTGTGCACACAACCGCATCGCCTGAGAACGCACTGGAGATCATGTCTTCGGAGCGGGTTTCGAAAACTGCAAAACATCAACGATGAGCCGGACAACGGCTGAAAAACGAGAACAAACTGCTATGAGCGAAGCGCTTTCGATCCTCAATGAAGACGATCTTGTGGACGTTGTGTCCGCAAACGACGACAGCACAAAGAAAACCCAGTTCACAATCGGCGACCTGGCGAAAGAATTCGACTGCACCCTGCGCACGCTGCGCTTTTACGAAGACAAGGGGTTGCTCAACCCCAAGCGCGACGGCCTGAACCGCGTCTATAACCGCCGCGACCGTGCCCGCCTGAAACTGGTACTGATGGGCAAACGCGTTGGCTTCTCCCTGTCCGAGATCCGCGACATGCTCGACCTTTACGACCTGCGCGACGGTCAGGTGACCCAGCTCCGCGTCGCCCTGTCCAAGTTCAACGAGCAGATCGCCGTTCTGGAAGATCAGCGCAAGGACATCGAACAGGCCATCGAGGAATTGTCACGCACTGTCGAGATCGTTTCCGGCATGCTGAAGCACAAGGAAGCGGAAGAGGCATAAGTCCCTTTCCTTTCGACCTCAGAGTTTTGAAACCGCTGGCGGCAACGCCGGCGGTTTTTGTTTGTGCGTCCGCCAACTTGCAATTTTTGCGAGAATTGACACCCTTTTTCCAAAACTGAGAAATTCCTCAAAAACGACACCTCGCAACACGATTTCGCGTACGGGACCTTCGGAAATCATTCCCATCAGCATGTTTTAGGCGTATTTTTTTGACAACCCTTCCGTTGGGACACCACTTGCCGGGCAATAACAACACGCGTATATAGGCCTCAAGGTGACGTTTACGGAAACGTAAGGTCGAGACATAAACGGCAGATCTGGGAGGATTTCCATGCCGAGCTATACCGCTCCCGTCGATGACACGCTTTTCCTGTTGAAGGACGTGTTCGGCTATGACCGATATTCCAACCTGCCAGGTTTTTCCGATGCACCTCTCGACCTTGTGGAAGCGATCTTGCGCGAAGGTGGCAAGTTCGCGGAAGAAGTTCTCCAGCCGTTGAACCAGACCGGCGACAGCGAAGGCTGCACGCGCAACGACGACGGCACGGTCACGACACCAAAAGGCTTCCTGAAAGCCTACAAGGCGTTTTGCGAAAACGGCTGGGGCACCTTGTCGGCGGACGCGAATTACGGCGGACAGGGCCTGCCGCATACTCTGACCACCGTCTTCAATGAATTTGCCTCTTCCGCAAACATGGCCTTTTCCATGTACCCGGGCCTGACCGCAGGGGCCGTTGCGGCCCTGACGATCCACGGCACGGATGATCAGAAGCAGACATACCTTCCCAACATGATCGCCGGAACCTGGACCGGCACCATGAACCTGACCGAACCGCACTGCGGAACGGATCTCGGCCTCATCCGCACCAAGGCAGTGCCGCAAGCCGACGGCTCCTACAAGATTACCGGTACGAAGATCTTTATCTCAGCCGGTCAGCACGACATGGCGGAAAACATCATCCACCTGGTGCTGGCCCGCATCGAGGGCGCCCCGGAAGGCACCAAGGGCATTTCGCTGTTTGTCGTGCCCCGTAACGCGATCGGCGACGATGGCTCGGTGGGGGACAACAATGGCGTTTCCTGCGGCTCGATCGAGCACAAGATGGGCATTCACGGCAACGCCACCTGCGTGATGAACTACGACGATGCCACCGGCTGGCTGGTCGGGGAAGAGAACAAGGGCCTGCGCGCCATGTTCACCATGATGAACGAGGCCCGCCTCGGCGTTGCGGTTCAGGGGCTCTCCCAGTCGGAGGTCGCCTATCAGAATGCCGTCATCTACGCCAAGGATCGCATCCAGGGCCGCGCCCTCACCGGACCGAAAAACCCGGACAAGCCCGCCGACCCGATCATCGTGCATCCGGACGTACGCCGCACCCTGATGCAAATCCGCTCGTTCAACGAAGCTGCCCGTGCTCTCGTCATCTGGACCGCGCTTCATGGTGATGTCTCGCACAGGTCCGACGACGAAAAGTCCAAGCAGTTCTCCGACGACATGATGGGGCTGATGACACCTGTGCTCAAAGGCGTTCTGACCGACACCGGATTTGCCAACGCGGTCAATGCCCAGCAGCTTTACGGTGGCCATGGCTACATCAGCGAGTGGGGCATGGAGCAGTTCGTCCGCGATGCCCGTATTGCCATGATCTACGAAGGCGCCAACGGCATCCAGGCACTGGACCTCGTCGGCCGCAAGCTGCCCGCGAACGGCGGTCGGGCTGTCATGAGCTTCTTCAACGAGGTCAATACCTTCCTGAAGGAGAACAAGGACAACGAAGCCCTTGCCGCCTTCACCGGGCCATTGAAGAAGGGCATGGACGATCTTCAGGCCGCGACCATGTGGTTCATGAACAACGCCATGAAGAATCCGGACAACGCCGGCGCCGGCTCCGTCGACTACATGCATCTCTTCGGGCTTGTTGCCCTTGGCTACATGTGGGCGAAGATCGCAAAGGCCATTCAGGAAAAGGTCGCGGAAGGTGCAGGCGAAAAGGCCGAATGGCTGGAAACCAAGCTGACCTTCGGGCGTTTCTTCATGGAACGCACCTTGCCGGAAACGGGCGCGCATCTTGCCCGAATCTCGTCCGGGTCCGAAACCATGATGTCGGTTGCCCCGGACGCTTTTTAAAGCGTCCGGGGGCCAGCTCGCTGATGGCGGAAATTTGAGCCCGCAAATCGAAACCGGCGGCTATAGTCGCGTTCCAATTTGATTTGCGAGGGGAATTTCAAGTTATGGCTGAATACGTTCTTCACTGCATGGCCCAGTCGGGACACTCCTACAAGGTGGCCCTGATGCTGGAGCTGTGCGGCGCCGACTGGAAGCCGGAGTGGGTCGACTTCTTCAACGGGGCCACCCGAACCGAAGAATTCCGGGACACGCTGAACGAGATGGGTGAAGTGCCGGTGCTTGTGCATGGTGATGACATCCTGACCCAGTCCGCCGTCATCATGGACGACCTGTCCGAGAAGTTCGGCGCCTTTGGCTGGGAAAACGATGAAGAGCGGCGGGAAATCCTGCGCTGGACGATCTTCGACAACCAGAAGGTTTCCGGCTTGCTCGGCCCGCTGCGCTTCCTGCGCACGCTGATGAAGACCGGCGAGACGGACGTGGTCAAATGGCTCGACGGGCGGTCGAAATCCGCCCTTGCCATCCTGGACAAGCATTTCGCGAAGAATGACTTCGCCATCGGCAAGAAGCCGACAAGCGCGGATTTCTCGCTGTGCAGCTACCTCTTTTACGAAGGTGAGCTCGGGATCGATCTCGAGGCTTATCCGAATGTCACCAAGTGGCTGGGGCGGATCAAGGCTCTGCCCGGCTGGAAACATCCTTACGACCTCATGCCCGGCCATCCCTTGCCGGATAAGACCTGAGGCCAATCCGATCTAGAGGAGGATCTGATGCCCGAAGCCTATATCTACGACCACGTGCGCACGCCGCGCGGACGCGGCAAGAAGGACGGTTCGCTGCACGAAGTGCCCGCCGTCCGGCTTGCGGCCACCGCGCTGGAAGCGATCCGCGACCGGAACGGTCTTGACACGACCCGGGTGGACGACGTCGTCCTGGGCTGTGTCGACCCGGTCGGGGAAGCCGGAGGCGACATTGCCCGTGCGGCGGTGTTTGCGGCCGGTTACGACAAGTCGGTTCCGGGCATGCAGATCAACCGCTTCTGCGCCTCCGGTCTCGACGCGGTCAACATGGCTTCGGCCCAGGTCATGGCAGGCCAGCACAAGCTGGTAATCGCCGGCGGCGTGGAAAGCATGAGCCGTGTCGGCCTTGGCGCTTCCGGCGGTGCCTGGCCGATTGAGCCGCAGGTGGCCATCCCCTCCTATTTCATGCCCCAGGGCGTCTCGGCTGATCTGATTGCCACCAAATACGGTTTTTCGCGCGATGAATGCGATGCCTATGCGGTGGAAAGCCAGAAGCGCGCGGGCAAGTCCTGGGAAGATGGCCGGTTCTCCGGATCCGTCGTGCCGGTGAAGGACGTCAACGGCATCACCATTCTTGACCGGGACGAGCACATGCGGCCGGAAACCGACATGCAGTCGCTCGCCGCGCTCAACCCCTCCTTCGAAATGATGGGCAACATGGGCGGTTTCGATGCGGTCGGCATCCAGGCGCATCCGGAAATCGAAAAGATCACCCATGTGCACCACGCCGGCAACTCCTCCGGCATTGTCGATGGAGCTGCCGCCGTTCTGATCGGTTCCAGCACCGCAGGCCGTTCCTCCGGCCTGAAGCCGCGTGCCCGCATCAAGGCTTTCGCCAATATCGGTTCCGAACCGGCCCTGATGTTGACCGGTCCGGTGGATGTTACCGAAAAGCTTTTGAAAAACGCCAAGATGGACATCAAGGACATTGATCTCATCGAGATCAACGAAGCCTTTGCCTCCGTCGTCCTGCGTTACCAGCAAGCCTTCGATCTTGATCCGGCAACGGTCAACGTCAACGGCGGTGCGATTGCCATGGGCCATCCTCTTGGAGCCACCGGCGCCATGATCCTTGGCACCGTGCTCGACGAACTGGAACGCCGCGATCTCAACACCGCTCTCGTCACGCTGTGCATCGGCGCGGGCATGGGAACAGCGACCATCATCGAGCGGGTCTGATCATGATCAGCAACATCGACAGGGAATTCGCCCAGATCACTGACTACTGGTCGCCGCGTGTGGTGGCCGACGTCAACGACCAGAGCGTCAAGCTTGCGAAGCTGAAAGGCGAGTTCGTCTGGCACGACCACCAGGACGAGGACGAGCTCTTCTTCATCATCAAGGGCAGCCTCACCATCCGCTACCGCGACCGGGACGATGTCGTCCTGAACGCCGGCGACATGCACGTCGTGCCCAAGGGCGTCGAGCACAATCCGCTCGCAGAAGACGAATGCTGGGTGATGCTGTTCGAACCCGCAGAGACCAAACACACCGGCGACGTTGTCGTCGACGGCACGAAGACGGCTGCGCAACAGCGCGCCCATCTGCAGTCGACCGGCGCCTGACCCGAGGAGGACCATCAAATGAGCTACAAGAATTTCACCGTTGAAACCGATGAGGACGGTTTTGCCCTGATCACCTGGGACATGCCGGAAAAATCGATGAACGTCATCGATCTGTCGGTCATGGACGAGCTGGATGCGATTGTCGACCAGGTGGCAAGTGACGACGCCATCAAGGGGGCCGTGATCACGTCCGGCAAGTCCGCCTTTTCCGGTGGTGCCGACCTGACCATGCTGGAAGGGCTTCTGAAGGACTTCCACATCAAGCGCGGTAACGACGCGGAAGCTGCGGCCAAGGCTCTGTTCGAAGGATCGCGCAAGCTGTCTCAGGTCTACCGCAAGCTGGAAACCTGCGGCAAACCCTTCGTCGCCGCCGTTGCCGACACCTGCATGGGCGGCGGTACCGAACTGGCACTGGCCTGTCACGGCCGCGTCGTTGACGAAGGCCTGAAGATGGGTCTGCCGGAAGTCAAGGTAGGCCTCTTTCCGGGCGCCGGTGGCACCCAGCGTGTCATGCGCATGACGGACGGACAGCAGGGCATGCAGTTCCTGCTCCAGGGCCGCACCCTGCGGGCACCCCAGGCCAAACAGATGAAACTGGTGGATGAAGTCGCCCCGACCAAGAAACTGGTCGCCGCCGCCAAGAAGATGCTGAAGGCAGGCCTCGACCCGGTCAAGGACTGGGACAAGAAGGGTTACAAGCTGCCAAACGGCAAGGTCTATTCCCCCGCTGGTTTCCAGTTCTGGCCGGCCGCCAATGCGATCTACCGCCGCGAGACCTATGACAACTATCCGGGTGCCCGCTACCTGCTGCGCTCCGTCGTCGAAGGTCTGCAGCTGCCGATGGATCTCGCGCTTCAGGTGGAAAGCCGCTACTTCGCCAAGGTGCTGCAGGCCCCGGAAGCCGCCAACATGATCCGCTCGCTGTTCGTCTCCATGCAGGAGCTGAACAAGCTGGCTCGCCGCCCGGTGGATCAGCGTCCAAACAAGATCCGCAAGATCGGCATTCTCGGCGCAGGCTTCATGGGTGCAGGCATTGCCTATGTCACGGCACAGGCGGGCATCGACGTCGTGCTGATCGACCGCGACCAGGAAGCTGCCGACAAGGGCAAGGCTCATTCCGAAGAGCTGATCACCAAGGCGATCAAGCGTGGCCGGGCGAGCGAAGAACAGAAGGATAAGCTTCTGTCGAAGATCACCGCCACCGTCGATTATGAAGCCCTGGCAGATTGCGATCTGGTGATCGAAGCCGTCTTCGAAGATCGCGATATCAAGAAGGCGGTGACGGAGAAGGCGGAGGCGGTGATGAAGTCTCGTGCCATCTATGCTTCCAACACCTCGACCCTGCCGATCACCTCCCTGGCGCAGGCGTCCAAGCGGCCGAAGAACTTCATCGGCATTCACTTCTTCTCGCCGGTCGACAAGATGATGCTGGTGGAAGTGATCCTCGGCAAACGCACCTCCGACCGCGCACTTGCCATGGCGCTCGACTATATCAAGGCCATCAAGAAGACCCCGATCGTCGTCAATGACAGCCGCGGCTTCTATACCTCGCGTGTCGTCATGACCTATATCCGCGAAGGTCTGATGATGCTTGCGGACGGCGTTCCGGCGGCCATGATCGAGAATGCGGGCAAGATGGCCGGCATGCCGGTCGGACCGCTGTCGCTTGGCGATGAAGTGGCGCTGGATCTTGCCTGGAAGATTGTTTCCGCCACCCGCAAGGACCTCGGCGTCAAATATGTCGAAGGCCCGCTCGACAACATCCTGGAAGAGATGGTGGTGAAGCAGGAGCGTTTCGGCCGCAAGAACGGCAAGGGCTTTTACGACTACAAGGGCAAGGACAAGAGCCTGTGGCCCGGCATTCCGGAAGTCACCGGTCAGCCGAAACCCGCAGAGAGCTTCAACATCGAGGAACTCAAGCAGCGTCTCCTGGTGATGCAGGCTCTCGAAACCGCCCGCATCTTCGAGGAAAAATGCCTGACGGATGTGCGTGAAGCCGATGTCGGCTCCATCCTTGGTTTCGGCTTCGCACCCTATACCGGCGGTACGCTCAGCTATATCGACATGATGGGCACGCCGGCGTTTGTCGACTTGTGCAAGAAGTTCACCCGCAAGTGGGGACCGCGCTTCAAGCCGAACAAGCTGCTGAAGGATATGGCCAAGGAAAACGAGACGTTCTACGGCAAATTCCCGCCGAAAGCCGAAGCGAAGGTCAAGGACGCAGCCTGATCGACAACCGATGCCGCTTCCGAACGGGAGCGGCATCGCCCTATCGCATTCGCCAGCAATTGTTAGCATTTTACGACAAAACTTGATCCGGCGTGACTTGTCATGCACAGTTCTGCTTGGAATTAAGCATGGGCAGGCTGGAGATACGAATGCCGCTAGATGGCGAATGGGCGCGCTCGGATGTCTTCCGCGTTCTGCGCGACATCTGTTCAAACGCCAATCTGGACTGGCCTCAAATGGCCAGGGATTATGAATTCGATCTCGCCAGCCTGGACGACCCTCAGGGCACCGTGCCGATAGCCGCTTGGCATGCCGTTTTTGAACATATCGCCAATGTCCTGGGCGATGACGCCGTCATGTTCGATCTGTTCAACACGATCGACATCGGCTGTTTTTCAATCTTCGACTATCTGTTTGCCTGCGCTCCGTCACTTCGGGAGGCCTGTCAGGCCTGGGCGAAGTTCAGTCCGATCAGAACCAATGCCTATCGGGTAATTTTCGAGGAAGACGAGACCGGCGGCTTCGTGGAATGGCCTATCCTTGAAGGACGCGGTGAATGGCGACAGAACGTGTTCGGACGCATCGGTTGGGCGACCCAGCAGATTGAACATGCACTCGACATGAAAGCGCCGCCAATCCTTATCGAGCTTGCGACCTCACAACCAAATTGCACGTCCAATTTTCAGAAGAAATATCAGGGCCGGATCAAGTTCGGCGCGACCCGCAACAGGATTTCGTTTCCGAAAACGCTGCTCTCCCGACCACTCCGGCGCCACGACGCCCACCTTTACGAGATCATCCTGACGTCTGCGAATTCGGAACTGGAAAGGTTCGGCCAGTTTGAATCTCCGCTGTCGCGCATTGCCAATGAAGTTTCCGCCAGTCTGTCGACCGGGACATGCACCCTGCCGCTCATTTCAGCAAAACTTGGCATGTCGCAGCGCGCGGTGCAGAGGCTTCTGGAAAAGGAAGGCACCAGCTTCCGTCAGCTAAGCGAGGAAGTACGACGTTCCGCAGCCGAACGATATCTTCTGGGAACGGACCTTCCGATGAAGGAGATCGCCTATCTCCTCGGCTTTTCGGAACTGAGCACCTTTTCGCGCGCCGTGAAGACATGGTTTGGCGTCTCCCCCAAGAAGGTTCGGGATGCACCCCGCTCCAGATCTCCTGCTGCTGCTGCTAATTCCACGACGGGGCGCAAGCAACCGATGCAGCGCTCCAGGGTCACGGTGGCGACACCCTCCGCTGTTCGGCAATCCGCTGCCACAAAATGATTTCGTCTCCAGCCTTTGACAGGGCTTGGTCACCGCGAAGCTGTGATGGTTTGAGAATTGCGGCACGGCGGTTACGGGCTTGTCACCACCGTGCCAGAGATCATTCTTGTTGCCGGCGGTTCCGTAGAGAACACTCGACTGAACCCGCCAATACCGCTTTCGGCTGCTCTTTCATTTGCATGAAGAACAGGACGGGTCGATGGCGGCTGGCCCATCCTGCAGTGTGCGCGCTTTTTTGCCGGTTCAACACTTGTGCCGGTCCGGCGGCTGTCTTTCACCGCAGGTAGAGGAAGGCAGACCGTCGCGGTTGTGGGTGGCCGCAAACAATCTAGATGCACATTCCTGAAAGTTTAATACGCCAACAGGGCCGCTGCGTCTTTGGCAGGAAGCGAACAGAACTTTACGAATTACGACACCAAACTTAATTAATAAGAAATTTTACAAACGGCCTTCGCACGAACTGGAGTTGCCGCCGTGCTTGCCAGGCCTCATTGTAATCGACACCGAATATTCCTAACTTCTGGCCAGGAATGGTAAGCAACGTCATGCAGGAGACACATATGTCCGACACCGGCCTGAGCCGATTTCTGGGAGGTTCACCAGCCCAGGTGCTTTTGCGGCTTGTGTTCCTGTCCTTTGTTGTCGGCATTATCCTGTCCGCGCTGAACCTCGACCCGCTCGACCTGATCACCATGTCGATCGATTTTGTCGAACGCCTGTGGAACATGGGTTTCAACGCCCTTGGACGCCTGGGCAAGTATCTGGTTATCGGCGCAATGGTGGTTGTCCCGATCTGGCTGGTTACTCGCATTCTGGCCATGGGTCGAAACCGCTAGTCCCGGCAGAGGCCTGCGTTTGTCACTTAAGGCAAGCACGCAACCCTTGCGGGAAATTAACCCTTTCTTAATCATAATTAACTGAAACTGGCGGAACCTCCCCGAGCCTTAAGGGGCCCTTGCATGTCCGCCATCGCAACATCGAAATTTGCTGCCTCCTACCAGGCCTACGCCCGCGCGGGTTCTGGTGCGGGCAATCGCTCAGGTTCGCTTGCTGCCGCACAAACGCTCACCACGTTTCTGGGGGCCAACGGTTCGGCCGACGAAGAGGACAAGGCAAAATCCCTCTTCGAAACCTACAAGGATTCTGTTGAGCTCAGCGACGGCCTCGCCCGCTCGGTAGAGAACAACAAGGATGCGATGCGCAGGCAAAAGATCGAGATGGTCCAGAAGCGCATCGAACGGCTCAAGGAAATGCTGCGGTTCGCAACGCCGGAGCAGGCCAAGCGTCTGCTCAAGGAGCTGAAACAGATCTCCAAGGAGTTCAAGTCCGCCTCCCAGGACCTCAAGTCGGCAGGTCAGAGCTTGAGCGGTGGAAGCGTCGGCACGGGTGTTCTTTCAGGCGCTTCAAACATCGCCGCCACAGCAGATATCATAACCGGTGCCGGGACGCAGGTTAATGCAACCTCCGCATTGGTCGAGACGGTGTCTGCGGCAGCGAGCAGTCCCGAGACACAAATTCCGGTATCCGGATCTGAAATGGGTGCTGCGACTTCGGGACCGGAGAGCCAGGCGACGGGTCAGGCTCAGACCGGAGTGGAGCAGGATGGTTCTTCCGCAGGCGCACAGGATCCGGACAGCTGGCGGGAAGACCTGAAAGCGGCTGTCCTGACCTACACAGAACAGCAACAGGAAACGAACAAGGCACTCGCCGCAAGCCGCAGGTCCGGGCTGCAGGGCGACAAGGAAGCCCTCGCCAAGATGGCTGAGGACATCAAGTCTCTTGCCCAACAGATAGAGCGCTTGCTCAAGCGCGATGAGCGCGACACAAAAAAAGATCTGAAAGACGTCCGTGCCGATCTCAAGGACGGCGTCAAGGCACTGAGGGCCTCAGATTTCAGCGCGCAGCCAGACCCGGCTTCCACCGCAAGCCCTGCGGGTACGGACGGGGTTTCGACCGCAACCGGTTCGACATCGGTCTCCCTGCAGGTGTCCGATATCCTGGTGTGAACCGGCTGGCTTTAGCCGGCCACCTGTTCATTGGCGGCAACCATAGTGAAATCTTCAGCCATAACGGCCTTGGCTGTTCGATGCAGTGTCACATGGCGATCGGCCAATTCGTCGATATCCGTCGAATAGCCTCCGCCCAGAACACCCGCCAGCGGCACGCCCGCCTTTCGCACCGTTTCGATGACATAGCGGTCACGCCTGCAAAGACCGTCGCGTGACAGCGACAGTCTGCCGAGACGATCACCAGAATACGGATCGACGCCGGCATTGAAGAAAACGATGTCCCAGGGCCCCTGGCGCAGCAGATCAGGCAGAACCTCTTCCAGAACAGCAAGATAGACTTCGTCACTCGTCCCATCGGCAAGACCTATATCGAGATGGGAGGGGACCTTGCGCACGGGGTAGTTCTTTTCCGAGTGAAGCGAGAAAGTGAAGACATCCGGGTCGCCCTGAAAGATGTCCGCGGTGCCGTCTCCCTGATGCACGTCCAGGTCGACCACCAGCGCCTTACGGATGGCGCCGTCCGCCTGCAACACCTTGATGGCAACTGCGACGTCATTGAAGACGCAGAACCCGGCTCCGTGTGCACGCCGGGCATGATGACTGCCGCCGGCGGTGTTGCAGGCAATGCCGTGCTCCAGCGCCAGATATCCCGTCAACACAGTCCCGCCCGTTGCACAGCGCGCCCGCAGGGCGATGTCCTCGCGCATCGGAAAACCGATTTCCCGCGCCACCTTTTCCGGCACCCGGGCATTGAAGACTTGATCCACATAGGCAGGATCATGTGCGAGTGCGACCCACTCGAAGGGGGCGGGACGAGGCCTGAAAAAGGCGCTGTCGCCGAGAAGCCCTTCCTGTCGTATCAACTCGGCGACGGCACGGAACTTGTCCATCGGGAACCGGTGATTGGCGGGAAGATCGGCGCAGTAGGCCGGATGGTGAACGATAGGCAGGGTCATCTGTGCGCAATATAAGGCGCGCCGACGCTACGGGCACCCCTTTGAACGACACAGCAGATCCGAATTTTACGGTTCAGTGCAAATTCGGCAGCCATGTCCGTGAATACCCGGTATGTGCCGAAATGAATTGACGTGCCGAGGCAAGGCAGACATGAAGGTCTTCCTCTCGAAGCGAGCCATCGATGTCCCAACTTTCAGCAACCGGCGAGCGGCCGAAACTGGCGTTTGCGGTTACCCACCGCACTGTTCTTGCCATCGCCATTCCGATGACACTCGCCTATCTGTCGACGCCCCTGCTCGGCATCGTCGACATGGCCGTGATCGGCCGCCTTGGCGACCCGGCGCTGCTTGGCGGGATCGCCATAGGCGGGATCATCTTCGACCTGGTGTTTACGACCTTCAACTTCTTGAGGTCCGGGACGACCGGCCTGACAGCCCAGGCTTTCGGCGCCCAGAACGAAGAAGAAGTCAGGGCAACACTGCTGCGCGCCTTCGTGATTGCGGCTATCGGCGGTCTCCTGGTCATCCTCTTGCAAGCCCCCTTGCGTGAAATCGGGCTCTGGTTCCTGGGAGGCAGTGCGGATGTGCAGGCCGCAACGAGCCGCTATTTTGACATCCGCGTCTACAGTGCCCCTTTTCTCCTTGCCAACTATGCCATGCTCGGCTGGTTCATCGGCCTCGGGCGCGCAGGAACAGGGCTGGTGCTTCAGCTTGTTCTGAACGGGCTCAACATCGGACTCAGTGTCTGGTTCGTCACCGGTTTCGGCTGGAGCGTGGAAGGTGTCGCGCTGGCAACTGTCCTGAGTGAAATCGCGGCAACGGCACTGGGCGTCTGCCTGGTCGTCTTCACCACCGGCAAGACGTCCTGGCCGGCTTTTCAGGTGATTTTCGACCGCCGCCTGCTGGTGCGCATGATGGCCGTCAACCGGGACATCATGATCCGCTCCTTCACCCTTCTCTTCGCCTTCGCGTTTTTCACGGCGCGTTCGGCAGACCAGGGTGATACCGTATTGGCCGCAAACGCTTTGCTTGAGAAGTTCATCATGCTGGCTGCATTCTTTCTGGATGGCCTGGCAACTGCGGCGGAACAGCTTGCGGGCCGCGCGGTCGGGGCAAGATACCGGCCCGCCTTCGACCGCGCATTGAAACTGACAGCACTGTGGAGCTTCGCCCTGGCGGGGATCCTGTCGACGCTGTTCTGGTTTTTCGGGCAGTACATGATCGATTTCATGACGACGGCAGAAGATGTCCGTCAGGTAACGTCGACCTATCTTGTGTGGGCGATACTGACCCCAGTCTTCGGCGTGCTGGCATTCCAGATGGACGGGGTCTTTATCGGCGCTACGTGGTCATCGACCATGCGCAACATGATGCTGTTGTCGCTCGTCGTTTACCTGGCTGCCTATTACCTTCTGTTTCCTATCCTGGGGAACCACGGTCTTTGGCTCGCCTTCCTGCTGTTCTTCGGAACGCGTGGCCTGACATTGCTGGCCGCCTGCAGAAAGCGGGCAGCCGAGACGTTCGGCAAAACATAAGAACAGCTGTATCTAAGCCGTTTCCGATGCCCAGGCATCGACATTGGCATCCCGCGCGTCGCGCAGCGACGCAATCCCGTGCTGGTCCAGTTTTGCAGAAAGGCCGCTCAGGATCTCGTCAATCAGCCCCGCGCCCTTGAACACTAGAGCCGAGTAGAGCTGCAACAGGTCCGCCCCCGCCGTGATCTTGGTCCAGGCGGTTTCCGCACTGTCGATGCCGCCGACACCGATGATCGGCAGGTCCGGTCCGGCCAGTTTGCGTGCGCGCGCCAGCATGATGGTCGATTTCCGGAACAGGGGCTTGCCCGACAAGCCTCCGGTTTCCTGTGCCGGCCCCTTGCCGCTCAGGCCGTCTCGTCCGATCGTCGTGTTGGAGACGATCAGGCCGTCGACGCTCTTGGCGAGCACTTCCTCGACGATATCCTGCAGGTCCTCATCAGCAACGTCCGGCGCGATCTTCAAGAGCACAGGAACCTTGCGCCCAAACGTCTGCGTGCACTCGTCCCGTGCCGTGATCACGGCAGTCAGCAGATCGGCAAGTGCGGACCGGGCCTGCAGGTCGCGCAGTCCCGGTGTGTTGGGCGAAGAAATGTTGACGGTAAAATAAGACGCCATATCGGCGAATGCGGTGATCCCGGCGACGTAGTCGGCAATCCGGTCGGTTGCATCCTTGTTGGCACCAACATTGATGCCGACGATTCCTGTCAACCGCCGGCGGGCTTCAAGCCGCTGGCGCAAGGCTGCGTGGCCTTCGTTGTTGAATCCATAGCGGTTGATCACGCCTTCGTCTGCGGGCAAGCGGAACACCCTCGGCCGCGGATTGCCGGGCTGCGGCTTCGGGGTGACCGACCCTGCCTCGGTATATCCGAACCCCAACTTCAGCAGCGCATCGGGCACTTCGCCGTTCTTGTCGAACCCTGCAGCCATTCCGAGCGGATTGGGAAAGGTCAGATCCCAGAGCTTCACTGCAAGGCGCGGGTCAGACACTTTCCGGCGCGGCGGCATCAAACCGGATTTCAAAGCCACAACAGTCGCACGGTGCGCAGTTTCGGCGTCCAGGCACTGCAGGCCTCTCAGCGCAACGTTTTCAAGGAAAGGCGGTATCATTGATCCAGCTCCGGAAAGTCATGTGACCCGTCCGATGAAAGCGGCAGTTCCTTCACCCAAAGTGCGGCCTTCGGGTCCAGCGAGCCATAGAGATGGGGAAACAGGGCCCCGCCCCGGGAAGTTTCCCATTTCAACAAGTCGCCAAACCCATCAGCATCAAAGGCGGCCAGCAACAGATCCTGCTGGCCCGCGAAATGCTTTGCAGCGGTTTCCCGGACCTGATCCTCGGCGGAAAAATGAATGAAGCCGTCCTGAAGGTCCACCGGCGCGCCCTTGAAGACGCCTTGGTCGGTTGCCTCCTGCCACATGGATTTCGGGACGATCTTGAAAATCAGGGTCATCTGTCTGCCTTGCCTCTTGCCGGGGATGGCATGGCAGGCAAAGGCCCGGCGCATGCTCAGCCGGTCGGGACACTACTCATCCGAACCGTAGCGAACAAGCGACACAAGTGACTCCAGCCTGTTTCTTTTGAATTTTGATCGGGAAAACCCATATGAGCGAAAGGTATTTATTCCTGTCGCGCCAATACGGAGAAACGGCAGCCGTGCTCTCACATGAAAAGGTCTGGGCGGCCATTGATGCCCTCGCCTCGCAGAACGGGCTTTCGCCGTCCGGCCTGGCTCGGCGTGCCGGACTGGATCCGACCGCTTTCAACCCGTCGAAACGCGTTGCGGGCGACGGACGCCCACGGTGGCCATCGACAGAGTCGCTTGCCAAGGTGCTGGCCGCCACCGGCGAAGCCTTGAACACGTTTGCCGCCAGGGTCGAAACCCCGGGCGGGCCAACCGACGCTGCGCCAGCTTTGGTGCCCCTTGCAGGATTTGATGCTGCCTCGGAGCGAAACGCCTTCGACAGTGCCGGCCGGCCAGCCGGCGCGACGTGGCAAAGTCTCAGCTTTCCCCAAATCGGCGCTGCTTTTGCGCTGCAGGTCAGCACCGAAGACTTCCATCCCCTTTACAGAAACGGCGATATCGTCGTGGTTGCTCCCGGCGCGCCCCTTCGCACCGGTGACAGGCTTGCCATCAAGCTCAACAGTGGCCGGTTGTCGCTTTACACGTTGCAGGAGACAGGCGACGAAGACCTGGCGGTTTGCACAATCGGGGACAATTCACAGTCAGTGCGCTTTCAGCACTCGGCAATCGAGTGGACAGCCCGTATTATCTGGGCGAGCCAATAACCTGCGAGCACACATTTGATGAAGCTTCGGCCTCTCATAACGCCAGCAATCGTGCTGACCACCGCAGGTGGTCTGCTCGCCTGGCTGCTCCTGGCAGACCCGCCGTCCGTACAGGACGAGCAATTGGCGGCAGAGGGCATCACCAGCGCCGCCGAGGAAACAAGCGAGCCGGCAAAGATGCCCGAGCCCGCTCCGCAATCGTCCCCTCCCCAAGCTCAGACGCAGAAACCGGCACAGACACAAAGTGAACCCGTCGTCGTCGCCGCTGCGCCGCTGCCGAACGACATTCGCAACGTTTCGCCGGAGGGGGTATCGGCACCGCAGGTACAAGGTGACCTGAAGCGTATCGAACCGTCCAAACGCTACCTGGAACTGAAGGATCCACCGATTGAACCGGTTCCGGATGGCCCACTGGAGCTGATGCGCGTGCAGGTTCTTGATGGCGGGCGCATCAAGTCGGACCGGTTGACAGTAACGCTTGCCCATATCGTTCCGCTGAAATCGGACGAAACCTGTGTTTCCCGTCTCGGAGGCACCTGGCCTTGCGGCGCAAGGGCGCGCACTTTCCTGAGAGGGCTGGTGCGGCAATTGAAGGTGGTATGCGAAAAGATCGAGGAGACCGGACCGCAACAGATTCTGGCAACCTGCACCCGCGGATCGATGGACCTGAGCAAGCGTCTTGTACGCTATGGCTGGGCGGATCCGGCGCCGGACGCACCTGCCGATTTCATGGAACTTGCCGAAAAGGCCAGAGACAGAAAAGTCGGCAAGTGGCAATCGGAATGGCTGAACGAGTTGCCGACGAGCGAACTGGAAACAGAAGTGCCGTCTGCCTTGCCAGGCCTTGAGGAACTTGCCCCGGAAATCGTCGAATGGAGCCTGAGGACCGAACCGGAACAGCCGGAGGACGGTCAACTGGCAATCGAGGATTACCCGCAAGTAGAACGGCCGGTGCAGTAGGGCTGGAGCGGCACCGCTTCGCGTTGAAGCAAGCCTTTGTTTCTCCTCGTCAACCGACCGCCTCTCACTGCTGCTGAAAAATCCTTGCGAGCGCCTCGAAGCAGCTCATACCTTCGGCGAATAGGGTTAATACATAGACAAATCAATCAGTACAATTAGTTCAATGTTTACGCCCATAAGGGAAAGTGGCTCAACATTATCAGTCCGTGACGAGGACCAAAGAAATATGAGCGCACCTGCCCCCAAGAACACTGTCGAAACTGACAATATCACGAAGTACATCAAGTTCATGTCCTCAACGGGAAGCGACACGTCTTCCGCTCAGACGGCATGGAACTCCCTTCAAAAACACCTGCCCGACATACTGGACCGCTTCTACAAGGAACTCGTTTCGCACGAAGAGTTGCGCCAGAAAATGGGCGCCCACGAGAAGAACACCGTTCCTCTCAAAAATGCGCAAACCAAACACTGGGAATATATCTTCAATCACGACCCGGACCTGGAGTTCATCGGACAGGCTGCGCGTATCGGTCAGGCTCACGTAAAGATCGGGCTGAAGGCCGAATGGCTGATGTCCGCGTTTGGCCGGCTGTTGAACGAAATCCTTCCTGTCATTGTCAAGAAGCACCGGTTTTCGCAAAAGGCCATGATTGCCGAGATGCAGGCCGTGGTGACACGGTTCTTTCTGGACATGATCCTTGCACAACGTGCGTTCGAAACGGAACAGCGCCGCATTGAAGACGCTGAAATGCGGGATACGATCGGGCTGGAGAACCTGCGCACGACCGCAAACACCATCAGCGAGCTGAACGAAATCGTCATGTCGATGGCGTTGTTGTCGCGCAATACCCAGGAAGCCAACGCGAACGGCCAGTCGATTTCCGCCGCGGCGGACCAGCTTGTCGCCTCCATCGGCCAGATTTCCGAAAACAGCGAAGGCGCGGCCAACGAAGCCGTTCAAACAAACAACGCCGCCAAGGATGGCCTGGACAAGATGTCGGCCGTGTCGAGTGCTATCGGCGATATTTCCTCAACGTCCCGGCAAACCGCGCAGAGCCTGTCAGACCTCAGCGAAGCTGCATCGCAGATCGGCGAATTCCTGTCGGTCATTCAATCCATCGCAGACCAGACCAATCTTCTGGCGCTGAATGCCACCATTGAAGCCGCCCGTGCAGGGGAAGCCGGCAAAGGCTTTGCCGTCGTTGCTTCGGAAGTCAAAACCCTCGCCTCGCAGACCGGCAAGGCGACGGAAGACATCGCGCAGCGGATCGAAGCACTGACTGCCGGCATGGAAACGATCCAGACAGCCATCCAGAGCTCCGAAGGCGCCATCCAGAATGGCGAGGATGCCATCGCGGCCGCCAATGAACTCATGCAATCCATCGACGGGATGGTTGGCAATGTTTCCGAACGGGTCACCCAGATTACGGACATCCTTCATCAGCAGAAAGAAGCCAGCCACGAAATCGCTCGCAACGTCGCCAATGTCGCTGAATCGAATCGGAATACGGATCAGCAGCTCGGCGCCATGCAGCGTGTTCTGAAACAGAGCAACGACAGTTTCAGCGGCTCGGCCAAAAACTTCTTCGACGCCAATTCCGACAAGTCGCTGTTGGAGATGGCGAAGATTGATCATGTCCTGTTCAAGAAGCGTGTCGTCGACACAGTGACCGGACACGACGACTGGGCGTCCTCCGGCATGCCCGACCATCATCATTGCCGTCTTGGCAAGTGGTACGACGCCATCAAGAACGAGAAGATCAAGACACACCCGGTCTTCCGCAACCTGGTCACTCCGCACAAGGCAGTTCATGATGCAGGCCACAGAGCCCTGCATGCCGCCGAGCAAGGCAATTCCACGGAAGCCTTCGCTGCTCTCGTCGATCTGGACAAGGCCAGCAAGGAAGTCCTGAATGGCCTGACGGAACTTGCCGCCGCCATGGAAACCGATCTGAAAGACGCGGAACCCCGCAAGTCGCCAAGACAGGACGTCGGCAAGAAGGCCGAAGTTCTGCTGGACGGCGCCATCCAGACCGTGGAGCTTGAAAACGTGTCCGTAACGGGTGTCGGCCTGAAGGGCGTAAAAGATGCAAAGGCGGGCAAAACCGTTTGCATCCGTAGCGATGGCAAGGAGCGCCTTGGCCATATCATCTGGGTGGACGGCACCAGGGCGGGCGTCCAGTTCTTCGACGAAGACAAATAAACTTCGCGGGAAACGCCTGCTGACAACCCTGATAAGGTGCCCCAAAGGGCACCTTATCCAGCTTTATCGCATGCACGTTTGAATGAACGGCTGCTACAGCCATTCACACCACTGGATGCAGGCAGACTTGCTGACAAACCTCTGCTCAATTGTGATCCGCCGGTTTCTTATTTTTCCTGATTGGTATTAGGCTCCGGACTTCGGAAGTCCCGGATCTGGAGTATTCATGACTGGAGAAATCAAGGTCGGTATCATCGGTGGAACCGGGCAACTCGGCAGCGCCATTGCGACGGCTTGGCTGGAAAGCGGCTGTGTCAAACCTCGTCAGCTCTGGATATCCAATCGATCCGGAACCGCCGCAGGCTTCGAAAGCTGGCCGGAAATCACCTTCACCGCATCCAATCAGCTTCTGGCTGACGCCTGCAATGTCATCCTTCTGTCGGTTCCGCCAGCGCTTGTCGAAACGGTCAGCATTTCGGCGCCCGGAAAACTGGTGCTCTCGGTCATGGCGGGTGTCTCACGTGAGAGGCTCAAAACCCTCACAGGCTCGGAAAAGGTCGTTCGTGCCATGTCGAGCCCGGCGGCGGGCAAGCAGCTGGCCTACTCCCCCTGGTGTGCGGCTTCGCCGCTTTCGCAGGAAGACAGGGACCTCGTCCAGTCGTTGTTGTCGGCCTGCGGCCCGAGTGATGAAGTCCAGGACGAACAGCAGATCGAGGTCTTCACCGCCATAACCGGTCCGGTACCGGGATTTGCCGCGTTCTTCGCCGACTGCATTGTTGACTATGCAAGGTCAAACGGTGTCGACAGGCATATTGCCGAACGCGCCGCAAAACAGCTGATCCTGTCGGCTGGGCAAATCATGGCCGGTGACACCAGATCTCCGGCGGAACATGTTCAGGAGATGGTCGACTACGCAGGAACGACTGCCGCCGGTCTCGTCAAGCTGAAGGAACTGGGTGTTTCGGATCTGATCAGTGAAGGGCTGGACGCCAGTACGGAGCGCGTCAGAACGATTGCCGGCAAAGACTGATACCGCGCTTCTTCTGCCGGAGAGCACAGCTAAAAACAAAAAAAGCGGCGCTGGTGCGCCGCTTTTTCCTGAAGTCTGATAATCAGGCTGTCAGTTCGCCAGCCAGTGCCTTGCGGATCATCTCACGCGTTTCGGCAATGCCGTAAAGAGCAACGAAAGACCCGAAGCGCGGTCCCTTTTCCTGCCCGAGCAGAAGCTGGTAAAGCGCAGAGAACCAGACGACGGACACGCCAGGCCCACCATCGGGACCCTTTTTGGACGGGTCCTGATAACGCTCGATGGACCGGGCGACGTCCAGCACCGCATCCTGGATGGCACTGCCATCCGCATCGGCCGGCAGGGCGGCCAGCGTTTCGTCCAGTTTTTCCAGCGCAGTGCGCTCGACATCGTCCGGCACCTTGAACGACTTGGTCGGTTTGACGAAATCGTCGAAGTAGCGGATCGCATAGCCGACAAGCGCATCCAGTTCCGGATGGGTCGACGCCGTCACGCCCGGAGCGTAGCGGGAGATGAATGCCCACAGCACGTCCTTGTTTTCCGCGTTGGAGGCGGACACAAGGTTCAGCAGCATGGCGAAGGGCACCGGCATGTCGATCTTCGGAATGTTGCCCGAATGGATGTGCCAGACCGGGTTCTGAAGCTTCTGCTCGACCGGCATCTGTTCGTACTTCTGGACGAAGGTATAATATTCGTCGACCGCCTTCGGAATGACGTCGAAATAGAGCTTCTTGGCCGTCTTCGGCTTCTGGAAATTGTAGAGCGCAAGGCTCTCCGGTGCAGCGTAGGTCAACCACTCGTCAATGGTCAGACCGTTACCCTTGGACTTGGAGATCTTCTCGCCCTTTTCGTCCAGGAACAGTTCGTAGACGAAGTGTTCCGGAGCGGTCCCGCCCAGGATGTTGCAGATCTTGTCGTAGATCGGCGCATTGGTCATATGATCCTTGCCGAACATCTCGAAATCGACGTCAAGCGCAGCCCAGCGCATGCCGAAGTCGGGCTTCCACTGCAGCTTCACCTTGCCGCCGGTGACCGGCAGCGTGATGTCCTCGCCCGTCTCGTCCGCAAAGGTGATGGTGCCGTCCTTCGAATTGACGTCCTTCATGGGCACATAGAGCACGCGGCCGGACGTCGGCGAGATCGGCAGGAAGGGCGAATAGGTCGCCTGACGTTCCGCGCCGAGCGTCGGCAGCATCACGTCCATGATCTTCTGGTACTTCTCGGTCGCCCGGATCAGCACGTCATCGAACTTGCCGGCCTTGTAGTATTCGGTCGCGCTGGCGAATTCATAATCGAAGCCGAAGGTATCCAGGAACCGGCGCAGCATGGCGTTGTTGTGCTCGGCGAAGCTTTCATAGTCGCCGCCGAAGGGGTTCGGCACCGCCGTCAGAGGCATCTGCAGATATGGCTCAAGCGCTGCGCGGTCCGGCACGTTTTCCGGGATCTTGCGCATGCCGTCCATGTCGTCGGAGAAGCACAGCAACCGCGTCGGGATCTTGTCTTCGGTCAGCAGCCGAAACGCCGTGCGCACCATGGTGGTGCGCAGAACTTCGCCGAAGGTGCCGATGTGCGGCAGGCCGGACGGGCCATAGCCCGTTTCGAACAGAACCGGTTTGTCCGTTCCCCGTTTCTCGATCCGTTTGACCAGTTTTCGCGCTTCTTCGAACGGCCACGCTTTCGATTTCGTGGCCGCCTCGACAAACTCTTGCGAAAGGTCAAGCGGAGGCAGGGATTGATCGGTCATTTTTCAAGTCGTTCTGTTCATGAGAATGGATGGAATGCAACCCGGTCGGTTTTTTGACTTTTCGGCCGGTTGCTGCGGCGCGACACTAGATCAACGCGCCTCTATGTGCAATCACATGAACACAGCTAAGTTGACCGAAATCTCGGGCTTTGCGAACTCTTTCCGCCTGCGGACATATCGCACCGGAAAAAAGCGGATAACTCCGGTCAATCGATTGCCTCGTAGCGGTGACTTGAAGCTTGTCTTCCAACCCGTTACATCGGGCGCACGATCAAGAAGAAATTTTCCGTCTTTTGGCGCTACGGGAGAATGAATAGTGTCTATGAACGAGCCGATCAGCGTACAGGAAGCCCTTATCTACGTGATGGTTATCGTCTCGGCGTCGGACAACCAGATGACCGACAACGAACTGGCCACCATCGGCGACATGATCAAGATGCTGCCCGTTTTCAATGGCTATGACGGCAACCGGATCATCCCGGCAGCCCAGCGCTGCGGCGACATCCTGCAGGAAGACAACGGCTTGCAGCTGGTGCTGGAGCTGGTTGGCGACGTCCTGCCGGCAAAGCTTTACGACACCGCATATGCGCTTGGGGTTGAAGTCGCGGCTGCCGATCTCCACGTCGAGAAGGAAGAATTGCGCATCCTTCAGCTTCTGCGTGACCGCTTCAAACTCGACAAACTGACCGTTGCCGCAATCGAGCGCGGTGCGATTGCCCGTCACCGGACCATCTGATCCTCTCGGAGCAGGTATTTGAAAGCAACGAAGGCCCTCGCCTGGGCCGGGGCGGTATCAATAGCCGTCCTGGCAGGTGTTTTCCTGATCTTCCAGGGCCTTCAGGATTTCGATCTTTCTGAATACGAAAGCCGGCTGATTACCTTTTCGTTCGACGGACATTCCGTCGCCGGAACGTTGCATCTGCCCCGCCTGCAAGATCCTGGGCACGCAAACCCGCCTCTGGTCCTGATCGTTCACGGGGACGGGCCAGCGGACCGCTATTCCGGCGGTGGGTACATGCCTCTCATCAGCCGTCTTCTGGACAGCGGTCTTGCCGTCTATTCCTGGGACAAGCCTGGCGTCGGCGAAAGCCAGGGCAACTGGCTGTCCTTTTCCATGGATGAGCGAGCCCGCCTCGCGGCAACGGCCCTTGCGGCCGCCAAAGAACAGCCCGAATTGAAGACGTCTCCAGCCGGATTTCTCGGCTTTTCGCAGGCGGGGTGGGTTTTGCCCATTCTGGCGGAAGCGCCAGCGCAGGGCGATTTCTTCGTGATTGTCGGCGGAGCTGTCAACTGGCTGCGGCAGGCTGGTTATTATACCCGGCGCAGGCTGGACCTTGCAGGTGCAGACAGCAAGGCGATCGACAAGGCTCTCGCGCAGGACGCAAAAGACGGACAAAAGTTTCTAGACCGGGATTTTTCCTATCAGGACTATCTCGACAGCGGCATGGACAGGGTTCCGATGCCGGAAGATCGCTTCACCTTCGCGCGCCGGAATGCGGCCTCCGACTCCACCGCCTCCCTTGCCCGTATCTCCTCGCCCGTTCTGACACTGCACGGAGCAGAGGACCTCAATGTCGATCCTCATTTCAATTCCGGCATCTATCGAAAGTTGCTGACGGACAACAATCCCGCCAACCGCTTCGTGATCGTCCCGGAAGCAACCCATGCGCTGTTGCGGGCGGAAGCCTTCAACTACCAGCTCGAGGGGCAAATGCCTTCCTGGTCGAAGGCCTTGTTCATGGTCCTGGGGCGCCGTGCCTACGCACCGGGCGCACTGGACACCATAACAATCTGGATCAAGGAACAGGCCTCAACAGCAAACAGCCTTTCAACTTCACCAGATCGATCAAATTGAACCCTTTTTGTTTTCGGTCCTTCAATCCGCCGCACCTTATCACCGGTGCGGGGACAGCACGCTTGTGGGCTGCCGGGACCCTTGGGTCCTTCAGTGCGGAGACAGGGACATGAGCAATCAGGCAATCGGAGAGCGGACAAGTGTGCGCTATCCACTGAGGCGGCGCCGCCAGAGGCTGCGCGTACAGCGCCCCATGCCTTATGCTGTCCGGTACGTGCAGGTTCGCACCGCTCCAAAGCAGGCGAACTGGGGCACGCGAATGATGATTGCCTTTGCAGGCTTCGTCTGCGGACTTGCAGCCGACGCGCTGGTGATGTTTGCCGAAGACCATTTCCATCTGGCAAAGAACCGGGATCCGGATCTTTTCGCATGGGTGCTCGGCACCGGCTTTGCCGGCCATATCCTCTATCTGATCTTCGGAATACTAGCGGTCACGTTGCTGACGGCCTTCAACCGCCGCAAGTGGATCTTGTGGCTGCTGATCGGCTTTGTCGGCGGACTGCTGAGTATCTGATCGGCTGATAGCCTCAATTCAGGCTGTGGATCGCATCCGGCAGATCGAGTGAAAACGCCGGAATGACGACGTCGAACATGGAGCCGTCCGGACGTTCCATCGAGTAGGACCCGGCCATGATGCCGCTGTCGGTCGAAAGCGGGCAGTGCGACGAATACTCATAGGTCTCGCCAGGCTCTATCACCGGCTGTTCGCCGACCACGCCCTCGCCGCTGACTTCTTCCTGGCGCCCTCTGGCATCGGTTATCTGCCAGTATCGCGTCTTCAGCTGCACCGGTTCGCTGCCACCGTTGTGGATCTCGACCATATACGCCCAGATATACTCGCTCTCTTCCGGACGCGATTCATCGTCCAGATAAAACGGCTCGACGGAGACTTCGATCCCTTGGGTGATGGCGGTGTAACTGCCAGACACGGCTTTTCCTTAATTTCAGAACTGCGAACCTTGAAATAGACCGGTCCGAAGCGACTTCCACGGGTGGTGCCCGCTCGTTCAGGAGGGGCTTATAGGGCGAATGACGCAAGCGTGAAAGAGGGTTGTGACATATGAGGCCGGAATTGCTTGAGATTTGAGGCCGGATTTTGCAAGAACACCATCTGTCAGACCCAAAACAGTGATCTCTTCATGTTCGATGCCTACCTGCGCCCGCTGATCGATCCGCCGTTGAACCGGCTGGGCCTGATCCTTGCCGGCACGGGGCTTACTGCCAACAGCGTGACGCTGGCGGGCTTTGCTGCCGGCATGGGGGCAGCCATCGCTATCGCAACGGGTCATACCCTGATCGGCTTGTTCCTGATCGCGGTCAACCGATTTGCAGACGGTCTCGATGGCGCGTTGGCCCGGGCAACGGCCAAGACGGATCTCGGCGGCTACCTCGACATCACACTGGATTTCTTCTTCTACAGCGCAATCCCTCTGGCCTTTGCCATACAGGACCCGGCCCGCAACGCTTTGCCGGCGGCGGCACTTCTTGCCAGCTTCTACGCCAACGGCTCGGCCTTTCTGGCCTTTGCCATCATGGCGGAGAAGAACAAGCTGACCACCGACGCTCAGGGCTCCAAATCGCTCTATTACATAGGCGGGCTGGCCGAAGGTACCGAGACCATCGCTCTATTCCTGCTGATGGCCCTGGTTCCCGCCTGGTTTCCTGCGCTTGCCTACGGTTTTGCCGCGATATGCGTCGTGTCCGCCGGCGCCCGCGTGCTCATTGGCGTGAAGGCGCTGCGGCAGACCGGCCGTTAGATCGCCTGGAGCGCCTTCTCGATATCTTCCAGCAGATCCTGCGGATCCTCCAGACCGATTGAAAGCCGCAGGATACCATCGGTGATACCGAGTTCCGCGCGCGCTTCCTCGCCAATCGACTGGTGCGTGGTCGTCGCCGGATGAGTGATCAGGCTCTTGGCGTCGCCCAGGTTGTTGGAGATCTTGACGATTTCCAGCGCGTTTGTGAAACGGAACGCGGCTTCCTTGCCGCCCTCGATTTCCATCGCCAACATGGTGGATCCGCCGCTCATCTGGCGTTTGGCAACATCGGCCTGCGGGTGGTCGTCCCGGCCCGGATAGATCAGCCGCGCGACCCTGGACTGGCTTGCCAGATAGTCGGCAATCCTGCCCGCCGTTTCCGTCTGGCGCGCAACGCGCAGCGGCAGCGTTTCCAGGCCCTTCAACAGGACCCAGGCACTGAACGGGCTCATGTGCGGACCGGTATGCTTGATGAAAGGCATGACCTCGTCGTTGATCCATTCCTCGTCCGACAGGATCACACCACCGAGGCACCGGCCCTGACCATCGATGTGCTTGGTGGCCGAATAGACGACCACATCGGCACCGAGCTGAAACGGCGACTGATACAGCGGGGTCGCAAACACGTTGTCGACGATCAGACGGGCACCGGCTTCCTTGGCGATCTGTGCCACGGCCTCGATGTCGATGACTTCCAGCGTCGGGTTGGTCGGGCTTTCCAGGAACAGGGCCTTGGTGTTCGGCCGGACAGCCGCCTTCCACTGCTCAATGTCCGTTCCGTCTACCAGCGTGCTTTCAACGCCGAAGCGCGGCAACAGTGTTTCGCAAATATAGCGGCAGGAGCCGAACAGGGCCTTGGCGGCAATCACGTGATCGCCTGCCCTTACCGCTGCCATCAGCGCCAGATTGACGGCCGCCATGCCGCTGGCGGTTGCCCGCGCGGCCTCAGCCCCTTCCAGTGCCTTGATGCGGTCCTCGAACATGGTGACGGTCGGGTTGGCATAGCGCGAATAGACATAACCCGGGTCCTCGCCATTGAATCTGGCCTCGGCAGCTTCGGCACCGCTGTAGGTAAAGCCCTGGGTCAGGTAGATGGTCTCCGAGGTTTCACCAAACGGTGACCGCATGGTGCCGCCATGAACCAGAGTGGTTGCAGGGCGCCAGTTCTTGTTTCCGGTCTTGGTGGTCTCAGTCATGTCTTTCATTCGCTCCAAACGCAAAAAACCCCAGCCTCAAGACCGGGGTTCTCACCTCCGGCCTTTTTAGCAACTTGTTTAACGTGGCTGCAAGCCGGCCGGCCCAAATCACCACGAAGTGAGCCTGTCCTACGGGAAAAGCAGGCACAGGTCAATTGTCTTGCGCACGATCCTCTCAAAAGCCCCGTTCTGCCAGAATGCCTGTTGGCGCGGGCGGCCCGATCCTTTAATGACCATAGACCAGCATAATGCGGAACATCTTCATGAACGTCACAGCGGGTCAGGTCTTGAACGGAAGCGCACTTCTCACAGCAAACGGCATTTTGCCGGAACGGGTAATCCAGGCCATGTTCGCCGCCGGAGAGATTTCAGCGGACGCGCCGCCTGTCACCGGTCAGATACAGCCTGCCAGCCTCGACCTGCGTCTGGGCAAGGAAGCCTACCGGGTGCGTGCCAGCTTCCTGCCGGGCCCCGACATCCAGGTAGCAGCTCGGCTTGAGCAGATGAAACTGCACACGGTCGACCTGAGCGAAGGTGCCGTCCTTGAAACAGGCTGCGTCTATATCGTGCCGCTGCAGGAAAGCCTCGCCCTGGCTCCCGACATTTCGGCAACCGCCAACCCGAAAAGCTCGACCGGCCGCCTGGACGTCTTCACCCGCGTCATCACAGACAACGGCCTTGCCTTCGACACCATTCCGGCCGGCTACACCGGTCCGCTTTATGCCGAAATCTCGCCGCTGACCTTTCCGATCCTCGTGCGGTCCGGGTCCCGCCTCAGCCAGATCCGCTTCCGGCGCGGTCAATCGCTCATTCCCGATGCGGAGCTGGAAGAGGTGCACAAGGCCCACACGCTGATGAGCGGTGGCAACGAGCGCATCGGCAACGGTGTGCAGCTCTCCATCGATCTGGAAGGGACCGGACCCAACAGCCTGATCGGATATCGCGCCAAGCAACACTCCGGACTGATCGATGTGGATGTCGTCGGCGCGCAGGACGTTCTGGATTTCTGGGAACCTATCTATCGCCGCCAGCGGGCGGAACTTATCCTCGATCCAGATGCATTCTATATTCTGGTCAGCCAGGAAGCTGTGCATGTGCCGCCGGACTATGCGGCCGAAATGGTGCCGTTCGATCCGCTCGTCGGCGAATTCCGCGTCCATTATGCAGGCTTCTTCGATCCCGGTTTTGGCCACGCCAGTGCCGGTGGTGTCGGCTCGCGCGCGGTTCTTGAAGTCCGCTCACATGATGTCCCGTTCATCGTGGAACACGGCCAGACCATCGGGCGACTGGTCTATGAACACATGGCGGAGCGCCCGGCGACACTCTACGGTGAAGGCATCGGCTCCAACTATCAGGGCCAGGCACTCAAGCTGTCCAAGCACTTCAAGGCACCCGCCTGACCGCCGATGGCCCTGAAAACCGTCACCCGTGAGTTTGAAGGATTTCTGGAAGACCGGAAGTCCCGCTTTCTGGCGCATCTGGTGCCGGTGGACATGTTCGACCAGCGGATGGACGAGCTGCGCAAGGAACACAAGAAGGCCAATCACATCGTCACGGCGCACCGGAGACTTCTGGAAGACGACCGGATTGAGGAGAGCGGCAAGGACGACGGTGAACCGGCTGGCACCTCCGGCATGCCGACATTGCGCGTGCTGCAAGGGGCAGACCTGATCAACTGCGCTGTTCTGATCGTGCGTTATTTCGGCGGCACGAAACTCGGCGGTGGGGGCCTGGCCCGAGCCTATTCCGGCGCAGCGCAGGATGCGATCAATAACGCCGACCTGGTACCGTTTCAAAAGATACTGTCGAAAACAGTTCGCGCCGATTTTGCGTCCGGATCGGAACTGGAACGGCGGATCGAGACCCTCGGCCTCACCGTCATGGCGCGCGACTACACCGAAGACGGAGTGACGCTGACCGTCGAAGGGCCGGAAGAGGTTCTGGCTGAACTTTAGAGAGCGTCGACGTCCCGTCACTCCTTCCAAGTCACTAGGGCCGGCCCCTCCCCCAGTCGTCATTGCCGGACTTGATCCCGCAATCCATACTTGGATCTCGGTCACAAAGAGACAATTGGCTCAGGAAACGGAGCGTCCTGGTTCCCACGGTTCAGCCATGGGACGACGCCTCAGATCGTGAGTAGCTCTTGGTGCATCCGCTGACGCCACTGTTTCAGTCCGCCGCGCCGCCTTACGTCCGCGTCTTGCCGGCTTCCGCCTTCAGCTCTTTCAGTTCTGCACGAAGCGCCCTGACCTCTTCCAGGATCAGCCCTGTGTCGTCATGGATGGCCTGACGGTTGGCGTCGGCTTCAGCCTCGTGTTCCTCCTGCATGGCGGAGACGATGATACCGATAAAGAGGTTCAGCACCGTGAAGGCCGTGCACAGGATGAAGGGGACAAAGAACAGCCAGGAATAGGGATAGACATCCATGACCGGACGCACGATGCCCATGGACCAGCTTTCCAGGGTCATGACCTGGAACAGCGTGTAGAGCGATGCGCCGAGATTGCCGAACCATTCCGGAAAGGCTTCTCCATAGAGCTTGGTTGCCATGACGGCGAAGACGTAAAAGACCAGCGCCATCAACACGACGATGGAGCCCATGCCCGGCAGGGCGGCCACCAACCCGCCGATAACACGGCGCAGGGACGGTACGACGGAAATGAGGCGCAGAGCCCTCAAAATTCGAAGCGACCGCAGAACGGACAGGTTGCCTGTTGCCGGCATCAGCGAGATTGCAACGATGCTGAAGTCGAAGAGGCTCCAGGGGTCCTTGAAGAACTTCAGGCCATGAGCATAGAGCCGCAGAGCCAGTTCAACGACGAAAATGCCCAGGATCACCTGATCGACCAGCCTGAGGAAACTGCCTACCTCTGCCATGACAGCAGGACTGGTCTCCAGACCGAGCGTCACCGCATTCAAAACGATAACGCCGATGATGCAGACTTCCCAGTTGCGTGAGGTGACCAGCGCCCTGACCTGATTTCGCATATATATGACCCGGTTTGATGTCTTTTCGTGCGTACCGCACTGCCCGGGCCGGAACATGGCGATTTCAGCGTCGCAGCGCAAGATCGCAGCGCTTTGGAAAAGCATCTACCCATCAGACAAGCGTGCTTGACAGGTCGGGCAAGTCGGCGCAGAAAGCTCATCAGGTTCGGCGGGTGTAGCTCAATGGTAGAGCAGAAGCTTCCCAAGCTTAAGACGGGGGTTCGATTCCCCTCACCCGCTCCAAACAACCAATCCAATTCCTGAATTTCCCATTGGCTTTTCTTCAGCGCAGCGTTTCGCCGACCTGCGGGGTTTTCCGGACATCAGCGCGGCTGAGGCCAACATCCTTCAAGAGATAGTCGGGCAGATCCGCCAAGTGCGCCATGTCGCGCCGACGGCGCAGGCACTTCAGCGCGAAATGCAAGACGGCAGCAACGAGACCGGCTCTACGGACGCGCGCCAGGTGCAGAGGTACAAGGTGATCGGTCATCTGTTTTGCTCCTTTCCAACGGACAGGAGTAAGTTTAGAAAAAGCCTCTACGGGCAGTGCGCAAAATTCTCAAAATTGAGCGATAAATTCGCAAAAATTCCGATTTTGAGATAAACTACCGCACAATTACGCCGAACAGGACTTTTCAACATGGATCTGGACGATTTCGATCATCAGCTGCTGCATCTCCTCAGTCTCGATGCCCGCCAGACCGGCAAGGAGCTTTCCGAGAAAGTTGGCCTGTCTTCTGCCGCCTGCCTGCGCAGGGTGCAACGCCTGAGAGAAGTCGGGGCGATCGAGCGGGAAGTGGCCATCGTGTCACCGGAGGCAACGGGCGCCTCCGTTACCTTGCTCGTGATGCTGATGCTGTCGCGTGGACAGCCGGAACGTATGGCGAAGTTGCGGCAGAAGTTGCTGAAGCTTCGGGAAGTGAAAAAGATCTACCACGTCACGGGCCCGGCCGATCTGGTACTCACCGTGCAGTGTTCTTCCATGGAAGCCTATGCAACTTTCACCGAAGCGCATTTCTATGAAGACGACATCAAGGGCTTCGATACGATCGTCGTCCTGCGCTCATACGATCCGGAACCGGAGACCTGACTGCACTCCGCGGAATTCAGCCGACGCTGTGCGTATCAGAGTACACGTGTTTGTTTTCGGAATGCCTCGTGACATCTTCGACGGAGCGGGCTGACAAGCGCTGCCGGTTCGCGATATTCTGTCTGCGCGATTCCCGGCGCGTATTGCCGACCATGACTTGATACGGAACGAGACGTCCGCGTGCCAGCTTCACTGCCACTTCTCAAGACTATCTGCCGCGTTGCAGCCGGGCTGCTGACGCTTGGCACTTTGGGGCTTGGTACTTTGGCGCTCGGCATCCTGTCGGTTTCAGCCCAGGAAGCTTCGGTCCGCGTTCCCAATTTCTGGGATCCGAAAGCCGTCCACGACCGGCCAAATGCCATTCCGGACAAGATCCAGTTTCTGGCAACCGACGGATATCCGCCCTTCGTGTTCCGTGACCAGCATGGCCGTCTTACCGGCTTCAATGTCGATCTTGCGCGGGCTCTCTGCCAGGAGCTCGGAAGTTCCTGCGCCCTGCGCATCAAGGACTTCGAGGTTCTTCTGCCTGCACTGGACGAAGAAGAAGGTGACGCGATTATCTCCGGCCTGTCGCGCAGCCTCCCCTCCACGCGCCGCCTCAACTTCACCGAGGACTATCTGAAGCTGCCGGCGCGGTTTGTGGTTCGGGCGTACAACGCGTCCGATTTCAACGAGCAGGCGCTCACCGGCAAGCGGATAGCCGTTGAAGCCGGATCCCGCTACGAGGCGTTTGCCAAGCGCTTCTTTCCCGATGCCGAGATCATCAGTCTGGAAACCGCAGAGGCGACACGCGAGGCGGTCAAGGGCGGTTCGGCCGATGCTCTGTTCGGCGACGGCCTGAACCTGTCCTTCTGGCTGCCGAGCGAAGCTGCAGATGGCTGCTGTGCCTTTGCCGGTGGCCCGTGGCTGGAGCCGGGCTATTTTGATGAAGGCATGGCCATTGCGACCCGCCAGGACGATCCGGAACGGGCTGCGGCCCTTACATATGCCTTGCGCCAGCTTCACCAGAAGGGCATCTACCGCGAGCTTTACCTGCGCTATTTTCCCATGAGCTTCTTCTGACCTTTCCGGCCATTCCCGACAAAGAACCAGGTCAGCTTTTGCCTTTCGCGTCCTCGACACGCGCCGCCTTCCGGCGGTCCGGATTTTTCAGGAACGGGATCGCCAGGCTGAAGGGAAACGAATGCGCACGCGGCGTGAGCGCGGCACCGAGCCCGATTTCCATCGTCTCTTGTCCCTGCTCGGGATCTTCCACGTAGGTTCCGAACAGGCGGTCCCAGACCGAAAGATAGAACCCGTAGTTGGAATCCGTCTCGTGCGGTAGCACCGAGTGATGAATGCGGTGCATGTCCGGAGTGACGATCAGAAACCGCAAGGGGCGGTCCAGCCAAAGCGGCAAGCGGACATTGGCGTGGCTGAAAACCGCAGAGCCGTTGAGAACGATCTCGAAGATCAGCACGGCTTCAACAGGACCGCCGAGGGCGATGATGACCAGCCCTTTCCAGAGGAATGACAGCAGAATTTCAATCGGGTGGAACCTGAGCGCGGTTGTAGCGTCCACCTCACTATCTGCGTGGTGCATGCGGTGAATGCGCCAGAACAGGGGAACCTTGTGCGACACCAGGTGTTGGAACCACACCGCAAGATCGAGCACGACGAAGGTGATCAGACCAGCCACAACACCCGACCAGCCGAGCAATGCAAAGAGGCCCCAAACCTTTTCCTGTGCCAGCATTGCAAGGCCGACGCCGCCGATGGGGAAGATCAGCCGCACCAGAAGGGCATCAAGCAGAACAATGCCCCAGTTGGTCGGCCAGCGCTTCAAACGGCTGCTCTTCAGGCGCCGCCGTGGCAAACCCGCCTCCAACAGCGCCATTATCAGAAAGATGCCGCCGAAACAGGCCATGCGAACCTGGTTGATGTCGATCTGGTCAAACATGGGGTCTTTTGAAACGTCCTGACTAATGCTGCTTGCCACGGTCCCGATGGCACGATAGGGCGATACGACAATACTCCTGATATCATTCCTTGCCGCTGCGACAGATCACATCATCATGACCGACTTTCTCTGGAACCGCCCCGAAACGCCACCTGTGGCAACACTGCTGCTGGCCCATGGCGCTGGCGCAGCCATGGACTCAACCTTCATGAACAAGCTCGCGGCAGCCCTCGCGAGCCAAGGCATTGCAGCCGCACGTTTTGAATTTGCCTATATGGCCGGTCGCCGGACGGGAGGCCCGAAAAAGCCGCCGCCCCGGGCCGACAAGCTGATTGCCGAGTTCCAGACCGCCCTGCAATCTGTCCTCAGCCAGAGCGACAGCCCTCTGCTGATCGGCGGCAAATCGATGGGTGGTAGGGTCGCCGCGATGCTGGCGGGCGGCGGCTCGCTGCCCGGCCGCGCCAAGGGCGTTGCCTGTTTCGGCTACCCTTTCCACCCGACCGGCAAGGCCGATGCCGAGTGGCGGCTCCAGCCGCTGCAGGACGCCAAACGGCCGGTTCTGGTACTCCAGGGCGACCGGGATCCGTTCGGCTCGAAGGCGGAACTCGATGAAGTCACCTTGCCAGCTCATGTCAGCCTTACTTATCTGGAAGACGGCAACCACGACTTCGGACCGCGCGGCAAGTCGCCGGCGACACTCGACGGCAACATCAAACTGGCAGCCGAAGCAGTCAGGGCATTCGTGGATCGGCTCACGAGTTAAGGCCCACTACATACCCCGACAAGCGCAGCGCAAGTCCAGGGCTCTCGCGCAAGGCAGCAAGGAAAAAAGCCCGGACCGTTTCCGATCCGGGCTTTTTGAATTTCACGACAGTCCGGCTTACTGGCCGGGCTTGCCGTCGAATTCGTAGCTGGTGCTGCAGAACTCGCAGGTGACGATGATCTTGCCGTCGACAGTCATGTGGTCGACATCGTCGTCGCTGAACCCGGCGAGAACATTCTCGATCTTCTCGCGAGAGCAGCTGCACTTGTCGACCAGCGGCTGCGGCTCGAAAAGGCGGACGCCGCGTTCGTGAAACAGCCGGAAGAGCAGCATTTCCACGCTGACTTCCGGATCAGTCAGTTCGACATCCTTGACCGTCTCGACCAGTACCTTGGCTTCCACCCAGGCATCGTCCTCGTCAATCTCGTGCGGGCTCGTGCCTTCCGGGGCATTGCCCGGATCAATGTCAGCCTGGCGCATGCGTTCCGGCGCTTCCGGCAGGAATTGGATCAGGATCCCGCCGGCTGTCCAGGTTTTCACGTGCCCCTCGCCTTCCTGGCGGGTGAACAGTTCACCAACACCAAGACGAACTTCTGTCGGGATCTGCTCGGATCGCTCGAAGTACCGGCGTGCGACTTCTTCCAGCGACACACCATCCAGCTCCACCAGTCCCTGGTAGCGCTGCATGTGCATTCCCTGGTCGATGGTCATCGCCAGATGTCCGTGCCCGAGAAGGGCCTCCTGCGTTGCCTTGCCGTCAGCCATCAGCGCTGCGACTTCAGCAGCATCGAAGGTTGCGCAGGCGCGGATTGCGTCGGGTGACTTGAAGTCGACCACCAGCATGGACACCGGCCCCTTCGTCTGCGTCTGCAGCGTGAAGCGACCGTCGAATTTCAGCGACGTGCCCAGAAGGCTGGTCAGAACGATCGCTTCCGCCAGCAGTCGCGAGACCGGTTCCGGATAGGCATGCCGGTCCAGAATTTTTTCCAGGACAGGACCAAGCGCGACCGCACGGCCGCGCACATCGAGCCCTTCCACGGCAAAGGGCCGGACAGCGTCCAGCCCTGCAGGCGTAATGCCCAGTTCATCAAGATTAAGTGCCACTTGGCTTGCCTTATGCTGCGCCGAAGCACCAGGCCAGAATGCCCTTTTGGGCATGGAGCCGGTTTTCGGCTTCGTCAAACACAACGGAGTTGGGACCGTCCATGACGTCCGAGGTGACTTCCTCACCCCGGTGGGCCGGCAGGCAATGCATGAACAGGGCGTCCTGGTTTGCCTCAGCCATCAGGCGTTTGTTGACCTGATAGGCGCTGAGGAGGTTGTGACGCGATTCCGCATCGTCATCACCCATGGACACCCAGCAGTCGGTCACGACACAGTCGGTCCCCTTGACTGCCTCATATGGGTCCGTCGTGACCTGAATGGAACCACCCTTGGCACGAGCAGTTTCAATCAGGTCCATCGGCGGCGCCAGTTCACCCGGCGTCGCGATGCGCAATTCGAAATCGAAGCGCGGCGCGGCATGAATCCAGGAAGCCAGCACGTTGTTGCTGTCACCGGTCCAGGCAACGCTCTTGCCCTTGATCGAACCGCGATGCTCTTCAAAGGTCAACAGATCCGCCATGATCTGACAGGGATGCGAGAGCTTGGTCAGGCCGTTGATCACCGGCACTGTCGCATTTTCTGCAAGTTCACGCAGGTCGTTGTGATCGAGGATGCGGATCATGATCGCGTCGACGAAGCGCGACAGAACCTGCGCCGTATCGGCGATTGTCTCTCCGCGGCCGAGCTGCATTTCCGCACCGGTCAGCATCAAGGTCTCGCCGCCAAGCTCGCGCATGCCGACGTCAAAGGAAATGCGCGTACGGGTCGACGGTTGTTCGAAGATCATGGCCAGCACCTTGCCGGCCAGAGGACCCTGGCCGCGATGCACGCCGTTGCGGCTCGACTTGATCTTCCGGCTGGTGTCCAGGATGGCGCGCAATTCGTCGCCTTCGAAGTCCGTCAGATCCAGAAAGTTCCGGTAGGTTCCGTTTGCGGTCATCAGGCCGCTCCTTCCGCCAATTTCGCTTCCATGGCGACAGCAGCCTGTTCCAGGCGCTCGACAGCAATGGAAATTTCCTCTTCGCTCATGGTCAGCGGCGGCATGATGCGCACCACGTTATCGCCGGCAGGAACTGCCAGCAGACCGGCTTCACGGGCTGCAAGCACATAATCTGCAACCGGCACCACGCATTTCAGACCGAGCATCAGGCCGTTGCCGCGCACTTCGGCCAGAACGTCCGGATGGCCGTCCACCAGTCCGGCCAGCTTCTGCTTGAAGCTGAGCCCCTTCTGACGGACACCTTCCAGGAACCCGTCTTCCAGAACGACGTCCAGAACGGCATTGCCGACTGCCATGGCCAGCGGATTACCGCCAAAGGTGGTGCCGTGGGTCCCGGGGGACAGCGCCGCTGCCGTTTCTGCCGTTGCAAGACATGCGCCCATCGGGAACCCGCCGCCGATACCCTTGGCGATTGCCATCAGGTCCGGTTCCACGCCCGTCCACTGGTGAGCGAACAGCTTGCCGGTCCGTCCGACACCGGTCTGGATCTCGTCGAAGATCAGCAGAATGCCGTTGTCATCACAGATCTTGCGCAGCGCACGCAGGAAATCGGCCGGAATTTCGCGGATACCGCCCTCGCCCTGCACGGGCTCGATCGCGATCGCGGCCGTTTGCGGACCGATGGCATCTTTCAGCGCATCCAGGTCTCCTGCCGGCACCTGGTCAAAACCGGGAGCCTTCGGGCCAAAGCCTTCAAGATATTTCGCCTGGCCGCCAGCCGCGATGGTCGCGATGGTCCGGCCATGGAAGGCGCCTTCGAAGGTCACGATGTGGAACCGCTCGGGGTTGCCGTTGTCATAATGATAACGGCGCGCGCATTTGATGGCAGCTTCCATCGCTTCCGCGCCGGAATTCACGAACAGCACCTTGTCGGCAAAGGTTTCCGCGCACAGGCGCTGCGCCAGCCGTTCGCCATCCGGGATCTGGTGCAGGTTGGAGGTATGCCACAGCTTGGCTGCCTGATCCTGCAACGCCTTGACCAGATGCGGATGGGCATGACCGAGTGCGTTGACCGCGATGCCGGAACCGCAATCGAGGAATCGTCGGCCATCGGTGGTAACCAGCCAGACGCCTTCCCCATGATCGAAAGACAGGTTCGATCTTGCGTAATTTCCGAATAGTGCAGTCGCGGACATAACCTCGTTTGTCTCCTTTAAACGCCCCTGCTGTCCCCTGCGTCGCCCCGACGCCGGGCCGTCACCTTGAAAAGATGCCGAAGGGCCAAAACGCAACGTGCCGCCCCGATGAGGCGGCACGCAGCGGCTTTCTTATACACTGCCGGTACCATGCACTGTCAATGGAAATGGCGCACAAGACATTTCATGTGCCGCGGAGGGCGGATTTCATAAAATTCTCAATGACCTCGCCATAATTGGGGAAAAGTCGTTTCATCCCCAACTGGTTTGGGTCGAGTGGTTGCCTGACAAATTAACGTTATTGTAACCTCTCAGCAATCAGACACGAGATCTCGTGAGGCAAATCACCAAGAGGCACTAGATCTGCCAGCATTAAGCGTGCTTGCGCATGCTTAACACGGGGTTAATGGCCGCAGGACGGTCAAACTAAAGGGTGCGGCAATGAGTTGGACAAACGAACGAGTTGAGCTTCTCAAAAAGCTTTGGGGCGACGGCTTGAGCGCAAGCCAGATCGCAGGCGAACTGGGTGGTGTTACCCGTAACGCCGTGATCGGCAAGGTGCACCGCCTTGGCCTGTCCGGCCGCGCCAAGTCCACCTCTTCAAGCGCCAAGCCGCGCCGGCCGCGCACCGCAGCTCCTGCAACGGGGGCAGCGCCGAAGAAACCGACGACGTCACATCCGCAGTCGATCGGCGCAACGGCCCTGAAAGCAGACATCTCGCCGGCTCCAGTGGTGGCTGCCAAGCCGCGCGTAGAGCCGATTGCAGAACTTGTTCCGATCTCGCAGCGGGCTACCATCCTGACGCTGACCGAGCGGACCTGCAAATGGCCGATTGGCGACCCGGCGACCGACGACTTCTACTTCTGCGGCCGCCAATCCGATGCCGGCGTCCCCTACTGCGCTCATCACTGCAAGATCGCGTATCAGCCGGTCGCCGACCGCCGCCGCGATCGCAAGACGATGGCTCAGGCAGGCTGATAGCCTCGCACCTAACCAATTCATGAGAAAGCCCGCCGATTTGGCGGGCTTTTTTTGTTTGGGCCTTCCATTGACCAGATGCCCGACCCCGAACAGTGACCTCCCACGGCTTGTTCTTGGCACCGCTCCATGCCGTTTCCGCCCCATCAAATCAAACCTTGTTTGACCGCTCCGCCACGACAGGGACCGCAGGATCAGCCCCGACACCGACACAACTGATGGGGTGGTCGCAGAAGAGAACCTTGCTCCGCGAAAGGCACATAACCGCTGAGAAACAAAAAGCCCGCTTGAAAGCGGGCTCCTTAATTCCATTCTGCAAGTTGCCCTCAGGCAGTGGCAGAGGTGAACTGGTCATTGAAGGCGTATCCGGCACCACGGACGGTACGGATAGGATCCTTCGCCTTGCCCTTGTTCAGAGCCTTGCGCAAGCGACCGACGTGAACATCGACAGTGCGTTCGTCCACGTAGACATCGTGACCCCAGACCCCATCCAACAGTTGTTCGCGGGAGAAGACACGGCCAGGCGATGTCATCAGGAATTCCAGCAGGCGGAATTCCGTCGGCCCCAGGTGTATTTCCTTGGTGTTGCGGCGAACGCGGTGCGTTTCGCGATCCAGTTCGATATCGCCGGACCGCAACATGCTGGACACCACTTCCGGGCTTGCCCGGCGCAGGATGGCGCGCACGCGGGCCATCAATTCCGGTACCGAGAAGGGCTTGACCACGTAGTCGTCGGCACCGGTCGCCAGGCCGCGGATGCGCTCTGCTTCCTCACCGCGTGCCGTCAGCATGATGACCGGCAGGCGCTCGGTGTCCTCGCGCGCCCGCAGGCGGCGGCACAGTTCAATTCCGGACAGGCCCGGCAGCATCCAGTCGAGCAGCAACAGATCCGGCAGGCTTTCCCGCAGGCGGATTTCCGCCTCGTCACCCCGGACACAGGACTCGACCGAGTACCCTTCCGCTTCCAAATTGTATCTCAATAGAAGGCTGAGCGGTTCTTCGTCTTCAACGATGAGCACCTTCGGCATACATCTCGCTCCAATTACCGCAACCGGCGCCGAAGCGCCGGCCGTTAAGATCTTCAGCAAATCCGACGATTACCGGCGGGTCAGACCGCGCCTGTTTCGTCGACCTTTGCCCGGTCTTCCGGCAAACGCTCGCCAGTGACCATGTAGTAGACGTTCTCGGCGATGTTCGTCGCGTGATCGCCGATGCGCTCGATGTTCTTTGCGCAGAACAAGAGATGGACGCACTGGGTAATGACCCGCGGGTCTTCCATCATGTAGGTCAGGAGTTCGCGAAAGATCGACGTGTAGATCGCGTCGACCTCGGCGTCGGCTTCCTGAACCCGGCGGGCGGCTTCCGCATCCTTTCGGGCGTAGGCATCCAGCACCTGCTTGAGCTGCGAAAGAGCGAGTTCCGTCATGTGCTCCACACCGATCGCGAGCTTCTTGGACTGCAAGTCGCTGTCGATGGCGATGACGCGCTTGGCAACGTTCTTGGCAAGATCGCCAACACGCTCCAGGTCATTGGCAATGCGCGTTGCGGCAGTGATTTCACGCAGGTCCTGCCCCATCGGCTGGCGGCGGACGATCAGCTCGATCAGCTTCACTTCAAGTTCGTTGTAAAGGCTGTCCAGACGGACATCGCCCTTGATCGTCGCCTTGGCAAGCTCCAGATCCTGCGACACCAGCGCGGACACCGCATCGGCGAAAGCCTTTTCGGCAATACCACCCATTTCGGCAACCTTGCCGGCCATGGCCGTCAGTTCGTCATCGTAAGCCGAGACTGTATGTTCAGACATCCTGTGTCCCCTTCAGAAACCTAAAAAATGCTTAGCCGAAGCGGCCCGTAATATAGTCCTGCGTACGCTTGTCCTTCGGATTGGTAAAGATGTCCTCCGTCAGACCTTCCTCCACCAAAACACCCAGGTGAAAGAACGCGGTACGCTGAGACACACGGGCAGCCTGCTGCATCGAGTGGGTCACGATCACGATGGTGAAGTTTTCCCGCAGTTCGTCGATCAGCTCTTCCACCTTCGCGGTAGCGATGGGGTCGAGCGCCGAGCACGGTTCGTCCATCAGGATCACTTCCGGGCTGACGGCAATCGCACGGGCAATGCACAGACGCTGCTGCTGACCGCCCGACATGCCGGTGCCCGGCTCGTCCAGACGGTTCTTGACTTCTTCCCAAAGCCCGGCCTTCTGCAGGCTGGAGGCAACGATTTCATCAAGCTCGGACTTGTTGCGGGCCAGACCATGGATCCGCGGACCGTACGCAATGTTGTCGTAGATCGACTTGGGAAACGGGTTCGGCTTCTGGAAAACCATGCCAACCTTGGCGCGCAGCTGTACGGGATCGACCTTGGGATCGTAGATGTCTTCACCGTCGATCTTGATCGACCCTTCCACACGGCAGATGTCGATGGTGTCGTTCATGCGGTTGATCGTCCGCAGGAACGTCGACTTGCCACATCCGGAGGGACCGATGAAGGCAGTCACGGACCGCGGCTGAATCTCGATGTCCACGTCCTTGATGGCGTGGGTATCGCCATAATAGACCTGCACCTTGTTCGCGGAAATTTTGCTGTCGGTCATGGTTTTCGCCTGTTCAAAATTCGGCATCTCGTTCATCGGAGCAATCCTTACCAGCGGCGTTCAAACCTGCGGCGCAGGATGATAGCGATAATGTTCATGGTCATGAGGAAGACCAGCAGCACGATGATCCCGCCCCAAGCGCGTTCATAGAAAGCCGGGTCGGCGCGTTTCGCCCACTCGTAGATCTGGGCCGGCATGGCCGAGTTCGGAGAGAAGAAACCGGCAGCCACACCGTCCGGGAAATTGGAGGCGATGAAACCGACCATCCCGATTAGCAGCAGCGGAGCGGTTTCCCCAAGCGCCTGTGCCAGACCGATGATCGTGCCGGTTAGAATGCCAGGCATTGCCAGCGGCAGGACATGGTGGAAGATAGACTGCATCTTGGAGGCGCCAATGCCAAGGGCCGCATCGCGGATGCTCGGCGGAACGGCCTTCAAGGAGGCGCGGGTGGATATGATGATCGTGGGCAGTGTCATCAACGTCAGTACCAGACCACCCACCAGTGGTGCGGATTGCGGCAGATGCATGAACTGGATGAACACCGCCAGACCGAGAATACCGAACACGATGGACGGAACGGCGGCCAGGTTGGAGATATTCACCTCGATCAGATCGGTGAACTTGTTCTGCGGAGCGAACTCTTCCAGGTAGATGGAAGCGGCCACGCCGATCGGCAGCGACAGGAACAGCACCACCAGCATCATGAACAGCGACCCGATCATGGACGCTCCGATGCCGGCCTGCTCCGGACGGCTGTCGGAAGCATCGGTCCCGGTGATGAAGGCCCAGTTGAAGCGCTTCTCCAGAATGCCGGCGGACTGCATCTGGTCCGCCAGATCCAGGTGTGCGGCATCCAGGTTCTTGTCTTCGGCAAGATCCTCGCGCTTGACGCGGCCCTTCAGGTAGCCGTCGACACGGGATGAGGCGATCAGCTCGAAGGTTACCGTCGTGCCGATCTTGTCCGGGTTGGCAAGCGCAAAGTCACGGACCGTCGCGGCAGCCCCTGAGGAGAACAGCTTCTGCAGGTCCTTTGCCGACATGTCTGTGGTGATGTTGGCACCGGCGAGTTCCTTGGCAAAGGCGTCGTCGATGATGGCCCGGTACTTGGACGTCTTGACCACCGACTTTTCCGCTTCGGCAATCTGCTCCTGATTGAGTGGGACATCCACCTTCAGGAAGGTCTGGCTGAAGGCGCCAAGGCCGTTGGAAAGGATTGCCCACAGCAGCGCAACGAGGAAGAACAGGCCGATGCCGATGGCAATGATGCCGTAGAGCTTGAAGCGCGCTTCAGCGGCGTTGCGCTTTCTGGTCAGCGGATCGAGTTCGAGGATCGACGTGGTCTTGTGCGGGGTCGGAGCACTGGTCTTGCCCGACGGTGGCGTAAGGGTCGTGTCGGTCATTAGTCGTACTGCTCCCGATATTTGCGCACGATGTAGAGCGCGACGATGTTGAGCCCCAGGGTCACGACGAACAGGGTCATGCCGAGTGCGAAGGCGACAAGGGCTTCCGGGGAGGCAAAGTCGGCGTCGCCGGTGAGCTGGCTGACGATCTTCGCGGTCACGGTGGTCATCGCTTCGAGCGGGTTCATGCTGAGGCGGGCAGCTGCGCCGGCCCCCAGCACAACGATCATGGTTTCACCGATGGCGCGAGAGGCCGCCAGCAGGATGGCCCCGACGATCCCGGGCAGGGCCGCCGGCAGAATGACCTGCTTCACGGTTTCCGAATGGGTGGCACCAAGTCCGAGCGATCCGTCACGCATGGCCTGCGGCACAGCGTTGATGATGTCGTCGGAAAGCGAGCTCACGAAAGGGATCAGCATGATGCCCATGACAGCGCCCGCGGTGAACACCGAGGAAGCACCGGACATCCAGCTTACGCCAAGCGCACCGCCGGAGCCGAAGACGTTCATCAGAAGCGGGCCGACTGTGAGCAGCGCGAAGAGACCGTAAACGATGGTTGGAATACCGGCCAGGATCTCCAGCAGCGGCTTGGCGACGGCGCGTACGTGCGGCGTTGCATACTCAGACAGGTAGATGGCAGCGAACAGACCGATCGGTACGGCAACGGCAAGTGCGATCAGAGAGATATACATGGTCGCCCAGATCAGCGGCACGATCCCCAGCTCCGATCCACCGCCGAAGCTCGGCGCCCAGGTCAGGCCGAAGAAGAAATCAGCGGCCGGATAGAGCCGGAAGAACTCGACCGTGTTGAAGATCAGCGACAGCACGATGCCGACAGTCGTCAGGATGGCGATCGAGGCTGCTGCAATCAGGATATAGCGGACGACCGTTTCCACGACGTTGCGGGCACGGAAATCCTTGTTGGTGCGCAGAACACCGACAGCGAAACCGATCAGGCCGACCGCCAGAACGCCGATTGTCCGCAACAGCAGGCCTGTACCCGAGATGCTGCGGTATGTCTGCGCGGCCCGCAACGTTTCGGCGGTCACTTCTGAACCGAGCGCGACACCTATCTCGCCGAGACGGCTGCGCACGTCGGTCAGATCGGTGCGGATGGAAGACGCCATGTCGGCCGACATGGCGCCCTGAGAAACGGCAAGGTCGAGACCCTCGGCAACACGTACGACGTCGCTCATTACGAGGTCGAGCGAACTTGCGGCAATGGTCTCTTCGGAAATCTTGGAGGAAACCTGGCTGTCAAGAATGATGGGCTGGAAGATCAGCCACGCAATGAGCAGCAGGAGGGCAGGAACCAATATCGAAACAACGACGTTCCAGCCGTAATAACCAGGCAGGGAATGGAGCTCACGCACATCCCCTCCGGCAGAACTTAAGGCTTTTCCGCGGCCGACTATGTATCCGGCGACAGCCAGAACCAGCAGCGCAATAAGAATATATGGAAGTGACATAGGGCGACCCAACCGGCAAAGAAGAAAGAAAGGGCGGCCGAAGCCGCCCTTCCGGAAAGATGTGCTTAGTTGCCCATCGTTTCTTCGGCTTCGATGGAAGCCTGCGTAGCTGCAAGCTCCGGATCGGAAACCAGGCCATACTGGGCCAGCGGGCCGTCCGGGCCAGCGATTTCGTCAGAAACGAAGAACTGAGCGTATTCTTTCAGGCCCGGGATAACGCCGATGTGTGCCTTCTTGATGTAGAAGAACAGCGGACGGGAAACCGGGTACTCACCCTTGGCGATGGTTTCGGTGGACGGAGCGATACCGGCCATCGTTGCCACTTTGAGTTTGTCGGTGTTGTTCTCGTAGAACGCCAGGCCGAAAACGCCAACGCCGTTCGGGTTGGAGTCGATGCGAGCCAGGGTCTCGGTGTAGTCGCCGTCGATGTCGACCGACTTGCCGTCCGTGCGGACTGCGATGCAGGCGTCTTCAGCGTCGTCTTCGGACATGCCGCCGTCGATCATGGCTTTCAGAGCGCCGGATTCTTCGCAGCCAACAGCCAGAACTTTTTCTTCGAACACTTCACGGGTGCCGTGCTTGGTGCCCGGGATGAAAGCAGCGATTTCCGCGTCCGGCAGGGAAGCGTCAACTTCGGACCACTTGGTGTACGGGTTGTCGACGATCTGGCCGTCCTTCAGGACTTTCGGGGACAGAGCGTTGAACCACTGAACCTGGGTGAATTCGTTGAAAGCCGGGCCGTCTTTCTGGGAAGCGAAGACGATGCCATCGTAGCCGATGCGGACTTCGATGATGTCTTTCACGCCAGCTTCGGCACAAGCCTTGATTTCCTTCTCGCGGATAGCGCGGGAAGCGTTTGCGATGTCGATGGTGTTTTCGCCAACGCCGGTGCAGAACTTCTTCAGACCAGCAGAGGAGCCACCGGATTCAACGACCGGTGTCGGGAAATCGGTGTTTTCGCCGAATGCTTCAGCAACGATGGAAGCATAAGGAAGAACCGTGGAGGAACCAGCAATCTGCACCTGGTCGCGAGCCTGAGCCGAACCAACGAATGCAGTGGAAGCAACGGCAAGAGCAGTTGCGCTAACGAGGGTCGTAAATTTCACTTGACCACTCCCTTTGAATGTCAAGGTTTCTAGATGATCACCGCGCTTGGATGTGCACGAGCGATGCGGGGAACCTAGGCTCCACGGATGAGAGTTCTATGACAGTTCCTTTTCAGTTTTGTGACAATTTAAGATACTGAAATTACTCAAGAAAACCTGTTCCTTGACGGTTTTATGTCGCAAAGGGTCACAAAAACCCGTCTCGAGGTGCACATCGTGCAGCTCTCGCTTGCCTCGGCAAAGCTGACAGGAAACCCTTTTATCCATCTGGCGAGCGTTATGCCTGATCAGGGAGGCTTTCAGGCACCTGCCGCAGCGGCCGAACGGGGTTTTGCATTGCCCGGTTCGGCTCGATCAGAGTTGCAAGGCCGGCAACGCCATTGCGTCGGTCGCCTCTTGCCTGCGTTTTTCGGCAGACAGGGGAATCAGTCCCTTGCTCGCCAGATACCCATCGTCGCCCCAGGCCTCTTCGCTGGTGAAGGCAGCCACATACTCCTCCATGCCAGGAATAAGGCCGACGTGTTCCTTCTTGATGTAGAAAAACAGCGGGCGGGACACCGGGTATTCCCCGGAGGCGATCTTTTCGAACGTCGGCTCGACCCCGTTGACGCCGACGCTCTGGATCTTGTCCCGGTTCTGCATCAGGAAGGAATAACCGAAGATGCCGACCGTCACGGGATTGGCCTCCAGAGCACCGACGATCAGGTCGTCGTTCTCGCCCGCTTCGACAAAGCTGCCGTCCCGGCGAATGCGCGTGCAACCGTCTTTTTCCAGATCCTTGACCGACTTGCAGCCTTCTTCCATGACAAGTTCTTCGAACGCATCACGGGTGCCGGAGGTCGGAGGCGGTCCAAGCACCTCGATCTCCTCATTCGGCAAGCCCGCATCGATGTCCGACCAGGCGAGGTTGCCATTGTCGACTAGCTGTCCGTCCTTCGGAAGTTTCTCGGCCAGCGCCTCGAAAATCTGCTCCACGGTCAGGGTGAATTTCGGGCCATTGCGCGAATTGGCCAGCACGATGCCGTCATAACCGATTTCCACTTCGACCGGCGTGACGCCGTTTGCGAGACAGGTGTCCAGTTCCGAAGGCTTCATGCGCCTGGATGCATTGGTGATGTCCGGCGTGTGTTCACCAACGCCCTTGCAGAACAGGTTGAAACCGGCGCCTGAGCCCGTGGATTCGACAATCGGGAACTTTACGCCGTTGCTGCCGACTGCTTCTGCGACCGCGGTCGCAAACGGAAATACCGTTGACGAGCCGACGATAAGCAACCGGTCACGGGCTTCGGCGGTCAGGGATGCCAAACAAAAAACGCCACACAACACAGCGCGGGCTGAAAAATACATCGGCACGTTAAAACTCCTGGACAAAATGCTGGCGCGATCCGGCAAGACAGGCCTTCCTTTAGGCGGATCGCCTGACCGGTCACAAAAGACTTTTCCGATCTTGCAGTGGCAAGTCTCTAGCAGTCTCGCGTCTCAGGAATACGACAGTCGCCAATCCGGCATCAGGCGGAGATCTTCTCGGGCAGACCTTCAACGTTCTCCATGGCAGGCAAACTGACCTTGAACGTCGCCCCCTGCCCCGGCTCGCTGTCCACCTCCAGCCGGCCCCTGTGGCGTGTCAGGATGTGCTTCACGATGGCAAGCCCGAGGCCCGTCCCCTTCATCGCCCGGCTCGATTCGACATCGACCCGGTAGAACCTCTCCGTCAGGCGCGGCAGATGCTCACGCGGGATGCCCTCGCCGTAGTCGCGTACCGAAAGTTGCCAGGTCAGTGCATCCTGCGGCGCCTGCGGTCTTTCAAGACCGACGTCGACGAACTTGCCGTCATGGCCGTATTTCAGCGCGTTCTCGATCAGGTTTTCCGTCACCTGGATGAGCTCGTCCCTGTCGCCCCTGATCCGCACGGGGGTGTCCGGGAGCTGAAGCCGGATCTCGACGCCCATGTCGGAGGCCAGCGGAGACAGCGCATCGGTCGTATGCCGGACGATCTCTGACAGATCGACAGCATTTGCGGGCCGGACGTGCGCCTTCAGCTCGATCCGCGACAGCGACAGGATATCATCGATCAACCGGCGCATGCGCCCCGCCTGATCCAGCATGATCGACAAAAACCTGTCTCTCGCCTCCGGATCGTTGCGCGCAGGTCCTTGCAAGGTCTCGATAAATCCGGTGAGCGAGGCCAGAGGCGTGCGCAGTTCATGGCTGGCATTGGCGACGAAGTCCGTGCGCATGCGTTCAAGCCGGCGATTTTCTGTCAGGTCCTGAATGACCACCAGAATGAAGTCCGGCAAGCTCGGCATCTTCTCCAGACCCGCGCTTCCGGGCATGTAGATCGGCGAGATATGAGCCTCGTACCAGGTTTCGGTCGGCACCTTCTCGATCCAGCTGATCTTCTCGGCCTCACCCGTTGTGCAGACACGGTCGAACGCTTCCAGCAGCGAAGGAGCCCGGAGCGAGAAGGACAGAGGATCACCCGGTTTCACGCCTTCATAAATCGACAGCGCCTGCTTGTTGACATAGCGGGTGATGCCCCGCCCGTCGGCAACGAAGCAGGGTGTCGGCAACGCATCAACAGTGACCTTCATGCCCGTACCCGGCCACATCCTGCGGATTTCCCGCTGGGCATTCAGCTTGACCCTGCGGCTCGAAGACTTGCGCGGCACGAAACAGGCAACGACAACAATTGCCGCCATGGTGAGCAGCGCCGTCGTCAACGGCACTTCATGGACGATGACCGCGCCCGCGGCAGCAGCAAACGCGAACAGCAGAATCCAGCGGGCCTCGCCAAGTCGGGTCAGCGGCGATGCGGCCTGCCGGTCTTCAGCAGGTTCTTCGATTGGCGAAGGCGGTTGGGTCATGGACGGTCGAGCGAATTCGTTTCAGCAGTTAGGTGTCCCGAGTGCAGACACTATTTCGACGTCTCAGTAAATGTGCAAGGCCGGAATAGGGAGATCGGGGCAGCATCGGACCACTCCCCTAACACGGAAAGCATGTCAGCCAAGCGACAGTCAAATACACCCCTGAAAATGGGCTCCGACCCACCAACGCTCTTCGCGTCAGGTGAACCGAAACTTCCGAACCGGCACCAAATACCCGCACCAATCACCGATTTTGAGGCAAGGGATGTCTGGCGGCGGATTTCAGGTTGTCCAGAATACGCGGCCAGCCATCAGGCTGGCGCATGCGTTCCAGATATTCCGCTCCCGCTTCGCCATGTCTCAGAAACTCACTGTGAACGATTTCAAGGCGCGTGCTGTCCCCGGCCTCGCGGAAGTTCACCATGACACGACTTGCCGTCGCAGGATCCGCAACTTCCTCGCCATCCCGGCTGACCTGCCAGGCCAGACGAATGTAAAGCGGCGGTTCCAGTGAGAGGACGGTTCCCCAGACCCTGTGCTGGCCTTCACTGTCTATCTCATAACAGCTACCGCCCGCATAGGGATCGATACCCGCCTGAACCTTGCCCTCGCCCGCATCCTTGAAAGGCGATGTCCACCACAGATCAAGCCGGTCGACAACCAGTGAAAACGCCTGGCTCCGCGGCAGATTCAACATGCCTTCAACCCGGCACTCGGTGTCATGTGTCATGATTTTCCGTCAAATTCGTTCTTTCCAACCCCAAACGCACTGTTTCACATTTGGACCCGGCTTGGCAAAGTACCGCTTCCCTAGCCGATTCAAACGTCAGATACATGACGTACAGACCGAGGCAGAACCTGCCGAAACTGTCGCCCCTGGCGGAACCAACTGGAGACATCATGAAGCACGATCGCGCGTTCGATCCGCAATATGGAACTGCCGTCGAGCTGATGCCGGGCGTGCGCCGGCTAACGGTTAACAACCCGGGGCCTTTCACCTTTCATGGCACCAACAGCTATCTGCTGGGGACCAGTCGTCTGATCTGCGTTGACCCCGGGCCTGCCCTGGAAGGTCAGGTCGACACCATCTTGAAGGCTGCACAGGGCGCAGTCATCGAGGCGATCCTGATCACCCACACGCATGTGGATCATTCGCCGGGCGCACGGCTCTTGAAAGAAAGAACCGGTGCCGAGATCATCGGGTGCGGGCCGCACCGGCCGGCACGAGCGCTTCTTGAAAACGAGGTCAATCCACTCGACGCCAGCGGCGACAAGGACTACGCGCCCGACAGGTTGCTGGAAGATGGCGAGATGTTCGAGGCCGCAGGCATTTCGCTTGAAGCCGTCGCCACCCCCGGCCACACGTCCAACCATCTGTGTTTTGCCCTTGCCGGGGAACCGGTTCTGCTGTCCGCCGATCACGTCATGGGCTGGTCGACATCGGTCGTCGCCCCACCCGACGGCAGCATGCGGGACTACATGGCCTCGATAGACAAACTGCTGGCCCGTTCCGAATCCGTCTATCTACCCGGACACGGCGGTATTGTTCGCAATGCCATCGACTACGTCCGCGACCTGAAGCAGCACAGGCTCGACCGGGAAGCCTCTATCCTTCATGAACTGGCAAAAGGCGAAAGATCGATTCCGGAAATCGTATCGGTGCTCTATGCAGCGGTTGATCCGGCGCTACACCCGGCGGCAGGTCTGTCCGTATTCGCGCACCTGGAGGACCTTGCGGACAGGGGCCGCGTCGAGGCCAGTCCGGAGTTGTCTCTTGCCGCCCGCTATCGCCTCACCGGCTGAGCCTGCAAGCGATCAGCCTTCCAGATCGACCGCATCCAGACCTTCGGCAACCGGCGCATCCTCGTCCTCGAAATAGGGTTTGAAGCTCGGCAACGGAATGGTTTCGCGCAAGTCTTCAACCGGTTCGGCCGGAAGGTCTTCTTCCAGCTCTGTCTCGTCGACCGAAAGCCGCGCCAGATCGCCGTATGTTTCCAGAAGCACACGGTCGATCTCGCTGAAGACAAGACGGATGCGGTCCGCATTGTCGGTCAGGTCCTTAAGCGGTGTGCGCGAACGCGAACGGACGTCAAGCAGGGCCCCCACCGAATCCGGCCGGACGCGCAGTACGATATCGTGTTTCAATCCCAGGATCTGCGAAGTGCCCTCGGCCTGCAGATAGGTCGGTGCATCGAGGAGATCGGGCGGCAATTCATCAACGACCTGCCAGTTCAGACCTTCAAGCGCCTTGACACTCGCCGCATGCAGTTGAGCGGTTGAAATGCGGTATCGGCGCGGAACGATATCGGGGTAAAGACGGTCCTCCGCCGAATTGGCCATAGCAGTCATGCCCGGCGCGGCACCCGTATAAGCGGCAACGGCCGGCCAGACGTCTTCAACAAGCGCGGTGTTCAGCCAGTTGAGAAAAGGCTGTTCGCTTGAAGCCACATTTGTTTCAAGTTCGGGTGGATCGGTTCGGTTGGTGGCCAGGTCGCTCGCTCCCGCGTGCATGACCAGCATTCCGACCACAAGCACAGGCGTCGCAAGCGCCAGCAGCCCCAGGAACAAACCTGTGAGCGCCGCCGGCACGCCGGGTCCGCCATAAGTCCAGATCCGGTTAAAGCCGAACAGGGCAAGCAAGATGGCAGCGAGCGCAATCGTAGCCGCTGCAATCAGAGACAGGACAAACACATCCGCGTCGATCAGGCCGAACCGCTTTGCCAGAAAGGCAATTGCCGCGAGCGCCAGCGCCACGGAGCCGGTCGTGCGACTGGCCGGTGCCGAAGCTGTTTTATAGACGGCGTAGCGCTTCATGAGATCCTATCTCGCCTGGCTTGCCGCATCGGCGCGGCAAGGTGTCCACCTGATTGTTTCTTCGTTTACAGCCAATTTGTCAAAAATGAACTTCACTTCGACAGCGAACACATCATACATTCCTTCTGGGCAAACGATAAACGTGCAAGCAAGACACGCTGGAAATACAGTTTCAAATCGGGGTAAGGCATGACCGGATTGCGGTCCCGTCATACGGCGAGCGAACAGGAACACCGCGCTGCCGGTGACGGAAAACAAAAGGCGTTTTCACCATTTGGCTTGTTTCGGCCAGGCTCTGCCAATATCTGCCTGTGCCACCTGCTGGTTCTGACGATACTCCTGTCGCCCATCGCCCTGGCATTTGCGATCCTCTATGCCGAACCGGGCGGACGCTGGCTGCAAGCCCACTATCACTACCTGCGGACAACCATTGCCCTCTTGGTCATAGGCCTCGGCACAGGAGGCCTGATGATCCTTCTGGGAGCTTCGATCTCTTCTGCATTGATGTTGGCCGGACTGGGGCTTTGTGCCACGACGGTACTGCTCAGCTACGCGCGATCGCTGCTAGGATTCTGCAGTGCCTTGCGAGGCTCTCCACTACGGAATCACAGAAGCTATTTCATATGAATGGGCAGTCATATACTTGCTCAAATGACTGGCAGGCCTAATTCGTAAATAAATCCTTACTGTATTACTTCAAATCCGGCCGGGATTCGTTACATCTTGTTATTGTTTTTGACTGGCCGATTTCTGCCAATAAGCGCATGCTTTTTCACATCCATTGCGAAAACCGGCTGAAAGGCGTGTTTTCTGCCTTCCGTTTGCCGCAATTGGATACGACATGCACACCGCCCGCGAGCCATGAAAACTTTAACCCAGAGAGCGGGCACTGGAAAAGACAACGGACGAGACAAATGTCTGAGCAATCTGCCCGCCCTGCCCCGAAGCAAAGCGCCGATGCGAAACTGGTGAACCTCTATAAGCCCGTCGGCATCGCAGCCCTCAATGCAGCTGCCCTTTGCAAGAATTCGGGCACGGTGGCCAAAAAGAAGAACTGAGCCGCTGCGCTATAGCGTCCGAAGACGCGGCAAGCCGCTGGTGACGGCCAGCTTGCCATGTTGTTTCGAGACGCTGTTTGACGGCCGGCGTGACCGGTCCAGGATAGCGTTCGGACATACAATCGGTGACGATTGAATGTCCGCCATCCTGAAGCGGCCAAGCCCCGTCGGGGTGCCGCAAAATCACTTTCTTCAGACGGTTGCCGTCTTCCGATCTGTTGGGCAAACTGCCGCCGAACAGGGCACGCTCCGTGTCCTTCGGCGGAGATTGCCTGCATGATCATTGCCTACTGCCCGACCGTCAAAGGTCTGGAGCGTCTTGAGCTTGCCTCCGGCGCCCCCCTTCCGACCACGTCTGTATGGATCGACCTGATCGCCCCGACGCAGGAAGAGCAAAAGGCAGCAGAAAAGCTGATGGGCGCGGAAATCCCGACACGGGACGAGATCGCCTCCATCGAAACCTCCGAACGCCTTTACCTGGAGCCCGGCGCCGTGGTGATGACCGCGCAGCTTCCGATCGCCACGCAGATGATCGACCCGGCGCTTTCGTCTGTCACATTTGTCGTCAATGCCAAGCGGCTGGTGACTGTGCGTTATGGCGAACCGAAATCCATCGCCCTTCTGTCGCGCAAGGTTCAGGCCGATTCGACTATCGCCCACAAGGGGCCGGCTGTTCTCTTCACGATGCTCGACATCATCGTCGACCGGTGTGCCGATGAAATGGAAAGCGCGTCAGCGCGGTATGACAAGCTGGCAGTGCAGGTGTTCGGCGACGGCCTCAACATGCGCAAGACCGCAAGCTATCAGATCGCCATCAAGCAACTGGGGCAGATCGGACTGCATGTGTCCAAGATGCACGATGTCTGCACCAGCCTGTCGCGGATGATGCTTTACCTCAGCACACATGCCAAACGTCTGAACCTGAACGAAGAGCAGGAAGCCGACTGCAAGATGTTCGGCAGGGACATCCATTCCATCAAGGAACACGGCGACGCACTGGACAACAAGCTGTCCTTCCTGCTGGACGCAACGGTCGGCCTCGTCACGCTGGAGCAGAACCAGATCTCGAAGATCTTTACGGTCGTCAGCGTGATCTTCCTGCCACCGACCTTGATCGCATCGATCTACGGCATGAACTTTGCCAACATGCCCGAGCTCAACTGGCAGCTCGGGTTCCTGTTCTCGTTGGGCCTGATGGTGTCGTCGGTCGGGCTGACGTTCCTGTTCTTCCGCTGGAAACGCCTGCTATAACCGGTCCGGCATCTTGAAACTTTCGACCCCTGTCGCAGGCGCGTTACGGATACAGGCGCGCCTTGGACCATGGCTGATCCGCGCCAGTTCGGGTGAACTGCACGCGGTCATGAAGTCGGAACGGCCGGTCATGCCAGAATTCGATGGAAACCGGCACCAGGCGCATGCCTGACCAGTGGTCGGGCCGCGGAATGTCGCCGATACCGAACTTGGCGGTATATTTCGCCACTTCCTTTTCCAGCGCGAAACGGCTTTCCAGCGGCCGCGATTGCCTGGACGCCCAGGCACCGATCCGGCTGCCGCGCGGCCGGGAGCGGTAGTACTCGTCCGCTTCCTCGTTCGAAACCTGTTCGACAAGACCACGAATGCGAACCTGCCGGCGCAAGGACTTCCAATGGAAGCACATGGCAGCCTTGCCGGCGGAGAGCAGCTCCTGCCCCTTGGCGCTTTCGAAATTTGTGTAAAACACAAAGCCGCGTTCGTCGAAGTCCTTCAGCAGAACCATCCGCACATTCGGCAGGCCGTCTGGGTCGACGGTCGACAGCGCCAGTGCGTTGGGATCGTTGGACTCCGAAGCCCTGGCGTCCTCAAGCCATTCTGCAAAAAGCTCAAATGGCTTCACTACCTCTGTAAAGTCACCTTTTGTTAACTCTTCAGGGGGATCTTTAAGGTCTGTCATCGGTAACCTGTCGAAGGAAACGACAGCCTTTAAAGCGGCTCGAAAAGCCGGACCGGGGGGCTGCCTGAAAAATGTATCGTATGCGTTCATATACTGCCGGGCACATAAAGATCCAACCCTTAGCCGCACTTTGCATGGCCATTGCAACCGCACTTGGCGGCTGTAGCCAGTTGTCCGTTCCGGTGGGCAGCAACAACATCGATTCCCCGACAGTCCTGACCGGCTCCATTCCGTCCGCGTCCGACGTCGCCTATGCCGATATCAACGAGGACGACCGGTCTGTGATCGCGCAGAACCTCGACACTATCAGCCAGGACCTTGCCGCCGGAAAGCCGACGCAGGCCTTGTCGCTGACGTGGCTCAACGCGATCAGCGGCAATTCCGGCACATTGTCGAACATCAATGCCTCCACCTACGGCGAGACAGGCTGTCTCGGCTTTCAGACGACGGCGAATACCATCGTCGGCATCAAGCTGTACTCCGGCACGGCCTGCCGGGACATCACGCAAAAATTCGCGGTCACCAGCCTGACTGTCGCCGAAGCTTGAACCCCGTCAAAAAACCGCTAAAACCGGAAGGTCCTCAAGACGAATTCGGGGTCTGGAATTTTTTCCTATCCATCCCGATATAGAGGACAAGTCCGGTCAAGCATGACCTGCTAAACTTGCACGCTTGTGTTCGGCTCGCCGAACGGAGCAGTGCGCGGGGCAGCCTGCCGGAAAATCTTAGGAACCTGGTGAGACGAATGCGTGATCCCTATAGCGTTCTCGGGGTGGCAAAATCTGCCAGCGAGAGCGAAATCAAGAAGGCCTTTCGGAAGCTGGCCAAAAAATACCATCCGGATCAGAACAAGGATGATCCGACGGCCGCACAGCGTTTTTCCGAAGCAAATCAGGCCTATGAAATAGTCGGCGACAAGGAAAAACGTGCCAAGTTCGACCGCGGAGAAATCGATGCGGAGGGCAAGCAGCGCTATCAGGCGCATGGTTTTGACGGCTTTTCCGGATATGAAGACTTCGGCGGTGCACGCACCCAGAAGACATCCGGTGGCGGCGGCAGTTTCGACGATATTCTGAACGACATTTTCGGCAGTTTCGGCGGTGGCCGTGCACGCGCCGGCGCAGGTGCAGGCGCTGGACCCGGTGCAGGTTTCGGCGGCGGCGCCCGCGCGAAGGCACCGCCCAAGACAAAAGGCGCCAACGCGGAAATCGTTGCCCGCGCCTCGCTGGAAGACATCGTCAACTCCGGCAAGACCCAGGTAACGCTTCCAAGCGGCAAGACGGTGAATGTTACCCTGCCCAAGGGGGTGGTCGAAGGCGAAAAGATCCGGCTCAAGGGCCAGGGGCACCCGGGGGAAAACGGCGGTCCTGCAGGCGACGCCCTGGTCGAGATCCGCTTCAAGCCCCACAAGCTTTTCGAAGTGAAGGGATCCGACCTCCACCTCGACCTGCCTCTGACACTTTATGAAGCTGTCCTGGGCGCAAAGGTGCGTACGCCAACCCTGTCCGGTGCCGTCAACCTGACCATTCCGGCCAACGCCTCCAGCGGCAAGTCCATGCGGTTGAAGGGCAAGGGCCTTCCGACCAAGACCGGTGGTCATGGCGACCTTCTGGTCAAGCTGCAGATCGTAATGCCGCCGCACGGCGACGACGAGTTGGACACGCTGATGCGGGCCTGGAAGGAAATCACTCCGTACCGTGCACGCGGACCGGAATTCGACTAGGCGGCCCCCTCGTCAACTGTTGACCGTCACCTCGCCCCGCCAGTGCCACTGGTGGGGCGACGTTTTTTTACTTTCCTCATCTCAGCCTCGGATCAGTCTCCAACTACTTCACCCACCAGGCCTTGTGAATTTACATAACTAGTTATATATCAAGTTATGTAAATGGAGTGACCCATGAGCGAAGATGTCGTCCGCGCGCTTGGCTATGCCACCCTGGGCAGCCGGCTGAAACGGATCGGGGAAATGCTGCAGGCACAAACGCAGATCGTTGCGGCCGAGCTTGCCGACACCAGTCTGCCGACGCCGCACAACCCCGTTCTTGCCGCACTCGACCGGCAAGGCCCGCTGAGTATCGGCGATCTGGCGAAGACCCTTGGCCAGAGCCAACCGGGCGTTACCAGAACGATCAACAAGATGAAGTCGGATGGACTGGTTGAATCCGTTCCCTCGCAACAGGACCGTCGCGTGACGACAATCGGCCTGACCGACAAGGGAGTCGCCCTCGTCGCCCATCTGAAAGAAACGCTCTGGCCCGCGATCACACTGGCAGTTGCCGAAGCCTGCAACAGTCTGGAAGGTCCTTTGCTAGACCAGCTTGCAGGTCTTGAGGATGCCCTTTGCACGAGGCCGCTTTCCGTCCGCTGCAAGGACAGGCCGTTGCAGGACTGGAACTCTCTGCAAACGCCCCCGGAGATTGAACGATGATCAAGCGCATCTGGCACGGCTGGACGGATCCCGGCATGGCCGACACCTATGCCCATGTTCTCACGACACAGGTCATTCCGGGCATCGAGGCGAAAGCCATTCCCGGATATCTCGGCATCGAGGTCCTTCGAAGGAACCTGGAAACCGAGGTGGAGTTCATCACCATCATGAGTTTCCGCTCGCTTGACGACATCATCGCGTTTCAAGGCCCGGATTACGAGCGCTGTTATGTGCCCGATGCCGCCCGGGACGTGTTGAAGCGATGGGATCTGATTTCACAACACTATGAGCTCGAAGATGCACGCAGTTATGAATGAACCGAGCCGGGACAGCCTTCTGAAGCGGGTTGTCTGGTCAGCCCTGACCTCCCGGCATGCGCAATTCAGCCAGGGAGGCGACCTTGCCCGCCGTTTCGATCCGGCCATCTCCCCCTTTGCGGCAGCGGCGAACAACTCGCCCGAAGCTCTGGCTGCGCTGGCGGAGCTGATTCAACCGGGTGACGACCGGGCGTTCATACTGCAGGCGGATGACATCGCACTGCCTCATGAACTTGAGGCAGAGATCACCGCGCTGGGTGTCCTCATGGTGGAAGTTTCCCCGTCAGAAGGCCCATCCCGATCGGCTTCAATCGTGCAGCTGGACGAAACCGATGTCCCGGAGATGGTCGAGCTTGCAGCACTTACAAAACCGGGTCCGTTCACCGCGCGCACGCCGGAGCTGGGCACTTTCTTCGGCATCAGGCTGGACGGCCGTCTGGCTGCAATGGCGGGTAGCAGGATCAACCTCGACGGCTATACGGAAGTCAGCGGGATCTGCACTCATCCCGATTTCCGAGGCAGAGGCCTGGCATCCGAGCTCTCTCTTCATGTGACTGAAGTCATCAGGAACCGCGGCGACATTCCGTTCCTTCACGCCTATGCGGACAATCACGGAGCAATTGCCCTCTACCGCAAGCTGGGTTTCGAGATATGGCGGGAGGTCAACGTAGCCGTTGTCAGACGCAAGGCTCAGATCGACCCGGACTGATCCCTTACATCGGAATTGCGCCGGTCTCTTTCCTCCTGAAACTGAGAAAGACGTTGGCGAAGATATTTCGAAGCCGACCGGTAATGGCGTGGACCGGCGGCTTCCGCCCAGCGTCCCGTCGTCCACTTGTTGTTGGAGCCTTTCATCGGTTCGCCGTAGAGTTCGTCATTCTCCAGACTTTCCACGAGGGCGAGCAGTTCGGCATGGTTTCCCTCCAGAAGGGATCGCACCGATCGCCAGGAAAGACCGGATTGCTTTTGCCGCAAGTCGGCATTGTATCTGGGTGTCTCGTTCCACTTGTAGCCTTGGGCCGGAAACCAGACCGGTCTGCCGGCCTGGCCGTCCCGGTACCAGCCCAGAAACAGGTCTATCCAGTGGGCCCGGTGACCGACGATATCCTTTGGCGATATGCCGTCCGCATCCTTTTCAAGACGCAGCATCGCGGGCAGGTCATCGAGGAGCGTTTGCAGTTTTGAAAACTCGCTCTCGCTTGCGGCGAGCAATTCCGTTTTCGTGGTTGCAGGCATTCCGCTCTCCCGTGACCACAACATTCAGTGCGAACTATGCGGAGCTAAAGCCTTGTTGGCCCGTGGCGACTACAAGCTTCGTCCGCACCAGATGGTGCCATGAGATCCGCTGTTGCTGACTGTCAGAACCGGATGGAACTCCCGTGCTGTCCAGAAAGCGAGCCCGGCTTCGTTGGCAGCGCTCACCCCGGCATGAACAGCCGAGACCCCCTTCAGTTTTGCAGCGGCAATCCAGGCGTCCAGCAGCCTGGTTCCAACTCCCCTCCCGCGCGCACGCGGCAAGAGGTTCATGTGAATATGCGCCGGATATTCATCGATGACGGCCTGTGGCACGGGCGACGGATTGTGGATCGTGCGGATCCGCTGATCATCGGCTGACTGCTCGGTTTCCTGCCGCACCGGTTCCGGGTAACGTTCCCGCAAAGCCGGCCACCATTCCCGCTCCAGTTCGTGCTCGAAAGCCCGTGTATCGCTCACGCCGACGGCATAGCCGAACACGCCGAGATCATCTTCAGCGACAAAGCTGATGGGACCTTTCAAAGCCACATAGGGCCCTGCGTAGATATGGCCGATCAATGCGGGGTCAGAATAAAGATCCGTCGCATCGCGCCCGGCCTGGCCGGTTTTCAGGCAGATATCGTAAACGGCTTCCAGGTCCCGAAGCTCGGCCTGCCGAACGATCATGGTATCAGTCATAAGCATCCGATTTCTGTCTTCAATGGTCCCGGATCATGGCGAATGCAGATCTGCGGTTTACCTGTCCTGCCAGCCGTACCACCAGTAAGCGCCCTGAAGATAGAGTTTGCGCAGTGACGGCAGGGGAAACCTTGCAAAAGGCCGGCGCAGGGCAACCGGCAAATCTTCCGGCTGAAGTTTGCCCAGGATCAGACCGGCGACCTTCTCCCCCGAGATCGATGCCATTGCTATGCCGCTGCCGTGCCACCCCATTGCGGCATAGACGCCGCCGAGACCGGGCACTTCCCCAACGAAGGGGGTCAGATTTCGCGCCAGGCACACATGTCCATACCAGCTGTGTTCGGCCTCAATGCCCGCCCAGGCCGGAAACATCTCGTCGAAATCCGACCTTGCACGCTTGTACATTGCCGCGAGCGACTGGGCATTTTCGAAGATGCCGCCGCGCGTTCCGAACAGGAACCGCCGGTCGGGCAACAGGCGGAAATAATGCAAAAGGTTACGAGTGTCGGCAGCCATGGTGTCGGAGGTCCAGCCCTGTGCGGCAAGTTCCCCCTCGCTCAGGGGGCGGGTCACCAGGATTGACGACATGACCGGCAGCGTACGCCCGTGCAGCCATTTGGGTGCATCCTCGCGTGCATAGCCATTACCCGCCAGGACAACCTTCCGGGCCCGGATGAAGCCGTGTTCGGTCTCCAGTTGCCAGCGGTCATTGTCCCGGGTCATCCCTGTCACCGGCGACTTGCCGAAGATCTTGCCGCCGGCTCGGCGCACCTGATCCGCCAGAGCCTGGACATAGGCCATCGGATTGAGTGCAAAGCCGTAGGGTACCTGCAGTCCGCCGTGGAATGTCGGCCCGCCATAGCCTTCCGCGTCCAGGTCCGTCTTGGAAAGCACCCGGGCCTTGATGCCGAAGTTCTCCTTCAGGAACGCTGCTTCCGCCTGAAAGCCGGCGAAATCCTTCCGCCGGTGGGCAAGATAGATTTCGCCATTGGAATGGCGGTCGGCGTCAACACCCCAGCTGTCGAGCCTCTGGGCAACCAGATTGACGCCCGCGACCTGATAGGCAACGAAACGGCGCGCTTCCTCGAGGCCGAATTTCTTGATGAGGCGGCGTTCATCGAGTTTGGTACCACCCAGGCAACAAAATCCGCCGTTGCGGCCCGAAGCGCCGTAACCAACGTGTTCCGCTTCCAGAACGCACACGGAAACGCCTGCCTGCGCGAGCCGTAGCGCTGCGCTCAGCCCGGCGAACCCAGCGCCGATAATCGCAACATCGAAAAGCGCGTTGCCGATGAGCTGCCGGTCCAGCTTGACCTGCGGAACGCTGGCTTCCCAGTAACTGCCGATCGTCCGGCGCGCTTCTGTACGGCTCTGCGGCATCTCAGAACCCGAGCCTGTCCCGCAGAGAGAACCACGTCATGGCAAGTACCAGAAGCGGGAAGCGCAGCCGGTCACCGCCGGGGAATGCCGGTACGTTCAGTTTTTCAAAGACGTCGAAGCGACCCGCAGTTCCCGTCACGGCTTCCGCCAGAACCTGACCACCAAGGGTTGCCATGGCAACGCCGTGGCCGGAGTACCCACCTGCGGTCAGCATGTTGGGCGCAATCCTTGCGAAATAGGGCATGCGCTTGGGCGTAATCGCCAGCGTACCGCCCCAGCCGTAATCGATGGCCACGTCGCTGAGCTGGGGGAAGATTTCCAGCATCGGTTCGCGCACGAAGGCCTTGATGTCTTCCGGAAAGCGATAGCCGTAATTCTCACCGCCACCGAAAAGCAGCCGGCGGTCTGCCGACAGACGGAAGTAGTTGATGACGAACTTGCTGTCGGCCACGGCAACGTTGTTGCGGATGATCTTTTGCGCCTCGTCTTCCGAAAAGGGCTCCGTTGCGACAATGAAATTGTTGATCGGCATGACGTGCGCGGCGGTCTGCCGGTCGAGGCGGCCGAGATAACCGTTGCACGCCAGAATGACGTGCTCTGCACGAACGTCGCCCTGCCCCGTCCTCACGGTGATCCGTCCCGTGCCCTGGCCGTCAATGCCGGTGACCTTGGTTTCCTCGAAAATCCTGGCCCCTGCCGCTTCGGCTGCCTGCCCGAGACCCAGTGCGAAATTGAGTGGATGCAGATGGCCTGCGCCCGTGTCCAGAGAGCCGCCGTAGTACCGGGGACTGCCGACCTGTTCGCCGATTTCATCCGGACCGACAAAGCGAATGTCCTCATAGCCGTAGACGAGCCTGAGATGCTCGACATAGTCCCGGCTTTCCTCGACAAAACTCTTGCGGTGATCGGCATGCAGTATCCCCGGCGTGTAGTCGCAGGCGATCTGGTGCTTGATGATCAGGTCCTTGACCAGCGCCTTGGAATCCTCGGCAAGGTCCCACAGCAATCTGGCGTGAGACTTGCCATGGCGTTCTTCCAGAACCGTCTGGTCCATGCGCTGGCCGGAACCGACCTGGCCGCCATTGCGGCCCGAGGCGCCCCACCCGATCCGGTTGGCTTCCAGGAGGATGACGTCAACACCCCGTTCAGCCAGATGCAATGCAGCCGATAGCCCCGTATAACCGCCACCGATGACGCAGACCGTGCAGGTGTGTGAGCCATCGAGAACCGAGTGAGCCGTTTGCCTGTTGGCAGTTGCAGCGTAATAGGAAGGTGGGTGTTGACCTGGCGTGTCATTAGCTGTCAGGAGATCAAGCGCAGTCAGCATGTCGGAAGCCAGGCTCCTCTTATCAACATGAATTTCCGTGGCCGGGAGTGGTACGCCACATTCCCTTGTTCAGCAGCCAGTTTCAAGGTGTAATCAGGTGATGGCAGGCAAGTTTTGCCTGATTTTGCAAGCTCTTGAGGCTCCCGCTACGTCAGCAAGCCCGGGCAGCTCGGCTCAGATGACGCAAAAGGAAGGCAAAACTGTGTTTGGTCCCGTAGAACATCCCTGGTTCGATGCGCTTTGGCGCAGAATTGTTCTGGTCGCTTTTTGCGCCGGCTGGACCGGTGTGGAATATGCGTTCGGCAATATCACCTGGGTCTACATCATGGCGGCAATCACCGCCTATGCCGCCTGGGCGTACCTGTTCAACTACAAGGGGCCTGACGATCCGAGCCGGGTGACCCGTCCACGGATGGAAGACGATGAAGGTTGATGCCTCCGGCATGATTGCGGCCGGCCGCCTTCAGGCTCTCTGGTCCCGGATCCTGAAACAGGCGTTTCGCGCCATACTTCTGATTTGCTGTGCCGGTGCTGCATCGGCGCAGGAAGATACGTCAGCTCTCGATGTCCTCAACAAGCGCTGCGTCGTCTGCCACGGCTGCTATGACGCGCCTTGTCAGCTCAAGCTGTCATCCGCCGCGGGCTGGATGCGCGGAGCAAGCAAGCAGAAAGTCTACGATTCCTCGCGTCTGGAAGATGCTCCGATGACACGCCTCGGGATCGACGCAAAGTCTGTTCCGGGCTGGCGCGCCAAGGGTTTCTTCGACGTTGTCGGTGCACAGGACGGGCCATCCGTTCTGGAACAACTGCTGCTGGCCGGCCGCAAGAATTCGTTCAAGCTCGGAGCGCCGCTTCCTGACGACATCGATATTTCGACGCTGCGGGCCAATACCTGCGCCATGCCCGGCAAGGTGAAGGACTATCTCAAGGAACACCCGCAGGGCGGCATGCCCTTTGCCATGGCGCCGCTTGCAGATGGCGACTACGAGACCCTGCTGTCCTGGGCCAAGGATGGGGCACCTGCGCCGGACGCCGGCAAAGGATTGCCACCGAGTGTCGAACAGTCGGTGCACACCGTCGAAACGTTCTTCAACCGCGGCGACAAACGGTCGAAACTTGTCGCGCGCTATATCTATGAACATCTGTTCCTGGCCCATCTGCACCTGGAAGGCGATGACCAGAACCGTTTCTTCCGCGTAATCCGTTCCAGAACCGCGACCGGCTCGCCTCCAGATGAGATTGCCTCGCGCCGCCCCTTTGACGATCCAGGTGGCCCCTTTCATTACAGGCTCATCCCGATTGACGGCACCATCCTGCACAAGGAGCACATGGTCTATGAGATCGGCCCCAAACGCCTGAAGCGCTATGAAGACCTGTTCCTGAAAAGCGACTGGGAGATTGCGAGCCTGCCGCCCTATTCAACGGCTGCAGGCGGCAACCCGCTGTCGACCTTCCGCGCCATTCCTGCCCGCAGCCGCTACCAGTTCCTGCTGGACGAAGCGCTTTATTTTGTCCGCTCTTTCATTCGTGGTCCGGTCTGCTACGGCCAGGTCGCGGTGAACGTGATCGAGGACCGTTTCTGGGTCTCCTTCCTGACACCCGACGCCGATCTCTCCGTCACCGACCCGAGCTTCCTGGAAGCCGCGACCCCGATCCTCGAACTGCCGGTCGCCCAGTCAAAGGGAAAACTGTCCAAGCGTCTGGAAGGCTTCCTGTCGCTCGGACCGGTCAAGTATCAGGAGTTTCGCAAGGGGCGGTATGAACGCAAGTTCCTGGCGGAAGGCGGCCCCGACTACGGTGACATCTGGCAAGGTGACGGTTCCGAAGTCGATGCCCGTCTGACCGTCTACCGTAATTTCTCTTCCGCCTCGGTGGTGACAGGCTTCGTCGGCTCGGTGCCCGAAACCGCCTGGGTAATCGATTTCCCGCTGTTCGAGCGGATCTACTACAATCTCGTTGCCGGGTTCGATGTCTTCGGCAACGTGGAACACCAGCTCACGACACGCCTTTATATGGACAGCCTGCGCCGTGAAGGAGAGCGAACCTTCCTGTCGTTCCTGCCGCCACAAGTGCGCAAACCCATGCACGAAAGCTGGTATCAGGGTCCGCTTGTCAGCATGGTCGATCTCTGGAAGGAAAGCGCGCTCGACACCAGGTCTCCAACAGGTATCGACTTTTCCACCAGCGATCCCAAGGAGGAGTTCCTCACCGAGCTGCTGCGCGAACCTGCTGGCCTGTGGGCTGAACAAGACCCTATCAACCGCTGCACCGGCAATGCCTGTGCGTCCAGTGACACGCCTGCCGGGCAACTACGCCCGCTTGCCCAGAAACCTGCGCCATATGCAAAGTTCCTGCCTGATATCTCGGTTCTGCTCGTGGAAACGGAACGGGACACGCAGGTCTTTACCCTGGTGCATGACATGGCCCACAGCAACGTTGCCTTCATCTTCAACGAGGATCTGCGCCGCGAACCCCAGAACGACAGCGTGACGGTCGTGCCCGGCCAGTTCAGCAGCTATCCGAATTTCATGTTCAAGGTGAAACAGGATCACCTGCCGGCCTTCGTGGAGACGGTTCGGGAGATCAGGTCACAAGATGATTTCCTCAAGCTCGTTGACCGTTTTGGCGTCCGCAGAACCGACCCGGAATTCTGGACCGACTTCGACCGGATCCAGACCGCCCTGAAAGACCAGGACACCCTTCAGGCGGGCCTGCTGGACCTCAATCGATACCGCGATCCCAAACCGCTTGACCCGATTGACCGGTTGTTCGAGTTCACCTTCTCGCTGGATTAATCTTGCAGCTCGAGCGGGTGAGCTTTTGCTCAGCCAAACTCTCGTCCTCATCCTGAGTGTCTGATCCGAAAGTGATGCCCGGGGCGACTATGACAACTGAGCAAGGCGCAAGTTCGTTACACGACCCACGTCAACTGCGTCCTCTGATACTTTCAAACCAAACTATGAGGAGCGGCGTCTCGAAGAATGAACCGGAATTTGTTGCGATCGACCAGGCAAGCAGCTCGTGTCCCTGGACAAATTCCTCATCCCGCTTCGCCGCCAAGTTCCCGGAACATCCAGTCGCAAAAGATCTGGGCGTCGGGGCCGAGTGCCTGACGCGAGCCGTCGGTGACGAGATAGTAGCTGTGCCGGCTCTTAATCTTCTTGTCTGATGAACGGATCAGCCGGCCGCTGTCGAGATACGGTTGGGCCAGCGTTTCCAGAACCAGAGCGTGTCCGTGGCCAAGAGCAGCCAGTTCCAGGGCCGAGAGGGTCTGGTCGACCTGCAGGCCGTTGCGTTTTGGAACCGCATGCCCGTGGCTGCGGAAGAAACTTTCCCAGGTGTCGATCACGCCCATGATGTCGAGCCGGGTTGCTTCCGCCAGCGCCTCGATTTCACGCTTGCCTGGGTCAAGCGCCAGATCCGGATGACAGACCGGGATGATCGGGTCGTTCAAAAGAAACGCCACCACTCCGTCAGTCCAGCTGCCGTCGCCGAAGCGGATATCGATGTCGAACAATTCCGGGCTGAGAGTTTCCGCCCAGGAGGCCGAGATCATCTGCAGGTCGATGCCCGGATGGGCCTCCTGAAAAGAGCGCAGGCGCGGGATCATCCAGAGCTGGCCGAAGCTGTTGAGGCATCGAAAACGAACCGGCTGCCTGTCCCGCTCGCCAAACACCGAGACGGTGGCGATGGAAAGATCCGAAAACGCCTTCTCGACCGTCGGCAGGTAAGTCTGCCCTAGTCTGGTCAGGGCCAGTTCCCTGTGAACACGGTCGAACAGCGGGTAGCCGAGGAGCTGTTCCAGCTGGCGAACCTGGTAGCTGACAGCAGCCGGAGTGATCAGCAGCTCCTCCGCCGCCCGGGTGAAGTTCCCCAGGCGCGCAGCCGCCTCGAAGGCGCGCAGCCATGTGAGCGGTGGCAGGCTGTAGGCCATTTCGTCTTCCTTCCATCATCAGGTGCGGAAGCTGTTTTCATTTTCTGAAACGAATTCGCACCTGTGCAACAAGCATCTCCTTCAAATTTTTTCAAAGCTATACCAAATATTTTTTCGTTTCAGGAATTTTCCATCCTCGCAGACACTTCTCCGAAACAGCGGTCAACCGGCAGCGCATCATGGACAAGGTCGATTACATCATTGTGGGAGCCGGCTCGGCCGGATGTATCCTGGCGGAACGCCTGAGCGCAGATCCGCAGACGCGTGTTCTGCTGCTGGAGGCCGGTGGGTCCGATGCCTCACCCTGGGTGTCGCTGCCACTCGGCTATGGCAAGCTGAATTCCGACCCAAAACGCACGTGGCGCTTCATGACCGAACCAGACGAAGGCCTCGGCGGGCGCAGTGTCTACTGGCCCCGCGGTCGATTGCTGGGTGGCTCCGGCTCGATCAACGCCATGGTCTATTGCCGAGGTCTGCCTGGAGATTTCGAAGACTGGGAGGCCTCCGGCGCGGCAGGTTGGGGCTGGGCGAATGTAAAGGCAACTTACGAGCGCCTTGAAACCCGGGTGACCTGCGAGGGTGTGAAGCAAGGCGAGGGACCGATCCATATCCAGAATGTGTCCGACCAGATCCACAGGGTGAACCGGCACTTCTTTGCCGCGATCCGTGAAGTGGGCCTGCCCTGGAGTGACGACTTCAACGGTGATGCTCCCGAAGGTGGCGGCATTTACCAGATCAACACGCAAGATGGCCGCCGGTGTTCGTCCGCACGCGCCTATCTCCATCCTGCCCTTGCCCGCAAGAACCTAAGCGTCCGGACACAGGCCCAGGTTGCCCGCATCCTGTTTGAAGGAAGAACGGCTGTCGGCGTCGAACTCCTGAGCGGGGAAACCCTGCTTGCCGGCCGAGAGGTCATCCTGGCGGCAGGTGCAATCGGTTCGCCGCAACTGCTTCAGGTTTCCGGCATCGGCCCGGGAAGGTTGCTGAGCGAGCTCGGCATTCCGGTGATCCAGGCCAATGACAATGTCGGCGGCAATCTGCAGGATCATCTGGCTGCGAACTTCACCTTCCGCGCCAAGGAACCGACACTCAATGCGATCCTGCGTCCCTTGCTGGGTCAGGCCCTGTCCGCCATGCAATACGCAGCAACCCGCAAGGGTCCTCTGGCTCTATCCGTCAACCAGTGCGGCGGATTCCTGCGCTCGCGCCCCGAGCTGAGCCGGCCGGACCAGCAGCTCTATTTCAATCCTATCAGCTATCGCCTGAGGCCTTACAAGGACAAGACGCGGCTGAGCATCGATCCGTTCAACGGCTTCATCATTTGCGCACAGCCGGCCCGCCCGACGAGCCGCGGCCGCATCGACATCAAAAGTGCCAATGCCAATGCGGCGCCTTCGATCCAGCCCAATTCGCTGGCGACCGAGGAAGACCGCCAGACCGTGATCGACGGCGGCAAGCTCTGCCAGAAGCTGATGGCAAGCCAGGCCTTGAGCGCACTTGTCGAAAACCCCATCGCTCCGAACCTCGGAGACCTTGACGGCGACGGCATCCTGGCGGACTTCCGCGCCCGGGCCAGCACCGTCTTCCATCCGGTATCGACTTGCCGCATGGGCGAGAACCGCGAGACAACCGTCGTCAACAGCCGGCTGCAGGTGCACGGAATTGAAGGGCTTCGCGTTGCCGACGCCTCCGCCTTTCCGAACATCACCTCCGGCAACACCAACGCCCCGACCATGATGCTGGCTCTCAAGGGAGCCGATCTCATTCTAGAAGACCAGAAGCGAGCCCTCTCATGACCGTTCAGGACATCGCCCAAGACTATCTGACCACCGGCAAGCTGGATGCCTTGCCCGACGGGCATTTCATTGCCGGCAAACGCACTCCGGCCTCGAACAAGAAGATGGAAAGCTTCGATCCGGGCCGGGCGGAAGCCTTTGCCGAATTTTCTCTCGGGTCCGACACCGATATGAATAACGCCATCGACGCTGCCGAGAAAGCAGCCCTGCATTGGCGGCAAGTCTCACCGGCAGAGCGCTGCCGTATCCTCAACAATGTTGCCCGGGTCTTCCGCGACAACGCAGACCGGCTGGCCGTGATAGAGGTGGTCGACAGCGGCAAGACGCTGGCGGAGGCCCAGGGTGACGTTCAGTCCTCCGCGCGCCTTTTCGAATATTACGCCGGCGCTGCCGACAAGCTCGATGGCCGATCGGTCAATCTTGGTCCGGCCTATACCGCCTTCACCGTGCGCGAACCGGTCGGCGTTACAGGGCACATCATTCCCTGGAACTATCCCACCTCGACCTTCGCGCGTGGTGTCGCCCCTGCCCTTGCCGCGGGCTGTTCCGTTGTTGCCAAGCCGGCCGAGACCACGCCCTTTACCGCACTTGTCATGGCGGAACTGCTTTGCGAGGCCGGGGTGCCGGAAGGGCTGGTGAATGTGGTCACCGGCCTGGGCAGTAATGTCGGCGCGCAGATGGCGCGCGATCCGCGCATCAAGCAGCTGACCTTCACTGGCTCCGTCACCACCGGTATCAATGTTGCCCAGATGGCCGCTCCGAACGTGACCCGCCTGACGCTGGAACTTGGCGGCAAGTCACCGCTGATCGCCTTCGCCGACGCCGATCCGGAAAAGGTCGCCGACGGAGCCTACTGGGCAATCTTCTCGAACTCCGGTCAGATCTGTTCGGCCGGATCCCGGCTGATCCTGCATAAATCGATCCGCGACGAAGTGCTTTCCATCCTTGCCGAACGAGCCGCCAAGATCAGGACCGGTCACGGACTGATGGCTCCGGACATGGGGGCCATCAATTCCGAGCTTCACCTGTCCCGTATCAAGGCCCATGTGGATGCCGCAAAGGCGCGCGGTGCCAACATCCTGACCGGCGGCGACGCGACCGGCGACGCAGAGACGGGCAAAGGCTGGTTCTTCCAGCCAACGGTAATTGCGGACCTTGCACCGAACGATCCGGCAATCCAGGAAGAGATCTTCGGCCCGGTCCTGTCGGTGCAACTGTTCGAAAGCGAGGAAGAAGCCGTCGCCCTTGCCAACGGTACGGAGTTCGGCCTGATTGCCAGCGTCTATACCAATGATGTCGGGCGGGCGATGCGGGTTGCCGGCGCAATGGATTGCGGCCAGGTGTCGGTCAACGATTACTGGGCCGGAGGGCTTGAGCTGCCTTTCGGCGGCAACAAGAAATCAGGTTACGGCCGCGAAAAAGGCTGGGAAGGCCTCGACGCCTATACCAAGGTAAAGTCCATCACGATCAGCAACGCGAGCTAAGCGGACCAACATGAAACTCGACCAAATCGAGACCTTCGTCGTCGAAAACGCCCCGCCGCGCCACGGCGGGCGCTACTTCATCTTCGTCAAGCTGGTGACCGCTTGCGGCATCATAGGCTATGGCGAGATCTACAACGCCACCTTCGGCCCGCACCTGGTGGCCGAGATGGCGAAGGACGTGTTCCAGCGCCAGTTCGAGGGCGAAGATCCGCATCATCTCGAGAAGCTGTGGCACAAGACCTATGGTGCCGGATATACGCAACGTCCTGATGTGACCGTGATGGGCGTTTTGTCAGGTTTGGAAATGGCTTGCTGGGACATCATCGGCAAAGCCGCCGGCAAGCCGGCCTATCAGCTTCTGGGCGGTAAGGTGCATGAGCGCCTGCGCTCCTACACCTACCTTTATCCCTCCGATGGAGATGTCTATCCGGACCCGTCGAAACCCAATGTCTACAACGATCCGGACATGGCGGCCGAAGCGGCGGTCAAGGCCGTCGGCCAGGGTTTCACGGCGGTGAAGTTCGATCCGGCTGGAGCCTATACGATCTACGATGGCCACCAGCCGAGCCTTGACGATCTGGAACGCTCGGAAGCCTTCTGCCGGCAGATCCGCAATGCCGTCGGCACGAGGGCCGACCTTCTTTTCGGTACCCACGGACAGTTCACCGTTTCCGGAGCCAAGCGGCTTGCACGTCGGATAGAGGGCTATGATCCGCTCTGGTTTGAAGAACCGATCCCGCCCGAAAAGCCGGAAGACATGGCCGAGGTTGCGCGGTTTACATCCATGCCAATTGCGACGGGTGAGCGTCTGTGTACCAAGTATGAATTCGCCCGCGTGCTTGAAACCGGTGCGGCCAGTATCCTGCAGATGAACCTCGGCCGCGTCGGCGGCCTTCTGGAAGCCAAGAAGATTGCCGCCATGGCGGAATGCCGGTCAGCGCAGATCGCCCCTCACCTTTATTGCGGACCGCTGGTGGCGCTCGCAAACATCCAGCTGGCAACCTGCAGCCCGAATTTCCTGTTGCTGGAATCCATCCGGACCTTCGACGGGTTCTATGCCGACCTCTTGAAGACGCCTATTCGATGGGAAGACGGCTATGTCATTCCGTCAAGCGAACCGGGTCTCGGTCATGATCTGAACGAAGACGTCGCGCGGGCCCATCCCTATACCGGCAACGAACTGCATCTCGGGTTTCAGGAAAGCCCGGCTTTGCCGCTCTAATGGGATCAGGGCCGGCAAGGCGGTATTCCTTTGCCCGGCCCTTGCCTTTGTCATCTCATGGTCAAGCCATGGGGTGACGGGAAAAAAGGTTGCCTCAGGCCACCTTGCTGATCAGGGTCATGTCCTGCGCGGGCTCAGCGGGCGGAACCGGTTCTTCGACCCGGATGGCGGTTGATGCCATCAAGGCACGGCGGACGTCGGCCACCGGCATGGGCCTGCCGAACAGGAAGCCCTGAACCTCGTTGCACCCTTGCGAAGCAAGAAAGCCGAGATGGTCTTCCGTTTCCACACCTTCGGCCAGCACCGGAATATTGAGACTTTCACCCAGAATGATCGTTGCCTTGATGATCGCTTCTGACTGTTTGTTGCCCCCGAGATCCTTGACGAACTCCCGGTCGATCTTGATCTTGTCGAACGGAAAGGCCTGCAGTGTGGCAAGCGACGAATAGCCGGTGCCGAAGTCGTCCATGGCGATGCGAATGCCGAGACGTTTCAGCTGGTGGATGATCTGAAGCGCATGCGATGTGTCGGCGATGATGCCGGTCTCGGTGATCTCCAGTTCGAGACGCTCCGGTGACAGGCCGCTTTCCTTCAAGGCGTGGGCAACGATATCCGGAAAGCTGCTGTCGGCAAGCTGCACTGGCGCCACATTGACCGCGATCTTGACCCGGTTGTCCCAGGAAGCCGCCTCACGGCAGGCGGTACGGATGATCCAGGCGCCGATTTCTCGGATCTGGCCGGTCTCCTCCGCAATCGGGATAAACTCGAACGGCGGGATCATGCCGCGCTGAGGGTGGTTCCAGCGCAGCAGAACTTCCGTGCCGGTGACTTCCCGGGTCATGACATCGTTCTGAAGCTGATAATAAAGCTCGAACTCGCCGTTCTTCAGGGCATTGCGCAGGTCCATGGCAAGGGCGCTGCGCTCGCGGGTCTGTTGATCTAGCTCGACGTCATAACAAAGCGCGGCATTGCCGCCGGCAGCCTTGGCACGGTGCATGGCCCGCTCCGCGGCTTCGATCAGCTGCGCACCCGACGATGCGTGATCGGGATAGTTCGCGTAGCCGACACTGCAACTGACGCGGATTTCTTCGCCCTGCCATAGCAGTGGCCGAGCGACCAGCTTCTGGATGCGCTTGCAAAGGTCAAGGATATAGCCCCGGTAGTAGACCGGCTTGCCGACGATCACGAATTCGACGCCGCCGTTCCTGGCGATGTATTCATCGGCCTCCAGGTTCTCCGACAGATGCTTGGCAACGTGCCGCAGCAGAGCATCTCCGCACGCATGGCCATGAACTTCGTTGACTTCCTTGAACCGGCTCAGACTGCAGTTGAGCACGACGACCCGGGCATTGTCGGCAGCATACCTTGTCAGGAAACTATCGAGATGGCGGTCGAGTGCCCGACGATTCGGCAGACCGGTCAGCGGGTCGTGATGGGTAATGTGGTTGACCCTGCTTTCGGCAACCTGGGAGTTTGCACTGTCGATCGAATAGGTGATCATCGCCGACAGCAACAGGACGCTCATGGTGAAGACCACCGAGATGCCGATCAACTGGTTGGAGACAAGGTCCTTGACGCTGCCATCCAGCCGCAGGGGCAGAATTTCGACACCAGCCATCGCAACAAAGTGCAGGCTGGCTACTGCCAGGATCAGGCTGAGTACAGCCCCGTATTTGCAGTAGCGTGTCACCGGGCGGGCGACACGGCTGGTGGCAATGAGGCAGAAGACGCAGGCCAAAACGACGGAAACCACCACGAAAGGCGTCGACAACATCATGATACCGGATATCTGAAGCGCCTTGATTCCGATGAAATGCATCGCCGCAATAGAGGCGCCAAAGATGACACCCCCAACCTCGATAAGTGCCGAACGCTGGGAGATGCTACTGACGAGAAGTCCTGCTGTCGTCCCGGCAATGGCGATAACCAGCGAGAAGGCCGTCAGTTTGAGATCGTAACCCAGAATGAACGGGCTCTTGTAGGCGATCATGGCAACGAAGTGCGTGCTCCAGATCGTACCGCCGGCAATCAGGCCGGACAACAGCAGCCAGAGATACTTGAGATCGCCCTGCGTCCGCCGGACACGGGCGAACAGCCGCATAGTCAAAACGGCACCGACCGTCAGGATTATTACCGCCAGGGCAACAAACAACGGGTCATGCTCGAAAGCTATGCAAGACAGGACGGTTAGCATCATCAACTCCAGATGATGCAAGATAGCGTTTTTCTGCTCTAAAGTAGTAAAAACACCTATATCCCATGCAATATGGATAACAGTTGGTAAATTGTTTTAACTGATTGTAAATGCGAGTGTATTTTCCGGAAACTGTACGCTTTCGATCCAAGACAGTTTGCTTCGATTTTTACCCGTTTACCATTCCCGTATTGCGCAGCACAAAGCGAAGCAACACGCCATGCGGGAACAGGGGATCATAACGATTTCGGCCGCCGGGATCGCTCCCGGCGGCCGAAACTTCAAGACCTGGTGACAAATGTCAGGCTGCGGTTTTCGCCTTGAACTCGATCCTGCGGCGATGCAGCACCGGCTCGGTGTAACCATTTGGCTGGCTGGTGCCTTCGAACACCAGTTCGCAAGCTGCCTGGAAGGCGACCGAGCCGTCGAAATCCGCCGCCATCGGCCGGTAGAGCGGGTCACCTTCATTCTGGCCGTCAACGACAGCGGCCATGCGTTTCATGGTTTCCAGAACCTGCTCTCGGCCGACAACGCCATGGTGCAACCAGTTGGCGATGTGCTGCGAAGAAATGCGCAGCGTTGCGCGGTCTTCCATCAGGCCAACATCGTTGATGTCCGGCACCTTCGAACAGCCAACGCCCTGTTCAACCCAGCGGACGACGTAGCCCAGAATGCCCTGGGCGTTGTTGTCGAGTTCTGCCTGAATGTCTTCCGGTGCCCAGTTGGGACGTTCGGCAACAGGAATGGAGAGAATGTCTTCCAGCTTCGCGGAAGCCCGGCTCTTCAGCTCGTTCTGACGTTCCTTCACGGCGACCTTGTGATAATGCAGCGCGTGGAGCGTTGCAGCGGTCGGTGACGGAACCCAGGCCGTGTTCGCTCCGGACATCGGATGGCCGATCTTCTGCTCCAGCATGGCATGCATCAGGTCAGGCATCGCCCACATGCCCTTGCCGATCTGCGCGTGGCCCGGCAGGCCGCAGGCAAGTCCGACATCGACGTTGTTGTTCTCGTAGGCGCTAATCCAGGTCGCGGCCTTCATGTCGCCCTTGCGGATCATCGGGCCGGCTTCCATGGACGTGTGCATTTCATCGCCGGTCCGGTCGAGGAAGCCGGTGTTGATGAAGAACACCCTGTCCTTGGCCTGGCGGATACACTCCTTCAGGTTCACCGTGGTGCGGCGTTCCTCGTCCATGATGCCCATCTTGAGCGTGTTGCGCTCGAGGCCCAGCGCATCTTCAACGCGGTTGAAGATCTCGCAGGCGAATGCCACTTCTTCCGGTCCGTGCATCTTCGGCTTGACGATATAGACCGAACCCGCGCGGCTGTTGAGCTCCCGGCCGTTCGGACCAATGTCGTGCAGCGCAATCAGCGAAGTGATCATGCCGTCGAGGAGACCTTCCGGCACCTCGTTGCCGTCCTTGTCGAGCACGGCATCATTGGTCATCAGGTGGCCGACGTTGCGGATGAGCAGCAGCGAGCGACCGTGCAGCGACAGCGCGGAGCCGTCGGGAGCGGTGTAATTGCGATCGCCATTCATGCGGCGGGTAACGGTTTCGCCGCCTTTGACGAAGGTTTCTTCCAGGTCGCCCTTCATCAGGCCAAGCCAGTTGGTGTAGACGACGACCTTGTCTTCCGCGTCGACAGCGGCAACGGAATCCTCGCAGTCCATGATCGTCGACATGGCCGATTCCAGGATCACGTCGGCGATGTGGGCGGCATCGGTCTTGCCGATCGGATGCTGCGCATCAATGTCGATTTCAAGGTGCAGACCGTTTCTGACCAGCAGGACCTTGTAGGGGGCAGCGTTGTCCCCGGAATAGCCGGCAAACTGCGAACCGTCGGCAAGGCGCGTGGAGCCCGTCTTGGTGGAAAGAACCAGAGCTTCGCCTTCAACGGCAAATCCGGTCACGTCGGACCAGCTCCCATCAGCCAGCGGTGCAGCCTCATCCAGGACCTTGCGTGCATAGGCGATCACCTCGGCACCGCGTGCCGGATCAAATCCCTTGCCTGCCGGCAAAGAGCCCATCGCATCGGTGCCGTAAAGCGCGTCGTAAAGAGAGCCCCAGCGGGCGTTGGCGGCATTCAGCGCATAGCGCGCGTTCATCACCGGAACGACAAGCTGCGGGCCCGCGACAGAGCCGATTTCCGGATCGATGTTGGCGGTACCAACGGCAAAGTCCGCACCTTCCGGCACCAGGTAACCGATTTCCGTCAGGAAGGTCTTGTAGCCGTCCATGTCCGGAGTCCCGGGGTTGGCCTTGTGCCAGATATCGATCTTTTCCTGCAGGCTGTCGCGCTTTGCCAACAGTGCCCGGTTCTTCGGTGCCAGATCGTGGATCAGGCTGGACAGGCTTTTCCAGAAATGGTCCTGATCGACGCCGGTATCCGGAAGGGCCTTTTCATTGACGAAGTCATAAAGAACCCTGGCAACTTGCAATCCATGGGCATCGACGCGGCCTGTCATCTGTCAGCTCCCCTAAACGAACTTGAATGTCTGATATTAGCCCGTGTTTTGGGGTCTTAACACGCAATCGTCAATTGCCGGGTCGATTGGATGACTTTTTCCATTTTGGAAAAGATCCAGATCATTATCTCCAACAGTATAAGTCGGTATACAAAAAGATAGCCCTTTGCCTGCGCCCGCCAATCCGTTACCGATGGGTTTCCACTCCATCTTCCACGCAACGGTTTTCATGTTTTCGCTGGTTAAACGTGTAGGCGACCTGACCTACGGCAACGCCCTGTTGATGCTGGCCCTGACCACGCTGTTCTGGGGCGGCAACACCGTCGCTGGCCGCCTTGCGGTGGGGGAAGTGTCTCCGATGGTGGTGGTGTTCCTGCGTTGGGTGATCGTTGCCGGCATCCTGGTCCCGCTGCAATGGCGGCACATACGTGCGGAGTGGCCCCTGATGCGGCCCTATTCCTTCCGCATGGTGCTGATGGCCGTCTTCGGGTTCATCGGGTTCAACACCCTTTTCTACATCGCTGCGACGGAAACCACGGCCGTCAACCTTGGCATTATCCAGGGATCCGTCCCGATTCTCGTTCTGATCGGTTCCATGATTGCCTTCGGCAGCAGAATCCGAGCGTTGCAGGTGATCGGCATTCTGCTGACGCTTGCCGGGGTGACGCTGATTGCAGCCCAGGGCAGCCTGGAGGTGCTGCTGGCGCTTGCCGTCAATCCGGGCGATGGCGTCATGCTGATCGCCTGTGTGCTCTATTCCGGCTATACGCTTGCCCTGCGTGACCGGCCCCAGGTCTCACCACTGGCCTTCTTTGCGGTTCTGTCCGGCATTGCGGCCATCACATCTCTGCCCGGACTTGCATACGACATCGCTGCCGGCACCGTTCAGTGGCCGTCACTCCAGGGCTGGCTCGTGGTCCTTTATATCGCGCTGTTTCCCTCCTGCCTCGCGCAGATTTTCTTCATGCGAGGTGTCGAACTGATCGGGCCGGCGCGCGCGGGGGTCTTTATCAACCTCGTGCCGATCTTTGCGGCCATACTGGCGGTCTCCATCCTCGGAGAACCATTCAAATGGTACCACGGCACCGCTCTGGCGCTGGTAATCGGCGGCATCTGGCTGTCGGAGCGCAAGGCAGGTTAAGCGGATCGGCACAGTGCCGACGCAGTTGCAACCGGGTCGAGGCCCATTATCCTTGCTGCCGTTTTGAGTTTTTTGGATACACCTTTTCTATCTGACCGGGATTTCAGGCGTGTTGCGCAGTTTCAAAGGTTCTCTCCGCGTGTTTGCCCTCGTGGCAGCCACCTTGTGTGTTGTCTCGACCGCCGACGCCGGGCTGTTGTCGCGGCTTGCGCGGGAAGCAGGCGATGCGGCGGGGTCCGCAGGCAAGCATATCGACACGCCCAAGCATCTTCTCGATGAAGGCGCTTCCCTTGCAAAGCGGTTGCCCAAGGTCACTGGTGCTGCATCCCTTGCCCTGATGCCGGCACCAGGCAACGCCTGGCAGCTTGTCACGCCTGACGGGAAAAGCCTTCAGCTCGCCTCCCTGCACGACTTGCCGAATGCCCTGGATGATGCCGCCAGACAGACCCACCGGCCACTGGCGGGTGATCTCCCGGGCAAGGCTCCTGTGCCCGACGCCCTGCAACTTGCGCTTCGGGAAACCGATTTTTTCAAACTTCGGAACCAACTGGATAGCCTCCCCCCCAAAGCCCGGGCGGTGATGGTGAGGCCAAATGGCAAGACCTACGACCTGAAACCGATCAGCACTTCAAATGGCACGCGGCTTGCCGTTGCGCTTTCTCCAGACGTCCTGATCAACCCGGCAACCGCAAGGGCGCTCGACGGAAACATCAGGTTCCTGTCCCGGCCGGTTAAACGCGCGGATCTCAAGATGGCGCGGTTCAACAGTTCCGAAGCAGTCAATGCTTCAGGTCTTGGAGACATGATTGCCGATCTGAATGCCGACATTCTGGCCTCCAGCCTGGCGAAGTACAAAAACAGGACGCTGGTTGTCACCGGCCGCATCACCCCGCACCCGCAAACCGGTCGCCCTCAGCTCAGCGTGCGTGACGGCAAGTCCGTGCGGGAAATCGACCTCGACGCATTTCAGAAGGCGGCTGAAAGCCAGCGGGTCAACCTGATGCTTGTGGAAAGCAAGTCACTGGTGCAGCCCGGCAAAAGCTGGTTTTCAAGAACAGCACTCGAAAAGCGCTTCGAGGCCGCGCAGTCGTCAATGACCCAGGCGGAGCTGCTCAAGGCACTTTCGCCTCCGAACAGCACGACACTGATCCACGCTGCCGATGAACGAAACTTCCGCCTTGTTACGGCAAACCGTTTCAGCCCGGAGGCGACCCCCGTAACGACCTCGCCTCAGGTGTCTGCCACTGCCGGAGACGACTATACGCTCGCAGGCTGGTTGCTGGACGCAAGCTTGCGCACAAGTGTCAGGACCGTTCACCGCAATGGCGAGGACCCCGAGCACACGGAAGAAGTCGAAAGCCGCTGGATACCCTGGATATCAAATTTCGACCTGATCCTGCTCTCGGTCCTTTCCGTCGTAACGCTGTTCATGAGCTGGTATCTCTGGCGCTGGTGGAACAGGTTCTGGCGCTTCGTGCTGGGGAACCGGGCTGCCGCCGATGCTCCCTCTTTGCCGCTCAAGCTCGTGAAGATCGTCTTCTTCCTGCCGTTTGCACTGATCATGCTGGTTCCGGCGATGATCTGGCTCTTTATCGGCGACTGGGTGAGATTTCTTACATGGCCGTTCCGAAAAGCATTCGGACGTTAACGCATTTGCGCGTAATCCTGTGCCCTATTGCCCGTGGCGGCAATAATTTTGGAAGGCCAATTTGAAATTGCCGCAATCGCGGTGCACCATAACGACATGGAAACTCCATTAATTACAGGCGCTTTCGCGCTGCTCCTGATTACGATTTCCCTGCTGCAGCCCCTTGCCAGACGGCTTGGGCTGGCGCCCAGCGTTTTGCTGGCCACGGTCGGCACCATGATCGGCATTCTGGCGATCTATCTGCGCTACACTGCCGAAACGAATGCCTTCAACGCTATTGCGGACGTCTTCATCAATCCCCCGCTGGATTCGGAGATGATCCTCTACATTTTTCTGCCCATCCTTCTGTTTCAAACCGCCCTCACCCTGGAAGTTCGACGGATCGTCGAGGACATTGCCCCGATCCTGCTGATGGCGGTTGTCGCCGTCTTCGTCGCAACAGCCTTTATCGGCTTTGCCCTCTATCCGCTGGCAACGCTGTTTTCGCTCACCGACATCACGCTGATCGCCTGCCTGCTGCTGGGCTCGATTGTCGCCACGACGGACCCGGTTGCCGTTGTCGCCATCTTCCGGGACATTGGCGCGCCCGCGCGGCTCGGCCGTATCGTGGAAGGCGAGAGCCTGCTGAACGATGCTGCCGCCATCGTGATCTTCGTCATCCTGCTGCACATGCTGGCCGGTCACGAGACCATGACCGTCGGCGAAGCCGCCATTGCCTTCTGCCGCTCTTTCGCCGGCGGCATCATCGTGGGTGCGCTGCTTGGCCGGATCGCGGTTTCCCTTCTGCCGATCATGCGCGACATACCGCTGGCACAGGTGACCCTGAGCCTGGCACTGCCCTACGGCACCTATGTGCTCAGCGATCAGTTCGTTGATGTTTCCGCCGTTGTTGCCGTCGTCTGTGCGGGCACTGTGTTCAACCTTTACGGCCCGGCCCGCATTCAGCCGGCCAGCTGGCAATTTCTCCATGCGGTCTGGGAGCAGATCTCCTTCTGGGCTGCTTCGCTCATCTTCCTCCTGTCCGCCATCCTGATCCCGCGTTTCGTGGAAGGCTTCACGCCTGTCGACATCCTGTTGCTGTTCGTCGTCATCGTCGCCGCATTGGCCGCCCGCGCGGTCGTCATCTTCGGACTGCTGCCGGTGCTCAGCGTGTTCCGGATGGGACAGGCGGTCAACGACCGCTACAAGACGGTGATCCTGTGGGGCGGCATGCGCGGCGCCGTCACGCTGACGCTGGCGCTCAGCGTGTCCGAGCATGCGATGCTCTCGGACGAAGTGTCGGTCTTCGTCACCAAACTGGCGACGGGCTTCGTCCTGTTCACGCTGCTGGTTTACGGCACCAGTCTGAAGCCGCTGATCCGGCTGCTCGGCCTCGACAAGCTGAATGCCCGCGACGAGGCCTTGCGAACACAGTTCCTGGCCCTGGCTTTGTCAGACGTCCGGCACGAACTGGAAACCGCCGCCCGCAACTATCACATTGCACCGCGCGTCACGGACGATGTGCTGAAAGACTACGAGAGCCGTGCGGAAGCCGCAGCTGCGGAAACCAACAAGCTGGAAGAACTGAAGGACTGGGACCGCGTGCGCATTGGCCTGATTGCCCTGGCCGACCGGGAACAGCAGCTCGTGCTGGAGCATTTCCATGAAAAGACCATCTCCGGACGGTCTGTTTCGCGGTTCCTGGCCCTGACCGGACGTACCGGCGACCTGACACGAAGCGACGGCCGGTCCGGCTACAATCAGGCTGCACGTCAGCCGTTGAAATTCGGCCTCGGCTTCCGCCTCGCCCAGACACTGCAGCGGCGGCTCAGGATTGCCCGGCCGCTGGCCATCCGGCTTGCCGACCGGTTCGAATTCCTGCTGGTTTACCGGATCCTTGCCGACGAGCTGGTTGACTTCAACAACAAGCGGATACGCCCCCTGCTCGGTGACCGTGTTGCAGACATTCTGCAGGACACCCTGGCGATCCGGCAGGACGAGACCCTTGCAGCCATCGATGCCCTGCGTCTGCAGTATCCGGATTACGCCGACGCCCTGGAAGGACAGTTCCTGCGCAAGGCCGGCGTCCGGCTGGAAGAAACCGCCTATGACGAAGCCAAGGAGCAGATGCTGATCGGCACCGAACTGCATCGCGACCTTCTACGGGATGTCGAGCGGACCCGAAAAGCCTGTCACACGCGGCCTAAACTCGATCTTGGCCTGAAGACCCGCGAACTCGTCAGCGCGCATCCGCTATTTGCGGACCTCACCCGCAAGCAGCAGAAGGCCATTCGCCGGATGATGCGGCCGCAATTCGCAACCCCGGGCGAGAAACTGATCCGCAAGGGCGACCGCGGTGATGCTGCCTATTTCATTGCGTCCGGCGCGGTGGAAGTGCGTGCACCCAGCCACAACATCCGTCTTGGCCGCGGTGACGTGTTTGGTGAAATCGCGCTGATGACCGGCGGCCGCCGCAGCGCGGATGTCGTCGCACTCGGGTATTGCCAGTTGCTCAGCCTCAGGGCGCAAGACTTCAAGGCGCTGCTGGCCGAAAACGAGGACTTGCGCAACCACGTTGCCATGCTGACCAAACGGCGTCAGCTGATGAACCTGGACGACGGTGAAACGGAAATGGAAGACCCTGTCTTTCCCATTTTCACCGAGATCAGAACCAGCAACCAGACCGGCGAGGAGCTGTCCCCGGACACCGTTCTTGCGGAGCCTGATGCAGGAGAAACAGAAACCGAAATTCTCACCTTCGATGAGGCGGACGCACAGAATGACCCGTCGCTGATGGAGAAGTTGAGCGCGGCGGATACCGTCACTGCAACGCCTGAAGGGCCGTCTCAGTTGGAGAAGGACAAAGACAGCCACGACGAAGAAGTACAGGAAGTCGCCAAGAGCGACGCCGGCTCTGCCGATGCGGAACCGGAAAAGGGTGGCGCTGAAGGCACGCAGCCACACTCGAAAGGCTTCGAAGCTTCTGCAGCGGACACATCAACGCCGGACCAGGGCAAGTCGGAACCGACTGAAGAGGCCACCGCCACGAGCGAGCCTGAGGAAACTCGAAAGCCGAAAACCAAGACCCGCGAGACGGCATAGGCCTCTGATCGGAATACAATCGCCGCAGCGGACGTTCCCCTGCGGCGATGGTACGCCGTATTATCCAGCTTTCTGAATTTCGACCGAATGCGGATAGGGAATGGAGATGCCACCGGCATCAAACGCTTCCTTGACCGACTTCAGCATGTGGAACTTCAGTTCCCAGTAGTTTGCGGCATCACACCACAGCCTGACGCCAAGATCGACCGAACTGTCTCCCAGATTGGTCAACCGGACCCAGGGCTCCGGATCCTTGTGAACGCGTTCGTCCGTGTTGGCGACATCGAGAATGATCTGCACCGCCTTGTCGATATCGTCGCCATAGTCGATGCCGAAGGTCAGATCGAGACGACGGGTAGAATGCGCCGAGAAATTGGTGATGACCGTGCCCCAGGCCTTGCCGTTCGGCATGATGATCTGAACGTTGTCCGGCGTCACAAGCTCGGTGACGAAGATGTTGAGATCCTTCACCGTTCCGGAGGTTCCGCCGATATCAACATATTGGCCCATCTTGTAGGGCCGGAAGATGATCAGCATCACCCCTGCGGCGATGTCGCTCAATGTTCCCTGCAACGCCAGGCCGATGGCCAGTGTACCGGCGCCCAGCACGGCAACGAGACTGGTGGCCTGAATGCCGAAGAGCTGCAGAACCGCGATAACCGTGATGAGCAGGATGAGCCAGCGAACGATGGATGCGGCAAAGCTGCCGATCGTGTCGTCGATGCGCGGGTGAGCCACGATCCTGCTCTTGACGATGCTCGACAGGAAACCGGCCAGAAACCAGCCAATCACCAGAACGATGATGGCTTTCACTGCGTTGATGATCAGTGGCGTATAGACACTCACCTGGTCGATTGCGCTTTCCATGAAGTCCCTCCGTTCCCGTACAATCACTTGAATACGTGGAAGTACTAACAGCAGATTTGGGCACTGGCCAGCAATGCACCCTGAGATTGCTGTAACTTACCGGAATATTGCCGGGGAGCCGGCTTCATCGGCTGAACCGGCAAGCCAATCCTCGAGAAACTGTGCCATTTTCTCGTTGCCGCATCCGCTGATGTAGCGCGGATCAAGCAAGCTGCCGGCTTCAAGCAGCAGACGTGCACAGGCAATATGATCGGCTTCACGGCGTTTCGGGGCAAATTCCGAACCGTGGACGACAGTGTCGAGAGCATCGCCGCCAAAGCGGTTCTTGTGGGTAAGATCCGGTCCAAGCGAGAGGAAATAGGCCATTTCATCCGCAAGGCCGTTCCAGCCTGCCACCTGCAATGGCGGCAGCCCCATGTCGTCGGGCTCATTCGGGTCCAGTCCGGCCGCAATCAGCGCCTTCATGTGTTCCAGCTTGCCTGGAATGAAGGCGAGCCGCGTCAGCAGGCTTTTGTCTTCCTTGCTCAGACGCGCGGCATCGAGACTACCCGGATTTGTCTTTCCCTCGGCGCAGGTGGCCAGAACCTGTTCGTTCCGGTCCAGCTTGTGCCCATGACCTTTCTCCGCCAGGTATTTGGCGACCGGCAGATTGCCGTAAATCAACGCCATGGCGTATCCGGTATGGCCGTCCCAAACCGCGTCCGGATCGGCGCCATGGGCAAGCAACAGCTCGACAATCTTCACCGAGCCACCGCGCCGGGCTGCCTGATGCAGGGAAGGAATCGTGTTCATGGGCTGGCCGCTTGGATGGTCCGGTACGGTGATGTTCGGATCGGCTCCGGCTTCCAGAAGCAGACGGACCTTGATTTCATCATCAAAGTCGAGTGCGCGCGGCAAGGCATTGGTCCCATCCGGCTGCGCGCCATGCTTCAGGAGGAGTTCGAGTGCACGCGGATGCTCAAGCTCGGTGGCGTGGTAGAGGCTTTCGTTGTCGTTGGGACTGGCTCCCTGTTCCAGCAACCAACGGCCAAGTTCGAAATTATCCGCGTGACACAACGCGCCGTAGAGTGCGGACAGCATGTGTTTGTAGCCCGGCCTTTCCGGGTAACCGTCATTCACGTCCGCTCCGTTAGCGACCAGCAGTTCGGCAATGGCGATCATGTCTGCCGCCCGTTCCGGACGCCGATGTATTTCCTTTGAAAATGCCAGATGCAGGATCGGCGAGCGCACACCGACCAGCCCCGTGGCGGCTGCAGCGTCCGCTGCCACCACCCCGCGAACGGCGTCAAGGTCGTACAGGGCAACCTGAAGGCCGAAATTGTCGTCCTTCAGCGTCGGGTCATCGGCAAGCAGTTTTTCCGTAACCCAATGCTGGCCGAAATAGAGCGCCTGTTTCAAACGCTCTGCCCGCTCTTCCCTGCTCAGAGATGCTGCTTCGAGGGTGAATTTCAGCTTCGGCCAACTGTCATGACCGGCTTCACGGGCAATGACATGAAGAAAATCCGCGTGGCGAAAGGGCTTTGCCGGGTCTACGTGGGCGGATACACGTTCAGTGGCTCTCGCCTCGCCTTTCAGAAAGGCTTTTCTGAGACGGCGTGCGGATTTCTTGAAGTCGTCGAGGGAAGTTGCAGGTCCTGCGGACATGGCTTTTCTCCTGTGTCGAAAGCCCGGGCGATCCGCTGGTGTCGGGCGCAGGTGAAAAACCGGCATATGTCGTCAGAAGTCAGGGTGCTTTCGCTTTCCGCGGATCCGGCAGCCGCCCTCGTCGGCGACGCCAAATTGCATGAGGACACAACGGATTGCAACCCCGGAGGTCAGTCCGGACCGTTCTCCCGCTCGAACCGTTCGCGAGCCGAGGAGACAGCGGCTTCGTTCTCGATCGCCCAGTTGGTGAGCGCTTTCAGCGGCACCAGAAGTGTCCGGCCGAGCGGCGTCAGCGAATAGTCGACACGCGGGGGAATGCTGGGGGTCACGACGCGGTTGACCAGGCCGTCCTTTTCAAGTTCCCGCAAGGTCGCTGTCAGGGATTTCTGGGTCACGCCGCCAATCGACCGCTTGAGATCGGAAAACCGGCGCGGTTCATACTCAAGATGGGCAACCACCAGGCTGCACCATTTGCTGCCGACAGTTTGCAGCAGTCTTCGTACCGGCACGCAGCGCGGATCCTCGTGATGCGGCAGCTGTTCGCGCGGCAGCTCTTCGACGGGTTTCGCCAGCGGTTTCATCAAGGATACCTCGGTTTCCAAAAAGTGCCGTCTTGCGGCCGGCTCAGTCTTACATCATTTCATACCAGTATCCAACGTATACCGAGGTATCGTCTGGATACTCCTCCCAAGCTTTTGTTTCTTAAGGAATTCATCATGTCGCTGAAACTGAAGATCATCTCCGGGTCGACCCGGCCTGGCCGGGTCGGGCCGACGATCGCGAAATGGGCAGCCAGTGCCGCCGAAGCGCATGGCGGCTTCGAGGTGGAAAGCATCGATCTCGCCGACATCAACCTGCCGCTTCTGGACGAGCCGGCTCATCCGGCTGCCCAGCAATACACCCACGACCACACCAAGCGCTGGAGCAGTATTGTCGCCGACGCAGACGCGTTCCTGTTCCTGACCCCGGAATACGACTATTTCACACCGGCATCCTTGGTGAATGCCGTGCAGGTGCTTTACCGCGAATGGAACTACAAACCGGCCGGCATCATCAGCTACGGCGGCATTTCCGGTGGCCTGCGCGCGTCGCAGACGCTGCGCGAGCTGCTTGGCAACGTCAACGTGATGGCTCTGCCGCAGGTGGTTCCGGTTCCCTTCTTCCCGGAATTCATCAACGATGAAAGCGTCTTCACGCCGAACGACAAGATGAGCGAAGGCACCACCCAGCTTCTGGGCGAGCTGACCAAATGGGCGACCGCCCTGAAGACCATGCGCGGTTAAATGACAAGGCCGCCGGATCGACATCCGGCGGCCCCCAAACCTTTTGAACAGTCTGGAAGACCAGGTTCTACTTCTTGACCGGCCCCAGGTCGCACGGCGCCTTGCTCTCGTCAGGGACGAAGAAATCAGGTGCCAGTGTCAGGCTCGGGTCCACCCGATACTTGTCGAAATCGGTGACACCGCGACTGGCCAGGAACGTGTCGTCAATGACGAACTGTCCGGTAAATTCCTTCGACGGTGTGGTGAAGATCTCATAGGCTGCATCGGCCAGAATGTCCGGCGTCCGGCTCTGCTGCATCATCTTGTCACCACCGATGATGTTCTTGATCGCCGCCGTCGCGATGGTCGTGCGTGGCCATAGCGCGTTGACCGCAATCCCCTTGGAACGCAGCTCGCCTGCCAGCCCCAGCACCACCAGGCTCATTCCGTATTTGGCGATCGAATAGGGTGTGAAGGGCGCGAACCATTTCTCCTGCATGTCCAGAGGGGGTGACAGCATCAGGATATGCGGGTTGTCGGACTGTTTCAGATGTTCGATGGCATGCTTGGAACAGGCAAGCGTTCCACGGGTGTTGATCTGGTGCATCAGATCGAACCGCTTCATGTCGGTCTGCTGCAGCGGGGTCAGTTGAATGGCACTGGCGTTGTTGACCAGAATGTCGAGCCCGCCGAAATGCGCCGCGGTCTTGTCCATTGCTTCCTTGACCGCTTCGTCGTCGCGCACGTCGAGCAGCACCGGCAGTGCCTTGCCACCTGCCGCCTCGATCTCCTCGGCAGCGGAATAGATCGTGCCTTCCAGTTTGGGATGTGGCTCGGCGGTTTTGGCGGCAACGGCAACGTTGGCTCCGTCACGCGCGGCCCGCAGCGCAATAGCCTTGCCGATCCCGCGCGACGCGCCAGTGATGAAAAGTGTCTTGCCCTTCAGGGACATGGTGGTTCCTCCGTAAGCCGCTCTCCGGCGACAACCTTGCGGTCTGAAATTTTCTCATCCGAGCAAACGTGGCTCAGGCCTTCTTTTTCGTCATGAAAGCCTGGAAGGCAGCTATCGTTTCCGGCGCACTCAGCCTGCTGGCGAAGATCCTGATTTCTTCCTCTACGCGCTCGGACAGCTGAGCTGTGTCGCCGCGCAGAAGCTTTCTGGAAAGCGCCATTGCTTCGGGCGGCTTTGCGGCGATTTCCTTCGCACAGGCAAGTGCTGCCGCGTCGACGTCACCTTCGACAACCTCGTTTACCAGTCCGGCCTGTGCCGCCTTTTCGGCCGAAAAGGCGTTGCCGAGGCAGAGCAGCTCAAAGGCCCGGGCCGGCCCCATGATCTGTGGTCCGAGCAGGCTGGACCCCGCCTCCGGAACAAGCCCAAGATCGACGAAGGGGGAACGGATGAGGGCGCGCGGGCTGGCAAACACCATGTCGCAATGCATCAGCAAGGTCGTGCCGACACCGATGGCGATACCGTCTATCGAGGCAACCAACGGCTTTTCGTTGCGAACCAGAGCCCTCAGGAACCGGACGACCGGTGTTTCACCAAGCCCGGTCTTGCCAGCGTATTGCAGGAAGTCGCCAATATCGTTGCCGGCGGTAAAAACTTCCGGCAGGCCGCAGATCAGATGACAGCGAATATCCGCATCCGTATTGCCTGTTTCCAGAGCTTCGGCGAGATCACTGTACATCTGCCCGGTCAGGGCGTTCTTCTTTTCCGGCCGGTCCAGACGCAGGGTCTGGACACCGTCTTCAAGGGACTTGCGGATCATCATCTACTCCGATCAGGCGGTTCAGGACGCCAGGGCTTCGGCGTCGAACGCCTGAATGGCTTCGGCGGACAGAAGAATATCCGACTTCAAACCGGCGGTTTCCCCCATTGTAGTTTCACAGAAACTGCGGGCAAGCAGAGTACGTTCTGACAGCCGCTGTGCCGGTTCACCTGTCGAGGCAAGCGCCCCCTTGGCAAGCAAGGCGCCGCCCAGGGTCAGCCCGGCCAGTCGCAGATAGGGCGTCGCCCCGGCCAGGGCATCGCCGACCCTGCCGTCCGCCTGCGCGCTCAGCATGAAGCTTGTTGCGTCCTCAAGATCCCGGATACTGGCCGAGAGCCGATCCGCGGTGGCACCGAATTCCGGGCGGTTGGAGGCAGCAACCTCGTCGGCCACCGTTTGCAGTTCCGCGATAAAGCCCTTGATGTGCTCACCGCCGGACAGCGGCAACTTGCGCATGACCAGGTCGATGGACTGGATTCCGTTGGTGCCTTCATAAATCGGGGCGATGCGGGCGTCGCGCAGATGTTGTGCGGCGCCGGTTTCCTCGATGAAGCCCATGCCGCCGTGTATCTGAATACCCAGCGAAGCGACCTCGACGCCGAAGTCGGTCGGCAGCGCCTTGGCGATCGGCGTCAGCAGGCTTGCACGCTCGTTCCAGAAGGTCTTGCCGGCTTCGTCTTCGGCAATCTTCGACATGTCGATGGCGTGGGCGCAGGCGTAACAGATGGCGCGGGCGACCTGCGTGCGCGCCTTCATGCCCAGCAGCATGCGTTTGATATCCGGATGGCGGGCAATCGGGCTCATGCCTTCGCCGGTCTCGCCGGGAGCCCTGCCCTGCTTGCGCTCCAGCGCGTAGGCAAGCGCATGCTGATAGGCGCGCTCGGCCACGCCAAGCCCCTGAATACCGACTGCAAGGCGAGCATTGTTCATCATCGTGAACATGCAGGCCAGACCGCGATTTTCCTCTCCGACCAGCCAGCCGATGGCACCGCCCTCGTCGCCATAGACCATGGTGCAGGTGGGCGAACCGTGAATGCCCATCTTGTGTTCGACACCGGCCACTTTCACGTCGTTGCGCTCGCCCAAGGAACCGTCGTCGTTGACCAGGAACTTCGGCACAAGGAACAGCGAAATGCCCTTGGTGCCTGCGGGCGCATCCGGCAGGCGCGCCAGCACCATGTGAACGATGTTGTCGGTAAGATCGTGGTCGCCGTAGGTAATGAAAATCTTCTGGCCGAAGATGCGGTAGGTGCCGTCGTCCCGGCGCTCGGCCTTTGCCTTGAGCGCGTTCAGATCCGAACCGGCCTGCGGTTCGGTGAGGTTCATGGTGCCCATCCACTCGCCGGAAACCAGCTTCTCCAGGTATTTTTCCTTGAGCTCTTCCGAAGCGTGTTTTTCCATCGCCTCGATAGCGCCGATGGTCAGGGTCGGTCCGATGGCGAATGCCATTGAGCCGGAGTTCCACATTTCCAGAGCCGCCGCCGACATCATGACCGGCAGGCCCTGGCCGCCGGACTCCGGATCGGCGGTCAGGCTGTTCCAGCCGCCCTCGATCCATGCATGATATGCTTCGCGCCACCCCGGAGGAGTAGACACCTTGCCATCGGCAAGCGGTGTGCCGTGCTTGTCGGCAACTGCATTGAGAGGTGCGATTTCCTCGGCGGCGAACCGGCCCGCCTCCGTCAGGATGGCATCGACGAGATCGTCGCCGAGTTCGGCATGACGGGCACTCTTTTGCAGGTCGGACAGACCGCAGACATGTTTCAGAGTGAAGGCAATCTCATCGACGGGTGCGCGATACATTCAGGTCCTCCCAAAACCAATTGGCTTTCGATTCTTGCCGCCGGATGGCGGTTTTCGCTGTTCCGAGCTTGACGGCGGCAAGGCTACTCCGCAAAAGGCGCTATCGACAGCGGTTTGAAAGGACAATAGACCCGTTGACGTTAACGTCAACCCGTATCGCAGCGGCAGGTCATCGTCTTTTTGGTCAATTGCGGAAATGACATGTCCGGTCGGCTCGAGCCCTTCCGGAACTCATTGTACCGTAACAGTCGGAACCGAAATCTTCGCACATCCGGGCAGCTCTCGACTGCCGGATACGCAAGCGAGTGAGGCACATGCGGACTTGGACGCTCGACATCGCGGCACCTGACTGGAAGGAAGCGCCTGAAGCAGATGCGGTGTGCGCTGCGCTGATGGCGGGTGACCTTGTGGCGGTGCCGACCGAAACCGTTTATGGCCTTGCCGCCGATGCCACCAACGGCACGGCCTGTGCGAAGATTTTTGCCGCCAAGGGCAGGCCCCAGTTCAATCCGCTCATCTCCCACGTCCAGACGCTGGATGCAGCACTGGAACATGGTGTTTTCGACGAACGCGCACTTGCACTGGCTGAAGCCTTCTGGCCCGGCCCCTTGACGCTGGTCGTGCCCAAACGTCCGGATTCCACGATTTCCGATCTGGCCACTGCCGGACTTCAGACTGTTGCGCTTCGGGTTCCGGTCGGTCCGGTGATGCGATTTCTGGCGGAAAAGACCGGCAGGCCTCTCGCGGCGCCAAGCGCAAACCGCTCAGGCAAGATCAGTCCGACGCGCGCAGAAGACGTCGTTGCCGATCTCGGCCCTTCGCTCAGCTTCGTCATTGATGCGGGCGCTTGTGCCGTCGGTATAGAATCCACCATTGTCGGCCTGGTTGACAGCACACCGCGCCTGTTGCGGCCAGGCGGCCTTGCTCGCGAGGACATCGAACGCGTACTTGGCCAATCGCTGCAAGGCGCCAGCCCCGACATGCGGCCGGACGCTCCCGCGGCCCCCGGCATGTTGACGTCTCACTATGCCCCCGACGCTGCGATGATACTGAACGCCAGCGAGGTGAACGCCGCAGACGGACTGCTCTCCTTCGGGGCTGATCGTTTGCCAGGAGCTGATCGTGCACAGGCTGAATTCAACCTGAGCCCGGCAAGTGACCTTGCCGAAGCTGCCGCAAATCTGTTTCGCGCCATGCGATTTCTGGACGCCAAGGGTGTCCGCGTCATCAAGGTGCAGTTTATCCCCAGCTTTGGATTGGGCGAAGCGATCAACGATCGGCTGCGCCGTGCGGCAGCACCGCGCGACTGACCCCGATCAACACTTGCGATGGAATGAGCCGGCTAAATTCATCCGGCAATGTTTTGGCGCATTCTTCGGCACCAAAACAAAAGGCCTTAAAAAACAGCAACTCGGAAGCAGGCGCTAAAATTCAAGCTGAATCCGGATCGCCTTAAGTTAACCGAAAAGAGACGCAAGTTTCCGCTTTAACGGACAAGCAACCGTCGCCTTCGCAACTCGATTTTGGTTAAGCAAATCATACAATATCTATCGAGATACGACCCTCTACTGCAAACTTATCAACACCATGCCCCAAATGGATTACGGTAAAAAGCTCGCATTCCCTTACTGGAATCACGTAGTTTAAGAATCAGATTTGAGATGCAGCGGACCTCCCCTCGGGCATTGCGGTGCTCGCACCTCGGTAAGGGCCGGCAAAGAGCCGGCCCCTTTTTTTGACCCTCCTTTTCCATGACCCAAGTCCGATCAGCCGAAGTTGAAGCCGGCACACCGGGACGCGTGCGACACTCGCCCAGTCAGCTGCCTCATGTACGACACCTGCCTCAAACGCGCTCAACGCGGTGGCGAAAGTTTTCAAGCGAAGTTCAAGAGAATTCCCAGCTCAGACTTAAGCCACCTCTCCCGCGATGCGGGACAAGCCCCATGTGGAACCGGTAACGGGGTCCAAGTTCAGTCAGACCTGACTTTCTAAAATGCCCGCCCGAACTCCCGGCTTTCCTTTCCGCGGTTCACCAATTTTGCCGCAGTCGTTATTCCAATGCGGGAATTGACAGCCTGTCCGGCAACCGTTCTGATGCAGAGCCGACAAAAGATAACAATCGACCTTCCGGAAACGCCCCCCTTGTCTACCTTGCTTCTGCATCATTCGTCCTATCTCGACCACCTGACACCCGTGGGGCATCCGGAGCGACCGGACCGGATCCGGGCGATCGACAGGATCCTGGAGCACGAAAAATTCCAGTCCGTGGAACGCGACCTCGCCCCAATGGGAACCGTTGAGGACATCGCCCGCGCCCACCCGATGAGCTACGTCGACCAGATCCACCGGCTGGCGCCGGCGGAAGGAACAGCCCGGGTTGATGCGGACACCACCATGTCGCCCGGCACCTGGGAAGCAGCGCTTCGCGGCGTTGGCGGTGCATGCCGTGCGGTCGACGAGGTCCTGACGAAAAAGGTCAACAACGCCTTTTCCGCCTCGCGCCCACCTGGCCACCACGCGGAAAAAGACCGCGCCATGGGCTTCTGCTTTTTCAACAATGCAGCGGTGGCCGCGCGTTATGCGCAGGCAAAGTTCGGACTGGAGCGGGTGGCCATCGTCGATTTCGACGTTCACCACGGCAACGGCACGCAGGACATTTTCTGGGACGATCCCACGGTAATGTATTGCTCCACCCACCAGATGCCGCTCTATCCGGGCTCAGGAGCCGCCTCGGAGACCGGAGAAGCCAACACGATCGTAAATGCACCTCTGGCCCCGGGGGAGGATGGAACCGGCTTCAAGGAAGCGTTCGAAGTCCTGCTGCTGCCTCGCCTCAATCACTTCGCGCCGGAGCTGGTTATCATTTCCGCAGGTTTCGATGCGCACATGCGCGACCCGCTTGGGGGCCTTAATCTTGTCGAAGCCGACTTTGCCTGGGCAACGCGGGCGCTGATGGACGTTGCCGATGCCCATAGCAACGGTCACCTGATCTCCGTCCTTGAAGGCGGATACGATCTCGAGGGCCTGGCGCGATCGGTCGCAGCCCATGTCATGACGTTGATGACGGGCTAAGCGATCCCGCTTCGGCGCGGCAAGATCGAAAAGCACGGGGATGACCGTCTGAAGGCCCAAATGAAACCTTGACCTTCGGCCCTCAGACCGCAAGTTTCCCTCAAGACCAGATGCCATCCAGACAAACGGGATCCGACCGATGACCGATGCTGCCAACGATATTGCCGGCCTTTCCTTTGAAGAAGCGCTGAAGCAGTTGGAAACCATTGTGCGGGAACTCGAGCAAGGGAACGTGCCGCTGGAGCGAAGCATCGACATGTACGAGCGCGGTGATGCGCTGCGCAAACATTGCGACACACTCCTGAAATCGGCGGAAGCCAAGGTCGAGAAGATCCAACTGGGTCAAAATGGCGAAGCCAGCGGCACCGAAGCACTCGACCCGCAGTAATCCGACCAGGGCATTTTCCAGTTCGACCAGACGCCATACCGTCAGATCGCGATCAGCTCCCCTTCTACGTGGCCTGTTCGGCCGACAGAGGCGCTTAGCTTACGTCAAACCTCATCGTCTTGACCGGCTTGCGACTGCTCAATCGCCAACCGGAATGTCGCCGGCATTGCGAGCGCGTCGCCTCGTTGATGTGTCGGCCGCCTTTATCGAGAAGACGGCGTCAACTGCGGCCAATCCACCAGCACAAGCCAGCATCCACTGTATTCATTTTGAAGTAAGCCCAAGTTCCACCCATATTCTGACATAATAAATTTCATACTATTCAACGATCATTCGACCACGCGTACCCTAGGTTACTATTGGCAGATTTATTGCAATTTATTCGATAAGTTGATAAAAATATTGTCAAAATAGAGCCTCGACAATGTAATCATTAATAGACACAGCAGAGCATGCCGGCACTCAGCCAACGCGACCACATAGAACTACTTATGCGGATTCTCAAGCGTCCGCTACAACCTGAAGGTTGGCCCCCAGTACTGAACTTCATCGACGGCAAACTGAACTGCAGAACCTTTCTTGCCGAATACGATGGAGACGGGACACCGTTAAGGTCCCTTGGCGGCGAAGACCAGGCCAGAGAGCTCGCGACCCTTTTTAGCCGCATTGAAACGGTGAGCGGCAACTCCGCATTCGAGTTCCTGCTCACCGAAGCCGCCCCGCTCTACCCCTATTCAAAGACATCCTTGGCGAACCATCGACAGGCGGCATCCGCCCCCGCCACCGGATCGCAGGAAACTTCGCACGGCGATGCGAATATGGCAGGCAACTGGCTGAAAAATGCTCCCGGGCTGGTTACCCCAGTCAGGCGCACTGCACACTCTTCCGTCCTGTTTGGCTGCCTTTTCAGAGGATACAGCACCGAAAGGATTGACGCGGACCGGGCCAGCGCGACCTTTCACACCCTCGTCAGTGCGCTGCTGCCCGCACTCGATCTGCATTTCCAACTGGAAAAACAACGGCTCGAAAACCAGCTCCAGGAATTGATGCTTTTGGAACAGGAGAGCGCTGCGGTTCTTGTCGACGCCAACCGGGTGATACTTGCCGAAACTTCAGAAGGGTTGGAAAGGTTGAACGAACTGGATATCGCCGTCCGTCGGCAGCGGCACCTGGCGATCAACAGCAGACGCCTTGAGATTGCCCTGCAGGAACAACTGGCGACTTTCGAAGACGGCGGCATCGCAGACCCGACAAGCGTCCTTTTTTGTCCCGCACCGGAGAGCGGGCTTGTCTGCCGGGTGTCACTGGAGACCGTTTCGTGCCCGGGCCTGCCGCCGGACGCCTGCGCACAACCTTTGTTTTTAATCCGCACGACAACATCAAAAGACCCTCCGGAAGAGGTCGAAATTTGCCTTCAGGATCACTACGAACTTTCACATTCCGAAGCACGTCTGGCCTGGCATCTGACCATGACCGGCGCACTGAGCACCACGATCCAGGATCTCGGCATCACGCAGAACACTGCAAAAACACATCTGCGACGGATATACGAAAAGACCGGAGCGCACACACAACTTCAACTCGCACGGCTCGTCCACCGGATCGCCCGCCTGTTTTGAAAGTACTCAGGAACGCAGAATTTTGTGTTGAAGCCAGTTGCTATCACTATTGTTTCAGCAACCGGAAAGCGGCCAACGCACAAAAAAATGGAGCCGTGTATTACGACTCCCAGTTGATCACTGTGCACGTGGCCCCATCGACCACACCCATTCCCTAGGCCAGTTCCAAATGCTTTGCATCACCCAATGGGGTGATTGCGCGTATTTTCACTAAAAATTGCACGGTTTCTGCCAAACACCGTCTTAAGTCTTTTGAGGCAAAGGCGGGGTAAATTTTCGACCGAAATCATGAGGCCAATTTGGCGCATACCCCCTGCCCGATTTGCGCCCTATATCCGGTTGGTGTATGCCTGCCCGCCATGTTTCAAATCGTGGAGCTATCTCCAGAGTGACTTCCAAGCTCGATACCCCGCTTCTTGACAAGGTCAAGTCCCCGGCCGATCTGCGCCTGCTCGATGAAAGCGAACTCAAGCAGCTCGCCGAAGAGTTGCGTGCGGAAACGATTGACGCCGTGTCGATTACTGGCGGACACCTGGGCGCCGGGCTTGGCGTCGTGGAACTTACTGTCGCGCTGCACTACGTGTTCAACACGCCGGAAGACAAGCTCATCTGGGACGTCGGCCACCAGTGCTATCCGCACAAGATCCTGACGGAACGCCGCGACCGCATTCGCACGCTTCGCCAAGGCGATGGCCTGTCCGGCTTCACGAAACGCGCCGAAAGCGACTTTGACCCGTTTGGTGCAGCTCATTCCTCGACGTCGATCTCGGCAGGCCTCGGCATGGCCGCCGGACGGGATCTGAAGGGCGGAAACAATAACGTCATAGCGGTGATCGGTGACGGCGCCATGTCCGCCGGCATGGCCTACGAGGCGATGAACAACGCCGGCCATCTCGGCTCGCGCCTCATCGTCATCCTGAACGACAACGACATGTCCATTGCGCCGCCGGTCGGCGCCATGTCCGCCTATCTGGCCAGGCTCGTTTCAGGCCCGACCTACCAGACCCTGCGCGATGCGGCCAAGAACCTGGTGAAGAACCTGCCCAAACCCATGTTCGAAAAGGCGGCCCGGGCTGAAGAATATGCCCGCGGGTTCTGGACGGGCGGCACGCTGTTCGAGGAACTCGGTTTCTATTATGTCGGTCCGGTGGACGGTCATAACCTGGAACACCTGCTGCCTGTTCTGAAGAATGTCCGCGACACCCACCATGGCCCGATCCTGATCCATGCGGTCACGCAGAAGGGCAAGGGTTATGCTCCTGCCGAAGGGGCGAAGGACAAGTATCACGGCGTTGCCAAGTTTGATGTTGTCACCGGCAAGCAGTCCAAGCCGAAGGCCAATGCGCCCAGCTACACCAACGTCTTTGCGACGTCCCTGATCAAGGAAGCGGAAACGGACGAAAAGGTGGTCGCGATTACAGCTGCCATGCCGGACGGAACAGGCCTTGATCTGTTCGGCGAAGCCTATCCGAAACGCACCTTCGACGTTGGTATCGCCGAACAGCACGCGGTCACTTTTGCCGCGGGTCTTGCCACCGAAGGCTTCAAGCCCTTCTGCGCGATTTACTCCACGTTCCTGCAGCGTGCCTATGATCAGGTTGTCCACGATGTGGCGATCCAGGGTCTGCCGGTGCGTTTCCCGATTGACCGTGCAGGCCTCGTTGGTGCGGATGGCCCGACCCATGCCGGTGCTTTCGACACCGCTTTCCTGACCTGCCTTCCCGGCTTTGTCGTCATGGCGGCTTCGGACGAAGTGGAGCTGCGCCACATGGTGGCAACTGCCGTTGCCTATGACGAAGGCCCGATCTCCTTCCGCTATCCGCGCGGCGAAGGTGTCGGCCTGGAGATGCCGGAACGCGGCAGCGTGCTTGAAATCGGCAAGGGGGTCATCCGCAGGGAGGGCACCAAGGTTGCCCTTCTCAACTTCGGTGGCCGCATGAGCGAATGCCTCAAGGCTGCGGACGAACTGGATGCGGCCGGTCTTTCGACCACAGTCGCTGATGCCCGCTTCGCAAAGCCGCTCGACATGGACATGATCCGCCGTCTTGCCCGCGAGCATGAAGTTCTCGTGATGATCGAAGAAGGCTCCGCCGGTGGTTTTGGCAGCCATGTGCTGACCCGGCTTGCCGAGGAAGGCTTGCTGGACAACGGACTGAAAGTGCGGGCCCTTGCGTTGCCGGATGCCTATCTCGACCACGACAAGCCGGACCTGATGTATGCCCGGGCAGGCCTCACCTGCGACGGCATCCTGAAGACCGTCTTCACCGCACTCGGAACGGCCTCCGTCAGCGCGCCGCAACGCGCCTGACCGGTCTTCAGGTCACCGGCTCCAGCATGCGACATGCTGCAATGGACAAAGTCGATTGGGGAGCGGGTTTCAAACCTGATTGACACAGGCCGCCATACCTGAAAAGGCTGGTCGAAAGAAACAGACGCGTCGGATCAATCCGGCGCTTTTGTTTTATTTCTGGAGCACGATACCGGCCGCGACGCTTCTGTTGGAGCTGCGGCGATCCATCGTCAGGATGCAGCCATGGCTCAGACCCTTCTTTCCGTGTCCGCTCTCTTGTTGTCCGTTGCCCTGCTCATATTCGGGCACGGTCTGCAGACGACACTGCTGCCGCTGGCCGCCGAACGGTTTTACTTTACCGACTTCGAAATCGGTCTGGTCTCTTCGGCCTATTTCTTCGGCATGGTGCTTGGCTGTCTCGGCGCGCCTCTGGTGATCATGCGGGCCGGGCACATTCGTGCCTTTGCCGCACTTGTCTCGCTGATGTCGGCCGCCGCAATCCTGCATCCCGTGCTCATCGATCCCTACGCCTGGATGATCATCCGCATGATCTCCGGTTTCAGCCTTGCCGGCTTCTACATGATCGTCGAGAGCTGGCTCAACGAAAGCGCATCCAACGAGAACCGCGGCACGGTGATGTCGTTCTACATCGTCATCCTGTTCGGCGCCCTGATGCTGGGCCAGATCTCTATCGCGTCGATGAATATTGCCGATTTCATCCCCTTCGCGATCGCCTCGGTGATGGTGTCCCTTGCGGTGATGCCCGTATCGCTGACCACCTCAACCCAACCTGCGCCGATCACGCTGGTGCGGTTCCAGCCCGTCAAGCTCTACAAGAACTCCCCTGCCGCCTTCATCGGCGTGCTGTTTATCGGCAGTTCGCAAGGAGCCCTGCTGACGCTGTCTTCGCTCTATGGGTCCCAGATCGGCCTCTCGACCAAGGAAGCCGCCTTTTATGCGGCAGCCATCGTCGGCGGCGGGCTTATCGCACAGTGGCCGGTTGGGCGTTTGTCCGACCGCATTGACCGGCGTCTTGTGATCGCAGGGCTGGGGATCGCAACCGCTGCCGTCTCGGCTGCTATCGTGTTCTTCTCGCCGAAGGACTTCACGGTTGCCATACTGAGCGCCGTGGCCATGGGCATGGTCGTCCAACCGCTTTATGCAATCGCGGTTGCGCACGCCTTCGACCACGCGGCAGCGGAAGATTTTGTCGCCACGTCGTCCGGCATGCTGCTGTCGTTCGGGATCGGATCGATCATCGGGCCGCTGGCCGCCTCGATGATCATGAGCAACACCGGCCCGTCCGGGCTCTACATCATGATCATCGGTTCGAATATCCTGATGGTGATCTTCATCCTTGCCCGCGTCCTGACCCGTCAGGCACCGACAGCGGAAGAAAAGACCGACTTCGAATACGCCTCCACGGCACAGGTCGGTTCGGTTATCTCGGCTGAACCGCTGGATGCAGCAGCAGAAGAATACGTCATCGCGCCTGAAGATTTCCCCGCCTACGAAGACGACATCTATAATTTCGAATCGTCATCCGATGCAGAGGCAGAAGAAAACAACGCGTCCGCTGAAGGCGCCGCGACGGAAGAAGCGCCGGATGCCTCTGCAGACAAGACAACTCCAAAGAGCTGACACCGCCACGCCGCGGGTGACAGGCGTCAGCCCATGCACCTGCGCGGTTTCGCCCCTCGACACGGCATTGCAACCGGCTTATAGCCGCTAGCATGAATGCGCGCGTCACAAAGCTGCAACAGCTGAGGCAGGAGCGCCACCCTCTGGTGGCGCTGGCAACCCTTGCCTTTGCAATGCGGCTTGTTCTGCTGGTTCTCGCCAGCGCACTGACGCCGGACGCAGCTGTTGCCGCGGGCCTTACCAGTCTCTGCCAGCCCTCCGGGCAGGAACAAAGCCTTCCTGGTCCGCACAACCCGCTGACCTGCCAATGCGGCCCGGTCTGCGCTCATGGCTGTGCTATCGCGCCCTGCCTTGCGAGTGCTTTCGCCCCTCTGAACCTGTCACCCGAGATTTCCGCCACTGACCGTGTTCCGGCAGGGCAACAGGCTGTGCTGGCGCCTCCTCATCGAGCCACCGCCATCAGGGCTCCTCCTTCCTTGATCTGAAAGAATATCCAACTTCTCAGACCTCAAGGAATAGCATTATGAAACTCTGGAAATCCGTTGCGGCTGCAGCCGCCCTTTCGCTTGTCTCCCTGTCCGCCCTTGCCAGTGACTACAAGGTTGGTGAACTGACGCTGACCCAACCGTGGACCCGCGCGACACCGCCCAAAGCAAAGGCCGGTGGCGGTTTCGTCGAGATCGTCAACAACGGCACCGACACAGACCGCCTTGTCGCGGTCAGTTCAGATGTTGCCGCCAAGGTGGAAATCCACGAGATGGCAGTCACTGACGGCGTGATGAAAATGCGCAAGATGGAAAATGGCATCGACATCCCGGCTGGCGAAACGGTTGCGCTTCAGCCGGGCGGCTTCCACATCATGTTCATGGGCCTGAACCAATCCTTCGAAGAAGGTACCAGCATTCCGGTTGTCCTGACCTTTGAAAAGGCCGGGGACGTTGCCATTGAACTTCCTGTTGCCAAGATGGGCGCCAAGGCACCTGATGGCGAAGCTGCGCATGGTGCGATGGACCACAGCAAGATGGATCACGGCAAGAACTGAGACCCGTCAGCGGGCGTTGCCTCGGTGAAGACGCAACGCCAGCAATTTCTTTTCCAAGCGCCAGAGCCTCCAGCCCGCCTCGAAGCCGGCACTGAAGGCTCTGGCCAAAGCAGGACGAAACCGATGTCTGGTTTGAAACTCTTCCGGTACGTGGCCTGGGCTGCCGTTGCCGTGCTTGCTGTCGTGTCCGGTGTTCTGGTCTATCAGCAGACTGCCGGCAACAAGGGCACCGGTGCCTTGATCGAGCCGCTTGCGGCCATTGGCGGCCCGTTCGAACTTGTCAGCGGCACCGGCGAAACGGTGACCGACGAGACCTTCTCCACCAAGCCGACAGTGATGTTCTTCGGCTTCACCTTCTGTCCGGACGTCTGCCCGACCACGCTTTCCGAACTTCAGGGCTGGATGGCCGAACTCGGACCGGATGCGGACAAGCTGAACTATGCTTTTGTCACCGTGGATCCGGAACGCGATACGCCCGAAGTCATGCGTGACTATGTCTGGGCATTCGACAAGCGTATCGTTCCGCTGACCGGTTCGCGGGAACAGATCGATGCGATGCTGAAGGCCTATCGGGTCTATTCCAAGAAGGTGCCACTTGACGATGGCGACTATACGATGGACCATTCCGCTGCCGTCTACCTGATGAGCGCCGACAACAAGTTCGTCGGAACCATTGCCTATGGCGAGGCCGAGGAAAATGCCCTGAAGAAGCTGCGCAGGCTGATCGACAACGCGCCTGCCTCTTCCTGAGGCGATAGCTGGAGCAAGCCGGACACGATGCGCCTGCCGCTTTTCATGGGACTGACCGCCGGCGCGACGGGCCTCGTCGCGCTTTCGGCGTTTCTGTGGCTGTACGCCGGTGAGCGGGTTTATGCCGACCGCCTGATCTCGGCGATCGCCGGCTGCTTCTGAAGACCGAATGTCCAAACAACGCCTCGACCAGCATCTTGTCGATACGGGTGTCTTTCCGAGCCGCGCACGGGCGCGTGACGCAATCCTGCGCGGAACGGTGAGCGTCGATGGTCATCTATGCACCAAACCGGCGCAGAAGACTTCGGCGGACGCCAGCATCACGGTTGAAGATCCCGCTTCCGGTTATGTCAGCCGGGCCGCGCTGAAGCTGATCGAAGGCCTCGACCGGTTCACGGTCGACCCCGCAGGCCGGATCTGCCTCGATATCGGCGCGTCCACAGGCGGATTTACCCAGGTTCTGCTGGAACGTGGGGCCAACAAGGTTCACGCCATCGATGTCGGGCATGGTCAGTTGCACGACAGTCTGCGATCAGACCCGAAGGTGGCCGCGCGCGACGGCCTCAACGCCCGGGACCTGACCTCACAGGACCTTGGAGGAGACGCCCCGGCTCTGCTTGTCTCGGATGTCAGCTTCATCTCGCTAAAGCTTGCCCTTCCTCCCGCTGTTGCGCTGGCTGCACCGGGTGCTGAAGGCGTCTTTCTGGTGAAGCCGCAATTCGAGGCGGGCAAGGACAAAATCGGCAAAGGCGGTCTGGTCGATCCGGCAATTGCCGAAGAGACCGCAAAATCCCTGCAAGCATGGCTGGGCACCATTCCCGGCTGGCATGCAGGCGACCTCGTCCCCTCGCCGGTCAAGGGTGGTGACGGCAATGCGGAATGGCTGCTCTACGGAAAGAAAGCCGACTGAGGGCCGTCGCCTCTCATCTCCTTCAACGCTTGATGAGTGCACAAAAGCCTGTTGCCATCAAGGGAGCGGAAAGCACGTCCCATGATCAAGACTTGCCCAAACCCCTACTTGGCGTTATCGCTCGCCCATGAGCGAGAGAGAGATTGAAATCACCACGCTCGGTCACCGCGGCGACGGCGTTGCCGAGACGGAGACCGGGCCGATCTACGTGGCCGGGGCCCTGCCCGGGGAAATCGTCCGGGCGAAAGTCGTGGACGGGCGCGCCCAAAAGCCTGTGATCGAAAAGCCGTCACCGGACCGGGTCGAACCCGTGTGCCGTCATTACTCCGCCTGCGGCGGCTGTTCCGTACAGCACCTTGCGGAAGAGCCATACCTTGTCTGGAAAAGCGGGCTGGTCGAAAAGGCCTTGCGCGATCGTGGCATCGAGACCGAAGTTTCCGGAACGATAGCTGCGACCATGGGAGGTCGCCGCCGGGCTGTACTGACGGCCACCCGCGCCGGACGCCACACCTTGCTCGGTTACCATGAAAAGGCCAGCCACAGGCTGGTCGATATCGCCGAATGCCCGGTGCTCGACCCGGTCATCGTTGAAGCGCTGCCCGGCCTCAAGTCCCTTGCCTCGGAAGTGCTGCCGAAAAAGGGTGAACTGCGGATGACCGTCCTGGTAACGACCACCGGTCTGGATGTGGCTCTCGACAAGGCCGACAAAGGATACGAGCGCAAGATCCCGGCCCTGTCGCAAAAGGTCGTCGATCAGAACCTTGCCCGGCTCTCGGTCAACGGCGAAGTCATTCTGGAGCTCCGCCCACCGCTGCTCGACATGGGCGGCATCGGTATTGTTGCCGCGCCCGGCGGGTTTGCCCAGGCGACGCTGGCAGCGGAACATGCGCTTTCCAAGCTGGTAATTGACGGTGTCGGCAAGGCCAAGACAATTGCAGATCTCTTCTCCGGTGTCGGCACATTCGCGCTCAGGCTCGGCCGACAGGCAAATGTGCATGCGGTCGAAGGCGATGCTGCGGCACTGGCCGCCTTTGACAAGGCCCTGCGCAAACCCCAAGGCCTGAAGAAGGTAACCTTTGAACGGCGAGACCTGTCACGCAGGCCGCTGGTGAAGGAAGAGCTGGAGCCTTACGACGCCGTGGTTTTCGACCCGCCGCGCGCAGGCGCTCAAGCCCAGGCAGAGCAACTGGCGCTATCCAAGGTCAAGACGATTGTTGCCGTCTCCTGCAATCCGGCGACGCTTGCCCGGGATCTGCGCATCCTGCTCGACGGCGGTTACGTGCTGCAAAGCGTCACACCAGTGGACCAGTTCCACTATTCGCCCCATATTGAAGCAGTGGCGGTGTTGACCAGACCTTGATCAGGGAGTGAGCCATGAGCGCGGCGGATGAGGAATTCGGACCTGTCAAGGGAACCCGCAGCCTGCCGCCCCTCCTGAGCCTTGCCCGGCGAACGCGCTATGCGCTTTACCAGGGCAGCCGAATCGCGCTCTACACCCTTCATTCCGAAGCCATGCGGCGGATGAACCGGGATCTCCAGAAACAGCTTCCGGAAACGCCGAAGGTGGTGCCGACCGGCCCGGTGCCGAGCCAAAGGCGCATGCTGTCGGACATCGTCAAGCTGTTTGCGGATGATCTGAAGTCCGTCGAGGACGGGATTTATCCGCTGCCTTCCGATGGCACCATGACGCCGGGCGAGCTGATCGCGACCAGCCGTGCCTTCTTCAAGGACGTGCCGGAGGTGGCACGCCGTCGTGCAAGCGGTGCACATCAGGAGGTCAATGCCACCGAGGGGTTTGCCGCTGCACTGCCGCGCTATTACCGGCAGAACTTTCACTTTCAGACCGATGGCTGGCTGTCGGAGGAAAGTGCCAGGCTCTATGACTTCCAGGTGGATGTGCTTTTTTCAGGTGCCACTGCCGCCATGCGCCGACGGGCCCTGGTACCCTTCGCCAGGATCTTGCGCCGCAAGGACCAACGCCACGTTTCGTATCTGGATATCGCCTGCGGTACCGGCGGTCTCTTGCGGCCTGCCCTGGCCGCATTTCCGCGCCTCAAGGGCACGGGGCTCGATCTGTCGGAACCTTATCTGAACGTTGCCCGTGAGCGCCTGCCGTCGCGCCGTGCCGGCTATATCTGCGGCCTGGCCGAAACCCTGCCGTTTGCGGACAATTCTCTCGACGTCGTATCCTGCGTCTTCCTGTTCCATGAACTGCCGCCGAAAATCCGGCGTCAGGTCATCTTGGAGGTCGCACGCGTTCTGAAACCCGGCGGCTCCTTCCTTTTCGTCGACAGCCTGCAAACCGGAGACGTGCCGGAATATGACGGCCTTCTGTCGGTCTTTCCGCAGCTTTTCCACGAGCCCTATTTTACGTCTTATCTCAGCGAAAACCTGACGGGTATCGCCAAGGCGGCAGGGCTCGAAGAGAGCTGGATGGTGCCTGCCTTTGTCTCCCGCGTCGCGGAGTTTATCAAAAGCGACTGATCTTTCAGTAATACTGAAAAATCTCATTCCTTCTCTTGAGGCTGAAAACAATCAGGCGTATATCGAACGCCATGAGATTGGATCTATGGCTCTTGCAGACAGGGGAAAGCCGCAGCGCATTTGCGCGCCGCGCCAACCTGTCGCCTGCCTCCGTAACCGCCCTATGCAATGACCCAAATGTCTGGGTCTCGCGGGATATGGCCCGCAAGATCGCCATTGCCACCAATGGCGCCGTAACCCCCAACGACTTTCTCGGACTGTCTACAACCAAGGAGCATCCCGTGTCCCAGGCCCGTGTCGCAGAAGCAATCCGCGCATTCGAACGTGGAGAAATGGTGGTCGTGACTGACGATGACGACCGCGAGAACGAAGGCGATCTGATTGTTGCCGCCGCCAAGGTCACGCCTGAACAGATGGCCTTCATGGTGCGTCACACCTCAGGCATCATCTGTGCGCCGATGACGGTTGCCCATGCACGGCGTCTGCGTCTTGACCCTATGGTTGCCGAAAATGATGCTCCGCTTGCGACCGCTTTCACCATTTCCGTGGACTACCGCCAGGGTCTGACCACCGGCATTTCGGCCGAAGAGCGCTGCTCTACCGTACGCGCACTTGCAAACCCCAATGTCGGCGCTGACGACTTCGTCCGCCCCGGGCACATCTTCCCGCTGGTGGCCAAGGAAGGCGGTGTCATGATCCGCTCCGGCCATACGGAAGCTGCCGTCGACCTGTGCCGTCTCGCCGGACTGGAGCAGGTTGGCGTCATCAGTGAGTTGGTGAACGACGATGGCACCGTGAAACGCGGCCAGCAGGTTGCCGAGTTTGCAGCCGAGCACGACCTGAAGATGGTTTCCGTTTCCGACCTGATCGCCTGGCGCCAGCGTACCGAGAAACTGGTGGAACGGGTCAACGAACAGCCCGTCGACACGGTTTTCGGCCCGGCCTATGCCACCACATATTCCACCCCGTATGACCCGATGCACCATCTGGCCATCGTCTACGGCGACATTCTGGACGGCCGCAGCGTGCCGGTGCGCCTGCAACTGGAATCCGTGCTCGATGATGTCTTCGGAGACGTCCAGCCACTCGACCAGATCATGAAACACTTTGCGGATCGCGGCCGGGGTGTCATCGTCTATCTCCGCGAAGGGTCGGTGGGCGTTGCCCGTCAGTCCAAGCGGCCGAGATCCGACTTTGAAGCCGCTGATTCCGAGGAACACAGCTCCGCACAAGCTAGACAGGAACAATGGCGTGAGGTCGGGCTTGGTGCACAGATCCTGAAGGACCTGGGCGTCAGTTCAATTCGCCTGCTGGCCTCCCGTGAGCGTCATTACGTTGGGCTGGAAGGCTTCGACATCAAGATTGACGAAACAGAGATCCTCGACACCTGAGGATCCTTCGGAAGGGGCCTTTCATGGCGGCGAAGAAAGAGGCAGTCAAACAAGAGGAAAACGTGAAGCCGACACCGGTGCCCTTCACCGTCGGCTTTAACCGCAGTCAGAGCGAAAGCATTGTCTACGGCAGCCTCATCCTCGGCATTCTGTTCGCCGTGATCGGGATTGTCGGCAATCTTCCCTTGCTGGCCCTCGCCGCCCTCGCCCCGCTCGCAATTGCCTTCTGGCACTATCCGATGATCGAAAAAGGCAAGCCACAGCTCGGCGCCAACGAAGACGGGCTTTATGTGGAACGCATCGGTTTCATCGACTGGGCCGCAATCCGGATGACGGACGTCAAACGGACGTCCGTCCGCAACATCGAGCTGGTCCGGCTGGACGTCCTCCTGACCCGTTCACTGGATGACGCCGTCACCAAGGCACAGACCTTTCCGGTCTGGAAAAAGTTCATGATGCGCAACTGGAAGCGCACGCCCCGCGAGCATGGCCGGGAGCTGATTGCGATCAACCTCCACACGCTTGCAGCCGACCCGGAAGAAATCCTGAGCCGCATCCGCGCCTTCAAGTTTGTCTGAGATATCGCGGCCCTGGAACCAAGCCGGGCCGCAATTTATTGGAAGACGACCAAACCAAGCCTGCTCATCGTGATCATCCCGGCCGGGCAAAGCCGGAACCGGGATGAGGTGAGACGAGCAGACCCAGGCAACCCTACATCAGGTTTTCCTTGAAGAAGTCGACGGTTCTCTGCTCTGCGAGCTTTGCAGCCTCTTCGTCGTAGCGCGGTGTCGTGTCGTTATGGAAGCCGTGGTTCACGCCCGGATACATATGCGCCACGTAGGTCTTGCCGTTGGCCTTAAGAGCTTCCTCATACGCCGGCCAGCCCGCATTGATACGCTCGTCCAGCTCGGCATATTGCAGCATCAGGGGCGCTTCGATCTTGGAGACATCCGCAGGATCCGGCTGACGTCCGTAGAAAGGCACGCCCGCGGCAAGCTCCGGATAGGCGACCGCAATTGCATTGACCACACCGCCGCCGTAGCAGAAACCAACCGCCCCAACCTTGCCGGTGCTGTCGTCACTGTTGAGGAGATACTCGAAGCCGGCGAAGAAATCGTTCATCAGCTTGGTGCCATCGACCGTACGCTGCAATTCGCGGCCCTGATCGTCACTACCCGGATAACCGCCGACCGAGGTCAGTCCGTCCGGCGCCAGCGCCATGAACCCGGCCTTGCCGAGGCGGCGCGCGACATCCTCGATATATGGATTGAGACCGCGGTTCTCATGCACGACCAGCACCGCCGGAAGCTTGCCGGTCGCACCTGCGGGCTTCACCAGATAACCGTTGACCTCGCCATGGCCGTTTGGTGACGGGTAAGTGATGCGTTCGGTGACGATCCCCGCATCATCGGGAGCAACCTGTTGTGCCAGCGCATAATTGGGCGAAAGCTGATCCAGCAGCATGGCCGCCGTCAGTCCACCAACCGCGAATTTTGCTGCCCCGTTCATGAACTCGCGCTTGGTAATCTTTCCATGCGCGTAGAAATCATAAAGATCCAGAAGCTCCTGAGGAAAGTCCTTTGCCGTCATACGGCGCACAGGCGTCATTTCATTCATGTCATTACTCCCTGAAATGCATGAGACGTCATGCTGGAGATAAAACTAGAGAGATGACGGACAAGGTCCATGGCCCTTGCCTTCCGGAATTGTAACGAGTTGTAACGCTGCGAAGCTGCCCGTCAGCCGATCTGGCCGCGATGACGCAGGAAATGGTCCGCCAGAACGCAAGCCATCATCGCTTCGCCGACCGGCACTGCGCGAATGCCGACGCAAGGGTCATGCCGGCCCTTCGTCATGACGTTGACCTCTTCACCCTTGCTGGTGATCGACTTGCGCTCGGTGAGGATCGATGACGTCGGCTTGACCGCGAACCGGACAACCAAGGGATCGCCGTTGGAGATCCCGCCCAGAATGCCGCCGGAATTGTTGCTCAGGAACACGGGCCGGCCGACATCATCAAGACGGATCTCGTCTGCATTGTCTTCACCGGTCAGGCTTGCGGCATCGAACCCGTTGCCGACCTCGACCCCCTTGACCGCATTGATCGACATCATCGCAGCAGCAAGATCCGTGTCCAGCTTGCCGTAGATCGGCGCGCCCCAACCGGCGGGGACACCTTCGGCAACGACTTCGATGACGGCACCGACGGAAGACCCGGCCTTGCGGATGCCGTCCAGGTAGTCCGCCCAGAATGCGGCGGCCTTTGCGTCCGGAGAAAAGAAGGCGTTGTTATCGACTTCCGCCCAGTCCCAGTTAGCCCGGTCGATCTTGTGCGGTCCAACCTGCACCAAAGCGCCGCGAACGGTTACGCCCTGCAACACCTTGCGTGCGACGGCCCCGGCGGCAACGCGCATGGCGGTTTCGCGCGCCGAGGACCGTCCACCGCCACGATAGTCGCGGATGCCGTATTTCGCGTCATAGGTGAAATCGGCATGGCCGGGACGGAACCGGTCCTTGATCTCCGAATAGTCCTTGGAGCGCTGGTCGGTGTTTTCGACAAACAGCGAAATCGGCGTCCCGGTCGTTTTCTGGATACCGTCCTCGTCAACCATGACGCCGGACAGGATCTTCACTTCATCCGGCTCGCGCCGCTGCGTGGTGAAGCGGGACTGGCCCGGCTTGCGCTTGTTCATGAAGCCCTGAATATCGGTTTCCCTCAGGGGAATGAGCGGCGGGCAGCCGTCCACCACGCAACCGATAGCGGGACCGTGGCTTTCGCCCCAGGTGGTGACCCGGAAAAGATGACCAAAACTGTTATGCGACATGAACGGTGACCGAGGCTTGCAATTGAACTGTCAGGCGCCGAGCGATACGCCATCGCGCCCGCAAGCTCAAGCCCGCAGCCGGGAATACAGGTATTTTTGGCAAGTCCATTCGTCCACCACCCTTGTCAAAATTAAAGACAAGTAGATTTCGAATGGAAGCTGGCGTCCTTGGTACGCGTTTCACGGTGTCTTGAATTAACGACCTAGGAAATCGCGCGAACCGTTCGCAAAAATTCGACCCTTGATTTGCTAATCCTTAAACCTCTACCGTTATTACACGTTGGGATCTAATAAACACCAAGAGGCAAAACGTTGCGGATCAGGGGCTGGCTGACTGGACTGATCGTATTTCTGCTGGCACCCAGCCTGCTCTTTGCCTCACTCTGGTTTCATAATAAATTCGAGAAGGTCAACTCGATCGACCACAGCCTGGCCGGGCTGCACCTGATCGAGGCACTCGGGCCGCTGATGCAGGAGAAAGCGCTCACCGGCAAGATCAGGGAGACGCCGGTCCAACTGCGCGAACGCCTGGAAACACTCGGGGGAGATGAGCTTTCCGCCGACCTCGTTCAGCCACTCGACACCTTCCTGAACGAAGGCAACATTCCGCTCGCGCTTCGGCAGGCCCGTATCCTCGCCTCGATGATCTCCCAGGTCACCAGGCTGAGTTCGACTTCATCTTTCGAGACCGCAAAACTTCCGCATCTGATCACCGACACCATGCCGACCGTCGTGATCGAATCCGCGATCATGGCAAGCAATGCGAAAAGCATTTCCAGCCGGGGCGAGATCAATGTCTGGGACAAGATGCTGATCCCCGTGCAGGGAGGCCAGTACAAGATAGCCGCCGACGGGGCGTCGCGGGACACGGTTGATTACTTTAACGACCTGACCGGTGAGCAAGCCGATTTGCTGCAAAAACAGGCGAGAGCCTTCCGGACAACGAACGTCGCCTTTCAGACCGCAGGCTCGAAACTGCTCTCTTCCACAATCACCGCCTCAAAGGGGGCGGATGTCATTGCCCTGCCCGTGGTGGAGATGCAGCCGGCCCTGGTCAGTGCCGCGTTCGACCTTTGGCAGTCCACCGTCGACTATCTCCTGATGGACCTGCAGAGGCAGCGATCCGAGACACTGTTTGCCGTAACACTTGCCGGTCTTGTCGGCGGACTGGTCATTGTTGCGGCCTTTGCAATCGCCATCGCCCTGTCGCGCGCACTTGCCGACCGGACGCAGCAGGAATTTGAAAATCTCGGATTTCACGATCCCCTGACCGGACTGCCGAACCGCCGCGCCCTTCTGAATACGATACGCAACCTGCCACCGGCAGAGCCGGGAACGCGCACGGGTGCGATCCTGATCGACCTGCGCCAGTTCAAGAAGGTGAACGACCGGTTCGGGGACCACAACGGCGATTCACTTCTGCGCCAGGTGGCCGAACAGCTGACCCAGCACGCGGAACCGGAAGACTTCCTGTGCCGGACTGGCGGAACGGAGTTCCTGTTTCTGCGTCCACGCCTCAAGAAGGCGGCGCAGTTCGAGCAACTGGCGTTCACACTTCTCCAGGAAATTGCGACCGACCGGATCATCGGCAACAACAGATCGGCGATCGAGGCGAATGCGGGCATCTTCATCAGCAGTCCGGGCGAGCAGGTCTTCGATCATTTGCTGACCGATGCGGCTCTGGCCCTGAGGGCGGCCAAGCAAAAGGGGCCGCGCAAGTTCGATCGCTTCACCCCGGCAATGCGCGCTGCCTTCGAGGAAAGCGACGAGATTGCCAAAGAGCTGCAGAATGCGCTCAAGAACGGCAATATCGTTGCCTGGTTCCAACCGCAGGTGAATATTCACACGGGCGAAGTTGTCGGCGCAGAAGCCCTCGCCCGGTGGATTGATGAAGACGAGATCCGGTATCCAGGCTCTTTCCTGCCCGCCGCAATGGAAGTCGGGTATCTGGAGGAGATCGAGGAGGCCGTGCGCAGCCGGGCGCTGAAGTTTGCCGCCAGCCTGAGCGGCAAGACAAGGCCAGCCATACATCTGGGCCTGAACGTGACCGCCAGTCTGCTGACAAGCGCAAAGGCAGTGGATGCGCTCCACAGGCAGGTACTTGACCTGGGACTTCAGCCTGCAGATGTCAGCCTGGAAATCCTGGAAGCGGTGATGATCGACGAAATCACGGCCGCCCCCATCAAGCAGAATATCGCCCGCCTGTCGGAACTGGGGTTCTTCATCGAACTGGACGACTTTGGAACCGGCCATTCAAGCATTTCGAGCCTGCGCGATTTGAAGGTTGACCGGGTCAAGATCGACAGGAGCTTCATTTCCGGCGTCGATGCCGATCCCGCCCTGCAGAAATTCACCAGTGCGCTGATCAATCTTGCCAAGAGCCTCGACATCAGTGTCCTTGCCGAAGGTGTGGAAACCGAAGCCGAGCGTGACTGGCTGAAACGCCACGGGTGCGACGTCATCCAAGGGTTCCTCATATCAAAGGCCGTTCCCGACAGCGACCTTGCGATGATGATTCTGAAACAGAATTTTGCACACCCGATGCCCGCCCTGGAACGACACGGCCCGCTGCGCAGTCAGGCCTGACCGACCGCCTTCGGCACCATGTTCGCCTGCCGTTTCTTGAATTCGGCAGCTGCCAGAGAAAACCCGCCGTCAGCCCCGTCGACGAAATGGATATGCCGGCTTTTGCCGATATCCTCGACAAAGCAGGTCATCAGGGCGGACGTGGACACATGCAGCCCGAACACCAGATCCCCGGCGGCATAGCCAGCTTTCAGATAGTCTTCGACCCCTGCAAACTGCTCCGGTGTCAGATCCAGCACGAGCTGCAGGCTGTCGCCGACCTTGCGATGGTCAGTGTTGAGGCCAAGTTCGGGAAAGTATCGTTTCGGGTCAAAAGGGCCGATGCGCCAGCCCGTGTGATAGCTGATGACGAAGACCATCGCCTCCAGCAACGCCTTTGCCCATCCGCGGAAGTCTTTTCCCGGAGAACCGAGGCGCACCTCATGACGCGTACCGGTTGGCGGAAAGCGAAAACGAAGACGCGTCTTGTCCGCCAGTCTCATCCGGCTGTCATCCCTCGAGGGATCATAGCCGAGTTTATCGGCCAGCCCCCGCAGGACATCCTGCATTGGAATACGTCCGGTCGGCTTGACGATCAGGGAAACGATGTGTCCGTTTCGTGAAGGAAGCGGTTCCCATCTGCAGGAAAGCCCGTCGAGCGGCGGTAACGCGGCATCGGGGAGAGAGATCTCAAACGGCCGTGCTTTTTCCGGATCTTTCAGAATATTGTCCGCGACGGCCAGGCCCTCCCCCAGGATCATGGCCAGGTGATTGCCCGGGCTGAGCTGGTACTTGCGCACACGGACGTCGCCTCCAAGATCCCGCAGATGAGCGACCGGAATCGCAGCGGCGCGCAGCTCCAGTTCCATGACCTGGCGCGCCAGACCGACAACACCGGCCAGCGCGTCGCTGGCTGCCTCGACATCGTGTTCGGACACGACCAGCATTGCGCCGTCTCCCCCGAAGACAAACGGTACACGGTCGCTGCCAATCCGGTTCAACACCGCGGCGATCACCGCGGCGCCAACCATGTTGACTTCCTTGTACCGGCCTTGTGCGACCGCATCGCTGGAGCGGACTATGTCGGCAGCAAGAACGTACCAGTCGTCCGGCACCGGCCGGTAATCGGCCAGATCCCCGACCGTGCTGAAATCTGAAAAGCTTGGCAGTTCGCTATAAAATTCATTGGCGGACACGGCACCTGACCCGGATTGTCTCCAGGTTCCCTCGCAATCGCTGTAAACATCTACGCCGCAGCTGCTTCGCCCGATCACCGTCACTGGACAAGCCCGAGGCACGGATGGTCGGGGGCTCCTTTGCAGTGCCCAAGGTCACACGTAAAGCGGCCTTCACATGCGTACATTTCGAACAGCAAACGCTCATGGCCCGTTGTACCAGAGGAAACCGAAATGACGTATTCAAGAACCGCTTTCGATCAGGATCTACTGACACTTTCCTACAATCACTATGAGCTGAACGAGCTGAGGCAGAACCCCTGGGACACTAACCGGACCCAATTTGAATCACCTGGAGATGCAAACAGCAAGATCAGCCTGTCACACATATCAAGACACACCGCGTGGGCCGTCTATGACAAGGTCGCCCGTTCCGGTGGCGAGATGTATGTCGGGAGACTGGCGCAGACCCAACAGCTTTACCGGCGCTTCAACCTGGAAGACCCGACGCATTTCAACCTGACCCCCGGTCTTCCGATCAATGTCCAGAAGCTTGCCCGCTGGTCGGTGTGCATCAACGACTGCTGGATCCTGGGGGCGATTCACACCCACAAGAAATTCTGCCTCGTTACCAAAATCCGCAATCCGGGTGAAATTTACGATTACGGACGCGGCTTCTTCATCGTGACAGGGCGTGAGCTTTATGGCCTGAGCAAGTTCGGCTATGAGCCGGAACGGGAATGGGGAAGTGTGATGACCTTTGTCTGCACCAACAAGCAGAAGGCCGACCGTGCGACGCTCACGAATTACGCCACCCTCATGGGGCAAGCCGCCAATAGCGTTGTCGCAAAAGCGAAGATTTCTCTGTATGCCCAGGGTATCTACTGAGCCAATGGAGGCATACCGCAGATCTTTGATATGGCAGATTGGTTCCGGCTTGTTTCAAGACCGGATTGGCGAGTTCCGCAGACAGATCTTTCTCGCATGCAGACCTGCAACAGCTTGTCGCAAACTACGACCGAACGCCGACGAAGGGGCTGTCAAACGATCTCGAAAGCGCCCTTACGCCAGACAAAGACCTTGTCCTGCGGCACATCCAGCTTGGGAACGGAAACCGTGTCCAGCCCTTCCAGCAAGCCGCGCAGAACGCGGAAGACGCCTCCATGCGACACGACGACCGAAGGCCGATCAACAGTCACCAGCCAGCGCCCGATGCGCTCGGCCAACATCTTGTAGCTTTCGCCCTTGGGGGGAACGAAGCCCCACTTGTCGGCGCGGCGCTGCAGGATCAGATCCTGCTCTTCCTCTGCCAGTTCTTCCAGCGTGAAGCCTTCCCAGTCGCCGAAGGTGATCTCCTTGAGCTGGTCTTCAAGGCGGTAGGCCTCCACCGGAAGGTTCATGGACTGGCGTAGCAACTCCATTGTCGACCGTGTGCGGTGGAGCGGTGAGGATACGAAATCCAGACCGGTGGGATCGATCATCTCCTGCTCCAGAAACGCTTTGAGACGCGTGCCATTGCCGCTGGCCTGGCCGCGCCCCGTGTCGTTCAGCGGAATGTCCCTTTGCCCTTGCATGCGCCCTTCGAAGTTCCAGTCCGTCTGGCCATGGCGGACAAAGATCAGGAACTCCGGATCGTGCAGCCTGGGCAGCAGGTCGGATTTCGGGGCACTCAGCACAGATGTCATTTCAGTTTCCGGTATGCGGGATCACCCCTGGCGGGCGGGGCCGGACAATATGAAAATGGCCGGTGTGAAACCGGCCATTCGAAACGGTCAATCCTTGACGACGGAAATGTCCGGGGCGTCCACCGCCTTCATGCCGACAATGTTGTAGCCGCAGTCGACGTGCTGGATCTCGCCGGTAACACCACGGCCGAGGTCTGACACCAGGAACAACGCGCTGTCGCCGACTTCCTCGATCGTCACCGTGCGGCGCAGAGGAGAGTTGTATTCGTTCCACTTCAGAATGTAGCGGAAGTCGCCGATACCGGAGGCAGCCAGCGTCTTGATCGGTCCGGCAGAAATCGCGTTGACGCGAATGTTCTGCGGGCCGAGGTCCATCGCCAGATACTTTACGCTGGTTTCCAGCGCGGCCTTGGCAACGCCCATGACATTATAATGCGGCATAACCTTCTCGGCGCCGTAATAGGTCAGCGTCAGAATGGAGCCGCCGTCGGGCATCAGCTTCTCGGCGCGCTGGGTGACAGCCGTCAGCGAGTAGCAGGAAATGTCCATGGTGCGGGCGAAGTTATCGGAAGACGTATCGACGAAACGGCCGGTCAATTCGGATTTGTCGGAGAAGGCAACGGCATGGACGAGAAAATCGATCTTGCCCCATTTGTCTTCCAGCGTCTTGAAGACCGCATCGATGGAGGCGCCATCGGTCACGTCGCAATGGCCGACAACAATCGCGTTCAACTGGTCTGCCAGTGGCTCCACGCGCTTCTTCAACGCATCACCCTGGTAGGTCAGAGCCAGTTCAGCTCCCGCGTCGGCCAGTGCTTTGGCAATGCCCCAGGCAATTGACTTGTTGTTCGCCACACCCATGATCAGGCCGCGTTTGCCATTCATCAGTCCGCGCGTTTCCGCCATCGTCGTCTCCGAAAGAATTCCAATACCACCCCAGCGGGCTGGCTTCCTATGGCACAAGGGGTTTGTTCCTTCAAGAGACACGGTGACGGAATGAACCGTCGACGCCAGCGCTTTCAGACACTATGTTGGCGCCCGAATTTTACTGTCAAACTTCACGAGGACCCCGCTCATGGAGCGTACTGCCCATGCCGACCGCTTCGCCGAGATGATCGGCGCAGCCAACGTTCTGACAAGTCCGGACGACCAGGCTCCCTACCTCACCGAATGGCGCGACCTGTATCAGGGCGTCACTCCCATGGTGCTGCGCCCGGGCAGCACCGAAGAGGTGAGCGCCGTCATGACCTATGCGTATCAGAACGATCTCAAGGTCGTGCCGCAAGGCGGCAACACCGGCCTTGTCGGTGGCCAGATTCCGCAGGAAACCGGGGATGAAATCGTCCTTTCGCTGTCACGCCTCAACAAGGTTCGTGCGGTAGATCCGGCCGGCTTCACCATTACGGCCGAGGCCGGTGTGGTGCTGGAGACGCTTCAGAATGAAGCTGAAAACGTCGACAGGTTGTTCCCGCTTGCGCTCGGGGCTCAGGGCTCCTGCCAGATCGGCGGCAACATTTCCACGAACGCGGGCGGCACCGCCGTTCTGGCCTATGGCAACACGCGCGATCTGGTTCTGGGCCTCGAGGTGGTGCTGCCGACAGGGGAGATCTGGAACGGTCTCAGAACCCTGCGCAAGGACAATACCGGTTATGATTTGAAACAATTATTTATCGGTGGTGAAGGCACTCTGGGCATCATTACAGCCGCAGCGCTGAAACTTTTCCCCAGGCCCAAGAAGCTGGAGGCCGCTTTTGTCGGCCTGCCGGACCCGCACGCCGCCCTCAAGCTGTTCACCCTTGCCAAGGCACAGGCCGGGCCGGTTCTGACCGGCTTTGAAATCATGCCGCGCGTTGGCGTCGAATTCTGCCTGCGCCACCTGGAAGGCGCACGAGACCCGCTCGAGGGCGAACATGCCTGGTACGTGCTGATGGAGCTGTCCAGTGGTTCTGAAGCCTTTCCGGTGCGGGACCTGATGGAGAGCATTCTCGGCGAAGCATTTGAAGAAGGCCTGGTGGAAGACGCCGCCTTTGCCCAGAACCTGACCCAGGTTCAGGATTTCTGGCACATCCGCCACGGCATGTCGGAAGTGCAGAAGCCCGAGGGTGGCTCGATCAAGCATGACGTTTCCGTGCCAGTTGCCTCGATCCCGGACTTCCTGGACAAGGCCATGGCCGCGGTAGAGGACTTCGTGCCCGGATGCCGGCCTGTTCCGTTCGGTCATATCGGCGACGGCAACATCCACTTCAATGTCAGCCAGCCGGTGGGCGCCGACAAGGAAGACTACCTGGCGAAATGGGATGAGATGAACACCATTGTTCATGGCATCGTCGGCGAGTTCGGCGGCAGCATCTCCGCAGAGCATGGCATCGGCCGCCTCAAGCGCGATCTCCTGAAGGACGTCAAGCAGGGGATTGAGCTGGATCTCATGAAGCGGATCAAGGACGCATTCGACCCCAAGGGACTGTTGAACCCGGGCCGCGTTCTCTAGGGCGCTTCGCCTGCTCTTGAAGGCAGACATTACGTCCGCACGTTTGAAAGCCGGTCATCGGCAGATATCGACAAACAAGAAGTGCCGGTGCCAAAAGCGCCGGCATTTTTTTGCTGTCCGAACCTCTCTTGTCAAAGCGGCTTTGCCAGCGTGGCCTGCATTCCAAATCCGCTTCAATGAGGGATGTATTCTTAAAGCTTTATTCAGCACTCTTTGGTTGCATAATTGTGAGATTGCACGAAAAAGTATCTCATTTCTGAGCGCAAGACTTCCGCAAAAACCCTTTATTTCAGGCGACCCACCATGACGACAACCAAATGGACATGTTCCGTCGACAGCAATGGAACCGCAAATCTTTACTGCGAACTCACCGAAGACGGACAACAGCCCACGACCGAGAAGGTCAAATTGAAAGGGGTCTGCTATTCCCCGGCCCCAATCAACGGTTCCAACTCCTATGCCCCCGCCCTGGGTGACTGGTATTGGGACGACTTCGAAGCAGGCTCCACTTTCATTTCCAGCTGGTCACCCTTGCTGTCCCGCGACTTCCCCAATTTCAGGAACCTCCACAACAATGCACTGCGGGTCTACTGCATGCTGTCACGGCAGCTGGAAGGCAACGGAACCTTCCCTTCCCCCTGGGACAACGGTCACTATTTCACGCATAAGAATTTTCTGGACCTGGCCTGGGACAAGTCTGCTCCGCCAGAAGCAAAGATGCGCCGGTCTGTCCTGGTCGGCATCCCCTTGCCTGCCACGATGTTCTGGAAGACCCAATACGACCAGGCCTCACAGGTAGAGATCGACTACTGGACGAATGTCCTGCGGGAGACCGTCAGATCCGTAGCAGATCATCCGGCGGTGATGGGGTTCACCATTCAGAACGAACAGGACGGCGCCGACGTTTGCTACAACAATCCGGAATGGGCCACTTTCTGGTGGGGCCAGGTGGAGAAAATGGCCGCCATCGTCAAGGAAGAAGCTCCTGGCAAGCTGGCCGGCATGGCCACCCACGACGACCCGAACATTCCCCTGAAGGCGTCCTCCTACATGGAGAACTGCCCGAGCATCGACTTCTGGGGCGTCAACACCTACCAGACCGAGACCTTTGAAAGCATCTTCAAGGACTACGGCAGCCTGCCGCCAAAGGCGTTGAAACCCGTTCTCTTCACCGAGTGGGGCATGCCGGCAACCAGTCACCGGGACCCGAACAACCCCGGAACCATTTATGCCGACGATCAGACCTGCAGCAAGGCGGCGCAAGTTGCGCAGAAAATGCTGCCTCAGGCCTTTGCTCATCCGCTTTGTATCGGGCTTTACTACTTCGAATATTGCGATGAACTGTGGAACCAGCCTGAAGCCCCCAACATCTACACCTGGTGGGGCGGTCCGCCTGCGCCCGGTTTCCCGAACGGATACTGGGACAACGACGGCTTTGGCCTCGTTTCGGTGCAACGGGGTCCCGGCCTGCCCAACGACGCGCCCATCTGGGAGAACACCGGCCCAAAGTTTCCGATAGATGTGCACACGAACAGAAACAATCTGTTCTCGACTGTTGCGAATGTTTTCAAGACGACAACTTGAGCTGACAAGCTGCGGAGCCGGCGCACCCCAAGCCGGTTTCGCCACGTCGGCGTAGCCGAACTTCGTGATTTACTGATCTCTACTTGGAAGGCGCCAGGTCTCAGCTATGTAAAAGCACCTAGTGCCGAGGAGGCCTGCCCCGCCCGCAACAGCCTCAAGGGATCAATTGTCAAAACTGGCATGTTGCCGAAGTTTCTTCGGTGCTGGGGATAAGGTTCGTTCGATCTGCCAAATACGACGCCCCATCAACGTATGCATTGATACGGCCAGGATCCTGATCTGTCAGCAGTTTACGGGAACGGCAACCAGGCCCGGGTTCTGGTTTTGCCGGTCATAAAGCCTGTTTTCAGGCGCCCCATTTTCCCCAGCTTCCACCACCATACGGACCTGACAGACCGGTTAGGTGGGACGTTTGCCGATTCAGTGACCATGTGACGGGAGAACCGGCGCGTACGCACCCCTGTCATAAACGACATGATCTTTCGATTTAAGCCGGCTTTTTCCTTGGCTAAACTTCTTAATTTGACAGCGTCCTTTTGAAAACTCGCAGAAAAAATCCTGAAAAGTTAATTTTTTCCTAAAATCGTCTTCAAGCTCACAGGCAGAGCGGAAACAGCAACAGGAGAACAACTGAGTCGGGACTTGCGGCATGTCCTGACGATGACGAAACGCAAGATTCGCTATGTAAAATTTACATGCGCAGCGCCCGTCATCTACAAAAATTACAATATGAAACGTCTATGACCTCATAAAAATAAGCTATTTGTAAATATGGTAAGCAAAAGGTTAATGGTGTTTCATAGGCGCTAATAAGCCATCCGGTCTGGAGACCCAAAATGGGCAAAAGACCTAACGAAAGAAACGGGCAGCGAGGCGGAACGTCGTTGCTCATAGACAGTGCACAGGGGGGGAGCGGTTCCAAACGGTCCCTCCAATGGAGGCCACAATGCAGGTTCAGAACTTAGCTGGTTCGGATCAATGGGATCGTGTGAAAAAGGAACTGAGAAACGAGCTCGGTGACGATGTATTTTCCAACTGGTTCGGCAGAGTAAACCACGAAGAAACCACGGGCGATGCAGTCCGCCTGTCGGTGCCCACCCGCTTCCTGAAAAACTGGATCCAGAACAACTACGAGAAGCAGCTCGTCGGCCTCTGGAAACGCGAGCAGGACGATATCAACCGTATCGAGCTGACCGTTCGCGGTGCTCTGCGTCCCCGTCAACTCAATGTCGGTCTTGCCCCCAAGGCGATCTCCGCCCGGCGGATCAGCGGCCGTCCCGGCCCCTTCAGCAGCACGCCTCAATTCGGCGCGTCCCATGGCATGTCGGTCATTCCGTGCCTTGCGGACAGCAACGAGGATGCGGCGGCCGAATTCCTGAACGGTGCGTCTCTCAATCCGAAGCTGACCTTCGACACCTTTGCCGAAGGCGCCTCGAACAGCCTTGCCTGTGCCGCCGTGCGCCAGATGGCTGCCGGCCACCAGGGCACGCTGGACTTGCTCTATATCCATTCGTCCACCGGCATCGGCAAGACCCACCTGCTGCAAGCAGCGGCGGCCGAAGCTCGCAAGACGGGACGGCAGGTTGCCTATCTGTCGGCTGAATTCTTCATGTACCACCTGGTGCCTGCTCTCAGAACGCCGGCCTTCCCGGTGCTGCGCCAGGCAATGCGCTCCATCGACCTGCTCCTGGTTGACGATCTCCAGTTCCTGCATGGCAAGCAGGCCGCGGACGAGTTCAGCAAGACGCTGGAACTGCTCATGGAGTCGCCGACCCAGATCATCATGGCAGCCGACCGCTCCCCTGAAGACCTCGATACGCTTGGCGATGCATTGCGCTACCGGATCCAGAAAGGTGAAGTCGTCGGCATCCAGTCAACCGATTATGCGCTGCGCCACGACATCCTGAAGAAGCGGATCACCGCGGCGCGCCGCACACATCCGGGCTTCTCCGTTCCCGAAGATGTAGCCGACTACATTGCCCGCTACGTGATCGCTTCGGCCCGCGACCTGGAAGGCGCTCTCAATCGCCTGTTCGCTCACAACCAGCTTACGAAACAGCCGGTGACGATGGACCTGGCGGAAAAGACCCTGCACGACCTGGTGCGGATCGGCGAGCCGCGCTCCATCAAGGTGGAAGAGATCCAGCAGGTGGTGTGCAAGCATTTCAGCGTTACCAAGGCGGATCTCCTGTCGTCGTGCCGGGCGCGCACATTGGTCCGTCCGCGCCAGATCGCGATGTATATCGCCAAGGTGATGACCGGACGCTCGCTGCCGGAAATCGGCCGGCGGTTCGGCAACCGTGATCACACCACCGTGCTGCATGCGGTCCGCAAGATCGAGGACATGGTGTCCAAGGACAAGGCCCTTGCACAGGAAGTCGAACTCCTGAAGCGGCTGGTCCACGCCTGATCTGTTTCCGGGGACACCCCTCCCTCGGAAAACCTGCGGCGGCGGGCTTGCCCGTCTCCGCGATTGCCCTGCCCCCAATTCAGGGCAATCACCCTTCTGCGTCCGACGGGGCGCGGTCGAACTCAGGCGGTAAGAACCGCCGGGTGTTTCATCTTAACCTCCCTCTCCTTGAAGCCGCGCCAGCGGCTTTCTTTTTGCCGTGTTGACAGACCTGGAGCCGGGGCGTATGCCTTGCGCCGGTTTGAGGGAACCGGCCGCCCGCAGGCTTCGGCCATGGTGAATTCCCTTGCGCAAGACATCTTGCAGCTTTGATCGACCTTCACGAGACAGTGCAGGCTGATGGCAACGCGGGCCCCATGAAGGGTCGCCGCCAATTGGCGAACACCTTACCGCCTGCCTTTCTTGGAAAGGTAATCCCATGACGCTGCCCAGCGTTGCCAATCTCAAAGCACAGGCCAAGCGCCTGCGCGCCGCGCTAGCTGCCAAGGGGCAGGATATCTCCCACAGCCAGGCGCTCGAACTCCTGTCCGCCCAATACGGCTTCAAGGACTGGAACACCGTATCCGCGACAGCCGCCAGACCAAACCAGATGCAGTTTGCCGTCGGCAACCGTGTCTCGGGCACCTACATGAAGCAGCCTTTCGAAGGAGAGGTGCTGTCGCTGACACGGGTTGGTCCTGCAGGCCAATACCGGGTGACCATCAAGTTCGACACGCCCGTGGATGTGGTCACCTTCGACAGTTTTTCTGCTTTTCGCAGCCGGGTCGTCGTTCTGATCAACGGTGACGGTGTCGCCGTCAAGCGAACGTCCGACGGTGAACCCTATCTGCGCATGCAAAGGGCTGACTGACGGAAAGGCGATAGTCTGCCGTGCCATCGGCCATGATGGAACGGCAGATGATCCTTGGCCTTCCCGTTGAATGTCGAGCCGAAGAGATGCTCTTCAGCGCATGGGCTCTAGCGCAGCCGCGCAATCACAAGGTGCCCGGGGACTGGGTCTCCGTCCTCGAGACGAACGGTGATGGGGTCCATCGCGAGAATGTCGAAGCCCGCCGCATCCAGAGATGAGCGAATATAGCCTTCCCCCTGCGCAAACCGGCTTTTCGGCCCGACCATGTAGGGACGCCCTTCAAGTGCTTCGTCAGACAGGGTTTCGGTGGAGAAAGCCAGGTAACCGCCCGGTTTCAGACGGTCAACTGCACCGGCAAGAAATGGTTCAACCGCCCCCAGATAGGGAAACACGTCGGTTGCCGCGATCATGTCCCAGCCGGGACGAGAGCCGTCGTCTTCCTCGAACTCCTCAAGGAATGCGACGGCCTCGCCCACATAAAGGTCGTCATAGACTTCCCGGTCGTAGGCAAGTTCAACGATCCGCTCGGAGAGATCGACGCCGGTCCGGTGGCCCGTGCAATCGGCAAGAGCCATACCTGTAAGACCCGTGCCGCAGCCAAGGTCGAGCAATCGATCGAATGGGCCAATCTCAAGCTTCTGGACGAGATCGCGAACCAGCAGAGGCACGCAGTAACCGAGCTCATCGACCAGAATGTCGTCGAACACATCTGCGTGCTGATCGAATAGGGTCGCGACATAGGCATCCGGCATTTTCTGGGGGGCGGCTTCCGCGCCGATTGCCGCCAGACGAATGCTGACGCCGCCCGGGTCGTCCGGATCCAGCGCAAGGGCTTCGCGATAGGCCTGCGCGGCACCTGCCAGATCGCCCGATTTCTGCAGGGCGAGACCTCGATTATAGGCTTCGGCCAACGCTTCGTTCTCCGATGCGTCGTCTTCCAAGGCCTCGTCTAGCTCAAATTCAGGCGTGTCGTCGTTGCTCATGATCCATCCTTGCGGCTGCGCCCCTGCCCTACAGCCATGAGCCGACTTTTGCACGGCAATTCTGATGCCTGCGACGGTTCAGAACAGATCGAGCTGGTTCTTGTCCTCCTGCGATTTCTCCGCGGCTGACGGCTTGGCAACCTTTTTCAAGGGCACCGACATTTCTTCCGGCGATATCTCGCGCTGCACATCAGCATCGTCATTGGCGACCTTGTTCACCCGGTTGGAAACCGGCGTCGCGACCAGAAAATCGTCTTCTACCGGCTGCAGCAGCTTTTCGGCTTCACGCCTGTCGACGTTGGCAACATCCAGCCACGTTCCGAAATCTTCCCGTTTCAGGATCACCGGCATGCGGTGATGGATCGCAGACATCATCCGGTTGGACTGGATCGTCAGGATTGCACCCGTGTCGATGTCACCGCCATCGGGATCCGACCAGGTTTCCCAAAGGCCGGCAAAGCCCATGACGTCGCCCTCCGCCGGTCGGATCCAGAAAGGCTGCTTGCCTTCCGGCGTGCGACGCCACTCGTAAAAGCCGGACGCCGGCACGAGGCACCTGTGATGACGCATGGCATTGCGGAACGACGGTTTTTGCGATGCTGTTTCCGCCCGGGCATTGATCAGAAGCGTGAAGCTTGCCGGGTCCTTGACCCAGGGCGGCATCAAGCCCCAACGCACAAGATGAAAGCGGCGTGTGCCGTCGAGCGTCTGCCGCACGATGGCCAGCGGCTGGGTTGGCGCAATGTTGTATCGCGGCGGAAAATTGGGCTGATCGACATAGTCGAAGAAGCTGCGCACAGCGTCCGGTGGTGTCGTCAGAGCCAGGCGGCCGCACATCGTTTTTCTCCGGTTGGGGCCCCTGAAGCGGGGCAAACAGGGTTCCGCCAAGTTAGGCAATTGGAAATAAAAAAGAAGTACCGTAGGCCCCAAGTCAATAACAGGGGGACCGGTATGGAATGTTTGCATCCAGTTTTGGGCGCCGGGGAGCTGGCAGCCGAAAGGCTGGAACAGGCAAACATTAATCCCCAAACCGGTTTGGCGACCGATTATCTCAATCATTTCAATGAAGTCATGATGCTTCTGGAAATGCTTCCGGATATGCCGGATTGCGCCGAAGATGTTCTGGAGTGGGAGCCGCTCGACTATGAGGGCCATTTCGAGAACTCGAGTTTCAAGGACAAGAACCTGGCCATCATGGCCTATCATGCCGCCCCTAACTTCTTGCGCGAACACCTGGAAAAACAGGTTGCGGGCATAAACAGGCTCGTGGGCAAGATTCAAGACCAGCTGCGCGAGACACCGGATCCCGCAATGATTGCGACTGACATTGCCGACCGGGCCACGAACGAAATCAAGCCGCTGATAGCCGTTGCCGGCGCCGTCATCCACGGCCATGTGGAACCCGAAGCGACGCAGCACGAAGGCGAAGGCGCACAGGCGGAAATCGACGCTCTGTTCGCATAACGCCTTGGGGCTTATTGTGCCCGGGCAGAATCAGCCGTCTTTCCGTCCGCCGAGGTTCCATGTCCAGGTTTTATCCGGAAGCGCCACGCGCCAGTGTCAGTGTCCTGTGCCATCGTGATGGCCGTGCCCTGTTGGTGAAGCGCGGCAGGCCTCCTTTCAAGGATCACTGGAGTTTGCCTGGTGGAGTGATCGAGCTTGGCGAGACCCTTCAGGAAGCGGCCGCGCGGGAACTGCTGGAGGAAACCGGTGTCACTGCTGCAATCGGCGAGCCTGTCGAGACCTTCGATTCCATCCAGCGAGATGATGACGGCCGTGTCGTCACTCACTTCATCCTGACCGTCTTTTGTGGGCCTTATGTATCGGGAACTGCAGTTGCCGCCGATGATGCCGCTGCGCTCGACTGGGTCGGCCTGGAAGATCTCGACGGGCTGTTGACCACACCTGGTACGCCGGACCGCATTCGGCGGCACCTGCCTATCCCTTCAGCCAAGCAACCAGACCTCTAATCTTTGGATCAACTTGCCATAGTGCTTGCGGTGCGGCGCCGGGTTCAGCATGATCCGCCCATGATCAAACGCCGAATGCACGTTTTCCTGTCCCGGACTGCTGTTGTTCTGGCCCTTGCGGCCATGTGCCCGGTGCAGGTTGTATCGGCGCAGGAAACCGCGATCGACGCGCCCCCTTACGAACAGCAACTCATGCGTCTGTCGGAGATATTCGGAGCTCTGCATTTCCTGCGACCGCTGTGCAAGGAAAGCGATAACCCGAGCTGGCGTGACCGCATGGAAGATTTCCTGGACGCTGAAACGCTGGACGAGAATCGCCGCCGAAGGTTCATTGAGCGATTTAACCAGGGTTATCGTGGTTTCTCAGTTGCTTACCGAGAGTGCACAGAGGCTGCCCGTCTCGCAATGGGACAGTACTTGAGCGAAGGCGAGGTCATCATCAGCGACGTCACCAGTCGCTATGGTCGGTAATTTTCGCAGAAATCTTCAAATCGTTACGAGTTGGTTAACCTTTTGAATCAAATTTGTGGGTGGCCGTTAAGTTTGCGTTCACGGTTACTTATCAGCGCGGTTCGCCGTGCTAGGATCATTACTCAAGATTCGGGGCAGGAACACGCGGGAGTTGTCCCTCTTGCGTTCGGGAAGGACCGGTAAGGAAGCGAATGATAAACGACGATTACGCCGACGCGGCAATGGAAGCCGAATTTGCTGAAGACGAAGACATCAGACGTGCTGCACTCGGCTTCATTTCCGACGCCTGGGCCGAAGCCATCGCCAATGGTGTAGATGCGGACGCCGTCGCTCACGCGGCGATGTTCACTGCACTTGCGGATCTGGTTGCTGCCTATGGTGAAGATGCCGTGGCCAAATTGGCTGAAGGCCTGCCGGATCGAATCCTGCAGGGCGACTACACCGTGAACCGCGTACTTCAGTAAAACGCACGCTCACGACACGCATTCTGAAGAGGCCGGTTGCCCGGCCTTTTTGATTCAGGTGTATTTACGCTTGGCTCGTGCTACGTGATCAGCCCAACGCCTGCCGCTTCGAGCGCCAGCTTGAGATAGATCAGCGCGCCGAACACGACCAGCAGAAATCCGGCAATATGGTTGGCACGATCCAGCCAGAGATCGTCTATACGCGACTTGAAGTGTGAAACGGACGCCGAGACCAGCACCCACCAGGTGGTCGCCCCTGCCGTGACACCGGCAACCATCACCAATGCGCCGAAATGATCCCCCATCTGAGGGCGATAATCTCCGAGACCACCAAATATCGCCACGAAGGCAAGCACTGCACCCGGATTGGTGATCGCCATGAAAAAGGCTGCGGTGGCATCGGCCAAAAATCCATGTTCTCTAGGATTGCCGTTCCGGGTCAGATGCGGATGGGTGTTCCAGATCTTGATGCCGAAAATAATCAGCAGAGCTCCGCCGACGATCTCGATGAGGTCGAACTGGCCTTCGATGAAATTGGTGACCGCGGAGATGCCGAAAATCGCAGCAGCCGCAAAGATGGTGTCGGCAACGACAGCCCCCAGCCCCACGAAGACACCCTGTCGAAACCCGCCGTGCACGGCGTGTTGAATGGCCATGATGTTTACAGGACCAACCGGGGCTGTTGTGATAATGCCAACAAAAAACCCGATCAGTGCATATTCGAAAAACGACACGGCCGGTCCTTTTCTAGACCCTTGATATTACTTTTAAAGCGAACGGACCTCTCGATAGCGGCCCCGCGGCGTCGTGACAAGACAAGAGGAAATTCCAGTCCCGATGTTTTCAGTCTCGCATGAATTGTTTAAGGAAAGGCGCGGGGCGATGCCTGCTTGTGCCAGTGTTATACGACGGGGACCGGCAGGTGCGGATAAACGAGGAACTTTCATGAGTCGGATTTATCAGGCTGCGGTTCTTGCCGCCGGTCTTCTGGCGGGCACAGCGCTCGCAGCCCCGGGTTTCGCCAAGACTGTCCAGGTGGAAACAATTCCGGTTGCGCCGTCCGAGCCTGAAAATGCACCCGCAATTCCGGCGGAAGACCTCGCCACGCCCGAAGCCGGGGAGCCGGCAGCCGCAGAAGGTTCCAAAGCACCTGCGCCGGACAACGCCGAGTTGCCTCAGGTGCTCTACAGCACGTCCTATCTGCCAAAGCCTGTGCAGCGCATGCAAGCCCAGCTGAAGGAAGCAGCGCTTTCGGGCAACATGGAACGGCTGCGCATGGTGTTCGAAAGCAACGAACTGCCGCCTACGGTCTCATTCGGGCAAATCGACGACCCGATAGACTTTCTGAAGGAAATCTCCGGTGACGGCGAAGGCTTCGAGATCCTGGCCATTCTCGCCGACATCATGGATGCAGGTTTTTTGCATGTGGATGCAGGCACACCCCAGGAAATGTATCTCTGGCCGTATTTTGCCCGTTACCCGCTTCACGATCTGACACCCGATCAGAAAGTGGAGTTGTTCCGGATCGTTACCGCAGGCGACTTTGCTGAAATGCAGGATTTCGGTGCCTGGACGTTTTATCGCGTCGGCATCGGTCCTGACGGCACGCTTCATTACTTCGTGGCCGGTGACTGACAAAAGCCCCCCTCAGAACGCAAACCACCAGATAAATCGGGCGCCTGTACCGATGGGGCTATTGCAGCAAAACAAAAAATCGTGACAATCAATACGAGCGCAAGAAGTTCATTACGCGAAAAGCACGTACTTGCGCCCCGCCTTCCAACTCCCGCCATCTGCGGCGCATGCGAGTGACCAATATGATTGTAAGATTTTTCTCTGCTGCCTTTCTGATTTCGCTTCTGGCCCTGGGCGGCTGCCAATCCAGCAACCAGTCCGGCGACGGCCTGGAGAACGGTAGCGCGGCGCCTCCGATCGGCGGCCTGAGTTCAGTAGACCAGGGCCCGGATGGCGACCCGGACGCTTGCGCAGGCGAAATGTCCGAAGGCACTTCGATGACACCGGGCTGCTAACCGCCCACAACTCGTTCAGAACACGCTTTCCGGAACGGCTGCCGCAAATAGCACAACCGTCCCGGAAAGCTTCCGGGCTGCTTCGCCGGACCTCACTGTCCGGCAGGGGCGGTCCATCCTGCTTCTCTCAGTCCTGCCATGAGGGAAGTAACAATCTGCTCGCTAGCCCGATGGGAGCGGAGGAAGGCACCTGGGTCACGGCTCAGGCCGGGAGAAACGTCGGCCATCTTTTCCAACGCAGCACGAGCCGCTTCCTTGTTGCCAAGTTTCGATTGGGCAACAGCGACAAGACACCAGCTCACTCCGGATCCGTCCAGAACGCCCTTCTTCGCCGCTGTCAGCATCTCGGCGTAGTGGCCGTTCAGCAGGTGGTTTATGGCAATCAGGTGGAAATACCAGCCGGGCGCGTTCCGCGTACGTTCGATCGCCTTTTCCAGATAGGGAATGCCTTCCTCGAACTTGCCCACAACGGACAGCCGCCAACCAAGTTGAGCCAGTGTGTCCGGATCGTTGGGATCTAGTTCGAGTGCTTTCTTGGCAAGCCTTTCCCCTTCCTCGATGTTTCCCATGTAGTGATTGATCGATGACAGCGCCTTGAGCGCCAGAATGTTGTTGCCATCAAGGCTCAGGGCATGTGACGCGGCGTCCAAGGCACGGTCGAAGGCAAGTTCCTTGTTTCCGTCTGCTGCCAGACCAAAGCGACCAGCATCCAGATAGATCCAACCGAGCATAGCCCAGGCTTCAACATAACCCGGGTCCCGTTTGACCGCACTATTCAGGCACGCCTCGACTGTTGCATGCAGTTGCCTTGAAAAGTTCCTCCGGTACACGTAGCCGCGCAGTACGCATTCGAAACTGTCGTTGCTCGGTTCACTTCCAACGGACAGGTTACCGGCGAGTTCCGACTTGATAACACCGTAGGGCTGACCAGCGACGGTAGCGATTTCCGAGGCGATGCTTTTTTCGATTTCCAGCAGAGTCGTCCGGCTGCGCATACGATCATAGCTGCCCGACCAGAGCACCCGCTTGCTGGGGCTGTGCACCAGCTTCGCACTGACACGGACAATCCCGTCTTCCGACCCGACAGATCCGGTAATCAGGAAAGAGACGTTTTCCTGCCGGCCGATTTCAACCGGATCAAAGGTTTCGGCTGTCTTGGTTCCGACGGGTGGCCAGAAAATACGGAAGTCCGGAAACCGGCTCAGGGCAGTCATGATCTGCTCGGCAATACCCGCCGCCAATATCTGTTGTTCCGGATTAGCCGAGGTAACGCTGAATGGAAGAACCATCACGGAAGGTTTCGAAGTCTCGAGACGCTCCTGCTTTGGGGGCACGAGGTACATCACGAAAGCGGCTCCGAGCACCAGGAGTGCGAACAGCACCGCGCCCAAAGCAACCAGCCATGGCAACCTGGGTGAGGTTCGTGCAGGTCTTGGCGACGCATTGACCTCTTCCGGCACATGAGAATCTGCCGTCTCATCGTTGCCGGTGGTCGAGCCGTCCCGTGCAGTCACACTGGCCAGATTGTCATGAAACTTCGGCGCATACTGGCCTTTGGGGATGGAAATGCGGATCGGATTCCGCGCGCCTTCGGCGATGTAGTAACTGTCCAGATCATGCCGCAGTCGGCGGGCCTCAAGACGAACGATCGGGTCTGATTGCGGATCAAAGTTCTCGTCACGACAGAAGACGGCCAACCCGATAACGTAGCCCTTCAGCGTGTCCGCGCGCCCGGCCAACGCTTCCTCTATCAGGAATGTCAACATGGCGCGGCGCTTGGGCGTTGCGTGAAAATGATCGCTGTGCAGGACACGGGAAAGTTCTTCCCGAACTCGTTCCGGGCAATCGAACTCTTCGACATCACCCGACGCAACTATTTGTTGTCTGCCAGACCGCATAATTCCCCCTGAAAGGGCCGGACAATAAATTTAGTTGAACGATAGTCCATCGCCATAAGTTTTGTCATCCGTAAGAAGCACTATAGCCGACAATCGTGGTGAACACACCACCTCAGACTCCTGTTCGTACCTGTTCATACCTTGTAACGCCCCTGAGTCCCGTACGTAATCCAATTGGAATTTCCGTGATTATTCGACAACGGGGCAGTGTCGTCATGCCGACAACAGCTCTCATCATGCGTCGTTTCAAAGTGGACGAACTTGCCCTTCGCCGCCTGTGCAACGCTCATCCTTCCTTCTTGTCACTTTGCGAGGACTACGCAACCGCATGTTGCGCCCTTGAACGCTGGCAGAACGATGAAGCAAAGGCTGCCGACTATCGCTCCGTGATTGAAGAACTTGAACGGGAAATTTCAAGCTTCCTGACAGGAGGCGCACCTATCGACGGGTCGTCATCGGCCTACTCCACGAATGGTCCAAAAAGGAGCCATTAGGTATGTTGACCAGAATAGTAACCGGACTGGCGGTCGCAGGCATGGCCTGCACAGCGCTGTCAGGTGTGGCCTTCGCGCAAGACGCGAAGAAACCCAACATCCTCTTCATTGTTTCGGACGACACCGGCTACGGTGACACTGGCCCGTATCTGGGCGGTGAAGCCCGCGGCATGCCGACTCCGAACATCGACAAGCTGGCTGACGACGGCATGATGTTCACGCATTTCTACGCCCAGCCCAGCTGCACGCCGGGCCGCGCAGCCATGCAGACAGGCCGTATTCCCAACCGCTCCGGCATGACAACGGTGGCCTTCCAGGGCCAGGGTGGCGGCCTTCCCGCGGCCGAGTGGACATTGGCGTCGGTTCTTAAAACCGGTGGCTACGACACCTATTTCACCGGCAAATGGCACCTTGGTGAAGCGGACTACGCGCTGCCAAATGCCCAGGGCTATGACGTGATGAAATACGTCGGTCTTTACCATCTCAACGCCTACACCTATGCCGATCCGACCTGGTTCCCGGACATGCCGAAGGACCTGCGCGAGATGTTCGAGAAGGTTACAAAGGGGTCGCTGTCCGGCAAGGCCGGTGAAAAGCCGACAGAGGACTTCAAGATCAACGGCCAATACGTCGACACGCCGGACAAGGGCGTGGTTGGTATTCCCTATTTCGATGGCTACGTCGAAAAAGCGGGGCTCGAGTTCCTGGAAGAAGCTGCGAAGAAGCCGGACACGCCGTTCTTCATCAACGTCAACTTCATGAAGGTGCACCAGCCGAACATGCCGGCGCCGGAGTTCGAAGGAAAATCGATCTCCAAAACCAAATATGCAGACTCCGTCGTCGAACTGGACAGCCGCATCGGCAATCTGGTCAATAAACTCGATGAGCTCGGTCTGTCCGACAATACGATCGTCTTCTGGACCACGGACAATGGCGCCTGGCAGGACGTTTATCCGGACGCCGGTTACACGCCGTTCCGAGGCACCAAGGGCACCGTGCGTGAAGGCGGCAACCGCGTTCCGGCAATCGTCCGCTGGCCCGGGCACGTCAAACCGGACACGAAAAGTGCCGCAGTCGTCGGCGGTCTCGATTTGATGGCCACTTTCGCTTCTGCTGCCGGCATTACGCTGCCGACTGAAGACCGCGAAGGCCAGCCGATCATCTTCGACAGCTACGACATGACACCTGTGTGGGAAGGTTCCGGTGACTCCGGCCGAAAGGCCTGGTTCTATTTCACCGAGAACGAACTTTCTCCCGGTGCAGCGCGCGTCGGCAACTACAAGGCCGTTTTCAACCTGCGCGGCGACGATGGCGCAACCACCGGAGGCTTGGCAGTCGACAGCAACCTTGGCTGGAAGGGCCCCGACAGCTATGTTGCTACTGTTCCGCAAGTGTTCAACCTGCTGGACGATCCGCAGGAGCGCTACGACATGTTCATGAACAACTTCACTGAACGCACCTGGTATCTGCCGGTGATCAACAACGAGGTGACGGAACTCATGAAGTCCTACATCAAATATCCGCCGCGCAAGTTGCAGTCGGAAACCTATACCGGTCCGATCACGCTCAGCCAGTATCAGCGGTTCAAATATGTTCAGGAGGCTCTCGCCAAGGACGGCTTCTCGATCGGCCTGCCAACCGGCAACTGATCTACGAAGTAACTGAGTGTCCGCCCCGGCAAAGTCCGGGGCGGACATCGCCTTGAACAACACGAATTTGGAAGGTTGCAGCTATGAAGGTCAAATTCCTCTTCGGCGCAATGGTCTCCGGCCTGTTGGGAGCAAGCGTCTGGATATCGGGTGCCCTTGCACAAACCGACCCGCTGCCATCGTGGAACGATGGCGCGAACAAGCAGGCGATCGTCGAATTCGTCGAAGCCGTAACGAGCGAAGGTGGCGCGGATTTCGTGGCACCGGGAGAGCGGATCGCAACCTTCGACAATGACGGCACCTTGTGGGTCGAGCATCCCATGTACACCCAGCTTGCTTTCGCGCTCGACCGGGTGAAGGCAATGGCACCGGACCACCCGGAATGGAAGACGACCCAGCCTTTCCAGGCCGTTCTGGAAAACGACATGGAAGCCCTCGGCAAGGCCGGTGAAAAAGGATTGATGGAGATCGTCGCAGCGACTCATGCCGGGATGAGCACGGATGAGTTCGAAAAGACGGTCACCGACTGGATCGCAACCGCCAAGCACCCGAAATTCGACAAGCCCTATACCGAGCTTGTCTATCAGCCGATGCTGGAACTTCTCGCCTATCTGCGTGCCAACGACTTCAAGACCTTCATCGTCTCCGGTGGCGGCATCGAATTCATGCGTCCTTGGACCGAAGAGATCTACGGTATACCGCCTGAGCAGGTGGTCGGCTCATCGATTGTCACTGAATACGAGGTCGTCGACGGCGTTCCCACCTTGATGCGGACACCCAAGATTGCCTTTGTCGACGACAAGGCTGGCAAGCCCGTCGGCATCCTGACCCACATCGGCAAGCGTCCGCTGGCGGCCTTCGGCAATTCCGACGGCGATTATCAGATGCTGCAATACACTACTGCCGGTTCCGGCAAGCGCCTCGGCATGTTTGTCCATCATGATGATGCAGATAGAGAATATGCTTATGATCGTGATACCCATTTCGGGTCGCTGAACAAGGGGCTGGACGACGCCCCGAAGGAAGGTTGGCATATCATCAGCATGAAAAACGATTGGAAGCAGATCTTTCCGGAATAGATTAACCGGAAAAGACACATGAATTGAACAGCAACTGGAGTGCACCGCGCCCGGCTCGGAGACCCGAAGGGACTGACCGAGGGCGATGCAAGCTGCAAGGATAGATCATGAAAAGAATTTTTTGCCTCGCCCTCATGACAGGACTGGCATTTGCCGGCCCGGCGCTGGCGCACGATCCCCAAAAGATACAAAAACGCATGGAAGAGCGCATGCGGACACTCGGACTGGATGTCGGCAATGCCTATGCCTGCACGCCTGACGACCAGAAAAAAGCTTTCCGTGACCAGGCCCGCCACCTGTTTGTGCACGTCCTTTACGACCACGGTGAAGATGCCGCCTACGACTATGCGGCCTCCGTCGGCTTTGGCTCTGCTCGGGATCTCGAAGGCATCAACTGTGAAGAGCGGCTCGCCTATTGGGAAGACGTCAAGGAAACGCTGGAACTGGAGGAAAAGGAATGAGGCTTCGCACGATCAGACTTCTTGGTGTTGGCGCTGCCCTGCTCCTCGGCAGCAGCGGGATCGCAATGTCCCATGACGTTGTCCGCGGCGGATACCATGGCGGTTATCACGGGGGCTACCACGGAGGATATCACGGCGGTTACCACGGCGGCCACAACGTGGTCGTGGAAAACAACAGCAGCCATGGCTACTACGGCCGCCCCTATTACGGCCCGACTGGCGGCTACCTGGCCGGAGCGGCCGTTGGCGCAGCAACCGGTGCGCTGGTCGGATCTGCAATCGCCAGTTCGAACAGCGACAATGGTTGCCAGGTAACGGATGCTGCCGGCCAGAAACACGTCGTTCCCTGTTCAGACCTCGACTAGGCATCGGCGAGACGAAGCCGTGCGGAGAAGCAGCCGGTAGGCAGCAGCTTCTCCGCATGGAGCCTGCACAAGCACCAGGCAGTGCCGGCAGAAACAGACGTCTCGTTTTACCCAGCGGCTTTGACGGAGAGGTTTGAGCGCACAGAATGTTGTTCACCCGATTGCTCGTCGCGCTCCTTGCCGTGCTCTGGTTCCAGAGCGCCAATGCAGCCGAAAACCTTTCTGCCGCTGTTCCGGACTATGCCGGCACAGCAACATGTACCGGTTGCCACGAGGCGGAAGCCGGCGCCTGGCGCGCTTCACACCATTCCAAGGCATGGATGGAGCCCGGACCGGATACGGTCGACGCGGACTTCGACAATTCGCAGTTCACGCACAAGGGGCGCACCAGCCGCTTCTTCACACGCGACGGCGACTATTTCATCGAGACGAGCGACGTTCCGGGAAAGACGCAAACATTCAAGGTGATCGGTGTCGACGGAATTGCTCCGCTGCAACAGTATCTTGTCGAAACGGAACCGGGACGGGTTCAGTCTTTCGACGTGGTCTGGGACCAGCAGAACAAGCGCTGGTACCACCTTTACGCAGACGATGCTCCGCCACCTGAAGACGGGCTGCACTGGACCGGACCTTACAAGAACTGGAACGCCCGCTGCGCCGAGTGCCACGCCACCGGCTTTGAAAAGAATTATGACCCCGCCACCAGGACCTACTCCAGCCGGCAGGCGGAAATCGGCGTCGGATGCGAAGCCTGTCACGGACCGGGCGCAGCCCATCTTGCCTGGGCGAAAGACCCGGAGACCTACGGCAAAAGCCCCTTCCCCGGAACCGGACCGACCGGTCTTCTGCCGGTGTTTGCAAAAGGCCAGCCGGAAGCGGAAATCCAGCAATGCGCAGGTTGTCATTCGCGCCGCGAAGCCTTTGAGGACGGCAATCCGGTGCCTGGCACACCGTTCCATGATGCGTACCGTTTATCGCCACTTCGCGAAGGCCTTTATCACGCCGATGGGCAGATCCTTGACGAGGTCTATGTCTACGGTTCGTTCCTGCAGTCAAAGATGTATGCCAAGGGCGTGAGCTGCAGCAATTGCCACGAGCCACACAGCGGAGAATTGCGCGCGGTAGGCAACGCCGTTTGCACACAATGCCACAGTCCCGCGGGCAACGAGGCGTTTCCGTCGCTGACGGGCAAGCTCTATGACGACCCTTCCCATCATTTCCATCAACCGGAGACGCCGGGCGCCGAGTGCAAATCCTGCCACATGGTCGAGCGCGTCTATATGGGCATCGACGGGCGAAGAGATCATTCCTTCCGCGTTCCACGGCCGGACCTTTCGGAAAAGCTCGGCACCCCGAATGCCTGCAACGACTGCCACGCCGACAAGTCTGCCGCCTGGGCGGCCGGAGAACTTGAAAAGCGGTTTCCGGACAGTCGTCACCGTGGGCCGCATTTCGCGGATATCTTTTCGGCGGCACGGCAGAACCCGGGCGTGAACGCCACGGACCTTCTGGCAGTCGCCCATCAGGCAAGCTACCCAGGCATCGTTCGGGCGAGCGCGCTGGACCTGCTGCTGCCTGTTGCGACACCGGAGATTGCCGAGGCCGTCACCGACCTTTTGGCAGATCCGGAGCCAATCGTCCGCGCCGGAGCGCTGGCGTTACAGCAGCCGGTTCCGCCAACCCAGCGGCTTCCGCGGATCATTCCTGCCTTGAGTGATCCGGTCAAAGCCGTCCGGATTGCTGCGGCCCGTCTCATGATCGGCGCTCCCATTGCCCATATGCCGGACCAAATGGCCGAGGCTGCGTCCAGAGCCACAACCGAATGGCAGCAGTCACTCGCGAACAAGGCGGATTTTCCGGAGACCCAGCTCGTGCTTGGTGGAACTGCGCTCGTTCTTCGCAATATCCCGGCAGCCATAGCAGCCTTTGAGGAAGTCACGCTGCTGGATCCGCAAATGATCAATGCCTGGGTGATGCAGGTACGCATCAAGATGGCAGTCGGTGACATGGCGGGAGCGCAGCTCAGTCTGCAAAAGGCCCTGGTTGCCAATCCTTCGGACCCGACATTGCAATCCTACAGGCAACAGCTTTCACAGCAATAAGACGAAAAGGCATGCTATACTCCTGATTGCCATTTCCAGAAGTACATCCACAAAACCCGGAAGGAGCTTCTGGGTCACATAGATGATCAACCCCCTGCAAGGGCAGTTCTCTTGAGCATGGAAGGCATGAGACCATGAAGCAATTGGTTACCTTGGGCGTTCTGGCGCTTTTCTTCCAGATGACACCGGCAGGTGCTCAGGATTCCGAACTTGCCAAGAAGCTCTCCAATCCCGTGGCGTCTCTCATCAGCGTTCCGTTTCAATGGAACTACGATCACGGATTTGGCCCTGCCGACGGCAACAAGGTCACGCTCAACATACAGCCCGTGGTGCCGTTCTCGCTCAACGAGGACTGGAACCTGATCTCTCGAACGATCCTGCCCGTTGTCTGGCAGGATGACATTGCCGGAAATTCAGGCACGCAGTTTGGTCTCAGCGACACGACGCAGAGCTTCTTCTTTTCGCCAAAGGAGCCAACGTCCGGCGGGATCATCTGGGGCCTTGGTCCGGTGTTGCTGCTGCCCACAGGTACCGACGACCTGTTGAGCACCCGCAAATGGGGCGCCGGTCCGACGGGCGTTGTGCTGCGTCAATCCGGCCCGTGGACCTATGGCGGGCTAGTCAACCACGTCTGGTCATACGCAGGTGACGATAATCGTAGCGACGTCAATTCGACCTTCCTGCAGCCGTTTCTGTCCTACACGACCGACGACGCCTGGACCTTCACGCTGAACTCGGAAAGCACCTATGACTGGACGTCGGACGAATGGTCCGTGCCGATCAACGCCATGGTTGCCAAACTTGTGACCATCGACAAGCAACCCATCAGCTTTCAGGCAGGTGTTCGGTATTATGCAGCAAGTTCCGACAACGGCCCGGAGGGCTTCGGCGCACGGGCTGCAGTGACCTTTCTTTTCCCGAAATAGGGACCCAACAGGGGCGGGGTAATATGAAAAGAGCTGCATTTCTTCCGATTTTGGTCAGCCTGCTGTCCGGGGGTGCTCAGGCTGCCGATCTGGCCCAAGCGCCTGCTCCGGTTGAAACACCGGATGTGCGTGTCGACCGAGCGTGGAAATTCGTCATCGCGCCTTACCTGCTTGCCCCGACCATTCAGGGAAACAGCCGTATCGGCCGATTGCCCAACACGTCGCTCGATGTTTCCCCCGGAACCATTTTCGAGAACCTACAATTCGGGGCGATGGGTCATTTCGAGGCGCTTTACGACAATCGTTTCGGCGCAACACTGGACGTGGCCTACATGGACCTTGGCAAGGGCCGGAGTTTCCCACGTGTCGGCGGCACTATTGATGCTGGCGTCAAGCAATTGGTGACCGAAGCCTTCTTCGGCTACCGCTTCTGGCATCAGGACCGGAACTGGGCCGAAGCCTATGCCGGGGGGCGCTGGTGGTACAATCAGCTGAAGGTCAGTGCCAACACGCCGGCCAACACCTTTACCCGAACAATCACTGAACAATGGATCGATCCGGTGATCGGCGTTCGCGGGCAGGTTTTCGTGGCACCCAAATGGTCGCTGTTCGGCAGCGGTAACGTCGGTGGTTTTGGCCTGGTGTCTGACTTCACCTGGGGTCTGCAAGGCGGTGTCGGCTATCACTTCAACGATCGTGTCGCGCTGCATCTGCAATACAAGGCAACCGGCGTCGATTATGACAACGGCAAGTCCGGCCGATCCGCCTTCAGCTATGACACGGTCACACACGGCCCGTTGATGGGAGTTGCCATCAGCTTCTAGGACGCAGGCAAGGACAACAAGTCAAAAGGCCGGTTCCTCATCGGGACCGGCCTTTCCTTTTCGTGCTGCGACTTCGCCGGAAGATCACGAAAGTACATCCGTTGCCTTGTGATCCGCGTCGACACCTTCGATCAGGAACACCTCGCCCACCGCCTTGTTCAGGCGCAGTGGCAGGATCGTCCGGTAAGCCGGCGATGCATACCAGGCCTCGGCCCGTACCCGGTCAGGAAAGGCAATCACGATGAGGTCTCCCTGGAACGCGCCTTCCAGCTGATGTTTCTCGCCACCATGGATGATGAAGCGACCGTCAAAGGGTGCCAGCGTTGCGTCGATCCCTTCCAGATAGGCCACGATGTCGGGCCCCATTTCGATTTCGCGCAGATGGCCGATGGCGTAACAGGTCATGGTCCAGCCTCTTCAAGCTAGCGGTTGCGCAATGACGGGCTGCGGCCTTGCGGCTTTCCACTCCAGCCAGGTGAAGCAGAGCACGACGACGGCCTGCGCCAAGAGGAACGCCCAGCCCAGCACGTTGGGCGCAAACAGGCCCGTCAACGGCAGCAGCAAACTGGCCAGCACCCAAAGAAGATTGCCGGCAACTACCAGGCTTGACGCCCAGACAGGCACCTGACCGGCAAACGCGAATACTCCCATGAAAACCGCTACCGGAAACAAGGCCAGACCTGCCCAGAAAAGAAGCTCGCTCGGAAGTGCCGTCAATCCGGCAATCCATCCGGATGCGCCGACCAGCAGGACACCCATCACCGCACAGGTGAGCGCGTCAAACCGTAGAACCACCTGTAACGGAACACCTGAATTAGATTTGGTCATCATCTGTCTCCACTCGTGAAATCCACCCGCACACTGCGAGTGGCGATGACAAGAGGATTGCCAATCGATGTTCTGAAGTCGATTACTTCGCAGGTAATTGAATCTTCGAAACTGCGCCGGCAGGGTAATGCTCATGAAACGAACAGCGGAAACGGCGGGTGACCTGCTGCGCCAGTGGCGACAACACCGGCGAATGAGCCAGCTTGCACTGGCCAGTGAAGCGGATATCTCTCAGCGCCACCTGAGTTTTCTGGAATCAGGACGGTCTCGTCCAAGCCGGGACATGGTGATGCATCTTGCCGAACAGCTGGATGTCCCCTTGCGTGAACGCAATGCCATTCTTGTTGCGGCAGGCCATGCCCCGCAATATCCGCAGCACGGGCTGGATGAGCCTGAACTTGCCGCGGCAACCGCTGTTGTCCGGCAGATCCTCGACGGACATCTGCCCCACCCTGCCCTTGCCGTGAACCGGCATTGGGAGCTGCAGGCTGCCAATCAGGCGATCTTTGCCCTGCTGGACGGCGTCGCGCCGCACCTGCTGGAAGCACCGGTAAATGTGCTTCGTCTCAGCCTTCACCCTGATGGCCTGGCACCACGCATCCTCAACCTCGGTGAATGGCACGCCCATATTCTTGCACGCCTCGCACATGAGGTAGATCAGTCCGCCGACCCGAAGCTTGCCGCGCTCAGGGAGGAACTCGCCGAGATGGCTCCGGAGCGGTCGCGCAAATCACGGACCGAGGTACCGTCACAGAAAGGACGCATCGCCGTTCCGCTTTATCTGCAAGGCCCCAACGGAACCTTGAGCTTCCTGAGCACCACGACGGTGTTCGGCACGGCCGTGGATGTTACATTGTCCGAAATCGCCATCGAGGCCTTCTTTCCCGCAGACGAGGAAACGGCAAGGCAGATGAGCGCCTTGAGCGTTGGAAGCGCGGGTGGCCGTTCTTGAACCGCCCGCGCTCCGGACTCAAACGCGTGCCTTGACGATCAGAATCATCGGGCGCTCCATCTCTTCCGCCAACGATGGCATGGCTTCGATCTGCTCTTCGCCGGGGAACCATTCCAGTACATGATCAACCGTGAAACCTGCCGCGATCAGCGTGTTGAGCGTGGTGCCGATGGTACGGTGGTATTTGACGACGCCATCGGCCAGCCAACTGGTTTCCCGCGCACCTTCGCGAAGATACTGGTTGACCGGCCAAGACTTCCGGCCGTTCAGTTCGACCCATCCAGGTTCTACTGGTGCCATGAAGATCGGGTGTTCGATGCTGAAGACAAAACTGCCTCCTGCCTTGAGTGATCTGAAGATCTCTCCGGCCAGCCGGTTGAAGTCCTCGATATAGTGAAAGGCGAGCGAGCTGTAGACCAGGTCGAAGGCTGCCTGAGGCAGGTTCAGGGTTTCCAGGTCAGCAGTCCGGTAAACGATCGCATCGTCTTCGGTTTCGTCCCGCGCACGGGCAAGCATTTTTTCAGACAGGTCGAAACCGAGTACATGCGCAGCACCAGCGCTCCGGACCCAGCGGGCAAACCAGCCGAACCCGCAGCCGAGATCTGCAACGTGCAGCCCATTTGCTTCGGGCAACAGTGCCCGGATAGCGGGCCATTCGGGAGCCCCGTCAAGGCCGAACTGCGACCTGGGCAGCTGGCTGTAGCCTTCAAAAAAGGCCGGTTCGTCATAGATGTTTTGTGCCATTTATTTCTCCATCAGAGTGCCGATGGACGGCGCGCACCGCAACAGGCAAAGCCCCGCCCGATCCGGCGGGGGTGCAGGTGCGCGAAACGCTTGAAACTCAGCGTACACAATCAGCCTGCATCCCGCCTTTTGGGATGCAAGCGAACCGGGAAACGATATGAGTATCTTCTTCGCACATGAGAGCATCATTAGGAGCGCCCTTGGTGCCTGTCAACGAGTTGCAGGTGTCTGACGCAGCTCGCCCTGGCGGGATGCAGCTACTTCCCGCAGATTGCGAAGAGGCCGGCTCTGGAGGCAATGCCAAGCTTTGCGTAGGCGCGTTTGCGGTATGTGATGACTGTCGAGGGAGCGACGTCGAGATCTGCTGCAATCGCCTCCGCCTTGCGACCTGACAGGATGCCCAGACACACCGAACGCTCCCGCTCGCTGAGCGCCGCCAAAGGCGGTGGCAGGTCCGTGTCCGATGCCTTTTCGAAATGGAGCAGAGCCAGACGGCCTGCAAGGCGTGCAAGATCCGGATCACACAGGGGAGCGGCAGGATCGCTTTGATAGAGGCTGACGAAAAGGCGCAGTTTTTCTCCGACCGCAAGCAATGTCGTCTTTGCCAGCATGCCGGGATTTTCGAAAAAGAGCTTCCGGTAGTCTGCGCTCATCCGGCCCTCGATCTCGGCGAGCCGGCTCAAGGTCACGGACTGAGGCGGTGACGCCACCAGATCGGGCAACAGAGGATCCTTGAGAAACCAGCCGTCGAGATAGGTCTCGGCAAGTTTTCCGGCCATGACGGAGCGGCTGAAGTGCCACGACAGCAGGCAGCGAGCCTGCGTGTTCTCGATTGCAAAAACCATGATCTGGTCGACACCGAGCGTTTCGACAAACGAGACAAAGGTCTGGGCAAACCGATCCGTGCCCAGATCCGCGAGGCAGGCTTCAATGTGACAGGCAGTGGTGTGTCCGTCCGGAGTGCTCATGAAATGCTGATAGCATGTCCTCCCCGAAAGGGGACAGACGCGAGACGGCAAGGCTCCTAATCTTCTGCCAACAATCAGGGAGGATCCTCAAATGAGGCCAGCCGGACGTGCCGAAACGGACTCGCTCTATTTCACCTATCCGCATTTCGAAGCGCCGACGGACCGTGCGCATCTGACCCGGCCTGCACGTGTTGCCATTGCCGGAGCGGGGCCGGTCGGAATGACCGCAGCGCTGGCACTTGCCCGCGAAGGAATTGCTTGCGTCCTGTTGGATGCGAAGTCCACCTTCAACGACGGCAGCCGCGCGATCTGTATCGCCCGGCAGAGCTACCACATTCTCGACCGGCTTGGCGCAGTCGAGCCCTTTCTGGAAAAATCACTCGGCTGGACCACAGGCCGCAGCTTCTATCGCGGCAGGCAGATCCTCGAATTTGAAATGCCGGACAGTCCGCGCGAGAAATACCGGCCGATGTACAACCTCGAACAGCAATATATCGAGCAGTACCTGTGGGATGCGATCCAGCGGGAGCCGCTGATCGAAACGAGATGGCAAAGCCGGGTCTGCGGTCTGGAAGATCTTGAGCAGGGTGTGCGACTGGCAATCGAGGATCCGCATGGCACCTACCAGATGACCTGCGACTGGTTGCTGGCGGCGGATGGTGCTCGCAGCACCGTCCGGAGCTTGCGCGGTCTGCGGCTCAAGGGCGAGAATTTTGAAGGCCGCTACGTGATTGCCGACGTCCAGATGGAGCATGATTACCCGACGATCCGACGTGCCCTGTTCGATCCGGATTGTCGCCGGGGCGGAACGATCCTTGTTCACAAGCAGCCCGACAACATCTGGCGCATCGACTATCAGCTTCGCGATGGCGAGGACGAAGCCGAAGCCATCCGCGAGGACACCGTGCGTGCCTCAGTAGCCGCCGTTCTGACGGAAATCGGTTATGACGGGAACTGGGATCTGGAATGGTGGAGCATCTATTCGGCCAACACCCTGGCGCTGGATGACTACCGCGACGGCCGGGTGTTTTTCATCGGCGACAGCGCGCACATCGTGCCGATCTTTGGAGTACGTGGCCTCAACAACGGTCTCGCCGACGCCCACAACATTGCCTGGAAACTCGCCTGGGTACTGAACGGTAAGGCCGGTCCGGATCTCCTCGACAGCTACACGCCCGAGCGGCGTGGGGCGACGCTGGATGTGTTTCGGAATGCTTCCAAGTCTGCCCGTTTCATGACACCTCCGACGGCAGGCTGGCAATTGATGCGCGACGCAGCTCTCAATCTTTCGCTCAGCCACTCCTTTGCGGGAGAGCTCGCCAACCCACGCCAGATGACACCCTACACTTATGCCGACAGCCCGGTTGTTACCCCGGACGACGAAAACTTCGAAGGTGGGCCAAAACCCGGCGCTGTCTTGCCGAACGCGCGCGTTGGTGACGGGTTCCTGTCCGACGTGCTCGGTGACGGGTTCTCGCTGATCGCCTTCAGTAAAGAGGTGGCGGATCGTCTCGCCGACCTGGATTTTACCCGGGTCGTGCTGCAGCCGGGCTCGGAAGCAGCTGAAGTGCTCGCGGCTTCGGCCGGCAGTGCCTATCTTGTCCGGCCCGACATGCACATTGCAGCGCGCTGGCAAACCGCTTCACCAGAGGCAATCCGCCAAGCTCTCGAGCTTGCAGTCGCTGGAGGAAAGGCATGACGCCCGCCGATCTGGAAACCGTTTACGAGGCCTTGGCCGAACAGCTCGATGCCATCGGATCCGCTCAACGGGAGCTTTACCTCGCCAAGCTCGCCTTGCTGCTGGCGCATGAGATCGCCGACGCAAATCGTGCGCGCTCGCTTGTTGCCGAAGCTGCCAGCAATCTCAAAGTATGACGTCAGCGCAATTGAGCGGCGGCTTCTTTTGAACGGAACCCCTCGGCTCGTCATCCCGGACGCAGCGTAGCGGAGATCCGGGACCGGTGAGCCGGGGCCTCTCGTTTGAGCGGCCTCAAAAGATAGCTCCTTGGCTCCCCGATCCCGGCTCGCGCTGCGCTTGGCCGGGATGACGCCGGTGGGTGAAACCGGAGTCCCTGACTTCGAACCGGCCAACCTCGCTTTAAGCGAGTGCCGCGATGACGATGATCTCGACCTTGTATTCCGGGGCTGCCAGTTTGGCTTCACCGGTAGCGCGTGCCGGCGGGTTTGCCGGATCGACCCAGGCGTCCCAGACCTTGTTCATCTCGGCAAAGTCCTTCATGTCGTCCATCCAGATAGTGGTCTGGAGAATGCGGCTCTTGTTGCTGCCAGCCTGCTCCAGAAGGGCATCGATGCGCTCCAGGATCGTCTGGGTCTGGTTGGTAACGGTGTCGCCTGGATTGCCGACCTGACCGGCAAGATAGACGAGACCGCCGTGGATAACAGCCTGGCTCATGCGCGGGCCAACTTCCAGCCGTTTGATGTCGGACATGATTGAATTCCTTCTTGTCTTGAAAGAGACGCCCGCTCAGAACAAGCGGGCGGGATCGAGAGCAGCCACTACCTTCTCGGGCAGTTCGCTCGGACGCTTGAGACAAAGATCCGCAACGAGCCGGGAGAGCGCTGGGGCCGTTTGTACGCCGTAGCCGCCCTGACCGGCAAGCCAGAAAAACCCTTCCGCATCCGGTGCAAATCCAACCACAGGCGTGCGGTCCGAAACGAAGCTGCGCAGACCTGCCCAATTGCGCTCGACGCGCGTGACGGGCATGGTCACGGCCTGCTCGAACCGGTGCAGACCTTCAGCCAGAACCATGTCATCTGCCCAGGCATCGTGCGGCTCCACCGGGTCTTCATCGGCAGGCGAAACCATGAACTTGCCGGCATCCGGCTTGGCATACCATTGCTCCGACGCGCTGGCGACGAGCGGCCATTTCGTGACATCGATACCATCCGGCGGCGGCACGATGGCCGCCGAGCGGCGCATGGGCACCAGGCCGACCTTGCGAACGCCTGCGAGACCCGCGATCTGATCCGCCCAGGCCCCGGCTGCATTGATGAGGACCGGCGCTTCGAAGGCCCCCTTGGGCGTCTCGACACGCCACTGCCCGCCGCTTCTGAGAATGCGCTGCGCGGGCGCTTCCGTGACGAACCGCGCCCCGGCCTTTCGTGCAAGCCGGGCAAAGCCCTGCAACAATCTGTCGACGTCGATATCCTGTGCGTCCCGCTCGATGGCTGCAGCGGCAATCGTTTCCTTGCGAAGCAGTGGAAACAGGGCGACAGCTTCTTCCGCCGTCAGGACTTCCATACCGTCGGCACCGTCCAGATAGGCCTTGAACGCGTCCAGTTCGTCCTCGGTCGCAATCAGCATTTCACCACGGGGTGACAGCAGGCTTTCCTCCGATATCCCTTCCGGGTTCTTCAGAACCGGCTCCGAAGCTGCATTCAAGGCCCGCAACGTGGCATTACCGTAGTTGCGGATGAAGATGGCGGCGGAGCGACCGGTCGCGTGCCGGCCAAGCGCATCTTCCATTTCCAGCACGGTGACCTTTGCGTCCGGCGCAAGCCGTGCCGCAGCCCCGGTGCCGGCAATGCCGCCGCCGATGATCAGAAAATCCGATGTCTCGATCATGCGTCCTGGAACCCTTTCAGGAAACTGGTGAGGTTCTGGCCGAGTTCTTCCGACAGGTAACCGCCTTCCTGCACGAACAGCACCGGCAGGCCGAGCTTCGCGATGGCGGCACCAATCCGTCCGAACCCGGGTGTGGTGATGGCGAGTCCCTTGAGAGGATCTTTTTCATAAGCATCGAGCCCCAGGGCAACAACCAGAATATCGGTACCGAAGGCCCGAATGTGGTCGAAGGCCGTTTCCAGGGTTTTCAGGTACTCGTCATCCCCAGTGCCGCGTACCAGGGGCAGGTTGAGATTACAGCCCCGTCCCGCGCCCTCGCCGCGCTCATGGCCGTGGCCCCAGAAGAACGGATAGAACCGCACCGGATCGGCATGCAGCGAAACGGTGAGAACGTCACCGCGCTCATAGAAGATGCCTTGCGTGCCATTGCCGTGGTGGACGTCGATGTCGAGGATCGCCGGACGCTTGCCTGCCTTCAGAAGCCTTTCGGCCGCAATGCCGGAGTTGTTGAGAAAACAGAAGCCGCCCGCCAGATCGGCGAATGCATGGTGACCGGGAGGGCGCGACAGCACATAGGCGGCCTGTTCCCCGGCCGCCATCAAATCCGCGCCGTGGACCGCACTTTGGGCAGACCAATAGGCCGCTTTCCAGGTACCGGCTGCGATGGGACAACTGGTATCGGCCTGGTGGAAACCGGCCTGACCGACTGCGGAGCGCGGATAACTTGCCGTGCGCCGGTCCGGATGAATGTTCGGGATGACCTCGTCGGATGCGCCCTCGATCCGGCCCCAGCGTTCATGGATGGTCTGAAGAAAAACGAGGTATTCCGCAGAGTGGAGAGCCGCAATCGGGCCGAGTCCATGATCTTTTGGCGCTTCGAAGCGGCACCCTGCCGCCTTGGCACCTTCGGTCAGGACCTCGATGCGCTTCGGCTGTTCCGGATTGGCCAGCCTGGTGCCGTTCGCCATGAAATGCTTGGGATCGTGCACCCATTGGCGGTCGTCAAAAATGGCTTTCATGAGCGGTCCCTCAATTTGTCGAGTGCCGGTGCGCGCAGATCGAAGACGGTTTCGCCTTCCCGAGGCGCAAAACCGAGCCGTTCATAGAAACGGCGTGCATCCGGATTGTCGTGATAAACGGCGAGCTTCAGAAAGATCGGCGTCCAGCTATCAGGCGCAAGATCCAGACTGGCGGCAAGCAGGCGCTGGCCCAGCCCTTCTCCGCGCGCTTCTCCATCGACCCAAAGATCGGAAACATAGAGACCGGTGCCGCCACGCGTCGTCGAAAAGACAGGCGAGGCCTGCAACACGCCGAGCGTTCGGTCGTCAGACGGCCGGATCGCTAGCAGCGCGAAGAAGGCGGGAGTTTCCGAGAAACCGTGACGGATCACATCATCAAGACTGGCGACGTGAGTGTCACCCATATCGGCCGAAAGCTGGAGCAGCGCTGCGTGAAGCCTTTCGGCATCAGCTCGTTCAGCCCGCCTGATCGTTATGTTGCTCATGATCAGAAGGCCGTCTCGCCGGCCCCTTTGAGGCCCAGCATCTGCCGGGCTTCTTCCGGTGTTGCGACCGTTCGCCCGAGTTCCTCGACAATCTTGCGGATCTTGGTGACCTGCTCCGCGTTGGAACGGGCCAGCTTACCCTTGGCGATGTAGAGATTGTCCTCCAGCCCGACACGGACGTGCCCGCCCATGCTGGCGGCAATGGTGGCGAAAGGGATCTGCTGTCGGCCCGCAGCAAGAACGGAGAAGATATAGTCGTCGCCGAAAAGCTTGTCCGCCATCCGCTTCATGTGCTGCAGGTTTTCCGGGTCCGTACCGATACCGCCAAGAACGCCGAAGACGAACTGGATGAAGTACGGCGGCTTGACGAGACCCCGGTCGGCGAAGTGGCGCAGCATGTAAAGATGCCCGACGTCGTAGCATTCGAACTCGAAACGCGCACCGCGCTGCTGGCCCATCTGTGTCAGCACGAATTCGATATCCCGCGGTGTGTTCTTGAAGACGAGATCATCCGTTCCGCGCAGGAAAGGCTGCTCCCAGTCATGCACCCACGCGTCGTAACGGTCGGCCAGCGGATAGAGCGCAAAGTTCATTGTGCCCATGTTGAGCGAGCACATTTCCGGCTCTGCCTTCAGCGGACCGGCAAGCCTGTCCTCCAGGCTCATGATGGCGCTGCCGCCAGTGGACAGGTTGAGCACCGCGCCGCAGCCCGCCTTGATCTCCGGAAGGAAGGCCATGAAGTCGGCCTCCCGCGCCGACGGCTGGCCGGTTTCAGGATTTCGGGCATGAAGATGCAGGATTGCGGCGCCCGCCTCGGCAGCACCTATTGCCTGGCCTGCAATCTCGGCAGGCGTCACCGGCAAGTGAGGCGACATGGTGGGTGTATGAATGGAGCCCGTGACGGCACAGGTGATGATGATCTTGTCTGTCATGTCTTGAATGTCAGCTGGCTCTGGCCTGTTGCTGCGAAATCCTGTCGAGAAACTGGCGGAGAGAAAGGTCGAGGCCTTCGATGATCTCGGCTACATGATCCGGTGTCGAGATCATGGGGGGCGCAATCAGGAAGTGGTCGCCGCTGTAGCCGCCCCGCGTCCGGCGGGAATAGATGATAAGGCCGTTCTCATAAGCAATATCGACCAGTTCGTTGAAGGCGTTCAGTTCCTTTGCGAGCGGTCTCAGGCTTGCACGGTCCTCGACCAGTTCGAAGGCCAGCAACAACCCTTCGCCGCGTACGTCGCCGATGATCGAATAGCGGTCCATCAGCTTCTTCAGTTCGCTCTTCAGGAGCGCCCCTGTCTCGGCCGCGTTCTGGCAAAGATTTTCCCGCTCGATCTCCTCCAGCACCGCCAGACCGGCAGAGCAGGCAAGCGGATTGCCGGCATAGGTGAAACCATGCAGGAAACCGCCATTGTCGAGCACGTTGGTGACGATGTCCTTATGCGCAATCATGGCGCCCAGAGGCGCATAACCAGCAGCAAAGCCTTTGGAGATCACCAGAATATCCGGATCGACATTCCAGTGTTCACCGGCGAAGAACTTTCCGGTCCTCCCGCCACCGGTCATGACCTCGTCATGGATCAGCAGGACGCCGTAACGCGTGCAGATCTCGCGAATACGTTGCATGTACCCCTTCGGCGGCACGAGCGCGCCGGTGGAGGCGCCACCGATCGGCTCGACAATAAAGGCCAGGATCGTTTCCGGGCCTTCGGACAGGATCTTCGCCTCCAGCATGTCGGCGTAGTGTCTGCCCGTTACCTCGTCGTCCGGGTCCAGCCCGTCGAGATAGGCGCGCGGTGCCGGGATCTTCGGCATCGGCCGCATCATGGGGTCGAACGGCGCAGTAAGGGGTGCGTAGCCTGTCAGGGCCAGAGCGCCGAGCGTGCAGCCGTGATAGCTCGGTTCGCGCGAGATGATCTTGTAACGCTGCGCCTGGCCGATCGCGATAGCGTTCTGGCGGGCCAGCTTGATGGCGCTCTCCACCGCTTCCGACCCACCGGAAACGAAGAAGACCTTTTCCAGTCCCTCGGGTGCCAGTGCGGCGGTCCTGGCGGCAAGCAGCTCCGCAGGCTCTGTCTCGAAATGGAGGCGGTAACCGAAGGTGGACTTGTCCATCTGCTTGCGCATTGCCTCCAGCACGCGCGGGTTGGAATGGCCGATGTTGCAGACCATCGCCCCGGACGAACCGTCGAGATAGCGCTTGCCGTCGACGTCCCACATGTAGACACCGCGCGCCTGGTCCAGAACAGGCCGGCGCTGACGAGACTGATAGAACAGATGAGAGGTTTGCGGACGGCTCATGAAGCAGCTCCAGGCAGGGCTGCGCAGTCGCGCGGACGGAAGCGAACGGAGACGTCCGAGCCTTCCTCGAAAGGGTGCTGATCGATCATGTTGATCACCTGAAGTTGCTGGTCGCCGACACGCACGAAATACCGCGCCGCCTGACCCTGGTAGTCCACCGCCTCGACCTTGCCGTCGAGCGCGATGCGATCATCCGCCGGAGCGGATTTTTCCGCCAGCAGAAGTTTTTCAGCCCGGATAACAAGCTGTGCAGGACCGGCCTGCGAAAGATTGGGAGCCTTTTCCCTCGGCACATTGATCTTGCCGAAGTAAGGCAGTTCAAGGGACAGCTCCTGCCCGTTCACCGCCTGGCACGTCGCTGGCAGAATGTTGGAGATGCCCAGGAAGCGCGAAACGAACTCGCTTGCAGGCGTGTTGTAAACCTCCTGCGGCGTGCCGATCTGCTCCACACGTCCGTTGGACATCACCACGATCCGGTCGGACATGGCGAGCGCTTCGGACTGGTCATGGGTAACGAAGACGGTGGTGATGCCGATCTGATGCTGGATGCGTTTCAGCTCGACACGCATGTCCTCGCGCAGGTTGGCGTCGAGCGCGGACAGCGGTTCGTCCAGAAGCAGCACGTCCGGCTCTATGACGATGGCCCGCGCCAGCGCGATACGCTGCTGCTGACCACCGGAAAGCTGCTTGGGATAACGGTCGCTGACATGGGGCAGCTGAACCAGTTCCAGCGCATCGCGTACTTTCTTTTCGGCATCCGCTTTCGGGATGTCGCGATATTTCAGGCCGAAAGCCACATTTTCGGCAATCGTCTTGTGGGGAAAGAGCGCGTAGTTCTGAAAGACGAGACCAAGGTTTCGCCTGTGGATCGGCACATCGTTGATGCGTTGACCCTTGATGGTGATGTCGCCTTCGGAAGGGTCGATGAGACCGGCGATCATCCTGAGGGTGGTCGTCTTGCCACATCCGGAAGGGCCGAGTAGCGTTACGAAGCTTCCGTCCGGGATGTCCATGCTCATCCGGTGAACGGCGGTAAAGCCACCGAACTTCTTGACGATATTGTTAAGGGAAACCGCGCTCACGCAAATTCTCCAGGTCCTGGGGAGAAGACGACCTTCCGGCAATAACTGCCGGAAGGTACTGGGTCAGTGATGGGGCCGTACCGGGCTCAGTACCCCTTCTGGATCCGTCCGAACATCTTGGACCAATCCTGTTCGTGACTGTTCCAGTATTCCGGATTGGCGAAGGTCAGACCGTCAAGCGTGCCCGTCGGATCGAACGCCGGAAGGGTCGGGATTTTCTTGCCGAGATCAACCTTTGTCGGGTCAAGCGCCGGCGGGTAGTTCTGGCCTTCGGCGACCGCGATCGAGGTTTCGGGCGCCAGCATGAAGTTCAGAAGTTCCTCGCAAGCTTCCATGGGCGAGCCCTTGATCACGAACAGGCATTCCTGCCAGCCGAAACCGTTGGGCGGATCGATATAGCCGATGTCATGGCCCTGCTCCTGAAGGGCGTAGATCCGACCGGACCAGCCTTCGGTAACGTAGATTTCCTCTTCGGCCAGAAGGCTCATCAATTCCGCGCCGGACTGCCAGTATTTCAACAGCAGATCGCGGTTGGTGCGCACAGCCTGCCAGACGGCATCCATATCCGTTGCGTTGTTCGGATCCTGATCGGTCTGCAACGACGCGTACCAGATGCGGGTGCGCCAGTCGGACCAGCCGCCGATCTTGCCCTTGTAGGCTTCGTCGATCAGGAGCTTTGCGCCCTTTTCCTTGGCTTCGTCGTCGGAAATGTATTTCCGGTTATAGGCAATGCCCGTGGTGCCGTAGTCATAAGGCACGCAGGACAGCTTGCCGTCGGTGACACCGCGGAAGACGTCGGTGAGTTTCGGGATCACGTATTTCAGGTTCGGGATGTTGTCCTCGTTGAGCGTCGAGTTCAGCCCGAGATTGACATAGCGTGCGTAGTCGAAGACGCCTGACAGGTGCGCGATATTGTATTCGCCTTCCTGGCTGGCCTTGACGCGCGACAGATATTCATCACCGCCGCCGAACGTTCCGTCGACAACCTTGATGCCGGTCTTTTCGGTGTAGGGATCGAAGGCATATTTGCGGAAGGCTTCCGAGACGACCCCGCCCCAACCATCGAAGCGGACTTCTTCCGTCGCGGCCATGGCATGGCGGGCAAAGGGTGTCTGCACACCGTAGGCCAGACCGGCTGCCCCGATCAGACCGAGAAACTTGCGACGGTCGAGATCACCGTTGAGATAGCGTTCGCGCAGACGCTCATAGCGTTTGGTATTGTCCATCTTGTTTTCCACTCTGGTTCTTGTGTCGGTTTCTTGCTTTGATCGCGCGGTTCTAACCGCCGCGCTGCATGGCCATCCGCCGGGCGATTGCCAGCCCGAGAAGCGGCAGGCCGACGGTCAGGAAAATCATCACGGTGCCGAGCGCGTTGATCTCCGGGGAGATGGAATTGCGCAGCATGGCAAAGATCTGGGTGGGCACGGTTTCGACGCCGCCCGGCTTCCAGAACAAGGTGCCGGTGATATCGTCGAAGCTGATGGTGAAGGCGAAGAGCATACCCGCGAAGACCGCCGGGGCCAGCAGCGGCAGCGTGATCTGGAAGAAGGCCTGCACGGGACTTGCGCCAAGGCTGAGTGCGGCTTCCTCGTAGTCGCGGCGGATGCCGACAAGACGGGCCTGCACCACAAGGATGACAAAGGGCAGCGTGAAGATGACGTGCCCCATCAGGAGCAGGAAGAAGCTCTTGTTGATCGACAGGAAATTCAGGAACAGCAACAAGGCGACCGCCAGCACCACCTCCGGCACCAGGATCGGCGCAATCAGGAGGGTGGAGATCAGGTTGCGGCCGGGCACCTCGTAGCGCACCAGGGCAAGGCTTGCCAGAACGCCAAGTGTCGTGGAGATCAGCGCGGTCAGGGCACCAAGGACAATCGAGGTCTGGAACGCCCGCAGGATGGCGTCGTTTCCGGCCAGTTCGACGAACCAGCGGAACGAGAAGCCGGTCATCGGAAAGCTGCCGAACTGGCTGGCGTTGAAGCTGAGCAGAACCACCACCGCGACCGGCAGGAACATGAACAGATAGACCAGCAGCGTGTAGGCCCGGATCAGTTGCCACCCCATCAGCCAAGCCCCTTCATCAGTTGGCCCATGCCGAGATAGTGGTTGTAGATCAGCACCAGGGCGCCTAGGACGGCGAGCAGCATGAGCGAGAGCGCAGAGCCGAGCGGCCAGTTGAGCTGTGTGATGATCGCCTCGAAAACGAGATTGGCGAACATGGCGTCCGTCGGACCACCCAGAACCAGCGGTGTGATGTAGGTACCGGCGCTCAGCACGAAACAGAGCAGGCCGCCCGCGGCGAGCCCCGGCAGGGACAGCGGCAAGGTGACTTCCCGGAATGCCTGCCAGCGGGTGGAGCCGAGGGAACAGGCCGCGTCCTCCAGCGAAACATCGATCCCTTCCAGCGCCACATAGACGTTCAACACCATGAAGGGCAGCAGGAAATGCACAAGGCCGAGGATCACGGTCGGCTCGTTGTAGAGCATCTGGACCGGTTCGGAGACAATGCCGAGGTTGAGCAGGGCCCAGTTGACCGCACCGGATACACCCAGGATGTTGATCCAGGACATGGTCCGGATGATGTAACTGATCCAGAACGGCAGCATCAGCAACAGCAGCAGTAACGCCTTGTTGCCACGTGAACGGGCAATGAAATAAGCCGCCGGATAGCCCATGACGGCACAGGCAAATGTGGTGATGGCGGCAATCCGCAGGGTACCGAGCAGGATGTCCCGATAGAAGGGATCGGTCAGCGCCTCGTTCCAGTTGTCCAGGTAAAAGCCCGCCTGGTCAGCGCCCGTGGCCGTGCGCAGCCAGAACGAATAGACAACAATAAAAACGAGCGGCACGAAAAGCAGCAGCCCCACTGCTGTGAGCGCAGGGGAAAGGAGTATCCATGGCTGTCGTTTTTCCCGCGCCTCGACGCTCATGCGCTCAAACCCTGCCAGATGCCTTGTCAAAATTGCTTGACTTCAGCGTCGCAGGCAGGTGTTCATTGATCAAATAGATAATGAAAATTATAACTATAGATCTGATCAATGGCTGATGGATTACGCCCGATCCAGGCGGAACGGCTTGCCCGCGAACTGGACTGGAACCTGCTGAGAACCTTCATCGTCCTGGCTCAGTCCGGAAGTGTGACACGGGCGGCAGACAGACTGCGCCTCAAGCAGCCCACCGTTTCCAGCGCACTGAAGCGGCTGGAGGACCGGTTGGGACGCAAGCTCATCAATCGCAAGCCGGGTCAGTTCGAGCTGACGGAAGCCGGCGAATTGCTATTGAAGGAAGCCATCGAGATCCAGGGTTCCATCCTGAGGCTCGGGACCCTGATGCGTGACGTCACCGACGAGATCCGCGGCCACGTCGAAATCGCCATGGCCAGTCACGTGGTTTCGCCGCTCTATGACGACACCCTGCGCGAGTTTCACGAACGGCACCCGGCAGCAACACTCACCATCAACGTTTCGGCCAGCAAGGACGCACTGGAAGCCGTCACGTCCCGCCGGGCTTCGCTCGCCGTCTGCCTGGTGCGCGAACGCAATCCAAAGCTTGAGTACCTGCGCCTTTTCCGGGAGTTTTTCGGCCTCTTCTGCGGTCCGCCTCACCCGCTTTACGGCAAGACCAACCTGACAAAGGCCGATCTTGCCGGTCAGTCCGCTGTCAGCTTCGTGACCGACCGGCTGGAAGACGCCCTTCGTCCGGTAACGCTGATGCGGGCAGAAGCGGATCTCGAAGACCGGATCGTCGGCACATCGGCCAACCTGGAAGAAGTCCGGCGCATGATCATTGCCGGACTGGGCATCGGCCCCTTGCCCGTCCACGTTGCCAAGCGGGACATTCGAGAGGGCCTTTTGTGGCAGTTGCCGCCCTATGACGCGCTGCCGGAGATCGACGTTCATGTGGTCTGGAACCCGAAGGCGAAACTCAACCGCGCCGAACAGGCTCTTCTGGAAATGCTGCTGGAAAAGATAAGGCTGACGCCGATAGAGGAGCGGACCTATCGCTGACACATATCGCGGAGCATTGGCCTGCCGGCTTCTTTACCAACCCGAGCGACCAATACGGGAAACCCGGCAGCGGCCCGTTGCATTCCCCCGCTGACGTTGTAAAACTTTCAGGACGCTACGAAAATTGGCGATCAACGCCGTCCGGGTTGAAGGGGTAGGAAGATGAATGGTGTGCGGTTCGCCTGGAAAATGCTCTTCCTTGCGCTGGTGACAGTGGTCCTTATTCAGTCGCCTGCCAATGCATCGGAAGAATTCTTTGAAGGCGGCTGGACCCTGCAACGGGATGCATCTTCCCTGCGGTTCCAGTCGGTCAAGAACCTGACCATTGTGGAATCCAGTTCTTTCGCGGAATTTGAAGGCGGCATTGACGATGCCGGCAATGCCAGGGTCCGCGTCTTTCTTGACTCGATCGATACGAAAATCGACCTTAGAAACGTGCGCATGCGGTTTCTCTTCTTCGAAACGTTCGAGTTCCCTGAAGCCGTCATCTCGACGAAAATTGATGCGTCAGCCCTGGCTGATCTTCCGACCGTCAAACGCAAGACGATCCCGCTTGCCTTCAATCTCGACCTTCACGGCGTCTCAAAACCGTTCGAGGCCAATGTTACGGTGACCTATCTGAGCGAAGACCTGGTTGCCGTTTCGAGCACCGCGCCGGTGTCTGTCGCAGCTTCCGACTTCGCCCTCGGTGGCGGTATCAAGAAGCTCGAGGAAGCCGCCGGCGTCGTCATCGTGCCATCGGCAACGGTCTCCTTCGATTTCGTCTTCGCCCGCAAATCGGGCGAAACGGACGAGGACGATGCCGACGACCAGACCCAGCAGGCGGCCGCTTCTCAGCCAGCTGCAAGCACCGCGCTTGAACCGGAAGGCAACCTGGATAACGAGGCTTGCACCGGCCGGTTCGAGATCCTGTCCCGCACGGACAACATTTACTTTCCAAGCGGCAGTTCGCAGCTTGATCCGCGAAGCCAGCCACTCCTGAACAGCCTCGTTGACATCATCATGAGATGCCCGGAGCTGACCATTGAAGTCGGAGGACATACCGACAGTGATGGCAGCGATACATCAAACCTGGCTCTGTCCGAACGCCGGGCGGGCGCGGTCAAGCAGTATCTTGTCTCCAAGAACGTTCCCGACAGCAGGATCAGGAGTGTCGGGTATGGCGAAAGCCGTCCCGTCGCTCCGAACACCTCCGCGGAAGGAAAGCAACGCAACCGGCGGATAGAGTTTGTCGTTGTCGAATAGGTCCAACATGAACCGCTTTGCAATCGCAATCCTCCTGGCACTGACAGTGACCATCGGCGCGATGTCTGAGAGGGCTCACGCGGAACCGCGGCTGGCTCTGGTTGTCGGCAATGGCGCCTACACGACCGTGACGCCGCTGGACAATCCGGTAAACGACGCAAGCCTGATGGCCGACGCGCTGCGCAAGGTCGGCTTCGAGGTAACCCTCGTCACCGACTCCAGCCAGAACGAGATGATCACGGCGATTTCGCAGTTCGGCAGCAAGTTGCGGGCCGCAGGCGAGGACGCAACCGGGCTGTTCTATTATGCCGGCCACGGCGTGCAATCGTTCGGTGCAAACTTTCTCCTTCCGGTCGATATCGAACTTCAGGACGCTGCCGACCTCAGCCTGGTCGGTGTCCCTGCGCAGGCCGTTCTGCGGCAGATGTTCTCGGCACGGAACCGGACCAACATCGTCATTCTGGATGCCTGCCGAAACAATCCGTTCGTTTCCATCCCGGACCTCAGCGACAACGGTCTGGCAGAAATGAAGGCCCCAAGAGGCACTTTCCTCTCCTATTCCACCGCACCGGGCGACATCGCGCTCGATGGTATCGGCGGCAACAGCCCTTTCACCGAAGCGCTGGCCCGGCACATGCCGACACCCGGCATGCCCGTCGAAACCCTTTTCAAGGCGGTGCGGGTCGATGTTCTGAAGGAGACCGGCAACCAGCAGACCCCGTGGGATACATCCTCTCTCACCGTTGATTTTCAGTTTGTCCCGGCCAAGGCTCCCTCTGCCGAGGAAGTCGAGCTGCGCCAGATCTGGGACACGGTGAAACTCAGCAAGGACCCCTTGCAGGTCCTCCTGTTCCTGCGCGCGCACCCGGACAGCCGATACTCCGCAAAAGCCAGGGAACTCCTGACGGCTCTGATGGAGAAGGAAACGCAGCCCACCGCGCAGGCGACACCTGCCCCACAACAGGAATCCGAACCTGCCACGCCCCAGACAAGCGAGCGTGACATGATCGAAACAGCGCGCCGGGAGGGCACCGCAAGCGCCTATCAAACCTATCTGGACGCATATCCGAACGGTGCCTTTGCCGAACTCGCACGCCTGGAGCTGCAAACGATCGTCAACAAGGAGCAGAGCACGGACCCGGTCGCCAGTCAGCCGCAGCAGGAAGACGCGCCGGCCATCGCCGAGCAAGGCTCACCTGCCGCCGATCCGGGGGAACCGTCAGCCGTCATAGCATTCAACGCCCCCCTTGCCATGGGAGAGCCGGATATCGCCACCCGAAGCATTTCGGAGCTGATCACCGGATCGCCGAAATTCCCGCCGATCGAGGGCCTGCCGGAAGCGGTCTGGAAGGACAAGACTTGTGCCGCCTGTCATCAATGGGAGCAAGCGAACCTGTGCGACCAGGCCAAGACCTATGTCGCAGACAAGTCCAGAACCATCGAGAAACAGCACCCCTACGGCGGCACTTTCAAGAATGCGCTGCGGCTTTGGGCCGAACAGGGGTGTCCGTAACTTCGACGCCGGTTCTGTAGCGATCCGACGTGTTTTTGCGTGCCTCGGTTACTGCGATTTCGAGATCACCGCATAGTCGGAGTAGCCGGCGTAAAGGCGATGGAAAGAGGCAACTGCGCCGATGCTGGCAGCCAGGACTTTCAACTCGCCTTCCAGGTCGGCTCGTGGAGACACGTGGAAGGATTTGAGCCAGGCAAACAGGACGCGCTTGAACCAGCCAGGCAAGCGTTCCTGCTGACCGAAATCGACCACGTGGATCCGCCCGTCCGGCGCCAGCCGCGCGGCACCTGCCGCCAATGCTTCGCGCCAGATCGGGATCATGGACAGCGTATAGGAATAAAAGACGCGGTCGAAAGCCGGAACACCAAAACCTTCCGTTGCCGCCGGGTTTGCGGCATCGCCTTCCACAAGCGTGATCCGGTCTGTCAGGCCTGCCTTGTCGATGTTCTTCTGGGCGGTTTCCAGCATGTTCCTGGAAATGTCGAGACCGTAGAAACGAACGTCCGGATAGGCTTTTGCAGCCGCAATCAGGTTCCGGCCGGTGCCGCAGCCAAGTTCCAGCACGACGCCGTCTCGCGGCGGCTGAAGCTCTCGGATCAGCTTGTCGCGCCCGAGCAGGTAGAACTTGCGGGTCAGGTCGTAAAAATGGCGCTGATGGCGATAGACGGCATCCATCAGCCGGGCTGTTTCGACGGCTTGGGTCATGACGCTATGTTTCCGTACGCAGGACGGCCAGCTTAGCCGTTGAACACATAAAGATGGAAGCCACCATAAATGGAGGAGCGGTCCTGACGGCCAAGCTCCAGGCTTTCCTCTTCCTCGTAGGTCCAGCGGTTCAGGATCTGGTCGGATACGCGGCCCGGCAGAAGTGTCGGTTCGGCAGCGGTGCGGAAGATGACCCGGGCACCTGGAAGAGCGGTCCGCGTTATCTCGGTCCAGAGTGCATTGAGCTGATGGTCTGTCATCCAGTCCTGGGCGTCCAGCAGCACATAGGCGTCAAGCGTATTGTCCTGAACCGACTGAAGGTGTTCGGTAAAATTGCGATTGAGCACACGGACCCGGCCCGCACGCTGACGGATTTCCTCGAAATGTTCGCGCTTTAGGTATGGCGGCAAAGGCCCGGCCGGCCCAGTGCTGTCCTGACCGCTTGGAGCATAACCACGGCCGAAGGCCTGCCAGGCGAAATAGTTGTCCTGCATGGAGAAGTCGCAAGCGAGTTTCTCAAGCCGCTGACGCAGAACCGCAGACATGTCACGTTCGGCACTGGCCGATACCAGGGCGTCATACTGCGCCGGCGGAATGCCGAGGCCGTAGAGCGACATCTTCTTGGACGTAGCCCAGCGCACCAGACGCTTGTCGAACAGCGGTGCCAGTGCGGTATCGAAGAAAGTGCGCTGTTCTTCCAGCGACCTGGTCTTGACCATGTGCTTCGGGTCGATGCCATAGAGCCTTGCGACCAGGTGTCCCGCGCCGATGCAATAGCCCAGCAGACCGTGATGATAGAGGTCGCGCGAGAACAGCGTGATCCTCTTGCGGCCCCAATTGGCCATGTCACGACCTTCCCAGTAGGCGACCGTTTCAGGATCGAGCTTGTCTTTCAGGAACCGCTGATAGGCGGCAACATTGGCCTTTTCGTCTGCTTCACCGAAGAACCTGTAGAAGACCTCGTAATTCGGCAGATGCTTGGCTGCCGCCAGTTTCAGCCGGCCCAGCGCCACATGTGCACGGTTGAGGTCCACCGCAGTGATCTCGGCCGGATTTGCCGTCAGGTAGGACATGACGTTGCAGCCGCCCGACGCGATCGTGATCATTCGGGAGTCCGGCGTCAGGCGAAGAGCCCTCATGTCGACATCCGGATCTTCCCAGATCTGCGGATAGACAAGGCCCTTGAAAGCGAATGTGAACAGGCGCTCGAGAAACCCGTCCTTGGAGGTGGCTTCGGAACGGTGAACCGCATTCTTGAGACGTTTCTTCGATGCGGTAAGCGTGCTCTGCGCCATGTCTTTCTCCCGAGTCACCTGCGCCAATAAACTGCTTTCCGATACGTGACGGACGCGACAGTTTGGTGACGTTTGCGGAGAAACGAGCCGTTATCCGGATAATAAACGCCAGTGAAGACCTGCCTCGGCAGTCAGGAGCGTCCTCATCGATGGGAAGCATTCCTCCCCAGCGGAAACGAAACAAAAAAGCCCCCGCCGAAGCGGGGGCTGTGTTTCCGTCCAGACCGTTGGGAGATCCAAACCTAGCGCGTGATAACCACGAAGTCGGTGCCAAGACCCGTGTTGCGGGTGAAGTTTCGGTCCGTGACCGTCAGGGACGAACCCGGGGTCAGCATCCTGGAAACTTCAAGCGCGACCTTCTTGGACATCTCGATCCGGTCGAGAACGTCCATCGACGCGCCACCGCGTTCACCTTCGGCAGATACCGCCATCCACTCGACCGACGAGTCACCGGGCTTGAAATCCATGGCAGTGAAAACGTGCGTTCCGATTTCCTGGTCGATATCCTTGATCGAGACAGGGGCGGAATAGACATCGCGGAACTTGCGACGGATCCGCAGCGTTGCATTCTTCGGCTCTTCGTATCCGGCATCGGCATGGATGCGGAACTCAAGCGCATTGGTCAGCTGACCGGTTACCGGCAGTTCGGCACCTTCCTGGTACAGGCTGATTGCTGCACGGGTCTTGCGGCCCATGACACCGTCTTCCGGACCGGCATTGAAGCCCATCTGGTTGAGCAGCTGTTGCAGCACCTGAATGCGGCTTGGTGCTTTCTGCGGCGTGATGATCATCCGAAGAGGCTGATCGAAATAAGGATTTTCCGGCTGTACTGCCGGCAGGTTAGCCTGCAGGGGCGCTTCCTGAATGGCACCACGCAGAGCCGGATCGGCTGCAATGGTCTCGTCCGTCAGGCTTGCGACCTCGGTTTCAGGCACATAGGGCTGCGGCAATACAGCGTGATGCACACCAAGCGGGTTCGCCTCGCCCCGTGTCACGACAACATGCATGCCGCGCTCGGTCATGCTGTAAAGCGACTGTGCAAATGCTTTCGGAAGACGAATGCAACCGTGCGAAGCTGGATAGCCGGGCAACCTTCCGACATGCAGGGCAATACCCGACCATGTCAGACGTTGCATGAATGGCATCGGCGCATTGTCGTAGAGGTTGGAAAAGTGCTTGCGCCTCTTTTCCAGAATGGAAAACACACCGGTCGGTGTGCTGTGGCCGCGCTTCCCGGAGGAAATCGACGACACTTCGATCAGATCAAGGCCGCGATAGACCTTGATCTTCTGCTCGTCCAGCGACACCAGCATATGCAATGGCGGTTCGCTTGCCACATCCGTTTCCGGAGCGGCGTCACGCGCGAATGCGGCCGACATGGCGGCGAACGAAATAACTGCGGCACCGGTCAAGTTGAGCAGCGAGCGCTTGTGCCTGCTCCGGCTATTCATTTCCAATGACAACATCCCTGAGCTCCCCAACGCAAATACCCATAAAGCTCGATTAAAACTGTAACCAACATCTGTGTAGATCGGGTTAGGAAACACGGTTACTTATTGGTTTCCTTCGACCTTTCAGCCGCAAAGTCGCACATTACCCAGCTCGCGGCTGTTATTCACATCACATTTTGTACAGCTAGCAGCCGCAACGTGAACGGGGCCTGAATGGGGAAAACGGCCCATTCACGCCAACGGTTCCCGCAGGAGCGGCTTTTCTCAGGCTTTCAGTCCGTCCAGGAAACGGACGGGTTCGCCACGCGAGGGTGTCGTCAGCTCGCCGTCCCACATGACGCGCTGCCCGCGGACAACAGTCCCAACCGGCCAGCCGGTGACGTCCTTGCCGTCATAAGGTGTCCAGCCGCACTTGGAGGCAATCCACTCGTTGCGGATCGTTTCCTTGCGCTTCATGTCCACCACGGTGAAGTCGGCATCGTAGCCGACTGCGATCCGGCCCTTGAGCGCCGTCTGGAAAAGACGGGCGGGGCCTGCACTGGTCATGTCGACAAAACGCGCGAGGCTGAGGCGGCCTGCGTTGACGTGATCCAGCATGATCGGAACCAGCGTCTGCACACCGGTCATTCCGGACGGGGACGCCGGATAGGGCTTCTGCTTTTCTTCCAGAAGATGCGGGGCATGATCGGAACCGAAGATGTCGAGAATGCCCTGCTGCAAGGCCCACCAGAGACGTTCCGAGTGGCGCGGTGCACGCACCGGCGGGTTCATCTGAACCAGCGTACCCAGCCGGTGGTAGGCTTCGTCCGTCAATGTCAGGTGGTGCGGCGTCACCTCGATGGAGGCGACATCCTTGTGGTCGATCAGGAAATCGACCTCCTCTGCCGTAGACAGATGCAGAATGTGGATCTTGGCGCCGGTTTCGCGCGCAATGCCCACAAGACGCTGGGTGCACTGAAGCGCTGCGATCTCGTCACGCCAGATCGGATGGGAGCTTGGGTCGCCTTCAACACGTTCTCCCTGACGTTCGCGCAGGCGAAATTCGTCCTCGGAGTGGAAGGCCGCCCGGCGGCGGGTTACGGACAGGATTTCCTTCACGCCCTGGTCGTCTTCCACCAGAAGGTCGCCGGTGGAAGACCCCATGAACACCTTGATGCCCGCTGCCGCCGGCAGTCGTTCCAGGTCAGGAATGTCCTTGACGTTATCCCGCGTACCGCCGACCCAGAAGGCAAAGTCGCAGTGCATGCGGTGGTGTCCGCGCCGCACCTTGTCGGCAAGGGCTGCCTCGGAAGTCGTCAGCGGATTGGTGTTCGGCATCTCGAAAACCGCGGTGACGCCGCCCATGACGGCAGCACGGGAACCGGATTCCAGGTCTTCCTTGTGGTCGAGACCGGGCTCGCGGAAATGCACCTGGGTGTCCATGACGCCCGGCAGGACATGCAGCCCCGTGCAATCGACCGTTTCGCCTGCCTGTGAAGCGTCGAAGGAGCCTATGCCGACAATCCGGCCGCCGCGAACAGCGACATCACGCTGCCCCTCGCCGTCCTGATTGACTACGGTTCCGCCCTTCAGGATCAGGTCATAGGTCGCGCTCATGTGGCTCCTCCGCGTTAATTCGGGTCTGTCGGCAGGTCTATTCAACGGGCTTATACGCGGCCCGGCGGCAAAGGACCAGACAGGGGTCGACAGATTCAGAACCTTGCCCACGGTGGGGAAAGCGCCTATGTGGCACTCAAGTGAAACTGGCCAGTCAACCTGTCTGAATCAGTCATCCGTTCCATGGAGCCTGCCGTGTCGACCCTGTCCTATGCCCACCTGTCCGACCGCTCGTTGATCCGCGTTGGCGGTGCCGAGGCACAGCATTTCCTGCAAAACCTGGTGACGGCAGATATCGACGGCATGACGGAAGGTGGCGCTCGCGCAGGTGCCCTGCTGACGCCCCAGGGCAAGATCCTGTTCGATTTCCTGATTTACCGCGTCGAAACCGGGTATCTGCTGGACGCCCCATCAGAAACGGCAGCCGACCTTCTGAAACGGCTGACATTCTATCGGCTGCGGGCAAAGGTGGAACTGGAACTGCTGCCGGAAGACATCGGTGTGATTGCGGTTTGGGATGGCGCTTCGGAAGCGGGCAACGCTTTGAATCTTGGTCTGGAGGCAGCCCTGGCCTGCGTCACGGATCCGCGGCTGCCAGCGCTCGGGATGCGTATTTCCGGTTCAGTGGCTGATGTTTCCGCAATGCTCGACGGTTCACCCGCGGACGTTGCAGCCTATGATCTTCACCGCATTTCAAAAGGCGTGCCGGAAGGTCTGAAAGACTACGACTACTCGGATATTTTCCCTCACGATGCCGATTTAGATCAGCTTGGCGGTGTCTCCTTTTCCAAGGGATGTTACGTCGGCCAGGAAGTGGTTTCGCGCATGCAGCACCGGGGCAGCGCCCGCAAGCGGTTCGTTCAGATCGAAAGCGGCGCGATGCTCCCCGAAAAGGGCGCCGATATCATGGCCGGCGGCAAATCCGTCGGGGCGCTCGGGTCAAGTGCCGGTACCGGTGACAGCGCTGTGGGCCTTGCCCTGCTCCGTCTTGACAAGGTAGCCCAAGCCAAGGACAACGGCATCCCTCTGCAATGCGGTGACGCGGAGATTCTGGTCAAGGTGCCCGACTGGGCATCGTTTTCCTTGCCGGAGCCCAGCACCGCGGATTGAAACCGCGAGACCTTTGAGGACCGATGGCCTCTGCCCGAACCGACCAGCCCCCGCGCGCCTGGCAGCGCATGTTGTCCGGCAGACGGCTCAATCTTCTGGACCCCTCACCGCTCGACGTCGAGATCTCCGACATCGCCCATGGCCTTGCCCGTGTCGCCCGCTGGAACGGACAGACCTATGGCAACCATGCCTTCTCGGTCGCGGAACATTCGCTGATCGTTGAAGACATCGCCATGATGCTGAAACCGGATCTGCCGCCACACTGGCGCCTGGCTGTTCTGCTGCATGATGCGCCGGAATATGTCATCGGTGACATGATATCCCCCTTCAAGTCCGTCATTGGTGAAGCTTACAAGGGGGTGGAATCACGCCTGCAGGGGGCAATCCACCTGCGGTTCGGTCTGCCCGCGGCAATTCCCGTGGCCGTGAAGAAGCTCGCAAAGCGCGCCGACATCATCTGTGCCTATTTCGAGGCTGTGGAACTGGCCGGTTTCGACGAAGACGAAGCTGCCAAGATTTTCGGCAAACCACGTGGTTTTCCGCTCGATGCGAACGGCAAGTTGCGTTACGGCCTTGAGCCTCTGCCGGTGAAATCTGCCCAGGAAATGTTCATGCAGCGCTTTGAAGAGATCGAAGCCCTGCGCGAAGCTGGGAACAACCCGAAAAGCAGACAAGCTAACGGGTGACCTTGCCCACGAATGACCCTAGTTTATTGACGGATGCGAAGAACCGGTTCTGTCATGCTGCACGTTTGTTCCCTGTCGAAATTGCCCGAAACGGTGGTGTCCACCGGCGCCAAATCCGTGATCACCCTGATCAACGCCGAAATGAACGTGCCGACACCCGTCGGTATCTTGCCGGAACGCCATCTGTTTCTTGCCTTCAACGACATTGTAACGCCGGTGAAGGGGCTGGTTCCGGCCAGTGAAAGGCAAGTGGAGGCTTTTCTGTCCTTCGTGAGATCCTGGGACCGGCAGGAACCACTGGTGATACACTGCTGGGCAGGCATCAGCCGCTCGACGGCCGGTGCCTATGTGGCAGCTTGTGCGCTCAACCCGAATGCGGATGAATACGATCTTGCGAAGATCCTTCGGACGCGGTCGCCGTCGGCCACACCGAACGCCCGGATTGTTGCGATGGGCGACAAGATTCTCGGCCGTGATGGCCGCATGATCGACGCGATCCGGGGCATCGGCCGCGGTGCAAATGCCTTTGAAGGCAACCCCTTTGTCATGCCGATCGACTGACGACCAACCACGGAGACGCAATGCCCCACCGGCAAGCCAATATTGAAATCGGATTGAATGCCGTCATCGTATCGGTTGCCGGAGGCCTGCCCCAGATCGTTCACGTGAACGATGCGAAGGAGGCCAGTACACAGACAGGCCAGCAAACCGGAGCAGAGAGCGGTACGAACGCGCCGGGTGAGGCAACACTCGACAGCCTTCCGTTTGGTCCATTCGACCCGATCCGTCACCGCACCTTCGAAATCGGCCTGCGTTCCTGGGTGGAAAACCAGACCGCGCTGAGGTTGGGATATGTCGAACAGCTTTACACCTTCGGCGACCGTGGCCGGCACCGGGTCTTCGGTGATGAAGGACCGCATGTGGTTTCGGTCGGATATCTGGCTTTGACACGTCAGACCCCGGATTCGGAAAGCATGCTCCTGCGGCACGATTCGGCATGGCGTTCCTGGTACGACTATTTCCCTTGGGAAGACTGGCGCACCGGGCGTCCCGAGGTCCTGGATCGGGACATCCTGCCTGCTCTCGACGCCTGGTCCAGCGAACCGCCGCCTTCGGGTGAGCCGCCCAAACCACTTGGACGTCAGGAACGGGTGCGCCTTGCCTTTGGCACCGGCGGAACTTCCTGGGATGAAGAACGGGCGCTGGAGCGGTTCGAACTTCTTTATGAGGCTGGCCTCGTCGAAGAAGCCCGGACCGATGGACGGCCCGCGGCCCTGCGGCGGTCAAACCTGCCTTTTCTCGGCGCGTCGATGCGCTTCGACCATCGCCGGGTGCTGGCGACAGCCATTTCCCGGTTGCGCGGCAAGTTGAAATACCGACCGGTGATCTTCGAACTGATGCCGGAGACCTTCACGCTCACCGAGCTTCAAACCTCTGTCGAGGCCATTTCGGGACGTCATCTGCACAAGCAGAATTTCCGCCGCCTGGTAGAAAACGCCGACCTTGTCGAACCGACCGGTGCAACGTCGACCGCGACCGGGGGCCGCCCGGCCGCCCTGTTCCGGTTCCGCCATCAATTGTTGAGCGAACGGCCTGCCCCCGGGCTTCGTGTAGGCGGGCGCTGACGGCTTTCTGCGATTTTTTTCGACACGGCCATTAAAGTTAAGTCCTTAGTAATATTAACCATAACTCCTCCTATCGACGCGAAAACTTCCACGATTTTCCACGAATTCCAGTCTTATTAACGCTCTTTCAAGGTTAAGCAGACATCTTCAATTTCAGCGTCGTTGTTTACACAGCGTTCACGCTGTTCGTCCGGCGTTTTCGGGACGATGTGTAACGAGTTGGAGTTGGCTGCGTATGTCTGGCCTTAAGTCCCGCAACGGAAAGCGGTTTTCTTCTAAAGTGACACAAGATTTCGGCCCGGTCCGTGCGCGTATGCGCCGGCTCAAATATGTTCTTGTTGCCTGCCCACTGGTCTGGCTCGGTATCGGCGGATCGGTTGGAAACCAGGACATCTTTTCGCTCGTCAACTCACGCAAGGCGGAATCGCCGCGCTGGATGATGTATCTCGAGCCAGCGAATTTCACGACGAAGGTTGCACCGAAACTGGCGCTCGGCACGACGCCGGTACCCGACCATATCTCTGCACCGATCCTGACACTGACGTCGGCAGATGAGGATTTCGAGGCCAAGCCACTCGTCGGTTTTGAAGAGGTCGCCATGAACGCCAGGCCGACCGAAGTGCCCGATACGATCCTCACCAACAGCACCGCCAAAAGCGACCGCCTGATCACGATGGCGCCGGACCGCCAGATGGTCGACAGGGCAGCCGGCAATCTCTACGCCATGTCGAGCCTGATCTCGACGGAGAAGAAACACGAGGATCTGCCGCGCGTCGCTTTCGTCAAGGCACAGCCGCTCAACTCCCAGGAAACCAGCATGCTCGCCAGCAACGGCAAGGATGGTTTCCCGGAAGGTGGGCCGCTGGACCTGCAAAAGGTCATGATGGCGCGCAATGCCGCTGCCGCCAGCTTCTCCCTCGTTTCCGCCTACGCTCCTGAAAGCGTGAAGGAAACCAAGGAACCCTTCGACGCGCTGTTCGGCGCTGCCATGTACGAGCAGGAGCTGCCGCCGCCGGAAGATCCCGACAACCCGCATTGGTGGGCGCAAAAGCCGCTGCCGCTTTCCGTTGGAGACAAGAAAGAGCAGCGCTGCCTTGCCGAGGCCATCTACTTCGAAGCTCGCGGTGAAAGCGAAGATGGCCAGGTGGCCGTCGCGCAGGTCGTGTTGAACCGGGTCAAGAACCCGGCCTACCCGGACAGCATCTGCGGCGTCGTTTACCAGAACCGCCACAAACGCAACCGCTGCCAGTTCTCCTTTGCCTGCGATGGTATCAAGGATCGCATTTCCAGCCCGACCGCCTGGGCAACGGCCCAGAAGCTGGCAAGGGATGTCGCTGACGGCAAGCGCTATTCGAAGATGGTCGACGCTTCGACGCACTATCATGCGACCTACGTCAACCCGCGGTGGGCGAAGTCCATGGCAAAACGCGGCAAAGTCGGCCTGCACATCTTTTACAAGACCTACGCCGGCGGCTGGAACTGATCCTGCCGCCCGGGGCCTTCCCCACGTCCTTCTTCGGCCTGCTCGTGCCATAGGCATCCTCAGATGCCTGTGGCCCGTGCTTTCCCGTCAGTCGCTCGACTTGAAGACGTTGGTGACCACATAAGTTGCCAGAAGGACGAGATGAAACCCCAGAAGGGCGGCAACCTGAAGCGGTGTGGTCTGGGAAAATTCCAGAAGTTCGCTCAATACGTGGATCGATGAGATGATGATGATCGTCGAGACGATCCGGTGCTTCATCCGCCTGTAGGCCTTCTCGCCCTGCTGGATGTAGTCATCGCCCTGCACAAGCGCCTTCAGCCGGAAGGTGTTGTAGGTGTTGGTCGCCACCATGATCACCAGATTGGCGATGAACACCATGTCGAGCAGATTGAGAATCAGCAGAATCGTCTTCTTTCGATCCAGAAACTCGAAGCTCTGGATCGCGTCGTAGATATCGACGAAGAAGGTGACGAGAAACAGCACCATGGCAACAGACAGACCGGCCAGGATCGGAACCTGCGCGTAACGGGTCAGCCTGATTACCGGATCGCTTGCCGGGATCTTGCGGTCTTCGTTCTCACGTTCGCTCATGTGCCTGCCCCGACTGTCCTTCTTCAGAGCTAGCACGAGTATGGATTGCAGACCAACCCGGAAGGTCGGCCTGCAAACCGCAATCACGGCCGGCATCTAACGCCGGCCGGATCAAACGGCTGAGATCAAGCGGTTGCGAAAGTGTCCTTGAACTGCTCGCGAAGAACGTTCTTCTGCACCTTGCCCATGGTGTTGCGCGGCAGGCTGTCGACCAGAACAAGCTTCCGCGGATGCTTGAAACGGGCGAGCGATGTTCCGGCAACAGCAAGGATCGCGTCCAGATCGGGCGTTTCCGGGCTATCCGGCACCACCAGTCCCAAGACTGTTTCACCGAAATCCGAATGCGGCACACCAATGACGGCGCTTTCCCGAACCCCGGGCTGGGCATCCAGGATCAACTCGATCTCCTTCGGGTAGATGTTGTAGCCGCCGGAAATGATCAGGTCCTTGTTGCGCCCGACGATATGGACATAGCCGTCTGCGTCGATCATCCCGAGATCACCGGTGATGAAGAAGCCGTCCTCCCGCAATTCGGCAGCGGTCTTCTCCGGCATCTGCCAATACCCCTTGAAGACGTTCGGGCCGCGCACCTCGATCTGGCCAACCGTTTCGGCCGGCAACGTGTCGCCTGTCGCGGGGTCCGTGATCTTCAGTTCCACGCCCGGGAGCGGGAAACCGACCGTCCCGGCGCGGCGCTCGCCTTCATACGGGTTGGAGGTATTCATGTTGGTTTCGGTCATGCCGTATCGCTCCAGGATCCGGTGACCGGTCCTTTCCTCGAACTGCCGGTGCGTTTCGGCAAGCAGCGGCGCGCTTCCGGAAATGAACAGCCGCATGCCCTTTGTGAGGTCCGCCGTAAAACGCTCGTCCTGAAGCAGTCGGGTGTAGAAGGTCGGCACACCCATCATCGTCGTTGCCTTGGGCATCAGATCGATCATGGCGTCGAGATCGAATTTCGGCAGGAACAGGATGGCACCACCAGCAGCCAGCGACACGTTGGTTGCAACGAAAAGCCCGTGAGTGTGGAAGATCGGCAAGGCATGCAGCAGCACATCCTTGTCGGTGAAGCGCCAGAGCTCCGCCAGGGTGGCGGCATTCGACAACAGGTTCGCCTGTGTCAGCATTGCCCCCTTCGACCGGCCAGTGGTGCCGGAGGTGTAAAGGAAAGCGGCGAGATCGTCCGGCGCCCGTTCCACTGTTGCAAATTCCGAGGGTTTGGCTTTGGCCTGATCCGTCAGCGACCCGCTTCCGTCAGCGTTGAGCGTCTCGAGGCGGGCACCGAGTTTCGAGACGACAGGGTCCAGCAAGGTCTTGCTGCCACCGTCGCAGACCACAGTCCTGGCACCACTGTTTTCGATAAAGTAGCTGAGCTCATCGACGGTGTAGGCCGTATTGAGCGGCAGGAACACGATCCCCGCCTGAGCACAGGCCGCGTAAAGAGCCAGAGACGTGGCTGACTTTTCGACCTGGGCGGCGAGCCGGTCACCAGCCACCATGCCGTTGTCGGTCAGAACATGGGCAATCTGCGCCGCGCTTTCCAGAAACGCCGCATGGGTCAGGATGGAGCCGTCCTGAAAGATCAGAAAGGGAGTGTTCTTGCCGGCATGCTTTCCGAACAGTTGGTCGTAGAGTGGGTTTGTCATCTATGGGGCTCCTGGATCAGCAGGCTTTCGATCTAACCTTGCAAGGCCAAAAAGCTGATCGATTCTATATTGTTAGAGCTTATTAGCCGCATTCAGTTCAGTGCGGATAGCTCTAAAGTGAACGCGTTTTCTCCAGCAGTGCTGAGTGATTTGATTTCAGATGAAGCGGCAATTGTCCGGGTCGAAGCGAACCTCTCATGGTTCTGGGTTACCTTCTCCAGATCGTAGAGATAATTGACCATGACGCCGGCAGACTGCTTCATTCCCTTGTCGGAAAGATCCGCGCCTGCGTGCACCTGGTGGACCAATGCACCGTTGCCAAGGTGGAAGCGGGCAACTGGGTCCAGCGGCAGACCGTCCTTGCGCTTTGCGGTCATCAGGTACCGGGCTGCAAGCTTGCGCAAGGTATCCTCGTCGGCAGAGCCGTGGTCGATCCCCTCGCCTTCCAGCCAGCGGACCAGCCCCGGGATCGGCGACAAGGTGACGAATGTCTTGAGCTTGGGCAGCTCAAGCGACAAATCCGCGGCCACCTGTTTGATAAGCGAGTTGCCGAAGGAAATGCCAGCAAGGCCGGCCTGGCAGTTGGAGATCGAATAAAACACCGCGGTATCCGCCGTATCTGCTTCGATCTGGGTTCTGTTTTCGGCAAGAAGACCCTGGATGGAGCCTGGAATTCCCTTAGTCAGGGCAACTTCGACGAAGATCAGCGGCTCATCCGGCATTGCCGGATGCAGAAACGCGAAGCACCGCCTGTCGACAGGTTCCAGACGCCGGCGAAGATCGCTCCAGCTGTCGATCGCGTGAACGGCTTCATAGGCGATGATCTTTTCCAGAAGCTGGGCCGGGCTTTCCCAATTGATCGGCCTAAGGACCAGGAAGCCGCGATTGAACCAGCTGGCAAACAGATGCCGGAAGTCCAGATCAAGCGCCTGAAGGGCATCATCGCCCTTGCTGAGGCGCAACAGGTCCTCGCGCATGCCGACCAGAAGCCGGGTTGCGTCCGGAACCTGGTTGAGCCGCCGGATCAGTTCCTGCCGCGGAGGTTCGACAGCCTCCATGAATTCGCGGTAACTTGCCTTCGACTGCCCCTTCTCATAATGCTCCAACGCCGATCTGACAGCCGGAGCCGATACGGCCAGACCGTCCGCGAGATGACGGAAGAAGGCACGTTTTTCCTCGTCATTGAGAGCGCCATACCGGCTGAGGATCTGCCGGGCAAGATTTTGCCCGGAGACCTCCCCGGTTGCACCGATCAGATCGGCGACGAGCGCCTCGAGCGGACGGTCATCCGCCTTGTCCGCCCCCTTCGACAGGTATCTTCGTTCGAAAACGGTCGTCAGCAGATCGGCCAGAAACATCACCGCGCTTCTCCCATCACCACGTCCGGCAGCCAGGTGGCCAGTTCCGGAAACAGACAGAGGATGACGATCGCCACGAACATGCACGCCACGAAAGGCAGGGACCCGGTGAGGATCGTCTTCAAGGAAATATCCGGAGCGATGCCGTTGATCACGTAGAGGTTCAACCCGACCGGAGGAGAGATCAGACCGATCTCCATGTTGATGGTCAGGACAACCGCGAACCAGATCGGATCGAAGCCGGCTGTGGTGATGATCGGCAGCAGGATCGGTGCCGCCATCAGGATCACCGCGACGGGCGGCAGGAAGAAACCGGCAATCAGCAGGAAGACGTTGATTGCCGCCATCAGGATCCAGCGGTTGACGGACAGCGTACCGATCCATTCTGCAATCGCCTGCGTGATGAAAAGCGACGACAGCATGTAGGAGAAGACACCGGCTGCCGCGATGATGAAGAGGATCATCACGCTTTCCCGCGTACTGTCGCGCAGCACCGTCCAGAGCAGTTTCGGGCTCCAGAGCCGGTAGATGATGACCGCGATCAGCAGACACAGCAGAGCGCCGACGGCAGCGGTTTCAGACGGTGTCGCGATGCCGCCGTACATGGCATAGAGCACACCCAGAATAATGAGCATGAACGGCAGGACGCGCGGCAGGATCTCGAACTTTTCCGCCCAGGAATAGTTGCCCGCGCTGAGCACGCTGGCATTGCCGCTGCGCCAGGTCGAATAGAGCGACCAGGCCATGAAAAGACCCATCAGCATCAGGCCGGGAATGACACCTGCCAGGAACAGACGACCGATCGAGGTTTCGGTTGAAATGCCGTAGACGATCATCGTGACGGACGGCGGGATCAGGATGCCGAGCGTGCCGCCCGCGGCGATGGAGCCGGCGGCGACACCGTCCGGATAACCGCGCTTGCGCATTTCCGGAATACCCATCTTGCCGATGGCCGCACAGGTGGCGGGGGAAGACCCGGACATCGCAGCGAACAGGGCGCATGCACCGAGGTTCGAGACGACCAATCCACCGGGTACCCGGGTGAGCCAGCGTTCCAAAGCTTCGTAGAGATCGGCCCCCGCCCGAGTGGAGGCGATGGAGGCGCCCATGATGATGAACATGGGGATCGACAGAAGGGCGAAGTTATCAAGTTTACCGAACAGGATTTCGGGCATCAGTTCGAGCGACCGGAAGCCGTCGAATGCCAGCAGGAAGCCGGCGGAAACGATCAACAGACCGATCGCAACGGAAATGCCGGAGAAGAGGACCAGGATGGTGGCGACCGCCACCAGGGCGCCGAGCAGCAAGGGATCCATTATTTGTCCTCCAGACCGAAGGGTTTGTCGATACCGATGAGAACCGCGTAAAGATCTGCGGCGAGCTGCAGCAGCAGCAGTCCGAACCCAACGGGGATCGACAGATACGGGATCCAGAGCCTGACGCCCCAGACTGTGTCTGAGGTCCAGCCCTTCGACCAGGCGAGGTACCAGAATTCAGTGCCGTAGAAGAGCATCATCGCCATGACCAGGATCGAGATTGACAGCGTGATGCAGGCCAGCACGAAGCGGGCACGTGGTGCCAGCGACAGGGGAAACAGGTCGACATTGACGTGCCCCCGAAGCCGCTGAACGTAAGGCAGCCCCACAAGGGTTGCGGCGATGACCAGATAAATGACCGTTTCGGTCTGCCAGACGGTGGAAGCGTTGAGCACGAGGCGCACGAAGATCATCTGGCAAGTGACGACGACGGCGACAACGATCATCGCTGCCGCACACCAGCCGGCCACGGTCGAAATCGCTGCGACAACGCGCAAGAAGGGGTTGCTGCCGGCATGCGCTACCGCAGCCGTACTGTGGCCCGCCATGGGTCACTCCTTGAAATGAGGTCCTTTGGAACAGGTTTCGGGGCGGCTTTCAGGCCGCCCCGCAAGTTCAGTCGCTTATTCGACGGCGAATGCCAGATCGAGAAGCTGCTGACCGTTCGGGGTTTCTTCCACGAACGCCTTGTAGGAGGTTTCCTTGGCAAGAGCCCGCCAGGCATCGAAGTCCGCTGCGGTCATTTCGGCGATTTCGACACCGTTCTCACGGAAGACTTCTGCAGAGGCCGCATCTTCCTTCTTGGCTTCTTCGAGATAGAAAGCCTGCGCCTTTTCAGAAGCCGCCAGCAGCGCTTTTTGCTGGTCTTCGGTCAGGCTGTCGAACTTGGCCTTGTTCATCAGGAGCGGCTGGTACATGAACCAGAGCGCATATTCGCCAGCCGGGGTGTAGCAGGATACCTGCTCGTAAATGCGATAGCTGACAAAGGACGAGGACGAGGTGTTGACCGCGTCCAGAACACCGGACTGCATGGCATTGTAGACTTCCGAAGACGCCATCGAGGCAATCGAAGCGCCTGCGCCTGCAAGCATCTGCTCAAAGGCCTTGCCCGCAGCGCGGGTCTGAAGGCCCGGCATGTCTTCCGGCTTGGTGATGCACTTGTCCTTGGCTGCAAAGCCGCCGGCCAGGTAACCGTGCACCAGCACGATCACATCGTCCTCGGCCATGATTCCCTCAATGGCCTCCATGAACGGGCTTTCGTTCATGCGGGCCGCATGGTCATGGTTTTTCACCAGACCCGGCATCAGGGTGAGGTTATAGGCAGGTTGCTGGCCACCGGCATAGCTGAGCGGCAGAACGGTCATGTCCAGCAGACCGCGAGACAGCGGCTTATACTGTTCGCGCGCCTTCAAAAGCGACTGGGACGGGAAAATCTTGATGTCGAGATCGACACCGGCCGCCGCCACGTCGTCGGCAACCATCTGGGCCACCTTGTGGCGAACGTCGCCGGTGGACCACTGGTGAGACAGGCGCAGCTCGGTCGCGTTGGCGGTGAGCGCGCTGGCGAAAAGCGTCACGGCAGCAACCGACGCTGAGAATTTGAAGTTCATTTTTTCCTCCCTGATGGTTCCGGACGGGAACCGGAATTCGATCTTACCCTCATGTGATGTTTTTCTGTCAAGTCATTTTGTATACAAGATCGACAATATTGCGCGCGAAAAACTCCTATGCTAAATGCGAAACATGGAAAGAAAACGATCCGACCGCATCGCGGATGCGCTTGAAGGGCTGATTTTCGACGGCACTTTCGCCGATGGCGACAGGCTGGACGAGGTTCAGCTTGCGGGCCGGTTTTCGGTTTCCAGAACACCGGTCCGGGAAGCCCTTCACAGGCTTTCCCAGTCCGGTCTGGTCGTGCAGATACCCCGCCGCGGTGTCTTCGTCCGGCAACCCGGTCCGGTGGAACTGATCGAAATGTTCGAAGTGATGGCAGAGCTGGAAGCCGTGAGTGCGCGCCTGGCTGCCGCGCGTATTTCCGAAACTGCCCTTGCCGATCTTCACGCTGCGAACGAGCGTTGCAAACACGCCGTCGAGGCGCAGGACACGGATGGCTACTATCTGGAAAACGAACAATTCCACGCCATCATCTACCGCCAGTCAGGCAACCGTTTTCTGGAGCAGGAATGCCTTCGCCTTCAACGGCGTCTGCAGCCCTTCCGAAGGGTGCAGTTGCGCGTGCGCGGGCGCATGAAACAATCCATGGCCGAACATGAAGACGTCGTTGCCGCCATCGAGGCTGCCGACGGTGAACGGGCGGCGGCGGCCATCCGTCGGCACGTTTCCGTACAGGGCGAGAAATTCCATCATCTGATGGCAAGCCTGAAGCCCGCAGCCGAGTAAGTCCTGCTAGAATTCGAAAACCCGGCCATGCTGCTGACGGTCCGCAGCAGGACTTGTGCCGAGGGCAGACCGGTAGCGTTTCGAAAAATGGGACGCGCTGGCAAAGCCGCAGGCCATCGCGATGTCGATCATGCGCATTGAAGTGCGGCAGACGAGCTGGCGAGCAATGTCCAGACGAACCTTTGCGTAATATTCCTGCGGGCTGCACTTCAGATATTTCTGGAACTCTCGCTGCAACTGGCGGGGACTTACGTCCAGTTTCTGCGCGATTTCCTGCAAGGAGAGCGGCTCGACGACGTTCTCCGTCATCAGCGCTATGCTGCTGCGCACCCGCTGCGAAACGGATTCCAGATCATCACGCATGTGCTTGTGCTGCCGCTCGTTGCCACTGCGCCAGTCGTGATGAAGGGCAATTTCGGCGACGTCCGCAGCAACCGCGCCGCCGTGGACCTGGGCCACGAAGCCGATCATCAGATCGAGCGCGGAGGTTCCCCCGGCGCAGGTCATGTACTTGCCGTCCGTCTGAATGAGGCTGTCCACCAGCCGCGCATCAGGAAACCGCTCCTTGAAGAAATCGGCATATTCCCAGTGGATCGTGCAGTTCCTGTTGTCCAGCAGGCCGAAGTCGGCCAACACATAGGCACCAGTGCAGATGCCTGCGATCCGGCTGGAGCGGTTGGCCAGTTTCCGGATCGCAACCTTCTGAGCCAGTGTCAGCCCAATGCGTTCCACATCATCACTGCTGCAGACCGCAAGAAGATCCGGCCGCTCGACATCGCCGATGGCGCAGTCGGCTCGTATGGTGCTGCCGTTGCTGGCAACGGCATCGCTGCCGTCCAGACTGCAGCAGCGATATGTGAAGGCCTTGCGTTTCAACACCTTGTTCGCGATCCGCAGAGGCTCGATTGCAGAGGCAAAGGAGAGCAGGGAAAAATTTCTCATGAGCAGAAAGCAGATCTCGACGGTTCGCGAGGCAAGCGCCTCTCCGCCGTCATCCCCTTCGCTTCGGCTGGGGGCCGGAGAGGATTTCCGCCCTGGGGAAACTTGTGCTTCGTCCAATCTAGCGCTCACAGGTATCCTGCCTTCACCATCTTCATCGGCTCGAACCGATCTTGAAGAACCTTCAGCCGGAAATTTAGCAGCCTGAAAAGCTGCTCCCTATCGGGAAACCGGACTACATTGTCGCAGTTCTTCCGTTGCGCTACCCGGCACACGCCTCACGAAAGAGACCGCCGTTGTGGTTTACAGGCTCCCAGAATCATCGATAGTACACAGGTCTTGAGCTCTTCATGAACGGTGCGACCCATCCCGGGGCACCGGAGTGACCAACCGAAGGAACATTTCATGCTCTACCGCCTCGGCCTTGCCACCGCATTCGGCCTGTTGACCGCCTCTCCCGCCCTTGCCCATCTGGATCCGTCCGAACACGGCTCCTTTGCTGCCGGCTTTACACATCCACTGTTCGGCACCGATCACGTGCTGGCGATGATTGCCGTTGGCCTTTGGGCCGCCCTTCTTGGCGGGCGCGCCGTCTGGGCTCTGCCGACCGCCTTCGTCGGTGCGATGATCGTCGGTTTCCTGCTCTCGCTTGCCGGCGTTCCGCTGCCCTACGTCGAACCGTTCATTCTGACATCGGTCGTGGTTCTGGGTGTCGTTGTCGCCCTTGCACTGCGCCTGCCACTTGGCGTGTGTGCGGCACTGGTGGGGGTGTTCGGCATTTGTCACGGCCATGCCCACGGCGGTGAAATCGGCTCGGCTGGCGAACTTTCCTATGCCGGTGGCTTTGTTTTGGCGACAGCGCTTCTGCATGCGGCCGGGCTCCTGATCGGCTACGGCGCCAATGTGGCCACCCGGAACGATCCCGCCTGGGCACCACGCATCATTCGCAGCCTGGGTGTGCTGACGGCACTCGGCGGCTTGTATCTTGCAGCAGCGTGAGTTCGGTGACTGATTAAAACAGCCGCGACTGTCGTCCCACTGCTCACCCTCATCTGAGCACGCGCGCAGCGCTGTTTCGAAGGATGGCCGGCAAACTTCAGAGCAAGCGGCCCATCCTTCGAGATGGACCTGACGGTCCTTCTCAGGATGACGTAGAGACGGGATGGCAGAAAGGGCAGAACACCGAACGGGTAGCCGGTAAAGGGATCTCAGCCGATCTCGATATCCAGACCCAGATCCAGAACCGGAGCCGAATGGGTGATCCAGCCTGAGGAGATCAGGTCAACCCCGGCTTCGGCGACGGCCTTGACCGTATCGAGCTCTATTCCACCGGATGCTTCCAGCAGAACCTTGCCTCCGGCCTTTGCAACGGCCTGCTTCAGGACTTCAGGTGGCATGTTGTCGAGCATGACCACGTCAGGACCGGCAGCAAGTGCCTCGTCCAGCTGTTCCAGCGTGTCGACTTCCACCTCGATCTTCACCAGATGACCGGCGAAAGCCTTGGCGGCTTCGATGGCTTGCGTCACACCGCCGGCGACCGCGATGTGGTTGTCCTTGATCAGGATCGCATCGTCGAGACCGAAGCGATGGTTGGAACCGCCGCCACATTTAACCGCATATTTCTCGAACGCACGCAGACCCGGTGTCGTCTTGCGGGTGCAGACGATGTCCGCCTTGGTGTGTGCGATCAGATCGGCGAATTTCGACGTAGCCGTCGCAATGCCTGACAAGTGACCCAGGAAGTTCAGCGCCACCCGTTCAGCGGCCAGAAGCGCGCGGGCCGGACCTTCGATCCTGGCGACGACCGCCTTGGGCGACAACCGGTCACCATCTGCCAGAACGGCCTCGAAATGCAAACCGGCATCCGTCTGACGAAAGGCGCTTTCGGCGAAGGCTAATCCGGCGAGAACCCCCGGTTTGCGCGCAGCAATCACGGCGGAGGCTTTTGCATCGGGTGGCAGTGTTGCCTGGCTGGTGACGTCACCCGCCCGGCCCCAGTCTTCCAGAAGAGCGGCCTTGACGGCTTCATCCACCATCAGGCGTGGCAGCTCGGGCAAAAATCTACGGGTCATGCGCCTCTCCGGTCAGGCAGTTTCCAGGGCCTCGGCGGTGATGGCTTCGACTTCCTTCAAGGTGGTGTAGGAGCGGCTTGCCATGTCAGGGTTTTCCTGCGGGAAATCCTTGCGGAAATGCCCGCCACGGCTTTCCTCGCGCTTCAGCGCCGCCGCGGTGATGATACGCCCGGCGACCATCATGTTGAGGATCGACTGGCGCACGCAATTCTGTTCAACCTGCGCAATATCGGCCAGGGCCGTCTTGAGACCGGCCGCGTCGCGCAGCACGCCGACATTGCGCGCCAGTGTCTTGCGCAGAACGGTGATCGCTTCCCGCTCCTCGACGTTGCGCTGGCTCGGCAAGCCCGGAGCATCGTCCATCTCGTTCCAGTAGGCGCTGCGCGGGGTCGGCATCAGGCCCTGGATATCTTCCGCGATGCGCGCGGCAAAAACGACCGCCTCCAGCAGCGAATTGGATGCCAGGCGGTTGGCGCCGTGGGCACCGGTTGAAGCCACTTCACCCGCGGCCCACAGACCGTCAAGCGACGTCCGGCCGTTGGCATCGGTCAGGACCCCGCCCATGTGGTAATGCTCAGCAGGCGCCACTGGCAGCAGATCCTTTGCCGGATCGATGCCCGCTGCGGAGGCTGCCGCGAAGACGGTCGGAAAATCGTCCTTGAACCTTTCGCCGATCGCTGTCCGGCAGTCGAGGAAGGCCCCCCGGCCTTCCGATACTTCCCGGTGAATGGCCCGGGCAACGATGTCGCGCGGCGCCAGTTCCAATTCCGGGTGAACACCTTCCATGAAGCGTTCGCCGGCCTTGTTGACGAGGGTAGCTCCCTCGCCGCGCAGGGCTTCGGTTGCCAGCGGTGCCGGATCCTTGCCGAGATCAAGCGCGGTCGGGTGAAACTGCACGAATTCGGCATCGGCAATCACCGCACCGGCGCGGGCCGCCATGGCAAGGCCATGACCGTTAGCTTCGTGCGGGTTGGTCGTCAGTTCGTAGAGGTGGCCGATGCCGCCGGAAGCAAGCACCACGGCCTTTGCCGGGAAAATCAGCCGTTCCAGGCCGCCGCGCCGGCGCGCCAGGACCCCGGTTACATACCGTCCCTCGCCAATGAAGCTTTCGCCGATGTAGCCTTCCAGAATGCGGATCGACGGCGTCTTGCGAACAGCTGCGATCAGGGCATCCATGATCGCCCGGCCTGCCATGTCGCCGCGCACACGTACGACCCGGCTCTGGGAATGGGCGGCTTCGCGCGAAAACTTCAGCCGGCCTTCAAGATCCTGATCGAACGGAACGCCATAGGACAAGAGGTCATGAACCCGGGCACTGCCTTCGCGGGTCATCTCTTCGACGATCTTTTCCTCGCAGATGCCGCAGCCGGCGGCCAGCGTATCGTCGCGGTGTTTTTCCACCGAGTCCTGCTCGGAGATCGCAGCGGCAATACCGCCCTGCGCCCAGGCAGACGACGCCCCCTGCCCGATCGGTGCGTTGGTGATGACGGTGACCGGACGCGGGCTGAGCTTCAGCGCGCAGAAAAGGCCTGCCAGACCTCCCCCCAGAATGACGACATCATCCACATCCTTGCCTATATAGGCAGGTGCAAAATCCTCAACCGACACGGCCATGGGAAACTTCCTGGAACAGACGGGGCAAGAGCCCCAAAGAAACTCCCGGGCCGGCAGGCCCGGAAGCAATCGCATAGATGCGGTTTAGACCGAAGCCGGTCAGATTTTCAAGTTGATCATCCGCTCGACCGCGGTGCGGGCCCTGTCGGCCACCGCCGGGTCGACGACCACTTCCTCTTTCATCTCCAGGAGAGTGTCGAGGATCTTGTTCAGCGTGATCCGCTTCATGTGCGGGCAAAGGTTGCAAGGGCGGATGTAGTCGACACCCGGCGTTTCGCTGGCAACATTGTCCGCCATGGAGCACTCGGTGATCATCATCACCTTTTCCGGACGCTTTGTCTTGACCCAGTCGATCATGTGCGCGGTGGAACCGGCGAAGTCGGCTTCCGCGACCACTTCGGGCGGGCACTCCGGATGGGCAATGATCTTCACATTCGGTTCGATCTTGCGATAGTCACGCAGCTCTTCCGCGGTGAAGCGCTCATGCACTTCGCAGGCACCGTCCCAGACCAGAACCTCGACGTCGGTCTTGTTGCCGACGTTTGCAGCCAGATACTTGTCCGGGATCAGGAACACCTTGTCGACGCCGAAGCTTTCCACGACCTGCAGCGCGTTGGAAGACGTGCAGCAGATGTCGCATTCCGCCTTCACGTCGGCAGACGTGTTCACGTAGGTGATGATCGGGATGCCGGGGTTCCGCTCGCGCAGGGCCCGCACATCGGCACCGGTAATGGATTCAGCCAGCGAACAGCCTGCACGCATGTCCGGGATCAGCACGGTCTTTTCCGGGCTCAGGATCTTCGAGGTTTCTGCCATGAAGTGCACGCCGCACTGGACGATGACTTCCGCATCGGTGCGGGTCGCCTCGATGGCCAGCTGCAGGCTGTCGCCAACAATATCGGCAACACCATGGTAGATATCCGGCGTCATGTAGTTGTGCGCCAGGATAACCGCGTTGCGCTGCTTCTTCAGCTTGTTGATCGCATGGATGGTCGGCGCAAGAGCAGGCCATTCGATGGCCGGGATGATGTGCTTGACCTTCTCGTAGATCGGCGCAGTCGCCTCTGCGACCTCCGGCGTATAACGCAGGTCCGGGCGCTCCAGCTTGCCGAAACGCTCCAGTGCCGTCAGTCCGGCGGCAATCGGTGCTCCAACCGGTGCTTTGGTCTGGGCAATGGTCATGGCGACCTCCCTTTTTTGCGCGGCGCGAGGGGTATTTTGTGCCGCTATTTAATTATACTCAACTTGAGCATATCAGAGGCAAAAGAAAACGGGCGGTGATGCCCATACTTTTGCTCTTTCGGAGTTTATATAGTCATCAGCAAATCGAAAATCTACAAAAATCCGAAAAATTCTCGCGGGAAATCCGATTTGCCTTTGTTTTCCTGAGCTTAAGGCGCAACTTTTCCATTTCCGGAAAGCCGGCTAACAATTATCGCCTTCACACACGAGATGCAAACGGCAAAACCAACCGGGCTCTCACAGCATCTGTTGCTGCGTTTACACCGCGAACGCGCGACGCACTGGCGTGATCCAAGTTTTGCCGTTCCATTTGCAACGTTGATCAATCCATCAAAATTACGCGTTTTGCGATTGGATGGCTTCAGACTATACCTATCGTAATTTCACGATCAGAGACTCATCCATGACAACAGCTTCTTCCACCGGCCGGGTCGGCCCGAATATACCGCTGGTGATTTCCTGCGGCTGTTTGATCGCCCTCATTTCGTTCGGGCCGCGTTCTGCCATGGGCCTGTTCTTTCAGCCCATGACCGAGGCCAGGGACTGGAGCCGCGAGATCTTCGCACTGGCACTGGCGATCCAGAACCTTATGTGGGGCATCGGACAGCCGATCGCCGGCATGATGGCCGACCGGTTCGGAACCTGGAAGACCATGACACTTGGCGCAGTCCTCTACTGTGCCGGCCTTTTGCTGATGATCGACGCGGAAAGCACCGTCGCCCTGCACATTTCCGCAGGTGTGCTCATCGGGCTCGGCATTGCGTGCTCGTCCTTCTCGCTGGTTCTGGCGGCTTTCGGCCGCGCCGTCTCGCCATCACAGAGAACGCTGGCCTTCGGTATCGGCACAGCCTCCGGATCTCTTGGCCAGTTCCTGTTTGCCCCACTTGGTGGCACGCTGATTGCCAGCATCGGCTGGCAGCAGACCCTCATCGTCTTCGCCGGCCTTGTGGCAATTGTTCCGCTTCTGGCGATCGCGCTCAGGGGCAAGTCGGAGATGCCGAAAGACAGCAATCCGGCGAACGACCAGAAGCTGACCTCCGCCATTTCCGAAGCCTTCGGAACACGCGGATTTATCCTGCTCACCTTCGGCTTTTTCGTCTGCGGCTTTCACGTCGCCTTCATTACGGTGCACCTGCCGCCCTATATCGCCGACCTTGGCCTTGACCCCGCCTGGGGCGCTACGGCCATCGCCCTCATCGGTCTTTGCAACATCGCGGGTTCGCTACTGTCAGGATATATTTCCGGCCGCTATTCCAAGCCGATCTTCCTGTCGCTGATCTACCTTGGCCGCGCCGTCGCGATTTTCGCCTTCATCATGCTGCCGGTCACGCCTGCCTCGGTACTCGTGTTCTCCGGCGTGATGGGTCTCCTGTGGCTGTCAACCGTGCCGCCGACATCGGGCCTCGTCGCTGTCATGTTCGGGCCGCGCTACATGGCAACCCTGTTCGGCTTCGTCTTCCTGTCGCACCAGGTCGGCTCGTTCCTGGGTGTGTGGCTCGGCGGCAAGATCTACGACGAAACAGGCTCCTATGACGCCATCTGGTGGCTGGGCATCGCCCTCGGCATCTTCGCCGCCGTCGTGCACTGGCCGATCCAGGAAAAACCCGTTGACCGGCTCGCTGCTGCACCTGCCGAGTAAGAGACGCCGGATCTTCAAACTTGAACGTTTAGGCACAGAACGAAAAAGGCGGGCTCAAGGCCCGCCTTTTTGTTTGTCAGTACAATTTCGCTTAACCGGCCAATTCCGTTTAGCCAGCCACCTTCGAGAAGTCCGCCACGACGTGGGTCGCATCGCGGATTTCAGCAAGGAGTTGCAGGCGGTTCATGCGCAGCGTGGCGTCGTCGGCATTGACCAGAATATCGTCGAAGAAACGGTCGACCGGAGCACGCAATTTCGACAGCGCTTCCATTGCACCTTCAAAGTTCTCGCTTGCCACGGCGTCGGCCGCTTCAGCCCGGGCCACATCGATGGCAGCGGCCAGATCGATTTCGGCCTGCTCCTGGAAGTGGTCCGCGTGCGGCTTGCCGGAAACAGGGCTGCCGTCCTTCTTTTCCTCGGCCTTCAGAATATTGACCGCACGTTTGTAACCAGCCAGCAGGTTGGTGCCGTCGTCGGACGATACGAACTTGCCAAGCGCCTCGACACGGCGAACCACCATCAGGAGATCGTCCTGGCCTTCCAATGCAAAGACCGCGTCGATCAGATCGTGGCGCGCGCCTTCATCCTTCAGGTGGACTTTCAGGCGATCACCGAAGAAGGACAGCAGATCGGCAACAAGAGCTGCGGGATCGCTCGCTTCAACACCTTGAAGGTCCAGAGCGGAACGAATGGCATCGCCCAGCCTGATCCTGAGGTTGTTTTCCAGAATGATCCGGATCACGCCCAGAGCCGCGCGGCGAAGCGCGTAAGGGTCCTTGGAGCCGGTCGGCTTTTCGTCGATGGCCCAGAAACCTGCAAGAAGGTCCAGCTTTTCGGCAAGGGCCACGGCAACGGCGACCGGGTCGGTCGGCACGCTGTCACTTGGTCCCTGCGGCTTGTAATGCTCTTCGATAGCCGTTGCCACCGACGCATCCTCGCCCTGGGCTGTCGCATAGTAGCGGCCCATCAGGCCCTGCAGTTCCGGGAATTCGAACACCATGTTGGAGACAAGGTCCGCCTTGGCGAGTTCCGCCGCGCGTTTGGCCCTGGTCTCGTCCGCCCCGGCGACCGTGGCCAGTTCGGCCGAAAGCGCGATCAGGCGCTTCACCCGTTCGCCAACGCTGCCGAGCTTTTCGTGAAACTTCACTTCATCCAGCTTGGGCAGGTTGTCCGAAAGTTTCGACTTCAGGTCGGTTTCCCAGAAGAAGCGGGCATCGGACAGGCGTGCACGGATAACCTTTTCGTTGCCGGCCACTATCAGCTTGCCGCCATCGTCGGCAATGATGTTGGAAATCAGCACGAACTTGTTGGCAAGGCGCCCGGTGGCCGGGTTCTTCAGCACGAAGCACTTCTGGTTGACCTTGATGGTCAGCTGAATGCACTCGTCCGGGATCGTCAGGAAATCCTCGTCGAAGCTGCCCGTCAGCACCACAGGCCATTCAACCAGCCCGGCAACCTCTTCCAGAAGGCCCGGATCCTCCACCAGATCGAGGCCTAGCGCCAGCGCACAATCCTTGGCGTCATTCTGGATGATGTCCTTGCGGCGGTCGGCATCCAGCACGACCTTGTGCTTCTCAAGCGAAGGCGCATAGTCGTCGAAACGGCGCACGTCGAAGGCCTCGTCCGCCAGGAAGCGGTGGCCGCGTGTGGTCTTGCCGGCCTTTATGCCATCGAATTCGAACGGAACCACGTCCGGTTCTTCCGTTTCCGGACCGAAGGTCGCGACGATTGAGTGCAGCGGTCGCACCCAGCGTGTGGATCCAGTGCCCCAGCGCATGGCTTTCGGCCAGGGGAAGTTGCGCAGGATGCCCGGCATGAACTCGGCAATGACGTCGATCGCCGAACGGCCCGGCTTTTCGATCACCGCAACGTAGAAATCGCCCTTCTTCGGATCCGTCTGGATGGTTGCCTGATCGATCGACGTCAGGCCGGCGCCTCTCAGGAAGCCTTCCAGTGCCTTTTCGGGAGACCCGACGCGCGGTCCCTTGCGTTCTTCACGCGTGGCGGCAGAACCGGCGGGAACGCCGGCAACATGCAGGGCCAGACGCCGCGGGGTCGCGAAGGCCTTAGCGCCCTCATATGGCAAACCGGCATCCACCAGGGCATTGGTCACGAGAGATTTCAGGTCTTCGGCCGCCTTGCGCTGCATGCGGGCCGGAATCTCTTCGCTGAAAAGTTCAAGCAGAAGATCGGGCATGGATATCTGGACCTTTGGTCTGGTGGAATAACACCGGAAACGGTTTGCGCCGTCCGTTACCAAGACAACGGAGACTTGTCACCCCCTTTCGCTGAAGCGGACAACGGGCGGCCTGCCCATTTTGACGCCAGTCCGTCTGCTTTGTTTCACTCTTCTTCAAGGATTGCATGTGAAACTGCGCGACTTGTTAGCAGTTGTATGTATTGGGACCGACCTTGTGGCGAACCGGGAAGTTGCAGACAACAGATATATGACACGATCTATAGTTGCGTTACTTGCGATAGTTCTTGTCATTTTTACTGGGGTTAAGGTCCTTCCAGTACTTTTCCCGACCTACCAAATCCATAATTCGCAAATGACGTTCGACGTGGTCACCAGCCTCCTTCTGGGCATCGCCATCTTCAGTCTGGGATATGGCACGTGGGCAACGCGCCGTTTGCGCAAGGAGCTGAAGGCAAGATCCTCGGCTCATTCCGAAGCCCTGGCCCTTGCCCAGCACGACCCGCTGACCGGGCTTCCAAATCGCCGCCGACTGCTGGAGGCCTTTGCCGATCTGACCCGTGAGGTAAAGCCCGACTGCTTTCGTGCCGTAATGATGCTCGACCTCGACGGGTTCAAGCCGATCAACGACGTCTATGGTCATGCCTTTGGCGACAATCTGCTGCGAAGCTTTGCCGACCGTCTGGCCGAAACTCTCGGCAAGGAAGGCATTGTCGCCCGTCTCGGAGGGGACGAATTTGCCATCGTCTCCCCGGTGTTCAAGGACAAATCCGAGGCAGCCGGCTTCGCCAGGCGACTGTTGACGCGGATCAACGACCGTTTCGAGTTCGGCGACCGCCAGATTTCCATCGGCACAGGTATCGGCATCGCGCTTTATCCCCATGACGGCCACGCGGTCACCGAGCTATTGCGCCGGGCCGATATTGCCCTTTACCGGGCCAAATCCTCTGGGCGCTCGACCTACCGGTTCTTCGAGGTCGACATGGATGCCTCGATCCTGCATCGCACGCTACTGGAACAGCGTCTGCGCCGCGCTATTTCGGAACATGAGGTGAAGGCCTATTACCAGCCGATCCTGGATATGGATTCCGGCCGCATCGCAGGCTTCGAAGCCCTTGCGCGCTGGACCGATGCCGATTTCGGCAAGGTACCGCCGTTGCAGTTCATCCCGATTGCCGAAGACTGCGGCATCATCTCCGAGCTGACCCAGCATCTGCTGGAGGATGCCTGCAAGGTCGCCGCCACCTGGCCGGACGATCTCTACCTGTCCTTCAATCTGTCGCCGGTGCAGTTGCAGGATCCGGCCTTGCCGACCCAGATCAATGCCATCTTGAAGAAATTCGAATTTCCGCCCAGACGGCTGGTGCTGGAGATCACCGAAACGTCGCTGGTGAAGAACCCGGAATCGGCCAAACGCATCCTGACCGAGCTGACGGAAGCCGGCATTTCCATTGCGCTCGACGATTTCGGCGCAGGCCATTCCAGCCTGAGCTATCTGCGCGATTTCCCGATCAAGAAGGTCAAGATCGACAAGTCCTTCACCGAACGCATGCTGGAAGACAAGCAGTGTGCCGCCATCGTCGAGGCCATACTGGTCCTGTCCAAGGGTCTCGACATCGACGCTGTCGCGGAAGGGATTGAGGAAAGCGCGGTCCATGACGCGTTGAATTCCAACGGCTGTCACTACGGTCAGGGCTTCCTTTACGCCGCGGCCGTTACTTCAGACGAAGCCTGCAGCCTGCTGGAATCCCAGGTCGACGGACGGTTTCCCTTCAGCGAGAAGACAGACGCCGCCTGACCGCGCCCCTCATCCTCCGAGAAACAGAAGGATGATGACCGCATTGGCCAGATCGACGAAGAATGCGGACACGAGCGGCAGGATCAGGAATGCCTGGGTTGCCGGGCCAAAGTGTTTGGTGATTGCGGTCATGTTGGCAATGGCCGTCGGTGTCGCGCCCAGTGCAAACCCCGCAAAGCCCGCCCCCAGCACCGCCGCGTTGTAGTTACGGCCCATCAGCGGATAAAGCGCCAGGATGATGAAGGCGGCCGCAACGACGACCTGCGTGAAAAGAATGAGCAGCATCGGCCCCGCCAGTCCCGCAATGGTCCAGAGCTGCAGGCTCATGAGTGACATCGTCAGAAAGATGCCAAGTGCAAGGTCCGACAAGACCGCCAGGGACTTGGACCGGGCCGGCCAGGTCATTTTCGGAAAGACCAGCGGCACGGTGTTCGACAGCACGATGCCACAGAAGAGACAGCAGACGAAGACCGGCAGATCGAGGCCTATTCCCGCGCTCAAGGCTTCCTGAAGCGCGACGCCGAGGCCAATGGCGATGTTGAGAACCAGCAGCGAGCGCATCAGCCCGGTGTGGGTCACGCTCGTGTCTGCCTCTCGTTCCATCTCAAGGCCGATCATGGGGGCTTCTTCCGGGCGGTTCGGATCCGGTTTGCCACCCCGTTTTTCGATCAGGAACTTGCCCACCGGACCGCCAAGAAGGCTGGCGGCGATCAAGCCGAGCGTTGCCGTTGCAGCACCGATCTCGATCGCCCCTGGGACGCCATAGTCGGTGGCCAGCTTCGGCCCCCACGCAATTGCCGTGCCGTGGCCGCCAACCAGCGAAATGGTGCCTCCAAGAAGGCCGAACCCTGTGGGCAGACCCAGCGCCACCGCAATGCCCGAGCCGACCGCATTCTGCAGCAGCATGTAACAGACGGTGAGCATCAGCAGGATCAGGAGCGGCTTGCCGCCCTTGGCCAGGTCCGTGAAGCGGGCGTTCAAGCCGATTGCCGTGAAGAAGCAATACAGCAGGTAATCACGCGACTGCAGGGAGAACCCGATTTCCGTTCCAAGGCCGAGATAGACCACGAGGGACAGGAACGCGACAAGCAGGCCGCCTGAGACCGGTTCCGGAATGTTGAACCTGTCCAGAACCAGTATCTTCTTGTTCAGCCGCACGCCCAGGAAGTAGACGAGGATTGCCAGATTGAAGCTGACAAATTCCGTTAGCGTGATCGTTTCGCCGGCCATCCGCACCCCCGCTCCTGCTTGATGCTTCCACTATGCCGTTCGAAGCAGCTTGCGCAAGGCGGAGCTGACGATCCTCAGCTCGTTACCAGCCGCCGCCACCGCCACCGCCGCCACCGCCGCCGGAAAAGCCGCCGGAGGAACCCGACGATCCGGAGCTGGACGATTTGGGAGCTGGCAGAGACGACTGGAACGACCCGGCCATGGAACTTGCCGTCCGGCCGAGGCTGTCGGACACGTGCCGGGCATCGAAGTGATTGCCGGAGTACCAGCCCGGATGGTAGCTGGCAGCCGCGGCTGCCCCGGCAGCGGTAGTCAGCCAGGCTTCGAAGGCCTTGGCCCAGGGTTTTTCGACGCCAAGCGCAACGGCGTAAGGCAAAAGCTCCTCGAAATGATCGGTGCTCATATCCGGAAGCTTTTCCATGTTGAGCCGCTCCTTTTCCGCCACGCTCAGATACATCCGAAGACCCTCGATTTCATCGAGGGCCTGGCGGCCGATTGCCGTCGGCGCACCGATCAGGAAGAAGAACAGGATGTTGAGGGCAACCAGCGCCACCGCGATGAACGGCAGAACAGGCAAGGAATCCACACCGCCATTCACATGGAAAGCACCGAAGGCTGCCCCTGATATTGCGAGACCAAAGACTATGAAGATCAGCGCCATACGCAGTTTCATGCTGGCGAAGCGGAAGATGGCCCTCCCCAGATTGACCGAAATGACGGTCGCAAAAACGGAAAAGACCAGAAAGACGATGACGAACCCTTCCTGACCCGGCTGCAGTCCACCGAAAGCCAGCAGCGCGACAATGGTAACCAGGCTCAGTATGAACCCGGGAATGAGATAGCCCCTGTTCGCCCTGAAAAAGACGTTTCGGCTCTCCCGCTCGATAGCCGTCCGGAATTTTTTCCCCAGCGCCTGGATAGAAGTGCCGTTGTCCTTGTTGAGGGTCAATGGACTACCCCGTCCGCTTAGCCAGTCCTCAAGCGCAGCTTCGCCCTTGGGCAGCCCGAAGCCCGGGATCTGACCTTCCCGTACCTTCCGGTTCAGAACCAGAGTTGTATCGCCATCCGTCTCTTCAAGTCGCAAGCGTTTCTTGACCGCGAGGTTGAGGCAGGCTGCAGACAGGGCCACCCAGCCACCATCCCCGAACCCTCGGTTGACAATGTATTTGGCAAGAGCCGGCGAGATGCCGGAAGGCGGTGAAAACCTCGGGAAAACAACACCTTCAGAAGGATCCCGGCCAACCATCCACCAGGCTGCGAAATAATAAAGCAGCACCAGCAGCACCCCGGCTCCGCCGATCAGCTCCGATCTGTAGTCCTCGACGAAATACTCCAGCTGTTCGGCTTCCGTAGGCGCTGCAATTGCGCCTTTCGGAAGGCTGACGTTGATCGACAAGCCTTCGTAGGCCCCCAGAACCTCGGTTGTCCGGAAGATGACTTCAGAACCACCCTGGGCGCTTTGTGCCTCAAAGGCATTGCCGGTTTCGCCATAGCCGCCCGTATAGGCCGTCCATGCGCTGGCTTTCACCCCTTCCGGCAAAACGACCCGCGCAATGGCCTCATCAACGGGGAAGATCCATTCATTGCCTGTCACGTTCCAATAGACCTCGTCATGGTCTTCAAAGAAACGGATTTGCCGGTTGGTTTCATAGGTGAAGCTGTAGGTGTAATTGCCCGGAGACAGGAAGGTGTATTCATCCCCCACATAGATCCGCACACCCCGACTGTTCTCGTTGGTGTGGTAGGAGGCCGGGGCGCCGTCCTGCAGCACCGAGAGCAGCTTGAAGCCGGCCTTGTATATGCGCCCGTTTGCACCTTCCACCGCAAGCGGAATATCGCGGAAAATGCCCCGCTTGATCTGATCGCCTTCCGCACGAACGGTAATCGTCTCCGTGACCGTCAGCGTGCCATTGCTCGCAACGTCAATATCGGAAACGAACTTCAAGATGCGTTCGTCAGCTTGCGCGCAAAGTCCGGCAGTCAGCAGGACGAAGACGGCCAGGATGCCCGCAGAGACCCGGTTCAGCATTGCGCGCACCTCAGAACTGGACCTTGGGAACCGCGCGGTCAGCCTCGTCTTCGATTTCGAAGTACTCGGCCTTTTCGAACTTGAACTGGTTGGCAATCAGATTGGATGGGAAGCTCTCGACCGCAACATTCAGGTTCCGGACCGCGCCATTGTAATAACGGCGCGCCATCTGGATGGCGTTTTCGATCTCGTCCAGCGAATTGTGAAGGTCGGAAAAGTTCTGACTTGCCTTCAGGTCTGGATAGGCTTCCGCAACTGCAAACAGGCGGCCGAGAGCATGACTGAGTTCTCCCTCTGCCTTCGCACGGCCAGCAACGTCATCCTTCGGCACTGCCGAAACTTGCGCGCGCATGCTGGTCACGGCCTCGAGCGCTTCCTTTTCGTGCGAGGCGTAGCCTTTCACGGTCTCGACAAGGTTGGGAATGAGATTTGCCCGCCGCTTGAGCTGGACATCGATGCCGCTCCAGCCCTCCTCGACCATCTGCCGTTTCTTGACAAGTCCGTTGTAAAGAACGATCGCAAAAACAGATAGCGCAATCAGCGCTGCAAGAAAGAACCAGGACAAGACAATCACCTCCAGAAAATGTGTTCTGGAAGCTAACCGGGAGGTGCTGACTTGTCATCTTCTTCAAGCGACCGACGCCTGAATTGAGTCATTCTGTAATCTTCGACACAGGATTGCAGATAAGCTTGGGCGAGCTTGCCCGAAACGCCTGAACGAAAGGTCGGCCACCAATGTGCGTCTTGCAACTTTGCAGAATGATCCCGGTACTTGCGGTGCTGCTGTTGGTGCTGGCAACGCAAGAGGCCCATGCCTCGCTTGCTGACCAATATCGCTGTTCGAATGGCGATCTGGTCTTTCACGTCATCTTCTCCCCACAGGAACCAGGGCCCGCGACGCTTTCCGGACCTGTCGGCGGAAAGGCGCATACGCAAGTCCTGCTTGACCCGGTACCGGGCGCTTCGGGAGAAAGTTTCGAGCGGGGAAACACCCGGTTTTCCGGCAATCGACAGGCAAGCCACCTGGACATCGGCGACATGCGCCTCGCCTGTGAACTGGAGCCCGAGCCGGGCTCGGAACCCGAGTGAGCCGTCGCAGGTTGCTGGTAGCGGGCAAATGAACAGCCGGATGTTGCCTGACGAAAACGGGGCCAACCTGGCCCCGCATTCGATTGATCAAAAAAATCCGCTTCAAGCCGGAATGCGTTATTCCGCAGCCTGGTTGTGATAGCCGACACCGCCGGCTTCCGTTTCCAGGAAGGCAGCGCCGCAGGCCTTGGCCAGTTCGCGGACACGCAGGATATAGCTCTGTCGCTCGGTCACGGAGATGACGCCGCGCGCGTCGAGCAGGTTGAAGGCATGGCTGGCCTTGATGCACTGGTCATAGGCCGGCAGCACCACCTGATGGACATTGGCACCGGCAGCTTCACGCGCTTTCGCACCGGCTTCCAGCAGTGAACGGCATTCCGCTTCGGCATCCTTGAAATGGCGGAACAGCATTTCGGTGTCCGCGTGCTCGAAATTGTGCCGCGAGTATTCCTGCTCGGCCTGCAGGAAAACATCGCCATAGGTGACCTTGGCATCGCCTTCCATGCCGTTGTAGTTGAGGTCATAGACGTTATCGACGCCCTGTATGTACATCGCCAGGCGCTCAAGGCCGTAGGTCAGCTCGCCGGAGACGGGCGAGCATTCAAAGCCTGCCACCTGCTGGAAATAGGTGAACTGCGAGACTTCCATGCCATCGCACCAGCATTCCCAGCCGAGGCCCCAGGCCCCCAGGGTCGGGCTTTCCCAGTCGTCTTCCACAAAGCGGATATCGTGCAGCTTCGGGTCAAGGCCGATCGCGTAGAGCGAATTCAGATAGAGCTCCTGAAGGTTTGCCGGTGACGGCTTCAGGATCACCTGGAACTGGTAGTAGTGCTGCAGACGGTTCGGGTTCTCACCATAACGGCCGTCGGTCGGGCGGCGCGACGGCTGCACATAGGCAGCCCGCCACGGACGCGGGCCGAGTGAACGCAGCGTGGTCGCCGGGTGGAACGTACCGGCGCCGACTTCCATGTCGTAAGGCTGAAGCACAACACAGCCCTGGTCGGCCCAGTAGCGCTGCAGGGTCAGGATCAGGCCTTGAAAGGAGTTTTCCGGCCGCATGTGCGCCGGCAGGGTTTCAGTCGACATGAAGATGTTCCGCGAATATGGCTGTGCCCGGCGTGCACGTATCGCCGGTTTGGGCGACAGGTGCCACGATGTCGGGGCAAGGTCAAGGCGAAGCGGGCGTGGCGGTTTCAGATTGACGGAGCGCCGGCACCAAGGTATCCCTCGCACCGGCTTCAGAATGCCTGCCGCTCGCGGACGACAGTCACGGTGAAATTCTGGTCTTCAAGACTTTCTGTTCCCCACGCATTTCGCGCTGGTGGCAATGCGAGCCCCTCCTTCCCGATCGAAATGCCCATTGATGGAGAACGGAATGTCTTCCGACATATCCCGGCCCAACGCCTATACGCATGGGCCAATCCTTCCGACCCTGGCCAGAACCGCCTTGCCCATCATCCTGGTGATGAGCATGAACGGGTTGCTGACCGTGGTCGATGCCATATTCCTCGGCCTTTTCGTCGGGCCGGATGCCCTCAGCGCGGTCACGCTGATGTTTCCTGCCTATATGCTGCTTGCGGCGTTGGCGACACTTGTTGCCAGCGGCATGTCCAGCGTGCTTGCCCGCAAACTTGGAGCCGGCCTTCGTGCCGATGCCGAAGCGGTTTTTGCCGGCGCCCACGGCCTGGCACTTGCCATCGCTGGCATCGTGATCGCCCTCTTCCTGGGTGTAGGTGACGGCCTCACCCGGGCCGCCGCTGACGGTTCGGCGGAGATTGCCGGTATGAGCCATACCTACATGGCCATCACGGTTGCCTTCACACCATTGATGTTCGTGCTGTCGGTAAATGCTGACGCGCTGCGCAACGAAGGCCTCGCGGTGGTAATGGCGGGCTTCAGCCTGCTTGTTTCGCTGGCCAACATCGCCTTCGATTATCTGCTGATCGCGGTTTACGATTACGGTGTTGCCGGTAGTGCGGCCGGAACCGTGCTGGCACAGGCTCTGGCGCTTGCAATCATGCTGGGTCTGAGACTGAGCGGGAAAACGGAATTGTCACCGTCCGCGCTCCTGCGATATCCGCTGACATCTTTCTGGCGCGATATCCTGATGCTTGGTGCACCTCAGAGCCTGAGCTTCATCGGCATCGCGCTGGGCTCCGCCGCAACCATTGCCGCACTGCAGACGGCCGGTGCCAGCGGATATGAGGCAACGGTCGCCGCATTCGGGATCGTTACCCGGGTCATGACCTTCTGCTATTTGCCTCTCCTGGGCCTTGCCCAGGCGCTACAGTCCATGGTCGGAAACAATTTCGGGGCAGGTCTGTGGCATCGCTCGGACAGCACCTTGCGGGCTGGCCTGGTTGTGGCCCTTGTCTACTGCGGCCTTGCGGAACTCGTGCTCACGCTGTTCTCACACCAGGTCGGTTTCGCATTTGTCGATGATCCAGGCGTGGCGGCGGAAGTCGGCCGGATCCTTCCGGTGATAATGGCGCTCTACTTTGTCGCGGGGCCGCTGTTCATGGTTGCGACCTACTTTCAGGCGCTCGGAGATGCGGCTCGGGCAGCTCTGCTGAGCCTCGCCAAACCCTATGCGTTCTTTCTGCCGCTGGTGTTCCTGATGCCGGTCTATTTCGGAGAGGGCGGCATCTGGCTGTCCAGTCCGCTGGCGGAACTGATGCTGCTGGTGGTGACGCTGGTCCTGCTCGGGATTACCGCGCGCACCGGGACAGCGCGCTGGGGGCTTTTCCGGGCGGTACCGGCAAATTGAAGCCGCTGAAACAAAGCACCTGACGGCGGGCGGGCAAACTGCCCGCCGTTGCGTCAGGCTTGCGGACGGTACTTGCCGCTGACCGGGTCAAGCACAAGCTTGGCGCCGCGGCCATTGGGATCGGCTTTTGCAGCTGCCCTGGAAATCTGGTTTTCAACCTCGGCCATCTTGCGCTTCACGCGCTGCACGATCCAGTAACCTCCCACGGCCAATGCGGCGACGCCTATCAATTCGGTCATGTCTTTTCCCCTTGCTCACCCGATTTTCACACAGGCATTGTGCCTTTTTAAAGGCCGTAGCGCATCCACATTGCCCGTTCCTCGACAGAGGAGATCAACTCCTCGCCGACCCCGTCCAGCAGTCGGCCTTTTGCAAGGCCGACACCAAGCCCGGCCTTGCGGCCAAAAAGGCCACGCGGTGCCGAAATCAATTTCGGCTCGGCCTTGTCACCATACCGGTCCTTGATCACTTCGCGCAGGTCGCCGATCGCGTCGACCAACCCAAGCTGAACACCGGTGCGCCCGGTCCAGAACTTGCCCGTGAAAAGATCCGGATCATCTGCGAGCACGTCACCGCGACGCGATTTCACCATGTCGATGAAGGTCTCGTGGATCTCGAGCTGCAGGCTCTTGATGTATTCGATGTCTTCCGGCACTTCCGGCTGGAAGGGATCGAGCGTCACCTTCTTTTCACCTGCGGTATAAACGCGCCGGTCAACGCCGATTTTCTTGATCATCTCCGTGAACCCGAACCCGGCTGCAACCACACCGATCGAGCCGACGATGGATGACGGATCGACAAAGATCTCGTCCCCTGCGAGCGCAATCATGTAACCGCCGCTGGCAGCCACATCCTCAACGAAAACCAGAACGTCCTTCTCGTTCTCCTTGGCCAGATCCCTGATCCGCTTGAAGATGAGCCTCGACTGAACAGGCGAGCCACCCGGCGAATTGACCACCAGGGCCACCGCCGGTGCTTTCTTCATCGAGAAGGCTTTTTCCAGGGGGATGGACGCGGTCGCCAGGGACAATCCGGACTTCAGCGGCCCACCGCCACCGATTGCCCCATGCAGGCGCACGACCGGAATGACAGGCTTATCGTTTCGAAAGGGTTTGGGAAGAAACCGGCGAAGGGATGAAATCACGCGCAATAGGCCCTGAAAGAGTTCACAAACTCCATCCGATATATGTACGCAAAGCCCGCTTGCAAAGACTCCAGGCCGTCAAAACCTTGTCGCACGGTTTAACGCGCCCAAGCGCTGTTCAACCACCGAAAGCGCTGATCTTCTTTTTGCGCTTGCGTTTCGGCTTTTCGTCTTCTTCTTTCATGCGCTCCAGAACGTCTTCCGGTTTGGGCTTGGGCGACGCTTCGAACGGCCAGGTGAGCCTGACACCGGCCTGGTTGTTCTTGCGCCAGACAATTTCTGCACTGATCGGCAGATCGAGACCGGGAATGGAGACCTCGATGTCATCGGGAAGTCGATCCAGCTTGTCGCCTTCCAGCCGGCATCCGGACCTGCTGGCATCAACGATCCGACATCTCATTGTTGCCGGATTGGTCTTGCCGCAAACGATTGCCGTGATCCAGACTTGCCGCCGGATCTCGCGACGTTTTTCGCCTGACGCCTCTCGTTTGGTCTGAAAAGAAATTTGCGCTTGCTGATCGCCAAAGGCAATCACGGTCCCGCGGACCAGTTTGTCGAACCCGGCAAGGCGCAAGCCCACCTCCTCCTTGAGGAGGTCAACCCTGTCGGACGCAATCCAACAGCCGTTCTCTGTCAGATCATAGGCCGTTGCTTCGAAACACGACATGTCCGCCAAGTCGACGACGAGCGCCGAAATGCATTTGTCTGCATCCATCGTCATGACCGGTTGTTAAAATCACCCAGAGCGTTACACACTCAATGTTACAACCTGTAGTCTGAAATCCAAGTTAACGCAAGGTCACTTTTGATCTGAAAAAGAAGGATTTCCCTGCACGTTTCGAACAACCTGCCCGACAAGGTCGAGAAAACGAAGAAACGTCTGGATGATTGCAGGAAACCATGCAGTCCGAAGGCTATTGCGCTGCTTTTTCTGCCAGCTTCTGCTTGATCGCCAGAAAGTCACGCCAGGACAATCGCTTCTCAAGCGGACTGCGTAAAAGATACGCCGGATGATAAGTGGCGATAGCCGAGATTTCCCTGCCCTTGCAGGGATATGTCATCCAGCGCCCGCGCATCTTGCGGATGCCGTCCTGTACCCCGAGCAGGGTCTTGGCGGATGCCGCACCGAGAAAGACGAGCACGTCCGGGTTGACCAGTTCGATCTGGCGCAGAATGAACGGCTTGCAGATCTCGGTTTCCTGCGGTGTCGGTGTCCGGTTGCCAGGTGGCCGCCAGGGAACCACGTTGGCGATATAGGCCGACGAGCGATCCAGACCGATCGCACCCAGCATTCTGTCCAGCAATTGGCCGGAACGGCCAACAAAAGGCAGGCCTTGAAGATCCTCGTCGCGGCCCGGCGCCTCGCCGACAAACATCAGCTTCGCCTGTGGATTGCCGTCGGCAAACACAAGCTTCTTGGCGGTCAGCTTGAGGTTGCAGCCGTCGAAACCGCCTAGGCAATTGCGCAGTTCCTCGAGAGTCGGGGCAGATGCCGCCAGATCCCGAGCTGCGGCGATTATCTCCCTGTCGGGCAAGACCGGCGCTTGCCCCGCAACTGCGGGCGGCACGGAAATCGCCTGGGGAGCAACGGGAGCTGCTGGAACCGGAGAGCCTGTCTGCCCCTGGAAATTGCCTGCCGGGGCCTGTTGCCGGGGCTGCTGAGCATGCGTGGGGGCTGCCGCATGCTGACCGGCCAGCGCACGCTGCGCTGCTTGGGCACGCGTAAGCGCTACCCAATCGACGGGTTCGTCCTGAAGAAAACAATCGACACCCGCACCGGCATAAAAATCCAGCAGGGCTTCAAGGTGTCTCGGGTCGTTCGGGATCTGTTGCAAGAGGCTGCCTCCGGCGCGGAGTTTAACCGCCCCGATCATTTCTACAAGCATGCAGCGCCAGACCACCTTCAATCCGGCCGGTTTTCCAAAGCCTGTGCACATTTTCGAAACTGTCGGGAATACACTCGAATTACGTTTACGTAAACGTTAACTAAGCACTTGACGCCCTGCGCCTGCTTTGGTCTATCTGATGCCCAACTGAAGGAATAGCGGCGAAATTTCGCAATTGCCGATGAAAAATGTCGTGTTTTGCGCTGCAAAATGGGGCAAATAGGCGGTAAGGGCTAATAGGCGCTGCTTCCGAACGGACGCAGGTAAGTTGCTCTAACAATTGGGCATCAGCCGTTATCCATACGCTGGTTCACTTGATTTGAGCACCTGGCGGCGCAGAAGTTGCCCTTTGGGCGGAGGGAGAAAAAGATGAGCGAACAAGAAGCGCTTGGCGAACGCGAAAGCATGGATGTGGATGTTGTGATCGTAGGCGCAGGGCCCGCCGGTCTTGCAGCTGCGATCCGGCTGAAACAGATCGCCAACGACAAGGGCGAAGAGCTGAGCGTTGTCGTACTGGAAAAAGGGTCCGAGGTCGGCGCGCATATTCTCTCCGGCGCCGTGATTGATCCGATCGCTCTCGACAAGCTGCTTCCGGAATGGCGCGAAGAAGACACGCCGATCAAGACGGCGGTTACCGACGACCACTTCCTCGTGCTGGGGCCGGCAGGTTCCATGCGGTTGCCGAACATGTTCATGCCGAAACTCATGAACAACCACGGCAATTACATCGTCTCGCTTGGCAATGTCTGCCGCTGGCTGGCCGAAAAGGCTGAAGCGCTCGGCGTTGAAATCTACCCGGGCTTTGCAGCTGCCGAGATCCTCTATGACGACAATGGCAACGTGGTTGGTGTTGCGACGGGCGACATGGGCATCGGCCGGGATGGCAAACCCAATGCCATGTTCACGCGCGGCATGGAGCTGCGCGGCAAATACACCCTGATCGGTGAAGGCGCACGTGGCTCTCTGGCCAAGCAACTGATCGAGAAATTCGACCTCGACAAGGACAGCGACGTGCCGAAATTCGGCATCGGCATCAAGGAGCTGTGGCAGATCGACCCGGAGAAGCACCGGCTTGGCCTGGTACAGCATTCCTTCGGCTGGCCGCTTGACGGCAAGACCGGTGGCGGCTCGTTCCTCTATCACCTGGAAGACAACCAGGTCGCTGTCGGCTTCGTGGTTCACCTCAACTACGAGAATCCCTGGCTGTCGCCCTTTGACGAGTTCCAGCGTTTCAAGACGCACCCGGCGATCCGTGACACCTTCGAAGGCGGCAAGCGCATTTCCTATGGTGCCCGTGCCATTACCGAAGGCGGTTTCCAGTCCGTGCCGAAACTCTCGTTCCCCGGCGGTCTGCTGATGGGTTGTTCCGCAGGCTTCGTCAACGTGCCGCGGATCAAGGGCTCCCACAATGCCATGCTGTCCGGCATGCTGGCGGCAGAAGAAGTCATGGCCGCAATCGGCCGCGGCGAAGCACACAACGAGCTGGCCAATTACGACACAGCCTGGCGCGAAAGCCCGATCGGCAAGGATCTCTGGCGCGTGCGCAACGCAAAGCCGCTGTGGTCCAAATTCGGCACCGCTATCGGTGTTGCCCTCGGCGGTCTCGACATGTGGACCAACGAGCTGTTCGGCTTCTCCTTCTTCGGCACCATGAAACACGGCAAGAAGGACGCCGACACCCTGAAACCGGCCAAGGACTGCAAGAAGATCGACTATCCGAAGCCGGATGGTGTCGTTTCCTTCGACAAGCTGTCTTCGGTGTTCCTCTCCAACACCAACCACGAAGAGGATCAGCCGATCCATCTGAAGGTGAAGGACGAGGCACTGCAGAAGCGCTCGGAACACGATGTCTTCGCCGGTCCGTCCAACCGCTATTGCCCGGCTGGCGTATACGAGTGGATCGAGGAAGGCGAAGATGCGCCGCGGTTCCAGATCAATGCGCAGAACTGCGTCCACTGCAAGACCTGCGACATCAAGGACCCGAACGGCAACATCAACTGGACCGTTCCGGAAGGTTCCGGTGGTCCGAACTATCCGAACATGTAAGGTTCGCTGCCAAACTGGAAAACATTGAAAGCCACGGGGAAACCCGTGGTTTTTTTGTGCCTTGAAAAAACGAACAGCACCGGAAAGGAAGCCTTCCCGGTGCTGCAGTCTTGCGGCCGATGGGTCGTAATCAGGCTGGCGTATGTGGGGGTCCAGCCTGTTGCGGTTGTCAAACACACGGACAAGGCCGAGTGGACATGCCACTCCGCTTGCTGCCGCGTGGTTGCCCGCGCCACAAGTTCGTACCCGTATTAACAACGGGCAATTCTTATGAGGTCGTTGGTCCCGATGGAGCCAGCGTGCACATTTATCCCAGAGATGATCTGGATTTTTTTCGGGTTTCGATTTGTTTAATTCTGTTAACCAAAACCGTGATGGCGCCGGAATAAACTCCCCCTACGGCAAGGTCAAATAAATAATGAGACGAATAAAAACTTGTTATGACTCCAAAAGACAAAATTATACCAACTGGTCAAAAAATGCCGGGAATACGCCTCAACTGAAAACACGGAGCCTGGAAAATAAGGGTTGTCCGAAAATACCGATCAATACATCGCGATATTTGACAGTATAACTATTGCCGGTTTTTTCCGTTTACAAACAAGGCGATAAGGAACTTATCGACCTTCAGAGGGTCTATAAATTTTTTCTATATAACAATAAATTAAGAAAATGAATTAGCCAATTCTTTGAAATCTAAGCGTTTATTTCAACTACTCAACCATCAACTCCATCTGAGGTTGTTCGTCAAATCCATCGCCATTTCACCAAAAACAAACTAACTAGCTGATATTACTGATAAATATATTTATCCACATACCAAATAGCGACCAGCTGGTTGTGATTGCAGTCTCGCGTTGGTTAATTTACTTTTACTTTCACGGGGCAAATTTGTAGCAAATCACCAAGATCTTGGTGACTTTCTACAAGTTCTTCGCGGAGTTCCCGCGGTTTTCCCGAAAGCTTAACGAGATCGAGCCGCGCAAGCGGTTGGATACCTTGTGGACAGGAAGACAGCAGGGTCATAACCAGCCGGCGGCGGTTCTGGTTCGGATCAGGCGGTTCATCCACCAAATTCATTCAGTACTGTTTCAACAGTTCTGAAACCCATCGACCACAAGGTTCGGCACCGGGAAGGCCACTTCCCGGTGCAATTTTTTTCACATCACCATGAACTGCGACGTAACCCGTCAGTCTTCAGGCTGCATCTCTGCGTGTGTTCTGACGACGGCGACGCGGAGGACGACGGTTTTCGGACGCGTTGTCGTTGGCGCCGGAGGACGACTGCTTGCGGAACGGCTTCTTGCCGCCCGGCTTGCTGTTGCCATTCCGGTTTCCGCCGCGCTTTGCGCGCCCGGCAGCCGCGGACATCGGCGGAATTTCACCACCGGCAACCGTGATATCGATACCGATCAGCTTCTCGATCTGGCGGAAGAGACCGATTTCCTCCGGAGCACACAGGGCAATCGCCTCACCTTCCGCACCGGCGCGGGCCGTACGGCCGATTCGGTGAACGTAGGCTTCTGCAACTTCCGGCAGCTCGAAGTTATAAACGTGGCTGACACCCGGAATATCAATGCCGCGAGCGGCAACATCGGTTGCCACAAGCACGTTGATGGTGCCTTCCCGCAGATCCTTGATCGCGCGGTCACGCTGGTTCTGGCTCTTGTTGCCATGGATCGAGCCAGCGGAAATTCCGGAATGCGCCAGCTTGCGCATCAGCCGTTCCGCGCCGTGCTTGGTGCGGCAGAACACCAGCGACAGCCCGTCCGGCTTGTCACGAAGCTGATCGACCAGGAAGTCGCCCTTGTCGTTCTTGTCCATGAAATGAACCGACTGGGTAACCTTGTCAGCGGTCTTGCCGGCCGGAGCAACTTCGACCCTCTCCGGGTTGCGCAGATAGGACTGTGCCAGCTCGTTGATCTGCTTCGGCATGGTCGCGGAGAACAGCAAGGTCTGGCGCTTGTCGGCCACCAGGCCCGCGATCCGGCGCAGGGCATGAATGAAGCCCAGATCGAGCATCTGGTCAGCTTCATCGAGCACCAGGTAGGAAGCGGTGCGCAGGTCGATCGCTTCACGATCTACCAGGTCCAGCAGCCGGCCCGGTGTTGCCACCAGAATGTCGGTGCCCTTTGAGAGCCGCTTGATCTGGCCGTTGATGGACACACCACCGACAACGGAGGAAACCCGCAGCGGCGTATGCTTCAGGAAGGAAATCAGGTTCTTTGCGATCTGGTTCACCAGTTCGCGGGTCGGGGCCAGAATCAGCGCCCGTGTGCCCTTGGGAACGGCTCTTTTCTTCTCCAGGAGAAGCCGGTCGATCAACGGCAGGCCGAAAGCAGCCGTCTTGCCCGTACCCGTCTGTGCCAGACCCATGAGGTCCCGGCCTTCCAGGATCAACGGGATGGCTTTTTGCTGGATCGGTGTCGGAGCGTCATAGCCGTTTTCGGTAACGGCAGTCACAAGGCCATTGGAGAGTCCCAGGCTTTGAAAGTCGGTCAATATAAAATCCTTGGTTCAAGCGAAACAAACGCTTGTTAAGCCGCACGTCATTGACGGTGCGACTTGAAGTTGGAATGCGGCACAGCCGGCAGCCATCGCTACCCGGTCTCTCTGCCGCCAGACCCTCGCGTGAAATGGGAACTGGTTGAACCCCTCATTGGGTTCTTGAAGTGGCAACCCTCTTGCGACTGCCCGCCAAGAAACTTCTCTTGTCCGGGGCGCACTCTCTGCTCACGCGGCAGCGGTTGCAGTGCGGTATATCGTCGGGAACGGCCCTAATGTCAAGCAAAGAAGCCGCAAAAGCGCTTACAGCTCAAAAAGTTCGGCCTGCCTCAAGGTTGCAGCCGCAGCAACCGGCCATCGTCGCTGTCTGTCAGTACATAGACGTAGCCATCGGGGCCCTGCCGGACATCGCGTATCCGCTCGCCAAGATCCGTCAGCAGCTTTTCCTCGCCGACAACGGTTCCGCCGTCGAGGTCAACACGGGCAAGGTGTTGTCCAGCCAGCGCACCGACCAGCATGTCGCCCTTCCAGTCTGGATATCGGTCGCTGGTTACAAAGGCCATGCCGGACGGAGCGATGGAGGGATCCCAATAGTGAACCGGCTGTTCCATGCCTTCCTTCGACGTGCCTTGACCGATGGTTGCCCCCGAGTAATGGCGTCCGTAGGAAATCACCGGCCAGCCATAGTTCTTTCCGGCTTCGGGAATATTGATTTCGTCGCCGCCTCGTGCCCCGTGTTCAACTGTCCACAATACGCCGGTTTCAGGATGGATCGCAGCCGACTGCGGATTGCGATGACCATAGGACCAAATTTCCGGCTTGTAGCCTTCCTGCCCGATAAAGGGATTGCCCGGAGCAGGTTGACCGTCCCTCGTCAGACGCAACACGGACCCGGCGTGGTCCGAGGTATCCTGAGCACGCTCACCGTCTCCCCGCTCACCGACGGTCATGAACAAGGTGCCATCGGGCGCAAAAACGAGGCGTGATCCGAAGTGGCGGCCTCCGTAAGCCTTGTTGTTGCCGGAAAAGATCGTCTCGCCATCTTCCAGCGCGAAGCCTCCCTCAAAGGCACCGGTAAGCTTCGCCCGGAACAGGGATGTGCCGGCGCCCTCCGCCGATCCCTGGGAATAGGACAGAAAGACCGTCCGGTCGGTGGCAAAGTCCGGGCTGAGCGCCACGTCCAGCAGACCACCCTGTCCTTGGGCAAAGACTTCCGGAACGCCGGTAACTTCGCTCTGCCTGCCGGATGCATCAATGTGCTTCACAGTCCCGTCGCGTTCCGTCACCAGGTAGCCCTCCTCCGGAAGGAAAGCGACGCTCCATGGGTAGGACAATCCCGCGGCAACGGTTTCCAGCTGAACCCCGGACTGGGCTAGAGCGGCAGGGACAATCGGCAGGACGAGCGCTGCGGCCATTGCGGCCACGCCTGGAAGAAGATGCGAATTCAGGGTCATTGGGGCTCCACGGACGATCCATACTCCCTGATAAGTAGGAGCCTGAACGGTCTGGAAAACCCGGCACGGTGCTAAAAATCGGAGCCCGGTTTCGTCGGCCCGTCCTGCAGCCCCTCGAGCCGTGCGGCGATCGTTCGCTTCTCGAAGGCCACGTTCCAGTCGATCAGCGTCCGCCAGACCGCTTCCGCCTGCGCGCCTTCCAGCCCCAATTCTTCCGCCCGGTCTTTCAGTGCAGCCACCATTGTTTCAATCCTCTGGTGATCAAAGGCCTCATCAGGATGCTGTTTCAGGTCCGCCATCCGCCGGACATAGCCCTGGCGACGGGCAAAGAGCTGCAGGAGTTCTTCGTCAAGCGCATCAATTGCGGTGCGGATATCCGTTTTGCTGACGCAGTCGGCTGGCTGTTTCACAAGGGTCATGGCAGGCCGTTTAAAAAATGGAAAAGCGGACCGGTTGTACCGGTCCGCCTTGTTCAACAGAAGGCGCGATTTGAAGCAGGACTAGCCGGCGGACCGGGTCTGTGCCTCGACGCTGGCAAGTGCCGACATGTTCACCACGCCGCGCGACGTGACAGACGGTGTCAGGATATGCGCGGGCTTGGCCGTGCCCAGAAGGATCGGTCCGACATGAAGCGCCTGGGTCGAAACTTTCAGAAGGTTATGGGCAATGTTGGCCGCATCCAGGTTCGGGAACAGAAGCAGGTTGGCCTCTCCCTTCAACTTGCTGCCCGGCATCACCCGCTCGCGCAGCTCCACGCTGAGCGCGCTGTCGCCGTGCATTTCGCCATCGACTTCCAGTTCCGGGTAACGCTTCCAGATCATCTCCAGCGCTTCGCGCATCTTGCGCGAGGACGCCGTGTCGCGAGAACCAAAGTTGGAAAGCGACAGCAGGGCGATCTTCGGTTCGATACCGAAGCGCCGGATTTCCTCAGCCGCGAGGTTTGCCATTTCGGAGATCTCTTCGGCGGTCGGGTCTTCCGTCACGAAGGTATCCGACAGGAATATCGCCCCTTGCGAGTTGATCAGCAGCGACATGGCCGAAAGGTCCCTGGCCGTCTCGCAAACGCCGATCACCTGCTTGATGTCCCGCAGATGGCGGATGAACCGGCCTTCCAGACCGCAAATGACCGCATCGGCATCGCCGCGGCGCACCGCAAGGGCGGAAATCACCGTGGTGTTGGTGCGCACGACCGTCCGCGCCGCGTTGGGCGGCATGCCTTTGCGGCCGACACACTCGAAATATTCGTCGACATATTCACGGTAGCGCGGATCGTCCTGCGGGTTGACGAACTCGAAATCGACATCGGGACGAATGCGCAGGCCAAAGCGTTCGCAGCGTTGCTGCAGAACATCCGGACGGCCAACCAGGATCGGCTTGGCGATATTGTCCTCGATCAGCACCTGAGCGGCACGAAGAACACGTTCGTCCTCGCCTTCGGCATAAATGATCCGCTGCGGGTCCTTGCTGGCGTTCTGGATGATCGGCTTCATGATGAGGCCGGACCGGAAGACAAAACGGTTCAGCCGGTCCAGATAGGCTGTAAAATCCTCGATCGGGCGCGTGGCGACACCTGTTGCCATGGCCGCCTTGGCAACAGCCGGTGCAATGCGCAGGATCAGGCGCTGATCAAACGGCGAAGGGATCAGGTAGTTCGGTCCGAAGGTTTCGGTCTTGCCGCCGTAGGCACGGGCTGCAACGTCGGACGGTTCCTCGCGCGCAAGGCCGGCAATTGCCTCCACGGCGGCCCGCTTCATTTCCTCGTTGATGGTGGTCGCCCCGACGTCGAGCGCGCCCCGGAAGATGTAGGGGAAGCACAGGACGTTGTTGACCTGGTTCGGGTAGTCGGACCGTCCGGTACACATGACCACGTCGTCACGGACAGCCTTGGCGTCCTCCGGCATGATTTCCGGGTTGGGGTTGGCGAGCGCCAGGATCAGCGGGCCCTTGCCCATCTTTTCCACCATGCCCGGCTTCAGCACGCCGGCAGCGGACAGCCCCAGGAAGACATCGGCGCCGTCGATTACCTGATCGAGCGACCTCAAATCCGTCTTCTGGGCAAAGACCGCCTTCCATTCGTCCATCAGCGCCTCGCGGCCTTCATAGACGACGCCTTCAATGTCGGTAACCCAGATGTTCTCCCGCTTCGCCCCCAGCGAGACGAGCATGTTGAGGCAGGCAAGCGCAGCCGCGCCCGCACCGGACGCCACAATCTTGGCTTCCTCGATCTTCTTGCCGGCAAGGTCCAGACCGTTGCGAACCGCGGCACCGACGATGATCGCCGTGCCATGCTGATCGTCATGAAAGACCGGGATCTTCATACGTTCCCGGAGCTTCGATTCAATCATGAAGCATTCGGGTGCCTTGATGTCTTCCAGGTTGATACCGCCAAAGGTCGGCTCCAGAACCGAAACCGCATCAACGAATTTTTCAACGTCGGTCTGGGCCACCTCGATATCGAAGACGTCGATGCCGGCGAATTTCTTGAAGAGAACCGCCTTGCCTTCCATCACCGGCTTGGATGCCAGCGGACCGATGTTGCCGAGGCCGAGCACTGCCGTGCCGTTTGAGATGACGGCGACCAGATTGCCGCGCGAGGTGTAATTGGCTGCCAGTGCCGGATTGTCGGCAATCGCAAGGCACGGCGCGGCCACGCCGGGTGAATAGGCCAGTGCCAGATCGCGCTGGTTGCCCAGCGGCTTGATTGCCTGGATCTCCAGTTTTCCCGGGCGCGGATGCTCGTGATAGAACAGGGCCGCTTCGGTCAGATCACTTCCGGTCTTGCTGCTGTCGCTCATGACGGTCCCTGTCTCCTGCCTCTTCCCTAAGGTCATATTGTTTTTCTGCAAAGCTCTGCGGCCTGTCCGCAAGGATGATCTGCAATTTCGTGAATACTCTGTGTGATTTAACCGGCGCGCTGCCTGATGAGAACCCGTAATAGCAAAAACAGTACGACCCCGTTCAGGATATGCCACAGGAAATGCGTGCCAATGGCAAGTTGATCGCAAACCGGGCCGTCCAGCGTCCGGAATGTCAGTGAAACGGCAAAGACGACACCTGTCAGCAACACCTCACGCCCGAGCCGCGCATTCTTACGAAGAAACAGTGCCCCCACCACGAAGATCGCCAGCAGCGCAGGCACATAGCCTGCTGATGAGCCGACCAGCGGTGCGACCGCGCGCCCGGCAAAGGGCGTGACTGCGAAAAACACGATAACGATGCCTAGCGCCGCCCACCAGGACAGACCCAGAAACCGGTTCAGCGCCGCAAAGAGATAGACATGGATAAACAGCGCGATCGGGATGACATCGGCAAGGCTCGCCCAACGTGTCGCGAAGGTGTGAAACAGGAACGATCCCAGGCCGGTCACGAAGACGATGCCGATCAGGACAAGGGCAAAGAGATCGTCCGGTGTCTTGCGGCGCCAGAGCATGTATCCGGCAATGGCCGCAATCAGGAAAGCCGCATTGGTGAGCGCATTGAGCGGCTCGGACCAGAACTCCGGCCCGATCCGCTCACAATAATTGTCCAGCTTGTCGGTCAGCGCCATCGGCTCCAACATCCGCCCCTGCTTCTTCCCTCGAAGGACTTACAACTTGGACGTGACAGTTTCGGTAATCAAGCGGCCAAGCCTTGAAATACCTTCTTCGATTTTCTGATAGTCGTTGCAGGAGAAGCTGAGCCGGAGGGTGTTCGCCCCGGTGCCATCCGGATGGAACGCACGGCCGGGAACGAAGGCGACGCGCACCGTTTCAATGGAGGTTTCCAGCAGAGTTGCCGCGTCCATACCTTCGGGCAGGGTCATCCAAATGAACATGCCCCCATCCGGACGGGTCCAGCTGACACCAGCTGGCATGTGTCGCTCAAGCGCGGCCAGCATTGCATCGCGCCGGGACTTGTAGACCGCATTCGTCTTTGCCGTATGCTCTTCAAAGACATTTTCGGCGACCCGGGCCATGGCTTCCTGGTTGAGCACCGGCGAATTCAGGTCACTCGCCTGCTTGATCAGAACCAGCCTGGAGATGACTTCAGCCGACGCACAGATCCAGCCGAGGCGTAATCCCGGTGAGAGCGACTTGGAAAAGCTGCCGCAGTATAGTGTGCGGGCGTTGTTGATGCCCCCCGAGGCTTCGCAATCAAGCGCCAGCATCGGTGGCAACGGTTCGCCGTCATAGCGCAGCGCCTCATAGGGCGAATCCTCGATGACTGCACAGGAGAGTTCTCCGGCCAGTGCCAAAAGGCGTTGTCGCTCGGCCAGATCCACCGTCAGGCCCGTGGGGTTGGCGAAATCGGGAGAAAGGTAAGCGAACTTGATCCGTCCGCCCTTTTCGCGCGCGGTTGCCGCATAATCTTCCGCAGGGCGGTTGGCTCCAGGGTCAAGCCGGTCGTAACCGGGCTCATAGGCATTGAAAGCCTGCAATGCGCCCAGATAGGTCGGCCACTGCACCAATGCGGTATCGCCTTCCGTCAGGAACAGTTTGCCGATGTAATCGAGCCCCTGCTGAGACCCGGATGTGACGAGAATATTTTCCGGCCCGCACTCGACGCCAAGGCGGCGCATGTGGTTGACGATCCAGTTGCGCAGGCGGGCGCTGCCTTCGCTCATGCCGTATTGCAGTGCGCGGCCCGCGTCCGGACCTGCCAGAATTTCCTGATAGGCTGCCTTGAACGCTTCGGCGGGGAACAGAGCCTGGTCGGGAATGCCGCCGGCGAAGTTGATCACATCCGGCTGGTCCAGCAGTTTCAGGAGTTCACGGATTTCCGAAGCGCGCATGCGGCTGGCGCGTCGGGCGTATAGGCTTTCCCAGGTTGTCATTGTTGGCTCGTTGCATTTTTGGATTGGTTATTTAAGTCAATAATACTGACCTAACTTTTTTGCAAGTGTCTCAATCTTGTTATTTTTTGTAATTTTATTTCAATATCAAAATGCCGCGACAGTTTGCTTGCTGCCTCTGGAAGCCATTGCGGCTATTGCCTATGTCTGGAGAGCAAAGGAGTTCGCCATGTCCCGTCTCGATGAAACCCGTCCGTTCATTCCGCTCAACATTGCTGTGCTGACGGTATCGGACACGCGCAAGCTGGCAGAAGACCGCTCCGGCAATACGCTGGTGGACCGGATCGAAAAGGCAGGACATACGCTTGCGGACAGGCAGATCGTCACCGACGACGTTCCGGCCATTCAGGCGGTCGTCAAAAGCTGGATCAATGACAAGGGCGTGGATGTGATCGTCTCGACCGGCGGCACCGGCTTTACCGGCCGTGACGTGACGCCGGAGGCTATGGAGCCTCTGTTCGAAAAACGCATGGACGGCTTTTCGGAGGTCTTTCACCGGATCTCCTACGACAAGATCGGCACCTCCACGATCCAGTCCCGTGCGACCGGCGGCGTTGCCGGGGCGACTTATATTTTCGTGCTCCCCGGTTCCCCGGGCGCCTGCAAGGACGCTTGGGACGGTATCCTGAAATGGCAGCTGGACTATCGTCACATGCCCTGCAATTTCGTGGAGATCATGCCCAGGCTGGACGAGCACCTGAAGCGCGGCAAGCTGCGGGAGGCGTGAGCGCCACCACACCGAAGAAGAGCGTATCCGCCCAGAACCGTGCAGTGCCTTGTTCAGCCGTGCAGCTTGACGGCAACACTCGCTGGAATGCGCAGGGTACCGACGCAAAAGCGTGCGAAAGCCTGGCGGAACCTGGAAAACAGCCCTTCCCGCTCGGCTTCACCCGAAGAGACCGCGGCAGCCCGCAGGAACACCATCCGCCCACGTCCGATACGCTTGGCGATATCGAGATCTTCCAGCTCCGGCAACGGCCGATGGCCGCCGAGCTTCTGATAAAACTGCCTGGAGATCAGCAGGCCCTGGTTACCGTAAGGCATGCCAAGCAGTTGGGATCGCAAGGCTGCAAAAGACTCGCTTACCCGCGCACTGAGCCCGAAAGCCTCATAGCGAAGGCGGAAGCTTGCGGCGGTCCGTGGACCGTTGGAGGCACGGGCTGCCCGCTCGATGAAGGCCTGGGCCTCATGATGCCAGCCGCTTTCCAGAAGCGTTTCCGGCCGCAGGAACAATAGCCAGTCGCCCCGGCTCGCCATGGAGGCGCCATAGGCAAGGCGTTCGCTGCGGGAAGCATTGCCCCGGCTGATCCAGACACACCCGGCCGCGTCGGCAACCTTCTCGGTATTGTCCGACGAACCACCATCGACCACGATAACTTCGCGGATAACGCCCTCTGCAGCTGCCGGCACCAGGGCCGAAAGCGCGTGAACGAGCTCGGTTTCGGAATTTCTTGTCGCAATGATGACGCTGATCATGATCTCAAGTTTTACATGATTTTTTTCAAAGTGCGAGTGTCGCCGACGAAGCGGGAGCTGTTTTTTTGTTGGGGTTCTTAACAAACTCCAATAATCGGCCACCAACCTTCGCGATATATATCGCCGGGTAATGTCTACTTTGGTTGCATGAAAAGAAAAGACCGGGCGAAAGCTGTAGCAGTACCTCTTTCACATTTGTCATAGGGCCGTGAAAAGTTGCTCCAGTGTGAAACCGATCGGTATCCATTTGACGGTTTTCAGGAAAATAGCCCCTCTCCGGCAAATGGAAGTGCCGGATTTCATGTTATCTTAAGAGTGCATACCAAAGCTGAAAGCTCTTACTTCGACCAGAACCCAAGCGATCGCGCCATGACGACACCCGATCAAAAGCCAACTTCAGGCGCAGGATACCTGACGCAGACGCTCGGCCGAATTTTCATGGGGCTCGCCGGGTTTGTTCTGTCCCTGGCTTTGCTGGCCGGGACAGCATCGGCCCGAGACCTCGTGGTGCTGGCAACCCCGGAAGAGCCATACAAGTTTCTTGAAGACGGGGTGTACAAGGGTATCGACGTCGAAGTTCTCGATGAAGTCATGCGCCGTCTCGGCCTTTCCTATTCGCTGGAACTGGTCGAATCCGGAACCCGCATCCAACAGGAAGCGCGCGCCGGACGGGCGGACATGCTGCTATTGTTTTCCAAGAAGCCGGACCGGATGGAGTACCTGAACTATCCAGACGAAAGCTACATCGACATCAGCTGGAGCTTCTTCATCCGCGCCGAAGATGCCGGGACAATCCGTTTCGAAGGCTACGACGATCTGAAGGGGCTGCAGATCGGTATCACGCAGGATTTCGCCTATACGCCGGAGTTCCTCAACGCCGGCCTCGATTTTCAGACGGTCGCCAGTAACAATCTCCAGATCGGCATGCTGCTGGCAAAGCGTGTGGACGCCGTTCCCATGAACACCATCAGCACGCTCTACGAGGAAAAGAAGGCCGGGAGGCTGGACCAGTTGGCGACGTTACCGCTGCCGCTGATAACGAAGCCCTACTACAACGTCTTTGCCAAAGCCTCGACCTACCCGGACATCAAAAGCCTTCCCGGACGCTACGACGAAACCATTCGCGAGATGCAGTCCGACGGGACGCTGGATGCGATCCTGATCAAATACCTTGGTCGCCGGCCAGGTCACGATGATCGTGGCGGTTCCTGAATTCCGTCCTGGTCTGCAGTCCACCATCTTTTGAAGGTCAAAACCCACAAGGTGTAAACAGCATCTTGCGTCGCATTGGCGTCGTGATAATGTTCTTGTTATGTTCCATTTCGTAACCTGGACGTTCTCGCGTGCCCTTCAGTCCTCCCGATGAGATTTCACTACCAGCCGACGCAACCGGCCTTGTACCCGATGTTCGCTCCGTTGCCGAGCACAGGCGGCGGGGACGCGCGGCTGCGCTCAATGCCTCCGGCCGCTTCGAGAAATTAACTCGTGAATGTTTCGACGATGGCTGGGAAACGCTTGAAGACCTGCCGCCGCTGAAAACCCAGGTTCAGGAAGAGCGTGCGCGCACAATCATCACCCGAAACGAGTCGCCGGATATTTCCTTCGACCGCTCCATCAATCCCTACCGGGGCTGCGAACATGGATGTATCTACTGTTTTGCCAGACCGAGCCACGCGTTCATGGGGCTGTCTCCGGGCCTGGATTTCGAAACCAGGCTGTTTGCCAAACCCAATGCCGCACAGTTGCTTGAACGTGAACTTTCCCGCCCCGGTTATCAGCCGCGCGTGATCGCCATCGGCACGAACACTGATCCCTACCAGCCTATGGAACGCGGCTACAAGCTGATGCGTGAGATCCTGGAAGTGCTGGACAATTGCTCCCACCCGGTTGCGATCGTCACCAAGTCAGCCCTGGTCACGCGAGATATCGACATTCTGTCGAGGCTGGCAGAACGAAATCTGGTGAAGGTTGCCTTGTCGGTCACGACGCTCGACAAGAAACTCTGCCGGGCCATGGAGCCGCGTGCGTCTGCACCCCACAAAAGGCTTGAGGCCGTCCGGGCTCTCTCCGACGCGGGCATTCCCACGTCCGTAATGATGGCGCCTGTGATCCCAGCCCTGACAGACAGCGAAATTGAAAACGTTCTGGAAGCGGCAGCCGAGCATGGCGCGACGGAGGTTGCCTACATCCTTTTACGGCTTCCCCTGGAAGTGTCGGAACTCTTTCGGGACTGGTTGCTGCGAGAGCGTCCGGACCGCTACCGCCATGTGATGAACCTGATCCGCGCCATGCGCGGCGGCAAGGACTATGACGCGAAATGGGGTGAGCGCATGCGCGGCCGTGGTCCTTATGCCGACCAGATTGCCAAACGGTTTTCGCTGGGGGCAAAACGTCTTGGCCTCAATCTGCGTCGCCGAAAGCTCAACACCGAGGCCTTCGTCCAGCCGCAAAAAGGCGGTGTGCAATTGGACCTGTTTTGAAGCCAGATCTTGAGAAACTTGCTGCCGGACGGCAGGGTGCTGTTCATGACGTTCAGCCCTTCCCTCTTTGACCTTGCCTTTCCCGATAGCCCAGACCTTGCCATCGAGCGCAAGCACGCGAAATCCTTTGACGGTCGGCTCTGCGGCGTAGACGAAGCCGGTCGTGGCCCCTGGGCTGGGCCCGTGGTCACGGCCGCGGTTATCCTGGATTACGACCGGGTACCGGTTGGCCTCAATGATTCCAAGAAACTGACCGAAGCCCGGCGCGAAGAGCTTTTCGAGCAGATTGTTGCTACAGCCCATGTCTCGCTCGCCAGCGCTTCACCGGCAACGATCGATGCTATCAATATTCGCACCGCAACCCTTTCGGCCATGGTGCGCGCCGTCAATCACCTGCCACTTGTTCCCGACTACGTTCTTGTCGACGGCCGCGATGTGCCGCATGGGCTGAATCAGGCCGGACAGGCATTGATCAAGGGCGATGGCCGCTGCCTGTGCGTTGCGGCTGCCTCTATCGTTGCGAAGGTGACAAGAGACCGGATGATGGTCCACCTCGACGCCAGTTTTCCGGACTACGGGTTTGCCCAGCACAAGGGGTATGGCGTGCCGCAGCACCAGGCAGCGCTGGAACGCCATGGGCCAACCGTTCATCATCGCCTCAGTTTCAAGCCGGTCAGGCTGGCTGCAGGGTCTTGAGGTTCCAGACATAACGGGTTGGGTTTAGACGGCAGGAAATACGCTGCAAGTCAGCGACACTCCTCTGCTTTCGGGCACGTCAACACCAACCAGCAATGGCGTTCGCTGCCGATTAGTGCCAAGTAGCGAGCGAATTGCTTGCCGCAACAAAAAAGCGGCCCCGAAAGGCCGCTTCTTCAATTCGTCAGCAGAGTGGACCGAACTTAGTTCAGCCGCTCCTTCACCTGCTCAATGCTCTTGGCGAGGATGTCGTCGGCGACTTTATCCTTCACCTTCGCTGCAAGGATTTCCTCGGCAGCGGCAACGGCAATGTCAGCGGCCTTGGCACGGACTTCAGCGACTGCCTGGCTTTCAGCCTGTGCAATCTTGTCTTCCGCAGCCTTGGTACGGCGAGCAATCATTTCTTCCAGAGCCTGGCTGGTTTCGAGCGTCAGGCGCTCGGCTTCCGAGTTGGCTTCTGCGATGATGGCTTCCGCTTCGCTTTCGGCTTCATGACGCTTGCGCTGATACTCGGACAAAAGAGCCTGGGCTTCTTCACGCATCTTGCGTGCGTCTTCCAGTTCCTTGCGGATGGTTTCTGCGCGTTCGTCCAGTGAACCGTTGATCTTGGCCGGAACCTTGACGTAGAAAATCACGACGAAGAACAGGATAAGACCGATCAGGGCCCAAAATGTAGCATCCATGACGGTCTCCTCAGTTCATCGCCGACTTGAGCGCCTTGGTCAGGTCGGTCTTGGTCGGAGCTTTGCCCATCAGCTGCTCAACGAGCGCTGAAGCGGTTTCTCCGGCAATATCCCCGATCTGAGAAAGGGCATCGGTCTTGGTTGCAGCGATCTGTGCTTCAGCCGCTTTCAGCTTCCCGTTCAGCTCGGCTTCCGCCTTTTCGCGGCGAGCTTCATGATCAGCCTTGAGCTTGGTCCGCGTCTCATGGGCAATGCCATGAGCCTTGTTGCGGGCCTCGGCCAGCGCCTGCTCGTAAGCTGCGATCGCAGCGTCGGTTTCTTCCTGCAGCCGGTTGGCTTCGGAAATGTCACCGGCGATACGGTCCCTGCGGTCTTCCAGAATGCCTGCGATCCGCGGAACGGCCACATTCTTCATGATCCAGTAGAACACGCCGAACGTGATCGCGAGCCACAAGAGCTGGGAGGCGAATGTGGTGCTGTCAAAAGGCGGGAAACCCGCGCCATGCTCTGCGGCCGGCACTTCTATGGCTTCGTGCATGCCTTCTGTGGTCGAGTGAGTTTGGCCTGCCATTTCCAGTCTCCTAAATCCGGCTGGGCGGCGCTAGAGAGCGCCGCCACCGGAGTCGCATCGATAGTCGCTAAGGTTTAGCGATTAAGCGAACAGGAGGATCAGAGCCACCAGCAGGGAGAAGATGCCCAGAGCTTCCGTCACGGCGAAGCCGAAGATCAGACGGCCGAACTGGCCATCAGCAGCGGACGGGTTGCGCAGAGCGCCTGCGAGGTAGTTACCGAAAATGTTGCCTAGGCCGATGCCTGCGCCGCCCATGCCCAGGCATGCGATACCGGCACCGATGTATTTTGCTGCTTCTGCTTCCATGACACGTGCTCCTAAATGGTGTTTGCAGATTGCTCACTCGCGGCGCAATGGCCGTGTGATTGGGTTACCCTCAGTGTGAAGGATGAATGGCGTCGTTCAGGTACATGCAGGTCAGAACGGTGAAGACGTATGCCTGCAGGAACGCGACCAGGAATTCCAGAGCCGTCAGGGCAACCGTCATTCCGAGAGGGAGAATGGATCCGAAGATACCGACCGCACCCATCGCGCTAAGGCTGACGATGAATCCGGAGAACACTTTCAGCGTGATGTGACCGGCGAGCATGTTCGCGAAAAGACGAACAGACAGGCTGATCGGGCGCGAAAGGAACGAGATCACCTCGATCAGCGTCACGAGCGGGATCAGTGCACCGGGCACGCCGCTGGGGACGAAGAGCTTGAGGAACTTCATGCCGTTTTTCATGAAGCCGTAAATGATCACGGTGAGGATCACCAGCATCGCCAGGGCGAAGGTCACGATGATGTGGCTGGTGATGGTAAAGAAGTACGGGAACATCCCGAACAGATTGGCAACCAGAACGAACATGAAGAGCGAGAACACGAGAGGGAAGAAGCGCATCCCTTCCGTTCCTGCTGAACTTCGCAATGTTCCGGCAACAAACTCATACGCCATTTCCGAAATCGACTGCAGGCGGGTCGGAACGAGTCCGCGGCCGCTGGTCGAGAAAATCAGGAATGCAGACGTCGCCGCCACGGTCAAAACCATGAACAACGAAGAGTTGGTAAAAGAGAAATCCATGCCCCCGACTTCAATCGGGAATAGCGTCTGGATATGGAACTGATGGATCGGATCGTTCGCCACCGGCCAGCCTTCTTCGTTCGTTCATATCAATGCGCCAGAAGGCGCGACAAATTCTATTTCGATCTGTCGTTCTGAACGTCTTTTTCGCGCTGGACCTTGGCATCCGGCTGCTCGACGACACCGGCCGCGCGCAGAACGTTCAAGACCCCGGCCACGAAACCCAGCAACAGAAAGACAATCAGCCCGAAAGGCGACGTCCCAAGCCACTGGTCGGCAACCCAACCAATCCCGGCCCCCACCAGCACGCCGGCGATAAACTCCGAAGAGAGTTTCATTGCCTGCGCGTATCCGGATGAGCTGCTTTGAGACTTCCGAGCGGTCTTTTCTTCAACCACCCTTATGTCATCAAGCTTCCGGTTCAATTGAGCCCGCCGTTCCGACAGACCTGCTTCCGGGGAACCAACCGCCCGATCCTTGTTATCGCCGTTTTGCGAAGACATGTTCTTAAGTCCTCAGCTTGCGCCGACATGCTTGATCCGACAACTGGGGAGCCCCCTAAGCCGCGCGCACCATAGTCGGCACCTCATGCCGTGTCAAGAAGCCTGCACTAAACTCTATCCATTTGAAAAATAAAGATCTTTTCTGTTTTTGCAGAATCAGCCAGACCTAAGTTGCATAAGGTTTTCGCGGCAGTGCCGCACCAGACGCAATCTTAGCCAGTTTCGCGGAATCGCTCTGCCGTCTCCAGATCGACCGAAACAAGCTGGGAAACCCCGCGCTCGGCCATCGTCACGCCGAAGAGACGGTTCATGCGCGCCATGGTGATCGGATTGTGCGTGATCACCACAAATCTGGTTTCCGTGCTCTTGGCCATCTCGTCCAGGAGATCGCAGTAACGCTCCACGTTCGCGTCATCCAGCGGCGCATCGACCTCGTCGAGCACGCAGATCGGCGCAGGGTTGGTCAGGAACACCGCGAAAATCAGGGACATGGCCGTGAGCGCCTGCTCACCACCCGACAGCAGCGTCATGGTCTGTGGCTTCTTGCCGGGAGGGCGCGCGATGATTTCCAGCCCCGCATCCAGCGGATCATCGGAATCGACCAGCTGGAGTTCGGCCGTGCCGCCACCAAAAAGATGAGTGAACAAGCGCTGGAAATGACCGTTGACGATCTCGAAGGAGGCGAGCAGACGTTCGCGCGCCTCGCGGTTGAGATTCGAAATCCCTGTTCGCAGACGGCGAATCGCCTCGATCAGGTCGTCGCGCTCCGAGGTCAGCGTGGTCTTCTGATCGTCGATTTCGAGCAACTCTTCTTCCGCTCGCAGGTTGACGCCGCCAAGCCGTTCGCGCTCCGCCTTCAACCGTTCCAGCTTGCGCTCCATGGAATCGGGATCCGGCAGCGGTGCGCCGTCCTTCAGACCCGCGATTTCCGGCAATGCCGTCACCGGAACCTCCAGATCCTCGTCGATCCGCCGTTCCAGGTTCTGCTTGCGGTCGCGGGCGGCTTCCAGCCGTTCCTCGGCGCGAATCTTCTCTTCTCGTGCGCCTGCCATCGCTTCCATCGCGGCCTTGGCTGCACGGTCGACGTCGGCAAGATCCAGTTCCGCCTGCTGAAGCTGATCGTCGCGCGCCTTCTTTTCCTCTTCTGCCTTGGCAATGGCGGAAAACACGTCGCGGCGCTTGATTTCGATGTCTTCGGGCGCCTCGATCAGCTCGGCCCGCTCTTCTTCCGCTTCTTCACGCCGTTCCTGCAAAATGGAAATCTGCTGGGCGGCATTGGCAGCACGGGTCTTCCAGCCGTCATATTCCCGGGCGATGGCTTCAAGCCGCCGGTCGCGCATCTGCTGTTCGCGGGCAAGACCCTCTGCCACGGCCCTTGCTTCGGCCAGGGCGCCGCGTGCGGCCGCGACCTGCCCCTGCAATTCTTCGATGCTTTCGCGATAGCTGGTTCCGTCTGGCGCTTCTTCCAGGCGTTCTTCGGCCTCTGCCAGCTGTTCACGTGCCAGCTCGGCCTCTTCACCAAGACGCTGTGCCCGGTCCTGCGCAGCTTCCAGCTTGGCGGCGAACTGGGAAACGGCCCTTTCCGCCGCAGCCAGGGCTTCGCGCGCCGCGGCTGCCTGACGCTGGCCGTCACGAACCTTGCCTCTGGCCATCTGTTCAAGTTCAACGGCCTGCCGAACCCTCGTTGCGGCACCTTCCAGTGCCTGCTGACGATCCTCAAGCTCGCGCCGGGCCTGCTCGATTTCATCTCCGAGTTCAGCAAGGCGGTTCTTCTGCGCCAGGCGCTGTGCCGCCGGTGTCGGCGCATTGGCCGCGATTACGAATCCATCCCAGCGCCACAGGTCGCCTTCCACGGAAACCAGACATTGCCCCGGTTTCAGGGTCGTGCGCAGGCCTGGTCCGTCGGTCTGGTCGACAAGGCCGATCTGGCGCAGGCGGCGGCTCAGCTCGACAGGGGCTTCAACCACCTCGGCCAGACTGCGGGCTCCTGCCGGCAAGGCTGGATCGCCATCATGAGAGAGGACACCACCCCAGCGAACAGCAGCAGCTTCTTCAAGTGAGGCATCAAGGTCTTCACCAAGTGCCGCCCCCAGAGCCGTTTCGAAGCCCTGCTCCACCTGGATCTGCTCGACAACCGGCGTGTGATCCTGTTCGGAGTGAACATTCAGCACCTGCTCCAGCGTCCGTGCCTCTGTCTCGAGGCCCTGCAACATCTGGCGGGCATCACCAACGGGTCCACGTGCGGACTGCTCCTGTTCGCGCGCTTCGCGGGTCGCGGTTTCGGCTTCTTCCGCGGCAGCTTCCGCCTCCAGAAGAGATTCCTCGGCCATCTCCAGTGCTTCCCGGTTCTCGGAAACGCCGTCCTGTTCGGCCATGCGTTCGTTGATTTCCTGAAGAGCCTTCTGAGCGTCCTGCGCCTGAGCGAACAACCGGTCCGAGCGCTGGCGGCTTTCCGCGACTGCCCGCTCCAACTGGCGGCGTTCGGCGGTTGCACGCGCTTCGGCCGCGGTCAGGTCGGACAACTGGTTTTCCAGCGTTCCCACGGCCTCTTCGGCCTCGGCCACCTTTTCACGAGCGCTTTCGGTGCGCTCCTGCACCATCTCGTTTTCTTCCAGTAGCTCTGCGCGTTCTTCCGACAAGCGCTCCAGAACCTCGTCGTTCTCGGACACCATGGACTGTTCGCGCCGGATATCTTCCGCCAGCTGCACCAGGCGGCGCTCCAGATCCTGAAGCTTTTCCTTTACCCGCCGTTCTTCCGCGTCCAGTTCGTTGCGGGCGATCACCAGCCGCTGCAAGGCGGCGCCCGCCCTGGCCGCATCCTCGCGCAGTTCCGGCAGCTTGTGAGCGGCGATAGCCTGGATGCGGGCGCTTTCCGCCTGCAGACCCGTGGCTTCGTTCACCTGCTTCTGGGCTTCGGCAAAATGGCTTTCGGCTGTTCCCAGCGCATCGCGCGCCTCGGTCCAGCGAATGTAAAGGATCGAGGCTTCAGCCCCGCGGATTTCAGACGACAGGTTACGATAGCGCGAAGCCTGGCGCGACTGGCGGCGCAGATTGTCGAGCTGGCTGTCGATCTGAACGAGGACATCCTCCAGCCGCTCCAGGTTCTGCTCTGCGGCGCGAAGGCGAATTTCCGCCTCATGCCGGCGCGAATGCAGACCGGAGATACCGGCGGCTTCTTCCAGGATCTGCCTGCGGGAAGTCGGTTTGGCGGCAATCAGCTCGCCAATCTGCCCCTGGCGCACCATGGCAGGTGACCTGGCGCCTGTGGATGCGTCGGCAAAAAGAAGCTGCACGTCACGCGCACGCACATCCTTGGCGTTGATCTTGTAGTTGGAGCCCTGCTCGCGTTCGATACGGCGGCTGACTTCAAGCGCATCGGCATCATTGAAAGCGGCAGGTGCCGTACGGTCCTGGTTTTCCAGGTAGAGCGTCACTTCCGCGGTGTTGCGCGCCGGGCGGTTCAGGCTGCCGGAAAAGATGACGTCGTCCATGCCGGACGCACGCATGTTCTTGTAGGAGTTTTCGCCCATCACCCAGCGAAGAGCCTCGACAAGATTGGACTTGCCGCAGCCATTCGGCCCGACCACACCGGTCAGGCCGTTGCCGATGATGAACTCCATCGGTTCGACGAAGGATTTGAAACCGACAATGCGGAGTTTGGAAAATTTCATTGGCGCCCGTGCCTCCTGGACACGGACACCTGAAGATCACGGGCTTGATCGGCGCATACCGAAAAGACCGGCGGACAGACCGCCAGTCTAGAGGTTTGCGTCAATAAGTTTGCCCATCTCTTCAATCGAAAGCGCCCCCGAGTGCTTTTCGCCATTGATGAAGAACGTCGGGGTGGAGTTCACGCCAAACTCGTTTGCACCGCGGTTTTTCACCGCATCGATGGCGTCGAGCAGACCCTGGTTCCCCAAGCATTCCTCAAAGGACTCTTTTGTAAAACCTATCTGCTTGGAAAAGTCGAGCATGGATTGGTACGGATTGTCGGTAAACGCCCAGGTCCGCTGCTGTTCGAACATGATGTCCACAATCTCGAAATATTTGTCCGCAGGAGCGCAGCGGGCGAGCATGAACGCGCCGGCCGCAACCGGATCCAGCGGGAATTCGCGGAAAATGAAGCGAACCTTGCCGGTATCGATGTAATCGGCCTTCAGGGCCGGATAGGTACGCTCATGGAAATTGGCGCAATGTCCGCAGGTCATGGATGCGTATTCCACAATCGTGACCGGCGCGTTTTCGTCGCCAAGGATCTTGTCGCCCAGCGGGCCGGGTTTGACCAACTCGTCCTGGTCGACGGCCTGCGCAAGAGCCAAGCTCGAACCGGCAAGGCAGAATGCAGCCGTCGCCAGGGCAGTGGTTTTGAGAAACTGTCTACGGGTCTGGGTCACGAAGATCGTCCTGTCACATTAATCAAGCGCTGCACCGGCCGGTGCGTGGATCGAAGCACATCCTGTCGGATATCCTGGCCGATCGGGTTAATTGATACCGGGCCACCCTATTTGCGTTCAGCTGAATGCAGGATGAACCAGCTTGCCGCTTTCTGTGCCCTCTCGGGCAGGCGGCGTCAACAAAGCTTATCAAATGTGGCAGGAGCGAGGACGGTCAAAGGCTATTAAATACTGGCATCCACCCTTGACCCGCCGACACCAACACAAGGGAAATCCTGAGTTCTTCGATATCATGCCAAAGCCGGCGGCACGTTTGCCAATGCCGGTTTCACAGAGTTGTTATTGGAAGAAGCAATGTGGACCGTCAGGCCGCATCTTCTGCGCCGCGGGCAATAACCTGGGCGCCAAGCTTCCTGAGCGCCTGCCGCAGGCGGTCGTTCTCCACCCCCTCCAGCCGTGCTTCGAGCTGCTGTTCCTCGGTTTGCGTCAAGTCGCGCAAGGGCTTCTTGCGCACGGGCTGCTTCACCAGAACCGGCTTCTGCAGGATCTTGATGCGGCCGATGGCCCGCCAGCCATAGAAAGTATTGATACGCTCGATCACCTGGGCACTGTCATGAGACAGGATCAAGGCTGTCGCCCCGTCCGTGTGCACCACCAGTGTCGCCGGTTCCGGCGGGTTTTCCGGATCGCCGCGTTCAGGCTGCCGCGGCCAGATCAGCCTGTCCGGCTGCACGCGCGTGCCGTAACGCTCGCCGACAATATCGGCCCAGGAGGCAATGATATCGACGGACGCAAATCCACGCTTCCGGCAAACAGGCGTCATCGCCTTGCCGACAAGATCGGCCAGCGATTTCACCCCCTTCGAGGCGTGCACGGGATTTGCCTTTGTAGCGCTAATAGCCTACCTCCTCATCCAGATGTAAGGTGCGGCGATTTGCCGGCCGTTTTCCGGATTGGGGTGTTGTGTCTCAATAGAATACGACAAAATGACGACGAATACTTTCCCCAACCTCACCGCACTGCCTTTATCAGCCAAGTTGTCCCCAGGCTATCCAAGGCTTGCTGCTTCATATCAACACCACTTGTTCTGCTGATCTCATGGCGTCTGCTTCCCCTTCCCGACTGCTTCTCGACTGGTACGACCGTCATGCCCGGCGCCTGCCCTGGCGGGTTTCCCCGGAAGACCGCCTACTGGGCGAAGTCCCCGATCCCTACCGGATCTGGCTGTCCGAAGTCATGCTTCAGCAAACGACCGTTGCCGCCGTCAAAGACTATTTCACGAAGTTTACGCGAAGCTGGCCAACCGTAACCGATCTTGCCGCCGCGGCTGAAGAAGACGTCATGAAAGCCTGGGCGGGACTTGGCTATTACTCGCGGGCGCGCAATTTGAAAAAATGCGCAGAAACCGTTGCCCGTGATCACGACGGCCGCTTTCCGGAAGACGAAGACGCATTGCTGAAGCTTCCGGGCATCGGCCCCTATACGGCTGCCGCCATCGCAACCATCGCGTTTGACCGGCACGCAGCAGTGGTCGACGGCAACGTGGAGCGGGTGCTGACACGACTTTTCCAGATCGAAACACCGCTTCCGGACGCCAAACCAGAAATAAAGGCGAAAATGGCTGGCCTGACACCGGACCAAAGGCCCGGTGACTTCGCGCAAGCTGTGATGGACCTTGGCGCAACCATCTGCACGCCCAGACGTCCGGCCTGCGCGCTTTGCCCGTGGCGCTCTATCTGCAAGGTGCAATCCTCAAGACTTGCCGAAACACTGCCGCGCAAAGCACCCAAGAAGGAAAAACCCACCCGTTTTGGAGCTGCATTCGTGGCTGTCGATACGGCGACGGGGGCCGTACTGTTGCGCCGCCGCCCACCAAGAGGCCTTCTTGGCGGGATGAGCGAAGTGCCGGGGACCGAATGGGCAGAGGATTTCTCCCCAGAAGCAGCTCCAGACTTCGCACCGTTTCCAGCGGATTGGCGGCAGCGCCCGGTGGAAGTGAAACACACCTTCACCCATTTCCATTTGCGGCTCACCGTCTATCGGGCCGACCTCACGGCAGACACCACTCCACTGCTTGACGGTGGCTGGTGGTCGGCCCCGGAAGTCATCGAAACCGAAGCACTTCCCACGGTTATGAAGAAGGCTCTTGCCGCTGCGTTCGAAAGCCCCCGGAAATAGTTCTTTCCCGGCTCAAGAAAACAGTTGCAGTTTGTCCGGTTTGGATGTTGAACAGCGCACCCAATCCTTGGATCTGAGCCTCGATGTTCACCTATTCCTATGACGCACTCTTCTCTCAAAAGGACTGCGATGAAATCATCCGCCTGAGCCGGGCCGAAGCTCAGGATACGGGCGGCCTCGTCGGGGGCAAGCAGCAGGGTGACATCCGCCGGGCCAGAATCAGCTGGCTTGATGACGAAGGCGATGCGGGATGGGTTTTGAACCGCGTTATGACAGCCGTTGCAAAGGCCAACCGCGAAGCTTTCGATTTCGACATCACCGAGTTTCGGGAGAAACTCCAGGTCGCCATCTACGACGAAAGTGAAGAAGGCCATTACGACTGGCATTCCGATGTCGGCGAAGGCCCGATCGCGCAGTTCCGCAAGGCAACCATCGTCACCCAGCTTTCCCCTTCACAGGACTATGAAGGTGGCGCGCTGGAAATCAGCCTTGGACACAAGGTGATGGCCGCATCGCGTGAACAGGGCTGCGCAACTCTGTTTGCCAGTTTCATGTTGCACAGGGTCGTACCCGTGACCAAGGGCACCCGCTACTCCCTGACCTGCTGGAGCCACGGCCCCCGCTTTCGGTGAGATCTGAGCGGGGACAGGTGTCTACGGCTCCGAAGCTTGCTCTCCACTCCCGGAAAAACGTCAAAGCGCATGTGATCGGTTTCAATTCGCTGTTTCGGGGTGTAACCAGTGGAAGTTACACTTCCGTGCGCAATGGACCCTTGCGCCTGCCGTGAATTACTCTAGAATAATTCTAAACAAAGACCGGTTTGCAATAAGGAGGCTCTGCCGTGAAAGGGAATGAAAAAGTCATTGAGTGCCTGAACGAAGCTCTGTTTCTGGAGCTCGGCGCCATCAATCAGTACTGGCTTCACTACCGCCTCCTGAGCGACTGGGGCTTTGCGCGCCTTGCCAAGAAGGAACGTGAAGAATCCATCGAGGAAATGCAGCATGCCGACAAGCTGGTCGACCGCATCATCTTCCTGGAAGGCCATCCGAACATGCAGAAGGTCGCACCGCTGCGCATCGGCCAGAACATCAAGGAAGTGCTGGAATCAGACCTTGCCGGCGAATATGACGCCCGCACGGCCTATGCCAAGTCCCGCGATGTCTGCCGCGAAGAAGGCGACTATGTTTCCATGCAGCTTTTCGAAGAGCTGTTGTCCGACGAGGAAGGCCATATTGACTTCCTGGAAACCCAGATCGACCTTCTGGAAAAGATCGGTGTCGAGCGCTACGGCATGTTGAATGCCGCACCAGCCGACGAAGCCGAGTAGTCGCAAGCGGCCATTTCATTGGTTAAGTTGAAGCCGGTGCAGGTCTGCACCGGCTTTTTCATTGCAATTGGAGGTGCGAAACCATGACGGAAATCCGGATCGGGCTGATCGGAACAGGCTATATGGGCAAGGCCCATGCTGTTGCCCTGAAATCAGTGGCGTCGGTTTTCGACACAGGCCTGCGCCCGATTTGTGAGACGATCTGTGCAACAACGCTGGAAGGCGCCCGGGAAAAGGCCCGTGCTTTCGGGTTCAACCGGGCGACGGACGACTGGCGCACTGTCGTTGCCGATCCGGCGATCGATGCGGTTGTGATTGCCTCGCCCCAGTCGACCCACATGGATATCGCAATTGCCGCCTTTGAAAACGGCAAGGCTGTCTTTTGCGAAAAGCCGCTTGCCAGCCACGCCGAAGATTGCCGCAGGATGATGGCGGCCGCAGAAGCCTCCGGCCTGCCGAACATGACCGGCTTCAATTACATTCGCACTCCTGCAAGCCAATTTGCCCATGACCTTGTCCAGTCAGGCCGGATTGGTCAGATCCACTATATTCGCGCTGAACACACCGAGGATTTTCTGTCAGATCCGCAAACGCCGTCGCACTGGCGTACCAAGGACATAAGCAATGGATGCATGGGCGATCTCGCCCCTCACATCATCAACGCCGCCCTGCGCCTTGCCGGGCCTATCTCCAGCGTTAGTGCGGATATTCAGACCGTCCACTCCGAACGTCCGGGCGCAAACGGGCCGGAGGCGGTCACCAATGACGACCAGGCCCATCTCATGTGCCGCTTTCAAAACGGTGCGATGGGTCATCTCTTCATCAGCCGTGTCGCCACCGGCCGGAAGATGGGTTACGCCTACGAGATATACGGTGACAAAGGTTCGATCCGCTTCGACCAGGAAGACCAGAATGCGCTCTGGCTTTACCTTGCCGAAGGGCCGGAGGCGGAACGCGGCTTCCGCAAGATCCTGACCGGACCGGCACATCCCGATTACCTGCCCTTCTGTCAGGGCCCCGGTCACGGAACCGGTTATCAGGACCAGATCATCATCGAGATGCGGGACTTCCTGAAGGCCATCGAAACCGGAACACCTGTCTGGCCGACCTTCCGGGACGGGCTGGAGGTGCAACTGGTCACGGAAGCTGCCTGGAAATCGTCGAAGACCGGTACGTGGGCGACGGTTTGACGGACGGGGTGGCTGGGGGCGAGCGTTGTTCTCCAGGGTGTTTCCCCGGACGAGCGCAGCGCAGATCCGGGGCCTACTCGCAAGTCAGCTTGCCAAAGCAGGAGGTTCTGCCAACCCCTTGCCGCGCCAGGTCATTTCTCTGGAAATCAGTAGGCCCTGGGTCTCGCTTTGCTCGCCCGGGGCGACACTCATAAGTCGGGAAACTCCCTGTCCACACAGGAAACTTTACTGGAACGCTGTCTCGGCAAAGCTGCGGAGCTTGCGGGAATGCAGGCGTTCTGCCGTCATGTCTCGCATCTTCTCCATTGCCCTGATGCCGATCTGGAGATGCTGGGCGACCTGGCGCTTGTAGAAGTCGGTCGCCATGCCCGGCAGTTTCAATTCGCCATGGAGCGGCTTGTCCGAAATGCACAGCAGCGTGCCGTAAGGCACCCGGAAGCGGAAGCCGTTGGCCGCGATGGTTGCCGATTCCATATCGAGCGCGATGGCACGGGACTGGGAGAACCGCTTGACCAGTTCCGGCTGGTCCCAGAGTTCCCAGTTTCGGTTGTCGAGCGATACGACGGTTCCTGTGCGCATGACACGTTTCAGTTCATACCCATCGATGCCGGTGATTTCGGCAACCGCGTCTTCCAGTGCCACCTGCACTTCGGCGAGCGGCGGGATCGGCACCCAGATCGGCAGATCCTGGTCGAGCACATTGTCCTCGCGCACATAGCCATGGGCCAGCACATAATCGCCAAGCGTCTGGCTGTTCCTGAGGCCGGCACAGTGACCGAGCATCAGCCAGACATGGGGCCGCAGCACCGCGATATGGTCGGTGATGGTTTTGGCGTTGGACGGCCCGACGCCGATGTTGACCATGGTGATGCCACTGCCGTCAGCCCGCTTCAGGTGATACGCCGGCATCTGGGGTAGTTTTGTCAGCTCTTCGCCATCCGGCTGTGTCTGCCCTGCCTCCAGCACCACGTTGCCGGGGGAAACAAAAGCCTCGTAGCCACTGTCCGGCTGCAACAGCAGCGCCTTGGACATGCGGCAGAACTCGTCGATGTAGAACTGGTAGTTCGTGAAAAGCACGTAGTTCTGGAAATGCTCGGCCTTTGTCGCGGTATAGTGCTGCAGCCGGTGCAGGGAATAGTCGACGCGCGGCGCCGTGAAGGATGCCAGCGGCATCACCCCGTCGGCCGGATCGTAAGTGCCGTTGGCGATGGAATCGTCCATCACCGTCAGGTCGGGAAGATCGAACATGTCAGCGAGGGGGCGGTCGAGATTTGCTGCTGCAGCGCCGCCTTCCACATGCGTTCCGTCATAGAAAGCGAAGTGCAGCGGGATCGGCATGTCGCTGTCGCCGACCTGGATCGGCACGTCATGGTTCTTCATCAGCAGCGAAAGCTGCGACACTAGATAGTTACGGAACAGATCCGGGCGGGTAATCGTGGAGGCGTGGGTGCCAGGGCGGGAGACGAACCCATAAGACAGGCGGCTGTCGAGGCGGACGTGGCTGTCGGTCACGATACGGACCTGCGGATAGAACGCGCGTACGCGGCCGTCGATTTCCTTGCCCTCCAGAAGGTCCTGAAAATGCTGGCGCAGAAAGGCGGTGTTGGATTCAAAAATTTCGATCAAACGGTCGACTGCCTTGTTGGCGTCGGTAAAGACCTCAAGCGGATGCGATGGCGCATGCCGAACCCTGCGGGCGGCTTGATGAAAAACGTTTTTGGTTGAGTTGGACATAAACCGTCTCCTTATTGTTGTTATGGGCTCACAGTCCCGCTAACGCTTGCCTTGGTCAATAGATCTAGCATCGGATTTTGAATTTTTTTTCGCAGAGAGAAAATTTCTGCACACGCCCCTCAACGATGCATTTGAGCAGGCTTTCCCAAACCGTGGCAAGCGGCTAAAGTCCGGCTAACTTTTGACCAGGAGTTTCCCATGAAAAAAACCGTTCTGACCCTTGCGGTCGCCGTTTCCTCCCTGATTGGCGCAGGCGTCTCCGCCCTTGCCGACAATCTGCCGGATCTCGGTGGCCGGGACATTGTCATTGCTTCGGAAAACACCTACCCACCGCTGCAGTTCGTCGACCCCAAGTCTGGCGAGGCAATCGGCTGGGAATATGATGCGGTTGCAGAAATCGCCAAGCGGCTGAACCTGAACGTCACCTTTCAGAACACCAGCTGGGATGCGATGATCCCTGCCATCTCCGCCGGCGAATACGACATGGCGATGAACGGCATCACCATTCGCGCCGACAGGGCCGAGCAGGTCGACTTTTCGGAGCCCTACATGCGGTCCGAAATGTTCATGCTGGTGCGCGCCGATGAAGACCGGTTTACCGATGCAAAGGGCTTTGCTTCCAACACGGACTTCCTGGCCGGTGCTCAACCGGGCACCACCCCCTTCTACGTCACTGTTTATGAAGTGCTGGATGGCGATGAAGCCAACCCGCGCATCAAGCTGTTCGAAACCTTTGGTGCCGCTGTCCAGGCGCTCAAGGCGGGCGACGTCGATCTGGTCCTGACAGACAGCACCGGCGGCCAGGGCTATGTCGCGACCAATCCGGACACCTTCAAGCTGATCGGCGATCCGATGGGCTCGGAAGACTTCGGCTTCATTTTCCCGAAAGGCTCCGACCTGATCGAACCGATCAATGCGGCTGTCGCCAGCATGCGCACAGACGGCACGCTGGATGCACTGAACAAGAAGTGGTTCTTCGACTATAAAGTCGCCCAGTAAGGCCATCCTCCGCCCCTGCGCGGCTGGACTTTCCACTCCATGGCCGGTATCCGGGCTTTTGGCCCCGATGCCGGCCATTTTCGTTTGAACTGCCGTTAACAAAGCTGGAGCCGAGACCAACCCATGTTCCGCAACAAGACACCGTCCGGCGCCCCCAAGGAAGACTTTCCCTATTGGCTTGTTGCTGCCGCCGGCATTGCGGTTTTCCTGTTGTTCCAGATTGCGACCGACGACATCTATTCGCAGGTCATGTCGACGGTCTCGCGTGGTATCGGACTGACGGTCTTCGTCACGCTTGTCGCCTTCTTCTGCGCCTCCCTGATCGGGCTCCTGCTGGCGCTTGCCTCCCTGTCCGGATCAATCGTCTTGCGGCAGATGGCCCGGTTCTACGTCGAGATCGTGCGCGGCATGCCGATCATCGTGCTTCTGCTCTATATCGCCTTCGTCGCGACGCCGCTGTTCATTGCCGGGGTCAACGCCATTGTGGAACCTCTGGGTCTGGATCCGTTGCGCACGCGGGATTTCCCTCTGCTCTGGCGCGCCGTTCTCGCGCTGACCATCGGCTATTCGGCCTTCATCGCCGAGGTCTTTCGGGCAGGCATCCAGGCGGTCGACAAGGGACAGATCGAGGCCGCCGAAGCACTCGGCATGAACGGTTGGCTTCGCTTCCGCCTGATCATCTTCCCGCAGGCCCTGAAGACCATCCTGCCGCCCCTCGGCAATGATTTCGTCGCCCTGATCAAGGACAGCTCGCTGGTCTCGGTTCTGGGTGTCGCGGATATCACCCAGCTGGGCAAGGTCTACGCTGCCGGCTCCTTCCGGTACTTCGAGACCTACAATGTCGTTGCGCTGATCTACCTGATGATGACGATCACGCTTTCGCTGGCCCTGCGCAAATTTGAACGGGCAAAGCAGATCCAGGAGCGCTAAGGTTTTCGCCTGACCACGCCTTTCTTCCTCCCTCATCCTGAGGAGGGGGTGCAGGGGGAACGGCGTCTGCAGCGAGACGGAGACCCGCATGCGTTCCTTTGAAGAAATAGAAGCACTGGCCGCGGAGAAGAAAGGCGGACCGGCAGCACTCAATGCTCTTTTGGCAGAGCATAATGCGCCCAGGACTGCGGAAGAGCTGGAGAAGGTCGGAGACGATCGCTGGCTGGCCATGTTCACCAAGTGCGTGTTCCAGGCCGGTTTCAGCTGGAAGGTGATCGACCAGAAGTGGCCGGGTTTCGAGGAAGCCTTCGAGGGGTTCGACGTTCCCCGCCTCGCCTTTCTCCCTGACGAGGCCTTTGAAGCGCTGCTCGGCGACAAACGCATCGTCCGCAACGGTGCCAAGATCCGATCTGTTCAGGAAAACGCGATTTTCCTCAAGGACCTAGCGACCGAACACGGCAGCGCAGCCGGTTTTTTCGCGCATTATCCCGTCAACGACCAGATCGGCCTGATGGAGCTGCTCAAGAAGCGCGGCAGCCGGCTTGGTGGCAACACAGGGCAAATCGCCTTGCGCTTCATGGGCAAGGAAAGTTTCGTCCTCTCCGGCGATGTGGTTAACGCCCTGATCCGCGAAAATGTCATCGAGAAGGACGCGATGTCGAAAAAAAATCTTACCGCGATTCAGGCCGCCTTTAACGAATGGAAAGCAACTTCCGGTCGTCCCCTGAACGAAATCAGCAGAATTCTGGCCTTTTCGGTCGGGACAAGTCATTAACTTCTCATTCAGCTTTTACGATTGTAAACAAAGCCTTGATTCAAAGGGAATTTTTGTTCCATCAGCTTAACTGCTGATTTACCAAACCCGGTAACCATGACACTCGAAATTGCGTGAGGTATTGCGTCGCAATGAGTGTACTGCGTACCGGGGTGTCCTTCGCGGCACCCCGCCTATCAAATGAACCGGAAGCTGGTGCTTCCTGGCTGAACACGATCCTGAAGGGCGACTGCGTTGCCGCCCTTGAGAAACTGCCGTCCCGGTCTGTTGACCTGGTCTTCGCGGATCCGCCCTACAACCTTCAGTTGGGTGGCGATCTGCACAGGCCGGATCAGTCAAAGGTGGATGCCTGTGACGACCATTGGGACCAGTTCGAAAGTTTCGAAGCCTATGACGCTTTCACCCGGGCCTGGCTTCTGGCCGTCCGGCGGGTGATGAAGGCGGATGGCTCGCTGTATGTGATCGGCTCCTATCACAACATCTTCCGCGTCGGCGCGATCCTGCAGGATCTCGGCTTCTGGATCATGAATGACATCGTCTGGCTGAAGTCCAACCCGATGCCGAACTTCCGCGGCAAACGGTTCACCAATGCCCACGAGACCATGATCTGGGCGGTCAAATCGAAAGATGCGAAGCCGACCTTCAATTACGATGCGCTGAAGACCTTCAACGAGGATCTTCAGATGCGCTCCGACTGGCACCTGCCGCTGTGTACCGGTACCGAGAGGCTGAAGGGCAAGGACGGGCAGAAGGTGCATCCGACCCAGAAACCGGAGGCTCTGCTCTACCGCGTACTGACGGCCTCCTCCAAACCGGGAGATGTCGTGCTCGACCCGTTCTTCGGGACGGGCACCACCGGGGCTGTCGCCAAGAAACTTGGCCGCCACTATGTCGGTGTGGAGCGTGAGCAGGACTATATCGACGCGGCCACGGCTCGTATCGAGGCCATCGAGCCTGGCGATGCCGCATCGCTGGAAATGCAGCAGGGCAAGCGGGCGCTGAAACGCATCCCGTTCGGCACGCTTCTGGAAAGCGGTCTGCTGCAGCCGGGGACGGAACTCAGCTGCCCGAAAGGCAAGCATCTTGCCATCGTGCGCGCCGACGGCTCGCTCAAGTCCGGCGATCATACCGGCTCGATCCACAAGGTCGGTGCTCTGGTACAGGGTCAGGAGGCCTGCAACGGCTGGACCTTCTGGCACATCAACGAGGGCGGCAAGACGTCGCCAATCGACGATCTCCGCAAGGAAATCAGATCCCGCCTGCAGGCATAAGCAGGCACTCCAAAGAGAGACTTCGCGTTCCCCGCGAGATCGACTTAGCCCCGTTTCCCAGAAAAGGAGACGGGGTTTTCTTTATGGAACACGGGAACGGTACCTCGATCAGGCGCTTTTGTATTTCACGTCCGGCGCCCAGACATCCAGCCATTGCAGGATCTCGTCGGCACCGATGGGCGGCGAAAAATAGAAACCCTGGAATAGACGGCAGCCACAGTTTTTCAGGAACTCCAGCTCCTCGCGGGTTTCAACGCCTTCCGCCAGAACGTCCAGCCCCATGTTCTTGGCCATTGCCAGCATGGCGCCGGCAATTCTCTGCATCTTCGGGTTCCTGTCGAGCCCGGAAACGAACGAACGGTCGATCTTAAGCGTCGCGACCGGTGTTTCGATCAAGGTTGCGATGGAGGAATGTCCGGTGCCGAAGTCATCGAGGGCCAGGGCGAAACCTGCCTGTTCCAGGTTACGGCACTGGGCAATCAGCTCCTGATCCGACTGATCGAAAAGGATCGATTCCAGCAGCTCCAGCTGAATGTCCCCGGGCTTCAGGCCGGCCGCGGCAAGTTCGGCATGCAAGATCGCGACAAATTCCACCGACCTGAGGTTCGATGCCGTCACGTTCAACGAGAGCTTGCCTATGTCCCTGCCGGCGGATTTCCAGGCAACAAAATGGGTGAACGCCTTACAACGCACCTGCCGGTCGATTTCGGACATGATGTTTGCCCTGGTCGCCGTTTCCAGGAAACGGGCCGGTGGCAAAACCCCTTGTTCTGCCGTCTCCCAGCGCGCGACCACCTCCAGGCCGCACACCCGACCCGTGACGATATCGATCTGCGGCTGAAAATAGGGAACGAACTGGCTGCGTTTCAGACTTTCTTCGATCTGTGAGACCAACCTGCTCGTCTCCTCGTGCCGCCGGATCATCTCCTTTGACAGCAATTTGACGGACGACCGGGTGACCTTGGCATCGTAAAGCGCGATATCGGAATTCGCGATCAGCCTGTCGGCGTTCTGCACTTCGCCGGGATGAAACAGAACCACGCCTATGCTCGCGCTGACCTGGCAGCTGTGCCCGTTGTAGCGGATCGGCATGGCGATCGCATTCAAGAGGCGCAGCGCCATGGCATAGAGGCTTTCCTTGTCCGGAGGCTCAGCCAGGAACAGGGCAAACTCATCACCGCCAAGCCGTGCAGGAAGGTCGTTCGGACCGCATATTGCCGACAACGCCTCGGCCGTCTGCATCAGGATCATGTCGCCCGCGGTATGGCCGAAGTTGTCGTTGACCGACTTGAATTCGTCGAGGTCGATGTGAAGGAGCGCAAACACGTGCCCGGTGTCGGGCAGCTGCAACGCCTCTTCCAGACGCCGGTGCAGTGCCCCTCTGTTGGCAATCTCCGTCAGCGGATCCTGTGAGGCCTTCTTTTCCGCTTCGATCTTCGCCGCCTTCAATGCGGTTGCCATCTTCTGGCTGTCCTCCAGAAGCGTACGCTGCGCTTCGAAGGAGTAGAAGAGATCGATGGAGAAGTCGTTCGGTTTGAAGTCGGTTTCCGTCAACCCGAAACGTTCCACGACCTGCGACAGGTGAAGACCGAAGGACAGGTCCAGAAACACCGTGTCCTCGTCCGCAGCAGCAAGGGCGAAACCGCGAAACTGTATAGGCTCGCCATCCTGCGGACATGCTGAAAGGACCAGTTTCGTGCCGAGCCTTTCGCGAACACAGGCCATGGATCTGACGTTACGCGGCCGCTCAACCGTGAAGACGTCGAACAAGTTCGCTCCCGACGCTTCCGGCCCGAGGATCCGTTCAAGGGTCGGGCCCAGTCCACTGATCCGGCCGCAATTGTCCAGAACAACATGCATGGGAAAAAGCATGTCGATGGCCTTGCAGGTCAGATCGAGTTTGGATGCTGTCAAATTCCGGCCTCGGGTCTCATGGGCTTGAGTGCAGTGTCGAGGATCCGGATTTCAAAAATGTCGTGATCCGCCTGTTCCGATTTCACCGCGACCTGGTTGACCTCGATGCTCTCACCGGTCTCCTTGGCGAGACCATGCAGAAGTCCGATGACCATCGGCGCCAGTCCGTCACGATCGGAATAGTAGTGCAGAATGCAGGATCCATCTTCCTTCTGGTCGACCTCGAAGGACGGCGGCTTCAGATGTGGCATCGACAGCAGGATCCGGTCGTGCATGTCATCGAGCCCCTTCAACTGCTCGATGAAGGAATTGCCGGCAAGGCGCATCAGATTGCCGAAATGCGAGGCGCCTGCGTATTCGACCCAGTATTTTCCGAAGATGCTCAGGACGTCCGATGCAGGCAGGCCGGTAAAGCTGCAGATGGCACCGACGAGCTTGTAGGTGATGGCATCGTCATAACTCGACATTCTTTCGAATTCGAGTTCCTCCAGGCCCGCGGTTTCGCAAATGCTTTGCCAGGCCTCGGGTCCGTGGTTGTCCAGAATGAAGGTGCGAATGCCTTCGTTCACCATTCCATACATGCAGACTCCTCCAGAGTTAGCATTGTGAGTATACGAATTTGCTTACGTCAGCATTAATCAGTTCCAGACATATGTCTGTTTTTAACTGCCATTACTGACAAACAATCACTACTTCCGCGCGAGTTTTCCGATTTAATTACCCAACGTTTCTTTTTCTCCAGATAACCCATTGAGAAAAACAACAATGAATACCTGAAACTCTTGCCGGAAGAAGGCGCATCGTTTGAGGTACCGGAAAGGCAATGCCAACCTTCGTGTCCAGCTCGGCCGCGTCTTCGGTTCGGCCCCTTGCCGGACAGACGGCTTGCAATCGCCATGCAATCCCTCCATCCTCCGCGATCAATCGAGCGTTCATGGGAGGAACGATCCGACGGTTTGAAACCGGCGCAAAAGGCCGGAAGACCCGAGGTCGGCGGTCGCATCAATGAAGGACCATGTCGAGACAGTTCTGCGAACCGTGCAATCGGGATCGGCGCCTGCGCTGTCCCGGATTGCCGCCTCGTGGCGCAGATCGATCGACAAGCACGGCCTAGACCCTGCCGCCCACAAGGCGCCCCAGCGCATGGGGGACGACCAGCTTTACCAGCGACGGCAAGAGACAGGCGCCTTCCTGAAAATCGCCACGCCGAAACTGGACCAGTTATTCGGCCTGGTCGGTCAGTCCGGCTGCACGGTTCTGCTGACCGACGCGGAAGGCGTCGTGCTCGACCAGCGTTGCATGAGCGCCGATGCGGACATCTTTCAGGACTGGGGTCTCAGCCAGGGCACCGACTGGAGCGAAGCCGCCGTCGGCACAAACGGCATAGGCACCTGCCTTGCCGAGGAACGCAATCTGATCGTCCACCGGCAAGAACATTTCCTGGCTCGCAATGTCGGCATGAGCTGCATGGACGCGCCTATCTATGGTCCGGACGGCAGGCTGGCCGGTGCACTCGATGTGTCTTCTGCCCGTTCCGACCAGACGGAAACCTTCAACCGGCTGATCGCAGCAATGGTCTCGCAGACTGCAAGACAGATCGAGATCGAAACCTTCCGCGCCGCTTTTCCTGCCGCCCGTATCATCGTCGCCGACGGGGAAACCACCGATACCGCAATGCTGCTTGCCGTCGACGCCGACGACATCGTTCTCGGGGCAACGCGCGCTGCCAGGAAGGCCTTCGGGCTTGGTGCAAGCGGCCCTCTGAAGCCCCTGCCCGCTTCCGATCTGCTTGGCCGCGAGGATGGCCCCAGCGGCTTTGAGAAGGCCGAAAGGGCTGCCGTCATTCGTGCACTGGCGCGGGCCGGCGGCAACGTTTCCGAAGCCGCGCGCGCGCTCGGCATCGGCCGGGCAACCCTTTACCGGCGAATGAAACGGCTGAACATAGACTGATATCCCGGCTGACCTGTCTCAGAACTGAGACACATGCCGGACACAGGCATCTGCCCCCTCCTACCACAGCGCAAGCTCCTCCGGCACAGTCCACCCATTCCCGGTGGAGGACCGGGACCTTCGGCCCGTCGCAGCTTCGGTTGCCTGACCGCCGATCTTGTGGAGGAACCCAGATGAATCAGATGCCCAGTTTTTCCGTCGACACGACGTCTCCGTTCAAGTCCCGCTATGACAACTATATTGGCGGCAAATTCGTTGCGCCTGTGAACGGACGGTATTTCAACAACATCACGCCGATTTCCGGCGCCACCGTTTGCGAAGTCGCCCGTTCCGATGCCGCTGACGTTGACCTGGCGCTTGATGCGGCCCATGCGGCCAGGGAAGCCTGGGGACGGACCCCGGCAGCAGAGCGTGCCAATATTCTGCTGAAAATCGCCGATGTCATGGAGCAGAATCTCGACATTCTGGCCAAGGCCGAAACCTGGGACAACGGCAAGCCGATCCGCGAAACCACGGCAGCCGATATTCCGCTTTCCGTTGACCACTTCCGCTATTTCGCAGGTGTTCTGCGCGGCCAGGAAGGCTCCATGTCGGAGATCGATGCCGACACAATTGCTTACCACTTCCATGAGCCGCTCGGCGTTGTCGGGCAGATCATTCCCTGGAACTTCTCCATCCTGATGGCTGCCTGGAAACTGGCTCCGGCGCTTGCCGCCGGCAACTGCGTCGTCCTGAAACCGGCCGAGCAGACCCCGGCGGCAATCATGGTGCTGGCGGAGCTCATCGGCGGCCTGTTGCCGGATGGCGTTCTCAACATCGTCAATGGCTTTGGTGCAGAGGTTGGCGCCCCGCTCGCCAAGTCAAATCGCATCGCCAAGATCGCCTTTACCGGGTCGACCGAAACCGGCCGGATGATCATGCAGTACGCAACCGAGAACCTCATTCCGGTAACGCTGGAACTGGGCGGCAAGTCGCCGAACATCTTCTTTTCCGACGTCATGAGCGAAGACGATGCGTTCCTCGACAAGGCCATCGAAGGCTTTGTTCTGTTCGCCTTCAACCAGGGTGAAGTCTGCACCTGTCCGAGCCGGGCCCTGATCCAGGAAGACATCTACGAAGCCTTCATCGAACGGGCGATCGCCCGTGTGAAAGCCATCAAGCAGGGTGACCCGCGCGCCATCGAGACCATGGTCGGTGCCCAGGCCAGCCGCGAGCAGCAGGACAAGATCCTGTCCTATCTGACCATCGGGGTCGAGGAAGGTGCACAAGTGTTGTGCGGCGGCGCGGAAGCGAAGTTCGACGGCGACCTTTCCGGCGGCTTCTACGTTCAGCCGACCATCCTGAAAGGCCACAACAAGATGCGGGTCTTCCAGGAGGAAATCTTCGGCCCGGTGGTGTCCGTCACCACGTTCAAGACCGAAGAAGAAGCCCTGGCGATTGCAAACGACACCATGTACGGCCTCGGCGCCGGCGTGTGGTCGCGTGATGCCAACCGCTGCTACCGATTCGGCCGCGCCATCGAGGCAGGCCGCGTGTGGGTGAACAACTATCACGCCTACCCGGCCCATGCGGCCTTTGGTGGCTACAAGCAGTCCGGCATCGGCCGTGAGACCCACAAGATGATGCTGGATCACTATCAGCAGACCAAGAACATGCTGGTCAGCTACAACCCGAACAAACTCGGGTTCTTCTAAAGACTGCCGGCGTTACCCGATCTTGTCCTGGCAGTGATGCGGGGCAGTCTTCGAAAGAAGGCTGCCCCGTTTTCCGTTGAAGCCCCGGGAACGGCAGCCTGTTCATCGTCAAAGTTCTTCTGCAATCTCTTCCAGCAGATCTGCAAGCGCCTCAGGCTCGCTCACCATGGCGTCGTGGCCTGTCGCGATCCGAGAGACCGGCCATCCCTTGGCCTGTGCCCGGGCCAGCGCGACTTTTGCCGGCGGATACGGCGGTTCAGTGCATTCGATGTAATGGGCTGGAAGACCGTTTCCGACCGGGTGCTTCAGGTCCAGTGCCGTGGTGAAGGTTCGGAACGGGTGCGGTGTCAGGCGCGGTTTCAAAAAGGCAACGTCGTCCGGCTTCGTGATGCCAAAACTTTCCGGCGGGGCTGGCGCCAGTGACAGGCCACCGCTGCTGGTTTCCGCCAGCTTCCTGCGGTCTTCGGCAAGATCTTGCGGCAGAAGATCGAACCAGGTTTCCCCACTCTCCAGCATGATCGCGTCGAGATAGATCAGACCGGCAATCCGCTCCGGCACGAGGTCTGCAACCCCGGTGATCGGAATGCCGCCAAAGCTGTGACCGACTAGAATGACGTCCGCCAGATCCTCGAACTGTAAATGCCGGACGATATCTTCCACGAACGTCCGGATCGTGATGTCCGGCGAAAGCAGATGCGAGCGCTCGCCGAGGCCCGTCTGCGTTGGTGCGGTCACGCGATGCCCACGTGCCCGCAGGATGTTTGCCAGACGCGACCAGCACCAGCCGCCATGCCAAACACCATGGACGCAAACGAAAGTCTGCTGTTTCAAGAGCCCCTCCCCGCTTCACCGCCTATTCGGCGGCTTCGGCCGCCATCTGGAAATCGCGCCGTACCTTCAGTTTGTGCCCGACTTCGACAATGGCTTCCAGTGCCGGAATCAGATCCTGGCCAAGATCCGTCAGCTCATATTCAACGGAAGGTGGCGATGTCGGGCGGACATGGCGCAACAGCACGCCGCGGCCTTCCAACTCTGAAAGGCGCTGTGACAGTACCTTGCCGGACACAGGGGGAATATCCGCCTTCAGCTCGTTGAAGCGGCGGGGACCTGCCCGCAGGCTCCAGATGACGTTGGGTGCCCAGGCTCCGGAAATCACCTGCATGCACTGGGTCAGACTGCAAGGAGTTGGCGGTTTCGGGCTCAGATTCTTGCGCATTTTCAAGGCCATGGGCACCACACGATCTTCAAGGGTCCAAGGTCACGCGGGAACCATCAGGTTTCTGCCCGGTAACTCGATAATGCAAGTTACCAATAGAAACCTACTTGTCAATGGTGACTTCAAAAGACACCTTCCGGGCATCGATACGAACCAAGGAGCCAATCGATGAAACTGTTCTACAAACCCGGTGCCTGTTCCATGGCTGCTCATCTCCTGCTCAACGAAGCCGGAGCCACCTACAGTCTCGAAAAAGTCGATACGACCGCGGGTCTGACGGAGACCGGCGCAGCATACGCGCAGACCAATCCGCGCGGCTACGTGCCGGCACTTCGGTTTGAGAACGGTGACGTTCTGACGGAAAACGTTGCCATCCTGCATTGGCTTGGCGAGCAGTACCCGGACTTTGCGACGGATACAGCTGGCAAGCCGCTCGACCGGTTCCGCGTGCTGGAATTGCTCAGCTTCCTGTCCTCAGAGCTTCACAAAGGCTTCAGTCCGTTCTTTTCCGGCAAGGAATTTTCTGAAGCAGAAGCAGCTGAAAACCAGGCAAAGCTGAATACCAAGCTCGGCCAGTTCGATGCCTTGCTGGCCAAGGGCGGCGACTATCTTTTGGGAGATACCTTCTCCGTTGCCGACGCCTATGCCTTTGTCATCTTGAACTGGACGAACTTCATCGGCGTGTCTCTTGGCGACTGGCCGAAGACGGCAGCCTATGTCGAGCGCATCCGTGCTCGCCCGGCCACCCTGAAGACCCTTCAGGAAGAAGGCCTGGCGGCATGAGCAGTGCCCTGACCGCGCTGGAAAAGGTCATATCCGACTATTTCGACGCGCTTTATCACTGCGATACCGGCCTGCTGCAGCAGGTGTTTCACGAGAAGGCAATCTACGCCACGGCGGACGAGACACCCCTGCTCTATCGCACGATGGCCGAATATGTACCGGTCGTCGCCGCCCGCCAGTCGCCGGCGTCCCGGGGTGAGGAGCGCCGCGATGTCATCGACGAGATCCAGTTCGCCGGTGAGAACACGGCCTTTGCCAGAGTTCGCTGTTCGATCGGCAACAACGATTTCACCGATTTCCTGACCTTCGTGCGTGACGAAGGCCGCTGGCAAATCATGGCGAAGATCTTCGAAATTCGACCACGCAACGAAGGAGTGGCCTGACATGCCTTACGTGAATATCCAGGTGACCCGTGAAGGGGTGACGGCAGAGCAGAAAGCCCGGCTTATCAAAGGCGCGACGGACCTACTGGTTGACGTTCTCGACAAGAACCCTGCAACCACCTTCGTGGTGATCGAGGAAGTGGACCTTGAGAACTGGGGCGTCGGCGGCCTGCCGGTGGAAGAATACCGGGCAAGGCAGCTGGAAAAACAGGGCTGAACGGTCAAATGGAAGCCGGGGCAATCCCGGCTTCTCTTTTTGCCGCGTTACGCTTCCCTCTTTCAGTTCCTCGCCACTGTCCGGCAAGCCTGGACTATTTCGTTCGTCCCAAACATTCGTCATTGCAGGGCTTGACCCTGCAATCCATGCCGTGACCGTGCCTCAGCCAGAAGCCTCAATTGGCGGATGGGGAACGGCATGGATGCCATGGCCAGGTCATGGCATGACGGAGGAAGTGGAGAGGGATGATGAGGAGGCTGAATGGTGCTCATCTGGACGTCACCAAACAAGTGCAAAGAGTTTTTGCTGTTGTCCAATCGACGCGAGAATGGTCTGTCTGAGAAGACACATCGACATCAAAGCAGATCTCACATGCCCCGCACGCTTTATCAAACCATCCTCGGCCCCGAGTTCGACAAGGTACCGGCAGAAATCCGGCGGATGCACAGCTTCGCGCGGGTGGCGCGGGGCACCGCGGATGTAAGCCGGGGAAGCTCGTGGGGCGCAAGACTGATCTGCCGGCTGGCGAAGTTGCCGGAAGCACGGATGGGTGTTCCGGTCGAGACCAGCTTTGAACCTATCGTGGGTGGAGAGCGCAGGACCCGGCGGTTTGACGGGCAGCCGTTCCAGACCGACATGATGGCCGGTAAAGGCGACGCGTATCCCTGCATGCTCGAGCGCCTTGGACCGTTCCTGTTCAAGATGCGGGTAACGGCAAGTGAGAAGGGCATCGACATCACCCCGGCAGAGGTTTCGCTTGGACCGCTTCCGCTGCCGCTGCGCCTTGCTCCGAGAGCGGTCGGGCGCGAGCGTGTTGTCGATGGAAGGTACAGTTTCACCGTAGAGGTGACCTTCCCGCTGATCGGGAAAGTCTTCGGCTACAACGGCCGGCTGGAGCCGGCCGTTCTGATCGATGATGCACAAGCCGTCTGACCGGCCTCACTCGAAGCCGACCAGGGCCTTGCGGCGTTTGCCGACAGAAATCGACAAACGGTCGTTTGCCTGAAGATCGCCGGTGGCAATGCGGCGGCGCGCGTCGTCGACGATCTGGTTGTTGAGGCGAACGCCTCCACCTTCCACCAGCCGCCGTGCCTCGCCGTTGGATGCTGCGAAGCCGACCGCGACCACAAGCTCCAGAAGACCGAGACCGTCTGCCAGAATTTTCAGCGGCAGACTGTGGGTCGGTTCCAGGATCTCGCCTTCGCCCGAAAACAGGGCATCGCCTTGCTGCAAGGCGCCGCGCGCTTCTTCCGGGCCATGAACGATTGCTGTCACCTGGGTTGCCAGGATCTTCTTGGCTTCGTTCAGCTCCGCCCCTTCCAGCGCCGCCAGTCGTTCGATTTCGCTCATCGGCAGCTCGGTAAAAAGGCGCAGGCACTTGGCGACGTCGGCATCGGCGGTGTTGCGCCAGAACTGCCAGAAGCCGAAGGGCGACAGGTGTTCGGGGTGCAGCCACACGGCACCCGCGGCCGTCTTGCCCATCTTCGCACCGCTGGCGGTGGTCAGCAGGGGAACAGTGAGGCCGTGCAACTTGCGGCCATCACGGCGGCCGAGTTCCACACCATTGACGATGTTGCCCCATTGATCGGATCCACCGACCTGAAGCGCACAGTCATGACGCTTTGCCAACTCCAGAAAATCAACGGCCTGCAGCATCATGTAGCAGAACTCCAGAACCGTCAGCGGCATCTGAGCATCGAGGCGCGACTTGACGCTGTCGAAGGTCATCATGCGGTTGACTGTGAACTGGGAGCCATAGTCGCGGAGGAATTCCAGGAAGCGGAATTCATTGAGCCATTCCGCATTGTCGACCAGCAAAGCCCCATCTTCGCCGTTCATATCCACGAGACGCTCAACGGATCGTCGTATGCTCGCGATGTTGGCTGCGATCTGACGTTCTTCCAGCATCGGCCGGGCATCCTTGCGGAAACTCGGATCGCCGATCTGACTTGTGCCACCGCCAAGCACGACGATGGGACGATGGCCGAGCTTCTGCAGCCAGCGCATGGTCATCAACGGCATCAGGTGGCCGACATGAAGACTTGCCGCCGTGGCATCGAACCCGGCGTATGCGGTGATCGGCCCTTGTGACAGCGTCTGGTCGAGCGCCTCGATATCCGTGCATTGGTGCACAAGACCACGCTCCAGAAGCACGGCGAGTGCTTCCGATTTGAGTTTTGTCGCCGGTTTGCCGGCTTCGATCATATGTCTGGTCATTTTTCGCTTCCTGGTTCCCCCGCCAGGAAGCTCGGGTCTCTAGAAACCAAAAAGCCGCCTGACGCGGCGGCTTTTGAGGTGTCTATGGGGTGAACAAGATCCTACGCAGCCGCCGGTATGTCGGTGACGTAATAAAAATACACGAAGGATGCGCTCATCTTGGTCATGCCAGCTTAAATGCGTTAGGGCGGGAAAAGAGTCAAGCCTGTTGTGTTCGTGACGTCCCAGACCCCGACAGGTGTAACCGGAATGCCTCAAGGCTGCGCGCGGTCAAGAAATTCCACCTGACCCTGTGCGAAAGGCCTGCGCTTGCGCACGTCTGGCCGCGTTACGACAACCCGAGTTTCCGTTCGCCGCGATCCAGGATAACCGGAACGATCAGGTCTTCCTCGTCATCCAGATGGCGCATCAGGCCGGAGATCAGGGTGTCGCTGACACCGGCGAAACTGTCGGCCGCGCGGCGGATGGCATCGCGGTCTTTCGTCTGCAATTGTCCGAACAGCTTGTTGGCGCTCTTGATCACCGCCTCAATGCGATGATGGATCAGTTCGTGGTCACCTTCCAGCAGCTCGAAGCCATCCACCAGGCGCTTTTCGGCTTCCATGAATACAGGGAAATAGTGCTTATCCTCGATCATGTGGTGGTGATGCAGCTCACTGAGAAACTGTTGCAGACGCGGGGCAAAGAGGTTGCCGAAACGGTTTACCGGGAGCCGTTGTTCGCGGAAGTCGGTCAGGATCGTATCCAGGTCAGCACCGAGCTGACGGAAGCCGTTATGCCGTGCGAGCCAGAATTCGGTCAGTGGGCCGAGTTTCCGGTGACCCGGCCAGTCTTCGCGCGGATGTTCTTTCAGAAGGAACAGCCACTCCTGCGGAAGTCCGGTCCGTTCATCCAGATTGGTGGTGTTGGTCATGGGTTTCAGGTCCGGTCAGAGAGAAGGTTTGCCGACCTTATACGCATGTTTTGGCCTGTCATGCGGAAACAGTGTGTTCACTCCCCGGGAACAGACGTCACTGCACCAGTTTTCCCAGCACCTTCCAGAGCGCTTCGGTGTCCCCCGGCTCCAGATACCTTGTGAATTCGGTTTCCACCGCTGCCCGGTAACACGGCCACATGGCCTTCAAGAGCATCTCCCCTTCCTGGGTCAGACGCACCGAGACACCTCTGCCGTCTTCCGGGCTCTTCAGCTTTTCGATGTAGCCCGCAGCGGCCAGCCGGTCGAGCAGGCGCGAAACATTGTACTGGGCCAGCAGCATTCGCTTTTCGATTTCGACCGGACGCAAAGTTTTGTCCTCTGCCCGGCTTAATTCCAGCAGCACATCGTACCAGCCGAGAGGTGGGAAACCAGCCGCCTTCAGGCGTGCCTCGACCCGTGCCAGCACGTTGCCGCTTGCACGCTGCAGACGGGCCCAGGCGTCGATGGCCTGGGGGACGGTATCGGCGGAATTGCTCATGGCCAAGAAATAGAAAATTTATGCAATTGCATCAATCTTGATTTTTCATGCATATGCATTCATCTTGATGCAGATGCATGAAAAGGAGTCTCCAGATGCCCGACACACTCACGCTGATCAGCCATGCGCTTTGCCCTTACGTGCAGCGCGCGGCGATCGTCCTTCATGAAAAGAATGTTCCGTTTGACCGGGTTACCATCGACCTTGCCGACAAACCGGACTGGTTCCGCGCGGCCTCACCACTCGGCAAGGTGCCGCTGCTGAAACTGGGCGGTGATCGCTATCTCTTCGAATCCGCCCCGATCGTCGAATTCCTGGACGAGACAGAAGGGAGCCGGCTGCACCCGGAGGACCCTGCCGAACGCGCGCGGCACCGGGCCTATATCGAATTCGCTTCGCAGATCCTGAACGGCATCGGCGCGCTCTACAACGCCAGGGACGACACCGGGTTTTATGCTGCGGGTGAGGCACTTCGTGCAAAGTTCCGTCATCTGGAAGGTGAACTTGATCCGGACGGTCCCTTCTTCGCCGGAAGAGCCTTTTCGCTCGTCGATGCGGCTTTCGCCCCGGTGTTCCGATATTTCGATGTCTTTGAGACGTTCTTGACGCTTGAGATGTTTGACGACCTCGACCGGGTTCTTGCGTGGCGTAGCAAGCTTGCGGCCCGCACATCGGTTCAAGAAGCAGTTACTGCGGACTATCCAGCGCTTTTGACCGCCTTTCTGCAAAACCGAAATAGCTGGATCTCCCAACTTCTCGACTTGCGCAACCGGGAGCGATCACTCCTGGTCGCACACTGAGGCCTTCAAGCGCAGCCGGACATGGCGCCGACTGCGCCCGTTTCAGGCGAAGGCTGCGCCGAGTTTGCCCAACTCGCCTTTGAGGTCCGTCCATCTGTCCGGCGTCGTGGTTAGTGTCGCCGGATCCCTGATTTCGACGTCATACCCCCGGTTCAACGCCCCCTTTGCGGTCAGCTGAACGCAGTGACAGGCATCAAGACCAACCAGGACCAGCCGCCCGATCCGCTTTTCCTCAAGCCAGGCTTCAAATTGCGGACTGGAGAAACTGTCACCGATCGACTTTTCAAAGACCGGAGCATTGCCGACAGCAAGTGTTCGGTCGAGCTTCAAACCGTCTCGCCCCGGTGTGCCGATACCGCCCGCCGACATCTTCATGGCCGCGATCACCGGCCAGTCGCGGAAGACATTCTTGACGAAAACGACCTGGTGGCCTGCCATCCGGTGCGCTTCCACCTGGCGTCCTATTTCGGCAAGCACGGCGTCTCTCTGGCCTGGGTCAAAAGCGTGTTTGCCGGTGTTCCTGGTGAAGTCCTCCTGCACGTCGATGACCACCAGAGCTGTGCCCGGCCGCATTGACCTGTCGATGCTTGCGCCCTTTGTCGGCGTCCCCAGCCGCCGCAGGCAATAAACGATATAGGCGACAACGCCTGCGGCACAGAGCCCGGCCGCAATCCAGATACCGGTCATGTGACCTCTCCTGTTCGTGAAATTATTCCAGTGCCTTGGGCCGATCCGGGTCGTCCTCGAACGCGGCAAAATGATCAAGCATGGTGCAGAGCACCCGCTGCGTGGAACGCAGATCGTCGTCCGAGAAGAGCTCGCAGACTGTCTCGATTTCGTCAGTCTCCCGTGCCCGGATTTCGCCGAACCGGTCGTGCCCCGCTTCGTTCAAGGCAAACAGTGGTGATCGCTTGTGCGCCGGATTGGCCCGGCGCTCGACCAGTCCCTGCTCTTCCAGAGCGTTCATCACGAGCTGGATCTGCTGGCGGGCAAGAAACAGCGCCCGGCCGATCTCGGGTACCGCCATCGGCCCGGCCTCCTCCAGCACTTCCATGACCGCTCGCATACCGACGGTCACGCCGGTTCCCTCCAGCTTGGCCTCCACCGCCCGTGCAAGCCGGCGGTGCACGGGGCGTATCAGGCGGATGATTTCATAAAGCTCGACGGACTTCTTCATGGACACCTCATTTGACAAATTATATGTCATTTTGACATTTATATTGTCAATAAGAATTTTGAAGGCCCCTGTGTGTCATCACTCTGGAATCGAGGGCCCTAAGCCAGACGTTTCGATCCCGGTGAAAACCAGGTTCCGTGCCTTGGCGAGGGTTTGGAGCTATACTGCCGGTCCCGTTCGTAGTCTGGAGCGAACCATGAGCAATCAGGAAGGCGTCCCCCGAAACGGAACATTTGCCGAGCGATACGACAGTGTCATGGTGCCGGTGATCTTTCAGCCTTGGGCACAACAGCTGCTCCAACGGCAACCACCCCAAATCGAAGACCGGATCCTGGACCTTGCGTGCGGCACCGGTGCGGTAATCCGTGAAGTCGCGAGTCTTGGGAACGGATATGCAAAACTGGCCGGCGTGGACATGAGTGCGGGAATGCTGGCCGTTGCAGCCGAAAAGGCCAGCGTAAACGGGATAGACGCAGAATGGTTCGAGGCGACCGCAGGCGATATGCCGTTCCCTGATGGCGGCTTTGACCTCGCTTACTGTCAGCAGGCTTTGCAGTTCTTCCCCGATCGTGTCGGAGCCCTGCGCGAACTTCACCGCGTTCTGGCACCCGGGGGCCGCGTCGCCTTCTGCGTTTCCCGCGGTCTGTCAGAAAATCCTCTGCTGATGGCGCAGGCAACCGCATTGGAAAAACACGTCGGCGCAGAGGCGGGGGCAGCCGTTCGTGCGATCTGCCAACTCTCTGACCCTGAAGAAATACGATCGAACTTCGAGGCCGCCGGGTTTCTGGATATCCAACTGGAGACAGTTTCACTGACGCTTCATCACCCGGATGGCCGTGCTTATGCCGCCGGAGCCATGGGTGGCATGCATACCGGAGACAAGCTCTCCCGGCTATCCGAAGACGACAGGAACGCCTGCTTCAATGATTTCCTGAAAGAACTGGGCCCCTGTTTTGACGGCAAGGCAATCCGGTTTCCTCACGTCTCCAACGTGGTGACAGCGCACACCTGAGCGACAGGAAACAAAAAAACCCGGCCGAAGCCGGGGTTTTCATCCTTGAAAATTCGTCCACGTGCTACTCGGCAGCAGCCGGGGTCACTTCGGCCGGAGCCGGCTCGGTCCATTTCAGGACCGGCTTGCGAGCTGCACCCGTTTCGTCCAGACGGCGTCGCGGGGCAAGGTACGGTGCACCGGAGAAGCGTTCCGTTTCGCCGCGCTTTGCGCTCATCACGAGATCGCGCATGGTGGCGACGAAAAGGTCGAGCGCCGCCCGGCTTTCCGATTCCGTCGGCTCGATCAGCATCGCGCCATGGACAACCAGCGGGAAGTACATGGTCATCGGATGATAGCCTTCGTCGATCATCGCCTTGGCGAAGTCGAGCGTGGTCACGCCGGTGTCCTTCAGGAAGCTGTCGTCGAACAGCACTTCGTGCATGCACGGACGCTCGCCAAAGGGCAGGCTCATCAGGTCCTGCAGGCCGACGCGAATATAGTTCGCATTCAGCACCGCATCTTCGGACGCCTGCCGCAGACCGTCGGAGCCGTGGCTCATCATGTAGGACAGAGCCCGCACGTACATGCCCATCTGGCCGTGGAACGCGGTCATGCGGCCGAATGGCTGCTCGCCGTCCTTGGTGGCAGCTTCGGTTTCGACCAGTTCGACACCTTTTTCCGTCTTGCGGATGAACGGCAACGGCGCAAAAGGAGCCAGTCTCTGGGACAGGACGACCGGACCGGAACCCGGGCCACCGCCGCCGTGAGGCGTCGAGAAGGTCTTGTGCAGGTTGATATGCATGGCGTCGACACCAAGATCCCCCGGGCGGGCCTTGCCGACGATGGCGTTGAAGTTGGCGCCATCGCAGTAGAAATAGGCATCTGCCTTGTGAATCAGATCGGCGATCTGCTTCACTTCCCGTTCGAACAGCCCACAGGTGTTCGGGTTGGTGAGCATGATGCCGGCGATGTTGCCTTCGTGTTCGGCAATGGTCTTCTTCAGTGCCTCCAGATCGACGGTCCCGTCGTCCTTGGCATCGATGTTGACGACCTTGTAACCCAAGAGCGCTGCCGTTGCCGGGTTGGTGCCATGGGCGCTTTCCGGCACCAGAACGATCTTCGGATCACGGCCGGCAGCGGTGTGGGCTGCCTTGATCGCCATCATGCCGCACAATTCGCCATGGGCACCGGCTTTCGGGCTCATCGCGACAGCGGAGGTGTTGGTGGACACCATCAGCCAGTGGGCAAGCGCATCGATCAGTTCCAGTGCACCAGGCACCGAGGACACCGGCTGAAGCGGATGGATGTCCGCGAAGCCCGGCAGGCGGGCCATCTTCTCGTTGAGGCGCGGATTGTGCTTCATGGTGCACGAGCCGAGCGGATAGAGACCGCTGTCGATGGCATAGTTGTTCCGCGACAGGCGCACATAGTGGCGCATGGCCTCCGGTTCGGCGAGGCCGGGCAGACCGATCTCGGCCTTGCGCTTGAAGCTGCCAAGCTCGAACTCGGCGCTTTCGTCCTCGTCGAGATCGACACCGGTGGTTTCCAGCGAGCCGAATTCGAAAATCAGCGGCTCTTCCATATCGAGACCACGGTTGCCGGTGAAAGTCTTCGGGCGGAAAGCATCCCCGGCATCACCTGCTGCGGTCGGGCGGCCTTGCGTGTTCATGCTCATGCCAGCACCTCCTTCAGCGCGTCCGCAAAGGCCGCGCGGTCTTCATCCGTATTGACTTCGGTCGACGCGACGACCAACAGGTTCGCGAGATCCTTGTTGCCCGGCTCCAGTCGAGAAACCGGCAGGCCTGCGAGAACGCCCCGTTCGGCCAGTTGCTCGACCACATCCTCGGCCACCTTCGGCAGCGCGATCGTGAACTCGTTGAAATAGGCCGAGTTCAGAACCTCGACACCGGGCACGCCGGCAAGAAGCCTCTTCAGCTTCACCGCGTTGCCGTGGTTGATGCGGGCGAGTTTGGTCAACCCGGCCTGCCCCAGCAGCGACATGTGAATGGTGAAGGCAAGGCAGCAGAGACCGGAGTTGGTGCAGATGTTCGACGTTGCCTTGTCGCGGCGGATATGCTGTTCGCGGGTGGACAGCGTCAGCACGAAACCGCGCTTGCCTTCCGCATCCACCGTCTCACCGCAGAGCCGGCCCGGCATCTGGCGGACATATTGCTGGCGGGTGGCGAAGAGACCGACATAAGGGCCACCGAAGTTGAGGCCGTTGCCGATGGACTGGCCTTCACCGACCACGATGTCGGCGCCTTGTGTTCCGGGCGGTTCGATCAGGCCGAGCGACACCACTTCGGTGAAGACCGCAATCAGCAGCGCCTTGTGCTGGTGCGCCTTTTCGGCAATCGGCTTCAGGTCGATCAGCTGGCCGTAGAACGACGGCGACTGGACGACAACGCAAGACGTCTCGTCATCGATCTGGGACAGGATGTCTTCGGTGCCCGTCGGGTCTGCCGGGAGGCTGACGACCCGATCGCCGGCCATGTTGGACAGGCCTTCTACGACTTCCCGGTACTGCGGATGCAGCCCGCCGGAAAGCACGGCCTTGTTGCGCTTGGTCACCCGGTGCGCCATCAGCACGGCTTCACCGGTGCCGGTGGAGCCGTCATACATGGACGCGTTGGCGACATCCATTGCGGTAAGGCGCGCTACCTGGGTCTGGAACTCGAACAGGTACTGAAGCGTACCTTGCGTAATTTCCGGCTGATAGGGCGTATAGGAGGTCAGGAACTCCGACCGCTGGATCAGGTGGTCGACCGTTGCCGGCACATGGTGCTTGTAGGCACCTGCGCCGACGAAGAACGGTACGGAGCCGGCCGCAGTGTTCTTCGATGCCATGGCCGAGAGCTTGCGCTCCACTTCCATTTCGCTGGCTCGTTTGGGAAGGTCGAGCAGACCCTTCATGCGAACGTCTTCAGGGATGTCCGCAAAGAGTTCATCGACGGATTTGACGCCGACCCGCGCGAGCATGTCGCTGCGGTCGGTATCGTTCAAAGGCAGGTAGCGCATCAGGCAGCTCCCAAGGGTTTGATCAAAAATCGGACCGGCGAAAACCACGCTCTCGCTTCATCAGCCCGGACCCGGAGAACTGACAAGCTTCCGGATACGGGCTCCCCGTTTCCTGCTCGGCGCGGTGGCGCCGTGCAGACGCACAGAGAAGAGAACTGGTCACCATCCAGAACAGGGAACCGGCTGCGACTTCGTGCGGCCGGTTCCGGAAAGTCACGGTGCGACAAGGCGGAGCGGTTCGGGCTCCACAACGATCTCGCACTTCACGGAGTTGGCTATGAAACAGACGTCATGCGCCTTTTCATGCAGATCGGTCAGCCAGGTCGGATCCGGGTCCTCGGCTGCAACCAGCGTGATAACCGGCCGCAGCACCACTTTCGTGATTGCCATCTTGCCCCGCGCCACCCGGCTCATTTCGCCCTGGGCACGGTCGCTGTAACTGGCGACAACGAAATTCGCCCGCCGGGCAAGATCCAGGAAGGACATCATGTGGCAGGACGAGATAGCGGCGACGAAAGCCTCTTCCGGATCGACGGCGGCTTCGATGGAATATGGCAGGGGTACCACCGTGGGCGAAGCGCTTGCCGGGATCTCGAGACCACCGTCAAAACGCCAGATGTGCCCTCTGGAATAGGCGTTTGCGGCATAGTCGCCGTCGCATGCCCATTCCACCTGTGCCGTGTAGTAGTGCCCTGCCATGAATTACAACGTCTCCACGTACGCCTTGTAGGCTGCCGCGTCCATCAGGTCGGACAGCTGATCCGCATTGCCGACGGTCATCTTGATGAACCATGCAGCGCCTTCGGGATCTTCGTTCACCTTGGCCGGCTCGTCCACCAGCGCATCGTTGGCTTCAACGACTTCACCGTCGATCGGAGCGTAGACTTCACTGGCGGCCTTGACGGATTCCACGACGGCGGCTTCATCGCCCTGTGACAGCGCCTTGCCGGCTTCCGGCAGTTCGACGTAAACGACGTCGCCGAGCTGCTCCTGCGCGTAAGTCGTGATGCCGATGGTGGCTTTGTCGCCATCTACGGCGATCCACTCGTGGTCCTTGGAGTAATAGGTGGTCATATTGTGCGTCCGTTATCTGGAAAGATTTATGCTTTGGGTTTGCGGTAATACCGGTTCGGAACAAACGGCATGTCCGCGACGGTAGCGGGCAAGCGCTTGCCTCTGACGATCAATTCAAGTGGCGTGCCAGTTTCGGAGTGCTCCACCGGGACATAGCCCATCGCGATCGGAGCACCCACGGTCGGTGCGAAACCGCCGGATGTCACGGTGCCGATCACCGGCCCGTCGGGCAGTGCGATCTCGGCTCCTTCCCGCGCAGGTGCCTTGCCATCGAGGCGCAGGCCGACGCGGACACGGCCCGGTCCCTTTTCGAGTTCACCCTGAATGCGTTCCGCGCCCGGAAAGCCGCCTTCTTCTCGGCGGCGCTTCTGCATGCAGAAGATGATGGCGCCTTCGACGGGAGACGTCATCTCGTCAATGTCGTGTCCGTAGAGGCACAGCCCTGCCTCAAGACGCAGGCTGTCGCGGGCCCCGAGCCCAATCGGTTCGACCCTGTCGTCGGCGAGCAGTGCACGGGCAATCGCTTCAGCAGCACCGGCAGGCACGGACATCTCCACGCCGTCCTCGCCGGTATAGCCGGCACGGGCAACGTGGCAGTCGATACCGTCAAACTCCATCGGTTCGGCGGCCATGAAGCCAAGTTCGGCTGCCTTTGGCGCATGTGCTGCGACCGCAGCCACGGCTTCCGGCCCCTGAACCGCGATCAGCGCACGATCGTCGATCACTTCAAGGGTCACGTTTTCAGGCAGTCTTTCGCGGAAATGGGCGTAGTCGACATCCTTGCGGGAGGCATTGACCACGAGCATCAGCTTGCCGTCTTCTGCTTCGGACAGCGGCCGGGTGACCATCAGATCATCGATAATGCCGCCTTCGTCGTTGAGCAGTACCGTGTAGCGCTGACGGCCGTGGCCAAGTTCGACGAAATTGGACGGGGTCAGCGCTTCCAGAGCCCGGGCCGTCGTTTCGTGATCGGGACCGATCAACAGGGCCTGGCCCATGTGGGAGACGTCGAAAAGGCCGGCCTTCGTGCGGGTTTGCTGGTGCTCGGCCATGATGCCGGCCTTGTACTGCACGGGCATGGAATAGCCGGCAAACGGCACCATGCGTGCACCCAGTTCCACATGAAGGTCGTGAAGAGGCGTTTGTTTCAGATCTTCGTCTGCAACGGTTTCCGCCATGAACGGTCCTCGTATTCGGGGTTGCGCAGTCCCGAACCGGCCCGCATGGGTCCTGATCCGTCTGCACCCCCTCTGTCCGAGTACCTGAGAGATTTCCCGACCGGCGCCGATGACGCCTTTCGGTTACTCCTTCGGTGAGCAGTCCGCAAACCCACTTGCGGAGCACTGCTTTCCAGAGCGTTGCAGTTCATGCGGTCCTTCTGCCTGAGAGTTTCCGGGGCGGTTGCTCCTTCGGCGCCAGGATCCTTTCACCCGGCCTCTCCCGCATAAACATTGACGTGTTTCCACGCCAACCGGGGGACGACCCCGATTGGGGCCGGATTGTGCGAGGCAGACATAGTCTTGTCAATATGCGACATGCAGCCCCCGCAATTTTGCCGGTGCACAATTTTAGGCATCGTCTTGCAGAGTGTGCACGATCAATGGTCGGCCGGTTTCCATCTTCCCGGCCAGGCCTCAAATTCAGTCAACACTGATGTGCTGCGTGCGTGGCCGGGCCTTAGCGGCGACGGCCTTCGTCAAAGCCGAACACAACCTTGGCGTCCGCACCTGCCGGGATCGTGAATTTCTCTTCGATCAGCGTCCAGGTTTCGCTTGGCGAGTTCGCTCCAAGCGTGACCGGAATTTTCACTATCTCGGAGCTGAGCGGCTTGGCACCGCTGCCACCGGGCACAATGGCGACGCGCATCGGCAGAACCACTTCACCGCCCTTCCAGGCGGGACCGGAGGTGACATCGCCGGACAGGCCCAGCTTCATGCGGCGGCTACCATCCGGCTGCTGCGTGCAGGTGTTGGCCCAATCCTTGACGGTGGCCTGGTAAAGCAGACCCTGCGGGTCATCGTCCTTGCCGCGCACATACTTGCGGATCAGGAAGGTGTTGGACTGAAGCTGCAGCGCAGGACAGGGAACCGGCGGGGCGAAGGTTTCGGGAGAAATCTCGATCGGCTGCTGGCCACCGGAAATAACCTTGCCCGCAACACCGTCAGCGGCACTCATACACCCCGCAAGAGCCGCGGCGGAAAGGCCCACGGCCATAATTGTCTTCAGGGTCTTGCCGGAGACGGCGGGAATCGCACTGATCATCTTCATTCCATAAAAATGCAACAATTGTCGGCGGAGCTTCATAGCAGGTGAAGAATTGCTTGGCGAGGCTTGTCAAACGCAAACCTTCAAGCAGCTCATTGTGGCTGAATTGGTTCAGCTTGCCGCACATCCCTTGACACAGCGTGGCTGCGAGCCCTTATTGCGCGCAGAAACGTTCCTCGAAAGAGCATGATGACCGAGAGCAAACAGGAAAAAACACCGCTTGCCATTCACCTTTGCGCGCCCCGAGGGTTCTGCGCCGGTGTCGATCGCGCGATCCAGATCGTGGAACTCGCCCTGGAAAAATACGGCAGTCCGGTCTACGTCCGTCACGAGATCGTGCACAACAAGTTCGTGGTGGACGGGCTGAAGGCTAAGGGCGCTGTGTTCGTGGAAGAGCTGGAAGAAATACCGGCCGGGCACACCGACAGACCGGTGATCTTCTCTGCGCACGGCGTACCGAAATCCGTGCCGGAAGACGCCCAGAGCCGCAAGATGTTCTATCTCGACGCCACCTGTCCCTTGGTCTCGAAGGTCCACAAGGAAGCGGAAATCCATTTTCGCCGGGACCGCGAGATTCTGCTGATCGGTCATGCGGGGCATCCTGAAGTGATCGGCACCATGGGCCAGTTGCCCGAGGGCACCGTCAGCCTGATCGAGACTGAAGACGACGCACGCGCCTTCACGCCGAAGACCGACCGCCCCCTCGCCTATATCACCCAGACCACCTTGTCCGTGGACGACACGGCCGGGATCGTGGCTGTGCTGCAGGACCGGTTCCCGCAGATTGTCGCTCCGCACAAGGAGGACATCTGCTACGCAACCACCAACCGTCAGGAAGCGGTCAAGCATGTGGCGCCAAAGGTCGACGCAATGATCGTTGTCGGCGCCCCGAACTCCTCCAACTCGCAGCGCCTGCGTGAAGTTGCTGAACGGGCCGGGTGCAGGACTGCAGTGCTGATCCAGCGCGCAAGCGACATCGACTGGCACGATTTCGAAGGTATCACGTCGTTGGGTCTGACAGCAGGTGCATCGGCCCCCGAGACCCTGGTAGAGGAAATCATCGCGGCATTTGCCGACCGGTTCGACGTCAACGTCGAGACGGTGCGTACTGCCGAAGAAACGATTTCCTTCAACTTGCCGCGGGAGCTGCGCGAGATGATCGCCTCCTCCCAGGCCGCTGCCGGATAACCCCATGGCTGTTTATACCGAAGTAACCGATGAGGAACTGAACGACTTCATCGGCAGCTACGATGTCGGACGTCTGTTGTCATTCAAGGGCATTGCCGAAGGTGTCGAGAACAGCAACTTCCTGGTCCACACGGACAAGGCGTCCTACATCCTGACGCTGTACGAAAAGCGCGTGAACCCGGACGATCTGCCTTATTTTCTGAACCTTCTGCAGCATCTGGCCGCAAAGGGCCTGTCCTGTCCGACGCCGGTCCCTTCGAGGGACGGCAAACTTCTGGGCACTCTCGCCGGCCGACCGGCCGCGCTGGTCACCTTTCTGGACGGCATGTGGGTCAAGCGGCCCAAAGTGGATCATTGCGCCGAGCTGGGCCGGGCCATGGCAGAGTTGCACCTGGACGGCGCCGATTACGACGGGTTCCGCAAGAACGCACTCGACGTCAGCGGCTGGCGGCCCCTGTTCGATCAATGCGGGGAGCGCAGCGATACGGTTCATCCCGGTCTCGGTGCAGAGATCGCCAGCGAGCTGGACCATGTGGAAAAGGTCTGGCCCAGGGACCTTCCGGGCGGGGTGATCCATGCGGATCTGTTTCCCGACAACGTGTTCTTTCTGGGCAACGAACTTTCCGGGCTGATCGATTTCTATTTCGCCTGCAACGATGCCTTTGCCTATGACATTGCCATCTGTCTCAACGCATGGTGCTTCGAGCAGGACATGTCGTTCAACGTGACCAAGGCAAAGGCCCTGCTCAAGGGCTATGCCGCCGTGCGACCGTTGAGCGAGGCTGAATACGATGCCTTGCCGACCCTTTGCCGGGGTGCGGCCCTGCGTTTCCTGCTGACACGGCTCTATGACTGGCTGAGCGTGCCGGAAGGTGCGCTGGTTACGCCGAAGGATCCGCTGGAATATCTGAAGAAGCTCCGCTTCCACCAGAGCATTTCCTCCACGCAGGCCTACGGGTTGGAGCGATGACGGAGAGCAACAACCGGGTCACGATCTATACGGACGGCGCTTGTTCCGGCAATCCTGGCCCGGGCGGCTGGGGTGTCATCCTGCGGTTCGGGGAGCACGAGAAAGAGCTTTCCGGGGGCGAGTCGGAAACCACCAACAACCGTATGGAGCTGATGGCCGCCATTGAGGCGCTGAATGCCCTCAAGCGCCCTTGTGCGGTCGACCTTTATACCGACAGCACATACGTGCGCAGCGGCATCAAGGAATGGATGTACGGCTGGAAGCGCAAGAATTGGCGCACGGCTGCCAACAAGCCGGTAAAGAATGCGGATCTCTGGCAAGCTCTTGACGCCGCAAGGGAACGTCATGACGTTACCTGGCACTGGGTCAAGGGACATGCCGGCCATCCGGACAATGAACGCGCAGATGAACTGGCGCGCGGCGGAATGGCCCCGTATAAGAGCGGCGAAAAAACGAATCCTGTCTGATGAGCAGAGGATTTTGAGTGAGACTTTTCTGGTGGTCCGGCGCAGCAGCAGTGCGCACAATGGTTCCGGATATGGCCGGAAAGGTTCTGATCGTGGCCAACCCGACCTCGGGTGGCTATAGCGCCGAATTTCTGGATGACGTGCGCAATCGCCTGGAAGATCTCGGATGCAAGACCGAGATCCGGTTGACGAGACGCGCAGGCGAGATCGGCGACATCTGCGCGGATCCCTCGCTACCTGTGCAGACGCTGGTGGTCGCCGGCGGAGACGGCTCCGTCAACGAGGCCCTGACCGGATTTCAGAACCACCCCGCCCCGCCGCAACTGGGCATCATTCCCTTCGGCACCGCCAATGTGCTTGCCCTTGAACTTGGCCTCCCGCGCAATGCGAAGGCAATTGCCGAGCTGATCCGACGCGGCAAGACCAGGCAGTTGCACTATGGCCTTGCCAACGGCAGGCCTTTTGTACTGATGGCCTCTGCCGGGTTCGATGCCGAAGTCGTTCACGCCGTGCCGCTTTCCCTGAAACGGCGCCTTGGCAAGCTCGCCTATGTCATCACAGCGCTTCGGACCGGTTTCAAACGCAAGAGCGCCTCGCTGAAAGTTATCCTGGACGGTGAAGAGCTGACCGGCAAACTCGCGGTAGCCAGCAACGCCCGCCACTATGGCGGCCCCTTTGTCATCTGTCCCGGCGGGGCGACCGATCCCGGCCTGCATATGCTGGTTCTGGAAAGGGACGACCCCTGGTCGTCCTTCTGCTACGGTGTCGCGCTCTTGATGGGCCGCATCCACAAAGCCAAGGGCGCTTTGGTGCGCCCGTTCAAAACGGCTTCCATTCTGGCAACAGGTGCCGTGGCTGCACAGGTGGACGGCGATCCCTTCGGTGCAACGCCGCTGGAAATCCGGCAAACGGACAAGACCGTTCCCATCCTGGCACCTTGACGCGGAAACGGCGCGGCATCGCCTCCTCGCCTTCCAACCCCAACGACATCAACTCCCTCTGTCATTGCAGGACTTGCCCCTGCAATCCAATTCGTGACCTCGGCGACCCCGAAGCCCTTGCGGCTGGATAGCGCACGGCATGGATGCCATGGACGAGCCATGGCATGACGGAGTGTGTGGGAAACTGCTGTCAGAGCCCCTGACGCAAGATCAGCCGGCACGATAGGTGCCGGCCAAAATCAGGCCGTTTCGGCTTCCGCCGGCATCTTGCGCAGGATCTTGGTGGCTTCCGCCGCTGTGACAGCCTCGCCGAAGTAGAAGCCTTGAGCGTATTCGCAGCCGAGCTGGTAGAGCTCCAGCGCATCGTTCTCGCTCTCCGCTCCTTCGGCAACGACCGACATGCCAAGGTCATGCCCCATGGCGACGATTGTCCTGAGCAGGACCGGCCGGGCGGAAGACCCGTTGGGTTTGACGAAGGACTGGTCGATCTTGATCGTGTCGAACGGAAACCGCTGAAGATAGGACAACGAGGAATGACCGGTGCCGAAGTCGTCGAGGGACAGGCCTGCCCCCAGCCCGCGAAGTCGCTCGAGTACCTTTGCGGAATATTCCGGGTTGGACATGACGAGTGATTCCGTCAGTTCCAGCTTCAAGGTTCCCGGTGCCAGCGATGTTCTCGACAGAACGGCCTTCACATCGTTGATCAGGTCCTGTTTCAACAGCTGACGCGACGAGAGATTCACCGAAGCGAACAAAGGCTGCTGCATCGGGAACTCGCGTTGCCAGAACGCCAGCTGCTGTGCGCCCTTGTCGAGCATGTAGATGCCCAGTTCGTTGATGAGACCGGACTGCTCTGCGACGGGAATGAATTCCGAAGGTGAAATCTTGCCGCGCTTGGCATGGTTCCAGCGTGCCAGCACTTCGAAGCCGGCTACCGCCTGGTCTTCCAACCGGATGATCGGCTGGAAGTAGACACCCAGCGTTTCCTTCTTGATCGCTTCGCGCAGGTCGGCTTCCAGATCGACGATGTTCTTGTCGAGCGGGCGCAAGATCGGACGGAACACTTCCTGGCGGTCACCACCCAGGCGCTTGGCGTGATTGAGGGCGATCTCCGCATTGGTGACCATGTCCTCGACCGCCTGTTTGCCACCTTCGAAGAAGGCAATGCCGACGGAGCAGGTCAGAAAGATCTCCCGGTCGCCGAAGGTGATCGGTGCGCGGACCGCCTTGCGCAGCGAATCCGCCAGCGCGACAATCCGGTCCGGCTCCTGCTCGGACAGGAGAACAAGGCCGTACTGGTCGCCGGAAAGACGTCCCAGCGTATCCTGCTGGCCGATCAGTCGGCCGAGACGACGCGCCACCGTCAAGAGAATGCTGTCGCCGGCAGACAGGCCAATGCTGTCGTTGACCTGTTTGAAGCGATCCAGATTGAGCACGAGCAAGGTCGGCTTGGAGGTTTCTTCCGCACGCGACCGGATGACGCTGGTGCGCAAGCGGTCGACGAAGAGTTCGCGGTTCGGCAAGCCGGTCAGATTGTCGTGGACGGCATCGTGCAGAAGGCGTTCTTCCGCCGTGCGTTCCTCGGTCACGTCCAGGAGCGTGCCCACGCAGCGGATCACCTCGCCGTCCGATCCGATGATCGGCCGGGCCCGCAGGCGGAACCAGCGGAAGTGACCGTCTTCTGAGCGCAGACGGAAGGTTTGGGTTACCTTGCCGCGACGCTGATCGATGACCGCGTCGAGCGTCGCCCGGAACCGGTCACGGTCCTGGGGATGCAGGATGTCCAGCCAGTCGCGCGCAGGCCCTTCCAGGGTGCCACGCTTCAGGTTGAGCAGATCTTCAACCTCATTGCCCGTGTAGATGCGGTCGCGGTCGATGTCCCAGTCCCAGATGATGTCACCGGCACCCGTCAGGGCCAGTGCCTTGCGTTCGACATCGGATATGAGCCCCTGCGCGATCGCGCCGCCGGCAAAAGCGTGCTGCATCACCGTGAAGCCGATCAGCAGCACGATGAGAACAAGACCACCGCCGAGCGCGGGCTGAACGATGTCGTTGGACAGATATCCGGTTACGGTCATCGCCGCCCCGACCAGCCAGGCCATCAGCAGGCACCAGGTCGGGATCAGCAGGATGGCGCGGTCATAGTGCTGGAAGGCCAGCACCGCGATGGTGACGAACCCGAGCAAGCCAATGATGGCCAGCGCAAGACGGGCGATGCCGGCTGCAATCGAGGGATCCCAAACGGCAACGCCAAGCAGACCCAGGATCAGGATCAGCGTCGTCAGCGCCAGATGGGAATAATGAATGTTCCAGCGGTTGAGGTTCAGGTAGGCGTACAGGAAGATGATCAAGCTGGCCGCGAGCATGACCTCGGCGCAGGCGCGCGCAAGCTGGCTGCCGCCACCCTCCAGATTGAACACCATGCCCCAGAAGCCGAAATCGATGCACAGATAGGCCAGCACCGACCAGGCAAGTGCCGCGGTGGCCGGGAACATGACCGTGCCCTTGACCACGAACAAGATGGTGAGGAACAGGGCCAGCAGGCCGGAGATGCCCAGAATGATGCCACGGTAGAGCGTGTAGGCGTTGACGGTTTCCTCGTAGACGTCCGGTTCCCAGATCCGGATTTCCGGCAGGTTCGGCGTCGTCATTTCCGCGACGAAGGTGACAATCGACCCCGGGTCGAGCGTGACCAGGAAGACGTCTGCCTCAAGGCTTTTCTGACGTTCGGGAGCGATGCCCTGGCTCGGTGTGATCGCCAGAATGCGCGAGGAACCGAGATCCGGCCAGAACAGGTCGGAGCCGACCAGCTTGTAATTTGGTGCAACGATCAGGCGGTCGATCTGTTCATCGCTGGTGTTGGCCAGCGCAAACACCGCCCAGTTGGTGTTGGTACCATCGCGGGAGGGAACCTCGATACGGCGCACGATGCCGTCCGCACCCGGTGCGGTCGACACCTGCAGCCGGGTACCGGCTTCGCGATGCAGGTCGACGGAATTGGTGATGTCCAGTGCTTCGACGTCGATCGGAACAGGGATCGGCTCCAGCGCCCGCGCAGGCAGGGTGGCAAGCAACGTTGCAAACAACGTCAGAGCAATGACAAGGTTTCTGATCACGCTTGTTTTCGGATCCGGTATCACAATCGACATGGGGCGAAGAAGTACCGGGTTGTGGCGCATGTCACAAGAATTCTTTCAAGATTCCCTCGACGCTCGGTGCCACCTTTTCAGGTCGCGACGCATGGTCTTCCGCCAAACAGGCAAACAGAAGATGATCCTGCCAAGTCCCGTTAATTAACAGATAGTTGCGTGCGTAGCCTTCCCGGTGGAACCCGGCATTTTCGAGCAGACGGATGGACGGCATGTTCGTTGGCAGACATGCCGCTTCAATACGATGAAGGTTCAACACGTCGAAACAAAACGGCAAGATCATGGCAACAGCCGAGGACATATGTCCTTTTCCAGCGTGCCGCTCGCCCATCCAGTAGCCAAGTGTCGCAGTCTGGCTGACACCCCTGCGGATATTACTGAGTGTCAGTCCGCCGAGGATCTCGTTGCTGCGCGCGCGAAACAGAAGGAACGACAGGCTGCGCCCTTCCTTGCGGTCTTTCGAATAGCGGCGCAAGCGACGGCGAAAGCCGGTTCGGGTGAGGTCATCGGACGGCCAGAGCGGTTCCCAGGGCTTCAGGAAGGCCCGGCTTTCGCCGCGAAGTTCCGCCCAGGGCTTGAAGTCGTACATGATCGGCGGGCGAAGATAATAACCGCCGGCCTCGATCAGGAGTTCGGCGTCAGGTGTTGCTCCCGGCCGTAACAGCGCCATGCCCCACTCTCCGCCTTGTTCTGTCCGACTTACATGGATGCGGCCCGCAGGACCGGGCTTTGCTGAAGCCGTCCTGCGAGTTCGTTCGCAGTCATGATACCGTCAACCGGCCCGATCGCAGTCAAGGTCGGCACCGTGCCCACGAAAGTCTCGTGCGCGACCCTGCGGATATCGGCAGCCGTCACCGCTTCGATCTTCGAGGAGATCTCGTCCGGATCGAGCACGCGGTTGTGCACGAGGATCTGACGGGCAATCTGTCCGGCGCGGGCTGCTGGGCTTTCCAGCGCCATCATCAGTCCCGCGCGGATCTGCGCCCTGGAGCGGGCGACTTCCTCGTCGGTGATCGTCTGGGTGGCGGCGATCAGCTCGTCCACGATCATCGGCATCAGCGCAGCCAGGTCTTCCTGGCTGGTGGCCGCATGCAGGCCGAACAGTCCGGTATCGGAAAACGCCCAGTGGAAGCTGTAGATGGCGTAGCAAAGGCCGTGCTTCTCGCGGATTTCCTGGAACAGGCGCGAGGACATGCCACCGCCCAGGACCGATGCCAGGATCTGGATGGCGTAATAGTCCTTGGACTTGTAGGGCCGGCCTTCGAAACCGATCAGAACCTGTGCTTCCATAAGTTCCTTCGGCCGAAGGGTTTCGCCGCCGCGGTAGCGTGCTTCAGATTCAGGAGCTGCAGGCTCGGAGTTGAAACCACCGAACTTCTCGCGGGCAAGAGCGACAAGCTCTTCATGATCAACCGCGCCGGCAGCGGCCAGCACCATGTCGGGTGCCCGGTAGCGATCGGCGAGATAGGCGTTTAGCGCGTCGCGGTTGAACCCCTGCACCGTTTCCGGCGTTCCGAGGATCGGGCGTCCGATGGCCTGATCCGGCCAGGCGGTTTCCTGGAACAGGTCAAAGGCCTGATCGTCGGGGGAGTCGTTTGCCGCGCCTATTTCCTGAAGGATCACATGTTGTTCGCGCGTCAGCTCCTGGGCATCGAATGTGGAATTCTGCAGGATGTCAGCGAGAATATCGACCGCAAGCGGCGTGTCCTCAGCCAGGATACGCGCGTAGTAATTGGTGTGTTCGATGCTTGTGGAAGCGTTCAGCTCACCACCGACGGCCTCGATCTCTTCTGCGATGCCACGCGCCGTGCGGGTCTTGGTGCCCTTGAAGGCCATATGCTCCAGAAGATGGGTTATCCCGTTCTGATGCACATTCTCCGCGCGGGATCCGGTTCGCACCCACACGCCAAGAGCCGCCGTCTTCAGATGAGGCATCTGGTCGGTGACGACCGTCATCCCGTTTTCGAGGATTGTTGTTTGTACTTTCATATGCTCACACCCCAGCAGTAACGGCCCGGGCGTGATCTTCGATGTATCGCTCCACCACGCCCTGATCCGCCGCCAGAACCTGCTGGCGCTCCTCCGCAGTCATCATACCCTTCAGGTTTTCCGGCAGCTCCGGCCGGTTTCCTGAAGCCCTTTCCACCGCATCCGGGAATTTGGCCGGATGCGCCGTGCCCAACACCACCATCGGTGTCTCACCGTTATCATGGTCTTTCGCCACATGGACACCGATTGCCGTGTGCGGGTCCAGCAAATAGCCTGCCTCGTTCCACAGTTCGGCAATGGTCGATGCCGTTTCGTCCTCGTTGCAGCGGCCTGCGCCGAAAACCGCTCGCATGGCGCGGAGTGGGCCTTCCTCGATCTCGAAACTGCCGGACTGGCTCAACTGGTTCATCATGCGCCGGACTGCCGCGCCATCGCGTCCGCAGACCTCCGCCAGAAGCCGCTCGAAATTGGAGGACACCTGGATGTCCATGGACGGAGAAATGGTCGGCGTCACGCCGCGCTTTTCATAACGCCCGGTCTTGAGTGTCCGCGCCAGGATGTCGTTGACATTGGTCGCCACCACAAGCTTCTCGACGGGAAGCCCCATCTGCATGGCGGCATAGCCGGCGAAAATATCACCGAAGTTGCCGGTCGGCACCGTGAAGGAGATCTTGCGATGCGGCGCGCCAAGAGCAGCGCCCGCGACGAAATAATAGACGATCTGCGCCAGGATCCGCGCCCAGTTGATCGAATTGACGCCGGAAAGGGCAACCCTGTCGCGGAAGGAGAAATGGTTGAACATGCCTTTGACGATGGCCTGGCAATCATCAAAGTCGCCGTTTAGTGCCAGAGCATGAACGTTCTTTTCCGCCGGGGTCGTCATCTGGCGGCGCTGCACGCTGGAAACGCGTCCGTCGGGAAACAGGATGAAGATATCGGTGCGCTCGCGCCCGCGGAAGGCCTCAATGGCGGCGCCGCCGGTGTCTCCGGATGTTGCGCCGACAATGGTCGCGCGCAAGCCGCGCTCGGTCAGGACATAGTCCATCATCCGGCCAAGCAGCTGCATCGCGACGTCCTTGAACGCCAGCGTCGGGCCGTGGAAGAGTTCAAGGATGAAAGTGTTCGGTCCGGTTTGAACAAGCGGCGTCACGGCCGGGTGGCGGAAGCCATCATAGGCTTCTGCAATCATGGACTTCAGATCGTCTTCGGGAATGGCGCCGGCCACGAAGGGCGAAATAACCTCGAAGGCAACATCCTGATAGGGTTTACCGGCGAAAGACGCGATGGTGTCGGCATCAAATTGCGGCCAGGTTTCGGGTAAATAAAGTCCGCCGTCGCGTGCGAGCCCCTGTAGCAGGACATCGGAAAATTCCAGAACTGGTGCTTCACCACGCGTACTGATGTATTTCACCGCGCAACGTTCCTCTTGCTTTGTTTGTCGCGGGACGCCCGCGTCCCCTGCCTGTTTGCCAGACCTCTGATGCGAGAAGGATCAGCCTACTTGAATTCCGGCAGATTTGAAACAAACCATGCCATTGATGCGACTTACGCGCCATAACATTCAAGCGCAAGTCGCTTTTGGCTAAAATGATGACCGTGAAGAGACAAGTTTTGCGAAACCGGCCGTGACGTCAGCGCCGTCAGGCGTGCCCTGCATCGGCATAGAGCATGGCGGGGTCGATACCCATGCTGGCGAGCGCGCGATGCCATTTCTTGTCGGAGACCTGATCGAACAGGATGTCCGGATCGGCCGGAGCCGTCAGCCACCCATTGGCCTGGATTTCGTTTTCAAGCTGCCCCGGAGCCCAACCTGCATAACCGAGGGCCAGCATGGCCTGGGTGGGGCCGGTCCCTTGCGCAAGCGCCCGCAGAATCTCCAGTGTTGCCGTCAGGCAGATGCCGTTATCAATGGCAAGGGTCGACTGGTTCAGCATGAAATCGTCGCTATGCAACACGAAGCCGCGTTCGACCTCCACCGGGCCACCCTTGTGAACGCTCATGTCGCGGACTTTCGACGGCAGGCGAATGGCACCATCGTCGTTGACGATATCGAGTTGAATCAGAAGCTCTTCCAGTGACAAATGGCGGGCCACCTGGTTCACCACCAGACCCATTGCGCCCTGGTCCGAATGAGAGCACAGATAAATCACAGAATGTTCGAACCGGCTGTCTGACATGCCCGGCATCGCAATCAGAAACTGACCTTCAAGGGAATCTGTTGCTGCGGATCCGGCCATGCGTACCTCGTTTTCTGTTGACGCTCTCTGCCCAAAGGAAAGCATAGCCCCTTTGCCGGGCTTTGTTAATGTCTGTTTGTGCTCGCCGAATGGCAACCGGCTCACTTCAGCGTCACAAGGATATGACCTGGATTGCCCAGTCTGGCCGATGACGCTTGCCTGAAACTCGTGTAGCAAAGAAGGCATGAAACGCTCTGTCCTTGCCCTTGCGCTCACCTTTTTTGTTTTTGCTTCACCCGCCCATGCCGCCATGACCGGTTGGACGGAAGTTCAGGGAGGCGCCGTCAGGCTGATCGCCTCGGGCCCCATGAAGGACGGCCATTATGAAGCCGGTCTGGAGTTCCTTCTGGAACCGGGCTGGCACACCTATTGGCGCTATCCTGGCGAAGCCGGAATTCCGCCCCAGATCGATACGACCGGAAGCGCAAACATCAAGACCACCGAGGTGCTCTATCCTGCGCCGGAGCGCTATGACGACGGCTTTTCTGAATCAATCGTCTATCACAATGGCATTGTTCTGCCGCTGCGGGTCGAACCTGAAAATCCCGGTCAAGCCGTGACGCTTTCCCTGGACGTTTTCTTTGGTATCTGCAACGAGATCTGCGTTCCCGGAGAGGCCTCCCTAACGCTTGATCTGACCCCGGATGACCAGACCGACAGCCTTGCCCAGACACTGATCCTACGAGACCTCGAGGCCGTGCCTGCCAAGCAGCCGTCCGCGAATCTGAAGATAAGGGCGATAGCCCTGTCGGCATCCGGCGATGCAGTGGAGATCGAGGTCCAGGCGCCTGACGACACCACGCCGGATCTTTTTGCAGCAGCTCCCGAAGGCTCCTATATCGGCCTGCCTAAACCTGCCGGCCAAGGTGGTGAAAAGACACTCTGGCGCTTGCCACTCAAAGGCATGAAAACAACTGAGACCGACGCCGATCTGCGCCTTGTGCTGACTGCGGGCGGTCGGGCGGTCGAGCAGCTGTTTCCCATTGATCCGGCCTGGGTGAAATAGAACCTGCCTCCTGCCGGTCTGTCTATCGAACCGCTTTTGCCTCAACTTCCCTCGACGGATGGCCAACAAAGCCCTATCTGTGACGCGGGGCTGCCGTTTCGCCGCAGCCGGTCAATCAAGGGATATTCACTATGACACTTTCTGTTGGGGATCGTCTTCCTGAGGCAACATTCAACACCATGACCGCGGACGGCCCCGGCGAAATATCGACCGGCGAGCTGACATCCGGCAAAACCGTTGTGCTGTTCGGCGTGCCGGGTGCCTTCACCCCGACCTGCCACATGAACCACCTGCCGGGCTTCATCGAGCATGCGGAAACGCTGAAGAACAGGGGTGTCGACACCATTGCTGTCCTGTCCGTGAACGATGTCTTCGTCATGGACGCCTGGAAAAAAGCCTCCAGCGCCGGCGACAGCATCACGTTCCTGTCCGACACGGCTGCCGGCTTTGTCGAAGCCGCAGGCCTCGGCCTCGGGCCGGCACCGATCTTCGGTCACCTGCGCTCACAGCGTTTCGCGCTGATTGCCAAGGATGGCGTGATCACCTTCCTGGCGATCGAAGACGCTCCGGGCGAAGCCGTAAAGTCCGGTGCCGCCGCAATCCTGGAAGCACTCGGCTAAGCTGTTTGCAAGCTTGCAAGAGAAATGAAGAAGGGCCCTGCGGGGCCCTTTTTTGATCGCCCCCTCTCAGCAGATCATCCCGGACGCAGCAACGCGGAGATCGGTGACCGGAGAGCCGAAGGCTTTTCAACCTGCCTGTCGACAAAAGTGAAGCAGTGGCTCCCCGATCCTGGCTCGCGCTTCGCTTGGCCGCGACGACGACCGAGAGCCTGGGTTCTCCTGCCCCTCCGGGGCCACGTTCCTTTGTGTCACGAGGCCACAAGCACCACCTACTTGGTCGACGTTTCACCCGCCTGCCGTTTGCGCGGCCAAAGGATACTTGCAGCGTAAGTCAGGTAGACACCGATCAGCGTTGCCGCCAGACCGAACCAGGTCAGCGCATAGCCGAGGTGGTCGTTCTTGAAATGAACGATGGTCTCCCCCGCTTGCGGCAGACCGGACGGCGGCGTGAAGGAAGCGTCTAGATCTATGCTGAAGGGAGCCAGCCTGGCGGGATCGAGGCCCAGTTCTGCTGCCATGGCATCCGTATCACGTGCGAACCAGATACGATCATCCCGACCGGGTTCCGGCGTTGTCCAGTTCGGTTTTTCACTCAGCCGCAAAAGTCCGGTCAGCTCCCAGGCACCATCAGGCGGCGTGATTGCCTTTTCGCGCGAAGCCTTGTCGAGCCCTTGTGGCAGGAATCCGCGGTTGACCAGAACGATCCACTGCTGATCCGTTTCGAAAGGTGCATAAACCATCACCCCGGGCCCGCTTACTGGCCCGACCGGATCAGTCAGCGCGGTGTAATAGAAGACCGCCCCTTCCAGGAAACGTCCGGTGAGCCTGACATGGCTATAGTCGTCAGAGGGGGCAAGGTCGCCCCAGGCCCCAGGTTCGGGTGCTGTTTCCGGCTGGGTCGAAACACCGGCTTCCACCTGTTCGATGAGGTTTTCTTTCCAGGCCAGGCGGTCGAGCTGCCAGAAACCGAGATTGAGCAGAACCACCAGAGCCGCGATGGCGGCGAGTGTCGGGATAACGAGTTTACGCATGAGATTGTCTTCCCGGGACCTGCCCGGTCAATTGTCGTCCTTGCCGGTGTCCAGTTGACCTTCGGCGGCCTTGTGCCGGAACTGAAGCGCAATCATGAGGCCTTTCAGCGGTCGAAGCACTCCGCCGGCCAGCAGGATCGTCAGCGGTAGCCAGAGGACCAGGTGTACCCAGATCGGCGGCTGGTAGGAGAGTTCGACGAAGAGCACCAGACCGACCACGATAAACCCGACGATCATGATGACGAAAACCGCCGGGCCGTCACCACTGTCGGCGAAAGAATAGTCGAGCCCGCAGGCCATGCAGGATTTCTTGACGCTCAGGAAACCGTCGAAGAGCTTCCCCTGGCCGCAGCGCGGACACTTGCCCGACAGGCCTGCGGAAACCGGATTGACCGGTGGAAAATGCGCCTTGTCTTCCATGATGTGCCTCAAGCCTCAGCTGAAATGAAAACGCCCGATCCGGTGGCCGGATCGGGCGTTGCTCGTGCCGGTTTGGCGCGATCCTAGTGAGCGGCCGGTGTGCCTGCGCCCCAAATGTAGATGGAGACGAACAGGAACAGCCAGACGACGTCAACGAAGTGCCAGTACCATGCGGCGGCTTCGAAACCGAAGTGCTTCTCGACGGTGAACTGACCAGCCAGTGCCCGGAACAGACAGACGGCCAGGAAGATGGTGCCGACGATAACGTGGAAACCGTGGAAACCGGTCGCCATGAAGAAGGTCGCGCCGTAGATGTTGCCGCCGAAATCGAACGCAGCGTGCATGTATTCGTAGACTTGGCAGACGGTGAAGAGAACACCCAGCAGAACCGTAAGGGTCAGGCCCCACTTCAGGCCATCGCGGTCATTATGCAGCAGCGCATGGTGTGCCCAGGTGACCGTGGTGCCGGAGCACAGCAGGATCAGGGTGTTGAGCAGCGGCAGGTGCCAGGGATCGAATGTTTCGATGCCGGCAGGCGGCCAGTGACCGCCAGTTGCCTCGACACGGGCAAACTGAATGGCTTCGCTGGTGAACAGCGATGCATCGAAGTAGGCCCAGAACCATGCAACGAAGAACATCACTTCAGAAGCGATGAACAGCAGCATGCCGTAGCGAAGATGCAGCGAGACCACCCGGGTGTGGTGACCCTGAGCAGATTCGCGAACGGTGTCGCGCCACCAGCCGAACATCACATAAAGGACGATCAGCAGCCCGATAGCAAACAGGCCCCAGCCGGTGAGATCCAGGCCAAGCAGCACGAACTCCGTGCCCTGTGCATATTTCATGAAGCCGATGGCACCCAGTGCCATGACGAATGCACCGACGGATGCGATGAACGGCCACGGACTCGGATCGACCAAGTGGTAATCGTGGTTTTTGGTATGTGCCTCAGCCATCGGCAAGCTCCCCAAAGACAGTCATTTCAAGCGCGGATGCGCCAATCACTCGAATTTTGTTTCAGCTGCGGCCTTCTCGGCCTTTGCTGCAACAGGACGTTCCGGTTCTTCTACCGGGAAGAAGGTGTAGGACAAAGTGATTTCCTTCACGTGTTTCAGCTCAGGATCCTTGTCCATTTCCGGGTCGACGAAGAAAACGACCGGCATCTGAACAGTCTCGCCGCTTTCCAGCGCCTGCTCGGTAAAGCAGAAGCATTGCAGCTTGTTGAAATAAGCTCCGGCTGTCGGCGGCGACACGTTGAAAGTCGATGTGCCGACGGTCCTGCCGGAACCCGTGTTGGTTGCCACATATTCCAGTTGGGCGGTTTCGCCCATCTGGAGCGTGACCGAACGCTGCACCGGTTTGAATTTCCAGGGCAGCTCGTGATTGACGTTGCCGTCGAAGCGCACGGTGATCTTGCGGTCGATGATCACGTCGCTTTCAGCCGTGGCAACCTGCGTGGTGCCACCAAACCCGGTGACACGGCAGAAAAGATTGTAGAGCGGCACGGCGGCATAGGCCGCCCCGACCATGAACATGAACACGCCAGCGCAAACCACCGCGACCTTGCGGTTGCTGCGTGACAGGTTTGAAGTGCCTTGTCCGTTGCTCACACGATCTCCCTCAAAGCGCCCGGTCCAGAATACCGGGGCCCAGTTTGACGATGGTCACGACATAGAACAGCACGACGAGGCCGCCGAGCACGCAGGCGATTGCAATCGACCGCGACCGGCGCTTCTTCTTCTGCTCTTCGGTGAGCGCAATGCCCTGCTCTTCCTTGGCCATCACGTCACACTCCTGCAATCAGGCTCTCGCCCAGAAGCAGGGCAAACAGCATGAACAGGTAAAAGATTGAAAACTTGAACAGACGCCAGCACGCGGCCTTCGCCGGATCGCCCTCGCGCTTGCGCCAGACGTCAAAAGAAAGGCCGACGAAGATGGCACTCAGAAGAGCGGATGCGATGCCGTAGACGGGGCTTGCAAAGCCAAGCAGATAAGGCGCGACACCGATAGGTGCGAGCAGGATGGCGTAGGCAAGAATATGATGCCGTGTCACGGTCTCGCCGGCGACAACTGGCAGCATCGGTATCTTGGCGGCCTGATAGTCGCCGTTCTTGACCAGTGCCAGCGCCCAGAAGTGCGGCGGTGTCCACATGAAGATGATCAGGAAGAGCACGAAGCTTTCCAGGCTTACGCTTCCGGTAACGGCTGCCCAGCCGATCATCGGAGGAAACGCCCCGGCTGCGCCGCCGATAACGATGTTCTGCGGCGTCGAGCGCTTCAGCCACATCGTATAGACGATCACGTAAAAGAAGATGGTGAAGGCCAGGAACGCACCGGCAAACCAGTTGACCAGAAGGCCGAGCAGCACAACCGAACCGATGGACAGCGTCACACCGAAGGCTAGCGCTTCCTCACGCGTGACCTTGCCGGCCGGGATCGGCCGCTTGCGGGTGCGTGTCATGACTTCGTCGATGTCGGCGTCGTACCACATGTTGAGCGCGCCGGAAGCGCCTGCTCCGATGGCAATGCACAGGATCGCGACAACGCCCAGCACAGGATGCACGGAGCCTGGTGCCAGCATCAGGCCGACAAAAGCGGTGAAGATGACCAGAGACATCACACGCGGCTTCAGGAGCGCCACATAGTCGCTCACCGATCCCATGCCGCCGTCCCAGACAGCGGTTTCCTGGCTCATCATATCCTGGCGCTCAACGAGCGACATAGGCGCGTCCTTTGAATTCTTGTTTTCTTCCGCGATCCAGGGATCGCGCATCCGGGTGCACATGGCCCGGCAGATTTCTTTAAAGGGAGCACCGCGCCGGCAACCGGCGCGGTGCTGATCTTGACCGGGAGGCGAACCTCCCGCCGCGAATTACTTGATGCGCGGCAGGGTCTCGAACTGGTGGAACGGCGGAGGAGAAGACAGGGTCCACTCCAGGGTCGTTGCACCTTCGCCCCATGGGTTGTTGCCGACGACGCGCTTCTTGGAGAACGCCTCAACGATACCGAAGAGGAACACCAGAACCGCAAAGGCCGAGATGTAGGAGCCGATGGACGACACGAAGTTCCAGCCGGCAAACGCATCCGGGTAGTCGACATAGCGGCGCGGCATGCCGTTCAGACCCAGGAAGTGCTGCGGGAAGAACACCAGGTTCACGCCCACGAAGGTGATCCAGAAATGGGCCTTGCCGATCGTCTCGTTGTACATGTAGCCGAACATTTTCGGGAACCAGTAGTACCAGGCCGCGAAGATTGCGAACACGGCACCCAGCGACAGCACGTAGTGGAAGTGAGCAACCACGTAGTAGGTGTCGTGGAACGAACGGTCGAGACCGGCGTTGGCGAGCTGCACACCCGTCACACCACCAACGGTGAACAGGAAGATGAAGCCGATTGCCCAGACCATTGGCGTGCGGAACTCGATGGAGCCGCCCCACATGGTGGCGATCCAGGAGAAGATCTTCACACCGGTGGGAACCGCGATCACCATGGTGGCAGCCACGAAGTAGGCCTGTGTCTCGGAAGACATGCCGACGGTGTACATGTGGTGCGCCCACACGATGAAGCCGACGACGCCGATGGCGACCATGGCGTAGGCCATGCCCAGGTAACCGAAGATCGGCTTGCGCGAGAAGGTGGAAATGATGTGGCTGATGATGCCGAAGCCCGGCAGGATCAGGATATACACTTCCGGATGACCGAAGAACCAGAACAGGTGCTGGAACAGGATCGGGTCACCACCACCGGCAGGCGCAAAGAACGTGGTGCCGAAGTTACGGTCGGTCAGCAGCATGGTGATGGCACCAGCCAGAACCGGCAGGGACAGCAGCAGCAGGAACGCGGTGATCAGCACGGACCAGGCAAACAGCGGCATCTTGTGCAGGGTCATGCCTGGCGCGCGCATGTTGAAGATGGTCGTGATGAAGTTGATGGCACCGAGGATCGAGGATGCACCTGCAATGTGCAGGGCCAGGATCGCCAGGTCCATTGCCGGTCCGGGCTGACCGGAGGTGGACAGCGGCGGATAGATGGTCCAGCCGCCACCGACACCGTTGGAGCCCGGAGGACCTTCAACGAAGAGGGAGAGAAGCAGCAGCAGGAAGGCCGGCGGAAGCAGCCAGAAGGAGATGTTGTTCATCCGCGGGAACGCCATGTCCGGCGCACCGATCATGATCGGTACGAAGTAGTTGGCGTAGCCGCCGATCATTGCCGGCATCACCATGAAGAAGATCATGATCAGGCCGTGAGCGGTGGTGAACACGTTAAACAGGTGCGGATCGCCGAAGATCTGCATCCCCGGCTCCTGAAGTTCCATCCGCATGCCGACGCTGAGCGCGCCGCCAACGATACCTGCCATGATAGCGAACATCAGGTACATGATACCGATGTCCTTGTGGTTGGTCGAATAGACCCAGCGGCGCCATCCGGTCGGATGGCCATGTGCCGCATGTGCTTCGGTCGCAGCCATTTTGGGCTCCCTCTTTCAGACTTTCTCAGCGGCGCTGCATGACATCGCGCGCATCGCCAAACAGGATCGCCGCCGCATTATTTCGCGGCGACAGAGATCTCTTCAAGCTTGCCTGCGGCAGCCAGCTTCTTGGTATCGGCGATCGAAGCCAGGAGCTGCTGGTTTGCAGTGTCCAGATCGTCCTGAGCGGCAGTCGACCAGGTCTGGAACTGATCCTTGGAAACCACACGGATTGCGATCGGCATGAAAGCGTGATCCTTGCCGCACAGTTCGGAACACTGACCGTAGTAGACGCCTTCCTCGCGAGCGTGGAACCAGGTCTCGTTCAGGCGGCCCGGAATGGCGTCGACCTTGACGCCGAAGGACGGCATCGCGAAGGAGTGAATCACGTCTTCGGAAGTCACCTGGACGCGAACCGTCGTGTCGACCGGAATGACGAGGTCGTAGTCAACGGACAGAAGGCGCGGAACTTCGTTCAGCGTCACGCCGCGAGCGTCTGCAACAGCCTGGCGCTCGTCGTCCTTGACCATGATGGAGTCGAAGGAGAGCTCACCCATGTTCTCATCGGTGTACTCATAGCCCCAGTACCACTGGTACCCGGTCGCCTTGACGGTCATCTCGTATTCGGGAATGTCCAGCTGCTTGTAGAGCAGGCGGAAAGACGGGATCGCGATCACGACCAGAATCAGGATCGGAGCAACCGTCCAGACCACTTCGATCATGGTGTTGTGCGAGGTTCTGGACGGAACCGGGTTCGACTTCGCGCTGAAGCGGGTCATGCAGACGATCAGCAGCGCCAGCACGAACAGGGTGATCACGGTAATGATCACCAGGGTGAACCCGTTGAACCAGGTAATGTCGTCCATCACATCGGTGACAGAGGCCTGAAAGCCCAGCTGCCATTCCTTGATGCCGGATTCCGCTGCCAGGGCCGCCGTCGACACTCCAGCAAAAGTTGCCGCCGCACCGGCCATAGTCATGAGACGCTTGAAGACTGCCTTCACGTCCGCGCTCCCTTCCCTCATCCGCCTGAAATGGCGGAAAATGCTAAATTTCCGGACTCAGATCCGGTCCAATCCGGTGCGGCAGTAGCGGGCTTGGCGGCGCTGCGCAAGCCAAATCTGCTGCGTCCTGGCGTTGGACAAGGTCATGAGTTTGACCGGACTATAACCACAAACTCATATAAAGGGCGATGGCTACCATCGGGCATAGCGGCGATGTGCCGCATCATTCCACCGACACCTTTGAGCCGCACAAAAACCACAAGAAACGCCGAGCTGCAACGGAATTTCCAACTTTTCACAGCCACCTGAAGCTCTCTGTCATTTGACACGGGTCAAGGACATGCGAATTTTCGACAAGAATTGCGGCTAATCCTTCGGTTCCTGAACTGCCGGACTGGAAACGTGCGCCGTCATGCGGCAATGTCTGGCCTAGAATTACACCTTGATTCGCCAAGCAGGCCGCATCTTTTTTGGCAGGCCGACCAAAAGCGAACCGGACAACGATTGACTGGAGGATTTCTTGTCAACCCAATTGCCGCAGTCACTGGCTGCCCGCCCTAATGGACGTTCCAGACTGTCTTTTCCCAAACTCGCGGCCGTTGCCGGGATCGTCTTCAGTTCGTTGACTTACGGAAATCTGCCCGCCGCGGCACAAGGCGAGGTCCGCTCGACTCACGGCGACTGGCAAATGCGCTGCGACACGCCTCCCGGTTCCACCGGTGACCAGTGCGCGCTGATCCAGAACGTCACTGCGGCCGACCGGGAAAACGTCGGGCTTTCCGTGATCATTCTGAAAACCGCCGACAAGCAGGCCCGCATTCTCAGGGTTCTTGCACCGCTCGGCGTGTTGCTGCCGTCTGGTCTTGGCCTCAGGGTCGACAACGCCGATATCGGCCGGGCCGGTTTCGTCCGCTGCCTTCCGAACGGCTGCATTGCCGAGGTCATCCTCGAAGAAGATCTGCTGAGCAAATTGCAGGCCGGCTCTCAGGCGACCTTCATCATCTTCCAGACCCCGGAAGAAGGGATCGGCATCCCGATTTCGCTGAACGGGTTCTCCGCAGGCTTCGACGCCCTGCCCTGACACGGAAACGCAAGCAACCAAACGAAAGGCGCCCATTCGGCGCCTTTTTTGTTTCCGAAATCCTGGTGATGAGCCTTGCCGCCTATTCCGCGGCTGGTGCGTCAGGAGCGTTCGCCTCCATCGACCGGCGCGGCGTTACCTTGTGCAGCTTGTCGGCGCCGGCAAACATGCCCTCACGCAGTTGCTGGGCAAGCCGCTCCTCGTCCCGGTCGCGGACGTCTTCCTCGATCTGGTCGATCCGGTCGAGGGGAGTTCCCAGTGCCTCGAGTGCCGCCCGGCCGAAGACGACGCTCGATTCGAAGGTTTCACGAATCTGGAAATCGACGCCCCGTTTGGTGAGGTCCAGCATATGCGCGCGGTCCGTCGCCCGGCAGAAGATCAGCGCTTCGGGGAAGCCTTCGCGCACGAGGTCGATGGCCTTGCCCATCACCTTGTCGTTCTCGATACACATGGCAACCAATGTTGCCTTGCCTGCCCCAGCCGCCGCCAAAACGTCTGCCCGCGTCGCATCGCCGTAATAGACCTTGTAGCCCTGCTTGCGGGCGTAGGCGATACGGTCCGGCCGGTTGTCGATGGCGGTGATCTCAAGACCTTCGGATGTCAGGAACTGGGCCACCACCATGCCGAAGCGGCCGAAGCCGATCACCAGCACGGTCGGAGTTGCCTCCTCGAATGTCTCGATCGACGGGTTTTCAACACCCCGTGCCTTGACCCTGGCCGCCAGCCGGTCCAGCCCGAGGCAGGCAACCGGCGTCAGCAACATGGTCAAGACCACAATCGCGTTCAGCTGGTTGACGGCCTGATAGCTCAACAGGCGTTCGCCGACAGCGGCGGTGAACAGGACAAAGGCGAATTCACCACCTTGAGGCAGCGTGACGGCAATGCGCAATGCATCGGAATTCGGCGAGCCGGTGCCCCGTGACAGAGCCCAAAGGAATATGCCCTTCACGCCCATCACACAGATGACGCCGATTGCGAGGATTTCCCAGTGGGTCATCACCAGGTAGACATCCAGCGACATGCCGACGGCGACAAAGAACAGGCCCATGAGCAAAGACCGGAAGGGCTCGATGTCGGCTTCAAGCGTATGGCGGAAACTCGATTCGGCCAGCAGAACACCTGCCAGGAACGCCCCGAGCGCCATCGACAGGCCGACCGCATGCATGATGCCGGCACTGCCAAGAGCGACGAGGAGAGCGGCTGTCAGCATGACCTCGCGCGCGCGGCTTGCCGCCAGCAGCAGGAAAATCGGCGACACCAGATATCGGCCAGTCAGGATAACGGCAGCCACCGCCGCCAGAACGATCAGGATCTCGCTCGCGATCTGGGTGTAGGTGGACGGGCCTTCCCCCGGCGCCAGAATGGCGACCATCGCAAGCAGTGGCACGATGGCGATATCCTGAAGCAACAGGATGCCAAACGCGCGCTGGCCGTATGTTGAGGAAAGTTGTCCGCGTTCCTGCAGGATCTGCAGCGCGAACGCGGTGGAAGAAAGCGCCAGGCCGAAGCCAGCAACCAGAGAGGTGGTGAAGGAATAACCGAACAGCCGCCCTATGGCGTAGAAGGTCACACCGGTCAGAAGCACCTGGGCCGTTCCAAGGCCGAAGATGTCACGCTTCATCCGCCAGAGTTTTCGCGGGTCCAGCTCCAGACCGATGACAAACAGCAGCAGGACGACGCCAAGTTCGGCGACATGAAGCACGTCCTCGCCCGAGCCGAGAAGCTTTAGGCCGTGCGGGCCTATAACGGCTCCGGCAGCGAGATAACCGACCACCGATCCAAGCCCCAGCCTTTTGGCGATCGGTACGGCGACGACCGTCGCGGCCAGAAACACGATCGATTCGGCAAAAAACGGAGGGGCTCCTTCTGCTGCCATTCCTTCTCCTTAACCGCATGGTCCCGACGCGTCGCCTTCTTGTTTCAGGCGACTTCGGCTCACTTCAACGATATCAGAGAATACGCCCTATCCTTTAATCAAATCCAGCGACTGCAGCAAAAAAGTGCTTTATTTTCAATCAAAGGACAGCCCACGCGCCGAGAACCGCACAAGCTGATTGCACGTTGGATATTTGCTGCGTAGCGTTGCAGATGTCCGGTGAAAAAGTCTGGCAGGCAACGTCCAGTCCAAAGGCTGGCTATCTATCCCTGTACTCCAAGACGGAGCTCTTGCACCGCATGTCCGATCTGTTTGCCTCAATCGATGCCGCACGCCTTGCCTGCGGGTTTCTGCCGCTGTCTCAGATGATGGAAATCCTGGACGGAAATCATGTTCTGGATCCCTTTTCCACGCTGGTTTCCGAAGGCGTATCGGCGGGCAGGAACAACATCTTTTATCCGGGCGTCACGCTGAAGGCCTCATCCGGAGCAAAGATCCAGCTGGGCGACGACAACATTGTGCACTCCGGCAGCCATTTCGAAGCGTCGAACGGCAATATTCTGATCGGTAACAAGAACCAGTTCGGCGAAGGCGGATTTACCGCCAAGGCCAACAGGCCCGGCGCGGAAATCCGGATAGGAAGCCATGGCCGGTTCCTCAACAACCCGGCCCTGTTCGGCAGATGCATGCTGGGAGACGGCAGTCAGATCCTCGGCAATATCACGGTCGACAGCTGCAAACTGTCGGACGGAGGCTCCTTTCAGGAAGATGATCCGGACATGAGAGGCGGTCTGCTGAAAGGAAGCGGCGTTGCCAGGAACCTGAGCGTGGCACGCGGCATGGTGATAGCCGGAAACGGGACTTTCAGTTCGGAAGACCTGCTGCCTCAAAGGCACTTTCACCCAAAGCCCTGACTGAAACACCCCGATCGCGCAAACCTGCGTTCCTGATCAGATCAGCCGACAAGCCCTCAGGAACGTTTCCAGGCCATCCGCAGTCACGTAGTGATGGCCCTTAAGCCCGACGCTCTGCGCCCCTTCTATGTTTTCCGCTCGGTCATCGACAAACGCACTTTCCTCGGGACCGTAGCCGTAGCGGCCGCAGATGCGCTCAAAGACCAGCGGATCAGGCTTGCGGGCTCCAAACTCAGCCGAGACATGGGCTTTCTCACCGAAAATTTCGACCGTTTCCGGCGCGCAGACGGGCAAGGCATCCTTCAAGAGCATGCCGTTGTTGGTCAGCAGCGCAATGTCTGCGGTCGCCTTCAGGCGGCGGACAAGCGACAAGACATCCCGGCGCGGGCGCATCATCTGCCGGCGCACATCCGCCCAGGTTTCGAAATCGATCGGAAACTCGAGCAGCCTTGCAAATTGCTCCAGATAGGCCTCGGCCGTTGCAGGATCTCCCGCCTCGGCTGCATTCTCATGAGGACCGCCCCAGACCGAGCGATCAATATCGGCCGCAGGCCTTCCTGTCAGCTCTTCAAGCAACTTCAAGCGGATCTGGTGGTCATAGTCGTAGAGCACCAGATCCATATCGAAGATGACGAATTTTATGTCCGGCATAGGTCCTTCCAGGCGGCTTTGTCAGACCGCCGTCCCGCCTATGGTCATGGCATTGATGCGCATGGACGGTTGGCCGACGCCAACCGGCACGCCCTGCCCCTGCTTGCCGCAGGTGCCCATGCCGGGATCGAGTTTCATGTCGTTCCCGATCATGGCAACGCGGGTCAGCGCGTCCGGTCCGTTACCGATCAGCATTGCCCCTTTCAGCGGCGCGCCAACCTTGCCGTTCTCCACGCGGTAGGCTTCGGTGCAGGAGAACACGAATTTGCCGGAGGTGATGTCGACCTGGCCACCGCCGAAAGACACGGCGTAAATGCCGTCCTTGACCGATGCCAGGATCTCGTCCGGATCCTTGTCACCGGCCATCATTACCGTATTGGTCATGCGCGGCATCGGGATGTGGGCGTAGGACTGCCGGCGGCCATTACCGGTCGGCTCCATGCCCATCAGGCGCGCATTCTGGCGGTCCTGCATGTAGCCCTTCAGGATACCGTCCTCGATCAGTACCGTTCGGCTGGAAGGCGTACCTTCGTCGTCCACAGTCAGCGAACCCCGCCGATCGGCAATCGTTCCGTCGTCAACGATGGTCACGCCAGGCGAAGCGACGCGCTGGCCCATGAGACCGGCGAACGCTGACGTTTTCTTGCGGTTGAAGTCGCCTTCCAGTCCGTGGCCGACGGCTTCGTGCAGAAGAATGCCCGGCCAGCCCGGCCCCAGCACGACATCGAAAGTGCCGGCAGGTGCCGGAACCGCTTCCAGATTGACCAGAGCCTGACGCAGCGCCTCGTCGACACCGCCCTGCCAGTTTTCCGTGGTGATGAATCGCTCGAAGCCTTCCCGGCCACCGCAACCGAAAGAGCCGCTTTCCTGGCGTTCGTCATTGCCGGCGACGACGGAAATGCTGAGCCGCACCATCGGACGCACATCGCGCACCAGATGACCGTCCGCACGCAGGATCTCGACCACCTGCCAGGACCCCGCCAGAGACGCGGACACCTGCCGCACGCGTGGATCCTTTGCCCGCGCGTAGGCATCGATTTCCTGCAGTAGCTTGACCTTGTCCTCGAAGCTCGGCCCGCCAAGCGGGTTTGCATCGGTATAAAGCGTCTGGTTGGTGCGCGCAGGTGCTGCCGCGTAGCTACCCGAATACCCCTTCTTGACGGCGCTGACCGCATCGGCCGCCCGTTTCAATGCACCTTCGGAGATATCTCCGGCATGAGCGTAACCGGCAGCTTCACCGGCAACGGCTCTCAGACCGAAACCTTGTGCGGTGTCGTAGTTGGCCCCTTTCAGGCGCCCGTTGTCGAAGACCAGGCCCTCGCTTTGCCGATATTCGACAAAAAGCTCGCCATCATCCGCTCCATCAAGTGCGTCCTGAGTGATCCGCCTTGCCGTTTCGAGGCCCAGGCCTGAAGATTCGATAAGATCGGTGGTGGAAAGGGTCATCTGTCTGTCCTGATTTCGCCCGCAGTGTCTGCCGATGCAGGTTGCATTGCCAGACCGGGCAATTTGGTTGTTTCTCTCAACATAGGCGTTTTGGCGCGCAATTCATCCCATAAGCGGAGAATTCCACTTGCCAGTCATACGGTACCGCACGCCGGAATGCAGTCGGGGCCGGGTTACCCTGCGCGGTTTTGAAGCCGACTGTCCCACAACGGGGAAAAGGCCCGCTGGCAAAGCTTTGACTTGCCCTCTCCTGCCAGTCTGCCATAAATGCTATCAAGACTTCCCGATAGACCGACAGCCAAACTGCAGATCATGAACCGCTACGAAAATCCGCGCATCCCCAATGAAGCCCGCGTCCGCTACCTGGACGGCGACTATCAGGTGGAAACACCGGGGACATTCGTGCGCTGTGCGGTCACCGGCACGGCGATCCCGCTGGACGAGCTGAAATACTGGTCTGTCGAACGGCAGGAAGCCTATGTCGATGCCAATGCGTCCATGAAGCGGTATCTGGAAACGCGCTGAGCCGCATCAGGCGAACTCAAGCAGCCTCATTTTCCGAACTGACGCCGACGCAGCCGCTCCTTGATGAGTGACGCCAGCCTGTCTTCGTCGTCGATCTCCATTCGCACTTCCAGGACGGCCGCACTGGATGCGATCCAGTGGAACAGTTCTCCCGTCGACGTTTCCAGCCTGGCCATGTCCTTGGACGTCGTCACCAGCTTGAAGCCGGCTTCCTCGGCTTCGGTCAGCAGCGTACGCACGTCGGTTTGCGTGTATTGATGGTGATCGGGGAATTCCCGCGTTTTCTTCACGTCGTAGCCAAGCGATTTCAGCGTATCGAAGAATTTCTGCGGTCTGCCGATGCCCGCAAATGCAAAGAGCCTGCTTCCCGCCAGTTCATCGTTCGGCTGTGGCCGCACATGCGCGTGAAGGATCGGCAACCCCTTGCGTCCAGCCAGATGCACAGCTTCCTCTGCCGCATCCCCCTCGCCTACCAGGACCAGGCAATCGGCCTTCACGATCTGCTTGGCCGCAGGTGCCCGCAAGGGCCCGGCAGGCAGACACTTGCCATTGCCGAACCCCACGCTGCAATCGACCAGCACCAGGCTGAGATCCTTGGCCAGCGCCGGGTTCTGAAATCCGTCATCCATCAAAAGGACATCAATGGGTTGCTGTTCGGCAAGCCGTGCCCCCGACGGCCTGTCGGCCGCAATCACGGTTGGACCGTACCGGGCCAGCAACAAGGCCTCGTCACCGACAACATCGGCGTCGTGCATGCTGGCCTCGACGAGGAGCGGCCCTTTGGCCTTGCCGCCGTAACCGCGCAGCAGGAAACCGGGCCGCAAGCCTTCTTCCTGCAATCTGTAGGACAGTTCGATGGCGAAGGGGGTCTTTCCGGTTCCGCCAACGACGAAATTGCCGACGCAGATTACAGGCAACCGGCTTTTCGCTTTCGGCTTCTTCAACATACGGCGGCCAGAGACCAGTCCGTAAATCCAGCCTGCCGGCGACAGCAGCCAACTTGCCAGTGTCTGTCCCGGCTTCCACCAGAAGTCGGGCGCCGACTTCATGCGCGGCCCCGCGGCAGCGGATCGTCAGTCGCCGGACCTGCTTTTCCCAATATGGGTTGCAACACTTTCAGGGTTTCGGCCAAGGCACCGCGCCCGGCCTCGACCAGGGCTCTTGCTCTTTCCGCCTGCGCCCGGGCAGCGTCAGCATCGCGCAAAAGACTGCCGACACAATCTGCCAGGTTCTCCGGCAACTCCGCTTTCAGTGAAGCCCGCCGGCTCCAGAAGTCCTTGTAGACGGCGCGGGCGTTCGCAACACGCGGGCCAGTTACCAGCGCGGAGCCCGACAATGCAGCTTCCACCGGGTTATGACCGCCTGCATCGTTGAATGAACCACCCAAAAACGTCACCGGTGCCAATCTGTAAAAAAGTCCCATCTCGCCCAGTGTATCACCGAGATAGACATCTGTGTCCGTTTCAATTGCCTGATCCAGACTTCGACGCGCCGCACGCAGGCCACGGCTATCGATCATGGCCGCAATATCATCTGTCCGAACGGGATGTCGCGGCACCAGGACCAGCAGGAGACCGGGAAATTCCTCGGTGAGACGGCCAAAGGCCTCGAGTACGATTTCGTCCTCGCCCGGATGCGTCAGGGCGGCCAGCCAGACCGGACGCGCTCCTGTCTGCACCAACAGGGCGGTTGCCTGGCCTTCGTCCACGGCCGGGTCCGGTGCATCGAATTTCAGATTGCCGGGCGTTGAAACATTGCGGCAGCCCAACAGGCGGAACCGCTCGCCATCGGCGGCGCTTTGCGCCAGAACCATATCCAGACACCGAAACAGATATCGGGAAATACGCGGAAAGCGCGCCCAGCTTCGATACGACCGGTCCGACAGGCGGCCGTTGAGAAGTACGAAGGGCGTTTGCCGTGAACGCATTTCATCGAAAAGGCACGGCCAGATTTCGGACTCGACCACCATCGCCAGGTCCGGGGACCAGTGGTCGAGAAATCGGCAGATCGGCCCGGGCGCATCGAATGGCATGAACTGGTGGATCGCCCCTTCCGGCAAGCGGCCCTGTGCCAGCTGTGCCGCCGTCACGGTGACTGTGGTCAGGAGCACCTTGTTGCCGGACCCCGTCAGTTCATCAACCAGCGGCAGCACGGATACGGTTTCACCGACACTGGCCGCATGGATCCAGACAAGCTTGCCTGCAGGCCGGCTTGTCGCACTCCGTCCGAAACGCTCCCCCTTGCGGGCCGGTAATTCCTTGCCGGAGCGGCTGCGCAGCCAGAAAAGCAGATTGAACAGAGGCGTCAGAGCCCGTGCAAGGCCCCTGTAGAGACTGAAGACAAGGGGTCGCCGGTCAGCCATCCGCCCTTCCGACCAGCTCGTAAGCACGTTTCGTTGCGGCGTTGAGCCCCTCTTCCACCTTGAGGCGGTATTCCTCAAGCGTGTCGTCGTCCGCATCGGCGGGAACCCAGATGAGATCACTCACCGCGATGCTGCCCCGGCCGAACGGCAGGTTGACGCTGGCCTTGTCCCAACTGTTCAGCTCGATGCTGCGGCTGGTTGCCACCGCCACAGGCAGGACGGGACGGCCCGAATGCTTGGCAAGCTGAACGATGCCAACGCCAGACTTGCGGGCCGGACCTTTGGGCACATCCGCCGTCATGGCGATGGAATAGCCTTCCTTGAGCGCACGAAGCGCCTCGATGAAACCACGCATGCCGCCGCGCTTTTTTATCTGGCGTGCGTTCTTGCCGCCGGAGGCACGGATCAGGCCGAGGCCGAGCTTGCGGGCCGCGATCGCGTTGACCTCGCCATCGGCAGACCGGGAAATCATCACCTTGGCGGGCCAGTGAGCCGGCTTGGCGAAGGGCACCATGAAGTGCTGGCCGTGCCACATGGCCACGATAACCGGGAGATCCTGTTCGGAACGTTCGTGCACGCCCTCCGGATCGATCACGAACCGGTTGGTACGGTAGACCAGTTTCAGGTAAACGGCCATCAAAGTGCCGATGCTGGCCAGAACCCAGGGCTGACGGCCGAGGCGTTTTATCATTTGGTGTTGTCGCCTGAGAGAGCTGCGCTGCCTTAAGAAGCCGTTTCCGGATCGAGCAAGCGGTGCATGTGGACGATGAAGTAACGCATATGAGCGTTGTCGACCGTCGCCTGTGCCTTGGATTTCCAAGCTTTGTAGGCTTCGGCATAATTCGGGTAGATTCCGACGATATCCAGTTCGTCCAGATCGCGGAACGTCAGCCCTTCCGGTGATTCCAGCTCGCCGCCGAACACAAGATGAAGGAGCTGCTTCGGAGTATCGGTATTACTCATCAATATCCTCGCTTTCGTCGCTGCAACCGGACTGTTACCTGATCAGGTCGTCGAGCGCGTCGCGCACAGGCCCGATCAGCGCAACAGGAGCTGCGATCAGGGCCGGGTGGCCGGTCTTGGCGCGGTTGTAGATCAGGTTCCGACCCGACAGGTCGGTCAATACACCGCCCGCTTCCTGCACCAAAAGATCCGCCGCCGCAAGATCCCAATCGCTCGGCCCGCCTCGTGCGGCCCCGACATCGACCCGTCCCGCCGCCACGATCGCCAGCCGATAAGCCAGGGAGCGCAGGATTTCCGTGCCGACAAAACCTGCAGCGACAACGTCCTGATTGGCAACAATGGAATGAGGCCCGGTCAAGGTTGCGCCGGAAAGGCCGGTGCGATCTGACACCGCCAGTCGTGCCCCATTGAGCCAGGCTCCGCCGCCTGTACGGGCCAGAAACATCTCGTCCCGGCGCGGGCAAAAGACCGAAGCCGCAACGGGCCGACCAGCCTCGACCACGGCAATCGCCACCGTCCATTCGTCCCCACCCGCCAGAAAGGCCCGCGTGCCGTCAATCGGATCGACAATGAAGACACGCTCGTGGTTGAGACGGCTGCGGTCGTCGGCGGTTTCCTCCGAAAGCCAGCCGTAGTCCGGCCGCGCAGACCGCAGGTAGTCCGCAAGAAAACGGTCTACCGCGAGATCTGCCTCGGAAACCGGCGACATGCCCGCCTTGCCCTTGTACCAGGTCTCCGGATCCTGACCGAAGAAACCCAGCGCAATATCGCCCGCCTGGCGCGCAGCCAACTCCAGCAGGCGCAGGTCCGCGTCCCTTCCGGCTTCATCCAGCCCGATTTCGCTTCGTCCGGTGTCGTTCAGGCCCTTGTCAGCTTCCGGCAAGGGCCATTCCTTCAATCATGACCGAGGGAGTGGCTGCCGAATAACGATTGTCGAGGTCGCTGCCGGGCACGAGCCGTGCAAACATGTCCTTCAGATTGCCTGCAATGGTGATTTCACTGACGGCTTCCACGATCTGGCCGTTTTCGAACCAGAACCCGGCTGCCCCGCGCGAATAGTCACCGGTAAGGCCGTTTACGCCGTGACCGATCAGGTCGGTCACCAGCAGGCCCTGCCCGGCTTCCGCCATCAATTCTTCCAGCGATTTTTCGCCAGGCATCAATGTGACGTTCGTTGCGCCAGGCGACGTGCCGCTGCCACTGCGGTGCGCCCGGCCATTGGGCGTCAGGCCCAGTTCGCGTGCGGAAGCACCGTCCAGAAACCAGTGTCGCAGGACACCGTCTTCAATGACATCGAGACGTTCCGCCCGGGTCCCTTCCCCGTCGAAGGGGCGTGTTGCGGCACCCCGGCGCTTGAACGGGTCGTCAACCACCTGGATGCCAGGTGCGAACACGGCCTCGCCCATCCGGTCTTTCAGGAAGCTGGTCTTGCGCGCAATTGCGGCCCCGTTGATCGCCCCGACAAGGTGCCCGAGAATGCTGCGGGCAGCGCGCGATTCATAAATGACATTCGCGGTACGGGTCGAAAGCTTGTTCGGGTTGAGACGGCGCACAGCTCTTTCCCCGGCCCTGCGTCCGATCTCCGCCGGTGCTTCCAGGTCTTCGTAATAGGTACGGCTGTCGAAATCGTAATCCCGCTCCATGCCGGTCCCTTCCCCTGCGACGGCTGTCATGGACATGCCATAGCGGGACGACATATAGGACCCTTGGAACCCATGGCTGGTCGCCAGAACGACACCGGCAAGACGCCAGGAGGCTCCCGCACCGCCGGATTTGGTGACGCCTTCGACGTCCAGACCGGCAGCTTCCGCTTCCAGCGCAATCTGCGTCAGGTCCTCGGCAGTCATTTCCTTTGTGTCCAGAAGCTCGAGTTCCGGAAACTCCTTCACGAGAAGATCCTGATCGGCAAGACCGGCGTAGGGATCTTCCGGCGCGACCTTGGCCATGGCGACGGCACGTTCAGCCAGGCTTGCCGGGTCATCGAGACGGTTGGCTGAGACAGCAGCAGTGCGCTTGCCAACAAACACCCTCAAGGTGACGTCGTCGCCTTCGGCGCGCTCGGTTTCTTCCACCTTGCCTTCGCGAACATCGACCGAAAGCGAGACACCGGTAACCGCAATCGCGTCGCAGGCGTCAGCTCCGGCCTTGCGGGCTGCTTCCACCAGACGGGCTGCTCGGGATTGCAATTCGCTTTGATCAATCAGTTCCGACATCGTGTCCGCTCTTTCGTCTTCTGGTTCGGCAGTTGTTTACGCCCCGCACGGCTGCGCTGCAACTGTCGGGGCCTTTTGCGGGCAATCCGGTCGTGCCGGGCGCCTTCCAGAGCCATGGTTTTCCCCTGATAGGTGGGAAATGGGATTTTGAGCCGGTTCCGGCAAGAGGTTGCAATGCCGCAGCGCCTCATCCGATTTTCGTAATGATGACCGCTAGATAGGCGGGATCGGGACAGGGCGGCAAATTCATTCAAAGGTTGTATCAAGTCGAATCTGCCACATGACTGAACAAGGTGTTACCTGTCTGATTACATTCCAGTAACCCTCTTATAAATCAGACTTTTTTAACTCTGTATCTTAAGTGGTTCACGACTTTTCTTCAGTAGATTGAATGCATCGAGAGACCAAAAATGGTCCGACCTAAAGGTCCGGTGGAGAGTCATTTGAGACGTCAAACAGAAATACAGGAAATGGTAGCAACCGGGGTCGGCGCCCAAACGATGCCGCATCCCGGTTGCCTGCCGGCCCACTTCGAGCAACGCCTTGAAAACCGGCCGGGTACCCCTTCCCTGCCAGCCGAAATTTTCCTGGATCGTGACAGGGCGGTCATCAAGCGGCGGGTTGCCGGTGTTCCGGTGACGGTGGTGGTGCCCGCTCAAGGTTTCGATGGTGTCATGGTCCGGATCGTTCCGGGCGCGGTGCCGGGCGAAATCGTGGCGGCACTGATCCTGAAACATCCCGATAGCGCGCTGTCGATCACCCTGGCCGAAACCGAGAAATCCGACGACCTCGCGGTCCTGTGGAGCCGGTGGGCCCAGGTGTTCAACCTGCCTATGCTGGTGTGTGACCTCGGCGGCAAGGTAAAGCCGATCGAAGCCTACAGCGCCGTTCCGGCTTCAAAACCTGCGCCCCGGCGCAAGCTGCGCCTATTGACCGGCCGCCGTCCGCGCTTCCTGAACCGCCGTCTTCCCGGCCGGCAGGAACCTTCGGCAACCGTCCACGCCAATGAGCGTGAGATTATTGCCCGCACCTGAGCGTGCACACGAAGGTCTTCAAAAAAAAGCCCCGCTGAACGGGGCTTTTTTCGTTAGAGCGCACCGATAAGGGCATCGGCGAAGAAACCGAAGAACAGGATCCAGCCATAGGTCCCGTTGGATCGGAACAGTTGCAGGCACTGATCGCCGTCATCGATATCCAGAACGACGATCTGCCACCCCAGGTGAATGACGCCAGCCAGGATACCGATAAAAGCGGCCGGACCGGCATCGGCAAAGATCGCAGCCAGAAAGAACAGCGCGGTTGCGCAGCTGTAGAGCAGGATGAGAGCCGGCTTGGTGTGCTCATCGAAGAGGCGGGCCGTCGACTTCACACCGACAAGCGCATCGTCCTCCTTGTCCTGATGGGCATAGATCGTGTCGTAGCCGATCGTCCAGCAGATGCCGCCGATATAGAGAAACACCGGAGACCAGGACAGGGACCCAAAGGCGGCCGCCCAGCCCATGAGCGCCCCCCAGGAAAAGGCGAACCCCAGAAACAGCTGCGGCCAGTTGGTGATGCGCTTCATGAACGGGTAGACCGCAACCGGCAGCAGCGAGGCGATGCCCAGCCAGATCGTGTAGGTGTTGAACTGAAGCAGCACCGCAAGGCCGATGAGGGCCTGGACCACCAGAAAAATCTTTGCCTGAAGTCTGGACACCTGCCCCGCCGGGATGGGCCGGGAGCGGGTCCGCTCGACCTTGGAATCGATGTCGACGTCGACGAGGTCGTTGTAGGTGCAGCCTGCACCGCGCATGGCAACCGCACCGATGAAAAACAGAACCATGTGCCAGGGGTCCGGCCAGGCCTTGCCACCGGCGACCGCCGCCAATGCCGCCGACCAGAAACAGGGCCACAGCAACAGCCACCAACCGATCGGACGTTCCCAGCGGGCAAGGCGCGCATAGGGGCGCAGCCCAGCCGGCAGCCGCGTGTCCACCCAGTGCTGCTTGACCGCATCTGCAACCGGCCCCGTGTCGTTCGTGGAAAACACTTTAGATCCGTCCATTTCTCGATTATCCGGCGGAAACGCTCCTGCTTTCCGCTCTTCTCAGGTTCTTTTAGCGATTTTCAGCAGGAAATTCATCCCGCAAGAGGTCACAGGGGCGCTATCGTGAAACTCAGAGTTGGGCAAGGTGCCATGGTCTGACGACCCAAACCCGGTCAGCCCTCGGTTTCCTCTTCGCGCTTGCCACCCCTGGCTGACAAGGTTCCGGCCTCTTCCTGGGCGCGGAAACCACCTCTCCCGCCGCGTCACAAGTTGGGCGGTGACCGGCAGAAATGCGCCGTTGCATGCGCCGCCAATTGCGGTATGCCGCCCTCCGTGTTAGGGGACGGCCCTCTTGCTTCAACCTTCACGAAGAGACTGCCCGTTTATGAAACTTCTCCTGATCGGATCCGGCGGCCGCGAACACGCGCTCGCCTGGGCGCTGGCAAAATCTCCCAAGCTGACCAAGCTCTATGCGGCGCCCGGCAATGCCGGGATTGCCGAGGTGGCCGAGCTTTGCAATCTGGACACCGCGGATCATCAGGCAGTCATCGGTTTCTGTCGCGAACATGCCATCGATCTTGTGGTCGTCGGCCCCGAGGCACCGCTTGTGGCAGGCCTTGTCGATGATCTGGAAGCGGCCGGGATCAAGGCTTTCGGTCCGTCCAGGGCAGCGGCCCAACTGGAGGGCTCCAAGGCCTTCACCAAGGGCGTGTGCGACGAAGCAGATATTCCGACCGCCGGATACGGCCGCTTTGATACGGCAGATGCCGCGCTCGCCTATGTCCGGGAAAAAGGTGCACCGATTGTCGTGAAGGCGGACGGGCTTGCAGCCGGCAAGGGTGTCGTCGTCGCCATGACGCTGAAAGACGCCGAAGGGGCGGTAACGGCCTGTTTCGAAGGCACGTTCGGGGCCGCAGGTGCGGAAGTCGTCATCGAGGAATTCCTGGAAGGCGAGGAAGCGAGCTTCTTCGTGTTGTCCGACGGCACCAACGCACTGCCGCTTGCCACCGCCCAGGACCACAAACGCGCCTATGATGGTGACGAGGGCCCGAATACCGGCGGCATGGGCGCTTACTCGCCAGCTCCCGTCCTGACAGATGCACTGATTGCCGAGGTGATGCGTACCATCATCGAGCCGACCATCGCGACACTGGCCAAACGTGGCACCCCTTTCAAGGGTGTTCTCTATGCGGGTCTGATGATCGGCAAGAACGGCCCGAAGTTGATCGAATACAATACCCGCTTCGGTGATCCGGAATGCCAGGTCCTGATGATGCGCCTCAAGAGCGACCTGCTGGAGCTGCTGCTTGCAAGCGTCGAGGGCCGGCTGGACCAGACAACGGCAGACTGGCGTGACGAAGCCGCACTGACGGTCGTCATGGCCGCCAAGGGTTACCCGGGCAGCTACGACAAGGGCACGGAAATCCGTGGTCTCGATACACCAGCAACGGATGACGTTGCCGTCTTTCACGCAGGCACCAAACGCGATGGCACGCAGATCTTGGCAAATGGCGGACGCGTTTTGAACGTGACGGCGGTCGGCACCACCGTTCGCGAGGCACAGCAACGGGCCTACGAGCGGATCCGCGACATCGACTGGCCGGAAGGCTTCTGCCGAACCGACATCGGCTGGCGGGCCATCGCCCGGGAAAGCTGAGGCCGAGCCAGGCGAAAAACCGGCAATCGTGGCATTTCCGGTTTCCGGGACTTGGCAGGCGCTTGAAAGCAAAGGTAATCTTCTCCCCGGTGCGGGCTGGGGAGACAGACGTGAAAAACGACCTGCCGGATCTGTTTCCGGGGTTTGACAGCATCACTGTGGAAGCCAACGATGTGCGGCTGTTCTGCCGGACCGGCGGGTCCGGCCCACCGTTGCTTTTGCTGCACGGCTACCCGCAATCTCATGTCTGCTGGCACAAGGTGGCCCCGCAGCTTGCCGAACACTTCACGCTCGTCCTGCCCGACCTGCCGGGGTATGGCCGTTCGTCCGTGCCGCCGCTATCACACGATCACGCGGCCTATTCCAAACGAAGCATGGCCTCGGCCATGGTCGAGCTCATGAAGGTGCTCGGCCACTCGACGTTCTTTCTGGCTGGCCATGACCGTGGCGGCAGGGTGGCTTACCGCCTTGCCCTCGATCACCCGCAAGCCCTTCTGAAGGTCGCCGTTCTCGACATCCTTCCGACATGTGACTACTGGGACCGGATGGACAGGCTGTTCGGCCTCAAGATCTATCACTGGATGTTTCTGGCCCAGGCTGCGCCTTTCCCGGAAAAAACTATTTCTGCCGCACCGATACGATTTCTCGATCACACGCTGGCCAGCTGGACTGCGGCCAAGACCCTGTCGTGCTTTTCCAAGGAAGCCATGGCGCATAACCGTGACTGGTTTTGCGAACCAGACCGGGTATCGGCAACCTGTGAGGACTACCGCGCAGGTGCAACGATCGACTACGACCACGACCGGGCGGATCTGGATGCGGGAAGAAAGATCCTTGTTCCCCTTCTTGCACTTTGGGGAAGCAAAGGTATCGCCACCAGCGTGGACGATCCGCTTGAAGTCTGGCGGGGCTGGTCAAGGACCGCTGTCGGCGCCGCGCTTCCCGGTGGGCACTTCCTGCCCGAAGAAGCCCCGGAAGAGACGGTCACTGCCCTCCTCGAGTTCTTCGCAAGCACGTCAGGCAGTTGATGGCACCGCGCCATACGACTTGTTTGCCAAGTCGAGGCTGGCTCGCGTCAATCGGCTGGGTCGAACACAGACGCTTGGGCGGCGACATCACCTCAACTGGTGACGCTCAAAGGTGATCGTCTGATTTAGATCAAACTATTTTGCTGCATCGCCAATCATCAGGCTCAGCGCAAATACATTTGATCTTGAGACTGGAAGATTTCCTCTCGGATGAATTCTATTCTTAATAAGCCTTAAGGAACACATTCAATACAATTTAACCAATACAGCCTATTGAGAAAATTGGCAGTGATGGTTTGCATAACTTCGCCGTGCCCGGTGACCATAACAAACAGCGGACTGTCCTTGCCGATCAAAGAGGAGCTACGGCTGCTCGGGGGAACGGGTGCAACGCGTGGGCAAGCAAGAGTTTTGGCAAGACAAGGACTTGCGCGACGAGAAATCGCGCACAATTGCGCGCGCGCGAAGTCCGAGTGCCATTCTTGACCAGATCCTGGCGCGGTGGTGCAAGGACGAAACCCGTTTCGAAAAACCCCTTCGCGTCGTTTTTCTGTCGTTTCTCTGCCTGACAGTTGCCGTCCTGACGCTCCAGAACGTGGTGACGGAATATCGTACGCTGAGCGAGCCGCAGGACCTGATCGTCCGGACGACTGAACGTCTTTTGATGCATCAAAGAGCGTTGGGGGAACAAACGCTCGATCAGGCAGTCAGTGTTGTCAGCGCCGACACCGATCTGCAGACAGCCATCCGCAAGAAAGACACCGCCAACATCAAGGCCGTTGCCGACAGGGTCTTTGCCGGAAAAGCTGCCGATCTCAATATTGCGGAATTGACCATCTATTCCGCCGACCAGCAGATCGTCTATCGCGCGCAAAGCAATGCCACCCCGGCACAGGATTCCGCCAGCTTCGAGACCGAACTGAATTCCAATCGTTTTCGCGAAGTCGATGCTATCGAACTCGGCCGCAACAACGAATTCATCGTCAGCGTGCTGAAACCCTGGCTCGTTGAGGGATCCCGGATCGGGTATCTGAAACTCGCGATCAATATCGAACAATCGCTCGCGCTGGCCAGTTCCGCGGTCAATGCCCAGATCGTCAAGGCCTGCGAAGTCGCCGAAGCAGGTGATTCCAGCACGGTTCACTACAAGGTGCTGGGCAATCTGACGCCGACCGGCTTCGACTTCAGCAAGATCGCCTCCAACGGCCACTTCGCCGGCTTCAACAGCTTCTTCCTCCAGAACAGCAAGGTGTTCATGGTTCGCGATCTGCCAATTATGGTCGTAACCCCGAACAACGACGTGAAGCTTCTGCTGGTAAAGGACATCACGGACAACATCTGGGACTTTGCCAAGGGGACATTGCTTTCACTGATGGCAGGCATCGGTCTGGCGCTGCTCGCCTGGACGGTGGTCTTCCGTCTCCTGTCCCGCCTTCAGTCCTCCGTGCAGCTGACGCGTTCGCGCCTCGAGGCAGAAGTTCTGGACAACACCCTGAAGCTGGAAAGCAGCACGCTTCAGCTTATCGAAGCCCAGCGGATTGCGCATGTGGGCAGCTGGGAACGCGATATCGCTTCAAACGAAATCCTAGGCTCGGAAGAATACTACCGGGTCATGAAGATCCCACCGAACCTTCCGGCAAACGAGATCCAGGCCTATCTCTTTGATCGTATTCCCGGTGACGACCGGAAGAAAACCCTGGACGCGGTCAACGCAGCGGTGAAATCCTGCGGTGAATTCGACACCGAACACCCGCTGGTGCATGACGACGGCACCATCCAGTACCTGCACGTTCGCGGGTATGTGCTTGCCGGTCGGGACGGCAAGGCATCCAAGGTGATCGGGACCGTTCACGACATCACCGACCGGTGCCTGGCAGAACGCAGGAACCATCTGCTGGCCAACATTCTGGAATCCTCGCTCAACGAGATCTACATCCTCGACGCGGAAACCTTCCAGATCGAATATGCCAACCGCTGCGCCCTGGCCAATCTCGGCTACACGATCGAAGAGCTGAAATCCCAGAAGATCGGCGATATCGATCCCGTTTACGACCCGAACACGGTCCGGCGCCACGTCGCGCCCCTCCTGAAAGGACATCGGGACAACCTGTCGGTCGAAAGCGTTCACCGGCGCAAGGACGGCACGGAATATCCGGTCGATCTCAGGGTACAGCTTCTCCGCGATCAGGACCGCGACCTGTTCGTGGCCATTGCCAATGATGTTTCCGAACGGGTGCAGCGGGAAAACGAAACCCGCGAAGCCAAGGTCCGGGCGGAGCGCCTGGCCTATTTCGACCCCCTTACCAAACTGTCCAACCGCGCCGGCTGCCAGCGCGATGCCAAGGAGCGTTTCGCCCGAAGCGAGAAGCCGGCGTTCCTGGTTCACGTCGACATGGACGGTTTCAAGCGGGTCAACGATACGCTCGGCCATCTTGCCGGCGATCATTGCCTGGAAGAGACGGGCCGCCGGCTGCGCGAAGTCTGCCGTGGTCTGGGCACGGCCTATCGCTGGGGAGGCGACGAGTTCGTCATTCTGGCGGAAAGCGGAACGTCGGATCCCAACGAGTTGTGCGAACGGGCACGCCGGATCATGCGGATGCCGATGGAGTTCAACGGCAACAGGTTCTGGCCGACCGTCAGCATGGGACTGGCACTGTGCCCGGAGGACAGTGACAACTTCGACACGCTTCTGGTCAATGCCGATCTCGCGCTTTACCAGTCCAAGGAAAACGGCAAGGACCGGTATACTTTCTTCCGTCCGGATATGCGCACAGACAGCGAAACGGAAGCACAGATCGAGCTGGAACTGAAGGACGCGGTCAAGAACGACCAGTTCTTCCTCGTGTTCCAGCCGCAGGTCAACCTGCGCACTCAGGCCGTCACCGGCATCGAAGCGCTGGTACGCTGGCGACACCCCGAACGCGGCACGGTCTCGCCCGGAGACTTTCTGCCGGTCGTGGAAAAATCCGGTCTGGCGCCGATCCTGGGTGAGATTGTCATCGACAAGGCCTTTGCCGCTGCCCGGCACTGGATCGACCAGGGCCTCGATTTTGGCCGCATCTCCGTGAACATCTCGCCATCGCACCTGTCGTCCGGGCTGCTGCTCGAGCACTTCAAGGCCGCGATGGAAAAGCACAATGTCGGACCGGAACGGATCACCGCCGAAGTTCTGGAATCGGTGTTCCTGAACGACAACCGGTCAGGCCACCTGGCTGCGCTGCGGCAGCTCTTCGAGCTGGGCGTTCATATCGAGCTGGATGATTTCGGCACCGGCTATGCATCCCTCTCCCATGTCTCGGACTTGCCGATAAACGGGCTCAAGATCGACCGTTCCTTCACGCGCCAGATGCTTCAGGACCCGAAAAAGGAAGTGATCGTCAACCAGCTCATCCACCTGGCCCGATCGCTCAACATCGGCATTGTCTGCGAAGGCGTTGAAACCGAAGAGCAATACGACCGGCTTCGGATGATGGGCGATTTCTCGATCCAGGGTTACCTGATTGCCCGGCCGATGCCGTTTGATCATGCAACGGACTGGATGTCGGAAGCCGCGGACGATCTATACTTCGTGATCTGAGTTTTTCCGGCACTGAGAGGGTTTTCCTGTTCGCAACTGCCGTTGCAGGCAGTTGCAAGGTTGGCAAGGCGCGCGTCAGCCCCCATGTGCAGGAAGTAACGCTCTCAATGCCGGACCCGCGCCATGCCCTCTACCTCCTCCCCCAGAATCGGTCTTGCCCTTGGCGGCGGCGGTGCGCGCGGCCTCGCCCACATCCCCGTTCTGGAAGCGCTGGATGACCTGGGCATAAAACCTGTCCGGATCAACGGCACGTCCATCGGTGCCCTGATGGGGGCGGCCTATGCCAGTGGTCGCAGTGGCCAGGAAATCCGCGACATTGCGCTGGAGATTTTTGCCGATCGCAACAGTGTGTTGTCGCGCCTGTGGCAGTTGAGACCACGCAAGTTCGCAGATGTGTTCCGTGGCGGCCCGGTGCAGTTCGACCCGCTTCGCGTGCTGGAAGTGTTTGTCTCGGACTATCTGTCCGAAACGTTCGAAGACCTGGACATTCCGCTGCGTATGCTGGCAACGGACTTCTATCGCTGCGAGGAAGTGGATTTTGAAAGTGGCCCCTTGCTGCCTGCCCTGGCCGCCTCGATTGCGATTCCCGCGGTTTTCAGACCCGTGCGCTATGGCGACCGGTTTCTGATCGACGGCGGCGTCGTCAATCCACTGCCTTTCGACGGGCTCAGGGCGAGTTGCGACATCGTCATTGCCGTTGATGTCGTTGGCGCGCCGGTGCCGCGAGACAACAAGGATGACATCAGCATGCTGGATTCCCTGTTCGGCTCTTCCCAGATCCTGATGCAGACCATCACAAAGCAAAAACTGAAATCAGATCAACCGGATATCCTGGTCAGCCCGCCCCATGACTCCATCCGCGTTCTGGACTTCATGAAAGCCGAGAGCATACTGGATAAGGCGGAATCCTTGCGTACAGTTACCAGGGACAAACTGGAGGAACTGATAAAAGAAACAATGGAAGTTACTTGATGGCAACATCAGCAGATTTATCCTTATAATTCCTTTTTATTGGACCCGACTTTGCGTTTAACAAATCATTAATCTTACTCCTAAATACTTTTCTCAATCTATTAGGAGAAGGTCAATGCGGCCATCGGGATCAACAGATTTGGAAGCCTGTCCGGTATCGGACGATTTGCTGAAACGGTTGCTGGATGCAACGTTGAACGCGGTGACTGATGTCGGATGCCAACTGCCGGAACAGCAGCGCGCGGCACTTGCCGTCTACTGCTATCGCCGTGCGCATTTCCGCCGTCTGGGCCTGTCGCTGGCCTCGCTTTGCAGCCAGCAGGCGCTGGTCATGGAGGCCGGGCACGCGGGCGATCTTATCTACCGCCAGGCAAGCAGCGCCGGGTTCATGAGCGAAGGCGACGCGGCCAACCGAACGGCAAAGTCCGGGAAACCGCCGGTCAGTCTTTACGTGGTCTGAAAGTCAATTCCGGGGCTGGTTCTTCCTCCCACCCGCCCCCACCTCAGGCA